>JABLYA010000001.1:0-1326329 GCA_013177855.1 Ignavibacteria bacterium
CTAAAGAGATTAGCAAATTTTGAAACAGCCTCTTAAAGGTGTATTTTTTTCTCCTCATATTTTTAGAGTTTCAAATGTAATTTCTTCAACATTTTTGATCTGAAAAACTTACTTTTTGGACAGGCTCGACCTATAGAAATATTTTTTATTAAAAATCTGTGAGAATCTGTGTTCTATCTGTGTTTATCTGTGTTCTATTAAGAAAATTAAAATAATGGGACACGGATGGACACAGATTTAGACTGATTTGCATAGATTGTTAAAGAATAATCTGTGAAGATCTGTGCTTCATCTGCGTTAATCTGTGTTCTATTAAAAATTTAAGATGGAACACGGATGAACACAGATTTAGAGGGATTTGCACAGATTTTTTAGAAATTTATCTGTGAAGATCTGTGTTTCATCAGTGTTAATCTGTGTTCTATTAAGAAAATTAAAAATGGGACACGGATGAACACGGATTTAGACTGATTTGCACGGATGGAAGAATGGCAAAATTTTAAAAATTGGAGAATATAAATATAGGAGGGGATAGATAATAATCTATTCTCTTTAATTATATGGTTTATTTAATAGATACATAATTAATTAACTAAATAAGAATAAAATAGGAGAACTTATATGATTCAAACCCGAATTAAAAGAAAGAATATCAATAAAGTAGAACCCCAATATGCTACAAAAGAAGAAATAGCCCTGGAATTAGAAAAGACTTTTAATAAAGACTACATAAGAATTGTAGGAATAATTGACTCTTTAATCTATTTGCTTGTAGACGATCATTATATAAATAATCTTATGGCAACAGATATTATTTCTATTGCCGCCCACAAATTGTTAGATGATGAAATTCATGAATCTAAAAGAAGAAGGTGGGATAAAGCAAATTGCCCTGACTTTATAGCATTTTTTATAAATGTCTGCAAAAGTTTGGTCTGGAATGAGTACAAAAAATATTGCAGAATTAATGGTATTGATATAAAAAATAAAGATAAAGAAAAGATTAAAATGGAAAAAATTATTGATAAAGCCATGGAAGAAAATGAAAACAATCTGGATAATACTGAAAATGATGAGGACGAAGAGGTTTTAATTAATAAAAACAATAAAAGAAATATTCAATATGATTTTAATGATAGAAAAAATGCAGATTGGTCGTTGTATGACTCATTGGATAGATTGGAAATTTTATCAGAGGAAGAATATGAAAAAGAATACAAAAAACTGGAGAATAAACTAATAGATAGTTTTAAGGATGATCTAATTGCATTAGAAATCTTAAATATGATTTTGGATGGTGAATTAAGAGATCGAATTATTGCTCGTGAGCTTAATATTGACATTAAAATTGTTAGAAATACCAAGAAAAAAATTTCTCGAAAATGTATAAAATTAATTAACAAAAATGGAGAAATGAAATATGAAAGATAAACTTCTAAATTTTTTACTTTTCCTTCACAAAGAATTAGAGGGGGAAGAGGATAAGATAAAAGCAGATTTCCTAAAAAGAGGTATCAATCTTGAAGAAGAAAGACAAAAACTTCTTGATGAAATTAAAAAATACATAGCCCAATCGAAAAGGGATGACGCCTACAACTTTAAAACAGCATTTAATGAATTTATGAAATCCAGTTTCAATCTTATCAATGAAGATAAGTTAGATGAGATTGGTGAATTAGCCATTCAATTCAGAAGAAATAATAAAAAGATTTATTACGATTTGACTACCGAAGATAAGAAGAAATTAAAATTTATCGCTGACTATAGAAGGAAACAAAGAAGTGAAGAAAACAAGGAAAAAATTGATAACCCCTAAAGAGATGGCTGAGAAAATTTATGAAGACTTTGATTTTAAATTTCCAAAGGAAGTAGACTTAGAAATTATTGCAAACTCAGAGTGTATTTTAATAGAAACAATCGAGCTGACTGAAGGTGATGGATTAATAATATTTAATCAAGATGGAGGGATAATAAAAGTAAATAGCAAGATTATCGACAGAGGTTGGATTAGATTTACGATAGCTCACGAATTGGGACATTATTTTCATGCTAAATATAATAATAGTTTGAGTTCACAATATGAAATTAAAACAGTACGTAATAAAATGGATGACAGAGAAGGGGAATTATTTGCTAATGAATTTGCTGCGAATCTTCTGATGCCAGAAAATTTTTATTTAGACTTTATGAAATACAGAGAACCTACAATCGAAAATTTTAAGCTAGTTTCAGAAGAATTTTGTGTTTCCCTACCTGCGGCTGCTGTACGTTATACACAATTAGGTTCAGAGCCAATAGCAGTTATATTTAGTGAAGATGGTAAGATAAAGTGGAAGTTTGAGAGTGAGGAATTTCCATTCAAGTATATTAGATCCAACAGTAATGTACCCTACAAATCAGCCGCTAATAGTTTACTAAATTCATCGAAAGAATTTGAAACAAATGAAATTAAATGTAATGCTTGGTATTATGCAGATTCGAAAGCGAAAAAATCCAATGTGATTTTGAAAGAAGAGAGTATGAGAATTGATGGTAAATCAGCAATTTTGACAATTTTAAGGTTAGTGTGATTATAATAAATTTTTAGGGTATGGAATTAATTTTAGTAAAGAACAAAATTAGCTCGCAGATCTCGCAGATTTCGCTGATAAAATATCTGTGATAATCCGTGTCCTATTAAGAAAAAAATGGGACACGGATAAACACGGATTGGACGGATTTACACAGATTGTTAAAAAATAATCTGTGGAGATCTGTGTTCTATCTGCATTAATCTGTGTTCTATTAAGAAAATAAAAATGGGACACGGATGAACACGGATATGGACGTATTTACACAGATATTAATGATAATCTGCGAGGAGTGATGATTGGATTTATAGATCGCTCCTAATGGAGCTTTGGATTTTTTTTGTGTATGTGTTTTTCTACAAAGAGGACGCTTCTAAGGAAGCTAATAATTTATTACAATCGATTTTTTTTATAAATGGCACGCAGATCTCGCAGATTTCGCTGATAAATAATCTGTGATAATTTGTGTTTTTATCTGTGTTCTATTCAAAAAATTTATAATGGGACACGGATGAACACGGATTTATACGGATAAAAAATTTGGTAGGTCATATCTAATCCTGAATCTATCGAAGTATGAAATCTTGCGGTATATCGATTGTCGAATAATCCCGAGTGAATGCAACGACAAATCGTATTTTGTTGAAAAACCTTAGCTGACATGCCGAACTTGTTTCGGCAACTAATGTTTTAACAGAGAAGACCCTGAAACAAGTTCAGGGTGACCCCTGAAACAAGTTCAGCCCTGAAACGAGTTCAGGGTGACATTGAAGAGGGATGTATCGAGACAACCGATTGAGTTTTTCAAAGGGAATATAACACTGAGTCTGTCGAAATGAAAAGTTATGTGTTCTATTAAAAAGCCTCAATGGGACACGGATGAACACGGATTTGGATGGATTTGCGCAGATTAAAAAAAATAATCTGTGAAGATCTGTGTTTAATCTGTGTTTATCTGTGTTCTATTAAAAATTCAAGATGGGACACGGATGAGCACGTATTTGGACGGATTTACACGGATTAAAAAACTTATCTGAGTGAATCTGTGCTTTTATTTGTGTTTATCTGTGTTCTATTCAAAAATACAAATTGGGACACGGATGAACACGGATTTACACAGATTTAAATAAATTGAAAGCTTAATGAAAGTAATTACTTACATCTTTCTACTTGCTTTTTTTTGTTAGAACCAATATCATTAATTTTGATTAATGATTAAATGAATGAATTAAAATATAAGTCTTTTCGATTAGGTGGTTAGGGTTAGTGAAGAGATACGAATTATAAATTATGAATTGTTTTGGTACTGGGTTGCTCTGGGAGTGACAGGGCGGAGCTGTAAATAAATATGAGATTACATAATTAATTAAATGATTTTGAGTGGTTGATATAAATAAGAAAATCTATATTGCTGGATAAACTGGAATGGTGGGTTCGGCTGTGTTGAGGAAGTTGCAATCTGAAGGTTATAATAATTTTGTTTTAAGAACATCAAAAGAATTAGACCTTAGAAATCAGAGAGCAGTAAACGAATTTTTTGGAGCTAAAAAACCTGAAATTGTAATTATTACTGCTGCAAAAGTTGGTGGTATTTTAGCTAATAATACATACCGTGCTGAATTCATCTATGATAATTTGATGATAGAAGCAAATATAATCTATACTTCAGATAAGTAATAGTATTTTAAACAATTTTCAATTATGTATAGTATTAAAGAGAAGGTATCAAATCTAAATTCCATTCAATGTTATATAAAATTATTTTTAAAATGATTTTTTATAAAATTATTTTATGTTCATAAATTAAATCTATTAATTTAAACTTTTACTTGAATTAGGTCTACGAATTCTTTAGTAAATAGGAGTAGAATATAAAATGAAAGTAATAATATTATGTGGTGGGATGGGAACTCGATTAAGAGAAGAAACTGAATTTAAACCAAAACCAATGGTTGAAATAGGTGGGAAACCGATTTTATGGCATATAATGAAAATCTATGCCCATTATGGATTTAAAGAATTTATTTTAGCTCTTGGCTATAAAGGTGATTATATTAGAAACTATTTTCTAAATTATTATAAATATAATTCTGATTTTACGATTGATTTATCAAATAACGGAAATGTTATACTTCATAATAGTTCTATAAAAGATGATTGGAAGGTAACTTTAGTTGAAACTGGTGATGAAACTATGACAGGATATAGAGTGAAAATTGCCGGTAAGTATATAAACGAAGATAGGTTTATGCTCACATACGGAGATGCAGTTTCGGATATTGATATTAATAAATTAATTGAATTTCATGAAAAGACAGGAACAATAGGAACTGTAACCGGTGTGTTTCCTGCTTCAAGGTTCGGCGATCTTGTTACTGATGGTAATTTTGTGAAACAATTTAAACAACAACTTAAAGAAACAGAAAATAAAGAACCTATAAATGGTGGATTTTTTATATTTAAAAGAGAATTTCTCGACTTAATTCCAGATGATCCTAATGTCGATCTAGAGAAAGAACCAATTAATAAACTTGTTGAAATGAAACAGCTTTCTGTTTACAAGCATAAAGGTTTCTGGCAATGTATGGATACATACAGAGATTATTTATTACTAAATAAAATGTGGAAAGAAAATCCATTATGGAAAGTTTGGCAGTAATAGATTATGTTTAATTCTTATAAAGATAAAAAAGTTTTCATAACCGGTCATACAGGTTTTAAAGGTTCTTGGTTGACACTATGGTTATTAAAATTGGGAGCAATTGTGTCGGGATATGCTCTTGATCCCAAAACTAATAAAGATATTTTTGTATTATGTGAGTTAAATAAAAAAATTTATGATATTAGAGATGATATTAGAAATTATTTTTCGTTAAAAGAATATATTGATAAATTTGAGCCCGAAATCATTTTTCACTTAGCCGCACAACCACTAGTTTTAGAGAGTTATGATGAGCCAAAATATACATTTGAGACAAATACATTAGGAACATTAAATATTTTAGAAGCATTTCGTCAATCAAGGACTGCTAAAATATTAGTTGTAATTACTTCAGATAAAGTATACGAGAATAATGAATGGATTTGGGGTTATAGAGAAAATGATAAAATCGGAGGTGATGATCCTTATAGTGCTAGTAAATCTGCAGCCGAAATTATAGTAAATGCATATCAAAAATCGTTTTTTTATAAACAAAATAATAAATTGGTTGCAACTGTTCGGGCTGGAAATGTGATTGGGGGTGGTGATTGGTCAAAGAATAGAATTGTCCCAGATTGTATTAGAGCATTAGAAAACAAAGAAACTATCATTATTCGTAATCCAATGGCAACAAGACCATGGCAACATGTTCTGGAACCAATTGGAGGATACCTTTTATTAGCTGAAAAGTTAATGCAGGGAGAAACATTTTTACAAGGAGCTTGGAATTTTGGACCAAATTATAATAATAATAAAAATGTTGAATTACTTGTTAAAGAAATTATAAAACAATATGGGGAGGGTACATATAAAATTGAAAATGAAATTGATAAGCCAAAAGAAGCAAAATATCTTGCACTTGATATTACAAAAGCCATTAAAATACTAAATTGGGAACCGATATTTAATTTTGAAGAAACGATCAAACTTACGATCGATTGGTATAAAAAATATAAAAGTGAAAATGTTTTTGATTTGTCATTACTACAAATTGAAGAATATGAAAAAAGATGGAAATTAAAGAACTTGAATTAAAAGGTGTTTTTGAAATTAAATTAAAACCGCATGAAGATGAGCGGGGTTTTTTTATGAGGGTTTTTGATGAAAATATTTTTTATTCACATAAATTAAATTATAAATGGGTCCAGGAAAATCAAGCGAAATCGATACGAAGAGGAATAATTAGAGGATTGCATTTACAATTACCACCATTTTCGGAAACCAAATTAATCCGATGTATTAAAGGCACTATATTCGATGTTTTTGTAGATTTAAGAAGAGGGTCTAAAACGTTTGGCAAGTGGGGAAGCATAGAATTAAGTGAAGAAAATAGAAAAATGATCTTAATCCCTCGGGGTTTTGCACATGGTTATTGTACTTTGACGGATATTACAGAAGTTTTATATAAAGTTGATAATTATTATGCAAGAGAATACGAAGTAGGTATTTTATGGAATGATCCTGAATTGATGATTGAGTGGCCAGTAAATGAGCCAATTCTATCAGAAAAAGATAAATCTAATATCTCTTTAAAGGAATTTATTAATAAATATAATAGTATAGATGTATGAATATAAGATTATTTAAACCTTCTCTAACTGATTTGGAATTAGAGGCTGTGAGGGACGCTTTTAAGCGAGGCTGGATTGGCCTTGGCCCAAAAGTAAATGAATTTGAACAAAAATGGGCTGAACACCTTGGAGTTAATGTTGCTATTGGTTTGAATTCGGCAACCGCAGCACTACATTTAGCGCTTAGAGTTTTTGGATTTCAAAAAGGTAAAAAAGTGCTAGTACCTGCGATGACTTTTTCTGCTACTGCATCAGCTGTTTTATATAATGATTTAATCCCCGTTTTTGTTGACTCTGATCCGATAACTTTGGGAATAAGTTTAGAAGATCTGGATAAAAAATATGATAAGGATTGTGTTGCAGTTATTCCAGTACATTATGCAGGACATCCAGTTCCAATGGAGAAACTAGTACCCTGGGCAAGAGAAAGAAATCTGAAGATCATCGAAGATTGTGCTCATACAACTGGTAGTTTGTATAAAGGAAAAGCTTTAGGTACTTGGGGTGATATAGGATGTTTTAGTTTCGAAGAGAAAAAATGTATGACAACTGGTGATGGTGGAATGATTGTTTCAAATGATCCAGATTTACTTAAAGACGTAAAAGCCATGCGGTGGGTTGGAATTGATAAAGATAATTGGAAAACAGCTCAAGATTACACGGCTCTTAATAAAGATGCTTATCATTGGTTCTATGAATTAAGAATTCTTGGTTGGAAATATAATATGAATGATCTTGCTGCATCAATAGGTCTTGCTCAATTAAAAAGATTGCCAGAAATGAACAAAAGAAGAAGTGAAATAATTAAAAAATATTTAAATGGAATTAAAAACCTGAATTATATAAATCCTGCTTTACCATATGAACCTGATAAATATGTCTACCAGATGTTTATTATAAAAACCCAGAAAAAAGAGGACTTGATTATTTATTTGAAAACAAAAGGTATTGCAACTGGTTGTCATTATACCCCGCTTACTATGCAGCCATTATTTAAACCATATGCCAGTCCTTGTCCAGTTGCTGAAAGTGAGTACTATAAAATCATTACATTGCCTTTGCATGTGGATTTAAGAGAAGTAGAAATAGAATATGTCCTTAATGAATTAAAAAACTTTGATAGTTACACAATAATATAAATATAGCACTTTTATGTCTATTAAATTACTTTTAAAAAAAATAAAATCGTTTACAATAAAAAATGGTGGTTTTTTAAACTCAATAGATATTATTTATCTTACTTTGCTACAGAAAATTCTTCCACTAAATTTATTTCAATTTTTATACTCATTTGATAGTTATCATAGAGCTTACGTGATAAGGAAAATCTTGAAAGAATTGGAAGGAAATTATCGGATGAGCATTCTAGATGTTGGTGGAGGATGGGGAAATTTGGAAAGAAGCTTGAAACGAAGTGATATTGCTATTTATGACCCGAATGAACAATTTTTAGAAATCGCAAGAAAATTTTCTGAAACTGTTATAAAAGGTTATGGAGAGAACATTAATATTGAAAGTAATTCATATGATATAGTGATATCTGTTCACACACTAGAACATATTCCGAAATCAAATAGATTAAATTTTATTAGTGAAATGACTAGAGTTTCAAAAAATTATATCATTTTATTTAATCCTTTTGGTAGTCATGCTGAGAAATTATGTATAGATTTAATTAGATATTGTGATAAAAAGAGTATAAAAGTTTCTGATTTTACATTAGAACATATTAAATATGGACTCCCAAAAGTTGACGAAATACTAAATATTGTAAATAGTATCAAAGGTCTTGAAATTGTCAACTTAAAAGAAACTCAAAATTATTATATGGATAGATTACTATCATATTTAAATTATATTAAAATACCATTTATTAAAGCTTTTCTCATTCCGATCATTTCCTTATTAGCATTTTTATTTAAAGATTTAAAACCAAGCACTTGTTTAATATTAGTTTGCAAAAAAATGAATAATTTAAATACTTAAGAGATATTTAAAATTTAATAAAATAGAAGAATTTTTAATATTTACTTTTTCTTTACCAGCTCATTGGCCATATGTAAATAAAATTATCAGTAAATATTTTAATATCGAATTTTATTTTTTAACCTTAAATGAGGATGTGTTAAATACTTAAATAAGGTTGTAATTGTTGATAATGGTTCGACAGATGAAACAATTAGTACATTTATTTTAAAAATTCTGATAGCAAAGTCTTAGGTGTGTATAAAAACTTAAAGTTAAAAGATGATTTTAGTCTGGTTTAGATTATGTATTTAATAAAAAATGAAAATTTTTTAATATTAATCAATATTAGATAAAAGTAAATAGAAGCGTGAAAAGTGATGAATTAGTTTAGAACATATTAAACCTGTATGGAGAATGAGAAATAGTAATAGTAATAAAACATTATAGAAATTAATTTATGATAAAAAAACCATTTGTAGTCGTATCTGTTTTAAATTTTAATGGGAAAGAAATTTTAAGAGATTGTCTTTCTTCGATGTTGGCGCTAGAATACCCAAATTTTAAGGTAATTATGGTAGATAATGGTTCTACGGACAATTCAAAAGAATTTGTCGAAAAAGAATTTCCAAGTGTCATAGTTATAAGGACAGAAAAGAATTTGGGATATTCAGGAGGAATGAATTTAGGTTTAAAATATGCATTTGATGAATGCAATGCTGATTATTGCTTGTATGTAAATAATGATACCAAAATTGATAAATTTGCACTTAGCTATTTAATAGATGCAGCTGAATCTTTAAAAAATCAAAAAGCTGGGTTTTTAACTGGTAAAGTTTATTACATGGATAATCCAGGTATTCTCCAAACTGTTGGCATCTCTGCACATCCGTTTTTATGGTATAAAGGTTCCATAGGTGAAGGTGAAAAAGATCAAGGTCAATATGAAAAAATTGAAGAACGTATTTTTTTAGATGATATTTACATGCTGGTTAAAAGAGAAGTATATAAAGATGTTGGTGGATTTGATGAAGCTTTCTTCTGTCATTCGGAAGAAATCGATTGGCAAGCTAGGGCTAAGTCAAAAGGATGGAAATTTTATTATGTTCCAGGTGCTAAGATATGGCATAAACATAGCTATACTATTGGGCCGAGCAGTCCGAGGTCAGTATATTTTGCCATTAGGAGCAGAATATTAGCAATTTATAGGAACAAAGGATTTCTATTTTTCATTAGATTTTTAATATATCTTTTTTATTATGCTTGTAGAAATGCATTCGGCCAGATAAGAAAGAAAAGATATAAACCCGCCTTAGCAATTATAATTGGTTATTTTTCGGGGCTATTATGGTTAGTACACAAGAAAAAAGGTGAAGACGTCCCCAAATTTTTAAGATAAAAGTGAATCAAACATTAATATTTTTTTTAGCTTTTGTATTATTAATTCTTTCTATAAAAAAACCTTTTATAGGGATATTTATAATTTTTTTATTATCAACCCGCTTTTTCTACCTTATTGAGATGAATGAATTGCCAACGTTAAAGTTTAGTGGTTTGGGGGATTTTCAATTGTATGATTTATTCCTTGGAATATTAGTATTTATAAGTTTGATCAAAATATATAAAAGAAGGGAAATAATAATATTTAAAAATATTTTTATATGGTTATTTGTTTTAGTAATTATTAACTTCATTTTTTCGATGTTTAGTGCGAATTTTGAATTAAGAGGTGCCTTGAATTCTGTTAGAAAACTCTTTTCTTATTCATTTTATTTTGTAATAATTGCTAACATACGAGACAATAATGATATTACCAAATTAGTGAAAGTTATTTACACGGTATTGATAATAGCATTAGCAATTCAATTTTATGAAGTAATTTCAGGGTCAAGATTAGTCCTTGTTGAGAGATTAGAGCTTCGACCCTATTGGGATGTTGCCCCAGAAATAACTTTAGCTTCGGGAGAGCAAGTATTATATATCTGGAACAGAGCAGCTGTGTTAACATATTTAGGTCTCTTTATTGCATTTGGATATTTATTGACTCACACAAAAACAACTAACTTCTTGAAGAATACCAATAAAATAATATTTATCTTTGGATTAATTGCTTTTATCTTGGCACTAACAAGAAGTTGGTTGCTATATATATCTTTAGGCTTAAGTATTTCCCTATTATTGGCAAAAAAGCAGAAGATAAAATTTATTTTCCTTATATTAAGTTTTTTTATTTTTTCCCTAATTATTAACCAAATTATTATCAATTATACTTCTGGAAATATAAACATTATTCAGAATTTAATTGGTAGAGCAATTACAATTTTTGATGTATTTGGCGGATCAAATGATAGCTTTAATGTGAGATTAGCTGTTTATGCTGCTCAAATTGCTCTCTTTTTGCAAAGTCCATTTTTTGGTTATGGTTTTACTAAAATTGCTATAAATGAAATTAATGGTGATGTTGGCGTGGGCAATACGCTTTTGCAATTTGGTTTATTTGGGTTTTTGTGGGTTTTATTGATAATATGGAATATATATAGTAAACTCTTTTCTTTAAGGAAAAATGGAAATAATCTCAATTCACAAGCATTCTCAATAGGTTTACTGGGTGCATTTACTGGAATGATATTGGGTTATTTTTTTAATTGGGATTTTTTTGGCAGAATTGATGGGATTATACCTTTGGTCACAATTATGGGAATTACAGATAGATTATATTGTAGGGAAAAACAAACAGCATTAGAATAATTTAATTATTAAAATTTCAATATTTCATTCAAAAAATTCTCATGAATAAAAATAATGTTCAGATTTTTACATTAGAAGATATACCGAAAGAAGAAATAGATAAAATTAAAATTTTTATTTCTCGGTCATCTAATTCTTCAATATTCCATACAATTGAGTGGAATATGATTTTAAGTAAAGTTTTCGATTCAAAATGTCAATTAGGAATTATTATTAACGATAAGAAAGAAATCACGGCATTAATTTTATATCATGTTTTTAAAAAATTAAAAAACATTACAAATATATATTCGCCACCACAGATGTATGAAGTACCATATGGGGGGTTTCTTTTTAGAGATGAAAAAGTTAATTCATCAAGAGAATTAATAAATATTTTTTTTAAGCATTTTATCTCTAATTATAAAAATTGTGCCTGCTTCATTACTGGTACTCCCGGGTTTGTTTTGAATGATTTAAATTCTTCTTGTAAAGTTAGAAATCTTAAAACTCCAATTGTGGATTTACTACCTAAGGAAGATGAAATATTTGCTTCATTTAATTCTAAAAGAAGAAATATGATACGTAAGGCTGAAAAAAATAATATTGAGATTGTTTTTGGAGGTACTGAGCTTATCAATGAATATTATAAAATGATAACCTCACTTTATAAAAAATTAAATAAATCACCACTAACCATTGAATACTATTCTGAAATACTTAAAACTTTTTATCCGGTAGGAATGGCACGTGTGTTACTTTCAAAATACAAGGGTGAATTTTTATCCGGAGGGATATTTCTTAAATATAAAAATACCGGTTATTATTGGCATGGCGCAAGCTTTGAAAATACACCAAATCTTGGACAAAACGAACTTATTCAATGGGAAGTAATGAAGCAGTTTAAAAGAGAAGGTTGCACTAAATATGATTTGGTTAGGGTTGAAGAAGAAAAACTCCCCAATATTGCACTATTTAAAATGGGATTTACGAAAAAAACTGAAGAATTTTATGATTTATACTTTACAACAGTGAAAAATAAAGTTATTAGAAAAATATATAGCATCTTTAATTAAAAACATCTACATATTTTAATATTGAGTACTGAACTAAAAATGAATTATAGTTTACTTTTACGTTTATTAGGATTTCATATTGGAAGAAAAACAAATGTATTTTCTTTTAAAATAAAACGTAAATCTAATATTGGTAATGGGGTTCTTATTTCAAAATTTGTAGAAATTGGTTTAAACTGTTTATTATATGATAATGTTAAGATAGGCAAGAATTCTATACTTTTAGAGAATGTAATACTGAATTTTAATGTAACAGTTGGTCGAAATGTGATTTTAAGAAATATTGAGGTAGGTGAAAATAGTCAAATTGAATACGAGGTTCTCACTTTGGGGCTAGGTGATGGTAAAATTAAAATTGGAAAGGAAACTTATATTGGTGTTAGATGTATTTTAGATTATTCAGATAATATAACCATAGGCGATTATGTACATATTGCTGGACCATCAACAGGATTATGGACACATAGTAGTGCTCAACAGGTTTTATATGGAGACAGATTGAGTGATAAAACCCATAGGACTACAAGTCCAATTGTGATTGAAAACAATGTTTATATTGGTGGGAACTCTACAATTTATCCGGGTGTCAAGATTGGGCACCACTCAATAATAGCACCAAATAGTGCAGTTACGAAAGATGTTGAACCATATTCATTAGTAGGTGGAGTTCCTGCAAAACTAATCAAAAAGATAGAATTGAGATGAGCACCGCAAAAAGAGTTTTAAAAAACACAGGTTATCTAACAATAGGTCAAATATTTACACTTGGTTTTGGTATTGTATGGATGGCTCTTTTTTCGCGCTATGTTGGTCCCGAAGAACTTGGCAAATATGCTTTTGCGCAATCAACTATTGCAATAGTAGCTTTATTTGTGGAATTGGGACTTCAAAGTCTAGTAATAAGAAATGTTTCGCAGAATAAAGCCGCAGCTAATATATATTACAACAATACGATTTTTATCAAAGCATTTCTTTCTGTGTTTATCTATGGTATTTTTGTACCTACTATTATGCTCCTGGGATGGGATCGGGATACCTTACAAATTATGATTGCTGTAATTTTAACAACTACTCTTTACTCAATTAATCTTGCCGCGATAGCGATATTTTATGCTTTCGAAAAAATGAAATATGATGCCATTGGGCAAATTATAAATTCATTACTTACTTTATTGGGGGTTTTGATTGGTATAAAACTAAAATTGAATTTGGTGGGAATTATTTATCTAATTGCTTTTGCTTCAACAGTTCGCCTTTTAGTTAATATATGGCAATTACATAAGATTGCAGAATTTAATATTTCAATAAATCCTAGGTTAATTAAATATAATTTTATTAAAAAAACAATAACAGAATCTTTACCATTTGCAGTATTGACATTAATTGGAGTGTTATATAATAATATCATTATTATCTTTCTTCGACGGTATACAAATGATCATGAAGTTGGCATTTTTTCAGCAGCACAAAAAATGAATGGATTTTTATTTATTGTCCCTCAGATGTTTATGAATGCAATATTTCCCACATTATCATCTATTTATAAAGAATCCAAGGAAAGGATGACAGAGATATATAGGTTAGCCTATAAAACCATTTTAGTTTTATCTTTTCCCTTTGCTACTTTTATTATTTGTTTTTCTAAACAGATAATAATGGTTGTTTATGGTATTAAATATTTTGATAGTATTCTACCATTCCAGTTATTAGCATTAATAATTTTTAACAGTGTTGGGTATGTTAATGGTGCTGCTCTGAATGCAATAGGTGAGGAAAAATATTTTACAAAAATGTTTGGTTTTACAGTAATTCTAACATTAATACTTTCCATTTTATTCATACCCAAATATGGAGTGGTTGCAGCAAGTCTAATATTAGTATTTGGAGCCTTTTTGGGTTTTGTTATTTATTCTAGAAGGTTATTTGTCCTTTTGGGAATAAAATATCCCAAAAAGACTCTTTTAAAAGTATCTTTAATAAGTTTATTGTTAGGTTTTACCATTTATGTAGAAAAAATTATTATTGAATACGTTCTTATTGAATTTTTAATTTCTTTATTCGTTTTTTCTATATTATTTTTTTTAATAAAACCCTTTGAAACTGAAGACATTAAACTCTTTGAAAAATTTATTCCTACTAAATATGCTAGGCTGAAAAAATACATATTAAAATCTTACATTAAAAAAGTTGCTTAAAATTTAACTTTTAAAAAAATAATACTCGAAAAAATTAAAATAATATAAATATTAAAAATGATTTCTGGTTAAAGAAAGAGAAAATATATTGAATGAAATTTTAATTGGAATTGGTTCATTAATAGCATTTAATTTTATATTAACAATTAACAAAAAGTGTGGAAGCATATATTATTTATAGAGGTAATTCAGCAAAATTAATTAAATGAATAAGCACCAACGATATAATAGATAAAATTAGTAGAGATATTAGGGTTGATGTGGGATATATTATAAATAAAAGCAAACCTAAATGTTCTTTTTTGTATGAAAAATGATGATTTTCTTTCAAAATTTGGGAAAAAATGAAAAGAAAAAAAATATTTGTGGTATTTGGTACAAGACCTGAAGCTATAAAACTAGCTCCAGTAATATTGGAGTTTAAAAAAAATAAAAAATTTCTTACAAAAGTTTGTGTAACTGCTCAACATAGAGAGATGCTGGATCAGGTATTAAAACTATTTTCTATAAAGCCTGATTACGACTTGAATATTATGACCAAGAACCAGAGTTTGGATATTTTAACAGCAAAAATAATTACGAAATTAACTGATATATTTCTAAAAGATAGACCTGATTTGGTTGTTGTTCAAGGCGATACAACTACAACATTCACCGCGGCTTTAGCAGCATATTATTTAAAAATTGACGTTGCACATGTAGAAGCTGGATTGAGAAGTGGTGATAGGTTCAATCCTTTTCCTGAAGAGATTAATAGAATTCTTACGAGTGCAATTGCAAGATTTCATTTTGCCCCCACAAAACTCGCTAAAAGCAATTTGATAAGAATGGGTATTAAGGAGAATTCTATAATTGTTTCCGGGAATACGGTCATAGATTCTTTGTTGCAAGTTGTTGAAAAACTAAGTTACAATAAAAAAGATTTAAAATGGTATAGATATTTTCTAGAAAATTATAAATTGGATTTAAAGAATGGTAAAAAGAACATTTTAGTTACTGGTCATAGGAGGGAAAGTTTTGGTGAAGGTTTTAAGAATATATGTAAAGGAATTAAAAAGATTGCTGATAAATATGATGATATCCAAATTATTTATCCAGTGCATCTTAATCCAAATGTGCAAAAACCAGTTAAAGAGTATCTTTCAAAGAATACAAATATATATCTTCTTCCTCCTATGGAATATGAACCTTTTGTATATCTTCTAAGTAAAAGTTATTTAGTTTTAACTGACTCAGGGGGTGTACAAGAAGAAGCTCCTTCTCTTGGTATTCCAGTTTTAGTTATGCGTAAAACAACAGAAAGGATAGAAGGAATATATTCAGGTAATTGCAAATTAGTTGGGACTGATGCAAATAAGATTTTTTTTGAAACAAATAAAGTGCTTTCTTCAAAAAAAATATACTATAAAATGTCTAAGGCTAATAATCCTTATGGTGATGGATTAGCTTCAAAACGGATAGTAGAGTTTTTTATTAATAATTATTGATATGACTGGAAAAGTTGCTTTTATTTTTATAGGTAAATTTAAGTATCAAGGTCGGATACACAAAATGATAAAAACGCTTGAAAAGACAGGAATTCAATCTGTTGTATATCTCGGCAACATTAATAACGAAGAAAAAGATCTAAAAAATTTTGATTTTGAAATTAACCAGAATGAAATACGTTATGATAAAGGGAAGCTTAATTCATTTATTGAACAGTTAAAATTTGGATGGAATATCTCAAAAAAGATAAGTCTCAGAAATGATATCCAATTTGTTCAGTGCTGCGGTTTAGCTACTATTATTGGAGGAATACTTATAAAGAGGAAAAATAAAAGTATTAAGCTTATTTTTGACAATACTGAATTATCTGTTGAAAGAGAAACTGGAATTAAGCACACTATCTGGAAAACAATTCAGAAATATGCTCTGAAGTATTGTGATCATATCATACTACCCGAATTCCATAGATTAAATTTTTTTAAGAATAAATATAATGTTGATGACCGAAAACTTGTAATGATTGGTAATTATCCTTATCTCATCGCGGTTAATAAACCAAAAGTGAATTATGATGATAAAAAAAATATAAAGGTAGTATATCTAGGTATAATCGGGAAAGGAAGAAGCCTCCCTGAACTTATCGCTGCTGCAAAAGACATAGAAAACTGTAGTTTTGATTTTATTGGTCCCGGTGAGGAAAAATATTTAAAAAAGCTTATTCAAATGATAAAAGGAATTTCTAATATAAAAATATTACCACCCGTTGAAAATTATAAAATTCCTGAGGTTCTAAAAAATTATGACATTGGAATAGCTTTCTATGAAAACACTAATTTAAATAATTACTTTTGCGCCCCAAATAAAATTTATGATTATTTGAATAATGGTCTTCCTGTAATTACAAATGATTATCCTGGTCTTGTAGATATTGTTGAAAAGAACAAAGTTGGAGTATGTTTAAGAGAAATTAGTAAATCAAGTTTATCAGAAGCAATAAAAGAAATTATTAACAACAACTATAAACTAAATATTACGGATGAATTAAAACGTCGTTATAGCTGGAATGAACAAGAATCGGTTTATCTTAATTTATTCGTACAAAGTTAAAGTAATATGAAGCAGATATTATTAAGAAAAGGCAATGTTCATATTGAGGAAGTTCCTGTACCTTCAATTATCGAAGGTTGTGTTTTGGTCGAAGTTAAATACTCGTTTATTAGTTCAGGAACAGAATTGTCATCACTTACAACTTCAGGTGAATCACTATTAACCAAAGCTAGGAAACAACCTGATAAAGTCAAGAAAGTTCTTGAGCAGCTACCCATTTATGGTTTAACTGGAATGATTGATAAAATCAGGAGGGAACTTGATCTTGGTAAGCCTACAGGTTATAGTTGTTCAGGAATTGTAAAAGAAGTTGGTAAAGGCATTGATGATCTTAAACCTGGTGATATGGTTGCATGTGCAGGTGATGCATATCATGCTGAATTTGTTTGTGTCCATAGAAATTTAGTTGTAAAAATACCCGAAAATTGTTCAGTCCAAGATGCCTCTTCGGTTGCTTTAGGAGCAATTGCATTACAGGGTGTTAGAAGAGCTGATAATAGAATAGGTGAAACTGTCACAATATTAGGGACTGGACTTATAGGATTATTAACTCTTCAAATTTTAAAAGCGGCAGGTTGTAAGGTAATTGCTGTTGATATTAGTGATGATAAACTAAATATTGCTAGAGAATTAGGTGCAGATTTTACTATTAATCTTACGACAGAAGATCTTATATTTAAGGTGAACACTATTACAAGGGGTTGGGGATCAGATAGTGTAATAATTACGGCAAGTTCTGGTTCTTCAGAAGTTACGAATACTGCAATGGAAATTGTACGGAAAAAAGGAAAGGTCGTTGTGGTTGGGGCAGTTGGAATGAATCTGAAAAGAAAACCTTTCTATGAGAAAGAAGCTGATTTCCTAATCTCGTGTTCTTATGGTCCAGGAAGATACGATGAGAATTATGAAATTTTAGGTAATGATTATCCATATCCGTATGTTAGGTGGACTGAAAATAGGAATATGAATGAATATCTTGAACTGATAGCTTCAAAGAAAATAGATTTATCAAAGTTACCTGTTCAAGTTTTTGCTTTTAGCGAGGCTTCAAAGGCATTTAATGCGCTGGCAACTGATAAAAAAATGATCGCAGCAATTCTTCGGTATGGAGAAATAATAATCCCGAGAGAAAACTATAACTTTTCTCGAATTGTACTAACAAACAGGACCTTCAAAAAAAATAAAATTAATACTGCTATAATTGGTGCGGGAAGTTTTGCAATTAGCAACCATTTGCCCAATTTAAAGAAACTATCTCAATATTATTCGATTGGGGTAGTTGTTGATAGGAATCCATACAAAGCAAAGGAAATAGCAAGACAATTTGGTGCAAAATATGCAACGACTAATATTAACAGTGTTTTAAACGATAAGGATATTGATTTAGTTATTATTACAACTAGACATAATCAGCATGCAGAACTTGTTATTGCTAGCGCCAAAGCTGGAAAATCCGTTTTTGTTGAAAAACCATTAGCTATGAATCCTGATGAACTAAAGAATATAGTAAATATCATTAAGGAATTTAATACACCATTAATGGTTGGATTTAATCGAAGATTTTCTCCCTTCTCAAAAAAAATAAAAGAAAAAATCTCTAACAGAGTTAATCCTTTGGTTATTAATTATCGAGTGAATGCAGGTAATATTCCACTTGACCATTGGACTCGTGGTCCTCAGGGGGGAGGTAGAATTATTGGAGAAGCTTGTCATATGTTTGATTTAATGAATTATTTCACTTCCTCAAAACCAATTGATGTGATATCAAGAAGTATAAGAAATCCAACACATTATCATTTTGTCAAAGATAATTTTTCTGCAACAATATCATATGAAGATGGATCTTTTGGAAATTTAATTTATACTTCATTCGGATCACCAAAATTACAAAAGGAATATATTGAGATTTATTGTGATGGTAACGTTTATATTATAAATGACTTTTTAAGTTTAGAATTATACGAAAATTCCAATAAAAAAATAAAATCTTGGAAAGTGGAGAAAGGTTATTTAGAAGAACTAGAAGAGTTTGCTAAATCACTTTTGAATAAAACAGAAATACCGATATCGTTGGATGAGATTATTTTTGCAACTGAAATTAGCTTTATAGTAGATAAACAAATTTCTGACGGGTTAAATCTTGCTCCAGCTCTCTGAAAAAATATTTAGATCCTTGTTCTCACTTGAAAATTGGATAAATTATAATGGTCATATAGGATTTGACCATTATGATATTCTTGCTCATCCATTCTTTAGATTTTTAACCAAAAATAAACTAATTAAACTCCAGACAATTTTGATTGATTCCATTCCGAATTTTTTTGTTTTTTTATTTAATATTAATAAAAATTATAATGCGAAAGCTTTAGCTTTACTTATCAGAGCATATATTTTTCGATACAAGACTTCAAACGATTTTAAATATTTAGATAAAGCTATTCAGTGTGCAGAGTGGCTTATAGAAAATCCCTCAAAAGGTTATAAAAATTTTTGCTGGGGTTATCCTTTTAAATGGCAGGCAGCAGAACTTTTGAATGAAGGAACCCCATCAAGCGTTGTAACATCAAATGTGATAGACAGTTTACTAGAAATTTATAAGATTACAAAAGAGCAGAAATATCTTGATGTAATAGTCTCGGGGTGCAGATTCTTTGAAGAAGAATTAAATATTACTAATATAAGTGAGAATGAATTAAGCTTCAGTTATACACCCTTTGATAGAGAAGTATGTTATAATGCAAATATTATTTCTGCAGCTACTATATTTAAATCATCACAATTTGATAGAAAAATTTCTTTAGAAAAGGCAAAAAAAGCTCTTGAATTTACTCTTAATTCGCAACTTCCGGATGGATCCTGGCATTATATTTATCCAAATGACGGCAGGATCGATCCATATCATACCGGGTTTATACTGCGCGCTTTATATGATATTTATAAAGTGAGTCCAGATGAGAGAATCTTAAATGCGATCAGTAAGGGAATGGAATTTTACAGGAATAAACTGGTAAATGAGGATGGTTCACCGTTATACCGTGTGAATAGAAAATATCCCATAGATATTCACAGCTGTGCTGAAACAATTTTGTGCTTTTCTCAGATTTCACCTTTAAATCAAAAATATTTGAATATTGCATTAAGAACCGCTAACTGGACAATAGATAATATGCAGGATAAAAGTGGATATTTTTATTACAGGAAATATCCTTTTCATAAAGTAAAAATTGCCTATTTGAGGTGGTCGGAAGCGTGGATGTATTTTGCGCTAGCAAAATTGATATACATTGTTCGAAATTATGAATAAGAAATTAAAATACGATGTATGTATGATGACATCCTATCATCCTTATGATGATGATAGAATTTTTTATAAAGAGTTAAAAAGCCTTGTTAATAAAGGATATAGTGTAGTATTATTAGCTCCAGCAGAAAAAGATGAGTTTGAGTTAGATGGAATAAAAGTTCTCGGTTTCAAACGCAGAAGAAATCTGGGCAGATTTATTACTGTATTCCAAATGGCACGTACTGCATTAAAAATTAAAGCTAAAGTATATCATTTTCATGAACCGGAATTATTGGTTGCAGCACTTTTCTTAAGAATATTTTTAAAATGTAAACTTATTTATGATGTTCATGAGGAACATGCTACAAGTATTCCAATGAAAATTAAATCTCGATTTGTAAAAAATCTTGTTGGTACCTTTATATTTTTGATTGAAAGAATGTTTTCCAGGATTGTTGACCATATTATAGTTGTGCGTGAAGATCTAATACCAAGATTTACTTCTTATGGATGCAAGAATGTAAGTATTGTTATGGTGTGTCCTTCAAAAGAACAATTTAAAGATTATAAAAAGAGAAAAGAGATAATGAGTGGAGTTATAACAATTGTGCATGAGGGGAATTTAGACATTAAAACCAGAGGATTGGACAAATACTTATATGCCGCTAGAGAAGTTATACAGAAATATCCGGATATTAATTTTGTAACAATAGGTAGAGCTCCAAAAGAAGACATTGAATGGATGAAATCTTTTATAAAGGTAAATAAGTTAGAAAAGAATTTTACATTTACTGGTTGGGTGGATTTTAATAGAATTCCAGACTACCTCTTTAATTCAGATATTGGAATTTTATTGCTACAACCTGTTTCAAAAAATAATATGATGGGTATACCAAATAAGCTTTTTGATTATATGGCTGCTGGTATTCCAGTTGTTGCTTGTAATTTCCCAAATATTGCCAAAATTATTGGTGAATGTAATTGTGGATTTCTAATTGATTCAAGTTCGTATTCTGAAATTGCAGAAGCAATTTTAAAACTGATTGAAAATAAAAATCACGCTAAAATTTTGGGGCAGAATGGTAGAAAATGTTTTGAGACTATCTATAATTGGGAAAATATGGAGTCTAAGTTGATTTCAGTTTATAATAACACCCTTGAATAATTGTTAAATTTCTGATATGATTATTACCAAAATAGTGAATCTTGATGATGATTGGGATGCAAAATTATTAGAATTTAATAATTGGAATATATTTCAGACTTCTACATGGGTAACAAACTATCAAAAAATATATTATCCCAATGCTAAATCGTTAGGACTTTTTATTTATGAAGATAATTCTCTAGTTGGATTAATACCATTAATAAAAGCGAATTTGTATTTTATTAAAGTTGTTGGTTCACCTATAAGACATTCTTTAACCCCCTTTATGGGCTTTGCATTCCAAGAAGGAAAATTTGAGACATGTTTTAATGCACTTCTTGATTATGCAAAATCAATGAAGGCTAATATTTTATCATTAACTCAAGGGGAATTGTTTCCAAATAATGTTAGAAATATAAAATATTCTCAAATCAATACTTATACTACTTCTGTAATATCTCTTCTTCAAACTGAAGATGAGTTATGGAAAAAAATTGATTCAAAAACAAGAAATCAAATTAGAAAAGGGGAAAAAAATAATTTTAATATTTCGTTTGACATTAGTCCTGAAATTATTAATTCATATTTGGAGCTAAGGACAATTTTGTATCAAAAACAGGGAATGGAATATGAATTGTCAAATAGATTTTTATTAAACATGTTTAATAAATTACCTAAAAAATCAATTCAACTGCTTACTATTGAGTATGAAAATAAATTAATTTCAGCGGGAGTGTTTTTACTTTTTAACAAAACATGTTATTATTGGGATGGAGTTTCAAAAGCTGAATATAATAAATTATGTCCTAATAATGTCATTCAATGGTTTATTATTAAATGGGCAAAAAGTAATGGTTTTTATTGGTACGATTTAGGCGGTACTAACACACCATCAATAGCTCATTTTAAAAAAGGTTATGGAGGAATTACAAAAGAATATAATTCGGTTCAAATTTTTCGTCCTGAAATACTATCAAAAATATGGAATTATTGGAAACAAAAAACAATTAAAAAAAATCCTCGTCTTAATAAGGATTAATAAAGACTTATTGTCATTGATCATTTGAGATGATCTTAATCGCTTTCATGGTTAAAAGAATATTTTATTAAAACATTAAGTGAAGTAACATCTAATTTATGTTTATTAAATATTAAACTACTTATTATCTAAACGAATATACTTAATTCTTCGGTTAGTGAATGAAAAAAATATATCCAGATTAATTTTTAAAAGATTACGTTTCCTTCAAATAAGATAATCGAACTTATGTTAGGTGGTCAACATATTTATGTATTTCATTTAGAAAATTCGAAAACGTTCTCATCTTTTGTAGATGAATTAGATTGTCATAAAAAGAGAGAAGGAAATTATATTAAAATTTTATTAAAACATGGATCAGGTGAATATAAATATGAATTAAATCATTATGAACTAAATGAACCGGGGAAATATATTAACTGGGGTTTAAAAATAGGAATGAAATATTTCTTTGGTAAGCGGTAAAGCCAAATGAACAACCTATTAGTTTAGATCCAACAACTTGCTATTCTTCAGCATTTATTATGGAGCAAAAATGTTGAAATATTGAAAACTATGATAAAAGATGACTAATTGAAAGCTCGAAGTATAAAGATATCGTCCTATTATTTCATCCTGATAATATAATTTTTAATAAAATGCTTTATGATTAACTTAATTATATACTTGATAATGTAGAAGTGAAAAAAAATTATTCTGCAATGAAAATAAATATATTGATGGTGGCATACACAAACTATTCTACAGATTCCCGAGTAATTAAGGAGTCCTCGGCTTTAGTAGAAAGAGGTATGTTTGTAGATTTTATTTGTCTTAAAGATGAAAATTTACACTCTTGTTCACCCTTAAAAGGTATCAATATTATAAATATACCATTAAAACGCTATCGTGGGAAAAATAAATACCTGTATGTTTTATATTATTTAATCTTTTTCTTGTTTGTTTTTTTAATTTCCAGTTTTCTTTATATTAAAAAACGTTATAAAATTATACATATTAATAATATGCCAGATTTTTTAGTTTTTGCAGCTATTATTCCTAAATTATTTGGAGCTAAATTAATTCTTGATATTCACGATCCATTACCATTGACTTTTCTAACTAAATTTAATTTATCGAAAAACAATTTTTTTTATAAATTATTATTACTCGAAGAAAGAGTATCGGCAAAATTTGTTGATAAAGTAATAACTACTCATTCTTTTTTAAGAAACGAAGTATTAAAGACAGATGGATTGCCAATAGAAAAAATTGATGTTGTAATGAATTTAGCTGATGAACAGAGATTCAAATTTCTATATAACTATAACCTAAATGGAAAAATTCATCTTGTATATTATGGTACGATAGCTGAAAGATTTGGATTACAATATATTCTCGAATTATTTTATAAATTTAATATATTTAATAACTTTAATATTGAGCTTACTATTATTGGATCAGGTGATTATGAAACATATCTTAAAAACTTGATTAAAAGAAATAAACTTGAATCATATGTAAATTTTATAAATAAAAATATTCCATATGAAGAATTACCGAAAGTTTTATCTAATTTTAATCTGGGCTTAGTACCTTATGAATTATCTTATGCAACAGAATACATGTTGCCTGTAAAATTGTTGGAACTGATTAGTCTTGGAATTCCTGTTTTGGTAATTAAGAATAAAGCGATTTCATACTATTTTACGGATGAGGATGTGTTTTTTTTCAATCTTACTGAACCTGATGTTTTTATAAAACTAATAAAAAAAATTTATGACAATAAAGACCTTTTGTACGAAAAAAGAAGAAAACTAAAAGAAATTCGAAAGAAATTCTTTTGGAGCAATGAAGCTGTCAAATATTATAACATCATTCAAAATCTAGTAGGAGTAAATTAATTGGGAAAATTAAAATTTGCTATTGTTGGTTGTGGTAGAATAGCTCAGAGGCATGCTGAACATATTAATAGATTAGGTATTCTTACTGCTGTTTGTGATATAAAAATAGATAAAGCTATTGAGTTAGGTAAAAAATATAATGCTATTATATATGATAATATTGATTCTTTATTATCATCTCAAATGGATACTGATGTTGTTTCAATTTGTACTCCAAATGGTTTACATGCTGAACACACTATCAAAGCACTAAATGCTGGTTATAATGTATTATGTGAAAAACCAATGGCATTAAATGTAGCAGATTGCCAATTAATGATTGATGCTGCAAAAAAAAATAACAAAAAACTTTTTATTGTAAAGCAAAATCGATTTAATCCACCAATAATGGCATTAAAAAAAGTTATTGATGAGGGAAGATTAGGTAAAATTTTTAATGTCCAACTCAATTGTTTTTGGAATAGAACTGAAACATACTATAAAAATTCTGATTGGAAAGGAACAAAAAAACTCGATGGAGGGACCTTATTTACTCAGTTTAGCCACTTTATTGATCTTCTTTATTGGTTAATTGGGGATGTTATTGAAGTTAAAGGTTATCGAGCTAATTTCTTGCTAAAAGATACCATTGAGTTTGAAGATACCGGCGTTGTTATTCTAAAATTTAATAATGGTGCACTCGGAACAATTAATTACACTGTGAATAGTTATAAGAAAAATATGGAAGGGTCAATAACTGTTTTTGGTGAAAAGGGTACTGTGAAAGTTGGTGGACAATATCTTAATGTTCTGGAATACCAAAGTATTGATGGATATGAAATTACTGATGTACCCGAATCAAGGCCTTCAAATGATTATGGTTTTTATCAGGGATCAATGTCTAATCATGATAAAGTTTACGAAAATGTTATTGATGTACTTAAAAATGGAGCCGAAATAGCTACAAGTGGAGAAGAAGGGTTAAAAACTGTTGAAATCATTGAAAAGATTTATAGTTCATTAATATGAGGGGAAAAATTAAATTAGCATTGATATGTACAAGAGGGGGTCATTTTGAACAGTTAAGGAATTTAGATGAGCTTTACTCCAAGTATAATCACTTTTGGATTACTAATAAATCTTCTCAGACGGAATCTTCATTAAAATTTGAAGATAAGTATTATATAAGAGAAGCTCATTATAAAAAGCCGTGGCAGTACATTTCGCATATTCCAAAAATTATAAAAATCTTTCTAAAAGAAAGACCAACAACTATTTTATCAACAGGTTCGGGCGTTACATGCTTAGTACCATTTTTACTCTCTATTATTTTTAGAATTAGATTTATATATATTGATACATTTTCTTATGTAAAATCACTAACAAAATTTGGTAGATTTGTATATAAGCTGCGTGGGATTGTACTTGTACAATGGAAAAAAGAAAAGTTATTTCCTAGGTCAATATATTGTGGGCCAGTTTTTAAAAATGAAGTTAATGTTAAACATGATTTGAACGTTAATAATTATATTTTTGTATCATTAGGAACTCGCCCTGAGCCCTTTATTAGGATGCTACAAATTTTAGACGATTTATGTAAGAAGAAAAAAATTACCCAAAAATTGATCGTCCAGGCTGGACATACAGAATATTTTTCAGATAATATGGATTTATTTAGTTTTAAAAGCGAAAATGAAATAGAAGAATTGATCAAAAATTCATCATTTGTAATAACACAGGAAAGCGCTGGTATAGTTACCAAATGTTTAAAAATGAATAAAAAATTTATAGTAATGCCGAGAAGATATGAATTTGGCGAACTACCGGTAAAAAGTGATATGGATGAAGACCTTCATTATAAGTTAGAAGAGTTAGGATATACAAAAGTTGTTACTAACTTGGAAGAAATGGAGGATGCAATTAAACATTTAGATGAGATAAAAACGGGTTTTAAATTTGATAATTCATTAGCAATTAAAATATTAAAAAAACTGATTGAAGGATAAATTATGATACCTTTTGTTGATTTAAAAATTCAATATGAAGCTATGAAAGAAGAAATCGATTATGTTATCTCAGAAGTAATAAAAGAAACAGCATTTATAAAAGGTAAGTATGTAGAAAAATTTGAGAATGAATTTGCAGAAAAGTATGGCGTTAAGCATTGTATCGGCGTTGCTAATGGGACAGATGCAATTTATATTGTTTTAAAAATGCTTGGTATTGGACCCGGAGATGAAGTAATAACAACGGCACATAGTTGGATTTCTACCTCGGAGACCATTACCCAATGTGGAGCAAAACCTGTTTTTGTAGATACAGATGAGTTTTATACAATTAATTCATCAAAGATTGAAGAAAAAATTACTTCCAAAACAAAAGCAATCATCCCTGTGCATTTATATGGACAGGCATGCGAAATGGATACAATAATTAAACTAGCTAACAAATACAATCTTTTTGTTATTGAAGATTGTGCACAAGCTCATTTTGCAGAATATAATGGTAAAAAAGTGGGAACCTTTGGAATAGCTGCAACATTTAGTTTTTATCCTGGTAAGAATTTAGGAGCTTATGGAGACGCTGGAGCAATAATTACTAATGAAGATGATTTAGCTAAGAAATGCAGGATGTATGCTAATCATGGTGCACTTAAAAAGCACCGTCATGAAATTGAAGGGATCAACAGTCGACTAGATGGGTTACAAGCTGCCATTCTTTCTGTAAAACTTAAATATATAGATGATTGGAATAGAAAAAGATTAAATAATGCTTTAATTTATAATGATTTATTGAGTAATATTCAGCAAGTGCAAATTCCAAAAATACGAAACAATTCCAAACATATTTTTCACATTTATTGTGTTCAGGTTGAAAAAAGAGAAAGATTAAGGGAATTTTTAAGTCAAAATGGTATAGAAACACAAATTCATTATCCGACAATGCTCCCTTTTATGCCTGCATATAAGTACTTAAACCATAAATATGAAGATTTTTCAAATGCGTATAATTATCAGGATAAAATTCTAAGTCTTCCAATGTATCCTGAACTTTCTAGAGAACAAATAGAGTATATTGTTAATAATATTAAAGAGTTTTTCGATTAATTTTATTTTTCAAATGTCAATAGCTAAATACATTCCTAAAATCTTTTGCAGTTTGTTTGGAATAGGTTTTATTAAAAGAGGTGGTGCAAGTATTGGGGCGGTTCTAGGAGTAATTTTCTTTTATTTCATAAATGAGACAGGTTTTATGCTATTATTTTTAATATGGGCGATAATATTAATCTTAGGTATGATGTTCTCAGATTTAATTTCAAGAGATCTTTGTAATAAAGATCCACAATTTATCATCATTGATGAGTTTATTGGAGCATTTACATCTTTATTATTTCTTCCCCATTATAATATTGTAATATATATTTTAGCAATAATATTTTTCAGATTAAATGATAGATTCAAACCATTTGGTATAAAAAAGGTTGAGTTACTAGGAGGAGGTAAAGGGATAATGCTAGATGATATTTTGGCGGGAATCTATTCTAATATATTTTTAAGAATTTTAATTTTAGGAATAAAATTATGAACTACTTGGAAAAAGTAATTTTATTAGATGCACATCATCGTCACTCACTAGCTATAATCAGAAGTCTGGGGAAAAAAGGTATACCTGTGTATGCTTGTAGTGATAGTAATTTCTTCCCAGCTCGTTTTTCGAAATATTGTTCTGGATTTATCAAATTTAACTATAATGACGACATTGATTTATTTGTAAATTTATTAAGAAAGAATAAAATCAAAATCATAATTGCATCAGCATTAAAGGGTAATGAGTTTATTTGTAAAAATGAGGAGTTATTGAAAAGGGAATTTAAAGCTGCTTATAATACTATAGAAATTTTTGAAGTAATTTCTAATAAATATCAAACTATTAAATTTTTTCAAAATATTGGAATTAAGTTTCCTAAAACATTAGAAATTAAAAATCCAGCTAGTATTGATTTTAAAGATTTTAAATACCCTGTTGTATTTAAATCAGTTGTAGATCAGGGTACTGTTAAATATGCTAACAACGAATTAGAGTTGAAAAGTATCATTATTAAATTTTTTAATGAGAATAAAAATCTAATTTTATTAAAAAAATACCCAATTATTCAGGAATATATTGAAGGGAAAGCGTACGGTTTTTTTAGTTTAACTTTTAACAATGAACTTTTGGCTTATTTTATGCACGAAAGAATACATGAGGTGCCACCTTCAGGTGGTCCTAGTGCTATGGCAAAAAGCATCTATGATGAACATCTTTTTGAGTTAGGTAAAAATATAGTTAAACATATGAATTGGAATGGGGTAGCAATGCTTGAGTTTAAGAAATCGCAAAAAGATGGGGAATATTATTTAATTGAAATTAATCCAAAATTCTGGGGTTCGCTTGATTTGGCAATCCATTGTGGGGTTGATTTTCCATATTTATTATATAAAAAATTAATAAATGAAAGTATTTCAGTGGAATATAATTCATACAAAACAGATGTAGTTTTTCGTTGGCTGACTATGGATTTGGCATACTCAATTAAGGCAAAGAAAAAATGGATATATTTAAAGAACTTTTTTAATAGAAATATTAAATCAGATTTTTTCATTAATGATATAGTACCAAATATAGTGCTTTTTATGCAAGGATTAAAAAAGATTATAAAATAAGTTTATTGCATTAAAATAATTTTTAGTTATTTATCTATACTTTTTTCTATATACTCAATAATTATTTTATTAATAAATAATCATGAATATAAATTTCTTATGTATAGATTTGGACGGTAAAATAAAAAATAGATTAACTGAGAATGATTTTGAGAACAAATTCTCAACAAAACAAAAGGTTTACTATAATTTTATTCGGCCGTTTGTTCCAATCACAATTCGTCAAAAAATTCAGGAAAAAGTAAATGCTAGGATTAAATGGAAAAAAGATTTTATTGATGCTTCTCTAGTAGCTGAAGTTATAGAGTTACAAAGTGACATAGTAACAAAATTGAAATATAAGAATGATAAAGACTGTGCAATTGTCCTAACTCATGATGTGGAAGAGCAAGAAGGTTTTAATTTCATTCCGAAAGTAATAGAATTAGAAGAAAAATATGGCTTTAAATCTTCATGGAATATTGTTCCATATAAATATAAAATAGATGAAGGGATTATAAAATTAATAAGAGAAACTGGTCATGAAATAGGAATTCACGGTTATAATCACGACGGAAAACTTTATTATTCTGAAAAAATATTTAATGAGCGGGTACCATTTATAAATGAAGCCTTAAAAAAATATAATGCGGTTGGTTTTAGATCACCTATGGTTCATAGAAATTTAAAATGGCTTCAAAAACTAAATATTGAATATGATGCATCCTGCTTTGATTATGACCCATTTCAACCTTTCCCTGGAGGGACTGGTTCAATATGGCCTTTTATAGCCGGAAAGTTTGTGGAACTACCCTATACATTACCTCAAGATCATACAATTTTTTACGTTTTGAAGCAAAAAGATATTTCAATTTGGAAGAATAAAGCTGAATGGATAGCAAAGAATAAAGGTGTGATTTTAATTATCACTCACCCAGATTACCTGCAGGAAAAGAAACATTTTGAATTGTATAAACAGCTACTAATTCATTTAAAAACTTATAAAAATGCTTGGTCTTGCTTACCAAAGGAGCTTAGCCAATTTTGGCGTAATCTGATTACTATAAAAAAATGCTAAAATAGCAAAATAAAGAAAACCCAATATGAAAATTGATTTTTTAGCCATAAAAGTTCAAAAATACAGCTTGATAAAAGAAATTTTTTTGGAGATTAAATTTGTAATTGTTTATTTAAACTTAATATTTTTTAATTACAGTTCTTTAATATGTCAGACAAGTATATTGACCAAACAAGGTGGTATTTGTTTTCGAGTAGATGATAATCAAGCAATTCAGAATTGGACCGATTATTCGAATATTTTTAATAAACACGGGTTTAAATTTTGTGCTGCCTTAAATTTTACTAATATTGTTAATAATACTTCTTATATTCAGTTAGTAAAAAATCTTCAATTAGCAGGTCATGAAATTCTTGACCATACACCTGACCACACTGTTGCTTATTTTAACAATGTTAGCGACACAAGTTATTATTCAGGCAGAGAAGGAGTTGATCATATTACTGAAGAAAAAAGAGTCTGTCTTAAGATTGCTAAAATAGATACAAATACATACATTAATGAGGGTTTGGTCAATATTCAAAATAATATGGTTTTTAGTGTAAAAAATGGTGAATTTTTTAAGGATATTGGTAGTACAGTTTATGTTTTATATTTTCCGACAATTAATAAACTTTGTAATATAATCAAAGCATATAATCGTGATTCAACAGATATTGATACATTACTAGTAAAGACGATATGGAATGAAAATGTCGATCTTGGGATACTTACTAATATTCCCTATCATAAAATTGGTATATTTGATATAACATTAGATAAAAAAGCAATTGAACTATTAATTGAAAGGTCAGTGAATTTAGCAAAAAATATAGATATTCTTCCCCCAAAAGGATGGATCCAACCCGGTGTTTACTTAGGAAATAGTTTCTATCTTAAGCCACGAGAAATTAAATTAGCAGCGGAAATAAAGTATGGTTATATTTGTGCGGGAATTGATGGTTTTTACAGTTATAAAACTTTTAATGAGTTTGATCCTTCTATTAAACGCTATTCAATAGGATGGGGAGACTTTTTTGAAGATCAAAAAACCTTTAATGAAATTAAAAAAATAATCGCCTCAAGAGTTGCCAGGCATTATTTTTCTGTTGGTCATTCGCACTTCTCGGGATTATTAGGTGGCTGGACAGGTTACTTAGCAAGAATGGATAGCTTATTAAATTGGTGTAAACAGAAAAAAATACCAGTAATGAATTATTCAGAAATGGCGAAAAAACTATATTTTGATAAACCCAATCCTTATGAAAATGTTTTTCCCAAATTAGATATTGATTTAGATGAAGATGGTTTCCCTGATGGTTATGATATTAATACTGCTTTCGGTATTTTTGATACTACCGATGGAGTAAGCTCAAGTTCGAAAAAATGTTTCTTGAGAAATAGTTCTGGAACTATAACAAGTGTTAGTCGTTTAGGTGGAATTGAAAAAGGGGAAAATGATTTTATAATTTATACAAAAGGAGCAAATGGTGATTCAATAAGGGTTAAATTTCAATTTGATGGGAATCCAGCTATTAGTAAAACTTTTATTTTCCCAGCTGATACAGATACATGGCAAAAATATTCACTAAGTTTGATTAATGAAAATTTTATTGTACCAGATTCAATTAATACATTAACAATAATAATAGCAACACATAAATATACAGCTGGCACAACAATAAAAATAAGTGGAATGGAATTACGTAAGAAATCTGCATATCCAATTTTACCATCTTTTTTACTACAACCTAAAATAGTCAATAATAAAATTGAACTAAATTGGATAAATAACGAAAGAGAAAAAGATTATCAGGTAATTTTACAAAGGAAAGATAGAAAAACATCAGAATATATTGACATTGTATCTGGTGATAAAAATTTAACTCATTATTTGGATACAACTGATTTAGAGGATGGTGAAATATATACATATAGGATTAAATGTATAACTGATTCTAACGAAATATCATATAGTGATACTGTTCAAATAAATTTTGTCTATTCTCAAATTAATGAAAATAATGATATTCCAAGTTCATTTAAACTTTATCAAAATTATCCAAATCCTTTTAATAATGAGACAATAATTAATTATCAGGTACCTTTTGCTGTTCAAGTTGAATTGAAGTTATATGATATTCTTGGAAGAGAAATTAAAGATTTAGAAAATTCGTATAAAACAGCTGGTAATTATTCGATAAAATTAAATTCTGGCAATCTGGCAAGCGGCGTTTATTTTTATTCACTTAAGGCGGGTAATTTTTATGAAGCAAGGAAAATGCTTTTACTTAAATAATAAAATAAGTTTAAATTTATATGAAATAGCATAGATCTTTAAGCATAAAAAAATTAAAAATCTCATTCGTTTATTTTATATAACTTTCTATTGTTATCGCTAAATCATAAAAAAATTTTTTTCTTAAAGTAAATATTAAAATTAAAATTCAGATTCTAACTTCATCTAAGTCTTGCCTTTTTATTATGTGATACTTTTACTATCAACTCAAAAAATAGGAGTAAAAATGAACATTCCTTTTTTGGACCTTAAAACCCAATACAATACAATTAAAAATGAAATACTTCATGAAATTAATGAAGTTCTTGATAATACTGCCTTTATATTAGGTAAGAAAGTTCAAGCATTTGAGGAAGCTTTTTCAAAAGCTCATAATGCAAAATATTGTTACGGGGTTAGTTCAGGTACCGATGGTAATCATATGGTTTTATGGGCATTGGGAATTGGTCCCGGTGATGAAGTAATTCTTCCAGCAAATACATTCATTGCCACAGCCTGGGGTGCGACATTATGTGGAGCCAAACCAGTTTTTGTAGATTGTCATCCATATAGTTATAACATTGATCCAGAAAAAATTACAAATGCTATTACTCCTAAAACAAAAGCAATTGTTGCAGTACATTTATATGGCCAACCAGCAGATATTGATGGTATCAAAGAAGCTTTAGTTTCTGATGATTTTATTGAGGAAAAGGCTGGGGAATTTATTAATCACAAGACAGGTCAAAAAATTTATCTTGTAGAAGATTGTGCTCAAGCTCATTTATCTGAATATAAGGGTAAAAAAGTTGGTACTTTAGGAATTGCTTCGTCGTGGAGTTTTTATCCAGGTAAAAATTTAGGCGCCTATGGAGAAGGTGGAGCCGTGATGACAAATGATGAGGAGCTTGCAAAAAAATTTAAGATGATACGCGATCATGGAGCTGAAGAAAAGTATATTCATCAAATTTATGGTCATAATTACAGAATGGAAGCAATTCAAGGTGCGGTTCTAGGTGTAAAAATGAAATATATTGAAAAATGGACTGAAGAAAGAAGGAGAGCTGCGAGAAAATATAATGAATTATTAAAAGATGTAAGAGAAATTGTTTTGCCAAAAGAAATGGATTATGCAAAACATGTTTATCATCTGTTTGTAATAAAATTATCTAATGAAGCAAAGTCAAATAATTCATATACAAGAGATAAATTACAAAAATTTCTTAACGAAAATGGTATCTCAACAGGATTACATTATCCAGTTCCTCTACATCTACAGCCTTGTTTTAGTCATTTAGGTTATAAAAAAGGTGACTTTTCCGTTTCGGAAGAACTAGCTGAAAATAGCTTATCATTGCCAATGTTTCCAGAATTGACTGATCAGCAAATTGAATATATTGCATCAAAGATTAAAGAATTTTTTAGTTCGAAATAAGAAGTAATGCATCTAAAAATTCCTAAATATAAATTAATTCTGGCTTGCCTTGATTTTTTAGTAATTAATTTTTCCTTTTTATTAGCCTACCATTTAACAATTAATCGATTAACACATATAAAAGGATTAAACTATTTATTTATTTTATTTTCATTTTTAATCTCAGGAATATTTTTATTTATTTATCAAATTCAGAATTTGTATAAAGTAAATATTTTCTTGACAAGAGCATTGCAGTTGGTTTTGTTGCTCAAATCATCTTTTTATGCATTGGTGATATTAATATTTTTGTTATTTGTATTAAATTTCCCTTTTGGATTGATTTCGAGATTATTTGTTACTATTTTTATTCTTTTAGTAATACTTACTGAAGCAATTTTTAGAATAGGTATTTTGAAGCCTTTATATGAAAAATTTTCGAAGAATAAAATTCTTAATAGAAAAGTTATTATTGTAGGAGCTGGCAAATCGGGTCAGAAATTAGCGGCTAAATTATTAGTCGAGAATCAGGTTGGTATTGATATCATTGGTTTTGCTGATGATAATGTGCCTATTGGAACAAAAATCACAGATAAATTTTCAGTTATTGGCAGTGTTGATGAAATTATACATATGAATGGAAATCTTGAAGTTGATGAGGTTATAATTTCAATCGATAACATTTCTTATGAGAATTTAATCAAAACAATTGATAAACTTAATTTAAAGGGTTTCTTTGTTAGAGTAAATTCAGAACTCTTTAAAACTATCCCTGAAAATATACTTGTTGAAAAGTATGGTGATATTCCTGTGATTAATACAACCCCACAAGTTTTAAGCACTTATACTTTATTCTTTAAATCGGTTTTTGATAAGATTGTTGCTTTGATAGGTTTGATCTTCTTGATGCCATTTTTCATAATAGTTGCATTAATAATTAAACTAACAAGTAAGGGTCCTGTTTTTTATAAACAGGAAAGAATAGGTAAAGATGGCAAGAAATTTATGTTTTTAAAGTTTAGATCAATGACATTTGAACAAGATGATGATAGTGAAAGAATAAAGATGATGTTAAAATTTATGAAAGAAAATAAAACTCCTGATCCAAATTCAACCAAAATCATTAATGAAAGTAGAGTAACAAAGATAGGTAGATTTTTAAGAAAATATTCTCTTGATGAGTTACCTCAACTTATTAATGTACTTAAAGGTGAAATGAGTTTGGTTGGTCCAAGACCCTGCTTGCCTTATGAATATGAAAACTATGAAGATTGGCAGAAAGAAAGAGTAAAAGTTTTACCTGGTTGTACTGGTGTCTGGCAGGTTTATGGAAGGAGTAAAGTTAACTTTAAAGACTCGGTTGTTATGGATTTGTATTATATAAATAATATGTCACCGTGGTTAGATCTTCAATTATTAATTAAAACAATCCCGGTATTGTTAACCGGTAAGGGAGGAAAATAATAGAGGTGAAAAAATGAAAGTTGGAATTGTGGGACTCGGTTATTGGGGACCCAATTTGGTCAGGAATTTTCTCGGTAATAAAGAAGTTACCAGAGTTTATGGTTGTGATCAAAATTTATCAAGATTGAAATTTATTCAGTCCAGATTTCCTGAGGTTCAAGTTACTGAAAACTGGAATGAATTTTTAAACGGCTACGACCTTGATATTATTGCTATAGCTACACCAGTAGCGACTCATTATCCGATTGCAAAAGCTGCACTTGAAAATGGGAAGCATATCTGGGTTGAAAAACCATTTACATTTAAGAGTAAAGAGGCGGAAGAATTAATAGAATTGGCAGAAAAAAAGAATTTAAAAATTTTTGTTGATCATACATTTATTTATACTGGTGCAGTTAGAAAAATAAAAGAAATAATAGAAAGAGGTGATCTGGGTGATGTTTTATATTATGATTCCGTTAGAGTTAATCTGGGATTGTTTCAAAATGATGTAAATGTTATATGGGATCTGGCTGCCCATGATATTTCAATATTGAATTATTTAGTAAATAAAGAAATAAAGGAAATCGCTGCACATGGAATTGCTAATTATTATAATCACGAAAACATAGCTCACATAAATATTTATTTTGATGGTAATTGTTTTGCACACTTTCATGTGAATTGGACTTCTCCTGTTAAAATACGAAGAGTTTTGATAGGTGGAACAAAGAAAATGCTTGTTTTTGATGATCTGGAATATAGCGAAAAGATAAAAATTTATGATAGTGGGGTTGAATTTAATTCAAAGGAAGGTGTATATGAAGCATTAGTACAATATAGAATAGGGGATATGTATTCACCAAAGGTAGATCAAACTGAGGCATTAAGTTTAGGTGTGAGTGAATTCATTAGGGCTATAAATGAAAATAGACAGCCTCTAACTAATGGTTATGATGGCTTAAAAGTAGTAAGAATTTTAGAAGCAGCAGATTATTCAATAAAAAATAAAGGGAAATTAGTGGAGATTAAAAATGGATAATATCAAAAGGTTCGGAGAAACAGAATTTACTCAAGAATATCTTGAAAAAAATTTTATAAGAATCTCTCCGGATGTTGTTTTGGGTAAAAATGTTAAAATATTTGGGTTTGCTAATTTATATGGTTGTAAAATTGGTGATAATTCAAAAATTGGAACTTTCGTTGAAATTCAAAAAAATGCTTTTATAGGGAAAAATTGTAAAATCTCCTCACATACATTTATTTGTGAAGGCGTTCATATAGAAGATAATTGTTTTATTGGGCACAATGTAACTTTTATAAACGATAAATATCCAAGAGCAACAAACGAAGATGGAACTTTACAAACGGAATCAGATTGGGAACTTGTTGAAACTTTTATTCGAAGAGGTGCATCCATTGGTTCTTCTGCAACTATCCTATGTGGTGTTACTATTGGAGAAGGAGCAATTGTTGGCGCTGGAGCAGTTGTAACAAAAGATGTTCCCCCGTTTACAATTGTTGCCGGAGTACCAGCCAAAGAAATTAAAAAATTAAAATAGATTAATTAATATCAGCGAACATCTGCGGTATCTGCGAGACCCAATAAATTTCACGCAGATTTCGCAGATTGACGCAGATGAAAAGATCCGCGAGACTAAAATAATTCACGCAGATTGCACGGATTGACGCAGATAAAAAGATCAGCGATAATCTGCGACATCTGTAAGACAAAAATAATTCACGCAGATGACGCAGATAAAAATTCTGTGAGCCAATAAATTTCACGCAGATTGCGCGGATTAACGCAGATGAAAAGATCAGGGAAGATCTGCGATATCTGTGTGACTAAAATAATTCACGCAGATTGCGCGGATTGACGCAGATAAAAAGATCAGCGAAGATCTGCGACATCTGCGAGACAAAAATAATTCACTCAGATTTCGCGGATTTACGAAGTTGAAAGAATAAGCGAGTGAATGAATGTCCTTAGAGAATGAAATCTCTTATGATATTCGAGGGGCGATATTTAAAGTGTATAATGAATTAGGACCTGGTCTACTTGAAATTGTTTACGAAAAAGCATTGAAATATGAATTAATGCAACTGGGGAGAAGGGTTCTTGAACAGATAGAATTACCAGTGATTTATAAAGGAATGAATTTAAATTACACCTTTAGGATGGATTTATTGGTTGATGATCTTGTGATAGTGGAAATAAAAGCAGTTGAAAATCTTGCGCCAGTATTTTTTAAACAGTTATTAACTTATTTGAGATTAAGTGGTAAGAAATTAGGGATATTGGTTAATTTTAATACGGATGAGATTGAAAAGAATATCTTCAGGGTTGTGAATAATTTATGAAGGAAGTGTTTCTCGCAGATCGCGCAGATTACGCAGATTGCGCAGATTACGCGGATTGACGCAGATAAAAAGATCAGCGAAGATCTGCGACATCTGCGAGACCAAAATAATTCACGCAGATTGCGCGGATTGACGCAGATAAAAAGATCAGCGAAGATCTGCGATATCTGCGATACCAAAATAATTCACGCAGATTGCGCGGATTGACGCAGATAAAAATCAGAGAGCCAAAAATTTCACGCAGATTGCGCGGATTAACGCAGATAAAAAGATCAGCGAATATCTGCGGTATCTGCTAGACCCAATAAATTTCACGCAGATTTCGCAGATGGTGCAAAAGAAAAGATCAGCGAATATCTGCGATATCTGCGAGACAAAAATAATTCACACAGATTACGCGGATCAACGCGGATAAAAATCAGAGAGCCAAAATTAATTTTAATTCAAAACTATGATTAAATATTTTTTAGTAATTAATTTATTGATAACATTTAATTTATTCAGTCAGAATTGTGATAACTTTAAATTTTTAGATTATAATCGAGATAAATCTTTTAATCTAATTTCTTATAAAGATTCAAATTTCCAATTTTACGCAAACCCCATACTCGGTATTTCGTTTGAAAATTTATTTGGTCATAATCAGAGAACAACTACATGGGGATTTAATATTAAAGGTGTAATGAAAAATGGATTGAGTTTTGGGTTATTATTTAATGATAATATAGTTTATAATCAGGATTTTTATAATCGTATTCCGTTTATTAAAGAGCAGGGGAGAGTTCTAACAGGCAATAATCCTAATAGAAGTGAGTTCAGTGAAACAAGAGGTTATTTGAAGTATCAAAACAACTGGTTAAATGTTGGTGTGATTAAAGATAATCTAACTTATGGAGAAGGAAGAAATTCAAAGTTAATTCTTTCAACTAAATCTCCTAGTTTTCCTGCTTTATTTTATGAAATAAAATTTTCTGATTGGTTTAAAGTATATATGCTTCATGGATGGTTATTATCGGGTATTGTGGATAGTACAAAATCATATCAAACTCAAACTTTTTTCAGAAAAGTGGAACATGAAAAATATTTTGCATTGCATTCATTTGAATTTAGTTTTTTTAATAGATTGAATTTAAGATTTGGTGAGACTATTATTTATTCAGATCGAGGTCCTTATATTGGTTATATGCTGCCATTCTTATTTTATAGAAGTATAGATCATATGTTTACTTACGGCAGTGAAGACAGTGGTAATAATGGATCTTTCTTTTTTGATGGTTCTTATCAATTTTCTGATCAGCATAAGATTTATGGAAGTTTATTCATAGATGAGCTTTCTTTCTCCAATTTATTGAAAGGTAAAACTGATCGTAATCAATTTGGATTTTTAGCAGGCTACAGTAATTCCAATACTTTATTAAAGAACTTTTCTTTTGATTTAGAATATACAAGAATTCTTCCATGGGTTTATTCAAACTGGATACCTGCTCAAACCTATTCCAATCTTGGTTATTTAATGGGACATTACATTGGACAAAATGCAGATCAATTCTACACTAATTTTAGCTATGAATATAAGCACTTTAAATTTTCTCTAAATGGAGATTACACAAGACAGGGTGGATTTTCGGATGTTATTAATCAATATACTTCACCTGGAGAATCTTTTCTATATGGTCCAATAAGGAAAATTCTAAGATTAGGTTTTGGAGTGGATTTCAAGTATCTGGAGAATATTTTTATAAAGTTTAATTATAGTTTCTTTAATGTTAGTGATGAGGATCAGTCCAGAACACCCGATTGGCAGAAGGGCAAAAATCATTTGATAAGTTTAAGATTGTTTTACGGTTTGGATAGATAATTAAGAGTTTTTATTGATTCAATAGTTTGTTGTTTTATATTAAAAGGAAGGCACTGCCTTCCTTTTTTGTTTTAAATTGAGTTTAGTTGAAGTTTGGGAATATTATTTCACGCAGATTGAAGTAGATAAAACTTCTGCGAGACAAACAATTTCACGCAGATTGCGCAGATGACGCAGATGAAGCAATCCGCGAAAATCTGTGATATCTGTGAGACACAATAATTTTCACGCAGATTGCGCGGATGACGCAGATTAAAAGATCCGCGAAAATCTGTGATATCTGCGAGACACAATAATTTTTACGCAGATTACGCAGATTGATGCAGAAAAAAAGCCGCTCCAAGAGCGGCTTTTTTGTTTTGACTAATAATGATTACTTGATCAATTGAAGTTTATTTACAATACGAATATTATTGACCTGTAAAATCGTAAAGTAAATTCCACTTGAAAGTTTTGAGGCATTGTATTCAAACTCATAAATACCCGCGTCTCGCTGGTCATCTACCAATGTTTCTACAAATCTGCCAAGAGCATCGTAAATTGAAAGTTTTACATTCCCAGATTCAGGTAATGAAAATCTTATGGTAGTTGCCGGGTTGAATGGATTTGGATAGGCTTTCAAGTCATAGACCTCTGGTTTATTTCCAACAAAAACCCTTAACTCTTCACTGAAACTTGTCGTACCATCAATATCAATTTGTTTTAGTCTGTATGCATATTCTCCATATAGAGCATCTTTATCGACGAATGAGTATTCTTTTGGTGAATTTGAATTGCCAGAACCTTTTACAAATCCAATTTTTTGCCATACGGCTGGTTTATTTGTTGATTTATCAATTTTACTACGTTCAACTTCCCAACCATAATTATTAACTTCAGTTGAGGTTCTCCAAAAAAGATGTACATTTTGCGACTTAACAAAATAAGTAAATTGCTCAAGTGTAACGGGTAAAGCTGATTGATCTATAGAGAATTCGTCTATAGCAAGACCATCATCAGAACTTGTGGCATTGTAATCTGTCCATCTAATCCAGAAATATGATCCATTTGGAATGTTCAGACCTGTAATTGTAAAGCTGATAGATGTTCTATACGAAGAAGAATTACCATCTTTAGCCCCAGGAGACTCTGTTTGAACAGGAGCAATAAAATCTAAATTATTAACATCCTGCCAGGTACCGGAGTTTAATGAATTTGCATCAAGACTATATTGAAAATCAAGCCTATCTTCTCTTCCTATTGTGCCTAATCTCCATTGTTCACCGAAATATGAAATGGGCAACTGAGTAATTGTATAACCCGTATTATTATAAAATTTTGCTCCAATTGTTGGTATTAAATTACCACTTTGCAAACCGCCAAATGCTCTTTCATTTGAACCACTACTTCCAAAGCTATAGGTATCCCCACTATTAGATGAACCTGTACCAGCTGTATAGAGAGTATTTGCATTTGTACCAGACTCTATAAAGTACCAACCATAAGGTAAAGTGGATTATGTGCCACTTGAGGCAAGAGAATCAAAGTTTTGTTCGTATACACCAGAACCAGTAAGTACAATTGCGCCGGTACCAACCTGTGTTTGTGATTTTAAATTACTATTGATAAGAAAAAATCCTATCAAAAATAAAATTAGATTTTTCATTTTTAATTCTCCTTGCTTATGTCATTTAGTTAATATCACCTTTCTTTCAAATTTAAAATTATTAGCACTCATCTTAATAAAGTATACTCCACTCGAAAGATTAGAACCATCAAGCTCTATATTATATATCCCTTGTTCTAAATATGTATCCATCAAATTTTTAACTAATCTTCCATTAATATCATATAAATCTATTTTTACGTTCCCAGCTTCAGGTAATGAAAATCTGATTGTGGTCGTTGGGTTGAATGGATTTGGATAGGCTTTCAAGTCATAAACTTCTGGTCTATTACCAACAAAAACTCTTAGCTCTTCACTGAAACTTGTTGAGCCGTCAATATCAATCTGTTTAAGTCTATATGCATATTCACCATAAAGAGCATCTTTATCTATGAATGAGTATTCTTTCGGAGAGTTTGAATTGCCAGAACCTTTTACAAATCCAATTTTTTGCCAAATGGATGGTTTATTTGTTGATTTATCTATTTTGCTGCGCTCGACTTCCCAGCCATAATTATTAACTTCAGTTGAGGTTGACCATTTAAGCATTACAAAATCAGAAAATTTTATAATGTTTAATTTTGTCATTTCTACAGGCAGTGGGTTATCTGAACCAGTATTTGGTTCAACTCCGCTGACTACAGAATAGCCACCCCACCAGCTTCTAAATGTTGCAACGGTCTGATAGCCATCTGATGGGGTATTTGAATTATTTGGTGTAGCTCCATAAACATAGGCACCGGAACCTCCATTATTTCCGTTTGTATGAAACAAAACTATTCGGATATAACTGGGTCTCCCATTCCCTTGAGTAACCGAATTCCATGGAATACTAACTTCCATATTATGAGTTGAACCCTGAATGGTAAATTGTGGGTTAAGGGAGATATTGGCATCTGACCAGCTCGAACCGTTCCAGGTTCTAAATTCATCATAACTTGATTTTATGTAAGCAACGAAATTAACGCCACCATTAGTACCCCAATTAGGACTCCCATTTGTGGGGAAATCACCTCTAGTACCATCATAATAAATTCCACTTGAATTATCAGTATAGGACGAACCAGAATATTGAGCCTGTATATAGATTAGAACAGGTTCACTATTATTTCCGCCCTCCCTGCCGATATAAAGGTTAGTATTATCCCAACTTAAGAACCAATTAACACCTGATTTACCAGAGAGTAATTCATTGCTTTCCCAGGAAGCGCCATTTGTACCGTTTGTTGCGTCTTTTTGTCCTGTAACATTACCATCGATACTTAAAGCTCTCGATGTGGTGGATGTAGTTGTTCCAAAAATTTGTGAAGTAAGGAAAAGCAATAGAAATAAAGTATTTTTAATCATATTTACCTCCATTGAAATAAATTTAATTGAAGATAAGTTAAAGTAATTTTTATTTAGATTCAACATATTAAATAAGTCTTTACATTCCGGTTTTATGATTTGAAATATTTATAATTTTTCATAATTAATTAACCAATAATTCAAGGAAAAATTATTTCTGTAAATTTTGAGTGTCTTGAAGCTTTTGATTGATTTCTTTGATTTTATGCTTATTAAAGCTAAGTCATTATGGAATATTTATAATCATCACATAATAGTTAAACCATTTTCTCCTTAAAAAATAAAATTTTAGTTATGATTAAAAATTTGCTGATAGACAATTAAATTTTTGTAAAAGATAATTATAAATCCTCCCGAAAATGCAGGAAATACTTTCAAAAAGGTAATATTTGATTCCGAGGCGGTTATATAGCCTTCCGAAGAGGTAATATATGATTCCGAAAAGGTTATATATGATTCCGAAGAGGTAATATATGATTCCGAAGAGGTAATCTACGATTCCGATGAGGTAATATATATTTCCGAAAGGGTCATACATAATTCCGATGAGGTTATTTATAATTCCGAAGTGGTAATTTATGATTCCGAAATGGTAATATATGCTTCCGCATAGGTTATAAATCTTTCCGAAAAGGTTATTAATGATTCCAAAGAGGTTATATATCTTTCCGAAGAGAATATTTAGCTTTCCGAAAAGTAATAATGTGATTCTGTACAGGTTATAAATCACTCAGAAAAGTCAATGTGTGATTCCGAAGATGTTATAGATCCTTTCGATACTTGAGCTTATTAATAATTAAAAAATAGATTATTATTTAGTTATTCTGATATTAAATTTTTACCTTCTAAAAATAATATTCTGGAAATAATTTTAGTTAAATCATTCAAATACTCAGATCATATTTAATTGAATTGCCCTTATGACTCGATGCTGTCCATTGTACTTTTGCAGTAAAAACCAATTTCATTGATTTTATAATAATTATTTTTTGTGCTTTATGATATAATTCTTTGTCCAGTTCAAAAAAATTTTGACTTTAAAAGTTATGTTGCTTTTAAAATTTTTTTTATGTATATAAAAATCGAAAATTATTTTTAAAGATGTATCAAGGCTATATCAAAAATTATTTAGATAAAATTCTATCATTAATTATTTTAATCCTTCTTCTTCCACTTGTAATTTTAATTTCTTTACTAATATTTATTGAAACCAAAAAGAACCCAATTATTTCACAAGAAAGAGCATTATCATTAAATAAAAAGAAAATTAAGATCTATAAGTTTCGGACATTTCTTGAAAATGAAGCTCCAAACATCTACAACTCTGCCAATATTCTTTCACATCCAGAATTGTCTCATTTAATAACCAAAACAGGTAAATTCTTAAGATTAACTGGACTTGATGAAATACCTCAGCTATTAAATGTACTAAAAGGTGAGATGAGTTTAGTTGGACCGCGCCCTTTAATAATTAGAGATCTTGAGCAGATTGAGTTTTACTACCCTGAACTTTATCAAAAAAGAGAAAATATAAATATAAAACCAGGAGTTACGGGTTTATGGCAGGTTACAAAAGACGATAACTTTTCAGTTGAATATTTAATTAAAAAGGATTTACAGTATCAATCAAACTTGAGTTTTATTAACGACTTAAAAATCCTTCTGAAGACATTAAAAATTTCAATTTTAATGCAGCATAAAGACTCATTAAAAATTTCAAAAGAAAATTATTATCTGGTCTGGGTCTTTAACTTTGTGGTTAATCTTTATATTTTTCTATTAATAGTAATTTTATTTAACAATATTTAAGACAAAAAACCAGGAGGTAATATGAAATATTTATGTTTTTTACTGATCATTCTTTCTCTGAATAAGATTTTATTTAGTCAAAGAAATTTGCCAACCATCGACCATTTTGATTATGGTCTTGGAGAGTTGAGAACAGCTGGTAATGATTGGTCTAGAATAAGTGGAAGTTCAAATGATTTATTAGTAGTAGACAGTAATTTAACTTATACTGGATATCCAATGCCAAGTACAGGAAAGCGGGTTAAGTTAAGTGCTGGCGGAGCTGATGATTGTAAGTTATCTATTTCTCAATTATCAAATAATGGTGATAAAATATATGCATCATTTTTAGTAAATGTGGAGAATCTTACTGGATTAACTACTTCTGGTGCATATTTTGCCGCACTTGGAAACGGAACCAATATTTTCTTAACAAGGTTATGGATTAGACTTGATAATGACAATGATGGTTTTAATTTAGGTTTATCTAAAAATTCAAATACTGTTGCTGGATGGTCGTCAAAATTAAATATAAATCAAACCTATTTAGTAGTTTTATATTATGAAATTGTATCTGGAACATCAAATGACATCGCCAAAATCTGGATAAACCCAGACTTATCAGGATCCGAACCAACTCCAGATTTATCCACATCATCTAATAATGATTCATACATAGATGGTTTTTATTTAAGGCAAGCAAATGGAACTCCAAATGTTTATATAGATGCATTACGTATAGGAACTTCTTGGAATGATGCACCACTTCCTGTTGAATTGACATTTTTCAACGCATTATCAAAAAGCAATTATGTGAATTTAGTCTGGAAGACTGCAACAGAAGTTAATAACTATGGCTGGGAGATTGAAAGAAGCAAAATAGATGAAAGGACAAATAAGCCATCAGTGTGGGAAAAAGTTGGATTTGTGAAAGGTTCTGGAAATTCAAATTCTCCAAAAGAATATTCATTTATAGATAACAAAGCATTGTATGGTTATTATGCTTACAGACTAAAACAAATTGATGTAGACGGTGCTGTTTCATATTCAAGTGAGGTAAGGGTGTTTGCAGGAAGTAAACCGCAGGTTTATGATGTAAAGAATTATCCAAATCCGTTTAATCCGCAGACAACAATTAGATTTGAATTGCCCGAGGCTGGAAATGTCAAGCTGGCAATTTATGATATTACGGGACAGTTAGTGAAAGTCCTTGTTGATGAATGGATGCCAGAAGGAATTCACGAGACAATTTTTGATGGAAGTCAGCTGGCAAGTGGAATTTATATTTCAGTTTTGCAGGCAAAGGATGTGCGAGTAGTAAAGAAGATGCAATTAATTAAGTGATAACTAATTTTGTGTGATGAACAAAGAAGGAACGGTTAAGAGCCGTTCCTTTTTTGTTTTAAATTGTCTGGAAAAATGTTTGTGAAGTCTTTTCAATGAAGACGAAGAAAAACATCCGTCAATCACAGATTAAACGAATTATCCCGAATTTTAATGAAAATTAAAATTGTAGGAATTCCGCTTGGGCTCAATGTGAATATCCAATAATGGTGTTGGGAAAAAAGTAAAGTTAAAAAATTAAATAACCCAAGAGGGTTCAATTACAATAAATTGCAGATTAACGCAAATAAAGATCCGCGAAAATCTGCGACATCTGCGAGACATCATATTTCGTACAGATTACGCAGATTGACGCAGATAAAAAAATCAGTGAGCTAAGTTATCTCACGCAGATTGCGCAGATTGACGCAGATAAAAAAATCAGTGAGCCAAGTTGTATAACGCAGATTGCGTGGATTGACGAAGATAAAGAGATCTGCGAAAATCTGCGGTATCTGCGAGACCCAATAATTTTCACGCAGATTGCGCGGATTGACGCAGAAAGGGATGTAATTATCACCGACAATTTAACAGAAAAAGATTTCATAGTGCTGGAATTTATTATTGATCTTTTAATGTCACTCCTTCGGAGTTTTGATTTTTTTATTTGTATGAATTTCATTCTATAATAATTACACCACTTCGTGGTTAATTTTTCATTAATCACAACGAAGAAAATTTTTTTGAAATATCTAAATCTGAATAGACAACACAATTGTTCTGGTTCTACTCGAAAACCGGCACTGCGTTCATCGGTCTTAGAGTAATGAAGTGTATTGAGAAGACCGATGGAATACATACGCAAAGGTTGTCTCGATACATCCCTCTTCAATATCACCCTGAACTTATTTCAATGTCACCCTGAACTGGTTTCAGGGTCTCCTCTATTAAAATATTAGATGCCGAAACAAGTTCGGCTTGACAGCTACGGTATTTCAACAAAATACAATTTGTCAATTTCGTTGTCACCCTGAACTCGTTTCAGGGTCTCCTCTGTTAAAATATTAGATGCCGAAACAAGTTCGGCATGACATTGTGAACAATGAATGAACATCGCAAAATTTTCGAACGATAAAATTTTGAAATTGATTTGATAATGTCACTCCTTCGGAGTTTTGGTTTTCGTGTTCTGTCAATTTAATTCTATAATAATTTCACCACTTCGTGGTTAATTCTACAAATAGATCGCTCCGATGGAGCTTTAATATTTTTTTTTTGTCTTTTCTACAAATAGGTCGCTTCTACGAAGCTTTTTTAAATTCATTGAAAACGAAAATTTAACTACAGACAATAAAAAATATCTTCTAAAAATCTATAAAGGATTTTTTTTGAAAAAATCGCAAAATGATAATCTGGATGAAGCAACAAAAGCTTAGTTAGAAAAATGTGAAATTGCATAGCAACGATCTATTTATAGAAAAAATGTTGATCAATTCCCAGATAATGTCGCAAAGCGATGACCTATTTGTAGAAAAAATATTAAACAATCCCAAAATTAAAGTTACGTAGCAACGATCTATTTGTAGAGAGAATTTTTAACAACCCCCAAATTAAAGTCGCGTAGCAACGACCTAATTGTACTAAAAATAATTTTTTGCTACATAAAAAATTAAATCCAGAATGGATGGAATTATTATAGGGAAGGATAAAACACACACAAAAAGTAAAATCCTGAAGGGATTACATTATGAATAACGAATGGATGGTCAAAATTTTATAACGCTGGAATTTTATTATTAAAATTATAATGTCACTCCTTCGGAGTTTGGATTATTGTGCTTGTGTACATTACATTCTATAATAATTTCACCACTTCGTGGTTGATTATTTACCAACAGATTAAACCAAAGAAGATAGTAACAACAGCCAAGTAGCGAGATTAATTGAAATGGATTTTACGTTTTTAGAACAATTTTTATCATTTTATCTGTCAATAAAAAAATTAAATCCAGAATGGATGAAATTATTATAGGAAAAGTTGCTGGGATAGGAAATTATAAATCCCGAAGGGATGACATTGTGAGCAACGAATGAATAATCAAAATTTCATATAGTTAGAAATTTACGATTAATTTGTTATGTCACTCCTTCGGAGTTTGGATTTTTGTGCTTGTGTACATTTCATTCTATCTATAATAATTTCACCACTTCGTGGTTGTGTGTTTTTGATAAATTATTTCAATCAATTTAATTAAAGGCTAATCTGAAGAGCGGGATGGATGATAAATAACATTTTATTTTGATTATGAAAAAATTATAAAAAGAAACCTGGAAGGTTTCATTACAATTTTATGTGCACAATATTTTAGTGATAATCTTCCTCAAAGAATTTTGAAATTCAAATTCAATTTCTTCTTCTTTGAAACAAAAATTATTCACGACGACTTGTTAATCTTTATCTTGCAAAACATTAATTGAAAATACATTACCAAATCTTATTTTTGACTCGATGAAAAAATTATTTGTCATAGGCTTTATTCATTTAATCTTTTTATTGAACCTTTACTCGTTTCTTCTCAAATCGAATGATTTTCCCTTCATTAAAAAAGATTTTATTGGATTTATTTATGATCAATCTCAATCATTTATTTTTCAAACTAAAATAGATACAATTTATGATGACCTTAAAAACATTTATTCAATCGATTCAATCTTTCTAGACTTATTCATTGATTACGAAAAAGAACAGGTTAACGGAATAGAAGAACTTTATATCACTCTATTTGATAACAATTTTCCAAATTATCTGATATTTGATTGCGGCAGAAATATCAGGATAAAAAATATAATTCGAGATCAAAAACATTTAATCCCATTTTTCCAGAAGAACAATTTCCTATTCATTAAAAACATAAATCCTTCTAAAAATCTAAAACTCGAAATTCATTACACTTTTAAGTTTGAAGAAAGATTTTACAAAGGCTTTATTTTTGATAAATCTCGAAATCACTTCTATACTTTAAGTGAACCAAACTTTGCAAAATATTGGTACATCTGCAAAGAAGATCCATCAGAAAAATTTCTCGCAAAAGTTTCTATTACCGTTCCTAAAAATATTAAAGCAGTCTCAAATGGAATTTTAATTGATACGATCAAAATTAAAGAAGGCTGGAAAAAATTTGTCTATGCTTCGAATTACCCAATTAATCATTATTTATTGTTTGTCGCTGGCGGTGAGTATGAAATAATAAAAGATTTTGCTTCGTGGAACAAAAATGAAGAAAAATTAAATCTGGAACATTTTGTTTTCAAGGAAACTTGCAGTAGAGCAAAGGATGATCTTGAATTAATTAAGGTTATCTACAATCGATTAAAACCATTTGTGGGTGAATATCCATTTATAAAAGAACTTTATGGAATTGTAGAAGTCAGCTGGCAATTTGGCGGTATGGAACACCAGACGAGAAGTACAATTTCAACAAATGCATTTAAAGGATTGTATTCAGCATACAGTTTACAGGCACACGAATTTGCTCATCAATGGTTTGGTAATTATGTAACATGCAAAAGCTGGAAAGACATCTGGCTAAATGAAGGATTTGCAACTTATTTTGAAAATCTTGCTTATTTAAAGGAAAATGAACCTATTAAAGTAGATTTACCCAATTTAGATTTTTATGGAAGTGTCTATAAAACCGATGGATTTGTTTTCTCAAGAACAGTTTACGACAAAGGTGCATGGATACTGGAAATGTTGAGGGCAGAAATTGGTAATGAAAAGTTCTTTAAGGTTATAAAAGAGTATTTGAAAAAATTTCAATATTCAAGTGCATCAACTGAAGATTTTATTTCCATCGTTAATAAGGTAAGTGGAAAAGATTACAATTGGTTTTTCAGGCAATGGTTATTTTCAAGAATTGATAAGCCCTATTATGAAATTAAATTTACTTCAGAAAAAAAGTTTAATGATTATTTTTGCATTGTAGATTTAAAACAAATTCAACCTGAAATGATTTTCAAAGCAAATCTTGAGGTAAAATTAATATTTGAAGATGGATCGGAGCGAACTATTAATGTTTTCAATAATACAAGACATCAGATTTTATCTTTTGTTTCTCAACAAAAAATAAAACAGGTTCTGGTTGATCCTGAAAATAAAATTCTCAAAGAAGCGGTCTATAAAAATTAGAGGTAAAATTGAGCAAAGTTTATTTTGTTTCTGATACACATTTTGGTTTTTATGAATACGAAAGAGAAAAACCATTGATTGAGAAGTTTGAAAATCTCTGCAATTTAATCTGCCAGGATAAAGGTTCGCTTTATATTTTAGGTGATCTATTTGATTATTGGTTTGAATATAAATCTGTAATCCAGAAATATTCATACCGCATTTTGACCTGTCTTGAAAAAATTTCAGAGAGGGGGGTAAAGATTGTTTATTTAATTGGTAATCATGATTTTGCTCACCGAGATTTATTTGAAAAACAATTGAATATTAGATTGAGTGAAAATCCAATCAGTGAAGTCATACTTGGTAAAAAATTTTTATTAGCTCATGGAGATGGTTTGATTGGGAATGATACAGGTTATAAAATTTTAAAATCAATCGTGAGAAATAAAAACTTGCAATCACTTTATTCAAAACTGCATCCAAATGTTGGTATTGGACTTGCAAGATATTTTTCGAGAAAATCGAGACATTATACAAATGAAAAAGATTATGGTGAAAGTGATTATTTGTTTCAGTATGCAAAGGAAAAAATAAATGAAGGTTATGATTATGTTGTTATGGGTCATTCTCATAAATTCAGATTCGAAGTGATAGATGGAGGTTATTATATTAATCTTGGAAGCTGGTTAATTAAACCAGCCTATGGCTTATTTGATGGGAAAAATTTTGAAATAAAATATCTATGAATTAAACGGTGAGTGGAATGGCAGGTAAAAAAATTTCACGAGATGAAATTTACAGATATCTAAAAAATGGAGAGTTTAGAAAGAATACGCATAGAAAATTTTATCAAAGGCATAAAAAGAGCATATTGATTACACTTGGTTTAGCAATAATATTTTTTATTGCATTTGTTGTTTACATTTTTAGCGGGCTGCCATCATTTGAAGAACTTGAAAATCCAAGACCTTACTACGCTTCTAATGTTTATGCTTATGACGGCAGATTAATTGGGCAATTTTATATTCAAAATAGAATTGAGGTCGGGATTGACTCAATTCCAAAACATCTAATTAATGCATTAATTGCAACAGAGGATAGAAAATTTTACTCTCATTGGGGAATTGATCTTGACAGAATTGCGAAAGCAATTTTCTTGAATGTAATTACATTATCTCGAAAAAGCGGCGGGGCAAGTACAATCACACAGCAGCTTGCAAGAAATTTATATAAGCTTGTTGAGAAAGAACAGAATGCTCTTGATCTTGCATTAAGAAAATTCAGGGAAATGATTACGGCTGTTCAACTTGAAAGAACATTCACCAAAAATGAAATTCTTGAAATGTACTTAAACATTAGTTACTTCGGAAGAGGAAATTATGGAATTGAGGCAGCTGCTAGAAATTATTTTGGAAAGACGGTTAAACAACTAACTCTTCGAGAATCAACCATATTGATTTCTCTTTTAAGAAATCCTACTTTTTATGATCCTATTAGAAGACCTGAGAATTCTTATGGTCGCTCAAAACTTATTTTAAAACTTATGTTAGAGCAGGGATTTATAACAGAGAATGAATATAACAAAGCATTAAAAGAAGTAGTTGAATTTAAGAAAGCCCCTGAATTTACTTCGACAATTGCACCACACTTCCTTGAATATGTCAGGCAGCAGCTTGTTCAAAGAGCTGAAAAATATGAAGTTGATTTATATCGTGATGGATTGAATATTTTTACAACACTTGATTATGATATGCAGAAACATGCAAATGCAGCAGTTCAGGAACACTTAAAAGAATTTCAACCATTGTTTGAAAAATCGTGGGATTGGAAAAAGAACAAAGATAAGTTAGAGTATTACCTAACAAAAGCAATTAAATCTAATCCCGAGTACATTTCAGCGGAAAGCGAAGACGAGAAAAAATTTATTGAAACTAGATTAAGGAATAATCCTCATTTTGTTGATTCGGTTAAACACGATGCACTAAAGATCGAAGTAGGTTTTGTTGTGATAGATCCGAGAAACGGACATATTAAAGCTATGGTTGGCGGTTCAAATTTAAACTTTATGTATGGATTAAATCACGTGACTCAAATCAAGAGACAGCCAGGGTCAGCTTTTAAACCGATTGTTTATACCGTTGCAGTTGATAATGGTTTTCCTATTGCTGGTCAAATTTTAAATGAGCCTATAACTATCAGAACTGGCAATCAAGTTTATTCACCGAAAAATTCAGATGGGAAATATGGTGGATATTTAAGTCTAAGAAAAGCGTTGGCATTATCAGTAAATGTTGTTTCTGTTAGACTAATTTATGAAGGACTTGCACCATTAAACGAAATTCCTATTTACGCAAAGAAACTCGGTATAAAGAGCAAGATCAATCCATACTATTCAATTGCACTAGGCACATCAGAAGTTTCGCCGCTGGAATTAACGTCAGCTTTTTCGACGTTTGCAAATGGTGGAATTCATAACGAGCCAATTGGAATAATTCGAGTAGAAGATAAGAATGGACTTCTAATTGAAGAATTTAAATCGGAAATGAATTTTGCTATTTCACCTCAGACAGCTTACTTGATGACTGAGTTGATGAGGGGAGTTGTTGATTTTGGAACAGCTGTCGGTATTAGAAGATTTTTTAGTCTTCCAGCTGCAGGCAAAACGGGTACAACTCAAGATTTTACAGATGCCTGGTTTGTTGGATATACTCCAAGCTTGTGTGCTGGTGTCTGGGTTGGATTTGATGATCAAAATACTAAGTTTACTGGATGGTATGGGCAGGGAGCAAGAGCAGCTGCTCCAATCTGGGGAAGATTTATGCAAAAAGTTTATAATGACAGAAATATTAATTTACCATTTATGGATTTTGAGGAACCTGAAGGAATTGAATACAAAACATTTTGTGCCCAGACATTACAAACAGGAAATCCAAAGCTTGCGACTGATTATTGTCCAGAAAAAGTTACTGATCTGGTAAATTCAAAATTTACTTATGATTATTGTGATATTCATACATCAAGTGATTATACTCCAGTTGAAGTGGATACGACTAAAGTTAAGATTGACTGGTAGTTAAGAGGTAAATCTTATAATCTTAATCGATTTAAGTTTTCAAATTTTATCAGTGAAAATCTGCGCACATCTGCGTATACCATTTTTTTAAAGTTTAAGATAGGACACGGATGAACACTGATTTATAAGGATTTGCACAGATTGAAAAATTTATCTGTGAAGATTTGTGATTTTATCTGTATTTATCTGTGTTCTATTAAGAAAATAAAAATGGGAAACGGATGAACACAGATTTAGACGGATAAAAAATTTGGTAGGTCATATATAATCCTGAATCTATCGAAGAATGAAATCTTGTGGTATATCGATTGTCGAATAATCCCGAGTGAATGCAACGACAAATCGTATTTTGTTGAAAAACCTTATCTGTCATGCCGAACTTGTTTCGGTATCTATTTTTTTGACCGAGAGAGACCCTGAAACAAGTTCAGGGTGACATTGAAATTGATGAATTGTATTTTTTTGAAAGTTCTAAAAGTCATGCCGAACTTGTTTCGGCATCTAATGTTTTAACAGAGAAGACCCTGAAACAAGTTCAGGGTGACCCTGAAACAAGTTCAGGGTGACAGTGAAACAAGTTCAGCCCTGAAACAAGTTCAGGGTGACAGTGAAACGAGTTCAGCCCTGAAACAAGTTCAGGGTGACTATGAAGAGGGATGTATCGAGACAACCGACTGAGTTTGTCGAAGGGAATTTCACCCTGAGCCCAGTCGAAGGGAATTTCATACTGAGCTTGTCGAAGTGTGAACGTTCTGTTTTATATTAAAATCCCAAATAGAACACGGATGAACACGGATTTAGACGGATTTGCACAGATTTGAATTTTTTATCTGTGAAGATCTGTGTTCCAGCAGTGTTTATCTGTGTTCTATTAAAATCTGCTTAAATGGGACACGGATGAACACGGATTTAATCAGATTTACACAGATTGAAATATCCATTACTTAATTAAAGGCACACCTATACAAGCATTTGGTTCTGCAATTTTTAAAAGATTAGCTATTGTAGGAGCTATATCGACAATAAAAACTTTTTCGTTTATTGTTTGTGATGGGATTTTCCATCCATAAAAAATTAGTGGAATGTGAGTATCAAAAGTATAGGGTGTTCCGTGAGTTGTGCCCTTCTCAAGAAATCTAAACATATAACCTGGTCTTAATGTAAAAATTAGATCAGCTGACTTCGCGGGATGCCAGCCATTTAAAATTAGATTTTCATTGTCTCTCGCAGCTGATAATTTTTCAAGTTCACTTCTTCGTGCGATTGTTTGAATTTCTGGAAAAACATTCCTTAAGTAAAGTTCAATCTCTTTTTCAACTTTGTAATAATCAAGACCATTTTTCTCAATTTCATTTCGGTCAAGATAAATAAAACCATAAGAGTAAAATTCAATAATCTTATCCGTTTTGAACTTGCGAGCAGTAAATGCTTTTAATGAATCAAGAATTTTAGAGTTTGTAAGTTCACCTGAAGGGATTTTATTGTCTCTTAAATAAGCTGGAGTTTCAACTGCACCATGATCAGATGTTAGAAATAAAATATAATTCTTTTGTCCAATCTCTTTGTCAAGGAATTCAATCAGATCAGCTAATTGTCTATCCAAACGTAAATAAGTATCCATCAATTCATAAGAGTAATTTCCCCAGGTGTGACCAATCAAATCAGTTGATGAAAAGCTGACAGCTAAAAAATCGGGGACAGAATTTTTACCTAGTTTCTCATTCTTAATTGCGGATTTGGCAAGCTCAACCAAAATTTCATGTACAAATGGTGTAAAAGCTAAAGCGTTGTATTTCTCAGTATCTTTTAGATCCTTAAACGAGTGAGGGAAAGATGTTTTTCCTTCTTTGAAAAAATCAGGTTCATAAGGAGATTCATCGGGAGAATTAATTTCATAAAATTTCTTATCCAGTAATAGATTCCATTCACCAGAAAGATATTTATCAGCAAGTTTGAGTTTATTAAAATTTTTAACCCACTCAGGTAAATCTTTCATATAAAAAGATGAAGAAATAAAATCTCCTGTTTTGCTATTGTACCAGAATACTCCGTCAGCTAAAAAGCCGGCAGGTAAAATTGCACCTCGATCTTTAATGGAAATTGAAATTACTTTTGATTGTTTGTTAGTGAATAGTTTCAAGGCATCGGTGATTGTCGTTGCAAGCAAGTTTTTAGGTGATTTTTTGCCTTCATCATCATTTGAGCCTATTGAAATCACATCAGGGTCATTGACGCAATAAATTGTCTTCTTTGATGCTCTATCATAAAAATCATTATTAATAATTCCATGATAATAAGGTGTTGTTCCTGTATAAATAGAAGCGTGTCCCGGCCCGGTATTGGTTGGAATGTAATTATAATGCGCATAAGTAAAATTAGAACCTTCCTTCACTAACTTTTTAAATCCTTTTTCTGAATAAAGATCATAATATCGATATAAATCATTAAATCGCATTTGGTCAACTACGATACCAACGACTAATTTGGGCTGTTCAAGTTTTTGAGCTGAAATGTTTGTGATGAAGAATAAAATAAAGATATAAGTGAGAAATACAACTCTTTTCATTTTTTTATCCAAAATTTTTTTATTTACTGCTTTATTTCTTTTTACAAATTTAAGGAACATTTGATTAGAAGACTTTAAAAAAATTTTAAGCCCCGAGCTTTTTCTCGGGGCTTTTATTAAAGATGTGTGATTGAGAATAATTATTTAATCAAAGTTAATTTTTTGATTTGATTGAAGTTACCAGCAGATAATTTGTAGAAATAGATTCCAGAAGATAATGTTGAACCATCGAAGTCAACCTGGTGAATTCCGGCTTCAAGTTCTTTGTTAATTAATTCTGCGACTTTTTCACCAATTGAATTATAAACTGATAGGTTAACAAATACTTTTTCAGGAATAACGAATTGGATGACTGTCTTCGGATTAAAGGGATTAGGATAATTTTGCATTAGCTCATAACTCAAAGTATTTTTCCATTCTTTCAAAAGCAGTTTGTCAATTAGTGGGTTATCAATTGTAATTGTCTTTCCTTCAGTTAAAATTTGGTTGAATAACTGCTGATTAATTGCATCAGTAATTTGATATGATTTACCATTTGAATTTCTTAGTGTGATTGAAACTGGGAAATCGTTGGTTATTATTGAAATTAAATTTGCATCTGACAAATCACTTACAAATGAATTATTTATAAATCTAACATCAAAATTTCCAAATGGCGGTATTGGTGGAAGTTCTGTTTCCAAATTTTTCTCGGTTTTACCAAGATAAAGTTTTGATGATGATTTGCCATTTGAAAATTCTAAAACAGACCAATTAAATTTTTCTAAATCAATTTTATCTATTGAAGAAATTTTTGCACCGGTCAAGTTTAATGTCAATGTTCCGTTCGCAGTAGATTTTACCCAATAACCTTTACCTTTTTCAAGTGTATTTGCGACAAAATAATTATTTGTGTATCCGTAAATATAGCCTGAAATAATATTTGGTGGGTTGGTGATTAGAGAACTTACCGGAATGCTTCCGTTTAATGAACCAATCAAATTCCATCCGTTTCTAAGTGGGACTGAAAGAGTAGTTAATCCATTGCCAATTAACTGAATATTTTGACCGGTTGGGAATTTAAGCCAGTAACCAAAACCAGGGTGCAATGTATCTTTAATCACATAATTTGTGGAGTAACCATAGGCAAATGAATTTGATGAGGGGAATAATTCGTCTTTCCGAACCTGTAAAGTTTGAATTGGTACAGAAATTAAATTCCATCCCGAGTTAACATTTATGGTTGAAGTTATCAAATATGTTGTATCGGTGATGGTAAGATTAATGGGGATAATTAAATTTGATTTTGCAGAATCGTTGTGAGCGATGTTCATTTCCATTCTGTAATTTCCATTAATAAGCTCATTGGTATTAAAGAGAAGTTTTACTGACATTGAATTTCCATTTGAAATAATTCCTGAAACATTGTTGACTGAAAGCCAATCTGGTTCTTTTTGAATTTTAACCAACAAACTGTCGCTCACATAGGTTTGATTGTACGCAATAAGTAATCCATCGGTACCAGTTGCATTTTCAATACCAATTGTTGCGCTGTTAAGTGTTCCAACCATTCTAAGATAACGATATATGATTGTCCCGCTTTTTTGAATTTCGATCTGAAATGTTACTCGAGTTGTTGCATCATTGTATCTCGGAACATTATTAAATTCTACAATAAATTTATCTGCAGTTTTGTAAACATATACATTTCCTCCTGAACCTGGATTTAAATCATCCCAGAAACCATAGATTGCATTATTGGGCGCTGCAGTTGAAGGAATAGTTCCATTTGTGGGATATGTAGAAGAGAAATTTGTGAACCTTAAGTAACCATTACTTACAACTTCGACAGATGAATAATTTGTCCCATAGAATGGAAATTGGAAATTTAAAGTTTGAGTTGAATATGAATCGTCCGTCAATGTTATAGGTGTACCTAAATCTGAAATTGTTGACCAGGAGAATCTTGGACCATTTGGCTCTCGACTATCTTTCCATCTATAACCAAATTGATCAGGTCCGCCGCTTCCAAGTATTGAAAAACCATTTCCAGATTTATTAATCAATTTATTTTCATTTGCTTCTTCACTTATATCTGGTTGTAAAAACATCATAAAACTTTTTGTTGGAAATGTATGATTTTGAAGACTAACATTAAATTGAAGAGTTGATGGTTGAGAAGAGTTATTAAATATTCTTACAGAATCCTGGAAAGTAATATTTGCTGGTTTAATTAAGTTTAAAGAATCTGGATTAACAGAAATCACAGGTTTAGAAAGAGTAGTGCCGCTTACGTTGTTTGATATTGGGCTCCAATTATTCCAGACATCCCTTGAGCGTATTGCGAAATAGTAAGTTGTGTTGAAAGCTAATTTATCTATTAAAATCGATTGTGGTCTTCCAGCACTATCAGGATTTGGAGTATTTAGTACTTTTACCGCATTGTTAAATGCAACAGTATCAAGTATTGGTCCAGATGTAGAATATCGAATATCGTATTCAACAACACCACCAGGCGAATTATCAAATGGTGCTGTCCAGCTTAGTTTAATGTGATTAGAACCAATTTCAGAAACTTGAAGGTTAGTGATTTGAGTTGGTGGGACAGAATCACGATTTGCCAGATACAGGAAAGCAGCGTAAACATCAATCAATCCTTTACCATAAGTGTTATCTTCACCTGGGTCACCTAAATCAACAGCAGTATTGTAAAGTGCATACTTTAATTGTGTACCTGTTAAGTCGGGAAAAACTTGTTTTAATAAAGCAATTGCACCAGCAACATGCGGAGAAGCCATTGATGTTCCTGACATTGTTGAATAACCTCCACCACGAACAGATGAACGGACGGAAGTTCCAGGTGCAACCACTTCAGGCTTAATTAATAATGAACCTGTTCCTCCGCAAGTTGAAGGTCCTCGACTCGATGAGCTTGCGATTGGATAGCCTGAAGTATTTCCATTAATATTTCCAACTGCAAATACATTAACTTCGTTTGTATTTATATTTTTTGGTTTGGTGATTGTTGAAGCACCAGGACCGTTATTTCCCGCTGAAAATACAATAGCTATTCCTGCAGCTTCAAGAGCATCGAAAGTTTGTTTGTAAATTCCAGTGCATTCATCTGTTGCGTCAGGATCATACCAGGAATTGCTGATAACATCGGGCATATCAGTTATTGTGTTTGGATTTCCGTCTGGGTTCATTGCCCATTGAAAAGCAGCAATTGATTTACTTGTATGAGGAGATGAGCAAATTGTTTTTGCTGCAATCCATTGTGCGTTTGGTGCAACTCCAATTGTATCGGTGCCGGCACGGCCTGTCATAATTCCCATTGTGTGAGTTCCATGATCATCGCAGTCAGTTGGAAATGTTGTATTTGTTTCAGGATCAAACCATGCTTGATTTGCTGGAACAAAATTTCCTCGCCATCTTGAATTAAGAGCTGGATGTGAACCTTCAACTCCAGTATCTATGTTCATTACAAGTCTGCCTTCACCTGTAATTCCCATTTTCCATAATTTGTCTGCATTAATCACCCTTAATCCAATTTCAGAACCTTCAGTATTTTCTGGAGCTGGACCTTCATTCACATAAGGATCTAATTGTAGTATTGCATCAAAGTCCATTAGTTCAATTTCTTCACTACCGGCTAGGTCCATGATCACATTCTTATTTGCTTCGACCATTATCAAGTTTGTAATCCAGAAACTCTGAAATTGTTTTACTTCTCCTGAGTTGAGTTTCGCATTCAAATAATTAATTAATCTTGATTGTGTTGAATTTGCTTTTTCCTGTAAGGTTGTAATTACTATATAAGCTCTTTGCTGAGGAGTTGCTTTTATATCATATAAAAATTTATCAAGCTCTTCTATGTCCACTCTATCTTTAAGTAAACAAAGAACTCGTAAATATTCGATGTTTGACATATTGTTTAATTTGTACTCCAACCTTGGAGTCAACTTTGCTTGTGCGAAAAGATTTATTGAAAGAATGAATGACAAAAGAAAAAAGAAATTTTTCATTAGACACCTCACTTGGTTTAAAATTTGATTTTTTTAATGATACAAATTTAAAATATAAAAATCTACTAATTTAATTAAAAAAATTCCGAGAAATTTTATTATAAGGCATCAAATCCTATCAAAGTAAAAAAGGAAACAAAAACAAAAGTAAAAATATGGAAAAAATTTAACAGCTATTGAAACTAATATAGATTTTTAATACTTTTTATCAGCTATTTTAACTTTTGCATACAGGAAATCTACTAAATGTTCAGTCTTTATTTCAAACTATACATGCAAAAAAGAAATTCTATTTTTAGCCTTATATCGGGTTAAAAGCATAATGATAATTTTAGTAGAAATTAATAAAAAAGGAGGTTAACATGAAATCTTTAATTTATAGTAAAAGCAAGTTTTTAATACTTGCTTTTTTTTGTTTTTATTTTCTTATAATAACCACTTTAAATTCCCAAACATTCGATATAGTTAAATTCCAATTTTCAGATACTACAATTGTTGATGCTCAATTAGTTAATCTAGAGAATAGTATTATGTTAATTTATGTCAAAAATAACAATATATTTTCATCAAAATCAGAGAATTTTGGTCAGAATTGGTCAGAACCGATTTTAATTAAAAGTATAAGTTCGTTGAGTAGTATTAAGTTCTCTGCATTAAGAACAAATACAGGTCGATTAATTATAGTTTTTTTACAAGGAAGTAATATTAAAATGATTTATTCTGATGACAGCGGCAATTCTTGGTCTAATGAGTTAATAGTTGGTACTTACCTTTCAATAAGTGAAATAATGGTAACTCAAATACAGGATAATGTACTTTGGCTTACTTTTATAAAAGGAAGTAATTTGTATTATATAATAAGTAATGATAATGGTAATACATGGGGTAACGCAACTGTTTTTCTTTCAAATGTTAATGCTAAGTCTTTTTCCATAAAATCTACAGGTGATAATAAATTAATTGCGGTATTTCAGAAAAGTTCATCTGGCAATCAGGATATTCTTATATCATATAGCTATGATAATGGAAATAATTGGTCAACACCAATATATGTTTTAAACTCTGAGTTAAACGAAGAAAAACCAAGGCTTTTTTTAGATACACAAGGTTTTATTGGGTTAATTTATCAGGTACAAAAACCATTACCAGTTTATGGAATTTATCAGTACGATATTCATTATATTTTAAGTTCAGATGGTGGAACTACTTGGTCACCATCATTTCAATTTACAAGATATGTTGATGATGATATTTTATTGGGCGCTGAACAAATTCAAAATGAAATAATGATCTCATTTTTTACAACACGGTTTTCAGGTTTACGCAAAAAAGATTTGGCTACTGGTTTCTTAAATCTATCTCATGATTCATTTCCACCACCAGTTATATATAATGTTTTATTTTCTAATATTGATTTAGCTAAATCAACTTTATCAATAAAAGTATTTACATATGATGATAATGGGATTCAAGAAGTTAAAGTCGAAGTTCCCAATATGGGTATTTTTTATCTTTACGATGATGGTCTTCATAACGATAGTTTAGCTGGTGATTATATTTTTGGAAATAGCATTAAATATAGATTTGTAAATGCTATAACTATCAACAACATTAAAATACCAATAAGAAATAATGGAGTGATTGCTGATGATCGTTTTTCATTAAATTTAACAATTATTGTTAGGGATATTGATAATAAATCAAATTTCGTAGAAAAGCAATTAACTTTTAATGAAGGAGCTTTTTTTGAAGGGAATTCTATTTTATTCTCTAGTGGTTTTATGCTTTCAGGTTATTCAAATGATACAATGTGGGCTAATGGTGTTGCTACATCATCGAGAATTTTAGACTACCAATCTGGTCCGGTGGGTTCAAATCCAAATGATCCAAAAAACAAATTATATTTTATTAAAAAAGATGATCCACCTTTTGGTGATTCATGGCAAAATTGGAGAGATGCTGTATCATCAGGAGCTTATTTTTATGATGGAGATAATGATGGTATTTATAACCCTATCGATAAAAATGGAAATGGAAGATGGGACCCCAATGAAGATATGCCGGATATTTTAGGGGATGAAACTGCATGGTGTGTCTATAATGATGGTATAAGTGCAAATAATAGACGTTTTAGTGATGTAACCCCTAAAGGTATTGAAATAAGGCAAACTGTATTCGCGTCAAATAAAACAGGGTTCGAGAATACAATACTTGTAAGATATTCAATTTTAAATAAAGGAACTATATCATCTGTTTTGGATAGTGTCTATTTTTCTATTTGGGCTGATGCAGATATTGGTGACTATAATGATGATTTAGCTGGATGTGATACCCTATTACAATCTGGATATGCATATAACCAGGGGTCTGATTCATATTATGGATTTAATCCCCCTGCATTTTTTATTACACTTCTCCAAGGTCCAAAAAAATTTACTGGAAATTATTCTGATACAGCATATAATAATCGTGGAATGCTACTTGGTAAACAAGTTTTTGTTGGTTATAAGAACCTGCGTCCTTCTTCTTTTATGCATTATTATCAATCTCAACCGGTTGATTTAAGCGATCCACAATCTCGTTTTGAGGCTCGTAATTATATTTTAGCATTAACTAAATCTGGCAATTTAATTAATCCATGTAATTGGTCTTATGGTATTGTAGTAGGTGGAGTAATTTGTAATTCAATTAATCCGAGATATCTTTATTCAGGTGATCCGGTATTAAATTTTGGGTGGATTAATTCGTTTGCCGGTGATCAAAGAATAATGTTGAATACAGGTCCTTTTCAACTTAAAATCAACGAGCCAGTTGATTTAATAGTGAGTTATACTGTTGGAAGGGGAAATGACGATATGAATTCTATTACAATAGCTCGAGAATATGTAAATTCTGTTATTAACGAATATAATAGGAATTTTGGTACTATAACCTCGGTAGAAAATGACCAGTATGTAAATAACCGTTTAGAATTTAAGTTAGAGCAAAATTTCCCCAATCCCTTTAATTCAAGTACTGTAATAAGATGGCAATCAGCTGAAAGAGGTCGGATGTCGCTGGCTATTTACGATATTCTCGGTCGTCATCTAGCTACACTCGTAGATGAGGAAAGGAATCCCGGATCTTATTACGAAACTTTAGATGCTAATAAATATAATTTATCTTCAGGTGTCTATTTTTATACATTAACTATCAATAGACATAAAGCAACTAAAAAGCTTTTATTAATAAAATAAGTGACAAGGTAATAGATATTAAATACTGTTTAGCTCTCTATTTGGATATTAATTTCTGAAACAAAAAAAAGCCACCATGATGGTGGCTTTTTTATACAAGTTTGATTATGATTTAATTTAATACTGTGCTAATTTCAACGCTGCATTATAGATATCATCAACCTGTGGTAAAATTGCGTTTTCCAGAATTTTTGAGAAAGCAACTGGTGTATCTTTGCCACCAACTCTCATCACAGGTGCATCGAGATATTCGAATGCGTATTCAGCAATTAGAGCTGCAACTTCACCGCCAAATCCACCAGTTAATTTATCTTCGTGAACGACCAAAGCTTTTCCAGTCTTTTTAACAGTCTGGAAAATTGCTGTTTTATCAAGCGGTGCTAAGCTTCTCAAATCAAGAACTTCGACATCAATATTATGCTCTTCTTTTAATCTCTTTGCAGCTCTTAATGACCAATGAACTGTTGTACCATAAGTGATAATTGATAAGTCGTTTCCGACTCTTCTAACTCGTGCACGACCAAATGGGAAGCAATAATTTTTAGGTGGTCTTGGTGTGGCTGCAAATGGTTGATTGTATAAGAATTTTGGTTCAAGATATAAAGTAACTCCTCGATTTCGCATTGCGCATCTTAAAAGTCCAACAGCATCATCCGCAAACGAAGGAACAACCACCCTTAAACCTGGAAGGGAAGTAAAGACTGCTTCAAGATTTTGTGAGTGATAAAGTCCACCGCCAATATAACCACCTGATGCAAGTCTAATAACTACATTCGGGACAAATTTCCCATAACTTCTCCAATAGTCATGTGAGAGCTCAATTAATTGTTCCATTGCTGGCCAGAAATAATCTGCGAATTGTGCACCTTCAACAACTACAACGATATCATCACGATATCTTGAGAAACCTTCTGCTGTTCCAACGATAAAATCTTCAGCCAGTGGTGCGTTAAATACTCTTTTTTCACCAAATTCTTGAAGCATTCCTTTTGTAACATTGAACACTCCGCCCTTATCCTTAGAAGCGACATCCTGTCCCCAAAGGAAAGTGTTTGGATTGTTTCTAAATTCTTCCTTCAATGTTTCGTTAATTGCTTCTCTTAATGTGATCTTTGGAAGTGAGTCATCGTACTGAATTTGTTCCATTTCCTGCAATTCATGGACAGGGCAGAATTCGATTTCTCTAGGAACTACAAAATCAAAAATTGTTTTTGGATCTGGATCTGGTGCAGCTTCAGCTCTTTTTGCTGCTTCTTCGACTTCAATTTCATTAGCTCTTTCGATTTCGAGAATTTCTTTTTCTGTAAGAATATTATTGAGAATTAAATAATTTCTGAATCTTGGTAGGGGATCGAGTTTTTTAGCTTCTTCCAATTCTTCTTTAGAACGATATAATTCGTGACGATCTGAATTGCTATGGGCATGAATTCGAACACAATCGGCTTCAACCATTGCAGGTCCACGACCACTCTGGACGTAGTCAATTGCTTCCTGCATTCCTCTCCAGGAATCGAATGGATTGGTTCCATCAACAATAATTCGTTTAAGGTTTTTCATTCCTTCAAAATTTTCTGATACATATCTATTTGCGGTTTGAACAGTTAAAGGAACCGAAATTCCATATCTGTTATTTTGAATTACAAAGATCACAGGGACCTGTTCACGATTTGCTCCGTTGACTGCTTCATAAAAATATCCTTCACTTGTTGAAGCTTCACCAGAGCTGAAGTAAGCGATTTCGTCACCGCCATAAGTTTTTATCGCTCTTGCGACTCCGACTGCGTGAAGTGCATGGTTGGCGACGCAGCTTGATACATTTTGAATTCTAATTTCAGGTTTGGCGAAATGGTTACTCATATGTCTGCCGCCGCTTGCAACATCCGTTGCTTTTGATAATCCATTAAGAATTATTTCTTCTGGAGTAATACCTGCAGCTAAAACTGTGAGCATATCACGATAGTATGGAAAAAGAAAATCTTTGTTCTGTCTAAAGCTTAACCCTAACATTAATTGAATACCATCGTGACCTGCGAAAGGTGCATGGTAAGACCAGCCCTTGTTTTGTCTTAGGTAAACTGCTGCTTTTTCATCCAGGAGACGGCCAAGATGCATTAATTGGTACCATTTACGAAGAGTATTTGGGTGAACATTTAAATCTAGATCATCTAAACCGACTAGCTCGAGTTGTAAGCTGTTTTTTAAGTCTTTCATTTTTTAACCTTAATTTGTTTCTGTTATTCTCATCTCTAATATATTTAATTATTCCTCCCTTATTCAATGTAATTTTTGTGGGAGAATTCGCTCAAATAACAATTGCGTATTGAAAAAAGTTCTAAATTTTTACCCTAAAATCTGGAGTGAGTAATTTTTCGTTTTTATTTATAGCGATAAAGAAAAAGGCAAGGTTTAGAATTATTATGCAGAATTTATAAGAAGAATTGAGATTGGAGAATTTTAAAGATTCAACTCCTTCAGGGTTGGAATTTTTTTTGACGATATTACCCGAGTGCAACGCGGGGCTATTCAAATTCAACTCCTTCGGAGTTGAGAAAATTCTCCAAAAAAGAGTTTGATTTAATTTCCGTTAATTGAAAATCAAATCCAGAATGGATGAAATTATGATAGATAAAATTGAAGGCACAAGAAAAAACAAAATCCTGAAGGGATGATATTGTGAATAACAAATGAACAGGGCAAAATTTCAACACGCTGGAATTTTACAATTGATTTGATAATGTCACTCCTTCGGAGTTTTGATTTTTTAGTTTGTATGAATTTTATTCTATAAAAATTTCACCACTTCGTGGTTGATTCTACAAATAGGTCGCTCCGATGGAGCTTTGATTTTTTTTGTTCTTGTTTTCTCTACAAATAGGTCGCTTCTACGAAGCTTTTTTAAATTCAAAAAACACATCTTGACCATTCGAAAATCAAAAAATCTTCAATCTGTTCACTCATTTACAATAAAAAGATTTTTGATTTTGTTCAATTAACTAAATGTTCCTTCAAAATCCTTTCATCATTTCTTAAGTTTGAAAAAAATTGAGTCTAAAAATGAACAAAGAAATTGTCTTACGAAAAATTAAATCAATTGTCGGGAACGAAAACTTCTCAGATTCACAAGAACACAGAATTGTTTATTCTTACGATGCAACTCCTATTTTTTATCATTTACCTGATGCGGTTGTTTTTCCTGAATCGGTAGATCAAATAATTGAGATTTTAAAATTAGCTAACGAAGAAAAATTTGCAGTGATTCCAAGAGGTGCTGGTACAGGCTTGAGTGGTGGTAGCGTGCCTGTTGAAGATTCAATTGTTTTAGTGATGACTAAGTGGAGAAAAATTTTAGAAGTTGATGTAGATAACCAAACTATCCTTGTAGAACCCGGAGTAATTACCGAACAGATAGATCTTGAAGCAATGAAATATAATCTCTTCTATCCACCAGATCCGGGAAGTATTAAAGTCTGCACAATTGGTGGTAATGTTGCTGAAAATGCGGGCGGCTTGCGAGGATTAAAGTATGGCGTCACTAAAAATTATGTAATGGGACTTGAATTTATCTCGCCGACTGGAGAATTAATCTGGATCGGTGGAAAAAATTATAAAGACGTTGCTGGTTATAATTTGCGTGATGTAATGATTGGGAGTGAAGGCACACTCGGTATCTTTACAAAAATTCTTTTGAGGATTATTCCTAGACCAAAACTTTCGAAAACTATTCTTGCTGCATTCTCTTCTGTTATTGACAGCGGCAAAGCTGTTTCTGATATAACGGCTTCAGGTATCATTCCATCGATGCTTGAGTTTCTTGATAATACAACAATCAAATGTGTGGAAGATTATGCAAGAGTTGGTTTAGACACAACAATAGAATCACTCTTAATAATTGAGGTTGATGGAAAGACTTCTGAGGTTGAATATGATCAGAATAAAATAAAAGAAATTTGTCAGAAGAATAATGCTCTCTATGTCAAAATTGCACAAGATGAAAACGAAGCAAATAAATTAAAAGCAGCTCGAAGAAGTGCATTCTCAGCCTTAGCCCGAGTTAGTCCAACTACAATACTTGAAGATGCAACTGTTCCAAGATCTAAGTTGCCAAAAATGCTGGAAAAGATAAAACAGATTGTTAACGAAGAAGGTGTATTGCTTGGAAATTTTGGACATGCTGGAGATGGTAACTTACATCCAACCTGTTTGACAGATGAACGAGACAGCGAAAAATTACATCGTGCGGAAAGAACTTTTGAAAGAATTTTTAATGAAGCAATCAAGCTTGGTGGAACAATAACAGGGGAGCATGGAACTGGTTTATCTAAGAAAAAATTTCTTGAGCTTCAATTTGGAAGTGCGGGAATAGAGTTTATGAAAAAATTAAAGACTGTTATTGATCCCAATAATATTTTAAATCCTGGAAAAATTTTTACTCTAAAACCAAAATGCGAAGGCAGACTGCCTAATTCTATAAACGAAATCAAAAAATTTGAGGAACATTTATGAAAAGTAATTTTCGAAAAATTTTTATAGTGATATTCTTTTCGAAGTTACTTTTCGCTCAAAGTGAATTTAATGTCCGACTTTATAACTCTGATAAAATTTTACAAAAGGATGAAGTATTAAAATTTCTCCCTGTTGAAAGAGAACTAATTCAATCTGAAATTTTAGCAAATTACGGATACATATTCGATGACACTCTGCTTCAAAGATATTTTTTGAAACAAATCTGGTATGAGCCGAAGACGAAAGAATTCCCGCAATTAAAAGAAATTGACTCAATCAATTTTTCTCTTCTTTACGAATTAAATAAGAACAACGAAAGAACATGCTGGGAAAATGTAAAAAAGTTTAGACCCATTCTTGATGATATTCAAAAATCTTACTTCAGCTATTGTTTTGAAAATTCAAATTACAAATCGATTGCAAAACGAAGATTTAAATTAAAACCATTTAATTATTGCTTCAGACAGGTTTTTTATATTCCAAGATTAGAGTTGCCAGTTGGAGTTTGGGATTTTGAACGATTCTTTGCTGAAGAAGATTTTGATGTTAAGGAATATGCATTCTTCAAGTGGGCAAACGATGTTCGTGGGATTCTCTTTCGTGGTTATTTTTCTAAGGATGGTAAGTTGCTTCAACTTGATGAAGTTGGAGTTGATCCTGGACTCAATCTCGGAAAAGTTGTGACGGAAAATTATCTCGACTCACTTGGAAGGATTTTTGTTCATTATAATCTTGATTGCCGTGACAGCGATATTAAAAAGATTGCCAGAATTCTGGATTATGACGATAAGTCAATTAAAAAGGAAGTATTACTTCTCGAAGATGATGAATATCTGTATGTTCAAATTTCAACAAAGGAATATTTCATTGAAACTGGATTGAGGAAGAAAAAATGAATTCAGGTTTTTATTTTAATTTAGAACTGCCATCAGAAGAAATTTTATCAAGTTGTATTCATTGTGGAATGTGTTTACAAGCCTGTCCGACCTACAATTTGACATTTGATGAAGTTTCATCACCAAGAGGCAGAATTAGATTAATTAAATATGTAGCTGAAGGTAAATTGTCGCTGACTGAAAAGTTTGCTTATGAGATGAATTTTTGTCTTGATTGTCAGGCGTGTGAAACTGCCTGTCCAGCTGGTGTGAAATATGGTTCACTTGTAGAAGCAGCTCGGGTTCATGTTGAGCAAAGTGAATTTACATCATCAACTTCAAGTTTAATTAAGAAAGTGGCGTTTCGAAAAATCTTGCCTAATTTTAAGTTGTTAAAATTTCTTTCCAGACTTTTAAGATTTTATCAAAAATCATCTTTAAGAAAATGGATTGAAGGCGTTTTGAAAATAATTTCGAAAAAGCTTTATGAAGTTAATCGACTTTCTCCAGAAATATCTGATTTCTTTTCAGATGAAATTTTCCCGGAAATAGTCCCGGCAAAAGGTGATAAAAAATTTGTTGTATTATTTCCTGTCGGTTGTTTGATGAATGTAATGTTTTCCGATATAAACAAAGATACAGTTGAATTACTTTCAAAACTTGGTTGTGAAGTTATAATTCCCAAAAAACAAACATGTTGTGGTTCACTGCCAGCACATAATGGTGATTTAGAACAAGCACGAAAATTGGCAAAGGCAACAATAGATAGTTTTTCAAATTATCATTACGATTTTATTATTTCTAATTCGGCAGGATGCGGTGCATTTATGAAAGAGTATGGACATATCTTAAGCAATGATAAAGATTACTCAAAAAAAGCAAAAGAATTTTCTTCTAAGGTAAAAGATATTATGGAATTCATTTACCAAAATTTCGATTTAAATCAGCTTGGGGTTAAAGCAGATATAGATGTGACTTATCATGAAGCATGTCATTTAGTTCACACTCAAAAAATTTCAGAGGAACCAAAACAAGTTTTGAAACAGATCAAAGGTTTACGATTAATCCCACTCAATGAAGCAACCTGGTGTTGCGGCTCGGCTGGAATTTATAATATTGTTAATTATGATTCGTCAATGCAAATTCTTGAAAGAAAAATGAACAATATAAAATCTACCAATGCAAAAGTTGTATTGACTGGCAACCCAGGTTGTCTTGGTCAAATTCGTTATGGAACTGAGAAGTTTAATGTATCTGCGGAAGTAATTCATCCAGTTACATTGCTGAATAGAATCATTAATTAAATTAAAAACTTAAAAATTGAATGGTGTTTTTATGAAAAGAAGTTTAATAATTATTTCTATCTCAATGATTTTAATTTTTGGCTGCGAAACTTACAAAGAAAAAGGTTTACCTGAATATATTAAGGAAATTAATGACTGGCATCAAAAGAGAATTGAGAATTTAAAGAAAGAAAATGGATGGTTAAATCTTGTAGGGTTGTTTTTCTTGAAAGAAGGAGAAAATACATTTGGTTCGGGGAAAGAAAACGATTTTGTAATAGATGATAAAGAATTGCCAGAAAAGATATGCACATTCATTCTGAAAGATACATTAGTTGAAATGATTTCAAATGATAATGTTAATTTAATGGTGGATAGCGCTTCAGTTAAGCGAACATTCCTGAATCACGATTTAACTGGAAAACCGACTATTGTTTCTTACAAAAGTTATAGATGGTTCATCATAAAAAGGGGAGACAAGTTTGCATTACGAGTAAGAAACTTAGACGCTCCTTTGGTGAAAGAATTTAAAGGTATTGAACGATTTCCGGTGAACGAGGATTGGAAAGTTACTGCTGAATTTATTCCTTACAATCCACCTAAAGAAGTAATGGTTCCATCAATAATTGGAATTCCGGAAAAGGAGATATCGCCGGGAAGAGTTAGATTTCAAATTAAAGATAAAACTTATGAGCTTGAAGCACTTGATAGCGGAGATAAATTGTTTTTTGTTTTTGCCGATGAAACAAATGGTAAAGAAACTTACGGTGCTGGAAGATTTCTATATGCAGATAAACCTGATTCGAATGGAAAAGTAATTTTGGATTTTAATAAAGCATACAATCCACCTTGTGCATTTACTCATTATGCAACCTGTCCACTACCCACACCAGAAAATTTTCTCAAATTAAGAGTAACTGCTGGCGAAAAGAAATTTAAGTAATTGATTTTAGAGTATATTATTTTTATTTTTGTTTGCTAATCATTAATGAAAGGATTATATCTAATGGAAGCAGTAGTAAATATTGCTGGATTTCAATTTAAAGTAAAAGAGAACGATAAAATTTATATCCCCAAATTGGATGTCGAGGTAGGGAAGAATATTGAATTAAAAAATGTTTTAATGTTAATAAATGGCGATAAAGTCCAGATTGGTCAACCCTACATCGATGGTAAAACTATTACAGCAAAAGTTCTTGAACATACAAAAGACGATAAAGTCCTTGTTTTCAAAAAGAAAAGAAGAAAAGATTATAAAAAGTTGAGAGGACATCGTCAGCATTTAACAAGAATATTAATTGAAAAGATAAATTAGAGGTGAATTATGGCTCATAAAAAAGGACAAGGTTCTACTAAAAATGGTCGTGACTCTAATGCCCAGCGATTGGGTGTTAAGGCTTTCGGTGGTGAAATTGTTTCAGCTGGAAGCATAATAGTCAGACAGAGAGGGACAAAATTCCATCCAGGTTTAAATGTTGGAATTGGCGGTGACGATACCTTATTTGCAAAAGTTTCTGGTAGAGTTCAGTTTGTAACTAAAGCAAATAAGAAAGTTGTTAATGTAATTCCTTTAAATTAATTGTTGAATTAAAATAGGTTTAAAATAAAAAACCGAGGCTATTGCCTCGGTTTTTGTTTTTCAGTCATGAGTCAAATTAATAACCAAGTCGTTTCATATCTTCTACAAGATTTTTAACAGCATTAACTGAGTTATCGAACAAAGCTTTCTCTTCTTCATTCAAATCGATTTCAATTACTTTTTCAATTCCATTTGCACCTAAGATTACAGGTACACCCACATAATATCCATTTACGCCATATTCACCTTGTAGATAAGCACAAACTGGAAGAACTCGTTTTTCATCATAAATAATTGATTCAACCATTGCAATAGTTGAACTTGCCGGTGAATAAAAAGCTGAACCAGTTTTAAGTAATTTTACAACCTCACCACCTGCCATTTTTGTTCGTTCAATTATTGCGTTCATTACTTCGTTAGCTTTATCTTTATTGCCATATTTTTTCTCAAGCAATTCCATCACTGGAATACCATTAACATTTGCATATCGTTTAAGTGGAACCATTGTATCACCATGACCACCTAAAACTAATGCGTTGATATCTTTAACGGAAACACCAAGTTCCCATGCAATAAATGTTGCAAATCTGGATGAGTCCAGAACACCTGATTGACCCATTACACGATTTGGTTCAAATCCGCTGATATTTTTGAATAGAGTAACCATTGCATCAAGTGGATTTGATACAACAATCACAATTGCATTGGGGGAAGTGTTTTTAACATTTTCCGCAACGACTTTCATTATTTCTGCGTTTGTAGTGAGCAAGTCATCTCTGCTCATTCCAGGTTTTCTTGGCAGTCCAGCGGTGATGATAACTATGTCGGAATCTTTGGTGTCTTCATAAGAGTTTGTACCCGTTACTTTGACATCAAAGCCGTCAACTCTTGCAGCTTCAGCGATATCTAATGCTTTTCCCTGAGGCATATCCTGGACAATATCGTAAAGAACGACATCACCGAGCTGGCGTTTTGCAATTAATTGGGTAAGGACACCGCCAATTTGTCCACCGCCAATTAATGAGATTTTTTTCCTCGACATAATAATTCCTCCTCTATAATTTTTAGTTTTTGGTTAATTTAATTTTTAAGATAAGGCTGCTTCCTTCCGGTGATTTTTCGACTGAGATTTCGTCGACGAAATGTTTCATTATAAAAATACCGCGTCCATGTTCACTTAATAAATTTTCGGGAAGTGTGGGATCGGGGACTTTATCTAAGTCAAAACCTTGCCCCTCATCTGTCACTATGACTTTTAAGAATTCATCTGTTAAAATAAATTCTAAGATGATCTTTTTGTTTATATCGTTTTTATTGCCGTGGATGATTGCATTATTTACAGCTTCAGTGATGGCAAGCAAAATATTATTGTATTTATCGTGAGGAATATTTATTCCATCTAATGCTTCATCGAGATAGTTTGAGATGTTTTCAATCTCGAAAATTGATGTCTTAAGATTGTATTTTAATTGTCGAAACATTGCACTACAAAATTATAAAAAATTCAAAGAGAGACAATTAAAAAAGTAAGTATGAACTAAAACTCATATTAATATTTCTTCGTTTACTCATATTTGTCTGGGAAATGTATTCAATCCAGCTTTTCAATGTCAGATAAAAATCTTTTCGATAAAAAAGAAATATTTCAATTAAAGGTCCAATGCTCTTAATTTCATTTACGATGTTTCTCTCTTTGCCTTTGTAATTAGATTCAGTCAGCGAAGTATATCTGACTCCTGCTGAGATAAAATTTTTTTCTGATAGTAAATGACCCACTTTAAACTCACCAAACTGTTCATTCAAAAGTCTCCCAGGCAATGAGGAAAATCTTTTCCAATTTAAAGTGCCCTGTTCAGATAATCTCAAATTGAAAATTATATCAAAGAAATTTTTTGAAGAAAAGTAAAATTTTGTTGAGTCATAAAAAATGAATTGTCTAAAAGCAAAACTTTGAGAGCCTTGAAATAAATCTTCGAAATCATAAATCGTGTAATTGGCGAGAACTTCAAATTGATTTTTAGTTGAAAATTCGGGAGCTGAGTATTGAGTAAATGTAGTTAACCTTAAGACTCTATTCCAATTGTTGTTTGAACTTCTCTCTTTGTATAGATAGACCAGATGATTATTAAAAGATTCTATCGAAAAATGAGATTGAAGTCTTGTAGAGAAATACTTTAGATATTGAATTTTAATTATATAAAGCAATTCATCTCTATCATCTCTAATAATTAGAGCTGGATTAAGATAATTTTCAAGTGGAGGAGTATCGTATCGCAGTTTTGAAAAAGAACTTTCAATGAACAATGAATCTTTTCTGAAAAGATTGAGTTTGTTTTGTAAACTAAAAATAAATCTTGTTGAGAAATTATTCTTCTGAAGTTCTTCATCCAGCCTTTGATAATATAGATAATCTGGAATACTCTGAATGCGCTTAACAGAATGCTTTTCTGAACGTTCGCTGTAATTAATCTTAAGAGAATTTCTAAAACTTCCAATCAAAAAATGAGTCTCAGTCTGTAGATTTAGACGAAATTCTGCAACTTTTGAATCAAAGATATTTTTCGTGGGTTCATTTAGATTTTTATAACGAATATTTTTATCAACCGTTCTGTAATAAAAATTTCCGGTTATGTTAAGATCGAAATTTGTAATATTAATCAAGTCGAATCGTTGTGTCAGGTCAAGAATGTTATCATCCCTATTTTCAATATTAAAATCTGTGTTGAATATCCTTGCAGAGTTCGAGTCAATCGAAGTGAAATAATCTCGACTAATTCGGTTGAAATAGAGTCTCGATTGTGAAATTAAGTAATCGGAAAGAAGATTTTCGATCAAAAGTTCAGAGTTAATGTATTTGTTTTTTCTAATTGTCAGATTATCATTCTGTATTTTTAATCTGCCGTTAAATTTTGAAACAAGATATTTTTCATCGAGAGAGCTTTCAATGCCAAGTGTATTTCCGGTCTCTAACCTTTCAAATTGTTCTTCGGTTTTATAACCTAAAAAAGGGGAAATGTTTATCGAAGAATATGGATTAATATTTAGACTGCCTTTGAATGAAAAATCTTTGAAACGGCTGATTCCAATTTTCCTATTATCATTTATTCTGCGTGATTCAACAGCAAATGAAGGTTTTAGGTAATTTGTTAATGCATAACCTAATTGAGAAGTCAAATAGTTTTCATCTCTTATATTTTTAATCGAAGAAAAAATTATGGTTGAGTTGAATCTGTTCGATAATTTGAAATCGAATTTCCCGAAATTCCGATTAAAATTAATCGTTGAATTGAAACTGTGAACATTGAGCACTTTATTGTATGTGTTTAAAAAAGTCATTGCATTGGGGACATCAACTGAATCGGGATAATCAAGTCGAACTTGAGCATTTAATATGAAAACAAAAGCGAATAAGAGAAATATTAAGGAATTAAATCTCAAATTCATTTCCTCTTTCAGGAATAAAAATGTGATTGAAGCCTTTTTGTTTTAAGAGTGCTGCAAAAGTATTCAATTCATTTTCTTCACCATGAACTAAGAAAATTTTTCCCAATTTTTGTCTGTCAAAATTTTGATAAAACTCTAAAAGCTCTTTTTGATCGGCGTGGGCACTTAACGAATCTAAAACAGTAACTTTGGCTTTTACATTATATTCTTCGCCAAATATTTTAACAACTTTTTGTCCATCTGCGATTTTTCTTCCTAAGGTTTCGGCAGCGTTGTATCCAACGATTAAAATCTGGTTGTTTGGATTCTCAATATTATTGGCAAGATGATGAAGAATTCTACCATTTTCACACATTCCTGATGCTGAGATAATTATTGCAGGTTCTCGTAAATCGTTCAATGCTTTTGATTCTTCAACAGACTCGGTGAAGTGAACACATTCAAATTGAAATGGATCTTTACCTTTTTCGATGTATCTATAAGTTTCTTCATCATATTCTTCAATATGCTTTTGATAAATTCTGGTTATAGCCGTTGCAAGGGGACTATCGATGTAAATTGGAATTTTGAAATTAAAAGTATCAAAAATTTCGTGAAACAGTAAAATTAATTGTTGAGTTCTACTTTCACTGAAGGCGGGTATTATAATTTTGCCATTTCTCTTTAATGAATAAAAAATTCTATCAACCAAAATGTTTTTTGTCTCATGAATTGGTTGATGCACTCTTGCACCATAAGTTGCTTCAGAAATTAAAATATCAGGTGTTTCAATTGTATCAGGATCTTTGATTATTGGTAAATTTGGTCTGCCCAGATCACCTGTGAAAGTTAGATTTATTACTTTTCCAGTATTTTTAATTTTTAACTGAGTGATTGCTGACCCAAGAATATGACCAGCATTATAAAAGGTTAATTCAACATTATCATCGAGTTCAAAAGAATTATATAGTTTTATTCCTTTAAAGAGTGGTAATGATTTTTCAGCATCTTTTTGAGTGTATAATGGTTCGAGTGGTGGTTCGCCTTTCTTTTTCCTCTTTTTGTTTACGAATTCGATATCTTTTTCCTGAATGTGACCGCTATCCAAAAGCATTACTTTACCAAGATCACTTGTTGCATTTGTGCAGATTATTTTTCCTGAAAAACCCTGCTTGACCAGATTTGGGATATTTCCGATATGATCAATATGCGAATGTGAGACAATCAAGTAATCAATTTCTTCTGGATTGAAAAAATCAAATCTCGAGTTCAGTTCGAAGTAATCTTTTCTTTTACCTTGATACAAGCCACAATCGAGTAAGATTTTTGTTTTATTGATTTCGAGATAGTGCATTGACCCTGTTACTGTTTTGGTTGCACCGATAAATTTAATCCGCATTTTTAACCTTTTTTAATTTGAAATTACAAAAATTATTTATGATGATTTGTTTAGTGAACGCATGGTATGAAATCTTTGGATATGAATTTTACAAATTGTTTTATAAAAGTTGTACGAGAATTTAGAGCAATTTGAAATTTAGAAGTTAAAATTTTTAGTCTTTGAAATTAACTTAGTATTTCTAATAACTCGTAAAAGTTAAATGACTGCATTTAATGTTAATGCTCAATCTTGTCTTTAAAGTATTTTTTCGATACTTAAATTTTTTTTATAATTGCGAAACTTTTTAGAAAAGATGGAGAGGTAATACAGATAAGGAAAAAAATTCAATGCCTCCCATCAAAATAAATCTCAAATAAGAATAGGACACCGATGAATCATTCGAAACTTGACTATATTTTAAAAGTTCGAGTGCCGGTAACAATTTTTGTTATCATACTTTCTTTCGCTATAACTTATTATGTTTCCCGTCCAGAGAGAGATGGAATAGGATATAACCCTGAACAACCTATTCCATTTTCACATAAACTTCATGCTGGTGAAATGAAAATAGATTGTCAGTATTGCCATACTTCTGTTACTAAATCGAGATTTGCATCAATTCCATCGGTGCAAACCTGTATGAACTGTCACACAATTGCGAGAAAAAACAGACCGGCAATAATTCAACTAACAGAAATGTATCAAAAGAATATTCCATTAACATGGAAACGAGTTCATAAGTTAGCTGATTTCGCTTATTTCAATCACTCAGTCCATGTTAATCGTGGGATTGATTGCGCTGAATGTCATGGTGATGTGAAGAATATGGATGTAATAAAACAAGTCTCTTCTTTTACCATGGCAAGTTGTCTTGATTGTCATCGAAATGCTCAATTAAAATTGACTTACATTTCGAATGTTAAAAAAGGTCCTGAAAACTGCTTTGCCTGTCATAGATAAAAAGGTATAAAGAATATGACTGAGAAGAAAAAAACAAGAAAAGAATTTTTATCTAATTTATTCAAAGGCTCAATATTGGGAACTTTACTCTTTGGATTTCAATTTGGTAAGATTTTCGGCATTACCAAGAATCCAAAAATTTATTTCAAAGAAAATCCTGATTCAGTAAAACGAATTAAATAGCAAGAAGGATAAAAATGAGTCAAGATAATTTTAGAAGACACTGGAAAAGTCTTAGAGATTATTACAATCCAGAAGAATTAAAGAAAATTAAAGAAGATGAATTTTTAGAAGGTGCAATAGATAATGTTGATCTGGCAGGGATGCCTCCTATATCTCGAAGAAGATTTCTGGCTTTACTTTCGGTGTCGTCGGCTTTTGCATTTGCTGCTTGCTCAAACTTCAAAGACAAAGGCGAAATTGTTCCTTACAACAAAAAGCCCGAAGAAATTATCATAGGTAATGCTAATTTTTATGCGTCAAGTTTAAATTGCTGCCAGAATACCTGTTCAATTCTTGTAAAAACTCGAGAAGGCAGGCCAATTAAAATTGATGGAAATCCAGATCATCCAATTAATCAAGGTAAGGTTTGTATTAGAGGTCAAGCAGCAATTTTGAATTTGTATGATCCTGATAGATTAAAAAGTCCACTGCAGAAAGTTTCAAAACGACAATTTGCACCAATCAGCTGGAGAGAAGCAAATAAATCAATTACAGATGGATTAAACAAAGCAGTATTGCAGAATAAAGAAATTGCATTTATTTCAAATAAAACAAATTCTCCCACAACTCTTTCTGTATTGAAAGAATTTCAACAAAAATATCCGACCACTAAATTCTATTTTTATTCTAACTTTTCTAACAAGACAAAATTTGAAGCATGGAAAGAAATTTATGGAACAAACAGTTTACCTTCTATAAAACTTCAACAGGCAAAAATCATTGTCGCACTTGAAAGTGATTTCTTGAATACAGACGGTGATGTAATTGAGCAAGTAAGACAATTTGCAGTTACCAGAAATGTTAATGATTTGAAAAATTTTAGTCGTCTTTATGTTGTTGAAGGAAATCTCACTTTAACAGGCGCAAATTCTGACTATCGTTTGAGATTAAGACCAGACTTTCAGAAAGAATTTTTAGCAGGCTTATTAAATGAAATTCTTAACAGAGTAAATCCTAAAATTTCCTTACCGTCTGAATTAGTATCTCAGATTAAAAATTATTCATTAAGCTCTTTAGCGGCCAAATTAAATCTCTCAAAAGATGTGATCGATACATTGGTTAATGATTTGCTTAACAATCAAGGTAGATCGATCATAATTTGTGGTGATAGATTAGGCAAAGAAGAACATTTACTTACATTAATCTTAAATGAAGTATTAGGAAATTCTCAACTTTATGATTTTAATTCAGCCTATGTTAATCTGGTAGAAGAAAGTTCAATTCAAGATTTTGAAGAATTAATTTCAAAAATCAATCAAGGTCAGGTTGGTGCTGTAATAAATTTTGATTGCAATCCTGTTTATGATTTTTCTTTCTTGAGAATTTCAGATGTGTTTGAAAAAGTCGGCCTTGTTGTAACTTTATCTGAACAAAAAACTGAGACGACATCATTAAGTAATTTTATTCTTCCAATTCATAATGAACTCGAAAGCTGGAATGATTTTCAGGTAAGAAGCAACATTATAAATCTTCAGCAACCTGTGATTTCACCAATGTATGATACAAGGCAAAAAGAATCTATTTTAATTACCTGGACAACCGGTGAAGTTTATTATGATTCAATTTATCAAAGAAAATTGAAATCACGCTGGCAGAAAGAAGTCTTTCCACAATATTCTTCCATAAACAATTTCGATACATTCTGGTATGCTTGCCTTCACGATGGATTTCTAAAACTCCCAGGAAATAATGTTACCAAACCAAATTTTGCTGTAAGATCATTTAATATTTCAAATACTACTAAATCAAATGAGATACTTTTAAGCATCTATCCACATCCATATCTTTTTGATGGAAAATTTGGAAATAATGGCTGGCTGCATGAAGTTCCTCATCCAGTCACAAAAATAGTCTGGGATAATTACGCAGCAGTCTCTCCAAACACTGCGAAAAAATTAGACTTAAAGAATGGTGATTTGATTCAGGTTAGCAATGGAAAAAATAGTATAGAGCTGCCAGTCTTCGTTCAAGCAGGAGTTGCTGAAAATTTAATTTGTGTTGAAACTGGATATGGCAGAGAAGAGTGTGGTGAAATTGGAAAAGGAGTCGGGTTTAATGTTCAGTTTTTGATAAACAAAAATCAAAGCTCAATTTATAATTCGTATGTAAGCATAAAGAAGACGGGTGAGAAATACAATTTAGTAACAGCTCAGGAACATCATTCGATTGACGATACATTCGTTAAAGATTTTCATCGAAAGAGAAAAATAATTCAAGAAGGAACTATTCAGCAATATGAGAATGATCCTGATTTTATTCGTCGAGAAAGGGCAGAACTAATTAGTATTGTTCACGAAGTGAAATATGAAGGCGTTAAGTGGGCAATGGCAATTGATATGAATAAATGTATTGGTTGTAATGCTTGTGTGGTAAGTTGTGTTGCTGAAAATAATATTCCGATGGTTGGAAAAGATCAGGTTGAAAAAGGCAGAGAAATGCATTGGATGAGAATTGATACTTATTATTCAGGAAATCCAGAAGAAGTAATAGTAAGCAATCAGCCAATGTTATGTCAGCATTGTGATAATGCGCCTTGTGAAAATGTTTGTCCAGTCTCAGCTACGAATCATAGTCCAGATGGATTAAATCAAATGGCTTATAATCGTTGTGTTGGTACGAGATACTGTTCAAATAACTGTCCTTATAAAGTTCGAAGATTTAACTTTTTGGATTTCCGTTCTGAGTTCAATAATGAATATCAATATCAGGAGCCTTTGAATTTCTTAAATAATCCTGAAGTAACCGTTCGCTCTCGTGGTGTGATGGAAAAATGTACTTTCTGTGTGCAAAGAATAATGGAAGCGAGACAAAAAGCAATTGAACAAGACAAAGTGTTTAACGGCAGCGGAGTTATGACTGCCTGTCAGCAAGCATGCCCTTCAGATGCAATTGAATTCGGAAATATGCTTGATAAAAACTCAGAAGTTTCGAAGTTGAGAAATCATAAACTTGCATATTATGTTCTTGAAGAAACGAATGTAAAACCAAATGTAACTTACATTGCAAAACTCAGAAACATCAATTCGGAGAGTGTGTAGTGAGAACAATTGATTATACAATTGAACCCCCAGTTGTAGAAGGTAATCCATCGTTAAAATCAATCAATGAAAGCATTGCTCGACCGTTAGAGTCAAAACCACCGAAAGGCTGGTACATTGCAATTTCGATTAGTTTGACAATGCTTTTGATCGGCGCAGTTAGTCTTGCAATTACTTTTATAAAAGGCGTTGGTGTATGGGGTGTTAATCAACCTGTTGGTTGGGGATTTGATATTGTAAATTTCGTCTTTTGGGTTGGTATTGGTCACGCCGGAACATTAATCTCTGCAATCCTTTTTCTTTTGAGGCAAAGATGGCGAACAGCGATCGCAAGATTTGCAGAAGCAATGACAATTTTCGCTGTTATGTGTGCGGGACTTTTTCCTTTAATTCACACTGGTCGTCCATGGCTTGATGGTTATTTACTTCCTTATCCTAATCAACATGCTCTCTGGGTAAACTTCACATCTCCATTGTTGTGGGATGTCTTTGCTGTATCAACATATTTTACTGTTTCACTTGTTTTCTGGTATATTGGTTTAATTCCCGATCTTGCTACTCTTCGAGATAGAACAACTAACAAGTTCAAGAAAATTATTTATTCGATTTTAAGTCTCGGTTGGCGTCATTCTGCAAAGCATTGGAATCATTATGAAATGGCATACTTAATTCTTGCTGGATTTGCAACACCTCTTGTTTTATCAGTTCATACAATTGTTAGTTTCGATTTTGCAGTTTCAATTATGCCTGGCTGGCATACAACAATCTTCCCACCATATTTCGTTGCTGGTGCTGTTTTCTCTGGTTTTGCAATGGTTCAGAATGTTTTGATTGTTATTAGAAAGGTCTTCAAGATTGAACACATTATCACATTAGATACACTTGAAAAGATGAACAAGGTTATGCTTGCAACTGGAATGATGGTCGGTTATGCTTATGCTATGGAATTTTTCATTGCCTGGTATAGTGGTAATCCAATTGAACAATTTGTGTTTTTGAATCGTGCGCTTGGACCTTATGCTTGGGCATACTGGACAATGGTTTCTTGCAATGTTTTATTTACACAGCTTTTCTGGTTCAAAAAAATTCGAAGATCAATTCCAGTTATGTTCGTTATTGGTGTTCTTGTTAATGTTGGAATGTGGTTTGAAAGATTTGTGATTGTTGTAACGAGTCTTTCAAGAGATTATTTACCATCTAGCTGGGGAATGTATATTCCATCCATATTCGATATTGGAATTTTAATTGGAAGTTTTGGACTGTTCTTTACATTAATTTTCTTATTTATTCGAACACTGCCTGTAGTATCAATTGCTGAGGTTAAAGCTGTACTTCCAGAATCACAGCCATCTCACGGAGGAAGTCATTGATGGAAAATAAACCTTTATATTCTGTCGCTGCGATTTTTGACAATGTAAATAAAACAATTGAAGCAGTTGAGAAGATAAATCAGGCTGGTTATAAAAATTACGATGTTCACACTCCATATCCAGTTCATGGCTTACCTCAAGCGATGAAATTAAAGTCATCAAAGTTAGGATGGGTAACTCTGATTTTTGGATTATCAGGAGCAATATTCGCATTCTTATTTATGTACTGGGTGAATGTAATTGATTATCCACTAATTGTTGGTGGAAAGCCATTTTATCAATTGCCAGCTTATATTCCCGTAATGTTTGAAGTTACTGTTCTTTCAGCTGCGGTTTTTACAGTCGTATGGATGTTGTTTATTCTATTTAAGTTTCCAAATAACAGCCATCCTTTAATTGATACTGAATATATGAATAAAGTTAGTGTGGATAGATTTGGAATTTCAATTCAAGCAGATAATGAGGGATTTGATTTAGAAAAAGTTAAGGAGTTTTTCAAAAATCTTGGTGCTGAAGAAGTTTTTGAAATTTATTACAAGATTGATGAACTGAAAGATAAGCCCAAAATTTTTGATAAAAAGTTTATTTCATTTCTTGTATTGACTTCAATTATCGTTTCTGGAATAACTTACTTTGTTCTAAATCAACTTCTATTTATGGCTCCATTCAACTGGATGCACGAACAATTTCGAGTTGATCCTCAAACATCAATGACCGTTTTCAAAGATGGTTTTGGAATGAGAACTCCAGTTGAAGGCACTGTTTCAAGAGGTCATTTACCTTATCCATTTAAGGGAAATCCTGCAGAAGCTGAAAAGAATCTTATTAATCCACTTATCCCAACTGAAAAAGTTTTGAAACTTGGTAAATCAAAATATCTTACATTTTGTTCTCCCTGTCATGGTGATTATGGATTTGGTGATAGTCGATTAAGAGGGCAATTTCCCAATCCACCAACTCTACATTCAGACAGAATAAGAAATATGAAAGATGGTGGAATTTTCCACATAATAACCGAAGGTCAAAATGTTATGCCAAGTTATGCATCTCAATTAACTGAAGATGAAAGATGGGCAATAGTTCATTATATAAGAGTTCTACAAAGAGCTGTTAATCCAAAGGAGAGTGATTTAAGATGAGTCACGAAAATCAATCTTTCGAAGCAAAACCACTTCCAATAAGATTTAAGCAGATTTCGTTTGGACTATTCATACTTGGATTAGTATTGAGTGTTTTAGCTTTCATTTCAGATAGTCACAGAGCGTTAGCGAATTATAATGTGATTTTTACTTTTCTTATTAGTGTAGCCGTTGGAAATATATTTTTATTTGCAATTGAATATTTGTCAGGAGCTGTGTGGTCAACAGTAATGCGTAGAGTGAATGAAATTTTTATAAATTTTATTCCAATGGTTTTCGTAGTCGGGCTTGTCATTTTGTTCAACACACACTCAATTTTTCACTGGTCTCATGAAGAAGCTGTTAAAAGTGATAAACTTCTTCAATGGAAATCTCCTTATCTTAACCAAACATTTTTTACAATCAGATACTTTGTTTATTTCCTGCTTTGGATTGCGTTCGGTTTTTTTATGACAAGAAATTCTTTGAAACAAGATGAAAATAAAGATCAAACTTTAACTTATAAGAATTCAAAACTTTCTGCTTTCTTTCTGCCTGTTTTTGCGATTACATTGACTTTCTTTTCGATTGATTTCCTAATGAGCACTGAACCACATTGGTTCTCTACAATTTTTGGAGTTTATTATTTTTCGGGGACTGTTCTTGCTGCACTCTCTGTGGTTACAATTGCTGTTATCTTTTTATATGAGAAAGGATATTTTGGAAATATCCTGAAAAGAGATCATTTCTATAATCTAGGTGCATTGCTTTTTGCATTTGTAAATTTCTGGGCATACATAGCCTTCAGCCAGTTTTTGTTAATATGGTATGCAAATCTTCCCGAAGAAACTTTCTGGATGATTCATAGATGGCAAAAAGGTTGGGAAATATTTTCTTTCATCTTAATATTCGGACATTTTTTGATAACTTACTTTTCTCTTCTTTCTCAGCAAGCAAAAAGTAATTTGAAGAGATTAAAGTTTATGGCAATATGGATCCTAGTGATGCATTATGTCGATCTTTTCTGGTTAGTGATGCCTTCACTTTACAAAGAGGTTGTTTTTGGCTGGATTGAAATTTCATTTATAATTTTAGCAGTTGGAATTTTACTTGTTCTATTTATCTGGAGATATAATAAAATCAAAAATATTGTCCCAGCAGGTGATCCGAAGCTTAAAAGAAGTCTGGAGTTTCATTTATGAAAGAAAGAATTCGAAGATTTTTTGAAATTCAAGAAGAAATTAACTTTAAAGAAATTTTTACCAATCCTGAAAGACTTTTTGGATATACATACTTTTATTTTCTAGTAGTTATTGTTGGACTTGGAATTTATTTCGTTCAAAATCTTACCTTAATAAATAAAAACACCATTGTGCCTTTTGTTGCCGATAGTTCAAATGTACAGACTGATTTAAGTTTTGAACTTCCATCAAATTTACCTCCAGTCGATATTTTTAAATTAGCTGAAGCTACTCCTGCTTTGCTTGAAAAAGGAAAAGCATTTTATAATGCTAATTGCTCATCCTGTCATGGTGAAAATGGTAAAGGTGATGGTGTAGCTGGTGCTTCAATGAATCCAAAACCAAGGAATCTTACTTCTTCTGAAGGTTGGGTTAACGGTAGAAATTTTGCTGGAATGTATAAAACATTGCAGGTGGGTATTTTAAAAAGTGGAATGCCTGCATTTAATCATATTAATCCTGAAGAATTAATTGCTGTGATTCATTACATAAGAACATTTGCTAATGATTTTCCCTCAATTACAAAAGATGAACTTCAAAATCTCAACGATACTTACAAACTTTCTGAAGGTAAGAAAACTTCAGGGCAGATTCCTACATCAAAAGCTTTTAATGTCATTTTAATTGAGAAAAAGGATGAACAAAAACTTTATAATGAAATTTTACAAACAATTAATTCTAATTTTTCTAAATATGACGGATTGATCCTTTCAAAAGAAAAATTCGCCGGTCTTTTAACAACTACTTTTCAAAACAATTTTACTGAAACAGATTTTTGGAATATTGTCAAATCCAACCCGATTAATTATGGTCTAAGTCCCAAAATTTTACTTTTGGATGAAAATGGTAAAAAGAACTTTTATACGACTTCGATGAGTTTATTTAGCAAAAAGGATGGAAGACTATGATAAGCAAGATTTATAAAAACATTTTACTTATATCTTTTTTAATTCTAATTAGCATTTTTAATTTAAGTGCTTCGACACAGCCTCAAAAGAAAGCTGCGCTTGAGGAACAACTCGGAAAATATATTCCCCTTGATGCAGAATTTTATAATGAATTTGGGCAAAAGGTTAAATTAAGAGATGTGATTAAGAAACCTACGATACTTACTCTGGTTTTTTATGAATGCAAAGGTATATGCACACCTTTACTAACTGAATTGGCAAAAAACATAAATGAAATTGATCTTAAGTTAGGTAAGGATTATCAAATCGTTACTGTGAGTTTTGATCCTGAAGAAACATCATCTCTGGCAAGTTCAAAAAAAGCTAACTACATTAAATTACTTAATAATAAACCGCCCGATGATGCCTGGCAATTCTTAGTTGGAGATAGTTCGAATATTTATTCATTAACTAATTCAATTGGTTTTTATTTCTTTAAGGAAGAAGATCAATTTGTTCATCCTGGAGCCTTAATATTTATCTCACCGGAAGGAAAGATTACCAGATATCTACTCGGCATTGAATATCTACCATTCAATGTTAAAATGGCAATTCTTGAGGCAGGGGAAGGGAAAGTTGGTCCTACAATAGCTAAGTTGATCAAGTTCTGCTATGTTTATGATGCCGAAGGGAAAAAATACGCATTGAGTGTAACTCGAATTGCAGGAATAATAACGCTTATCGCTGCGGGGATTTTTATACTCTTTTTAATTGCAAAACCAAAGAAGAAAAATTTAGAGGTGAAGTAATTATGTCAGCTACGACTTTAAGTTATGGTGGAAATGGGAGCAATGGAAATCATTTAGATTATTTACACTCTCCAAAAAAATATAAAGGAATTTTCAATTGGATTTTTTCAACTGATCATAAGAAGATAGGGATATTATATCTCATCTCAATGCTCACATTTTTTGCTGTTGGTGTAACTCTTGGATTTTTAATGAGGTTGGAGCTTATCGCACCGGGCAAGACGATAATGGATCCGCAGACCTACAATCAAATTTTTACACTCCACGGTGTGATAATGATTTTTCTCTTTATCATTCCAGGTTTGCCAGCAGTTTTTGGTAATTTCTTTTTACCAATTATGATCGGTGCAAAAGATGTGGCGTTCCCGAGATTAAATCTTTTTTCATGGTGGTTATTTGTGACTGGTGGTTTGGTTGCTCTTATTTCCTTGTTCTTGCCTGGTGGACCAGCTGATACTGGCTGGACATTTTATATTCCTTATTCTGTGAGAACATCAACTAATGTAATACCTGCACTAATTGGTGCTTTTATTCTTGGCTTTTCATCAATTTTAACCGGTTTAAATTTCATCACCACAATTCATCGTTTAAGAGCTCCTGGAATGAGCTGGTTCAAAATGCCGCTCTTTGCTTGGTCACTTTATGCAACGGGCTGGGTACAGATTTTAGCAACTCCAATCGTTGGAATTACTTTGCTGCTTGTTGCAATTGAAAGATGGTTCGGTGTAGGAATTTTCGATCCTGCACTTGGTGGTGATCCAATCCTTTATCAACATTTGTTCTGGATTTATTCACATCCTGCGGTTTATATAATGATATTACCAGCAATGGGAGTTATTTCAGAAATTATTCCTGTTTTCTCAAGACGAACAATTTTTGGATATAAGTTCATTGCATTCTCAAGTATGGCGATTGCTCTTTTTGGTTCGCTTGTCTGGGCGCATCATATGTTTACGGTCGGTATGAGTGGAACTGCAATGTGGCTTTTTTCACTTTTAACATTTTTGGTTGCAATTCCGAGTGCGATTAAAGTCTTTAATTGGGTTGCAACACTTTACAAAGGTTCGATTGAACTTGAACCACCGATGTTATTCGCATTAAGTTTCATCTTTAATTTCACCATTGGTGGTTTTACTGGATTAATGCAAGGCGCTTTAGCTTTGAATATTCACATTCACGATACTTACTTTATTGTTGGTCATTTTCATTATGTAATGTTTGGTGGAACAGGCTTTGGAATTTTTGCTGCTCTTCACCACTGGTTTCCAAAAATGTTTGGCAAAATGTATAACAAAAAAGTTGCAAAAATCAGCTGGCTCTTTTTATTCATTGGATTTCAACTGCTTTACTTTCCAATGTTCGTAATGGGTTATCTTGGTATGCCAAGAAGATATTATGATTACCTGCCAGATTTTCATATTTATCATTTTATTTCCACGATTGGAAGCTGGATTTTAATTACGGGTCTCATTATAATGTTTACAAATTTGATCCTTGCTCTTAAAAAAGGTGAAAAAGCAGCTGCAAATCCCTGGGGTGGAGTTACTCTTGAATGGACAATACCTTCACCACCAATTCATGAGAATTTTGAAAAAATTCCGGTAGTAGAAAAAGAGCCCTATGATTATTCACATTATGAACAAGTTATTGAGGAGGCTAAAAATTGAATCAAATGGCTGAAGCATCTGTAAATACTCATCTTCATCGTGATGATGTTGGTGCAAAGATTGGAATGTGGCTTTTTCTATTTACTGAGTTGATACTATTTGGTGGAATGTTTTTGGTGTATGCTGTTTACAGATTTACTTATAGAGACTTTTTTGCCCTTGCGTCAAAGGAGCTTGATGTTTTTATCGGATTAATTAACACATTAGTCCTTTTAACGAGTAGTTTAACAATGGCTATGTCCATTACTGCATTAAGAAAGGATAATAAAAAATTATCTTTACTGTTTTTAGGTTCTACAATTTTCTTCGCTTTCCTGTTTTTGGTAAATAAATATTTTGAATGGTCAGCTAAATTTCAGCATGGTTTATTTCCTGGTTCCAATGAACTTCTTAGTTTACCCAAGGGAGAAATAATCTATTTTGGTCTGTATTATGTTATGACCGGTTTGCATGCAATACATGTGATCATTGGATTAGTAATATTATTGTTTATGTTCGTTTATATTATGAAAGGAAAAGTAAACAAAGATTATTACATAATGCTGGAGAATTCCGGATTATATTGGCATCTGGTTGATATAATCTGGATATTTCTTTTCCCGCTATTTTATTTAATTCATTAAAGGTGAGATATGGATAAAAAAGATTCACATAATCACATTGTCGGATATGGTACATATATTTTCGTCTGGTTGACGCTTATTGCGTTAACTGCGTTGACTGTTACTGCTGCAAGTTTTGACTTGGGGAATTTCTCCATAGTTGTTGCACTTGTCATCGCATCGATTAAAGGATTATTAGTGTTGCTTGTTTTTATGCATTTAAGATTTGATGATAGGATGTTTAGGATTTTTGTGTTCGTTGCATTTCTAACTTTAACAATATTTTTAGTGCTAACATTTTCAGATTATTCATTTATAAGGTAAGGAAATATGCTGTCAAATGCATCTAATTTTATTAAAGAAGTAGATGGAGTATTTTTATTTATCTTAGGAGTTTCTGTTTTACTCCTTATCTTGATTACATTTTTAATGGTTTATTTTGTTATTAAATACAATAGGAAAAAAAATCTTACTCCTAAAAATATAAAAGGTAATACTACACTTGAGATAATCTGGACAGTAATCCCAACAATTCTTGTTGTAGGAATGTTTTATTATGGATGGTATGGTTACAAGAAAATGACAGCGGCACCTAAGGATGCTTTTGAAATTAATGTAACAGGGAAAATGTGGGCGTGGGAATTTACTTATCCTAATGGTATGAAAACAGATACACTTGTTGTCCCAATTAATAAACCGATCAAACTCAATCTTCAATCTATTGATGTTAATCATTCTTTTTTTATTCCAGCTTTCAGAATAAAGCGTGATGTAATTCCCAACAAGAATAATTACTTGTGGTTTATTGCCGAAGAAGTTGGTGTTTATGATATTGCGTGTGCTGAATATTGTGGACTTAGACATTCCTATATGTATTCAAAATTGTATGCAATTCATCAAAATGAATTTGATGAGTGGTATAAGGCTAAATTAGATACAACAGTTGTAAAGTGATGAAAAAGATTTTTGATGCTTTTAAAATTTTACTCGAATTAACAAAGTTTAAGATAACTTCGTTTGTCACTGTCACAACCTTTCTTGGTTATGTTTTATACACAAAAGAATTGCGAATCGATCTTATTGGTGTGTTGATGGGAGTTTTGTTATTCTCTGGTGGTTCTGCAGTAATTAATCATTACCAGGAAAGAAATTTTGATGCGTTAATGAGAAGAACACGTAACAGACCAATTCCTTCTGGTAAAGTAAATTCAAAAATTGCTCTTGCACTTGGAATTTTATTCGCTTTAGGCGGATTTATTATTTTATACATTGGTTTTAATCTTACTTCAGCATTATTCGGATTATTAGCATTGGTTTGGTATAATTTAATTTATACACCACTTAAGAGAAAATTCGCACTTGCAGTTGTTCCTGGCTCTTTAATTGGTTCAATTCCACCCATAATTGGATGGACAGCAGCAGGGGGTTATCCATTTGACAATTCAATTTTGGTTATCGCATTTTTCCTGTTTATCTGGCAAATACCTCATTTCTGGTTACTAATGTTGTTTTTTGATGATGATTATAAAGCGGCTGGGTATCCAACTTTAACAAGCTATTTTTCTAAAGAACAAGTTTTTAGATTAACATTTATCTGGATGATTGCTCTTGGTGTTGCTTCTCTTGTAATGCCTTTGTTTAATTTAGTTAATCATCCTGTAGTTAACTACGGTTTGTTATTAACTGCAATATGGCTGATCTGGAATTCATCTAAGCTTATTAGAAAGAATGAAGAGAAATTAATATTAATTTCAGGTTTCAGGACAATTAATACATTTGTCCTTTTAATAGTTTTTCAACTTTCACTTGATAAACTTTTGTAAGAGGGAGAGAAAATGTTTTTATCATATGAAATTACATTACCTTTTAGTTATGATTACACAAGAGTCTTACAATTAGTTTCAGTGCTTGCTCATTCGTTACTATATTTTTACTTATTCTGGCTAAGCGGCTCAGCGTTATTAAGTTATTATTATGAATTTATAAAAAGGAGTGATCCTTCTACTGTTTTCGCAAAAAGACTAATTGATTTAACTTTTAGAAAATTATCATTTCCACTTGTACTTGGTATTTTACCATTTTTAGTAATTTTTTCTATCGATTTAATCTGGTTAAGAGATCCTGCATTTAAAGCACTTCACAATTGGTCAATTGTCAGTTTGGTGATTTTTCTTTGTTCAATTCCGGCTCTTTATTACTATAAATTTAGTTTCGCCTTGATCAATATTTTACCTAAGACTGTTATTGATAAAGAGTCCTCCGATTTTCTGAACTTAATGGAAAATAGCCTGAAGAACCATAAAAGAAGTGCTTTATTCGGTACATTAGGTATTTTGATTACACTATACTTAGTTTCTGTATTGAATGTAGCCAGAATCAATTACAATCCAACCGATTACAATTTTGACTTTATTGCTTACACATTACGCCTGGATGTGAACTTTAGATTTTTGTTTAATTTAATTTTATCATTTTCAGTAACCTATCTAATTAATCTATTTTTGAATTTTGTTTGGGACGATACGAAATTGAAGACTACCGAAGGTCTGTCTGAATTTATGAGAGAAAAATTGGTAAAAGGTGCATTTGTAACTGTTTTACTCCAACCTGTGTTTATATTGCTTGAAGTTTTGATTCTTCCAAGAAATAGTCTTTCATACTGGGTATTTATTTCCAGTGGGATCGTCTTGATTCTTCTTTTCTTAATCTCTAATCAATTGAAAGCATATAGAAAAGAATATTTGGATAGTTATTTGAGATATTCTTTTTATCTAATTGTTTTAGCAGTTATTTTTATTTCTGTCAAAGATGTTGTTGTGTTTGCTAATGTAATTAAACCAGAAACGGTCAAAATATCTCAGAGTTTTTTAAGTTATGAAGAAAATTTGAAGACAAAGCTAAATATTAAAACAGTTACATTTAGTGGAGAAGAAATTTTTACAGCAAAATGCTCAGCCTGTCACAGATTTGATCAAAAGCTAGTTGGACCACCATATAATGTTGTTTTACAAAAATATGAAAACAAAAAAGATCAACTTGTGAAATTTATTCTTAATCCTGTAAAAGTTGATCCAGCGTATCCGCCAATGCCCGCTCAGGGTTTAATTCCACCTGAGGCTGAGGCTGTAGCTGATTACATTATGAAAGTTTATCAGGAGAATAAGAAATAGTTAAGTTAACGCAATAAAAATTGATAAATAGTCTTTTTTTAAATAATTTTGCAACTGTTTTAGTTAGGTTAAAATGAAAATCAAGATAACCTCCCTATCAGAAGGGAGGCATTTTTATAATTTTGATGCGAGTGTAGAAGAGCTTGACCTTCCTTCAGAATTTTTTGGAAAAGCTAAGGTTCAAGTTCTTCTGGAAAAAACTAAGGAACATATTCTCATAAGAACATCATTAAGCGTTCATCGACATTGTGAATGTGATCGATGTCTGAGACAATATGATAGAGAGTTTTATAACGAATATCATATGTTTTATATACACGATATTCGAAATAAAGATTTATATGATGAGGATGTAGTTACAGTGATCAGAAATGATCAGGATTATATTGATATATCGAATGATGTTCGAGAGTATGCAATGTTAGCGATTCCGATGAAAAATCTTTGTAAAGATGATTGTAAAGGTCTTTGTCCTAGATGCGGAAAAGACTTAAACTTCGAAACCTGTACTTGCGAGCAAACAGAAATTGATCCAAGATGGTTATCATTAAAAGAATTATTAAAATCACAATGAAAGGAAAGGGATTATAAAATGCCAAATCCGAAGAGAAGACATTCAAAATCAAGAACAAGGAAAAGAAGAGCTCATTTCAAAGCAGCAGCTCCTGCACTTTCAACCTGCGCTAATTGTGGCGAACCAAAATTACAACATCGTGCCTGTCCAAATTGTGGATTTTACAAAGGCAGAACGATGTTTGTACCTAAGGCATCGTAAACTAATTTTAGGTTAATTTTGGAAAATACATCAGAAAATAAGTGTGTTATAGCCTTAGATGCAATGGGCGGTGATAATGCACCTCTGGTTACAACTAGAGGTGCTGCACTCGCCTATAAAGAGAGTGCAAAAAAGTTTGAAATCTTACTTGTTGGTAAAAAGCCCGAAATTGAAAAAATCATTCAGGAAGAAAATCTAGAATTCCCTCCAGAAAATATCATTGATGCACCTGAAGTTGTCGCTATGGATGATGTTCCAACAACTGCATTGAAGAATAAAAATACTTCAATGTCTGTTTGTATTGATTTGATTCAACAAGGTAAAGCAAATGCATTCGTAAGTGCTGGCAATACAGGTGCAGTTATGGCTCTTTCCACAATCCGACTCGGACGAATTGAAGGAATTAGCAGACCTGCTCTTGGTACAATTGTTCCAACATTAAAAAATAAATGTTTGGTTCTCGATGTAGGTGCCAATGTTGATACAAAAGCAAATAATCTCTTTGAATTTGCTGTTATGGGCAGTGTTTTTATGCAGGAAATTTTTGGAGTTCAAAATCCTAAAATTGGTTTATTAAGCATAGGCGAAGAAGACTCAAAAGGTAATGAAGTTACTCTGAACGCTAACAAATTATTAAGAGAATCGAAATTAAATTTTTATGGAAATGTTGAAGGTCGAGATATTCTAAAAGGTGAGGTAGATGTAATTGTTTGTGACGGATTTGTTGGAAATATTGTTCTAAAGTTTGCCGAAGGATTTTTACATTTTCTTATAAAAAAGCTTCGTGAGGCAGCCGAAGAAAATTTGATTAACAAATTAAAGATTGGTATTTCAAAGGGGCTCTTAAAAGATATCTTAAAAGTTTTTGATTACCAGGAATACGGTGGTGTTCCTCTTTTTGGAGTAAATGGAATCACAATTATTGGTCATGGATCAAGCTCTGAATTAGCAATAAAAAATATGATTTTCAGAGCTTATGAAACATACGAACATCGAATAGTTGAAAGAATAAGAGAGGCTATCAAGGGTTTTCACTTCAATTCATAAAAAAGGAGTGCAAAAATGACTAATCGAGAATCAAAATATAACGCACGAATAGTTGCGTTTGGTAAGTATGTCCCAGAAAAGGTTTTGGATAATAAATATTTTGAAAAGATTGTCGATACAACTGATGAATGGATTACTACAAGGACAGGAATTAAAGAGCGAAGAATATTAGAAAATGGTGCAACATCCGATATGGCTGTTAAAGCTATCGAGGATATGGTGAGAAGATTTAATGTGGATCTCAGCACAATTGATGTAATGATTGTAGCAACCGTTACCCCTGATATGTTTTTCCCATCAACTGCTTGTGTGATAATGGATAAACTTGAGATGGAAAATACCTGGGGATTTGATCTTTCTGCTGCTTGTTCCGGTTATGTGTTTGCTACTTCGACTGCACGAGCATTTATTGAAAGCGGTCTATATAAAAGAGTTCTTGTAGTTGGTGCTGATAAAATGTCTGCCATTACTGATTATACAGATCGAAATACTTGCATATTGTTCGGTGATGCTGCAGCTTGTACACTATTTGAAAGAACAGAGGATAAAAACGATGGTATTCTTGATGAACTTTTATATTGTGATGGAAGTGGCAGAAATCATCTTTATATGCTTGGAGGTGGAAGTCTAAATCCTGCTTCCCACGAAACTGTAGATAAAAGGATGCATTACATTTATCAGGATGGTAAAGCTGTTTTCAAAGTTGCTGTGATTGGTATGGCTGAGGTTGCTTATGAAATTATGGTTAGAAATAATTTGAAACCAGAAGATGTTGCTTACCTTGTACCTCATCAAGCTAATTTGAGAATTATTGAAGCAACAAGACAAAGAATGGGAATTGATCCAGAAAGGGTTATGGTAAATATCCATAAATATGGAAATACAACCGCAGCAACAATTCCTTTGTGTCTTGTTGACTATTATGATGAAGGGAAACTTAAGAAAGGAGATAACTTAATCCTTGCTTCATTTGGTGCAGGTTTTACCTGGGGTGGAATTTATCTAAAATGGAGTATTGATTAATGATCGCTTTTGTTTTCCCTGGACAAGGTTCTCAATATGTTGGAATGGGAAAAGATATCTATAAAGATTTTCCCGAATGTAGGGAAGTCTTTGACCATGCAAATGAAATACTTGGTTATGATTTAAAATCAATTTGTTTTGAAGGACCTGAAGATTTATTAAAACAAACTGAAAATACTCAACCAGCACTGTTTGTTCACAGCCTTGCAATTTTTGAATTACTTAAAGATTTTCAGATCAAAGCTGCGGCAGGTCACTCACTTGGAGAGTATTCTGCATTAACAGCTGCTGGTGTCTTTAAATTTGAAGATGGATTAAGATTGGTTCGAACTCGTGGTAAGTTAATGCAAGAATCTGGAATACGAAATCCAGGTACTATGGCAGCAATTGTTGGACTGACCATTGAAAAGGTTAATGAAATCTGTGAAAGTCTTAAAGATATTGGTATTGTTCAAGCAGCTAATTTTAATTCACCCGGTCAAATTGTTATTTCAGGAGAAGTTAACGCTGTAAAAAAAGCAATTGAACTTGCAAAACAAAATGGAGCCAAGCTTGCAAAGGAATTAGTAGTAAGTGGTGCTTTTCACTCTCCATTGATGAATTATGCGTATGAAAATATCGCTTCAGAACTTGAAAAGGTTCAGTTTTTTGAACCCAAATTCCCGGTTTATTCAAATGTAACTTCAGAAAAATTTAATAACGTTGAGGAGATAAAATCTCTCCTGGTGAAACAAATAATCAGCCCTGTGAAATGGCAGCAAATTGTAGAAAATATGACAAGAGATGGAATTAAAACATTTGTAGAGATTGGCGCTGGAAAAGTTTTAACGGGTTTAATTAAAAGGATCAATCCAGAAGCTGAAGTTATTAATGTCGGTACATCAGAGGAAATAAAAAAATTTTTGGAATATGGAAAAGTTCATTAAAGGCTTAAAAATTGATCCGTTAATTTTTACTTTTCCTTTTGTTCCAGGCTGCAATGTTGGATTGTGTTCTGGAGAGTGTTGCTGGTATGGTGTATATGTTGACTTGAAAGAAAGAGATTTTATCATTGAGAATAAAGAGATTATAAAACAATATATGGATGAAACTCAAACAAAAGATGAAACCTTATGGTTCGAAGAAGTTGAAGAAGATTCAGATTTTGAATCAGGATTTTGTGCTGGAACACAAATTTATCAACATAAATGCGTATTCCTCGATAAAAATGGTTATTGTTCACTTCAAAAGGCTGCAATTGAAAGAGGTGAACATAAATGGAAATATAAACCTCTTTATTGTGTAATTTTCCCATTAACGATTTATAATGGAACATTAACTGTAGATGATGAACATATTGCGAGATTACACTATTGCAGTAAACCACGTCATCAGACCTCAACTGTTTTTGATGCAACGAAAGATGAATTAATTTACTTACTCGGTGAAGATGGCTATCAAGAATTATTAGAATATCGAAATCAATTAATTGGAGGTAAACAACTTGAGATTACAAAATAAAGTAGCAATTGTAACTGGAGGTTCAAGAGGAATTGGTGCAGCAATTGCAAAAGAATTAGCCAGAGAAGGAGCTAAAGTTGTTTTAACATATAATTCATCTCCAGATAGAGCTCAATCAGTTCTTGAGGAAATTAAAAATTTTGGTGGGGAGGCAAGAATATTTCAAGCAAATGCAAGCAGTTTTGTTGATGCTCAAAATACAGTTGATTTTGCCTTAAAAGAATTTGGCGCACTGCACATTCTTGTCAACAATGCTGGAATTACAAAAGATAATCTTTTACTTAGAATGACTGAACAGGACTGGGACGATGTAATTAATACTAATTTGAAAAGTGTTTTTAATTACACAAAAGCAGCGATCAAACCTATGATTAGTCAACGGGAAGGTAAAATTATCAATATAAGTTCAGTCGTAGGAATTATGGGTAATATTGGACAAGCAAATTATGTTGCAGCAAAGGCCGGTGTCATAGGCTTAACCAAATCCCTTGCTAAAGAATTTGCAAGTCGAAATATAAATGTAAATGCAGTTGCACCTGGTTACATTGAAACCGATATGACCTCGAAATTAACAGATACACAAAAGCAGGCGATTCTAAATCTAATTCCACTTAAAAGAATTGGAAAACCTGAAGACATAGCTCGAGTAGTTGTATTCCTTGCATCCGAAGATGCAAACTATATTACAGGACAGGTATTCTGTGTCGATGGTGGAATGGTGATGTGAGTTTTGTTTATTTTTTCAATTAAGATGATTAATATTGTTTTAATAACTAACAAAAAAAGGAGTTAAAAATGGACGTACAAGCTAAAGTTAAAGAAATCATTATGGATAAACTTGGAGTAGAAGAATCACAAATTACTCCTGAAGCTTCTTTTATTAATGATTTAGGAGCCGACTCACTCGACATAGTAGAGTTAGTTATGGCTTTCGAGCAGGCATTCAATATCCAAATTCCCGACGAAGATTCAGAGAAAATTCAAACCGTCGGCGATGTTTACAAATATTTAGAAGAAAAATTAAATCAATAATTAACAACCAAGAAAAAAAATCTTATGAAGAAAAGGGTTGTTGTGACCGGTATTGGGGCTGTGACCCCAATCGGTCTTAATATAAACGAATTCTGGTACAATTTGATCGAAGGAAAAAGTGGTGCAGCTTACATTACTCGTTTTGACGCGAGTAATTTCGATACAAAATTTGCATGTGAAGTTAAAAATTTTGATCCCTTAAAATACTTTGATAGAAAAAGTGTTCAAAGGTTGGATCTCTTTACTCAATTTGCGCTTGTCAGCACCGAAGAAGCGCTCCAGAATTCGCAATTAAAGCTTGACAACATCGATAAAAATAGAGTCGGAGTTGTCTTCGGTTCCGGAATTGGTGGAATGTGGACCTGGCATCATCAATCGGAAATTGTCTTTAAAGGTGGCGGTCCTCAAAGAATTTCACCTTTCTTCGTTCCAATGATGATTAGCGACATAGCAGCTGGTCATATTTCGATCAAGTATGGTTTTAAGGGATTAAATTACGCTACAACATCAGCCTGTGCAACTTCTGCTCACGCAATCGCTATTGGTGCAATGCATATTGAAAGAGGTGATGCGGATGTTGTTGTAGTTGGTGGAAGTGAAGCTTCGATTTGCCCGATGGGTATCGGTGGTTTTAATGCAATGAAAGCTCTTTCAACAAGAAATGATGCACCTGAAAAAGCAAGTAGACCATTCGATAAAAATCGAGACGGCTTTGTGATGGGTGAAGGCTCAGCAACTCTAATCCTCGAAGATTATGATTTTGCAATGCGTCGAGGAGCTCCAATTTTGGCTGAATTGGTTGGAATTGGATTAACTGCAGACGCATATCATATTACAGCACCTGCACCTGGCGGAGAAGGTGCAGTTCGTTCAATGAAACTCTGTATTGAGGATGCACAAATTAAACCCGAAGAAGTAGATTATATAAATGCTCACGGTACTTCCACACCATATAATGATAAAAACGAAACAGAGGCAATCAAAACTCTTTTTGGTGAGCATGCATATAAATTAATAGTTTCTTCTACCAAGTCTATGACTGGTCACTTGCTTGGTGCAGCAGGAGCAATAGAAGCAGTTGTAACTGTTTTAACATTAATGAATGATATAATTCCACCAACTATTAATCTTGAAGAACCAGATCCGGAATGTGACTTAAATTATGCACCTAACAAAGCAATCAAACAAAAAGTTAATTATGCAATAAGCAACGCCTTTGGTTTTGGCGGACATAATGTTTCACTATTGTTCAAAAAGTATCAGTAAAATTGTTTCGAAAAATTAAATCTTCTTTACTATTAGTTGTAAAAAGAAGAAGCAAAAAGAAATTTAGTAAAGATGTTGAGAACCGACTAAGGATTATTGAAAAGCTAGTCGGTTCTCCTTTAAATAATCCTGAATTGTTTATCGAAGCTTTAACTCACCGTTCTGCAATAAACATCACTCCTTTAAAGAAAAAAATTTCAAATGAACGACTTGAATTTCTCGGTGATTCAGTCCTGAATCTTGTTGTAACTGAATACATATTTTCCAAGTTCACAAACCAAGACGAGGGTCAGTTAACAAAAATTAGATCACGATTTGTAAATAAAGAAATCTTACTAGCCGTTGCTAATAAACTAAAGATGACTAAACTTCTTTTTATAAATGAGAATGCTGCTAATGCAATCGAATCAGGTGCAAAATCAATTTTAGCTGATTCAGTTGAGGCTTTTATTGGTGCAATATATCTTGACCTGGGTTTTGAAAAAGCAAAACAATTCATCATTAAACATATTATCAAGCCAAATATTCGTCTTGTTAAACTTGGCGACGAAAATTTCAAAAGTCAATTACTGGAATATGTGCAGGCAAATAAGTTATCCATTCCAAAATATGAGGTCATAAAGGAAGAAGGACCTCAACATGCGAAAATTTTTACAGTTCAAGTTTCTTTAGATGGAAAGATTTTAGGAACAGGCAAAGGTCAAACAAAGAAATCAGCTGAACAACTCGCAGCAAAAGAAGCCATTCGTAAAATCAAGAAAATCAATTCTGAGTAAAAATTAATATCAATTCTTTATTTTAATCCTTTACTATATTTGAAAAAAATGTTTTACACTTTGAAAGGCAAACTATGGAGATCCCAAAATTTTTTGAAGACTTTTCATATCGACACATCGGTCCAAACGACAAAGAAATTGACCAGTTATTAAAAGAAATTGGAATTGATTCCCTCGATAAACTTGTTGCTGAAACTATACCGGCAAACATACGAACGACAGAAAAGCTTAATCTTTCTGAACCTTTAACTGAATATGAACTGATTCAGCATATAAAAGAATTAGCGTCAAAAAATAAAGTTTATCGTTCATATATTGGACTTGGTTATTATGGGACAATTACACCAACGGTCATAAAAAGAAATATTTTAGAAAATCCAGGTTGGTACACTCAATACACTCCTTATCAGGCTGAAATTTCTCAGGGCAGGCTCGAAGCTTTGATGAATTTTCAAACTATGATCGCTGATCTGACGAAATTGCCAATTACTAATGCTTCGCTGCTTGACGAAGGTACTGCATGTGGTGAGGCAATGGGTATGATTTACTCAATAATGCAATCATCAAAACCTAATGCTAAAGTTTTTCTTGTTGATTCAAAAGTTTTTCCGCACACGATAGATGTAGTGATAACAAGAGCAAATCCTCATGGAATAGAAGTAAAAGTAACAGACAAAATTGAAGAAGAACTTAATGAGAATGTCTTTGGAATACTTGTGCAATATCCTGATGGAGATGGTGAGATAAGAGACTATTCTAAACTTTTCGAGAAAGCAAAAGAAAAAAATATAATGATTGTAACAGCTGCTGATATAATGTCCCTTGTTCTATTGAAATCACCTGCAGAATTCGGAGCTGATGTAGTAGTTGGTTCAACGCAAAGATTTGGTGTACCGATGGGTTTTGGAGGACCGCATGCAGCGTATTTTGCAACTAAAGAAGAGTTCAAAAGATATGTTCCAGGTAGAATTATCGGCCTATCAATTGATCGTCATGGTGATCCTGCATATCGAATGGCTTTACAAACACGAGAACAACATATTAAAAGAGAGAAAGCAACTAGCAACATCTGTACAGCTCAGGTTTTGTTAGCTATAATGGCAAGCATGTATGCTGTTTATCACGGACCTGAGGGCTTAAAGAGAATTGCTAATCGTATTAATCTATTCGCAAGAATTTTAAATCAGAAATTAAAAGAATTCAGATTTGTACAAACAAATAAAACTTTCTTCGATACTTTAAAAGTTGATTTACATTCAAGTCCCGAATTAGTTATTAAAATAAAAGCAATTGCGGAACAAAAAAGAATCAACTTCAATTATTTTTCCAAATGTTGTGTCGGAATTTCACTTGATGAAACAGTTACATTAAAGGATTTAAATGATATCATTGAAATTTTTGCTGAAGCTTCAGGAAATGATTTTACATCTATTAAAGATATTAATGAAGTTGAACCAAGCATTCCAGAAAATTTGCTCCGAGGTGATGAGATCCTTCCACAAAAAGTTTTCAATAGTTATCATACCGAAACCGAGATGATGCGTTATATCAGAATGCTTGAAAGCAGAGATTTGTCATTGAATTACGGAATGATCCCGCTTGGAAGTTGTACAATGAAATTAAACGCTGCAACCGAAATGCTCGCATTGTCAATGGATGAATTTGCTAACATTCATCCATTCGTTCCATCTGAACAAGCACAAGGTTACCTCGAACTAATTGATTCGCTTGGAAAAGATTTGCTGGAGATTACTGGTTTTGATGGAATTTCATTTCAGCCAAATTCGGGAGCGCAAGGTGAGTTTACTGGATTAATGGTAATTAGAGCTTATCACCATTCAAGAGGTGAAGGTCATAGAAATGTTGTTTTAATTCCTGCATCTGCTCATGGAACTAATCCAGCAAGTGCGGTAATGGCTGGAAATCAAGTTGTTGTCGTTAAATGTGATGAATATGGAGATATTGATTTAAATGATTTGAAACAAAAAGCTGAACAATTCAAAGATAGACTTTCCGCCTTTATGGTCACTTATCCCTCTACTCACGGAGTTTTTGAAGAAGATATTAAAGAGATGTGTGAGATCATACATCATTACGGTGGTCAAGTTTATATGGATGGTGCAAATCTAAATGCTCAGGTTGGTTTGACTAAACCCAAACTAATAGGTGCAGATGTCTGCCATCTTAATCTTCATAAAACTTTTGCAATTCCTCACGGAGGCGGTGGTCCTGGAATGGGACCAATTGCTGTTGCAAAGCACTTAGTTCCATTTTTACCAAAACATTATTTTGTTTCTGTTGGCGGGGATAAAGGAATTAATGCTGTTGCTTCGGCACCCTTTGGCAGTGCAAGTATTTTAACAATTTCTTACGCCTACATTAAAATGATGGGACCAGAAGGATTAACCAAAGCTTCCAAAGTAGCTATCTTGAATGCTAACTACATTAAAGCACGATTGGAAAAATATTATAAAGTTCTTTACACTGGTAAACGAGGTAGAGTAGGACACGAATTAATTTTCGATATGAGAGAATTCAAAATGAGTGCAAATATTGAAGTGGAAGATATTGCGAAAAGATTAATGGATTATGGATTTCATGCACCAACTGTTTCATTCCCGGTTCCAGGAACATTAATGGTAGAACCTACTGAGAGCGAAAGCAAAAAAGAATTAGACAGATTCTGCGATGCAATGATTCAAATCAGAGAAGAGATACGAGAAATTGAAATGGGCCTTGCAGATAAAGAAGATAATGTTTTGAAAAATGCTCCACATACTCTTAAAGATATTGTAGGTGATGAATGGAAACATAAATACTCTAAGGAAAAAGCAGTTTTTCCGACTACTTTTACTAAAATTAATAAATTCTGGCCCTATGTTGCCCGAGTTAATAATGCGTATGGTGACAGAAACCTGGTTTGTACCTGTGATCCAATAGAACTTTATATGGAAAATTGAGGAAATAAGATGGAAAATACTTGTGAAATTTTAAAGAACGCTAAAAATATTGCTGTCGTTGGAATTTCTAACAAACCCGGCAGAGATTCAGGTTGGATTGCAAGACTCTTGCGAGATAGAGGATATAATGTTTTTGGTGTAAATCCAACTTTAAAGGAATTCGATGGAATTCCTGTCTTTAAATCATTAAAAGATATTCCAGAACCAATTGATATCGTTGATATTTTTCGTCGATCAGAATTTGTAACTGAAGTTGTTAAAGATGCAATTGAAGTGAATGCGAAAGTAATCTGGATGCAGCTTGGTGTGATTAACTATGAAGCAGAAAAAATTGCTAAAGAGGCTGGTTTAATTGTTATCATGAATAGATGCATTGCAGTTGAGTACCGAAGATGTTTTGGTTGAAAATTTTTGTAGTGATTGTCTTTCTCTCTAAAGTTTCAACAGCTCAAACTATTTTTAATTTTTTATCAGTACAGGATACATTTAGTCTCCAAAAAAATTATGATATTGCTAATAACGACGAAAAAATTTTAATTGATGAAATACGCATAATTGGCAACAACAAAACTAAACCTGATATAATCCTTCGAGAGTTAACATTCTCTACAAATTCCAGAGTAAGTTATGCAGATTTAAAGTTTAATGAGTCTCGTGTATTCAGCTTAGGAATTTTCAGTGATGTGGAGTTTGTTCTTTCTAAAGAAGAGAATAAAAATGTGCTTTTAATTTTAGTCCAGGAATCCTGGTATATCTGGCCCCTTCCTTTTATTGATATCGCTGATAGAGATTGGAAAAAGTTGACTTATGGATTACATCTCAATATTCAAAACTTAACTGGAAGAAATGAAAATCTGACAGCTGGATTTAGTCTTGGCTACGATCCGAAATTTTACCTACGTTACTTTAATCCAATTATCAACAAGCAGCATAACCTTCTTTTGCAGGTGCAAACTTTAATTCAAAGAAGACAAAATCGAAGCATTGAAGCAATAAAGGTTTTCAACAACCAAAATTATGATGAGAGATATTTTTTGTTCGATTTCCTAGTTGGAAAAAGATTTAATCAATTCAATACAGTTGCTGGTTCGTTCTCTTTTGAATATTTAGAAGCAGAAGAATATTTACCACTAAGAACAGTTTCTCCAACGGGAATTGATCGATTTCTTTCATTGCAGTTTAGTTATTCATTTGACACAAGGGACTTTACTGCATATCCTAAAAAGGGGACGAACATCAATCTTGTCTATCGTAAAGTTGGATTAACTGAATCTGATGTTGATTTTAATATTTTCAATCTTCAGCTCAAGCAAATTCAACAGGTGATTTGTCCAATAATTTATTATAGAAATTATACAAGAGTTTTGGCTGGTCCTATCTTGCCTTATTATGCTAATAGTTTTATAGGATACAGTGAAAGATTGCGAGGACATTTTAGTCAAACATATGAATCGAATTCAATTATCTTTAATACTTTTGAATTTAGATTTCCACTGCTGGAAAAATATTTCTTAAAACTTCAATTACCTGTAATTCCCGAAGAATTATTGACATATACTTTAAGTCTGGACATTCACACTTTTTATGATAATGTTTTGATGTTCAATAAAAACGATAATCTCGCAAAGAAAAAATTAATGAATGGTTTTGGTTTCGGTTTTTCTTTTCTTGTTTTGCCGTATCGTTCAATTAATCTTGAACTTGCATGGAATGAGAAGTTTCAACCTGAAATAATTTTTGATCTTAATTTTCCTTTTTAATATGGAGTTATTTTATTTTCCTGAATTGACAGAAAATCAAAACTTCATCAGACTAACTGGTGATGAGTTTCATCATCTAAGCAAAGTTCTTCGAATTAAATTAGGTGATGAAATTTTTTTTACCAATGGGAATGGCATTATTGCGAAAGCAAGATTAATAAAAATTACTCGATATGATTGTGAAAGTGAGATTTTAGAATTTAAGCGTTATAATAGAAGTAAGTTGAAATTTGTTGCATTAGTACCAATCCTTAAACAAGAAGAAAGATTTGAATTTGCGCTGGAAAAATTAACGGAACTCGGGATTGATGAAATTCAACCTTTTATTAGTCAAAGGACGATTAAAAAAAATTTCCGTTTCGAAAGAGCACAAAAAATTTTAATTACTGCAATCAAACAATCCTTTAATCCTTTTTTACCTAAATTAAGTAATCCGATAGAATTCGCTGAATTTATTGATGAATTGAATTCTGATGATCTAGTTTTTTTCGGAGAAAGGGAAGGAAGACAATTTTTATCCTTAAGTAAGAATAATTTTGATTCAGATTTGAAAAGGATAATTTTAACTGTTGGTCCCGAAGGAGCTTTTACTGATGAAGAATTAAATTTACTGAAGCAAAAGAATTCAATTCCTTTGAAACTTGGTGAGAATAGATTACGAAGCGAGACAGCAATTATATGTCTCGCCTCGCTTTTAAAATCATTTTTTAATGATTAGTTATCGATTGTTTTATTCCAGAAACGGGGGATTTCTTTAATTATTGTTTTAACCAGCTTTGAAAATTTTTCTTTTACAATATTTGCTGTTTCAGTTACTTCTTCATGACTTAATTTGTTTTCGGTTATTCCAGCAGCATAATTTGTAATGCAAGAAATTGCTATAACCGGTAACTCATTATTAGAAGCGTAAAGAATTTCGGGGATTGTTGACATACCAACTGCATCACAACCAGCTTTTCGTAAGAAACGAATTTCTGCGGGAGTTTCGTAACTTGGTCCGGATGAATAAGCATATACGCCACGCTTTAATTCAATTCCGATTTTCTTACTTAATTCAAAAATAAAATCATTTAAGTCTTTTTTTATTGCAAATTTGTTTTTGGGATACCCTGCAAGCTGCTTGAATTTTGCTTTATAATGAAGAAAGAATAAATCATCAATCAACATCAAATCGGCAGGATGTAAGTTTTCAGAAATTCCGCCAGCAGCATTTGTCACAATAAGATATTTCGCATTAAACATTTTTGAAATGACAGATGGTAGGATTACTTCATCTGTTGAGTAACCTTCATAAAGATGAATTCTGCCTTTAAAAACAATGTGATAGGAGTTGCTATATTCACACAAAAAAATTTTCCCAGAATGTCCTGGAATAGTTGAAACAGGATAACCCTCAATATCTGATGTATTTATTGATGTAACCAAATTAAGTTCATCCGCAAAATCGCCGAGTCCAGAACCAAGAATTATTGCGGTTTTGATTTTGACATCACCGAATTTTCTTTTAATTGGTTCGAAAATTTTTTGGTAATCTTTCTTCATCACAGAATAAATCCTGCAATTGTTGCCGTTAATAGATTTGCTAAGGTTCCGCCAGCTACTGCTCTCAAACCCAGAGCAGCAAGATCTTTTCTCCTTTCAGGAGCAAGAGGAGAAATTCCACCAATCTGAATTGCTATTGATGAAAAATTAGCAAATCCACACAAAGCAAATGTAGCCATTGTAATTGACTTTTCAGTTACAAACTTCCCTTGTTGAATTAATGATGACATATCAAGATATGCGACGAATTCATTAAGAACGATCTTTGTTCCAATCAAGCTTCCAAAATTAATTGCATCCTGCCATGGAATTCCAATTGCAACGGCAAGAAATTGCAAAACTAATCCAAAGATTAGTTGAAGATTTAGAGGTTGTTTAAAATGTTCCATTGTTATTGAATTTAATCCAGTGAAACCACCGATCCATTCAAGTAAATAATTTATCAATGCAATTAGTGCAATGAATGCAATTAACATTGCACCAACATTTAGAGCGAGTTTCAATCCGTCTGATGCACCACCAGCAGCTGCTTCGATTGCATTAGAAGCATTTTTTTCAATTTTAACTTTGACAGTTCCTTTTGTAACAGGATCACCTGTTTCGGGATAAATTATTTTAGAAATTGCTAGTGATGCTGGTGCTGCCATTACACTTGCACCAAGCAGGTGAGTCGCAAATTTCAAAAGAGCTTGATCAGTTGGTAGGTTATGGGCCGCAGCGTAAGCTGCACCAAGCATTTGAATATAAGCTGCCATCACACCGCCGGCAATTGTAGCCATTCCACCAACCATAATAGTAAGTAGTTCTGAGTTTGTTAGATCTTTTATAAAAGGTCTAATCATCAAAGGTGCTTCAGTTTGACCAACAAAAATGTTTGCGCTATTTGATAAAGATTCAGCGCCACTTGTTCCCATCAACTTTGCCATAATCCATGCAAATGCTTGAACAATTCTTTGCATCACACCAAGATAATAAAGAAGGGACATTAAACTCGAAAAGAAAATGATTGTCGGTAAGACCTGAAACGCAAAAAAGACACCCATACTTTCAGGATTTCCTGGTCCCAATGCGAGCTTCCCAAAAACAAATTTTGCACCTTCCGTTGTGAATTGAAGAATAATTACAAAAAAGTTTGCAAGCCAGTTAAAAAATAATTTAGGCCAGAGCAGTGGCCCGAATATTTTTCCAAGATCATCACCACGAAGAATAAAGACTGCAAATACAAATTGAATTGCAAAACCAGATATAACAAGTCGCCAGTTTATTTTTCTTTTGTTGTTTGACATCAAGAATGCTAGAAAAATAATTACGAGCATTCCAAAAATTCCGTTTAGAATAGATAGAAAATTCATTTTAATTACTCTCCGTAAATTGTATGACATTTTCTGCATCGTGCTTCATAAATATCTGAAGCACCAACAATTACTCGATCTTTTGATGGAGTTTTTCGCTGTGTTCTATTCGCTGGATTTCCGCAGACGACACAGATCGCTTGAGTTTTTGTGATATACTCTGCAATAGCCAAAAGCTGAGGCATTGGTTCAAATGGTTGTCCACGATAATCTTGATCAAGTCCTGCAATTATTACTCTTTTACCTTCATCAGCAAGTTTATTGACAACATCCACTATATTCATTTTGAAAAATTGAGCTTCATCAATTCCCACAACCTGTGCATCTTTTGCAAGCTCTAAAATTTCAGAAGCATCTTCAACAATTTCGGAAGGAAGTGACTGCTCACTATGAGAAACTATCTCACGCTCAGAATAGCGATTATCAATCTTGGGTTTGAATACAATCACTTTCTGCTTTGCAATCATTGCTCGGCGTAATCTACGAATTAATTCTTCTGTTTTACCGCTGAACATACAACCAGCAATAACTTCGATCCAACCAGTTTTGGCAGGAGTTTGGTGAGGCATAAATTCATTCATTGTGTAACTCCCTTTAAATTTTCGTCTCCAAATGGAAAAGGAAGAAAATCAGATGCTTTAAATGTTTTTGTATTTTTATTTCCATCAATTAAGATTACATCAATATCACCGCACAATTCCCATATAATCTGACGACAGGCACCGCAGGGTGGACAAAAATTCTTATCATCTGACGAAATAGCAATTGCTTTAAATCTCCTTTTGCCTTCACTGTATGCTTTGAAGATAGCTGTTCGTTCAGCACAAATTGTTAATCCATAAGATGCATTCTCAACATTGCAGCCAGTGATTATTTCGTTGTTATCAGTTAAGAGGGCGGCTCCTACTCTAAATTTCGAGTAAGGTGAATATGAAAAATTTTTTGCTTCAATAGCTTTTTCTATTAACTTATCTCTATCCATAACGCTCAAAAATTTTTGTGAATATATTTATATGCTTACGATTTAACAACTAAATGACAATAATTTGCTCCAACTCAAAAATTTTTTTTAACTTAACAACGAAGATAATACGGAAATTACTATGGGGTAAATTTTAGAATTATTGTTTTCATTCTCCTTTTCATTCTAACAGGATGTCGAGAAGATAATCAACCTTTAGAAGAACTTGTTTATTTTCCTACATTTACAAAAAATGAATTTCAAATTCTTAAACCCCGAGGTGGAGATTTGTGGGTTATTAATGAGACTTATGAAATAAAGTGGTTACCATCATCGAGAGCTAAATTTGTCGTTATCGAATTATATCGAAAAAATACTTTGAAAAAAGTAATTTCACCTAAAACAGATAATGACGGTTTGTTTTTATACAGAGTTGATTCAGATCTTCAATCATCAAATCTCTATAAGATTAAGTTGATTAATTATGACGATACAACTGAAATAGCAGAAAGTAATTATTTTTCGATTAGACAATGAAAGTAAAAGTTATCACAGCAGTTATTTTATTCTTGCTCGGAATTTTTGATGACCCATTCAAAACGAATAGAGAAAGAATGGTTAATCTTCAAATCAGAGCTCGTGGAGTTAAGAACGAAGCTGTCCTCAATGCAATGCGGAAAGTTCCCCGACATCTCTTTGTACCAAAGTCGAGAATAAGCGAAGCGTATGATGATGGTCCAGTTCCAATTGGATATGGTCAGACAATCTCTCAACCTTTTATAGTTGCTTATATGACTGAAGTAATCGAACCGGAAAAGTGCAAGAAAGTTTTAGAAATTGGAACAGGTTCGGGATATCAAGCGGCAATTCTCGCAGAAATAGTGGATTCAGTTTTTACAATTGAGATAATAACTGAACTTTATAAGGAAGCCAAAGATAGATTAGAGAAATTGGGATATAAAAACATTAAAGTGAAAAATGCAGATGGCTATTATGGATGGAAAGAACACGCTCCATTTGATGCAATTGTAGTAACGGCTGCAGCAGAATTTGTCCCTCCGCCATTGATTGAACAGTTGAAGGAAGGTGGTAAAATGGTTATTCCAGTTGGATCTCCGTTTTATACTCAAAATTTAATTTTAGTTGAGAAGAAAGATGGAAAAGTTTTTTCAAAAAATTTGATACCAGTCAGATTTGTACCTTTTGTTAGGGGAAAATGAAAACTTACCTTCAACAAATCATACTATTTGTTATCTCTGTAATCGTAATTTCTAATCAATTGGTTTTGATACAATATTTTTCATATCAACAATGGTATAATTTTGCTTCGGTTATCATTTCAATTGCATTGTTTGGATTTGGCTTTAGTGGATTAGTGATTCCAAAAATCAGGAAAGAAACTTCGGAGGAATTGAATAAAACCATTTCAAACATTTTAATTTTATCTGGTTTTTACATACCTATATCTCTTTTAATCGAAAGAAATTTAATAGGCTCTTTTGATTCATACTTAATCTTTTTCGATCTAAAGGAAACGATAAAATTTTTTTTGATCGTAATTAATTACTCAATTCCCTTTTGCATCCTCGCAACTTTAATTGGATTAATTTTTACCACATCTTCTGAAAAGATTGGAAGTTTGTATTTCATCAATTTAATTGGTTCAGGGATTGGTGGATTTCTGGTTATAAACTTACTCTGGATTTTTGAGCCTCAAAGAATTTATCTAATAAATGGACTAATGATTTCGTTGATGGTTTTTTTAGTAAATGGGAATAGTATTAATAAAAAATTTTCTTATAGATTTATTGCAAATCTTTTTGTCATTGTTTTCAATCTTGTTTTTATTTTTACATCGGTTGAGACTAATGCATCACAATTTAAAACCCTTTCAAGATTTAAAAATTTTCCTGATGCAAAAATTATTGAAAAACGAAATTCGCCTTATGGGAAAGTAGAAATTTTAAGATCTTCATTATTACGTTATTCACCAGGACTGAGCTTAAATTTTGATAAAGAAATTCCACAAGGCGAAGCAATATTCTTGAACGCTGAATTAGCTGGATTTAGAATTAATGACACAAAAAATATTGATTATCACTTTCTCAAAAATTCAACTCTTTATCTACCTTTTATTTTTAAATCTCTTAACAAAATTTTAATACTCAACTCAGCAGGTGGAGTTGAAATAAATCGAGGACTTGCAAGTAATGCGAGGAATATAGTTGTAACTGAGAAGAATCCAATTCTTCTAAAAATTGTTTCCTCACAATTCAAAATATTCGATAAATCAAAAATTCAATTAATTAATGAAGATGCCCGCATTTTCATTGAAAAATCAGATTCTAAGTTTGATCTAATTTTTCATCCAGTCATTGAACCAATCGGTTATTCTTCAGGATTGTATTCAGCTCAAGAAAAATTTTTGTTTACAAAAGAAGCATTTCAAAAAATTTATGACAGATTGAATGAAGGCGGATACCTTTCAATTTCCTGCTATATAGATAATCCTCTAAAGACTTTTCCTAAACTATTAAACGTTTTAACTGAAATTAGAGATTCAAAAGGCGATAAAATCAATAATAAAAACTTTATGGCAATCAATAACTGGAATGTTATAACAATTGTAATAAAGAAAGGATCATTTGAGGAAGACGAAATTCAGAAAGCAGAAAATTTCTGCTTCGGAAATCAATTCGATATTTTAATACATCCATTTAGAAAGAGTTCAAATTATTTTAATGCAGTTATTGATCCACAAATTTTTGATTTAATCGAAAAAGCATTAATTGGGGAAAAAGATGTTTTTAATAATTACCTTTTCAATTTGAATCCTCCAACTGACGATAAACCTTATTTTTCAAATTTTATCAATCCGCAAAAATTGAATTTTTATCTTAAACAAATCACAATGTTGAATTTAGCATATTCAGAGGTCGGATATTTCCTTATTTGGCTGGCTCTATTAGTAGTTTTTATTCTCGCTTCTATGATTACCTTCGCAGCATTAAAGACAATCAAGATTAGTTCAAAAAGATTAAAGGTAAATGTGTCGATCTATTTTTCTTTAATTGGGCTTGCATTTATGTTTATTGAAATTTCATTAATTCAAAAATTAACTCTGGTAATGTCAAACGATGTCTTTGCAATTTCCTTTGTAATCAGCCTGCTCTTGATTTCATCAGGAGCGGGTAGCTTTTGGTTTCAAAAACATTTTAATTTGGCTAAGAAGACCCAACTGTTTTTCTTCTATATTTTTCTTGCTCAGCTTTTATTTCTAATATTTTCAGATCAATTAGTGAGATTTTTAATTTGCCAGACAGATTTTCAAAAATATTTACTTGCTGGTTTAATCATTTTCTTTTTGGGTTTTTTTATGGGTATGCCTTTTCCGTATGGAATAAGAAAGTTTTCCTCTCGAGATAAAAACATCGTTCCCTTAGCCTGGGCAATAAACGGGAGTTTTTCGGTTTTTGGTAGTTCGGCAGCGGTAATTTTATTAATAACTTTTGGATTTAAGGTAACTTTTTTGGTTGCTTCTCTTATTTATTTTTCACTTGGATTTTTAAGCTCAATTAATAAATAAATTCAATACTCCAAGAATTTTTCCAGAATTTGATTATTCATCTTTCCAAAAAATTTTTGAGTTTCTAAGTTTTAATGAATTGGGCTTTTGCTGAAAAAATATAAATTATGCGGAAAATATTTTGGTTTAATTGACAAATTCAATCAACTTGTTTATTTTTGTTTCCGTAACTTATTGAAAATCAATAATTTAAAGCAATCATTTATAAAAGGTGATAAAAATATGAGCCAGAATTCCACAAAACCCAAAAATATGACTAAAGCTGACATAGTTGATCGTGTGGCTCAAGGTACAGGTTTGACTAAAATTGAAACAGAAGCAGTTATTGAAGGCTTTATAAGTACCGTAATTTCAATGCTTAAAGAAGGATACGGAATTGAAATTCGTGGATTTGGTTCATTCCGTGTTAAAAAGAAAAAACCTCGGGTTGCACGAAATCCAAAAACGGGTCAGCAAGTTTATGTCCCAGAACATTTTGTACCGACTTTCAAATTTTCTAAGGATTTCAAGCAAATTGTTGATAAAGGAATGAAATTAGGTAAACCAGCTGAGAAAAGTGTAGAATGAGAAATTGTAAAATTTGCGGAAATCAGGTAAAGGAAACGGATAAATTCTGCTCTCAATGTGGGGCAAAATTACAATCCGACGAATTTAGAGAAAAATGGTTACCTAAAGAAATAAAGTATATTAAAATTAAAGTCTGTGATTTGTGTGGAGAAGAAAATGATTTTGAAGCTGATGAATGTCAACATTGCGGAGTGGGATTTACAGGAAAAGAAAAAATTTTAGAAAGAGAAATTAAATCTCCAATCTTTAATTCTGAAGAGGTATCAGCGAAAAAAATTACTGGTGAGAAAGAGAAGAGTAAGCGAGTTCCTCAGAAAAGTAAAAGAATATCAGAGGAAAAACATTCAAGTGCGAAAAAGTTAGAACTCAAACATTTGTTCATGATTGGTCTTGTTGTAATCGGATTGGGATTAATTCTAGTCTATTATGCTTTTGAAAGTTCTAAAGCTGGAGATAATCAAAATACATTTAATCAAACTCAGATTCAGAATCAACCTTCAGTAGATTTAAATGCAATCAATGAGATAAATAGACTTGAAGATGAATTAAAAAATAATCCTGATGATCCAGAAAAATTATTAAGACTTGCACATTTGACACATGATTCGGGATTTTATGAAAAAGCAATTGGATATTATGAAAAGTATCTAAGTTTTAATCCTGATGATAATGATGCGGAAGTTGATCTAGGAGTTTGTTATTTCGAACTTAAACAATACGATAAAGCTTCAAACATTTTTGAGTCTGTTATTCAAAAAAATCCCAAGCATCAAATTGCTTATTTAAATCTTGGAATAGTTAACTTAAATCAAGGAAAAGTTGTAGAAGCAAAAGAGTATTTTCAAAAATGTATTGCTCTGGGTGAACATACAGAAGCAGGACACAGAGCAGCAGAACTTTTAAAATCACATTAAAAAAGAGAGGAGAAAAAGATGCCCTGCGGAAGAAAGAGAAAACGTCATAAAATGGCAACGCACAAAAGGAAAAAAAGATTAAGAAAGAATCGTCATAAAAAGAAATTAAGATAGTGCGTTTCTAAAGCCACCTTAGCTCAGTTGGTAGAGCAGCTCACTCGTAATGAGCAGGTCGAGGGTTCAAGTCCCTCAGGTGGCTCTAAGTTCCCTCAAAAAATATCTCGCCTTTTGTCTAATTTTGTAAAAGATTTTAAAGATTTTGATTTATGGATAAAAACAAGTTGATGAATCTAACCTTAAGTTTAGCGCAAAAAGGAGGAATAAAAACTTTCCCGAATCCTAATGTTGGTGCAATTATAGTTAAAGATGGAAAAATAATCGGCGAAGGCTATCATAGATTTTTTGGTGACTCACATGCTGAGATAAACGCATTGAATGAAGCAGGTGAAGATGCAAAAGATGCAACAATGTTTGTGACTTTAGAACCGTGCAGTCATTATGGAAAAACTCCACCTTGCGTTGATGCAATTATAAAAGCTGGGATAAAAAAAGTTTATATCGGAATGAAAGATCCTAATCCACTTGTGAGTGGAAATGGAATTAAAAAATTAAGAGAAGCCAAAATTGAAGTTGAAGTTGGAATTCTTCAATCTAAAATCAAAAAATTTTATGAAGATTACTCAAAAAGATTTCAGAAGAAAAATTCATACGTTGTTTTGAAATATGCAATGACACTTGATGGAAAAATTGCGACTTCAACAGGTGATTCAAAATGGATTTCATCAGATAAATCGAGAGAATGGGTTCATAAGTTTAGAACTAACTTTGATGGAATTTTAGTTGGCGTTAAAACAATTATTAAAGATAATCCTGAACTTTCAAGTCATGGAAAAGGGAAAAATCCTGTAAGAGTAATTTTGGATCCTGATCTTGAAATTCCATTAAATAGTAGAGTAATTCAAGATGAGTTTGCGACAGTGATCATTTACTCAAATAAAGATAAAAAACAAAAGATTGAACAAATACAGAAACACAAAAAATATTTACTTTATATTAATTCAAAGAAAGGTCTGATTGATTTCAAAAAAATCATTGAAGAGCTTAAGCGAATTTCTATTTATTCTGTTTTGATAGAAGGTGGTGGATTAACTGCGTGGACTGCTTTATCGAGCGGAGTAGTTGATGAAATCGTTTCTTTTGTTTCACCGAAGATTATTGGTGGTGTAAAGGCTATATCACCAGTTGAAGGAGAAGGGATAAACAAAATTTCGCGAGCAATTAGAACTAAAATCATTCATTTTGAAAAATCAGGCGAGGATATTTTAATTAAAAGTAAAATAATCAAAAATTAATCTATATGTTTACAGGAATAATTGAAACTTTGGGTAAAGTAAAAAAAGTCACAAGTAATGAAATTGAAATTTCAGTTCCTTTAGACGATATAAAAACAGGTGATAGTATTTCAATAAATGGAGTTTGTTTAACAGTAAAAGATTTGAAAAAAGAAAATAAAGAACTTAGATGTTCGTTTAACATTTCGCCTGAAACAATTTCAAGAACTAATTTGAAGTTTTTAAGAAGAAATGAATTTGTAAATATAGAAAGAGCTTTAAAACTATCAGCAAGATTAGATGGTCACATTGTAACTGGTCATATTGATAGTGTCTCCAGAATCTTGAGCATTAAAAAAGTTGCCGATAGTTATCTCTTTAAGTTTTCCATACCGGATGAATTGGAAAAATTTATTGCCGAAAAAGGTTCAGTATCAATTGATGGAATTAGTTTGACTGTGGCTGAAAAGAATCACAAGAGTTTTAATGTTGCAATTATCCCTTTTACTTTTAATCACACAAACTTACGTTATCGAAAGGTTGGTGATTATGTTAATCTTGAAGTTGATATACTTGCTCGATATGTTAATTCAATATTAAAGAGTGAAAGTAATGAAAAGAGTTTAAAGAATTTATTAGGAACGAAGCAGTGAAGAAAGAGAAGAAAATTTTTTCGGATATACCATCAGCAATAAAAGATATTAAAAAAGGGAAAGTAGTAATTGTCGTTGATGATCCATCACGAGAAAACGAGGGTGATTTTGTTTGTGCTGCCGAAAAAGTCACGCCCGATATCATAAACTTTATGGCAAAATATGGACGTGGATTAATCTGTCTTCCAATAATTGGTGAAAGACTTGATGAATTAAAAATCGAACAAATGGTAGAAAATCCAACTGAGGTGAAAGAAGCAAATTTCACAGTTTCAATTGATGCAAAAAAAGGTATAACCACTGGTATTTCTGCTTACGATAGAGCTTTAACAATTAAGACTGTAATTAATCCAAAGACCAAACCTGAAGATCTTATTAAACCAGGTCATATTTTCCCTTTAAGATATAAGGAAGGTGGAGTTTTGGTTCGGGCAGGACATACGGAAGCAGCTGTTGATTTAGCGAAACTCGCCGGACTATATCCTGCTGGGGTTATTTGTGAGATTATGAATGAAGATGGAACAATGGCAAGACTGCCTCAGTTAATTAAAATAGCCGAAAAGTTTAAGTTGAAAATAATCACAATTGCTGATTTAATTGAATACCGTAGAAAAAACGAAAAGCTTGTCAAAAAATTATTCTCTGTTGAATTGCCAACACGATACGGTGATTTTCAATTGCATCTTTATGAAGACACAATAACCGGTGAACATCATCTTGCTCTGGTCAAAGGTGAAGTGGCTGGTAAGAAAAATGTTTATGTAAGAGTTCATTCATCCTGTACAACAGGGGATATTTTTCATTCGTTAAGATGTGATTGTGGTGATCAGCTTGAAAAGGCTCTTCAGATGATCTCAGAAAAAGGTCGTGGAGTTCTATTATATATGCATCAAGAAGGTAGAGGCATAGGACTTAAAAATAAAATTCATGCTTATCATTTGCAGGAAAAAGGTCTTGATACTGTTGAAGCAAATTTGAAATTAGGCTTTCCAGCTGATCTAAGAGATTATGGTATTGGAGCTCAAATCTTATCTGATTTGGGTTTAAGCACGATTCAATTGCTGACAAATAATCCTAAGAAGATTATAGGTTTAAGCGGTTATGGCCTAAAAATTACAAAAAGGATTCCAATCGAAATCCCACCCAACAAAAAGAATCAAAAATATCTTAAAACCAAAAAACAAAAGCTTGGACATTTATTAAGGATTTTATAAGGAGTTAATTATGTATAAAAAATTTGAAGGCAAATTAGATGGGAAAGGCTTAAAGATTTCAATAGTCGTTTCCCGTTTTAACAGTTTTATTACTGAAAAATTATTAGACGGTGCAATTGATTGTCTCACAAGACATAATGTGGATCAAGAAAATGTTGAGGTCTTCTGGGTTCCTGGAGCTTATGAGATTCCTGCAATGGCTAAAAAGATTTCTTCTTTAAAAAAATCTGATGCAATAATTTGTCTTGGGTGCGTGATCAGAGGTGAAACTCCGCATTTTGATTATATAGCTGCAGAAGTTTCGAAAGGTGTTGCTCAAGTATCACTTGAATCTGGAGTACCGGTAATCTTCGGAGTTTTAACAACAGATACAATTGAACAAGCAATTGAGCGAGCTGGTACTAAAGCAGGTAATAAAGGTTTTGATGCTGCATTGAGTGCAATTGAAATGGCAAATTTGTTTAAGTTGGTTGAGCAAAAAAATTAATTTTAATTTGATAAAGAAAATCTAATCGATTAAATTTGTATCGCAATTTCTTTGAAATGCTGCCGGGGTGGCGGAATTGGTAGACGCACAGGACTTAAAATCCTGTGGCCCCTCGGGGCCGTGCCGGTTCGAGTCCGGCCCTCGGTACTTGAAATTCTGATGGGCTCGTGGCGCAGTTGGTTAGCGCGCTTCCTTGACATGGAAGAGGTCACAAGTTCGAATCTTGTCGAGCCCACTCCTTTTATTTTTGAAAGTTGAAGCAATTATTTAATAAAAAAATTGAATACCTCCCTTTAATTTTCTATTTTTGCAATGTTTTATAAGAATTAAAAATTTGAAATGGATAAGTATATTAAAATAAAATTTCCTGATGGCTCAGAAAAAGAATTTCCTTCCGGAATTACTGGAGAGGAAATTGCTAAGTCAATCAGTCACAAATTAGCTGATGAAGCACTTGCTATAAAAATTAACGGCAAAATTAAAGAATTATACACTCCAATTACCGAAGATGCCGAAATAAAAATTCTGACCTTTGATGATGAAGAAGGTAAAGAAGTTTACTGGCATTCTTCATCTCATTTAATGGCTCACGCAATTGAAAAATTATTTCCTGGGGCAAAGTTTGGTGTCGGTCCAGCAATTGAAAACGGTTTTTATTACGATGTTGATGTTGATAGAAAAATTACCCCCGAAGATTTAATTGAAATTGAAAAGAAGATGGCTGAGCTTGCAAAAGAAGCTAAGCCATTTCTCCGAAAAGAATGCTCAATTGATGAAGCTATTAGTTTCTTCAAGCAAAAAGGTGATGAATATAAACTTGAACTTCTTAACGATATTGATAGCCGTGATGAACAGGTAAGTATGTATGAGGAAGGTGATTTTGTTGATTTATGTCGAGGCCCTCATTTGCCTCATGCTGGTAAAATAAAATACTTTAAACTTCTATCAGTTGCTGGTTCTTTTTGGAAGGGCGACCCTAAAAATAAACCGATGCAAAGAGTTTATGGAATTTCTTTTCCTAAGAAAAAACTATTGGATGATTACCTCGTTCAACTTGAAGAAGCAAAGAAAAGAGATCATAGAAAATTAGGGAAAGAACTTGAACTTTTCTTCTTCCATGAAATTGCGCCGGCTGCACCTTTCTGGCTTCCAAAAGGAATGATTATTTTCCGTGAGCTCGAGAAATTTTTAAGAGAAACACTCGATAAACAAGGATATCAAGAAATTTCCACACCTATTCTTGTTAAGAAAACTTTATGGGAAAGATCTGGACACTGGGACCATTACAAAGAAAATATGTTTATCCTTGAAGTTGATGATGAAATTTACAGCTTAAAGCCAATGAATTGTCCTGAAAGTACCATTGTTTATAAGTCAAAGTTAAGAAGTTATAGAGATTTACCATTAAGACTTTCGGAAATTGGCAGGCTTCATCGGAATGAAATTTCTGGTGCCCTCGGTGGAATGTTAAGAGTTCGTCAAATTACAATGGACGATGCGCATCTTTTTGTTAGACCCGATCAGATTCTAGATGAAATTACGAAGTTATTAAAACTTATTAATGACTTTTACACTTTGTTTGGCTTCTCGCCAAGTTACAATCTTTCAACTCGTCCAGAGAAAGCAATGGGCAACTTAGAGTTATGGAATCAGGCTGAGAATTCTTTGAAACAAGCTCTGGAATCAAATGGAATTCAATATAAATTAAAAGAAGGCGAAGGTGCTTTCTACGGACCAAAGATTGACATTCAAATTAAAGATGCAATCGGTCGTTCCTGGCAAACAGCAACTATTCAATTAGATTTTCAAATGCCAGAAAGATTTGAGCTTGAGTATATCGATGAGAATGATGAACGTAAAAGACCTGTAATGATTCACCGAGCAATCTTTGGAAGTTTTGAAAGATTTATTGGAATTTTAACAGAACATTTTGCAGGATATTTCCCAACCTGGCTTTCTCCAATTCAGGTAGTAATATTACCGATTTCAGAAAATTATCTTGACTATGCATCAAAGGTCTATCAAATTTTATTTGATAACAATATCAGAGTTGAATTAGACAAGCGGAACGAAAAAGTTGGTTATAAGATTCGTGAGTGGGAAAATCAAAAAGTCCCCTATATGCTTATCGTTGGCGAAAAAGAAATGCAAAACAATTCAGTGAGTGTTCGAAAACATAAAAAAGGCGATCTGGGTTCATTTGATTTAAATCAATTCTTACAATTAATTTTAGACGAAATAACAACTAAAAAATTACACAACTAAATAGGAGATAGGTTATAAGCGCAAAAGATTCAAACCGTGAGTTAAGAATTAACGAGCAAATAAGAGTTCCCCAAATTAGAGTAATTGATACCGATGGAACTCAACTCGGAATTATGTCACCGAGAGAAGCTCTTAAAATTGCTGAGTCAAAAGGATTAGATTTAGTAGAAATAGTTCCACAAGCTAAGCCTCCAGTTTGTAAGATTATTGATTATGGTAAATATCGATACGAAGTACAAAAGAAAGAGAAAACTCAGAGAAAGAAACAGGCAGTTGTTGAAGTCAAAGAAATCAGGTTTCATCCAAATACTGATGAACATGATTTCGAATTTAAGGCAAGGCATTGTAGACAATTTCTACTTGATGGTTATAAGGTAAAAGCGACTGTGATTTATAAAGGACGTGAATTGATTTATCCTGAAAAAGGTGAAGAATTATTAAACAAATTAATTGAGAAAGTAAGCGACATTGCTCGAGTTGAAAGCCCTCCAAAATTCGAAGGGCGCTCAATGACGGCAATATTAATTCTTGATAAAAGTAAGGTTAAAAAATCAAATTGAGGTGATTTAAATGCCCAAGATGAAAACTAACAAAAGTGCAGCTAAATCATTTAGAAGAACTGCCACTGGTAAATTTAAAAGATCAAAAGCTTACAGAAGCCATATTCTAACAAAAAAATCTTCTAAGAGAAAAAGAAAACTTAGAAAACCGACATTGGTCTCAAAAGCTGATCAAAAACGTATCAAAGTTATGATCCAACAATAATTGATGAGGAAATAGACTATGCCAAGATCAAAAAATAAAGTTGCTTCGCATCGAAGAAGAAAGAAAATTTTAGAGCAAGCGAAAGGATATTGGGGAAGAAGAAGCAAAGTTTATACAATTGCAAAAAATTCAGTCGAAAAAGCTTTGCTTCATTCGTATGTTGGTCGAAAATTAAAGAAACGACAATTTCGTTCTCTCTGGATTACGAGAATTAATGCAGCTGCTCGGATGAATGGAACGACTTATTCAAAGTTAATTTCAGCCTTGAAAAAGAAACAGGTTGGAATAGATCGTAAACTCCTCGCAAGCATTGCATACGAAAATCCTCAAGCATTCTCTGAAATTGTAAAATTTGCAATGAATTAATTGGATTCCCTACCTATTGGTAGGGAATTTCATTTTAAAAAACTATGGAAAATCTGGAATCAATTAAATCGGTAGCAGAAGAAGCTCAAAAAGATTTTGAAAAAGTTTCTTCTTATCAGGATGTTGAAAATTTTAGAATTAAATATTTAGCCCGCAAAGGGTTAATTGCTAATCTATTTGATAAACTAAAAGAGATACCAAAAGAATTAAAACCACAATTTGGAAAAGAACTTAATCTTCTTAAAAAAGATCTGGAAGAAAAATACGAGCTTCTTCTTCAAAAATTTCCAAAGAAAAAAGAAGTCGAACTGAAAGAAGATCTTACCTTACCCGGTATTAAACCGAGAATTGGTGCAAAGCATATTATTACAAAAACTCTGGACGAGATTAAAGAAATTTTTAAATCGTTTGGCTTTGTAATTGCGGAAGGACCGGAGTTAGAAACTGACTACTACAATTTTTCTGCTCTTAATTTCCCTGAAGACCATCCCGCACGCGACATGCAGGATACATTTTTCATCTCTAAAGATTTACTCCTAAGAACTCATACTTCTCCAGTACAAATCAGGTATATGGAAAGTCATAAGCCACCAATTAGAATAATTGCACCTGGAAGAGTTTTTAGGAATGAAGCAATCTCAGCTCGAAGTCATTGTATCTTCCATCAGGTAGAAGGACTTTATGTTGATAAGAATGTAACATTTGCAGAGCTAAAAGGGACTTTGATCAATTTTGCAAAATTGTTTTATGGTTCTGATGTGGCAATTCGTTTCCGTCCAAGTTTTTTCCCTTTTACTGAACCAAGTGCAGAAATGGATGTAAGTTGTATTATTTGTAAAGGGAAAGGATGCAGATTATGTAAGTATACAGGTTGGCTTGAAATCCTCGGTTGTGGAATGGTCGATCCGAATGTTTTTAAGTCTGTGAATTATGATTCAGAACTCTACACCGGTTATGCTTTCGGAATGGGTATTGAACGAATTGCAATGTTAAAATATGGAATTGATGATATCCGAATTTTATTCGAAAATGATTTAAGATTTTTAAAACAGTTTAGAAGCTTATGAGAGTATCACTTAATTGGTTAAAAAATTACATCGATATTTCAAATTACTCGCCGATTGATTTAAAAAACATTCTTACAAACTCAGGCCTTGAAGTAGAGGCAATTGAGGAAATTGGTAAATCTTTGGAAGGTTTTGTTGTTGGTGAAGTCATTTCGAAAGAAAAACATCCCAATGCTGATAAACTTTCCGTTTGTAAGGTAAATGACGGAAAAGAAATTTATCAAGTAATTTGTGGTGCACCAAATGTTGAAGCTGGACAAAAAATTGTTTTTGCTCCTCTCGGTGTAATTATTCCAGGCACTGGTGAGAAGTTGAAGAAAGCAAAAATTCGAGGTGTCGAATCATTTGGAATGATTTGCAGCGAAATGGAACTCGGGCTCGGCGATGATCACACTGGTATTGTGGTTCTTGATAATAATGCCCCGATTGGTATGCCAATAAACGAATATCTAGGATTAAATGATTATGTCTTAGAAATTGGTATTACACCTAATAGACCTGATGCATTAAGTCATGTTGGTATTGCACGTGAGCTTTCTGCATTAACTAAAAAGAAATTTGTCTTTCCAAAAATTGATTTTGACGAAGTTGAGGATAGAATTGAAAAGTATTTGAAAGTCGAAATTGAAAATGAAATCGATTGTCCTCGATATTGTGCAAGGATGGTTAGAAATGTTAAAGTAAAAGAATCACCACAATGGTTAAAAAATTATCTAACCAATGTCGGTATAAGACCAATTAACAACATAGTTGATGTGTCCAATTTCGTTATGCTTGAACTTGGTCAACCGCTTCACACATTTGATGCTCGATTAATTGAAGGTGGTAAGATAATTGTTAAGAATGCAGATGAAAATGAAAAGTTTGTTACGCTTGATGGTAAAGAGCGTATTCTCGATTCTTCAATGCTGATGATTTGCGATGCTGTCAAAAAAATTGCAATCGCGGGTGTAATGGGTGGTGCAAATTCTGAAATTTCTGAAAATACTAAAGATGTAATAATTGAAAGTGCATATTTTAATCCTAAAAGCATTCGAAGAACGAGCAAAAAACTTGGATTGTCAACTGAATCATCATATAGATTTGAAAGAGGAGTAGATTATAAAAATACTTTAGTTGCTGCTAATCGAGCAGCACAATTGATTGCAGAACTGGCAGGAGGCGAAATAATTGGCGGATATATCGATGAAAATCCAGTTAAGTTTGATGATGTCGAAGTTGAGCTTCGTGTTTCTAGAACTAATAAGATTTTAGGTATAGAATTAACACGCGATGAAATAGTTGATATCCTTCAGAGATTAAATATTCAGGTGCAAAAATCAAATGGAGATATTTTAATTTGCACAATTCCATCCTTCAGACCAGATTTAACGAGGGAAATTGATTTAATTGAAGAAGTTGCACGGATTTACGGTTATGATAAAATCCCGGGCGACTCAAGAATAAATTTTGAGATATCAATTGAGAAGATTCAGCCTAGACTGGAAGATAAAATTAGAGAAATTTTAACTGGCTATGGGTTGTACGAAGTAATGAATAATACTTTATTAAGCGAAGATGAAGCTCATTTTGATAATTTAAAGAGTGTAAAAATTCTTAATCCAATCAGTCAGGAACTTTCTCATTTAAGAACAAGCTTAATTCCCGGTTTGTTGAAGACAGTTTCGTTGAATCATCGTTTTAGTGAATTTGACCTTCAACTTTATGAGATTGGCAGAGTAATGATTGCAAAAAAAGAAAATGTAGTTGGTGTTGATGATTATGTAGAGCTTGAAAAACTTGGAATTTGTTTAACTGGTAAATTAATCGATAAGAATTGGAAAGAAAACGCGATAGTTAGTGATATATTTTACTTGAAAGGAATAGTCGAAGCATTGCTGGAAAAACTTTCGCTTGACAATATTAATTTCACTTCTTATTATGCTTCCGAAAATGCGTTCTATTCTATTGAAATTAAAGTGTTTATTGGAAAAACTTATATTGGTTCTTTATATAAAATGACAGAAGATTATTTGAAAAAATTTGATATCGAAAAACCCGTTTACATCGCCGAGTTTGATCTTGGATTATTAAAGACTTTACCGAAATCTTCTATTGTATTCAAAAAGCTTTCAAATTACCCGAAGGTTGAAAGAGATATAAGTTTCTTTGTAGATAATGATATTGCTTACGAGAAAATTGAAAAAGTTATCTGGAGTGCTGCAGATAGACTTTTGGTGAATGTTTATTTGTTTGATTTATATTTTGACCCTAAAAAATCAGATAAGAAAAGTCTTGCCATAAGATTAGAATTTCAATCTTATGAAAAGACTTTGACAGCAGAAGAAGTTGAAGCAAGAGTTAACAAAATAACCTCATCTCTTGAAAAAGAATTAAACATTCAACTCAGGAAATTGAATTAATGAGCAACGAAAATCGGACAAAATTTTTTGAGGCACTTTCAAAACTTGAAGAAAATCTGCAAAAATTTATTGTCCGATTTAATGAGGTAAAAAAAGAGAATTCAGAATTAAAACTTGAATTGTTAAATTTGAAAGGACAGCTGGAAGAATTAAATAACGCTTTGGTTGAAAAAGATAAAGAAATTGAAAATTTGAAAATTCAGCTGGAAAAAGCCAGAAATACGGTAATTATTTCTGAAAAAGAAAGACAAAACCTGAAAAACCGTATTTCTGAAATTCTGGAGAGGATAGAAGTATACTTAAATAATTAACTTAATTAACTAAAGTTCTGGAAATGTCTTCAAACAAGAAATTGAAAATTAAAATATTTGACCGTGAATATTCATTAGTGGTGGATAACGAAGAGCGTGCACGGAATGTAAGTGAATATGTAAACTCGCTAATGAATGATCTGAATGTGGATATGAATGGTCAACCTCCACATACAATCGCAATAGTTGCAGCTCTGAATATCGCAAATGATTATTTTATTGAGAAAGAAAACTCGGCTAAAGATTTAAAGGAAGCAACTGATCGATTGAATAAGTTAAACCTCCTTCTTGAAGACATTTCCAGCTAAGTTTCACTTCTAACCGCTCCAGACTTCTAAAGAAAAAAATTGAGGACTAACACCCAAAACAAAGGGAGTTAGACTTCAAAAGCGTATTACAGGCCTCACTCGCTTTTAGCGAGATGCTAAGTGAAATTGTTGTGAAAACAATCACTTAGCACGGTGGAAGTAAAAAGCTTTTGAGCTAACACCCACTGTGCATAGATAGGTTCTCAATCCTATCTTGAAGTTCTGGAGCGGTAATTATTTATAACTAAAGAGAGATGATACTATGGAACTTTATATTTTAATACCTTTGATTGTGATTTTCAGCGTTGCGTTGTTTTTTATTGGATGGACTTTAAACTCGCAAGTCGGAAAACAAAGCATTGCATCTGCTGAAAAACAAGCTAAAAAAATTATTGAAGAAGCCGAACGAGAAGCAAACAACATAAAAAGAGAAAAGCTTCTTGAAGTTAAAGATGAGTGGTTCAAGAAAAAACAGGCTTTCGAACAGGAAGTCACCAACAAGAAAAATAATCTCCAAAATTATGAACGTCAGCTTAAAATTCGTGAAGAAGCAATTGATAAAAAGACCGAACTTTTAGAAAAGAAAGAAAAACAAATTCAGGATCTTGAGGCAAAATTAAATGAAAAGATTTCTGAATATGAGCAGAAAACTCAACAATTAAATGCGCTCATTGAAGAACAAACTCATCGCCTTGAAAAGATTGCAGGACTCACTCAAGATGAAGCTAAGAAAATGTTGGTTGAAAATTTAATTAATGAAGCCAAAACTGAAGCTGCTCAAATGATCAAGCAAATTCGTGATGAAGCAAAAGCAGAAGCGAAGAAAGAAGCTCGAAATATTATTGTTCAAGCAATTCAAAGATCTGCTGCTGATCATTCTGTTGAGACAACTGTTAGCGTCATTCAGATTCAAAATGAAGAGATGAAGGGTAGAATAATAGGCAAGGAAGGAAGAAACATCAGAGCATTTGAAGCCGCAACTGGTGTAGATGTGATAGTTGATGACACACCTGAAGCAGTCATCTTATCAGCATTTGATCCATTTAGAAGAGAAGTTGCGAAAGTAGCTCTTGAAAGATTAATTGCCGATGGAAGAATTCATCCAGCAAGAATTGAAGAAGTTGTTGAAAAAGTGAAAATAGATCTCGAAGATCAGATTATCGAAGATGGTGAAAATACATTAATCGAACTTGGGATTCATGGGATGCATCCTGAACTCGTTCGTTTAATTGGTAAAATGAAATATCGTCAAAGCTATGGACAGAATCTTTTGGTGCATAGTAAAGAAACAGCAATACTGGCTGGAATTATGGCAGCAGAACTTGGTTTAGATCCAGTATTAGCAAAGCGTGGTGCAATACTTCATGACATTGGAAAAGTTTTGGATAGAAACACCGAAGGTCCTCATGCGCTTATTGGTGCCGAAATTGCAAAAAAATATAATGAACATCCAATTGTTGTAAACGCTATTGCATCTCACCATGAGGATGTTGAAATGGAACATCCAATTGCAGCTATTGTCCAGGCTGCAGATGCAATAAGTGGAGCAAGACCAGGTGCCAGAAGAGAACCGCTTGAAACTTATATAAAGAGACTAGAAAAATTAGAAGCACTTGCAAAGTCTTTCGAAGGTGTTGCTAAAACTTACGCAATTCAAGCTGGACGAGAGGTTAGAGTTGTTGTTGAACATGAAAAAATTGATGATTTAAATGCTGAAAAATTAGCGCAAGAAATTGCTGCAAGAATTCAGGAAGAAATGGAATTTCCAGGACAAATCAAAGTTGTAGTTATTCGAGAAGTTCGCAAAATTGCATTTGCGAAATAACATTTTGATTTAATGCCGAAAAATAAATTTTTGATTGCTATAACTGGCGGACTTGGAACAGGTAAATCACTCTTTGCTAAATACCTGTTAGATAAAAATGAAGTCGTCATTAATTCTGATGCAATTGCAAAAAAATTAATGACGACTAAACCTTTAATTATTGATCAAATCAAAAAACTTCTTGGGAACGAAGCCTACCTTTCTGAAAATGAGCTGAATACTAAATTTATTGCCAATCAAATTTTCTCAAATCCTGATTTACACAAAAAGCTTACTAAGATAGTTCATCCACCAACAATTGTTGAAATTCAGAGGCTGGCTCAAAAAGAGTTTAATAAAAGAAATCGTAAAAGAGTTTTTGTTGAATCTGCACTTGTTTTTGAAGCAGGTATTGAAAAGAAATTTGATTACATAGTTTTGATTAAATCGGATTTGAATTTACGTCTCCAAAGAACAATCGAAAGAGATAAAATAACTCCTGATGAATTTTTTCAGAGGATTCAATACCAAATTGATCCCGATGAAGCAGAAGAACATTCTCATTTTGTAATTTATAATAATGGTTCGCTTGAAGAACTTTACTCAAAATTTGATTTCGTCTACAATTTGATAAAAACACTTACAGAACCAAAAAAGAAATAAGTTGGAGAGAACTTGTGAGATTTCTAAATTCAGCAATCATTAAATTAGTTGAGCTCTTCCCAAAATCTTTTATTTATCTTTTCGCATCTCGATACATTGCTGGTGAGCGCCTCGAAGATGCAGTAAAGTTAGTTCGAGAATTAAACTCTAAAAATATTTTAGCCACAATGGATGTGCTTGGTGAAGATACGACAAATGTGGAAGAAGCAAATGCAGCAGTTGAGGAAGCAATTAAAGTATTGGAAACGATTAATAAGGAAAAATTAAACTCAACTCTTTCCATAAAATTAACTCAAATTGGTTTGAAGTTAGATTATAATTTGTGTCTTGAGAATATGAAAAGAATTTTGACAAAAGCAAGAGAGCTGAATAATTATATAGAAATTGATATGGAAGATTCATCGTGTACAGTTGATACAATTAATCTTTTCAAACAACTTCGAAAAGAATTTTCGAATTGCGGTATGGTTATGCAGGCTTATTTGAGAAAAGGCGAAGAATATTTGAAAGATACAATCGATTATTTAAGAGGCAGCAGCGTCAGGCTTTGCAAAGGAATTTATAATGAACCTCCTGAAATTGCTTTTAAAGGAAAACAAGAAATTAGAGATAATTATCTGAAACTACTTGATTACCTTTTCAAAGAAAACATTTATGTTGGAATTGCTACTCACGATATAAAATTAATAAATGGTGCAAAAGAACTAATTAAAAAATACAACAAAACCAATAATGATTTTGAATTTCAAATGCTTCTGGGTGTAAAAGTAGATTTACGAGATAAATTAGCTCAAGAAGGATTTAAAGTTAGAGTTTATGTTCCTTACGGAACTCATTGGTATCGATATTCAATTCGAAGAATGAAAGAAAATCCGGAATTACCAATCGCAATAATTAAAAATATTTTTGCAAAAAGAGGATGATAGTTTTAGGAATTGAGACCTCGTGCGATGAAACTTCAATTGGGATAATTCAAGACAACAGGATCATCACCAATGAAATTTATTCACAAAAAATTCATTCTGAGTTTGGTGGTGTTGTTCCAGAAATTGCGAGCAGAGCTCATCTTCAAAAAATTCTACCACTATTAAAGGATGCATTAAAATCAGCATCTATAGATTTAAATGATATTGATTTAATTGCTGCTACAGCAGGTCCAGGTTTAATTGGTGCATTGATCGTTGGTTATTGCTTTGCAAATGGTTTGAGTCTTTCATTAAATATTCCTTTTGTGCCGGTTAATCACATTGATGGACATCTGTATTCAGTCTTTTTAGAAAATCCCGATATCAATTTTCCATACATTGCATTGCTTGTTTCGGGTGGAAATACAGCTTTATATTTGATTGAAGATTTTTATCAAGTAAAACTTTTAGGAAACACAATTGATGATGCAGCCGGTGAAGCTTTTGATAAAGTTGGTAAACTTCTTGGACTGAAATACCCAGCAGGTGCAGATATCGAAAAACTGGCAAATGAAGGGGATGAAAATTTTCACAATTTTCCAATTGCTGAACTAAATGGTAAATATGATTTTAGTTTTAGTGGTTTGAAAACATCGGTGTTGAGATTTATCGAAAAAAATTATCCTGGTGGAATAGGTGAAGTTTCAAAGAAAAATATCGCTGCATCTTTTCAAAAAGCAGTCATTGAAGCATTGGTGAAAAAAACAATCGCTGCAGTAGAAGAATTTAATGTTAAGAATGTTGCAGTTGTTGGAGGAGTTGCATCAAATAAATACCTTCAAAAACAATTAAGTGAAAAATTACCATCAGGTACAAATTTATTTGTGCCTTCGCCAAAACTTTGTACAGATAATGGTGCAATGATTGCATTTGCCGGCTTGAAGTCGTACCAGACCAATTATTATCTCCAGTCAAAAATTACTCAACCTTTTCCTAATTGATTAATATGCAAAAAGTTAAACTTATCAAAGTTCTTACCACAGAAGATTGGTTAATTGTTTTAGCTACATTCATATTAGTATTAATGTTTGGATTAAATTGGTTCTTTAACAACAATGATCTTGTTCAAAATGAACCAATTAAAATCTACATTAAGAAGGGGATGAATTTTTCACAGATTGCTGACACTTTGAAGAAGTATAAGATTATCAATTCTAAAATGGCTTTTATTGCGACTGGTAAATTTCTTGGTGCTGAAACAAAAATTAAAAGTGGTTACCATTTATTGAAATATGGACTATCTAATTATGATTATTTGAATTTACTGGTGACTGGTAAAAATTTGGTGAATGTTCGAGTAACTATTCCGGAAGGATTAACTCTGAAAGAAATTGCCCGAATATTTGAACAGACCTTTGATTTTAGTTCCGATGATTTTTTAAAAATTGCATCAAATCAAGAATTACTTAAAAGATACGAAGTTGAGCATACTTCATTCGAAGGGTATTTAATGCCTGATACTTATGAATTTGCTGAACTGGATAATCCCGAAATAGTATTAACAAGGTTAGCAGACGAATTCAAAAAATTTTATGATGAGAAGATTAAACCAAAAGAACGGGATGTTGGTTTATCTAAAAATCAAATTGTAACCTTGGCTTCTATTATTGAAGGAGAAACTAATTTTGTTGATGAGATGCCTCGTATTGCTGGGGTATATTTAAATCGATTGAAAAGAAATATGAAATTACAAGCTGATCCGACTGTAGCCTATGCCAGCGGAGATAAACCAAATAGAATTACTTATAATCATTTGAAGAATAATTCACCTTACAACACATATATTGTTTATGGGCTTCCTCCAGGTCCAATTAATTGTCCAGGTAAAGATGCATTGATTGCAGCTGTCAATCCTGAGAAGCATAACTTTTTATATTTTGTTGCATCAGGTGATGGTAAAAGTCATATTTTTGCCAGAACCTACTCAGAACATTTGAAAAATGTATCTAGATACAGAAGGTTGATGAGATGAGAAAATTGATCTTATTGTGCAGCACAGTTCTTTTAATATTTTCTGGTTGTGCAAATCAATTACCGCCGGGTGGTGGACCTGTTGATAGAGAAAGTCCAGAGGTTATTCGCACCTTCCCTGAAAATGGAACAATTAATTTTAATAAAAACTATGTTGAGTTTGAGTTTAGCGAATACATAAATAAAAGAAGTTTGATGAATTCTATTTTTATCTCACCTTACCTTAGCGATGAAGTTGAACAAAAATGGTCTGGCAGAAAATTAAGATTAATCTTCCCTGAAAAACTAAAAGAGAACCAAACTTATGTAATTTCTCTTGGCACTGATATAACAGATTTAAGGGGGAATAAACTAAATGAAACTTTTACTTTAACTTTTTCAACCGGCTTAAAGATTGATCAGGGGATTATTTCAGGGAGAGTCTACGACAAAAAACCCGACGGAATTATGATTTATTTTTATTTAATCGATACTTTGAAACAATTTGTGGACTATACTCAGAAAAAACCCGATTTTATTTGTCAAACTTCAAAAGATGGCAGCTTTATTCTCTCAGGATTGCCGAACGGTTTATATCGAATAATTGCTGTAAGAGAACAAATGAAAAATCTTATTTATGATATTAATGAAGATGAAATTGGATTACCTTATAAAGATTTTGAATTAAATGATACTTCAAGAATTATTCGAAATGTTCAATTTGAAATGATAAAGATTGATACTATTAAACCAACACTCAATTCAGTTCGCTTTATAGATTTAAATCATTTGTTATTAAATTTTAGTGAGCCTATTGATACTTCTTCATTTAATATTGAAAATTGTTTTATTTACGATTCACTGGAAAATGAAAAGTTTAATCCGCTTGGCTTTTTCTTAAGTGATAAAAATTCAATTATGTTAGTTACGCCAAAAATGAAGAGTAATTATGATTATGTCTTAAGTCTGAAAGGATTAAAAGATTTATCTGGCAATGAATTGGATTCGATCCAAAGTACTTTTTATTCAGAAATGATTTCTGACACAATACCTGTAACAATCAAATCAATACAAGGTAATTTTTCATCATCATCTTTGGAATTTTTTAATCCAGAAATTTCAATCAATTTTAATGATTTAGTTTATTATGACAATTTTTTAGAAGCCTTATTGATTTCGGATACAGCAGGTAATAAAATCAGATTTGAATTAACCCGTCAGGACAGCGCAAACTTTAAAATTAAATTAGAACCTCAGAAGCAAAAAGAGAGAGTTTTAATTAGAATCAATTTAAGCTTCTTAGAAGATTTCTCAGGCAAGAAGCTGGATTCAATTTACACTAAAATATTTGAGACAAATAGTGAAGCAGATTATGGTACTATTTCTGGACGTTTGGAAAACAGAAAAGAGCCTGATAGAAATCTACTAGTCGAAGCAAAATCAATAAATGACACTAAAATTTATTCAATTGAAACAAGAGAGGATAAATATCAAATAAAAAACATCCTACCAGGAAATTATTTTGTTAAAATTTCAATTCCATTTACCAAATCAAATCTCAGTTATAAAAGTTTTTCAAATCCATTCATTTATTATCCGGATACAATTAAAGTGAAATCGAGATGGCCCACTACAGATGTTGATTTTGATCTGGAAGAATTATTCAGGTGAGAGCTCAATTCTTCGAAGTTTATAACCTTTTTTTATTGGTTCCTTTTGCTCTTTGATGATTGCAAGTGAGAACCGATCCCCACGAATTTCAATAATCTCAATTTCACCAATTTTCTTATCTGTTATCCCTATAACTTCACCTGTACTTTCATCTTTAAGAGTATCTCCTGGTGCAAAAACAGGAAGTATAGAACCAGTTTCTAAATTATCTTTCCTACCAAGATTAATAAAAACTTCTTTTGTTTCTTCATCGACAAAGAGTATTTCACCAATAATAACTTTGCGTTTGAATTTTGATTTTAAACTAATTGAATCTTTCGTTGTGCTTACGGTATAAGTAGTGAGGTTTAGAATTGGTTCAATTTTGCTGGAAAATTTATCGCAAAGTTTAATTAAGTTTTTTCCAACAAGTGTTTTTAAAAATTCATTTGATCCAAATTCAATTTGATTTAATTGGCTGAATTCTTTTTTTGTGTCTGTTTCTCTTCCAAAAATTGTAACGCCAACGCTAAGATCGGAGCTTTTCTGTTCGATTTTTTCACTGAAGACTATTTTATTTGATTTGATATCTGTAATCGTGAAATCAATTACAATTTCATTTGAGTAAGTTTCATATTGAGCAACTTTAGGTTCGCCTGCGATTAACCGATTTATTGAAAAAGTCTGTATAACTCCTGTTACTATATATGATACATTCTTTGAAAGTAAAATTTCTGATTGTGAAAGTTCAGGATTTTCATTTAAGATATTTTGAGTAATTAAAGGTGCAAAAACATTTATTCCATATTTTTCTCTTAAGTAATCGGCAATAAAATCAGGTATATCTCGAGATAAATTCCAATTACCTTCATAAGTAGATTTATCAGTGAAGTTTAAGAAAGCAATCTGGCCAAAAGTTAAAGAATGAAATAACAGACTAATAAATAAAATATTTCCGAGCTTTTGTCTTAAACTCATCTGCTTCTTTTTCCCAAAATTCTTTAATTGAATTGTAATTAAAATTCTGACTGAAAATTTTTCTGATATTATCCCATCCAGTTGCAAGATCGAACATTCTGATTCTTTCTGGTTTCGCTAACTCGAAAACATCTTTGTCGGGATAAAGTTTTTTCAATTCTTGCAAAAAATAAAATTGAATTGATGTTAAATTACATTTTTGAAAATCTGTTATGTGAACTTGAACACCATGCAATACTTTCCCCTGAAAGTTGCCATAAAATGGACGCCAGACAACAGGTCTGAAAGTTACGCCATCTAATTTAAGATTGTTCAAATTTTTTGAAATCTCATTTTCATCAATCCATTCAGCACCAAGCAATTGAAATGGGAGAGTATAACCAACACCTTCGGAAATTACGCCGAGTTCTCCTAAAATTCCTGTTGCTGCATAAAATTGAGCTGAATAGTAATGTGGAATATGTGGTGAAGTCGGAACCCATTGTAATCCTGTATCTTCCCATCTCATTGATCTATTCCATCCTTGCATTTTTACAATTTTCAGATCACATTTCATTTTATTCGATAACCAACCCTCTTCATTAATCATAGTTGCAAGCTCGCCGCAAGTTAAACCATAAATGTATGGAATTGGAAATTGACCGATGAAAGAAATGAAATCTTCTCTGACTATTGAACCTTCAAACTTTTCACCAGACAGTGGGTTTGGTCTATCGAGAACGACGAATTGAATATTGTTCTCTGCAGCTGCTTCCATTGCCAATCCCATTGTGCTAATGTAGGTATATGATCTAACCCCGATATCTTGAATGTCATAGACTAAAACATCAATTCCTTTCAACATTTCTTTTGTTGGTTTTCTTGTCTTTCCGTAAAGCGAATAAAAAGGTAATCCAGTTTTGGAATCCACATAGCTTTCAATTTTTTCACCGGCTGATATATCTCCACGAACTCCATGTTCTGGACCAAATAGAGCAACTAATTTTACTCCGGGTAGATTGTAAATTATATCGATGGTTGAATTTAATTTTGAGTCAACACCAGTTGAATTAGTGATTAAACCAACTCTTTTGCCGACTAAAAACTTGTAATCTTCTTTTAGAACATCAATGCCCAATTTTACTTTCGGCTGGGAAAAACAAATTAATGGAAAAATCAAAATCAGGGATAAAATAACTTTATTTTTCATAGTTCTAATTTTTTCTTAATGTTTTTTAATGCTTCATCTATTTTAGTTTCTAATTCAGTTAATTTCTGTGCGGCTGAAAGAACGAGATTCATAGCTCTATCCCGATCATTGAGTGATTTGGTATTGATCATTACATTTAACATTGCTCCTTCTGCACTCGATTTAATTAAAATCAATGCGACACCTGCATCGCTCAACGAGTTTTGATTCCCAATTTCACAAAGACGAATTAAATCATTTGTTACTTCGGAGCAAGCTTGAATTACATTAATTGGAATTTCGGTCGCATAAACTGTTGCATCTTCAATTGCATGAGTTCTTTTTATTTTGTCTTCTTCACTTTCCTTTGGAAGTTTTATGGCTTCCATAACTTTGTCAAATGCTTTTGAATCTTCATCATAAAGTTCAAGGAATTTTTCCCTGAAGTTTTGTAAACGATTCTTGATTTCTAAAACTTCTGCTTCAACGCTTTCATATTTTTTCTTGCCGATAGTCAGATTGCAAACCATCAAACCAAGTGATGTTCCTAATACTCCGTTGAAAGCCGATACACTTCCACCACCAGGAGTAGGAGAAGATGATGAAATTTCTTCGATAAAATTTTCAAGTGATTTCTTTAAATCCATTTTTACTCCTCTATTAAATATTCAATAATTTTTTCTTTTGGATTGAATGGTGCAAGGTTACTCAATCCAAGTTTTTCAATAGCAGTTTGGATTAAATCTTCTTCATTATTAAGAGATGGATTATAAAATTTACCGCTCTCAAGGATCGCTTCTAAAGGAACAAGTCCGACAATTTCACTTCCCCAAACTTCAACTCCAAATTTTTGAGCTTCTTCCTTAACAGCTTCAAAAACTTGGTGCATATTTGTTATTTTGTAATTTACAAGATTAATCGAAACCTGTGTAATTCCAAATTTTTCGAGGGAGACACCCATAGCTTTTACTGCTTTGAATTTTCCAGGCACTCGAACGGTTTTTCCATCTTTTTTTACGACGTTCCCGTTCTCATCTCTTAATGGTTTCCCTGATTCCCTGATTATTCCAGCTATTTCATCAGCCACTTTCACATCCTGGGTTTTTAGATTTACATTATAAGCTATAAGAAAGAATCTACATCCAGTTACTGTTGCACCAAGCTTAGGATTAAATTCCGCTTTACCAAAATCCGGATACCATTCAGGATCTTTTAATTTTTCTGGTAATCCTTCGTATTCGCCCTTCCTTATATCAGATAAGTTTTTTCTTTCAGGCTTTGTTGCTGAGTATTCATATAAATAAACTGGAATGTTTAACTTTTCTGAAATAATTTTCCCATACTCTTTTGAAATTTCAACGCAATCGTCAATTGAAACATTGCGTATTGGAATAAACGGAACAACATCAATTGCACCAATTCGTGGATGCTCACCTTTATGTTTTGTCATATCAATTTTTTCTGCAGCAGCTAAGGATGCATTAATTGCACCTTCTAGAACTCCTCTTTTTGTTCCAACAAAAGTTACAACCACACGATTGTAATCACGGTCTGGTTCAACATTTAATAATTTGCATTCCTTTGTATTTCTGACCGCTTCAGCAATCGCATTGATCGTTTCTTCGTTTTTGCCTTCACTGAAATTTGGAACGCATTCAATTATTTCTTTCATAAACAACTTTCCCTTTTTTGATTACAGTTTTTACAAAATTTTTACCAAAGTAATAAACAAGATTTTTATAATCATCGGTGTCCAGAATTAAAATGTCTGCTTGCTTGCCAACTTCAAGGCTTCCAACTTTATCTTCTATTCCTAAAGAATAAGCAGCATTAATAGTCACTGCATTAATGGTTTCGTTTAGTTTCATTCCATTATATAGAGCTGCCATATTCATCATTAAAGGAAGATTCTGGGAGGTACAAGAGCCTGGATTGAAATCGGTCGCAATTGAAACAATGCAGCCTTCATCAATCATCTTCCTTGCTGGAGAAAATGGAATTTTTAGGAAATAAGAAACTCCTGGTAAGATGGTTGCAACAATATCAGTTTGTGATAAACTTTTTAAATCCTGATCAGTAATCATTTCAAGATGATCTATGCTCTTTGCACCAAATTCTATTCCCAATCCAACTCCACCCATTGAATTAAATTGATCACAGTGAAGCTTAAGATCAAAATTGTATTGCTTTGCTTTTTCAAAGATTGTTCTTGTTTCATCTAAAGTAAACGCACTCTTTTCAAGAAACACATCACAGAATTTTGCAAGGTTTCTTTGTGAAATTTCTGGAAGAAGTCTGTTAATAATCAAATCAATATAAGCCGAACGATTATTTATATATTCTTTTGGTACGGTGTGAGCACCTAAAAAAGTAGAAGTAATTTCAACAGGTTGAAGTTTTTGAAGTTCATTCGCACATTCAAGAATTTTTATTTCAGTGTCGTAATCCAAGCCGTAACCACTTTTTATCTCGGTGGTTGTAATTCCCCGAGAAAGAGTCTCCGCAAGTCTCTTTAATGATAGCTCGATTAAGTGTTCTTTTGAAGAATTACGAGTAGCTTGAACTGTTCGAATAATTCCTCCGCCTTTTTCTGCAATTTCCTCATAGGTTTTTCCGGCGACTCGCATTTCGAATTCATCACTTCTTGAACCTGCGAAAATTAAGTGTGTATGTGAGTCAATTAAACCTGGCATTACTACCTTATTTCTACAATCCAGAACAAGATCAAATTTAGTGAAATCAAATTCATTTGTTAGACTAATATCTGCAATTTTATCATCTTGGATAGTTAATGAAGCGTTTTCAAGAATATCAATTTCGTTTAATTCACTCTTACGTTTGTATTTTCTATTTGCGGGTTTGCAGGTAAGAAGTTGCTTAGCTCGATAAAGAAGAATTTTCATTTCATTTTGGATTTTCGGTTCGAATTCTCAGAGACGGAAAATTTTTTCTTTCTAATATACTAAAAATTTCATTTGCCTCTGAGCGAGATGCATAAGGTCCAATTTTGAGTCTGTAAAACGGAGTATCGTATTCAATTGAAATTTTTTCATCAGGTAAAAGGTTTGTAATCTGTGATCTCAGGTTTACAATTTCATCATACACATCAGTTAATCCAACATGAACATAATAAAGTAAATTTAATTGATTATTCTTTTTAAGCAGAAGATTGGAATTTTGTTTAGAGTTGTCCACTTCAAATTCAATAAAAGTCTCAAAAAGATTTAAACTATCCTCTTTTAAAATAAATTGAGCAAGTGGAGAAAACTTTACAATATCCACTTGCTCTTTAGAAATTACACCTTGCTTTTTCTCAACTTTGGTTGAGCAGCCAAAACAAAAAATTATAAAAAATAAAAAATAAAATAATCTTCTGAACACTTTACTGTTTAACTTCAGTTACTATAAAACTATCAGTGTACCCTAAATTATATAAAGCATCTTTTATTCCTTTTGCGTGTTCCCACTTTGAATATATTCCAAGCCTGACTTTGTATAGGTTATCTTGGAACTCTACATAAACTTTTTGATCAGGCATTCTTTTTCTGATTTTTTGTGCTTCAGATTCTGCATTAAGTCTACTCTTAAAAGCGAAAACCTGAACTTTGTATAAATACTGTGGTGAAGTTTCAACTGGCTTGCTTTCGATAGTTGGTTGTTCTTTAGGACTTTCTGAACTCAGATTAACCTTTAGAGGCGGAGGTGGTGGTGTTGGTGGTCCCTGTGGAATATATTCAGGTTGAGTTGTCGGCGTTACTTCTGTAGCGGTCGGCTGAGGAGTGGCTGTTTCTGTTTGTTGTGTTTGAGCTGGTTTTTCAGTCTGATACACAACATCTTTTTGGCCGCCTTCATATTCTTCAGTTACTTCAGAAGCTGAACAACCAAAAAATACAAATGCCAGAGCAGCGAAGAGAACGATGGATTTTTTTAATTGATTTTTCATAATAACCTCGTTTTTATAGTGTAATAATAATTTTTTTGTATGATAATATCAAGTAGTACAATAAATTATAAATTTCTTTTAAAGTATAATACTAAATCAATATTAAAAATTTATTTACTTATTAAAAGTATGTGTTTTGCTGATTTCTAATATAAAAATAAAGTAATTGTAAATACTTTAGAAATTCTTTAATTTTGTGGAAAATTTTTTTGAATAAGATGAAGAATAAAAACCTTAAAATACTTTTCATTACCTCAGAAGCTTCACCATTTGTAAAAACTGGTGGTCTGGCTGATGTTTCCTCTGCATTGCCTCAAACTTTAATGGAACTTGGAAATGAAGTTAGATTAGTACTTCCTAAATATGGGGCAGTGGATGAGAGAAAATTTAAAATCCACGAAATTGTAAGATTGAAGGAAATACCAATTCATCTCGGCAATGAGATAGAGTTGGTTAGTATGCGTTCTTGTTTCCTGGTTGGCTCAAAAGTTAAAGTCCAGATCTATTTCTTCGACAACCAAAAATATTTTGGGTCAAGAAAAGGTCTTTATCAGGATATAAATACAAAAAAGGATTATCCTGATAATCACGAGCGTTTTATTCTTTATGCTAAAGGCATCATGGAGATGCTCAAAAAATTAGGCTGGACACCAGATATAATTCATTGTAATGATTGGCAAACTGGTTTAATTCCCGCATATCTTAAAACTGTTTATGCAGATCTGGATATCTTAAAAGATACGAAAGTTGTTTTCACTATCCATAATGTTGACTTCCCTGGTGTATTTCCGAAAGAAGTATTTAAATTAACCGGGCTTCCAGATTCAGTCTTAAATGAAATAACAGTTGAAGACGGAAGTAAAATCAGTTTTCTAAAAGCTGGGGTTGTTTATGCAGATGCAGTAACAACAGTTAGTGAGAAATATGCTGATGAACTTTGTACAATCGATGAACTTGGTGGAATAATTAAAAACACACTTAAGAAAAGAAAAAATGACTTCTATGGTATAATTAATGGAGTAGACTATTCGGTCTGGAATCCAGAAACGGATAAGTATATTCCAGCAAAATATAATATTAAAGACCTTTCAGGAAAACTTGATAATAAAAAAGCTTTGCTAGAATACCTCAAGCTTCCAGTTGAATTAGAAGTTCCAGTAATTGGCACTATTTCTCGTTTCGCAGAACAGAAAGGTATCGATTTAATTCAAGATGCGATTGAAGAAATTTTGAAACTTGATGTTAAATATGTACTTCTTGGCCAGGGTGATAAAAAGTATCAACAATTTTTTGAAAAAGTTCAGAAAAAATATCCAAAGAAATTTGGTTTCTTTGCAGGTTTTAATGAGGAATTAGCTCATTTGATTGAAGCTGGCGCAGATATGTATTTAATGCCTTCCAAATACGAGCCTTGTGGACTAACACAATTATATGCTTTGAAGTATGGAACAATTCCAATTGTCAGATATACAGGTGGTCTTGCAGACACTATTGTAAGATTGAATGGAAACTTTGATGAAGGAACAGGCTTTGTCTTTAAAAAGTATGAAGTCGAAGATATGATGAAAGAAATTAAAAGAGCATTGAAATTATATCAGGACAAAGAAAGCTGGGTTAAACTAATGAAGAATGCGATGTCTCAAGATTTTAGCTGGCATGCATCTGCAAAGAAATATGTTGAATTGTATAAAAAATTATTGAAGGACACTAAGTAAAATTGAAAAGACTGATCATCAATTTCCTTAAATTAAATCTTATCGGCATCATCATCTTTTCTCTTTCATCCTGTTCTGAAAATCCCTCAATCACAGGATACAATTTGCTTAATCCGATTGATTCGCTCCTAGTTAAACGTTTTGACTCTACGAGTGACTCCGCATTTTCGTATCACAAGGAACTTATTCAACCTGATATTTTAGGTGGAACTAGAAGAATTCTTGTCGGGAAATATGATGACTTAAAAGCTTATTCATTAATTAGATTCATAATCGGTCTTTCTTCTGAAATGAAAGATGCAGTTAAAAATTCTAATATCGTTATTAATTCTGCTCGCATTAAAATGAATCCTGTTTATAAATTCGGAGATACAACTTCGAATGTGTTTAATTTTCAGGTGAAAGAAATTTTTACTTTTTTCGATGAATATAAATTTAATATTGATAGTTTGAAAAGCGGCAGATATGAGATTGAGAGTGAAAATATTGTAATCAGGAATATAGACGATGATACGCTTTATTACTCTGAATTAAATCCAGAAAAAGTGTTGAACTGGTTTAAGTTAATTGCAGCGGATTCATCGAGAAAACTTCAAGGAATTTTACTCGAACCTGATCCATCAACAACTTATATCAGAGGATTTGCTTCATCAAATGCTTATTACCTGGGTGATCCAATTGTGCTTGAAGTGGTTGCAACTTACAACAATAAAACAGATTCTTTAAAATATTTTGTAGATGCTGATCTGCATGTTGTAGAAAAAACTTCACCAATTAATTTTGATGAGACAAAGTTAGTACTTCAATCAGGATTAAAACAAAAATCATTTATTTTTTTCGATATCAGTTTGGTTCCGAAGTCAGCGATTGTTAATTCGGCTTATTTGAGACTTTATCCTGATACACTTCAGTCAAAATTTGGAACGAGTTATCAAGATTCATTGTTTGTCCAATACATTACAGATTCTTCAAATATTTCAATTGATAGTGCAGTAACTTTTGTGCTTACGAAGAAAAATCAAGGTTATTACGAAGGACAAATAAATTATTTTGTTCAGAAGTGGATTGATAATAATTCAAACAGAGGATTGTTACTGAGTACAAGAGACCCCGATGGTGGAGTTGAACAATTTGTCTTTTATGGACCAAAATCAGCAATTATTTCGAAAAGACCCCAATTAATTATTAATTATACATTTAAGAAATGAAGAAAATTATATTCTTTACTTTTGCATTGGTAAATTTGGTATTAGGACAGGCAGCCTCCGTTTATTCGAATTTTGGAGTTGGAGAATTAAATATTAATCCTTCAGCGAGAAGAAGCGGTTTAGGACTCTCAATTGCAGGGAATGAAAATTTCGATCTCAACCCTTTTAATCCAGCGAGTACAACTAAAATCCGTTTTGTGAAATTTTTGGCAGCTTTCAATTATTCATCTAATAATTACAAAGATTTTAGTTCAAGCAATCGATACACATCGGGGTCATTTGAAAATTTATTATTTGCTGTTCCTATACAAAGAGATTATGGGATTGTTTTATCAGGCGGGATTTTACCATTCACTCGCTTGAATTATAAAGTTCTCTCTCCGAACAATTTGTTTGATTCTATTCCTTATCAGGTCAAATATGAAGGTTTGGGCGGTTTAACAAATTATTTTGTTGGTCTTTCTTATTATCAAAAGAATATTGGTTCGTTCGGAATTTCGTCAAATTTTTTAATTGGAACTATTAACAGAAAACTTTCAACAGAATTCTTAAATCAAGATTATGTTAAGCCTGAATTTACAAGTCAAATAAAATTCAAAGGTGCAGCTTTTCGAATTGGTTTTATTTCTGAAAACATAAAAACTTATTTCTCAGAATTTCCTCTAAATGATTTGAGAATTGGAATTTCTTATCTTAGCTCCGCAAGTTTAAAGACTGAATTAATCGATCTTAAACAAGGGATTTTTATTGATACAATCAGTATGTCTGATTTTTCTTCAAAAATTCCTTCGCAGCTTGCAATTGGATTATCTTCAAGACTTACACAAAGATTAACGGCAAGTGTAGATTTTTTGAATCAGAACTGGACAAATTTAAATACAAATACATTCTCAAATTTTTCTCCGGTAAATCAAAATGTGTTCTCTGTTGGTTTTGAATACCTTCCACTTGAAAGGCCAGAAAAATTTATTGATGCATTAACATTTAGAGTTGGATTTTTTGTAAAAGATGTAGGCGTAAAAATAAATAATGAAAAAATAATAGAATACGGAATTAAAGTCGGAAGCTCATTCCCGATTGATCAGTTAAATCTAATAGATATTGGTTTTCAATACTCAGTGCGCGGTAAAAGTTCAAATAATCTGGTTAAAGAATCTATCTTAAACTTTTGGTGTGGAATAAATCTTGCTGAAATCTGGTTTGTAAGAAACGAGGAATAAAAAAGAGGTTCAAAATGAAAACAAGATTTTTAATTTTTGTTAGTTTAATCTTCGTTGTCAGTTTTACTGAAATTTATTCACAACCTTCACCCCAGCCTGATACTTTAAAAATTTACAGGAAGTGGAGTTTGTTTTCTGAATATCATAAAAACGGTGATTATGAAACAGCTCTGCCTTATGGCTTTGAAATCTTAGAAATTAATCCTGGTAAATTCAAAACTATCTTTCTTAAGCTTGAAGATTGTTTAATTTATTTACATGATTCGACCAATGTTGATGAAGCTACAAAGAAAATGTATGCTGATACTTTGATGTATGTCTATGACCTTGCCATAAAGACACAACCAGAAAATGCAGCCTATTATTATAAAAAGATGGGTTACTATCTTGAAACCTGGTATTCAGGAAAAGAAGAGGAAGCAATTAAAGCTTACGAAAAAGCATATGAATTAGATAAAGATTTGGATTTTTATTATGTGGACAGATTAGGTTTACTCTATGTTAAAATGGCAAACGATGAGAATAATTACAGACTAAAAGCTTTTGAAATTTATCAAGAAGCGTCGAGTAAAGATCCAAATAATCCAATTCCACTTGAAAGAATGAAATCTCTTGCAGAGAACATAGAACAATTAATTGAAATCACCTATAATGCCTGGAAACTTGATCCAGAAAATTTACAAAAAGCTTGGCAATATGCTTCTATAACTTATCAAACTGGAGAATACGAAAAAGCTATCGAGCCACTCGAATTTTTAGTTAAGAAAGATCCAAGTTCAGAAACTTATTGGTCAAGACTTGCAACCTGTTATCAAAAAACAGAAAAATTTTCCAAAGCAATCGATGCTTATAAAAAAGCTATGGAAATAAATAAGCAGGTCAGAGAGTATCCTTTGAATATGGGAATCTGCTATAAAGAACTTGGTCAGTTTGCCACAGCAAGAAATTATTTCTATAGAGCTGCTGAGATTGATAAGAATTGGGGATTGCCTTATATCTATGAGGCGACACTTTACCAAGCTGCAGTACAGAAATGTGGTTCATTTGAATTTATGGATAAAGTAGTTTTACAACTGGCAGTGGATACATATCGAAAAGCTAAATCAGTTGATCCTAGTGTTGCAAATATTGCTGATGATGCAATTAAGTCACTCGCAAATTCAGTTCCAACTAAAGAAGAATATTTCTTTAGAAGATTAAAATCTGGTACTGTTATTAAAATTGAAGGACCTTGCTATAACTGGATTGGAAAAAGTATAACCGTTCCATAATTATTATGAAAGTCGCAATTGGTTCTGACCACGCAGGTTTTAAATTAAAAGAGCAACTCAAAGCCTTTCTAATTCAGAAAGGCTTTGAAGTTTTAGATAAAGGATGTTTCTCCGAAGAAAGCACAGATTATCCTGATTATGGTGAAGCTGTTGCTGTTGAAGTAAAAAATCAGAACTGTGATTTTGGCTGTATAATTTGTGGAACTGGAATCGGAATTTCCATTGCTGCAAACAAAGTTCCGGGAATTAGAGCAGCATTGTGCACTTCAAAAGAAATGGCTCATTTTGCGAAAGCACATAATGATGCAAACATTATTGCAATTGGTGCAAGAATTAAACTTCAAGATCCTCCAGAAGAAATACTTGACGCTTTCATAAATTCAAAATTTGAAGGTGGTCGTCACGAAAAAAGAATTAACAAAATCAAAAATATTGAAGAGAGATACAAATGCTAAACATCAAAATTAATGACGTCGAAGCACATGAAATCTTAATTAAAGAAATTCTCCGTCAGGAAGAAGGACTTGAACTTATTGCATCTGAGAATTATGTCAGTCTTGATGTTTTGAATGCTCTCGGATCAGTTTTAACCAATAAATATGCCGAAGGTTACCCTGGTAAGAGATATTACGGCGGTTGTGAATTTGTTGATATGGCTGAAGACCTTGCAAGAGAACGCGTAAAGAAATTATTTGGTTGTGAATATGTAAATGTTCAGCCTCATTCAGGCTCACAAGCAAATATGGCTGTCTATTTCTCGATCTTAAAGCCCGGCGATAAAATAATGGGTTTAAATTTAGCTCACGGTGGACATTTAACGCATGGATCACCTGTAAATTTCAGTGGAAAATTTTTTGAAGTCATTTCTTATAATGTTCGAGAAGACAATCAACTAATAGATTTTGATCAAGTTGAAACTCTGGCTAAACAGCATAAACCAAAAGCAATTGTTATTGGTGCAAGTGCTTATCCAAGAGACTGGGATTATAAAAAATTTAGAGAGATTGCTGACTCTATTAATGCATATTTAATTGCAGATATTGCACATCCTGCAGGTTTGATTGCATCAAAATTATTAAGTGATCCAATGCCATATTGTGATTTTGTAACTACAACAACGCACAAAACTTTGCGTGGTCCTCGCGGTGGTATGATAATGATTGGTAAAGATTTTGAAAATAGAGAAGGAATTCGTGCTCCTAAAAGTGGTCGACTTAAAATGATGTCTGAGATCGTTGATTCTAACGTGATGCCTGGTATTCAAGGTGGACCCTTAATGCATGTAATACTGGCAAAAGCTGTTGCTTTCGGTGAAGCACTTCAACCTCAGTTTGTGGAATATTCAAAACAAGTAATTAAAAATGCAAAAAGATTAGCTCAAAGATTTTTAGAGAAAGGATATAAAGTTACAACAGGAGGGACAGACAATCATTTAATTTTAATTGATTTAAGATCAAAGGGAATTACAGGTAAACAAGCTGAAGATGCACTTGGAATTGCCGGCATTACCGTTAACAAGAATATGGTACCGTTCGATACCCAAAGTCCAATGATTACTAGTGGAATTAGAATCGGTACACCTGCCGTCACAAGTCGCGGAATGAAAGAAGAAGAAATGGATACAATCTTTGATTTTATTGACAGGGCTTTATCTAATTTTAATGATGAGAATTATCTTAAATCAATTCGAGAAGAAGTAAGACAATTTTGCTCAAAATTTCCTATTTATAAAGAACTCCTCAACTCACTAAAATAATGTCTCGGAAAGAAGTTATAGACAAAGAAGAAACCACTGAAGAATTCAAGGAGATGACCTTCCTTGAACATCTTGAAGAATTAAGATGGACTATTATTAAGTCCTTAATAGGTATTGTTATTGCATCAATCATCTCGTGGATTTTTATAGAACAGATTATAAATGATGTTCTTCTTTATCCAGCAATTAAAAGTGGAATTAAGCTTCAAAACTTAAAGCCATTTGGACAATTATTTTTATACTTTCAAGTAGCAATGATGAGTGGTGTAATTCTGAGTTTGCCCTGGATAGTCTATCAAATCTGGAAGTTTATTGAGCCGGCATTGCATAAGCATGAAAAAAAATATGTTTCATTAATCGTCATATTTACTTCTTTGTCTTTTATTGTTGGTGTTCTGTTTGCCTATTTTGTAATGTTACCTTATTCATTGAATTTTGCCTTTACATTTGGAACCTCAGAAATTGAGAACAGGTTTGCAATTGATGAATATCTTTCAATTGTTATCAGTATGATAATTTTATCCGGCATTGTATTCGAATTACCAATGCTTTCGTTCTTTTTGACTAAAATAGGTTTATTGAATCCAACTATCTTAAGAAAATACTGGCGATTTGCAGTGGTGATAATTTTGATCGTTGCTGCGATCATTACACCAACAGTTGATCCAGTTAGTCAATCTTTATTGGCAATTCCGTTATTTCTTTTGTATGAAATAAGTATTTGGGTTTCAAAAATTTCAATGAGAAAGAAAAGTGAAGGATAAAGATTTAAAGAATTTTACAGAACCAATTAAAGAAGAGCTTCAACAGTTTCAATCTTTTTTTTCGAACCAAATGCGTTCGAAGGTGGGATTAGTTGAACTTATTGTACGATACATTTTAAGACAAAAGGGGAAAAGAATCAGGCCTACGCTTGTTCTTCTTTCAGCTAAAACTTTAGGTGATGTGAATGAGCACACTTATCGAGGAGCTGTTCTCGTTGAATTATTACACACAGCTACACTAGTTCATGATGATGTTGTTGATAATTCCGATACAAGAAGGGGATTGCCATCAATTAATGCAATCTGGAAAAATCGAATAGCTGTTTTAATGGGCGATTATCTTCTAGCTCGGGGACTTCAAATAGCAGTCGATAATGATGAATTTAGTTTTCTCAAAGTTATTACAAATACAGTTAAGCGAATGAGTGAAGGGGAATTACTTCAAATTCAAAAAATCAGAAAATTAAACAATGATGAGGAAACCTATTACAGAATTATCTCTGACAAAACGGCTTCTCTGTTTTCAACCTGTACAACAATCGGTGCAATGAGCATTACAGATGATCAAAGCGTAATTAATGATTTTAAGCAGTTCGGTGAATTACTGGGGATCGCATTTCAAATTAAAGATGATATTTTAGATTTTGAAGGTAGTTCAAGTATTTTGGGTAAACCAACAGGCAATGATCTGAGAGATAAAAAATTAACTCTTCCTATTATTTATGCGCTTGCTCAAGCTGAGAAATATGAAGTAAAAAACATTAAAAATTTAATTAAAGGAAAGCTAACCACTAAAGACATAAACTCAATCTTTGAGTTTGTTGAGAAATATGATGGGCTTGGTTACGCAAGGAAAAAAGCTCGAGAGTTTGCTGACAACGCGATTGGAATTATAAACAAATATCCTGATTCACAGAGTCGACAAGCGTTGATTGATCTTGTTAATTTTATCCTTGAAAGAAAAAATTAATCTTTTTTCTTCTTCTCCCTTACAGTTAAAACAGATATAGGTGATTTTCGCACAACTTTTTCGGCTGTACTTCCGAAAAGAATATGCTCAATTCCAGTATGACCGTGAGAGGCAATGATGATTAAATCACAATTGCATTCCTTAGCAGTGTTTATAATTTCTAAGAAAGGTTTTCCAGTTTTAACTACATACGAAGCTTTAATCTCTGACGGGACTTTTTCTTCAATTAATTTTTTTAATTCTTCCTCAGCTCTTGATTGAATTTCAAAATCAACCTGATTAATTGGAATCTGACCAAGTCCAAAATCACTTGGATAAACGATCGGTTCGATTACATAAATTAGGGTTAACTCTGAATTAAATTTTTTGGCGAACTGAACCGCATAATCAAGAGCCATTTTTGAATATTCAGAGAAATCGATTGGGATTAAAATCTTAGAGATTGTCAGTTCCATAGTTACCTCACTTTTCAATTTGTTTTTCAATATTTAAAAGTTCGTAAAGGTTAAGATAGTCTCGATTTAAATTTCTAAGTTTCTCAACAAAAATTTTTGAGAAGCCGAGCAGAATTTTAACTCCAAGAGAAGGTTCTTTATGAATTAATTCAAGTAAATCAGGTCTAAAGATTATAAGTAGCCTTGTATTCGTTAAAGCAGTAGCAGTTGCTGTTCTGTAACCTTCAACAATTGCGCTAAACTCTCCCATAAAATCACCAGCAAAAAGCAGAGCAAGTTCTTGTTTAATACCCGATTTAAAGGTGTGAGAAATCTCTACTTTACCGCTTTCAATTATAAACATTGAAACACCTGGATCACCCTCAAAAAAAATAATCTCATTAGGTAAATACTCTCTTACATGAACAAGTTTTCTAATCATTTTTAATTCCCGCTTTTTGAGATCTGAGAAGGCAGGAAATTTTTTTAGCAAATCCAAGATTTTTTGTTCATCGCTTTCTGCTTTGAAAATATTTGACCAGAGACTACTGCGAACCTGGATATTTTCGTTTTCTTCTTTCATAGCTTTTCTCAAATTATTGATCCATATTCTGCAATACGCCAGAGTTCCTGGCAGGGGAATTTATTTTCATAAAGAGCTCTTCCAATAATTACCGAATCAACACCAATCGGAGTTAACTCAAGAAGAGAGATTAAATCTTTATAACCTGAAATTCCACCAGAAGCGGTAATTTTTAAACCAACTTTTTCAGCCATTAATTTTAATAAATCTAAATTTGGACCGAGCAATAAACCGTTTCTCTCAACATCAGTGACAATCAATCTTTTCACTCCAAGTGTCTTCATATTTAATCCAAGACTAACAGGGTTTAAAGCTGATGTTTCTTTTCTTCCGTAAATCATCACAGAATTTTGAATTACATCAAGTGAAACAATTATTTTCTCGGGACCAAATTCGTCAAGAGCTTGTTGAAGTATTTCAGGATTTGTAACCGCAATTGTACCGAGAACAACTCGTGATGCACCGATTTTAAAAGCTTCGCGTATCTTTTCAATTGTTCTCAAACCACCGCCGACTTGAACAGGAATAACAACTGATTGGATTAATTTTTCAATCACAGGTAAATTTTTATTTGAACCATACCAGGCACCATCGAAGTCGACAACATGAAGACATTTTGCATTTTCAGCTCTCCAGATTTTTGCCATTTCGATTGGGTCATCCGGATATACCGATGGGACAACCTCAGGTATTCCCTGAACTATTCTTACAAGTTTACCATCTTTTATGTCGATTGAAGGAATAACAAGCAATGGAGATTGAAATACTTTTTGAGCCATTTTTGATCTCTTAATTCATAAGTAAATTAAAAAAAATTTTAGTGTGTAAAAAGAAGAGAAAAACTTTTTTAAAATTAAGTGAAAAAACTTTGATTAATGTTTTTTGAAAAGTGCGGGTAAAACTTTGAGTCCTGAAAGCATTCTCCTTAGTAAATTATCTCCAAATAAAAATTCTGTTGCGGCTTTAATCTTTTCGGTAGAATGTTTATCGTACTTAAACCACCACATTTTTTTCTGCCAGGTAAGTTTATCATAGTTGTAATATTTTTCATAGACCATTTCCATCAATCCACTTTTGCTATGGACTCTTCCAGTTCCGCTCATTTTGATACCGCCGATAACAGCTTCACCGGCTCCAAAGTGACTTATGCAGTCATTAATCAAAACAGAACCTGCCTGAATTTTCTTTGCAATCGATTTTCCAAGAGAAATATTTTTAGTCCAAATTGAAGCAGAAAGTCCATAGTCTGAATCATTTGCAAGTTCGATTGCTTCATCGATTGTTTTGAATTTCATAATTGGAATGACAGGACCGAATGTTTCTTCTCTCATAACTTTCATTGAGTGATTAACTTCAATCAAAATCGTTGGTTGAACAAAATTATTTTCAATTTTCCCTCCGTAAAGAATTTTTGCTCCTTTTGAAAGTGCATCTTCAATATGCTCTTTTATTATCTCAACTTGCTTGGTGAGTTTGATGTTTGAATAATCGTAGAATTCGGAATTTGAGTAAGGAGTTAATTTTTTTATTTCATCAATAAGTCTTGAAAGAAAATTGTCATAAATTTTTTCATCGACATAAACTCTTTCAATTGAAACACAAGTTTGACCTGCGTTCATTAAACTTCCCCAAAGAATTCCATAAACTGCTCTATCAAGATCTGCATCGGCAAGAACTATCGCCGGATCTTTTCCACCAAGTTCAAGTGAAACAGGAAGTAATTTTTCTGAAGCAGCTTTGGAAATGATCTTTCCAACTTTTGTGCTTCCGGTGAAAAATAGTTTATCGATTGAACTTTCGACAAGTGCCTTACCAATTTCAGCCTCACCAAAAATTATATTAAAAACATTTTCAGGAAGACCAGCTTCATCAAAAATTTCTTTGATTTTCTGTCCAACTAATGGTGTCCACTCGGATGGTTTAAATACAACAGAATTTCCTGCAATCAGTGCTGGAATAATCTGACCCATTGGAAGAAGCAATGGATAATTCCAGGGACTAATTATGCCAACAACTCCAAAGGGAACATATTCAATCCAGCTTTTCTTGTGTATCATCACTGGCAGCTTAATTCTTTCATAATGCGGTCTTAAGAATTTCTTTGAATTTTTAATGTAGTAATCAAATAGACTTAGTGTCGGGATAATTTCAGTTGAGTAACTTTCAAAAATTGGTTTTCCATTTTCTTCGGTGATAAGCTTCGCAATTTTTTCTCGGTTACGATAAAGAATTGATTTAGCCTTTTTCAAAAAATCAATTCGTTTGTCAATTGTAAGTGAATTCCATTTCAAATGAGCTTGCCTTGCTTTCTGTACAATCTCTTCAACTCTTGAAGGATCAGTCTTTTCAAATTCACCAATTTTTTGCTTCGAGTTTGGATTGTAAGATTCGATTTTCACTTAGTCCTCCAACAATAGTAATCGAAGTTTTTCAGGTAGTGTTTCTTTATCCAGTGAAGATGTGTAAAGTATTTTATACTTCGCTTTTTGATTTACAAGAAAATTAGCAATGATCTTAATTTTTTCTATGTTGATTGCCAGATCGAATTCCATATTGATATGATTAAAATATTCTTCAGCCACATTAATTAAAAATTCAGGTTCATCCTCAAACTTTTTGATAAAAATTAGAATCCCATTTCGAAGACCGATTAATTCAATTGGTTTTTGTTTATCATAAATTATGATAATTGCATTTATTGTATTGATTGGTTCTTTCAATACCTTTATCCTACCAATATTATTCACAATCATTTGAATCGAGTCACGGATTTTTGCCGCATCCTCAAATTTCTCGCGAGCAGAATACTCTTTCATCTTTTCAATTAATCGATTTAGAATTAGTAGATTATCTCCAGTCAAAAATGATTTTACAAATTCAAGCTCTTTTTGATATTCTTCAAATAGATTTGCGTTAACACACGGTCCAAGACATCTATTAATTTCAAGTAAATAACAAGGGCGATTTTTTTCAAGCGTTTTATCATCGCATTCTCGCAATAAGGTTGATTTTGAGATAATATCAAGAACCTGTTCAGCCGTTTCTCGTCGTTGGAATGGTCCAAAGAAATGAGCTCCATTGGATGAAATTTTTGATGTAACTTCTAATCTTGGAAATGGATGATCATTCTGAAGTGCAATGAAGGAATATCTTCTAATAATCTTTAAAGCTTTATTATGCTGTGGCTTATATTTCTTGATTAACTCTGACTCAAGCAGAAAAGCTGAAAGTTCACTTGATGTTTCTATAAAATCTAAATAATGAGACGAACGAACAATTTTTCTAACTCTAGCATCATCATTTCTAAAGTAACTTAGAACTCGGTTTCTCAAATTCTTTGCTTTGCCGACATAAACAATATTATTTTTTTTGTTCTTAAAAATGTAAACACCTGGTTTTTGTGGAAGTTTGGAGAGTTGTTCGGCAATTGTTTCTCTTACATTTATCTCTAAAATATTTTTGACAGGTTGAAATTGAAGTGATAAAAGACTGTCGATATCAGAAAACAGATATTGTTTTGAACCTTCAGAAAGCAATTGCAAAAGCAGATGTGTGGTTGCTAATGCATCACCATAAGCTCTATGTGCATTTAGATTTTGAATTTTGAAATATCTTGTCAGTGAGCTTAATCCATAACTTTCAAGTCCTGTCACAACCCTTCTTGCTAATAGTTTTGTACAAAGAACTGGATTTTCAGGTGGGTAAATATTCTCTCTTAAAAAACTATGAAGTAAGAATTTGTGATCAAAAGAGGCATTATGCGCGACAAAAATTGCATCTTTTAAAAAGTCTCTGACTCTCAAAACTATGTCAGAAAATTTTGGTGCATCGAAAACATCTTCGTTTCTAATTCCAGTCAGCCTTGTGATGAAAGGAGGAATAAAAATTTCAGGATTGACAAGAGTAGAGAACTTATCAACAATTTTAAGATTTTCAATTTTAACAAGAGCAATTTCAATGATACGATCAGTGACTGGATTTAAACCAGTTGTTTCCACATCACATACAACAAATTTTGCATTATCAATTGGTTGACTCATATTTCAAATTATAATTTCTAAAGTTATTAATCAAAGTCGCTGTAAAATCTTTTGTTTCTTTGAAAAATGTTTTCAGTGTTTAAAATACTTTCCTTGTTTAAAACTCATCATCTCAATAACTTTGTAAAAATTAAAGGAGCAATTCAATGAAGTTCGAAGGAGTAGATTACTATCACATTGATGATCTTCTAACTGAAGAGGAAAAACTAATTCGTTCTACAATCAGAGAGTTTGTAGAAGATAAAGTCATACCAATAATCGAAAAGCATTATCGCGAAGGAACTTTTCCAATGCATTTGATTCCCGAGATGGCAGAACTCGGAATCTTTGGTGCGACTCTTCCCGAAAAATATGGCTGTGCAAATCTAAATAATGTAGCTTATGGATTGATGATGCAGGAACTTGAAAGGGGCGATAGCGGAATTAGAAGTTTTGCATCAGTTCAAAGTGCATTGGTAATGTATCCGATTTATACTTTTGGGAGTGAAGAGCAAAGAGATTACTGGCTTCCAAAACTTGCAAGGGGTGAGAAAATTGGATGCTTTGGTTTAACTGAGCCAGATTTCGGTTCAAATCCTGGTGGGATGTTAACTCGTGCAGAAAAAGTTGATGGTGGTTTTATTTTGAATGGAACCAAAATGTGGATTACAAACGGAACAATTGCAGATGTTGCTGTTGTGTGGGCAAAATGGGATGGTGTTGTTCATGGATTTTTAGTCGAGAAAGATTTTAAAGGATTTTCTGCACCTGAAATGAAAAACAAGCATTCACTGCGTGCATCAGTTACTTCAGAACTTGTACTTGATAATGTCTTTGTTCCAGAAAGTCACTGGCTTCCAAATACACAGGGTTTGAAATCAGCTTTAATGTGTCTGAGTCAAGCACGATATGGAATAGCATGGGGAGTTATTGGCTCAATGATGGTTGCTTATACAACCGCTCTTGAATATGCAAAATCAAGAGTTCAATTTTCAAAGCCTATTGCGGCATACCAGCTTACTCAAGCTAAACTTGTCTGGATGTTAACAGAAATAACTAAAGCACAATTGTTAGTCCTTCAACTTGGCAGATTAAAGGATCAAGGCAAAGCTCGATTTACACACATTTCATTAGCTAAAAGAAATAATTGTGAAGTCGCTTTGGATATCTGTCGTGTGGCCAGAGAAATTTTAGGAGCAAACGGAATATTGGATGAATACCCGATTATGCGTCATATGAATAATCTTGAATCAGTTAAGACATATGAAGGGACTCATGAAATGCACACTTTAATTGTTGGTGAAGATATAACTGGTTATCCAGCATTTGACTAATTATATTTTATGTGTTTGAACTTGGAAGTTATGGCTCATATTAAATTTATAAACTAAGATTTAGGTTTAATCAAGTCAGGTTTATAGATAGATAATAAATTTTACTCAAACAAATTTTGACCTCAAATGAAAGATAAAATAAAATATGAAGCTTTGACATTTGATGATGTTCTGTTAATTCCTGCAAGGTCAAATGTTTTACCAAGAGATGTCGATGTTTCAACTCGATTGACAAATAAAATTCGTCTTAACATTCCGCTTATTTCAGCAGCGATGGATACGGTTACAGAATGGCAGACGGCTGTTGCAATTGCCCGTGAAGGTGGAATAGGAATTATCCACAAAAATATGTCGATCGAAGAACAGTGCGAGATGGTTGATAAAGTTAAAAGAAGCGAAAGCGGAATGATAAAAGATCCAATAACTTTATTTCCAAATCAAACTGTTGCAGAAGCGCTTGAGTTAATGCAAAAGTATCGCATCTCGGGAATTCCTGTAATTGATGAAAATAGAAAGCTTGTAGGAATTCTGACAAATCGTGATTTAAGATTCGAACCTGATCTCAATCAACCGGTCGAAAAGTTAATGACTAAAGAAAATTTGATTACTGCTAAAGGTAAAGTCACTCTCGAACAGGCAGAGAAGATTCTTCAAAAACATAAGATAGAGAAACTTCCAGTTGTTGATAGACAAAATAGATTAATCGGTTTAATTACTTTCAAAGACATCCAGAAAAAGAAAAGTTTTCCTAATGCATGCAAAGACGAATTAGGAAGATTGAGAGTAGGTGCAGCAGTAGGAATTCAAAAAGATACACTTGAAAGAGTTGAAGAATTAATAAAATCAAACGTAGATGTTGTAGTGATTGATACAGCCCATGCTCATTCGGAAGGTGTGCTTCAGATGATTAAAAAAATAAAAAAGAAATTTCCAGAGCTTGAGTTGATTGCAGGAAATGTTGGAACTGCTGAAGCCACTATTGATGTGATTAAAGCAGGTGCTGATTGTGTAAAAGTTGGAATTGGTCCTGGATCAATTTGCACAACAAGAGTAGTTGCAGGAGTTGGAGTTCCACAAATTAGTGCGATAATGGAATGTGCTAAAGCTGCGAAAAAATACAATATTCCAATAATTGCTGATGGTGGGATCAAACAAACTGGTGATATTGCAAAAGCAATTGCAGCTGGTGCTGATTCTGTAATGATTGGCAGCTTGTTTGCTGGAACTGATGAAAGTCCAGGTGAACAAGTTTTGTATGAAGGAAGAAGTTACAAAGTTTATCGTGGAATGGGTTCAATTGAAGCAATGAAAAAAGGAAGTAAAGATAGATACTTTCAGGATGTTGAAGATGATATAAAAAAACTGGTGCCGGAAGGAATAGAAGGCAGAGTACCATACAAAGGACCGCTTTCAGAAACTGTTTACCAGATGATTGGTGGTTTAAGAGCTGCAATGGGTTACTGCGGAGTGAAAAATATTAGAGAGTTGCAGACAAAAACAAAATTTGTGAAAATGACAGAAGCCGGTCTTAGAGAAAGTCACCCGCACGATGTAATAATTACCAAAGAAGCTCCAAATTATAGAGTAAAAGGCAATTAAAATTTTATGGGCAATCATTTCTTAGATCGAATTAACCGCCTTAGAGAAACACTTGCGCTCAAAAAGTCGGAATGTTTCTTCACTTTGAAAACTGAAGATGTCAGATATCTTACAGGTTTTAATTCTTCAAATGGAAATCTTTTTGTTACTTCAGATAGAGTTAAAATTCTTACTGATCGAAGATACACTCATGAAGTAAAAAAACTTCCTGATTTTGTTGAGTTTGAATTTATTGAACCGAATTTTTTTGAAACATATAAAAGAAACATTACAGAATTAAAAATAAAGAAGTTCTATTACGAACATTCAAAACTAACTCTTGCTCAAGGACTCGAACTGAGAAGAGTACAAGGATTATTCTGGACAGGATTAAAAGATCAACTCAGTTATTTTTATGCCTTTCAGGATGAAGATGCAATTCAAAAATCAAAGAAAGCAGTGAAACTAACTGAGAAAATTTTTAATGAGCTGCTCAATGAAATAAAAGAAGGAATTTCTGAGATTGACCTCCGTGCTGAGTTAATTTATAAACTTTCAAAAGTTGTTGATGGAAAAATGTCTTTTGAACCAATTGTCCTGTTTGGAAAAAATTCTGCCTATCCTCATGGAGTTTCATCTACTTCCAAATTAAAGAAAAATTCTACTGTCTTGATTGACTTCGGCTTAAGTATTGATGGGTTTACTTCGGATTTTACACGGACACTTTACTTTGGAAAACCAAATCAAGAGTTTTTGAATTTCTATTCGATAGTTAAAGATGCTCTTCATCTTGCAATTGAAAAATTACAATTGAATACCAAAGCAAAAAATTTGTATCAAGTCGTAATAGATCATTTCGCAAAGTATAATGTGGAAAAGTTTTTTACTCACGGACTTGGACATGGAATTGGAATTTATCTTCATAATTATCCACACATTTCTAAAGAGTCAAAGGATGTGATAAAAGAAAATCTAGTTTTAGCCCTCGAGCCCGCACTTTATTTTGAAAATAAGTTTGGAATTAGGATTGAGCAGAATGTTTTAATTACAAAAGACAAAAAAGAAGTTCTAAACAAATTCACGGATGAATTGATAATTCTATGAAGAGAAAAGTTTTAGTGATCGCTTATTATTTCCCGCCGATGGGATTTAGTGGAGTTCAACGAACAGCCAAGTTTGTTAAGTATCTTGTTGATTTTAATTGGGAACCAACAGTTCTAACAATTAAACCAAAATATTATTACGCATTTGATGATGTTTTATTAAAGGAAATTGAAGAAAGGGGAATAAGGATAATTCGGACAGGTTCAAAAGATCCTACTCAGAAAGTTTTCAATCAGAAAAAAATAAAAAGTGACTTTTTGCGAAAAGTTTTAAATAGAATTAGTCAAACATTTTTTCTTCCAGATAATAAAAGAAGCTGGACTAAACCTGCACTGAAAGAAGCTCGAAAACTTCTTTCTTCAGAATCATTTGACATTATCTTTGCAACTGCTCCACCTTATACTGATTTTTTAATCGGTGCAAAGCTTAAAAAAGAATTTAATATCCCTTTAATTCTAGATTATCGCGATGCCTGGCTTGATGATGGACTCTCTTTTTATCCAACACCGGTTCACAGATGGATTGTTAAAGGAATGGAAAGAAAGGTTCTTAATCTCAGTGATAAAATCATTGCTTATACGAGGCAGATAAAAGAACATATTCTAAAAAATTATCCATTCATTAAACCAGATGAGATTTCAATAATTCCCCACGGATACGATGAAGAAGATTTTGATTTAAATTTTGTCCCGTCTAAATCTCCAAATAAAATGAGAATTACTTATAGCGGTGCTTTTTACGATGAACGTACACCAAAATTTTTCTTAAAAGCCGTTGAAAAATTATTTGTAGAACGACCCGATTTAGAAAGTCAAATTGAATTTTATTTCGTTGGAAACTTACCTAAAAAATATTACAGAAAAATTCAGAAGAGTAAATATAAAAGCAATTTCCACTTTACAGGTTATGTTGATCACAAAACGAATATTCAGTATCTGCTAAATTCAGATGTTTTGTGGCTAATGATTCGTCATTCAAAAAATCCTCATCTCTATGCAACAAGCAAACTATTTGAGTATATCGGAACAGGGAAACCAATTTTAGCATGTGTCCCTCGAAATGGTGCAGCTGCTATGATATTGAAAGATTACGAAGCTTCATTCATAATTGAACCAGATGATGTTGATGGAATAAAAAATTATTTAATAGAATTATTTGACTTGTTTAAGAAAAATCAATTGCCGGTTGGTGATAAAAAATTCATTCAGCAATTTGAAAGAAAAAAACTAACACAAGAATTAGTTAAAATATTTCAATTTACAATGAAAGATGAAGCTTAGAGTTCTAGTAATTGGTTCAGGTGGTCGAGAAGACGCACTTTGTCATAAAATTTCTCAAAGCACCTTACTGGAAAAATTATATTGTATTCCAGGTAATCCAGGTACAGCAAGATGGGCTGAAAATATTTCTATTAAAATTTCAGACTTTTCATTGATCAAAAATTTCTGCGTTGAAAAGAAAATCGATTTAGTAGTTGTAGGACCAGAAGCTCCTCTCGTAGATGGAATTGTGGATTATCTCTCCGATGCTGGAATCAAAGTTTTTGGTCCCGATAAATTCGCAGCTCAGATTGAGGGGAGTAAATCATTTGCAAAAGATTTGATGAAAAAGAAAAATGTGCCCACAGCATCATTCCGAAAATTTTCAATTGTTCAAAAAGAAGAAGTTCTGAAATATCTGCAACATCTAAAGTATCCAGTAGTTATTAAAGTTGATGGACTTGCTGCAGGGAAAGGAGTAACCATTTGTTATAGATTTAATTCTGCTGAAAAGACAATTAAAGAAATTTTTGATGAGAAAAAATTTGGTGATGCTGGAAATACAATCATTGTGGAAGAATTTCTTGAAGGGGAAGAGTTTTCTGTCTTCGCATTAACAGATGGAAAAAATTATAAGGTTTTAACTCCTGCACAGGATTATAAAAGAGTTGGTGATAACGATACAGGAAAAAATACAGGTGGAATGGGTTCATATAGTTTCAGTGAGCTTCTGACTAATGATGAAATTGATGTAATTAAAAAAAGTATAATTGAACCAATTCTTGAGAGTTTAAGAGAACTTAATCATCCTTATAAAGGTTGTCTTTATTGTGGTTTGATTAAAACAAATGATGGAATTAAAGTAATCGAGTTTAATTGTCGTTTTGGTGATCCAGAAACTCAAGCAGTTCTACAAACAATAAAATCAGATTTTCTTGAGCTGTTGTGGCTGGCTGTAAATAATGATTTAAGTAATTACGAATTAAAAACTGAAGGCAAAGCTGTCTGTCTTGTCCTTGCTTCAAATGGTTATCCTGAAAAATTTAAAGTTGGATTTGAAATATCTGGACTGGATGAAATTGATGACGATGAATTAATCATCTACCATGCAGGCACAAAATACTTTGACAATAAAATCATAACGAATGGTGGCAGAGTATTAAACATTGTTGCACATTCATCAAAAACAACATTTTATGATCTGATTAAAAAAGTCTATTCAGCTGCCAGTAAAATTGATTTTGAAAACAAATATTTCCGTAAAGACATTGGATTAAGAGGACTTAAAAAACTGAGAATTGAATAAAGAATTTCTGAAATTAACTTTCCAAAAATCTTTTTACTTCTTCAAAGATTTTTTCTGCATTTATTTTTTGACTTCCAACATATTGACATTTCTTTGGATCAATTGGACATTTTGTTTGGCAGTATTTTTCTTCGGGCATTAAGATTAAAGATTTGTTCCCAAGCGGACCCCACAATTTTGGTGAACAAGCTGGCAGAGGACAAAACAAAGAAATTGTTGGAACTTTCAGTGCTGCACAAATGTGCATCGGTCCAGTACTTGACGAAATCAAAACATCGAGGGCTGAGAATTTTATAATTGATTCCCGCAAGGTGTTGTTAGTCATTGGATAAAATACATTTTCAATATTTTGAATTTCATCAGGTGGATTGAGGTCGGTAACTATAACTCTGAAATTTTCCGCCTTAGAAAGTTTTTGAATGAGCTTTTTATATTCATTGAGGGAAAGATTGGGGGATGAGTTTCCGCTTGTTGTGTTTACACCAATTAATTTCTCTCCATTTGGAGTATAGAAGTTTTTAAAACTTGACGCAATTTTTTTCTCTTCATCAGTCAAATAAATTTCAGGTTCGATTGATTCTGGATCAATTCCGATTTTTCTTAACATATCAAGGCAATAATCAGCTTCGTGACGCAAAGGAATATACTTTTTACGATCAACATATTTTGTAAAGGTGAGGAATTGAAAAAGTTTGTGACCAACTCCTATTCTTGTTTTTATTCCAGCAAGAAATAAAATGTAATTCAACCTTTCATCTGGTAAAAGCATAAATGCATAATTAAACTTGAAAGAGCGAATCATTCTGAGATTTCCGAAAAAAGCTTTCCAGGTTTTTTCTTCATTATAAATTAATAACTCATCAACAAATGGATTATTGAGATAAATGTCTCTGGTGTATTTCCTGACAAGGACTGCTACAAAACTATCTGGGTATTTCTTTTTTATTTCTCTCGGAAGAGGAGTTGATAAAACAACATCGCCAATTCTATCTATTCGACAAATTAAAAATCTTTTCTGACTATCTTTCTTCATAAGTTTTGTGTTGAAGTTCCCAGATTTTTATCTGCACAAGCATTTTTGTCCATGCATGAAGCAATGAAACAAAGAAACCATAAATGCCATCTATAAATCCATAACGAAAAATAAAATGCTGAGTGAAATAAAGAATTGGATAAAAAATTATGGTAAATAAATTGGATTTGTGTTTAGTGCTTTTTTCAAGAGCCTCGAGAGTTGAGTAGTGATTGATTTTATCAATCGCATCTTTGAAGCTTTTATAACTGAGATGAATTATTGGCTCTTTAATAATTCCAATGCTTCCAGAGACTTCAAAACCTTCATGAACAAGCCGATTTGTTAATTTTGTGTGAGATTTTTTAAAAAGCCTTATTTGATAATCTTTATTCCAGCCGCAGCTATTCATTTTATGCCCGAGAAAATAATTATCTCTTTTGATTTTATAACCAGAAAATTTCTGGATTTCACTTAAATCAGAAAGCAAATTCAATAATTTTGATTTTAATGATTCAGAAACTCTTTCATCAGCATCTAAGCTTAATATCCATTCATTTGAAGCAAGATTTAGAGCATAACTTTTTTGATCAGCAAAGCCTATCCATTCTTTTTGAAAAACTTTTTCGGTGTATTTCTTAGCAATTTCTATTGTTCTATCGGTGCTGAAAGCATCAACTACAATAATTTCATCTGCCCAATTAACTGATTCTAAACAATCAGTAAGATTTTTCTCTTCATTCTTTGTTATTATAATAACGCTCAGCTTTTCTCTCATTTCACAAAAATTTTTTTTGAATTTAAATAATTTGAAAGTAAGAAATTGTATTGTAGAAATTTTGAAGTCGAATTGAAAATCAAAGGCAAACTTGATGTAGCCTTCTTAAGCTTAAGACTAAAAATAAAATTGATTTTCGATAAAATATTAGAGCTGGTTGTTTGATCATTGTTTAATTTTGTATTAAGAAGATGGATAATTGGAAAAGTAACTTATACATAATCTGGTTGGGTCAATTTATTGCAATGCTTGGAATGAGCATGGTTGTTCCTTTCCTTCCACTTTACATTCGTGAACTTGGATTAACTGATAATCAGGAAATTGCAAAATGGAGCGGATTTGTTTTCTCTGGACCATTTTTGTTTTCTTTTCTGCTTGTTCCATTATGGGGATTTTTAGGAGATAAGTACGGCAGAAAATTGATGGTTATTCGTGCTTTGTTCGGGCTTGCTATTGCACAAATTTTTATTGGGTTTTCTCAAAATGTTTATCATTTATTGATTGGCAGATTAATCCAAGGAATGGTGAGCGGTTTTGTCCCAGCAGCGATGGCTCTTGTCGCTTCAACTACTCCAAAAGAAAAAACTGGATATGCGCTTGGATTATTGCAGACGGCAACTTCAGGAGGAACCGTTCTTGGTCCTTTTGTTGGAGGACTTTTAGCTGATCACATTGGAATTAGACCAATATTTTTTATTACTGCATCATTATGCTTTCTAAGTGCTTTGCTTGTTATTATTAGAGTTAAGGAAGACAGAAGTAAAACCACATCAAGTGATGGAAGCCTTAAAAATAATTACATTTTCGTTTTTCGATCTTCTCAGCTCAGATTAATCATTTTAATGATTGTCTTTGTACAGATTTCAATTGCATTTAATCAACCGCTTTTTACACTTTATGCAGAAACTCTACACATCGACAAAAGATTTATCGCATCAATCGCTGGACTGCTTTATGGTATAATGGGAGTATTCACAATGATTGGTTCACCATTTTGGGGAAAGTATAATGAAAAGCATCTTGTGAACAAATCATTTGCAATTGCATCATTTGCAGCGGCATTCAGTTATAGTTTACACTATTTTATTTACAATCCATTTTTACTTGGATTTGTGAGATCAATCCTTGGAATTGCGCTTGGTGGATTGCTTCCAGTTCTTTACACACTTGTGAGTTTAAATTCTCCCATACAGAGACGAGGCGGTATTATGGGAATTGCAAGCAGTGCGCAAGTTTTAGGGAATCTTTTGGGTCCAACTTTGAGCGGGATGATTGCATCTCAAATTGGAATTCGTCCTGTTTTTTTAGTTTCTGCGTTTATACTCTTTTGTGTAGGAGCAGTTGGAAATAGAAAAATAGTAGTTGATTAAAAGATAACTTCGTTAGATTTAGATTTTATATACAATCTGTTTCATCCATTTTGAGTATTGTCTACCTTTCACTCATTAAAAATATCCAATGAAAAATTGAAATGTTTTTATTTAACCTTAATGAGGAGAATGGTTAAGTCATCAAGTTCGCTTTTGTTGGAAGAAAAAGTGAGGACATCGTCAATTAATTTGTTTGTAATAATTTCGGGAGGGTAATTGTTATATTTAATCAAACTTTCGATGAACCGTTCTTCTGAAAATTCATTTTCATTTTGATCGGTTGCCTCAATAAATCCATCAGTGTAAAGACAAATCAAATCTCCAGTCTGTAGTTTGACGATTTCACTTTCGTATGGTGAAAGGGCTTCTAATATTCCTAAGATTATTCCTCCTTTATCAAGTTTTTTAATATGATTTTGTCTGATTAGAAATGGAGGATTATGTCCTGCGTTTACATACTCAAGTGTTCTCTTTTGTTCATCCAAAATTCCCCAGAAGAAAGTGATGAAGTTTCCAGTGGTCAAATTTTTTTTCATTAAGTTGTTTATATCTTGTGTGGCTTCTTTGATTTCAAAATTTTTACTCGCTATAGTTTTTATCATTGCTTGAAGATTTGACATTATAAGAGAAGCAGGAATTCCTTTTCCAACCACATCAGAAATCAGAATTAATAATTTATCATCACTGATTCTGAAACAATCAAAGTAATCGCCCCCAACTTTTTTTGAAGGCAAATTCATTCCAAACAATTCAAAAGCATTTGATTGAGGAAATGATTTTGGAAAAAGGTTTTTCTGGATTTCACGAGCAATTCTTATGTCTTCTTCTATTTTTTGTTTTTCAATCATTTCCCTGAAAAGTTTAATGTTTTCAAGTGAAATTGCGGCTATACTGCCTAAGGATTGTAAAAACTCAATTTCATCTTCTGTAAAAGGAGTTTTTGTAAGTCGGTCACCGCAGATCATCAAGCCGGTTATTTTATTCTTTATTTCAAGCGGGATAATCAATGAAATACCTAACTCTTGAGTTGAGTCTATTAATTGAGTGTTTTCTTTCGTTATGATCAGACTAATAGCTTCGTAACTTAATTTCTCAATCAAGTTTAATAATTTTTCGTTTTCAAAATTCGAACCTATTATTTCTTTTTTGTTTCCATCAATACCAATTAAAGCAAAACGAGTAATCATAAAGTTGCCCATAACCGTGTAGCTCAAAAACTTATAGACATCACTTTCATTCAAAAGCAATGAAAATTCTTTGCTCAATTCGAACAGAGATCTAGTTTGAGAAATTTTTTGCTGAAGTTTTCGATTCGCAGCATCTAATCTGTTAATCATCATCACATTTTCAATTACAACAGCAGTTAGCGAGATAATGCTTTCAAAAAGATCAGATTCCTCTTTAGTTAAGTTTGATTTAGAATTATGAAATTGGTAGAAAATAATTCCCAGAAGTTTTTCATTAAGTCTTAATTCTTTGATGTGTTTGAGATTATAGAGTTCTAATAGTTCTAAGACTTTCGGATTATCTGAAATTCCCTTTTCGTTAATTTCAATTTTAGAAAATTCACTGTCAACTATAATTCCTTTGCTCTTTACGAGAGAAAATTCATTTTCGTTAACAATAAACAAAGCTATTCTTGAGATAAGAAACTTCCCCATCAAAGTTAAAAGAAGATGGTTTGCAATGTGATCGATGTCTTTGAATGAGTTTATCGTAAGAGTGTAATCGATTAAAGTCTCAAGGTTGTGTTTGTAGATTGATGAATTTTGATTAGTAAGATTTTCAGGCATTGGAGGATTTAAGTTTTTTAGTTAGAATGATCTTGTTTTCGCCGTTGGGATTGAATTCATAATCAACACTATCCATTAATTGACGCATTAGGAATATTCCGTATCCGCCAGATTTTTTGTTGATATAATTTTCTTTCAAGTTTGGAACTGGTATTTCTCCCGGATTAAATGGTAAGCCAAAGTCAGAAATTTCTGCAATGAATTTATCATCAATAAATTTCAATTTTAGTATTATGTCCTGGGTTTCGTCGAATTTATATGCGTGTTTAATTTTATTCGTGCAAGCTTCATCAATTGCAAGAATGATTTTCTCCATATCTTCTTTTGATACATTATTTGAAGACAAAAAGTCCATTACAAATTCTCGAATGAGAATTAAATTTTTTGTCTGGCTTTTAAATGTTTTGGTTTTGGCGTTTACCAATTTATTTCTCACTTAAAGCAAATTTTTGAATAGCTTCTTCATCTGTTTTATGAAATTCATAAATCTTAGTAAATCCAATCAAGTCGAATATGTTGTAAATTTTTTCATTCATAGAAGAAAATTTTATGTCTCCACCTTTACTTCTAATTGTTTCAATGTACGCCATAAAAACACCGAGTCCCGCACTGCTTATGTAATCGAGATTAGAAAAGTTTACGATTATTTTATAGCGATTGTTATTTACAAGATTTGAGATTGCTTCTTCAAGTTTTGGAGCTGTATGTGCATCTAAATAACCCTTGAGTTCAATAATGTTGACATCTTCAAAACTTCGGTGAATTAAATCAAATTCGTTCATTTTTATCTCCAAGATATTTTATTGCTAATAAGGTTATATCGTCGTGTTGCGGATAATCTTTTGAGAATATTGTTAATTTTTCAATGATTTTTTGAATGACCATATAACTTGTTTCGTTAACTGATTGACTAACAATTAGGTTTAATTGTTCAGTTCCAAACTCTTCTAATCGATTATTTCGTGCCTCAGTCACTCCGTCAGTATAAAAAAGTAAAAGATCATTTTTTTGAAGCTGAAAAGAAATTTCTTCAAGATAATTTTCATATAAGTTTCCAACATCAAGTCCGATTGCAATTCCTGAAGGTTTTAACTCAATTAATTTTGAATTGTTTAAAAACAAAATTGGGCAATGTCCAGCTCTCGCAATCTTTACTAAACCAGATTTTGAATTAATTGTAGCGTAAACTGCGCTTACAAAACTTTTTTTGTCCAGACTTTTACTTAAAATTTTATTGGCTTGAATTAAAATGTCTTTCGGGTTGATTAAGATTTTCGAAAGTGATTCAAAAATCCCTTTAACTTCTGCCATATAAAAAGCAGCAGAAATTCCTTTACCACTTACATCTGCAACGATAAACCCAAAATTATCTTCGTCAAGCTTAAAATAATCAATGTAATCACCACCGACTTCGAATGCAGGAATAAAAGCAAATGAGACATCCAGAGATTCAATTAATGGCGTTTTTTCTGGTATTAACTTTTTTTGAACTTCTCGAGCAACTTCGAGTTCTCGTTCGAGTCTTTCTTTCTCAATTGATTTTTGAAGAAGTCTGTAATTTTGAATTGCCACAACTGAATACTCGCCAATGCTTTTTAGCGTGTTCAAGTCATCTTCATCTAAAATTGAGTTTTTATCTTTACCAATTAAAATGTAACCCAGCGTATCTTGATTATAAACCAGAGGAATGCTTATAAGTTTATCAATCTTGGGATTAAATTCAGTAAAGAAATCAGTCACATCAATCTCAAGACTCCTCTTTGTGACCTGGCTCTGGATCAATGAAAAAACTTTATTTTTCAAAATATCTATTAGGTCTTTACTATTTTGATCGGCTGTATAAAAATTACAATCATTCTTTGAGTCCATTAAACAAATATAAACATCCCTTGACCCTGTGATTTTTTCTATGGTTTGAATAATAAAAGCAATTAATTCATCGATATCCAGAACTTTTGAAATCATTTGCGATAAATTTTGGAGTGATTCGATTTCAGATGTTTTCTTTTCCAAGACTTCAGTTGCAGGTAGCTGAAAGATTGTAAGTATAAGAAGTATTATTGAATAAACTAACGCCATTGCAAAAATCATATTGTATGCGGTTACTGTTGCATTAGAAAAAATTACAATCAGATCATTAATTTGATTATCTTTTTCAGATATGATAAGAGAAAAGATTACAATAAAAAGCAGGGCAATACAAAGACCAATGACTTTTAGTTTATCTTGCTTATTGAGATAGATTACCCATTTATTCTGGTAGGACATCCAGATAAAAAAGATTACAGTTAATGTAATCAGAGTGTATTTTATAAAATCTAAGTTATAATACTTTTCAAGATTACTGCTGAGTGCTGATAGAATGAAAAAGATGATCGTTATCCTGTAATTTCTATCAATATTTTTTCTTCGTTTGGTGAAAAAAAGAATTGTTATAATGGCGAGAATTATAGAAACAAAAATAAGATACAGAATTGTGTAAGCTCCTGAAATTAACCCGATGAATATTGTTGGTTTTATGATAATATTTTTGAGGTCTTTCAGGATTGGGCTTAAAATGTAAAGAGATGTTTCTGAGATGAGAATAAAAAGGATTTCAAAAATTATAAAACCAAATAAGATTTGTATCTGAGAAAAATTTTTTTTCTCCTGAAACTTTAAAAGATACTTTACAAGAGAATAGACCAATGGAATTAAAATTAAGTCACTGAGAAATGAAATCAAGAAATTTTCTTTGAATAAGAAAAATGATCTTAAAAGAATGTAAAGGATAAATAATACGATTAATATGGTATAAGAATACCTGCTGACGAAAAATAAATTTTTTATTCTACTTGTAAGTAGTCTCATAAATTAACCTGGTCTTCCAGCTTCCGTTTCGAAATTTATAATACAGGATCAAAGTGTAAATAAAGATATATATTGGTAAGCTTAACCATGTAATGATAAAATTGAGTTTAAAAACTACAGCAGATAAGTAAGCAAGAGGGAGAAAGATAAACCAATTAGTTAAGACTTCGGCTTTCATCACAAAAAATGATTGATTGGCAGCTTGCAAAACATAGGCAAGGACAATTGCAATTCCATAAAATATTTGTGAAATGCCTGCAATTTTCAAAATAGGTGAAGCTGTTTGAATTATTAATCTGTCATTTGTAATGATAAGCAAAACAGTTTCAGGTATAAATATATAAATTAATGCAAGTGAATAAGTAAAAATTGTCAGTAATTTAATCGATTCTTTCCCGTAAATCTCCGCTAATTTAAATTTATTTATTCCAAGACTATTCCCAACCAGAGTTTGTGCTGCAATACCAAATGCAAAGCAAGGAAGCAACGACAAAAAAACCATTGAAATAACTGCTTGCGTTGCTGCTTGTTGTAGTGTACCATAAAATCCAATCAAAGCAATGAAAACTAAAAATCCAACTAAAATAAAAATATTTTGGAAAGACACTGGTAAAGATAATTTAATTATTGATTTCACAATTTCTTTATCGAGCTCAAAGAATTTTTTTGTTCGATACCTTTTTCGATAGTAATTCAAAGTTGTTACAAAAAGATAGAAGAAAAAATCGACAACCGTTGAGATTGAGGAAGCTAAAGCAGCACCTTTCAATCCAAGCTTAGGTGCACCAAGATTTCCAAAAATCAGGACCCAATTAAAAAAGATGTTAACAACATTCAGAATAATTCCGGATATCATGAAAATTTTAGTATGTCCAATTCCAAAAAAGAATCCACGAAAAGCAACAATCATTAAAAAGAACGGTAATCCCAAAAATCTAAAGCCTATGTAATCGCTTGTTAATTTTTCTACAACTGGATCTTTAGCAATTAAATAAGAAAAATGAGGAGCTATCAAAAAAATTAATGATCCAAAAACCAGCCCTGTGAAAAATCCAAGAATTAATGAATTATTTAATATTCTTTTACAGGTTGAATAATCATGTTCACCTTCTTTTTTTGCGACCAGAATGTGTGTTCCTGTACTGAAACTTGAAAAAAAGCTTACAATTGCCCAGGTTGCAAGAACACCTAACCCCATAGCAGCAAGATTTTCTTTTGCATTTTCAAGTCGCCCTACCATCGCTGTATCGACAAGCGAGATAAGTATATGACTAGAAAGTCCAGCTAATGCGGGTAAAGCAATCTCTAAAATTTTATTTGCAAAAAATTTTTTTGGCAAAAGACTCATTATCAGAACTAAGTTAATTAGCGAGATGATGAAACTCAATAATAAAACAATCAAATAATAGCAAAATCAACTTTAGAAAGTAAAAATAAAATTAGATTGATTTTTTGTGAGAATTATGTAATTTAAAATTAAGAATGAATAAGAATTCATTACATACAAATCAAAGTAATAAGAGAGGGGCACTATGAAAAAATTTTTACTACTTTATTCAATTCTTCTATTAATTAGTTTTAACTTGAAAGCACAGGTAGTCTGGGATTCATCCTGGTATTGTGCTTACGCAACCTGGGACCATCCAGATGCTAATGCGACGGGTTATAATACAGCCAGTGTTGCAGTTTTTGCACCTAATACTTTTGTCGCTGTTATAAACAGACCTTCAAACAATACAGCATATCTGGTAGGATATAGAAATGCCGATTCTTCCAATGGACGTTTAGGAACATATGGTTATGGAACAACAGGTGTTGGTGGTTTTCGAATGCAATGGATTAGTGGATTTGATGTTGTAGAAATGTTGCGTCCATGGGATATTGCTGGAAAATGGGGCGACACTTTGATTTATGTTGCTAATAATGATACAGTTGAAAGAAATATTTTGGTTTTCTCGCTTGGGCAGGATTCGGTTTATTCAACTGATTTTAGAATGGCAACATTAGACAACAAACCAATTTTTGGAATTGATGTAGATGCAGCTGGAAGAGTATATGTAACTAAAGAAGGAAATGAAACAAATGAATATGGCAGAGTTTTAATTTATAATTCGATTCAAGATGATCCAGGCTGGAGTGGATTGCACTATTCTCAACCGCTTCAAATTATTACGGTTCCAGAATTGGGCTACATCCGTGGTGTTGCGGTTTCACCAGATGGCAAGTTGATTTATGTCTCCAATTACTCACAAAGAAAAGTTTATTGTTATGTTGGAAGTCCAACTCAAGGATATACACTTTACAACGGATTTAATTTTACAATTACCGATACCATTCCAAATGCTGCTGGTAAAAGACCTGGTCCACTTAATCTTAAATTTATGCCTGAGAAAAATATTTTGCTTGTAGCTGTTGATTCATTATTAGGAGGAAGCAGCTCATATCCTTATGGAAGAGTTTATTTCGTTAATCCAAATACGGGTGAAGTAATTGATACCATAGATGCTGCAGCCTGGAATTTCTACATAACAGGTGCTTATAATAATCGTGGTGCTGATGGTAAACAAGGAAATGTATCAGGTTATACTTCTCTTTATGGTGTCGATTGTGATAATGAATTTAATGTTTATACAGTTTCTTATTATGGTTGGACAGTTGATAAATGGATTCATACATTCGATTTACCAACAATTCCAATCACAATTTTGAATGTCGAAAAAACAGATGTTATTCCAGAGAACTTTGACCTAAAACAGAATTATCCAAATCCATTCAATCCACAAACTACTATTGAATTTTCACTGGTTGAAAGATCAAAGGTCTCTTTAGTCGTTTATAATGCTATTGGAGAAGTTGTTGCAGAATTAATTTCAAATTCTGAATTCGATGCAGGCACTTACAAATTTACCTTTGATGCATCTAAACTTTCTTCAGGCACTTATTTCTATTCATTGATTAATGGGTCTAATAAGATCACAAAGAAAATGACTTTAATCAAATAATAAAAACAAAATAAAGGAGAGCTCTATGCGTAAAATAACAACACTTTTCTTATCGATTTTTCTTGTAATTGCGGTTAATTTACTTTTTGCGCAGCAAGAAAAATTTGTTCGTCAAACAACCATTGCTGTTCCAGCAATAGAAGTAGCAGGATTTGGTAATGCTGTTTCAGGAGTAGATCTTGATGGTGATCAAAAAGTAGAGATTTACGCTGTTAATAATAACTGGGATAATTCAGGTCCCGGCGAATTAGTTCCAAGAATTTATAAATTCGAATTTGATGGAACTAAATGGGATACAGTATGGCGTGCCCAATTGAATATTCCACTTCAAAATACCTGGCCCACACTTGCTATCGGTGATCTGGATGGTGATGGAAAAAAAGAAGTAATTTGGGGACCTGTTAATTTCACAGATGCAACCCAGAATCCAAATCCACCAAGAATTGTCGTATTTGAAGTAAAAGGCGATGGCAGTGATGTTCTTGGTGTTCCAGATGGTTCTGGAAATTATCTTCCAAATGCAAAATGGAATATGGGTGTTGCTGACAATTACAACTTGAGACCTTTCAGGTGGTATGTGCAAGATATTGATAATGATGGTAAGCAAGAAGTTATTTTTGCTAGCCGTGTTGCGGGTGAAAGATTTGGTGTAATTTCTGTTAGTGATGTTCCAGACCTGGGTGGTGGAACAGAAACATGGGTGTGGGAAGGTCACGGTTTAGGACAAAATATTAACTCATCAACACTTTATGATTTATTTATTCTTGATGGAAATATTTATTTAATTCATCAAAATGGTACAGTTACACCAGTACTTTATCAGGGTGGTCAATGGCTTGCAAAAACTGGTCAGGCTAATGTTGTTCCTGGTGGTTCCTGGAAATCTGCCTGTGTAGTTGATTTAGATAATAATGGAACAAAAGAAGTAGTAGTCGCCGGTTGGTCGGTTGGACAGGCAAAAGCATTTCTTTTGCAAAAAACTTCAGATACTACATTTTCTACTACAATGATTGCTGATTTTACTCCACTTATTGGTGCAAATGGTAGACTTTACGGTGGTGATTTCGGTGATTTGGATAATGATGGTTATCTAGATTTTGTATTTGGAACTCGCGATGCAATTCCCGATGGAGCCATCTTAAGATTGAAATATAAAGGCGGTGCAATTGATAATCCAGCTAATTATGAAACTTCAATAATTGATAGTCAAATTGATCCAACACAAATAGGTTTGAGATACGACATCATTAATATCGCTGATGTTGACAAAGATGGAAAGAAAGAAGTTGTTTATTCAAATGGAATTGGTGGTAGAATACCATTAGTTATTCTTGATAGGGTAATGTATTATACAATTGCTCAAGCAAGAGTCGATGCAAACAATGATGGAATTCCAGATTTGAAAGTCTCAGGTGATACTGTAACTGTTACTGGTGTAGTTACAACTCCAAATTATATTTTAAGTGCAACTACACCTGGAACATCTTATTACATTCAAGACCAAACAGGTGGTATAAATCTTTATAAAGCCGCAGTTGTTGTAAATTTAGATTTAGGTGATTCAGTTATCGTTACAGGAAAACTTGATCAATTTAGAGGATTAACTGAACTTGTTCCTTTAACTGTCAATTTACCTGATTTAAGAGTTATTAAGAAGAATGCATGGTTACCCGAACCTGAAGTTGTAACAGCTGCTCAGTTGAATTCTAATGGTGAGCAATACGAAGGCAAACTCATCAAAATGCTCAACCTTACCAAGTCACCATATTCAGTGAATTGGCCAGCAGCAAATCAAGATGCAAATATGACCATGTATCAAGATGCTGACTCTGTCACGATGAGAATTGATAGAGATACAGATATTGACGGTCAACCTGAACCAACTTATCCAGTAAATGTGATCGGTGTTGCTACACAATATTCATCAGGTTCTACAGTTTATTTTGGCGGATATCAGTTACAACCAAGATATTATTCAACAGATTTTCAATCATCTCAAGCTCAGGTTACATTCAATATCAACATGCGTGTAGCAATTCTGAAAGGTAAATTCACTCCATCGAGTGATTTGGTTGTAATTCGCGGCAGTTTCAACGGATGGGGTGGAAATGCTGATCAATTAAGCGATCCAGATGGTGACTCAGTCTACTCAATTACAAAGACATTCAATGTTGGTGATAATCTTGAATTCAAGTTTGTCATTGTAAGAGGTGGACAGGATTTCTGGGAAGATCAAATTCCAAACAGAACTTACACAGTTCAGGCAGGAACAAATGTTTATGATGGCGGCTACTTCAATAATGACAGTGTGTATGTTCCACAATTTCCAATTCAGTTTACCTTCTCCTGCAATATGGAATTAGAGCGATTAAGCGGAAGATTTAATCCAGCCACAGACACAGTTTCCGTAAATGGAACATTCAATGGCTGGACATCGAAGGCATGGATACTTACACCAAATCCATTAAATCCAGATTTGTATGAAGGAACCTGGACAATTAATGCAGGAGTAGGTGAGAGCATTGAATTTAAGTTCTGGTATACACCGAATAACTGGGAAAGCCGACCAAACAGAGTATATACATTTACACAGGATGATATCAATGCAGGAGCGGTGTTTTACAGTGGTTCATTTAACGATGCAAGCTTGGCGACTGTATTAAATCAGCCTGCAACGATAAGTTTACAGTTAATACCAATGGAGCGATATCGATAATCAATGGACAGCCATTCCCAGTAGTTAATACAGTACACATAGCAGGAAGTGCATTGCCATTGCAATGGCCACAGGGTGGATGGCCCAATGGTGATTCGACTGTAGTTATAAGATTGTATGATGATGGGACAAATGGAGATTTGGTAGCAGGCGATAAGATATTCTCAAGAGATATTACATTCCCGCAGTACACAGTATTGAGAGTTGAGTACAAATATTCAATCAACTGGGGAGATGCTGTAAATAATGGTGGAGGAAATGATAATGAAGCTGGCTTTGCCCAGAATCACATTTTGAATATGACGAGATTTATGACAGGAGCGACAACGGTTGATACATTTGGAAGGATGGGGGATTCATATTTGACAAACATTACAGGAGTTAATGATCAGTCAGTAACAAAGCCGACGACATATTCATTATCACAGAACTATCCAAATCCATTCAACCCATCGACAAGGATTAAATTCACACTTCCAGAGATGACAAGAGTTACATTGAAAGTTTACAATGTTCTTGGTCAGGAAGTAGCGACAATACTTGAGAACAAGGAGTTGCCGGCAGGATATTATGATTATGAATTTAATGCTGGTAATTTGACAAGTGGAACCTATATTTATCGAATAGTTGCTGGCAATTTTGTTCAGACTAAGAAGATGATTTTGATGAAGTAAAGTGATTTGATGAACAACGAAAAAGCCCTCTGATTTTCAGAGGGCTTTTTTGTTTTAAATGTATTATTGCTTTACAGATTTAATAATTAGAAGATTTTCAAATTTTTGTTTTAATTTTTAAATAAATTTTCAACAACTGCATAAAGCTATTCATTATTATTTCCTTCATTAAATTCTTTTAATTCAATTTTATCATTAAGATTACCAGCATCAGTGAGCTATATTCAAAATTAGTTGAACTTTAAGAGAGAAGAGTTTCCTTTCATTGATTAAATTGAAATAAAAGGAAACAAAGATGAAAGGAAACTCCAATGAAAGATGAAAAACAATATTTAACTATTTCAAATATAGAAGAAATGCTTGAAAAATTTTACAAGAATAGAGATCAACTTTTATTAGAGTTTATGTTTTTTCCATTTTTTGAAGCTTTGAAAAAAGAGATCGAAGAGAAAGCTGGTAAGAAATACAAACATGATGGTCAATACTATAGATGGAGTAGTAATCCTGGTAGTATATCAGTAAACGGGGAGAAAGTAAGAGTAAAAGTTCCGCGAATAAAGGATAAGCAGAGTGGTAAAGTAGAAACGCCGGAGATATATAACAGAGTAAAAAAGAATATTCATATAAGTGAGAGGATAATGAAGAAATTATTGGCAGGAATAAGTCAAAAGAGATATAAGGAAACTGCACAGGAATTAGCTAATAGTTTTGGATTAAGCCAGAGTAGTGTAAGCAGGATATTTACAGAGGAAGCAGAGAAATACTTAAAAGAGTTTGAGGGTCGGAAGTTAAATAACTACGATATATTGGCAATAATCATAGATGGGAAGTATTTAAAGAAAGATCAGATAGTATATGCAATAGGATTAACAAATACAGGATATAAGATAATATTAGGTTTTATACAGACAAATACAGAGAATACAGAAGCAATCAAAGGATTGCTTAAGGATTTAATAAACCGAGGATTAAAGTATGAGAGAGGGATATTATTTGTAACAGATGGTTCAAAAGGGATAATCAAAGCGATAGGAGAAGTATTTGGGAAATATGCTGCAATACAACGATGTCAATGGCATAAAAGAGAGAATGTAGTAAGTTACCTGACAGAGGAATTAAAAGAAAAGTATAGGAATAAACTTCAGAGAGCTTATCTTGAACCTGAATATGTGATTGCAAAATCCAGATTATTAGAAATCCACAAAGAGCTTCAGATGATAAATAGGACTGCATCAAATTCATTACTTGAGGGTTTAGAGGAGACATTGACGATACACAAGCTTGGAGTAAGGGACGAGCTTGGAAGGAGTTTAGGTACGACAAACATAATTGAGAGTACAAATTCACAACTTGCAAGTAGGTTAAGAAGAATAAAGTTCTGGAAGAGTTCGCAAATGATAGCCAACTGGATAGCAATAAATTTATTGGATATAGAAAAGAGGATGAAACGTATACATAATTATCAAAGGCTCAAATTATTAGAGCTTGCTTTAATTGATTATGTTAGTTCAAACAAACATATGGTAGCGTAGCAATGAAGGAAACTCTTCAACTTCAACTAAACTTGAATAATTCCCGCATCAGTTTTTGTCAAGAAGAATTTATAATTATTTTTTTATAACTATTAATTCTCTTTAATATCCTTCACAAATAAATCTTAATGGTTTAATGAAACTTCCACAAATTTAGAGTTTTGTCTATGATTAAGGATTTAAAAATCAATTTTTAATTATTATTATCATCATTTGAAATTTATTGATGAAAATATTAAAGTTGCAATAAGAATTTTAATGGGAGGCAGTATGAAAACTAAATTATTTGCATTCTTTTTTTTGTTTAGTAATATCTTAATAAGTCAAAATTTTGACAATCTCCTAATTAACGACTTAATACTTGATAATGAAAAAATTTTTGTTGTAGGAAAAAATTACGACAACTCTCTTCAAGTTGTTAGAACTCAAATAAACGATACAAGTCAACAAACGATTTTTAAAAAAAGTTATCTTTTCCCTGATACAGTTGTTGTTGTAGCAACTAAACCTCTATTATTGGGTGATACTTTAATAGTCCCTTATATACTTAATACAAACACACAAGAAAATTTTATATTGCATTTACATAAAGATGGTACCGTTATCAAAAATAACCGAATGCCATTTCCAATTATGTTGTTTAAATACTTGAATAAACCAATTTTAATCACCTATAATACCGCCTTGAAAATATATAGTTATCCCGAATTAACTCTTTTAAAAAGCCCTGATATAAATGTAGATATAACTACCCTAGATCCTGCTTCTGACATTGAAAAAATAGTAATATACGACGATGGTAAAATAAATTCAAGAATTATTGTGATAAATAATCTTAATGATTCTTTAAAAATTTTTAAATTTAGCAACAAAGATTTTAGATTAAGAGGCTATTATGAAAATGGAAAAATATTTGTAGCTTCTTCAATACTTGGAAATGATGCTGTTTATGTAAATTTATATCTAATTGATTCTACTTTTTCCATATTGAAAAAGAAAGAAAAAATTATGATAGGATTTGTTAGAGCTGTATTAAAGATTAATAATTTATATTACGTTTTAGTAGATGATCCTGTTGTGACTAATTTTAGTTATATTTTAACTCTTAATGAAAATCTCGAAGAAGTAAATAACAGGATTAAAATCGCGGGGGCTGGATATACAATGATTAATGATAATTCATATATTTTTGTTGCGGTGAACGTACCACCAAGTCATTCATTTATTCAAAAAATTCCTTTTTTTACCAATGTAGAAGAAAAAATTGAAAAGATAACTTTCCAACTTTATCAAAATTATCCTAATCCTTTTAACTTATCGACAAGGATTAAATTCACCCTGCCAGAAATGACAAAAGTTACCTTAAAAGTTTATAATATTCTTGGTCAGGAAGTAGCGACAATACTTGAAAATAAAGAATTGCCGGCAGGATATTATGATTATGAATTTAATGCTGGTAATTTGACAAGTGGAACCTATATTTATCGATTAGTTGCTGGCAATTTTGTTCAGACTAAGAAGATGATTTTGATGAAGTAAAGTGATTTGATGAACAACGAAAAAGCCCTCTGATTTTCAGTGGGCTTTTTTGTTTTAAATGGTAATGCAAAATAAACTTGAAGAAGTATTAATTGAATAACAATGAATTCCATTTGAAAAAAGAAAAAGAAAAAAAGAAACCTGTAATGGCTCAATGTGATTAATATACAATTACATTGGGGTAAGGGTAAATTTTTAACAATCCTAAAAATGTCTGAAACGAATAACCAATGAACTCACCAATGGATGTGAATAATAAATTAAAAAATAAAAACCCCGCAGGGGTTTAATGTGAATAGCCCCCAATCGCATTGGGGGTAAATGAGAACCGCAAAACAAAGAACCCCAAAGGGGTTCAATTATAAAAGAAATTGTTTTAAACGATTAAAAATATTCCATTATATCATTCATCAAAAAATAAATTCTCACATTCAACCCCTTCAGGGTTGAAAATTTCTTTTGATAATATTCCTTGAGTGCAACTCGGGGTTAATCATATTCAACTCCTTCGGAGTTGTTGAAAAACATCCGACACAAAACATTGATTTAATTTGCGCTAATTGAAAATTAAATCCAGAATGGATTATATTATTATAGAAAAAACAATCTCTCAAAAAAAACAAAAATCCTGCAGGGATAACATTATCATAAAAACATAAAAATTCATAAAATCTTTGAACTGGGAATACTAAAACCATAGAGTATCAATCCAAATATACAATTAAGTATTGTCAGATTGACAATTAGTCGACATTCTGACATATTTATTTATTGAATTTATGATACCCCACACCTATACAGGTGGGGGTACCCACCTATATAGGTACCCCCTCCCACCTCAAAGTTGAACTAATTCAAGTTAAAGTTGAACTAATTCACCTATGAATTGAACTAATTCAGGTCAAAGATGAACTAATTCAGGTCAGAGATGAACTAATTTAGGTTAAAGGTGAACTTGTTTACCTTAAAGATGAACTAATATACTTCAAAGGTGAACTAATTCAGGTCAAAGTTGAACTTGTTAAGATCAAAGGTGAACTTGTTCATATCAGAGGTGAATTAATTTATGTAAGAGGAGGGACTATTCTTATATTTTATATTTAGGTAAAAATTTTTAATAGATCGCCTCTGTGGAGCTTTGATATTTTTTATTTCTTGTCTTTTCTACAAATAGATTGCTTCTAACGAATCTTTTTCGAGTTAAAAAAAACTAAAAATTACCTACAGACACTTTAAATGAAATCGCATAGCGAAAACCTGTTCGAAGCACAAAATAATTAATTATAAAAATGTGAAGTTGCTTAGCAACGAACTATTTGTAAATGGAAAGTTGAACGGATAAAAATTGAAGTCGCGTAGCGACAACTATTTGTAGAATTTAAAAACCCCAGAGTTCAAGTAGCATAGCCATGACTTATTTGTAAAATCTATAAATCAAAACATTCGTTCAAAATTTTGTTAAGAGAGATTAATCTTATTAAATTTGCATCGGAATTTTGAAATTTTGTTTTGACGGGCGCTTAGCTCAGTTGGTCCAGAGCGCCGCCCTTACAAGGCGGAGGTCAAAGGTTCGAGTCCTTTAGCGCCCACAATTCAATTTAGAGAAGACATAAAAATTGCCGCACAAAATCCATTCATTTAGGCAAAGGAGCCCATTAAATGACCCAACCATCTCAATCCAATCGCTTAATCTCACTTGATGTTTTTCGTGGTCTCACTATCGCAGGAATGATATTAGTTAATAACCCAGGAACTTGGTCTTCAATTTATCCTGCATTAAAACATGCAGAGTGGCATGGATGGACACCAACTGATTTTATTTTTCCATTTTTTCTTTTCATAGTTGGTGTTGCAATGACTTTATCTTTTAGAAAAAGATTAGAAAGAGGCGATGATAAGAATAAGCTTTTCCTTCATGTTTTAAAAAGATCTGCAATAATTTTCGTACTCGGTTTATTTCTTCATCTTTTTCCATACTTTAACTTTTCTACTGTTAGAATTCCTGGAGTATTGCAGAGAATTGCAATTGTCTATTTAATTGCAGGCATAATTTACCTTTACACAGGATTTAGGTTACAAGTTATAATTTCTATTGCTATTTTAATTTTCTACTGGCTTGCGATGACTTTAATTCCAGTTCCAGGTTATGGTGCTGGTAATCTCTCTCCCGAAGGTAATCTTGCTGCTTATATTGATAATGCATTGCTAAAAGGCCATATGTGGAGACCTAATTGGGATCCAGAAGGAATTCTCTCAACATTTCCGGCAGTTGTGACAACTATGATTGGAATTTTTACAGGTATGTGGCTACAGAAATCAAAAGATAAATTTGAAACGACTTCAGGAATGTTTGTCTCAGGTTATGTATTAATTGTTCTTGGAGTTATCTGGGATATGTGGTTTCCGATCAATAAATATATCTGGACGAGTTCCTATGTTCTTTTTATGGGTGGAATGGCTCTTACATTTCTTGCATTTTGTTATTATGTAATTGAGATTAAAAATATTCGATGGTGGACCCAACCATTTTTAGTTTTTGGGATGAATGCAATTGCTTCGTTCTTTTTGTCATCGCTTGTTGCAAAAACAATGAACATTATAAAAGTTACAACTGATACTGGTGAAGCAATTCCATTAAAAGCTTATATATTCAATAATTATTTTGCACCTCTTTTTTCCCAAACTATAAACGCTTCACTTGCATTTGCAATTTGTTATGTGATTTTCTGGTATTTGATAATGCTTATACTTTATAAGAAAAGAATTTTTATCAAGGTTTGATTTAGAATTAATTTCAAATTTGTTTTAAGATTTTTGATAATTAATCCATTGAATTATTCATAAATTTGTCAAAAAGGAAAGTCAGAAGATGCGTTGGTTTCTAAGATCAAAAATTCATAAAGCAAGAGTAACAGAAGCAAATGTTGATTACATTGGAAGCATCACCATAGACGAAGAACTAATTGAGAAAGCAGGATTACTTCCCGGCGAGAAGGTTTTAGTGGTAAGCAACACAAGCGGAGAAAGATTAGAAACTTATGTAATTCCCGGTGAAAGAGGCTCGGGAATGATCTGTATGAATGGCGCAGCTGCTCATGTGATTAAAAAGGGTGAAGAAATTATCATTATGGGTTTTGAACTTTCTGATAAACCCATTGAAGCAAAAAACATTTTAGTCGATGAACAAAATAAATTTGTTCGTTACTTATAAAAATTATGCTAGATAAAATTCATCATTTATTTTTTGATACAAAGAGAGAGATCTTTCCCGACTTTTTACGTGGTTTAGCAGTTCTTTTTATGATACAGATTCATATTATAGAAAATTTATTAATCCAAGATCCAACTTATTATATTTTTGAGAAATGGTCCTATTTTCTTGGTGGAATTCCAGCGGCTCCTATTTTTATGCTGTTAATGGGTTATTATCAGGCAAAATCAAAATCGAGTTTAGTAAATGAAATTAAGCGGGGGATTAATCTTTTTCTTCTGGGTTTAATATTAAACATCCTTCTAAATTTTTCTCTGATTTATAAATATCTGAATAATCAAATCGATGTGGATATTTACTCTTATATTTTGGGCGTTGATATTTTATTTTTAGCTGGATTAAGTTTTATTGCTATTGCGTTTATTAAACGCCTCATTTTAAAAGATTATCAAATATTAATTATAGTTTTGATTGTTCATTTGCTTAATTATTTCTTTTTAGAGATAAATATCGAATCCATTTATTTGAAATATTTCCTATCTTTCTTTATCCGTGTTTCCGATTGGTCCTACTTCCCTTTAATCAGCTGGATTTCCTTCCCTTTATTTGGAGTTTATTTGAGTAGAACGGATTTGCTCGAAAAAATCTTAAATAAAAAATTTTCCAATCTTTTCTGGTTACTATACTTGATAATATTTTTTGCATCACTTGATTACGGCATAAAGAATTCATATGATCTCAATGTTTATTACTCGATGAGATTAGAATTTTTCATTTATTCATTGTTCATCATCTTTGGGTGGATTAAAATTTTGAAAGTGATTTATGATAAATTTAATGATGGTTTAATTACTGGTTATCTTGCATGGATAGGGAGAAACGTAACAATTGTATATTTCTTACAATGGGTTATAATTGGTAATGTTACTACTTATCTTTATAAGTCAGTTTCACTTAACTCTTGTTTAATAATTTTTGGAATAGTGCTCTTTTCGGTTTCAATTTGTACTTATTTATATAACCTCAGTCGGTCTTAGATTTTGCTGCCTGTCTTTTATCTTCTTTTACTTTCCATTCAATTCTTTTGCTGAGATATTTTTTCATTGGATAGTTTTGATTGTAATTTATCAATTGCAAAAAATACTCTATAACTTTTTCATAATTATCTAAATAAAGAGCGCTAGTAGCAAATGTGTAAAAGAATTCTGATAAATCTACTTGATTGATTAATTCTGGATTATTTTTCAAAATGTTTTCGACTTTAAAACAATAATCAATCGCTTTTTGCGGATTACTATTTTTTAAGAAAACCGATGCAAGACTACTATAAAATTTTACATCAGACAGCTTATCACTTTTGTGATTTACCAAAAACATCTTTTCGATTTCAGTTAAATCGCTTATCATCAAAAAATTACTCGAATTTAGTTTTTCAGTAAGAAGCTGATTAGCAAGCATATTTGAAAGTTTAGATGAAGAATTATTTTTTGATGATAATTGTAATAGATCGTTAGTGTTGTATTTTATAATCCTCAATTTTTCCTCTGCTTGAAATTTAAGTTCGGCAATATCAGAATTAGAATTACCTCTGCTTAAAAGATAATTAGCTAAACCATAAGCCAATCTGTAGTTCAAAGATTTATTATAATGATATTGAATTGCATTAATAATATCTTTTTCAGTTATTTTATTTTGAGAGGTAAATTTTTTTACGAGCAGCTCTGATGTTAATGTATCAAACTTTTCATCGTTTTGATAAACAACAATAGATGTGCTTCCTTTAAAGAAAGCAACCGGAGCAAGAAATTCTAAAATTGGTTTTCGTTCATAATTAATATGATTATCATTGGTTAAGATGAAAGTACCTTCAGGAGAAAGTATCTGGGTGCTTAAGAAGGTTAATGTATTATCAATTCCAATTGGGTTAAGATTATTTTTTATTTCAGATTTTTCCATTCTTCTTAAAATTTCTGAAAAGTCTGGTTTGATTTTGTTTTCAGATCCGATCAAAATCAAATCACCGTATGTTCCGCCCCAGATTTGAACGTAAGGGAATACAGAATTGAAGGTTGAAAGAACAAGACTTAACACATCATCATCCATTTCGTAAATATGAAACCACTGGCACATAATTCCATCTTGATTGAGTTTTGATTTACATCTTTCGAAATATTCCTTGGAGAATAAATTTCCAATTCCAGCAATCCAGGGATTTGATGGTTCAGATACAATTACATCAAATTTTTTGTTTATGAGTTTCAAATAAGATTGAGCGTCTTCGTTAATGATTTTTAATCTTTTATCATTAAGACAATTCTCATTTACATCTGAAAAGTTTTTTGAAGCTTCTATAACTTCTTTTGATATTTCTGAGCAAATCACTTCATCTGGATTATGTTTAAGAATTGCATTAACGGTTGAACCACTTCCAAATCCAATAACAAAAACATTCTTCGGATTTTTGTGTAATAGCATTGGTATATGCCCGAGCAAAAGTTGAGTCGGCATATCTGTGAAGGTACTAGCATCTGGCTTACTATTAATCAATAAGATTCTTTGAGGAATTGAATCCTTCGTTTGAACGACAGCAACATTACCACTCAATCCATCTTTATAATAGATAATTTCTCTGGTTTCAAAAATCTTTTTGAAATCTCTGTATGATGGTGGCGGAGGTGTATCAAGTCTTCTGAAAACGCTTGTCAACATTAAATTCTGATTCCAGTCAGGTAAGATGATCATTCCAATTATAATTGCCGAGATTACCGCAGCTGAAGGTAAAATTTTTCTTAAAGTGAATCTGAATTTGTTTGTGATAATCAGTAACAATGAGGAAAGAAGATTAATAGCGATTCCAAGCAAGAAAGAATTTTTAATTCCAATCAGCGGGATGAAAATTAGACCTGCCGAAAATGAGCCTAAAACATTTCCAAATGTATTGATAGAAAATACTTTTCCTACCGAATAGCCAACAAGCTTCAGATGTTTACCAACAATTTCAACAATTAAAGGAAGAGTCATTCCCATAAAAATTGTCGGGATAAACATCAGGAGAAAACAAATAAAAAATTCTATGCTTAAGAAAATTGGGAATGTTGTTTCAGAACGATTAAAGAGGGAAGTGATTTTCCAGAATTGGTAAGGCAAATACGGCAACAGGTAGAGTGACAATAATATAGTTAATGCAATCATTATTTGAGAGATGATTACAAGATTAATTCTATCGTATTTAGAAATGAAGTTTGAAGAGACAATAAAACTTCCAATAGTTATTCCGCTTATGAAAGCGAGTAACATTATTGAGAAAGAGTAAGTTGACGATCCAAAAATGGTAATTAAGACTCTTGTCCATAATACTTCATACATCAATGATGCAAATCCACTTGAGCCAGCAATTAAGGTGATAATTAGTATTAAAGTTTTTGACAGCTGTAAATTCTCTTCAATTTGAGTTGAAATAGGTAAATTATTGTTCCCATTTTTTTCAGAAGCTAAATCTGAATTTAAATTCTTATTTTCTTTATTGATTGAAGCTAAGAAAATACTGATTGAACCAATTAAGATATTAATAAAACCACCAATTCGAATTGTTACATCAAGACCGAAAATTTTGATAAGAACAAAACCGGCAAAGAAAACACCAACAACTGCACCGAAAGAATTTAAGAAATAAAGACTTGCATTTTCTTTTCTGATATTTTCAATTTTTTCGGTAAAGTATTTTGTCAGGATCGGAAGTGTTCCACCCATCAGAATAGTTGGAATAAGTAGAGATAAAATTGAAATCACAAATTTGATCGAAATATAAAAGGCTGGTGAATTATCTAATGTTGTTTCATCAACTAAAAATAGAAATATTTTTTCGTAAAAGTTCGAAAGCAATGGGAAGAAGAGACAATAAATACCTATTAAAAGCTCTATTAGACCATAAATAATTAAATGATTAATAAGCTTCTCTGATTTTTTACCAAAAAGATAATTACCAATTGCAAGTCCACCCAAAAAAGTTGAGAGTACGATCACTTGTGCATAAGTAGTATTTCCGAGAAAGAGAGAAAGATATTTGAACCAGGTAATTTGAAAAATTAATCCCGTCATACCTGAAAGAACGAAGAAAAGATAAATTGTACTTTTCAGATTTTCCTTTTTCATATTGTCTACCAGAATTGGTTATGAAATTCAAAGATAATTTTTATAAATTAATAAAGGAGTCATCCAAAAATAAAAATTGAAAGGCTAATATATGGAAAAAACAAATTACGATATCTTAGTCCGTAAGGATGGAGAAAACAAATATGCTGCATTTTGTCCTCAATTAAATATATTAGTTAGGGGCACTTCTCACGAAGAGGTCGAAATGGAAGTAAGAAAAAAAATCAAAGAATATTTAGACCGGAAAGAAAAAGAGCAAGCAGTCACGGATGGAAATAATAATTTTAGAGCTTAATTGATTTTCTCCTTAGCTTGATTCTTTCAGAGAAAAATCTTAAATAACAATAGAAAAAAATTCGATTCGGTGAGAGAGAATTTGAGTTTATCAGGGCATCGTTAAGATTAGACTTCTAAGTTATAACAAAACAAATAGAATTAGGAGTCACAAAAAAACAAAGGAGAGCTCGTTATGAAAAAAATTTTCAATTTTAAACTCACCAATTTTCTAACAACATTCCTTTTACTAATCCTGGCAACGGCAATGGTTAATGCCCAGGTCACAACTCTTTGGGAAAAATCCAAAGCAAGTGGAAATCTGCCAGGTTACATTAATCCTACAGGGAACAGTGAAAGAGGTTTTGCTTATGGTTATGTGGGAGGTAATCATAGATTATATGTTGTTAAAAATAGTCCAGTGACTGTAATTGTTTTAAATGCATTAACAGGCGATTCAGTGGGGACATTAAATGTCTCTGGAATTTCTGGTGGTACATTCGCCTTAAATGATATTGAAGTCTCCAATGATGGAATTATTTTTGGTTGCAATTTGACTACCAGTGCAACATCTACAGCATTTAAAGTTTATAGATGGGATAATGAAAGTTCGACCCCTGTTCAAGTCATTAATTACACTGGTGCTGCATACCGTTTGGGGGATTTATTTACAGTCGTTGGTTCAGCTTCAGATAATTCGTTAACTATTTATGCTGCTCAATCAGGTGGAGCAAATATTGTCAAATTTACCACAACTGATGGTGGAAATACTTTTACACCAAGTGTAATTACTGTTAGTGGATTTACAAGTTTAGGAACATTACCAAAAGTTTATCCATCAGCCAGTGGTTTTTGGACAAATGGAAATGGTCAAAATTTAAGACAATTAGATAATACTGGTGCTTTGGTTGGTGCGGTTGATCTAAATATTGTCCCTTCTAACAGTAACTCAGTTGCCTACTTTTCTACAGGTTCTAAAGAATATGTTATACAATATCTTTATGGACCAGCTACTTCGGCAACTTCAACCAGTGCTTTCTTCGAAAGAGCTTTCATTCTGGATGTAACTGGAGGATATAATCAAGTTTTAAATGTTGGATATACTTCATTCCTTGGGGATAATTCAAATACAAACGGTACTGGCGATGTTGCTTTTAGAAACAATGGTGATGGAACATTCACAGTTTATGTTTTATCAACAAATAATGGAATAGGTGCTTATACAGTAAATCCATCAGGATTAACTGGAATACTAACACCGCCATCACTCGAAACATTTGCATCTTTCTGGCCTCCCGCAAACTGGATGAGATATTCAGGATTTTTGAATAATTCACCAGTTTTAACTACCACAACCTCAGGCTGGACTCCTGATGACTTTGGTAATGTTACAACACCAGTAAATCGTTCAGCGAAATTAAACATCTATGGTACAACAATTCAAAGATGGTTGGTTTCACCTACAATTGATCTTGGCTCAGGAACCACTTCTTATCAACTGGAATATGACTTAGCTTTAACTAAATTTGGGGCAACGACACAGGATACTTTAGGTGTTGACGACACATTAGCAGTTGTCATTTCAACTGATAATGGTGTGACCTGGTCAACAAGTAATATTTTAAGAGTTTATACATATCAGAATTTTATCCCACCAAATGGAATGCACGAAATAATCAGCTTACAAGGGTATACAGGACAAGTTAAAATTGCTTTCTATGGTTCTTCAACCGTATCAAACAAAGACAATGATGTTTTCATTGATAATTTTGCAATTAATCAATTAGTTACACAACCACAACTTACTGTTAATCCTTCAAACAAGGATTTTGGCGAGGTACAAATAAACACAACATCAGCACCACAAACATTTACTCTGCTTAATTCGGGTGCTGGTACTTTAATTATCAATTCTGTTTCCTTAACTGGAGTCGATGCATCACAATTTGTTTTAACTGATAATAATACATACCCTGTTTCCTTAAATCAGGGTCAATCGATTACAGTTCAAGTTGCTTTTGCACCTACATCAGTATCTACGAAGAATGCTAATTTAACAATTACACATAATGCCGCTGGTTCACCAACGGATGTACCATTAACAGGAACAGGTGTAGATTTTACTATCACATCTTTCCCATATGTTCAGGATTGGGAAGCTACAACATTTCCTCCCGGTGGTTGGTTGAATGTTCAGGTTTTTGGAAGTGGTTTATTTGATCGGGTGACTTCAGGAACAAATCCAACAGTCACACCGAAATCGGGCAGTGCAATGGTCAGATATAATAGTTATAATATTTCATCTGGAAATTCAGCAGCTTTAATATCACCCCCAATTAATTTCCCGCATGCTAATTTTAGACTCAAATTCTGGATGTATAGAGATAATGGCTATTCTTCGAATGCTGATCGAATCTTGATTTACTTTAACGACCAGCCAAATTTAACAAACGCAGTTCTAATCGACTCAATTAATCGTTCTCGTTCATTGTATCCACAGGTAACTTCTGATGGCTGGTATCAGTACTCATTTATGATACCAGAAAATGGAGCTGGAAACGGTAAGTATATTATTTTGAGAGCTATTTCAGCTTATGGTAATAACATGTTCTTAGATAGTCTGGCAATTGAGGCTCTACCAGATATTGGTTGGTGCAACTTGCAATGGCCTCCAAACGCTACAATTACTATAGGTGATTCTACCTGGGTATTTGGTCAAGTCTGGATTGATGGCGTTACCCAAGATAGTGGTGCAACACCTGGTCTGCAAGCCTGGGTTGGTATAAGTAATCAAAATACAAATCCTGCAACATGGACAAATTGGATCCCGGCGTATTTCAATGTTCAAGCTGGAAATAATGATGAGTTTATGGCATATATTGGACAAGGTTTAGCTCCTGGTACTTATTATTATGCATTTAGATATAAATATCTGCAGGGAGAATATAAATATGGTGGTTATAGTTCAGGTGGTGGTGGTTTCTGGGATGGAACTAACTATGTTTCAGGAGTACTAACTGTTAATCCAGCAACTGGTCCACTTTCAGGTGATTACTACATTCCACAAGGTTCACATCTGAAAGGGTTCCCGACTTTAGTAGATGCATTCAAAGCCTTAGATACTTTGGGTGCTTCTGGTAATGTTCGTTTCTTAATCGATGCTGATTTATCTGAAGTTGGTGCTAATCTGGTTCTAAATCGTTCTGACTTAACTCAAAGCACAAGTCTGACTATTAAACCTGCACCTGGCAAAACACCAACCATTACTATTTCTGGTTGTGCAACGGCATCAGGCGCAAATCAATATACCGGACTTACATTAAATAATGCCAGCTATGTAACTATTGATGGTTCGAATACTGAAAATGGAACCACAAGAGATTTAACAATTGCAATGAACGACAGCTTAAACGGTCGAATTGCAATTCAGCTATTTGGAAATACAGATTATGTAACGATTAAAAATACCGTTATTAAATATTTAACCATGAATCCTGCACTTACAACCACAAGAGGTATTTATATAAATGGTCAAGCAAGTGGTGTTGCTTCATTTTTTAGCGTAGATAATTGTAAAATAGGAGATGATATTTATCAACCAGCCTATGCAGTTTCGGTCACGGGTTATAGTACCGGTAACGCATATGCAGATAATATTTACATAAGCAATAATGAGTTATATGGACATATGAGAACAGTTTACTTCTTCTATGGCGGTGGCTTCGTTGAGATTATGAATAATGAGATTAAAGGTACCATTCCTCCACCAAGTGGAAATGTTAGATGGGGAATTTTATTTAATAACTATAATGGAATTATTGAAATTCTCAATAATAAGATTCAAACTCTAAGAATGGCTTCGGCGTCTACAAATGGAATTTATGGAATTGGAACTTTAACCGGCCAACCAGGAACACAGATGATAATCGCAAATAATTTCCTTGGTGGTGATTATACTCATACTGGTACTGGTGTCCCTGCAAGCGTTGATGTAATATCGTTCCAGGATAACATCCCATTAGCTAAAGTTTATCATAATACCATTGTATTGAATGACATTGGTAAGCTCGCTTCCGGTAGAATGACAGCAATCCGTTACGGCGGGACTGCATCAGTTGAAATCAAAAACAATATAATTGTCAATTTAATTAATGCAAGTGTTGCTTATGGAATTTATCATTCAGGTGGAACTGTAACATCAAATAATAATGCTTTCTATATACCGGGTACTAATGCAAACTTTGCATATTATAATGGTAACATTGCATCACTTCAAGTCTGGCAAGATTCAACTGGACAGGATGGAAATTCATTTGTTGAAGCTCCACCATTCGTTGGTGGTTTAGATTTCCACATTGTTCCAGGTTCTATTACTAATCTCGAATCTGGTGGAGTTCCGGTTGGTGTCGGTGCTGATATTGATGGTCAACCAAGAAATCCATCAACACCTGATATTGGTGCAGATGAATTCGAAGGAATTAAACCAGGTGCAGTCCCCGATACAGTAAATGTAGCTTTCAGAAAATACTGGAACATTGTTTCTGTTCCTCTTGAAGCAGCTGATATGACAAAAGGTGGCCTATTCCCAATGGCAACATCCAATGCGTTCTGGTTCGATGGTCAAGAATATGTCGTTAAAGATACCTTAGAAGTAGGTAAAGGATACTGGCTGAAATTTGCAGCTGATAGTTCAATAACTGTAATTGGTCCAAAACGAGACTCACTTGTAATTCCAGTTGTCAATGGATGGAATTTAATCGGAACTCTCAGCGTTGATATACCTACTACGAATGTCTATACTGATCCAGCTGGAATTCTTGCTTCGAATTTCTTCGGATTTATGAATAGATATTATCCAACTAATACACTCAAGAAAGGTGAAGGCTACTGGATCAAAACAAATGCTTCAGGTAGTCTCATATTAAAGAAATCAGCTCTTGCCAAAGGTGGTGATGAAGAATTGTATGTTGAAAATATTGAATCGGTGTGGAGAAGGATTGTTATCACAGATGCCCAAGGAATTTCACAAGAATTGTATCTTGCTGATAAATTTGATGAGGCTAAATACTCATTACCGCCACTTCCACCTTCTTCAATTTTTGATGTAAGATTTAAGACTGATAGATATGTTGAACTTGATAACTATCCACATCAAATTGAATTGCAAGGTGTGAAATATCCAGTAACTCTTACAATAACGAATGCTGAAAAAGGTTACTACAGAGTGAAAGACGGTATCAATGGAACATTGTTGAATGTTGTTTTGAAAAATGGTCAACCGATTACAATTTCTGATCCGAGCATAAATTCAATTATCATTGAAGGTGCAACCATTCCAACAGCATTCGAATTGATGCAGAACTATCCTAACCCATTCAATCCGTCTACAACAATTCGTTATGCTATTGCAGAACCGGTGAGAGTGAAACTTGTTGTTTACAATGCTGTTGGTCAAAAAGTAAAAGAGCTTGTGAATGCTGATCAAGAAGCTGGTTATTATGCAGTAGACTTCAATGCTTCTAACCTTGCAAGTGGTATGTATCTGATTAGACTTGAAACTCCAAAATATACAAAGACAATTAAAGCTCTCTTGATCAAATAAGATTATGATAATGACAAAAGAAAAGGCTGTCATTTGACAGCCTTTTCTTTTTTAAATATTATCAAATTAACAGATGATTTTCCTGATCAATTCTTGAATCGATTAGAAATTATCCTATCAATTTTAGAAAATTCTTGAATTACTTCTTTCCTCATTTTTTCGGAGTGAGGATTAAATTTATTCATATCAATGAAAAGTTGAAATGTATCGTTGTTTGTCCTCTTAACGATATCAAGTAAATCGAAATAACCCTTTGTTCCGATTGATTTATCCGGTAATTTTATGTTTCCGAGAGCCCTTCCAATAAATTGTGTTAAGCAAAGAGTATAAGCCATTAATTTATCATGTTCGTTTGAGGTCATTTGAATTAATTTAAGACCTTTGTTTGTGAGTATATTGATTAGATAGGACAATTTTTCAGATTTGATTGAGTTATCAACAATAATAATCTGATGACCATTCAATGAATTTTTAACTGAATCAGGTCCAAACAACGGATGAATTCCAACTATTTTATTTTGGGGAAAATATCTTCTTAAAATTTTTTGTGGATAAATTTTAACTGAGCACATTTCAACAATTAAAGTATTTCGATTAATGGAATGTTTAATTTCTTTTGAAATTTCTTGAATAGATGAAATTGGAACAGCTAAAAATACGATATCGCTTTCACTTAAATTATATGGACGAATTGTTTTTAATCTAGTTAATTTTCTCAGCTCAGTTTCGCTAATATTTTTATCGTATATGGAAAATTCGAAATCATCTTTAAAAAATTTGTAGAACAATTTTCCAAATCTACCGAAACCAAAAAGAGATGCTTTCATTCAATTATTTCCTTTTGAATTCTTCGGGATTCACTGATTATTAACTCTAAGATTGATTTTACAAATTCTTCACTGAGTCCTAAGATTTTGGATGAACCAATCCAGTCATTGATCAGCTGCTTTTCTCTAAACTCGTCATAAACAGGAATTCCATTTTCTTTTTTTAATTGAGCTACTTTTTTGACAAAATCATTTCTTGCGCTTAATAAGAGGAGTATTTGCTGGTCTACCAAATCAATTCTCTTTCTCAATTCATCCAACTTATTTTCAGTATTTTGAATTTGTTCTTGCATTAAAATATGGTCAATCAAAACGAGAGCAGTCATTGACTCGGCCACTGGTACAATACGAGGACAGATACAGGGATCGTGTCTTCCTTCAATTTGAAATTCGACCTCCTGTCCATTGTAGGTTACACTTCTCTGCTTTTTTGAAATTGATGAAGTGGGTTTAACAGCTATCCTCATTATAATTTCCGCACCGTTGGAAATTCCAGCTTGCACTCCACCGCTGTGATTTGTAATTGTTTCAACTTCGCCTGTTTCTTGATTTATTCTAAACTGATCATTGCATTCACTCCCTTTCATTTCAGCTGATTTGAATCCACTTCCAATCTCAAAACCACGAACTGCACCAATTGACATTAAAGCTTTTGCAAAATCAGCTTCAAGTTTATCGAAAACAGGTTCACCATATCCAGCAGGAAGTCCTTGAACTTTTATTTCTATTACTCCGCCAACTGAATCACCCTCTCTTTTTACTTTTTCAATTAAGTCAATCATTTTTAATGCTGCGTTTTTGTCGGGACAACGAACAGGATTTTTCTCAATTTCATTTTCATCGAAACTTTGAATTGAAATATCTCCTATTTGTTTTGTGTATGCTAAAATTTTGATACCTCTTTTTTTGAGTAATTGCTTTGCGACTGCACCAGCAGCAACTCTTGCTGCTGTTTCTCTACCGGATGTTCTGCCGCCACCACGATAATCATAGATTCCATATTTTTTAAGGAATGTGTAGCCACCATGACCAGGTCTAAATATATTTTTTATATTTTCATAGTCAGAAGTTCTGTAATCTTCGTTTTTAATTATCATACAAATTGGAGTGCCGGTCGTTTTCCCTTCAAAGATTCCAGAAACAACTTGGACTGTATCTGATTCTTTTCTTTGTGTTGTAACAGAACTTTGACCTGGTCTTCTTCGGTCCAATTCTCTTTGAATTTCGGAGATATCAATTTCGAGATTAGGTTTTAATCCATCAATTACCACACCAATCATTTTACCATGACTTTCGCCGAAAGTCATTATCCTAAAAAAGTTACCAAATGAATTTCCAGCCATAATTAACTCCACGCTTTCATTAGTTGTTCAAGCGATTTAATTTTTTTCATTAGCTCTTCAAACTGTTTAGGTGAGATAGTTTGGTCAGCATCCGAAATTGATTTGTTTGGATCTGGGTGCATTTCAACGATAATTCCATCGGCACCGGCCGCAATTGCAGCAAGTGAAAGGGGAATTACATAATCCCTTTTCCCAGTTCCATGACTTGGATCAACAACAATCGGCAGGTGAGATAATTTTTTGACAGCAGGTATTATGTTTAAGTCAAGAGTATTTCGAGTGTAATCGACGAATGTTCTGATTCCTCTTTCGCATAAAATTACATTATAATTTCCCTCAGATAAAATGTATTCAGCACTCATTAAAAATTCTTGCAAAGTTGCAGACATTCCTCTTTTAAGCAGAACCGGTTTATTAATTTTTCCAACAGCTTTTAGTAGACGATAGTTTTGCATATTTCTTGTTCCAATTTGCAAAACATCAGCATACTCGGCAACAATTTCCACTTCACTAACTTCCATTACTTCTGTCACAATTGGAAGTCCGGTAACTTCTTTTGCTTTCTGTAATAGTTTTAATCCTTCAATCCCAAGTCCTTGAAAAGAATAGGGACTGGTTCTCGGTTTGTAAGCACCACCGCGAAGTAAATTAGCTCCGCATTTTTTTGCAATTGTTGCACTTTGAATGATTTGTTCTTCACTTTCAACAGAGCAAGGTCCGGCAATTACAACACGATGACCATTGCCAATTAGTACATTATCAACTTTTACAATTGTGGATTCTTTTTTGAATTCGCGGCTTACCAATTTATAAGGTTTTAGAATTGGAATTACATTTTCAACGCCAGGCAGAGATTTAAAGATTGCATCGGAAATTTGCCTCTCATCTCCAATTACGCCTATTATAGTTTTCTCTTCTCCATATGATATGTGAGGTCTAAACCCATGTTTTTTTATAGTTTCAAGAACATTTTCGATTTGTTCATGGGTTGAATTCGATTCCATAATTATAATCATTTATTCCTCCGAATTTTATTGAACTATTTAAACTAAAAAACCCCTTGCCAGTAGTTACCAGCAAGGGGTGTAAAATACTGATAACTACTGGCTACGAGTAGCTGTCAAAGTAAAAATAAAAGTAAAAGCTAAAACTTCTGTTGAATGTTGAGTTGATGTTCATATTTTAATTATATTTCATTTGTTAAATTTCATATTTAATTTAATGATGAAAAAAAACTTAATCAAGCAATGAGCAAAATAAATTTTTATTTTCAAGGTGAAAGAGGTGCTTTCTCAGAAGAAGCTGGATTCAAATTCTTTGGTAATAACTCTTCCGGGATACCCTGTGAGAATTTTGAAGATGTTGTTAAAAGTGTTTTAAAAAAGAAAAATTCTTATGGAATTCTTCCAATTGAAAATTCAAGTATTGGGAGTATACATTCAAATTATGATTTGTTATTGAAATATCCAGTATACATTATCGGGGAAATAAATTTGGTTGTAAGACAACATTTGATTGGACTAAGAAACGCAAGTCTTGGTGGATTCAAAAAAATTATTTCTCATCCAGCTGCGCTTCAGCAATGTCAAAAATTTTTGAATTCATTAAAAAACATAAAAGTTGATTTGAGTTACGATACAGCTGGAAGTGTAAAATTGATTAAAGAAAACAATTTGTTAGATACGGCAGCAATATCTTCCGAAATTTCAGCTAAAATTTATGGTATGAAAATCTTTAAAAGAAATATTCAAGATAATGATAGAAACATAACTCGATTTATAGTTATTTCATCTAAACTTAAATGTCCACGCAAAAATCCTAAGACTTCAGTTGTGTTCACATTAAAAAATGTTCCAGGCGCTTTGTTTAGAGCTTTGAGCGTGTTTGCACTTCGAGATATTGATCTTACAAAAATCGAATCACGACCAATTCCAGAAAAGCCTTTTGAGTATTATTTCTACTTAGATTTTAGAGGTTCAATCAATCAAACAGTTTCAAAAAATGCATTAAATAATTTAAAAGAGATTTCTTCTTTTCTAAAAATTCTTGGTTCTTATGAAGAATCGGTGATAAAGAAAGAATAAATGGAGGTATAAGTGAAGAAAGTAATTTTACTTTTTCTTGCACTTACAACTATGAGTTATTCTCAAAATTTGTTTATTAATGAATTTATGGCTCTTAATAATTCAACCATAAAAGATAATTTTGATAGATATGAAGATTGGATTGAAATTTATAATGCCGGCAATCTTCCAGTAGATTTAAATGGGTTTGGCTTAACTGATGACAAAGCGCAACCTTACAAATGGGTTTTTAATGGCAATGTTGAAATTCCGGCGAAAGGTTATCTTTTAATTTGGGCATCGAACAGAGATACAATAATTGGTGATTTTATTCATACAAATTTTGCCTTAAGCGGCTCAGGTGAATTTATTGGATTGAGTTCACCCACACAGATTTTTATTGATTCAATCACATTTGGTCCTCAAACTGCTGATAGAAGTTTTGGCAGAAAACCGGATGGAAGTACAAACTGGATGATTTTTGTATCACCAACTCCGGGAATTTCAAATGACAGTCTCTCAGTTCTTCCACTTTCAACACCGACATTTTCTCATTCTTCTGGAATTTATTCTTCACCGTTTACATTAACTTTATCTCACCCAGTGACAAATGCCCAAATTTTTTATACAATAGATGGATCTCATCCAACGACAAGTTCCAATCTTTATACATCTCCAATTTTAATAGATTCAAATAGAGTCATAAGAGCTATAGCTTATTTACCCGGAAGACCGCAAAGTAAAATTGCAACAAGATCATTTTTTATTTCACCTGAAGGAAATCTTCCAATTTTATCTATAGTAACAGATCCACAAAATTTATTTAATCCCGATTCTGGAATTTATATTCATTACGATTCAACAGGAGACAATTGGGAGCGATATTCTACCCTTGAATTTTTTGAGCGAGATGGTGTAAATAAGTTTTCAATTGATTGTGGTTTAAGAATTCATGGAGGTTTTACACGAGCAAAAGAAAAAAAATCATTTCGGGTAAATTTCAGAAAAATTTACGGCAATTCGGTTCTAAACTATAAGCTATTTAAAGATTTAAATGCAGATATTTTTGATGAAGTTGTGATTAAAGCTGGCTCAAATGATATGGTTAGATTGTCTTCAAGATGGACGCTAATACGGGATCAATTAATTTCAAATCTCTGGATGCGGTATAAGGGTTTGGTATCTTCGGGTTTTTATGCACGAGTATATTTAAATGGTCAACCTTTTGGAATTTACAATATCCGCGAACACATTGATTCGTTGTATTTAAAGTATCATCTTGGGATAAAATATCCTGAACTTCGAGAAAACTGGACACAAAAACTTGGAAGTTCTGCTCATTGGGATTCTATCTGGAGTTTTATTTACAACAAACCTCAACTCGATTCTATTCAATTTAAGTTTGTTGAAGACAGAGTTGATATAAAAAATTACATTGATTATTTCGCATTTCAAGTTTATGCGGGAAATTTTGATTGGCCCCATAACAATTTATTCTTTGGTAGAGATGCTCTTGGAGGCAAGTGGAATTGGATAATGTGGGATGCTGACCAAACTTTCGCTGTTTACAATTTTGGACCTTATAATACTTTAGAGTGGGCATTAAGGGATACAGTTAGAACGGATTTACTTTATTATGATTTCCCTGATCTTGTTGAAGGTACAAGATTTCCAAGGAGACTCTTTTCAAATACAAAATTTAAAGAAAAATTTATTTCACGATTTACAGATTTACTAAATACAGCATTTCAACCTCAAAATGTTTTACCAATTGTAGATTCATTAAAAAACCATTTAATTAATGATATATCTTTCGAAATTCAAAAATGGGGTAGCTCTTATACTACATGGAGTAGAAACATTGATAGTCTTAGAACATTTATACAATATCGTGTTGATAGCTTAAGACAATATACAATACAAAAGTTTGGATTTGGTGGATTGAATAATATTTCAGTGAATATTGATCCAACAAAGGGGAAATTGTTTATCAACGAACTTGAAATAAACTCTTCGTCCTTTACAGGTAAATATTTCTCTGGTATGAAAATATTTGTCTCCGCTGAGCCAGCTATTGGTTTTAGATTTTCTCACTGGAGTGATTCAACTCTACCGCAGACAAAAACTTTTACAACTACAGTAGACAGGGATTTTGTCTTTGAGCCAGTCTTTGTTCCCGACATATCGCCAGTGAACATTGCAGCGAATGATGTAATAATAAACGAGTATTGGTTAAATGATAATGGAACGAGATATCCATCGTTAAATTACAGACCAATTTATGGTGATTGGATAGAATTGTTAGTTACCAAAGACAATGGAGTGGATTTAAGGAATTGGAGGTTAACTAATAATTCAACCAAAACAAAACTGGATTCGCTTGATTTGAACGAAGGCTCGATTTTCTTTAAGAATATTCCACAGCTTAGTTCAGTTCCAAAAGGGACGCACATTCTCTTAATTACTAAAAAACATCCTTCAAATGATTACTATTTTTCAACCGATGACCTTGATTACAGCGACAGCACAATGATTTTTTACATCGGGAATAGAAATTTAGATGGAAGTTTTGATCCGGGATTTGGCGTAAGAACATCAAATGATCGATTAGTCTTATTACACCCAAATAAACTTTTAAATTATACAGATGACATTGGAGTTGATTTTATTTCTGAAGGAAGTGATGTGACTCCTCAATCATTTGGTGTTTCTAATGATGGAGTAAATTTTATAAATCCATTTGTGGGAATAGGTGATGATGACGGAGCAATTTTTGCATTTTCGACTTTAAATAATTTCAACAACGACAATGGAATTGACGAAACTCCCGGCGATGATAAACCAGGCAGCGGTGGCTGGATTGTTGATCCATCAAAAGAATTTACGGGTGACGATCCGACAAACCCCGGTCAAAGAAATATTTTAACACCTGGAAAGAAAAATTACTCAGGTACAACAGATGTTGTTGATCTAACAATTCCAGATAAATATATTCTTTATCAGAATTATCCGAATCCTTTTAACTCACAAACTAAATTGAAATTTGCATTACCGAAAAGAGAGAAAGTCTCTATAAAAGTTTATGATATCTTAGGAAGACAAATATCTGAATTAATTAATGATGAGAAGATGGCTGGATTCTACGAATTAACATTTGACGCTTCAAAGTATAATCTCGCATCCGGTGTATATTTTGTAAGATTTGAGACAAAAGATTTTTCTCAAGCTATTAAACTTGTTTATATTAAATAAGAGCTATGAGAATTTCTTATGTAATTTGATTCAAATTTTGCATCTTTAATCAAACCCATTTTAATTTCTTATTAGAGTTACAAAAGTTTTAGTGGAGGAATAATGAATTACATATTTTTATCACCGCATTTCCCAGTCAACTACTATAATTTCATTCCAAGATTAAGGGAATTTGGAGTAAATGTTTTTGGAATCGCTGATGAGAATTTTGAAAACCTCCGGTACGAGTTAAAATATAGCTTAAATGAATATTACAAAGTAAATGATCTTCATAACTATGATGAACTTCTAAGGGCAGTTGCTTTCTTTACATTTAAATATGGTAAGATAGATCGGCTTGAATCTTTTAATGAATATTGGCTTGAAACAGATGCAAGGCTTAGAACTGATTTTAATATTCCGGGAATTAAGCTGGACCAAATTGAATTTTATAAAAATAAATCTCGAATGAAGGAATTATTTCAGAAAGCAAGAATAAATGTCGCAAAGGGTAAAGTTGTAAAAGAAAAGACTGAAGCTGAAATTTTTATTAAAGAAGTTGGTTATCCAATTGTTGCAAAACCCGACAAAGGTGTTGGTGCTGCACAAACTTATAAAATTGAAAATGATGATGAGTTAAATTCTTTTTTCAATTCAAAACCGCCAATAGATTACATCCTTGAGGAATTTATTGAAGGAGATATTTATTCATTTGATGGGTTGACAGATCAGAATGGTGAAATTGTGTTTTTCACATCTCATAAGTATCAAAGAGGAATTATGGAAACTGTTAATAATGATCTACACATTTATTATCATTCTTTGATTGATGTTCCTCAGGATCTATATGAAGCTGGAAAACGAATAGTTGAAACTTTTGAAGTCAAAGAAAGATTTTTTCACTTTGAATTTTTTCGAAGGTATAGAGATGGAAAATTATATGCACTTGAGGTAAATATGCGTCCGCCCGGTGGATTTACATTGGATATGTTTAATTATGCCTGTGATTTTGATGTCTATCGTGAATATGCAAGTATTGTAGTTACAAACAAATTAACAGCAGAATATGAAAGAAAATATCATGTTTGTTACATCGGAAGAAAATTCAATAAAAATTATGTCCACACTCACGAAGAAATTTTAAAAAAGTTTAATGAGATTTTAGTGATGTACTCTCCAATAAGCCCGGTTTTAAGCGATGCTCTTGGAAATTATTGTTATATAGTTCGATCAAAAGATTTTTCTCAAATTGAAGAAGCAATTGAATTCATTCACAAAATGTGGGATTAAAAATGAATGTTGAATATCACAAATGGTACAGTCCAAATTTAGAAAAGGAAATGGAATTAAAAGTTTATGGTCACTTTGGTAAACCATTGGTCATTTTTCCCTGTCAGGATGGAAGATTTTATGATGCGGAAAATTTTGGAATGATAGACTCAATTGCACATTTAATCGAAAGTGGAAAGATTAAAGTTTTTACCGTTGACGGAATTGATTGGGAATCGTGGACAAATCAAAATATTCACCCATCACAAAGAGGATATAGATATGAGCAGTATAATAAATACATTGTAAATGAGGTTGGTTCCTTTATACGAAATCACTGCAAAGATCAAACAATAAAATGCATTTCGACTGGTGCGAGTATGGGTGCATATCACGCGGCTAATTTCTTTTTCAAACATCCTTATTTGTTTGATGGAGTTATCGCTCTAAGTGGAATTTACCATTTGCGAATGTTTATCGGTGATTATTATGACAATTATGTTTATTTCAATTCGCCATTGCACTTTTTACCAAATCTTAATGATCCTTGGATTCTTGAACTTTACAAACAGAGTAAAATCGTAATTTGCTGCGGTCAAGGCGCTTGGGAAGAAGAAATGCTGCAAGATACTTTAGCTCTTAAAAGAATTCTTGAAGTGAAAAAGATACCCGCATGGATTGACATCTGGGGTTATGATGTGAATCATGATTGGCCCTGGTGGAATAATCAATTACCTTACTTCCTTGAAAAAATTTTGGCTGAATGAATTTGAAAATTAAATGAGATTTAATCTCTAACTAATCTTTTCGCGCTGTGTATTTTATCACTTCAGCTTTTTCAATTGTTACGAGACCACCACATTCAGCTTTTTCAAAGATTTCGTCAAGAATTGGAAGAAATTGATCAATTTTTTCCTTCTCATCAACAATTTCAATTACCATTGGAAGGTCTTCGGATAATCTGAGAATCTTTGCTGTATGAAGTCTGCTTGTTTGGCCAAATCCCATAAAACCTTTAAAGACCGTCGCTCCAGCCAGTCCAACTTTTTTAGCCTTTAAAACAATTTGTTCGTAAACTGGGATTCCTGAAATTTTGTCAGAGTCACCGACAAATATTCTTAAAAGTTTTGCGTCGCTTTTGATTTCCATTTAAAAACCTCTTAAAATTTTATGAGATATTATAAATGCAAGCAGAATACCTGTGAATGAAAAAAGAAGGTTTAAAACAATATTAAGAATTGTAAAAAGATATTCTGAGTTTTGAATTAAGCTGAATGTTTCATAACTGAAAGTTGAAAATGTAGTTAATCCGCCACAGAAGCCAACGGTAAGAAATATTCTCATTTCTGAACTTATTAATTCATTTGCATCAAGATAAAAAAGAAATATGCCTATTAAAAAACTTCCTAAGGCGTTAACAACCAAAGTTCCATAGGGGAATACGGGGCTTAAAAATTTGTAAACAAAATTCGAGAGAAAAAATCTTACCATCCCACCAATTGCGGAACCAATTCCAACTATTATATAATTTTTCATTTAGAACCTCTAATTCATTATTATCTATGTTTCAAAACAGAACTAAAATTTTCTTAATTTAACAATGTTTGATTAAAAAAATAATGAGGAACAAAATGAAGAGACTGATTTCTTTCTTCTTAATACTTACAGTTTCATTCTCATTTGCTCAAAAACGAGCTTTTGAAATTGAAGACCTTTACAGGCTTAAATCTATCGCTGACCCTCAACTATCTCCAGATCAAAACTACATTGCATATTCTTTGACTTCATATAAGCTAAAAGAAGGAAAATCAAATTCTGATGTTTATCTCTTTGATGTGAAGACTAAACAATCAAAACAATTAACATACTTTGAAGGTGCAGATTTTCAACCGAGATTTTCTGCTGATGGGAAAAATTTGTTTTTTATTTCAACCCGAACAAAAGAAACACAAATTTTCAAACTTCCACTTGATGGCGGTGAACCTGTTAAGCTAACAAATATCTCGACAGGTATAAGTGATCTTGTTGTTTCAACTGATGGAAGATACATAGCTTTTACCACAAAGGTTTTTCCAGAATGTGGAGATAATGATGAATGCAATAAAAGAATCAACGACAAAATGGAAAATGGACCAATTCAAGCACATCTTGCTGATGAACTCTTATTCCGTCATTGGGATGAATATTCAGATGGCAGAAGATCCCATATTTTTATTCTTGATTTACAAACTAATAAAGTGAAAGATGTAACTCCCGGTGATTTCGAAAGCCCAATCTTCTCTCTTGGTGGTCCAATTAATTATGATTTTTCTCCAGATGGTAAAGAATTATGCTTTGCCTCAAATCGAGATAAATCGACAACTGTTTCACAAGCAACTACGACAAATTCAGATTTATGGATTGTCAATCTTGAGACTGGCGAGACTGTTAACATCACTCAAAATAATTTAGCCTGGGATGGTTCACCAAAATATTCACCCGATGGAAAATACATCGCTTACAGAAGACAATCCAAACCAGGGTATGAGTCTGACCTCTTTCAATTATCTCTTTACAACCGATCAACAAAAACTTCTGAAATAATCTCAGGGACATTTGATAACTGGATTAATGAATTTGAATGGAGTTCAGATTCAAAAACTATTTATTTTACTGCTGAGGAAAAAGGCGGAACTCCCATTTATAAGATTGATATTGCAACAAAAAAAATCTCAAAGGTTTTAGAAGCAAATGCCATTGATGCTTTTGTTGTTTCAAAAGATCAAAAGAAAATTTATTTAATTCGCCGTTCGACTGGTGAACCATCGGCACTATATGAATATGATGTTTCAAATAAAAAATTAACTCGTCTCACTTTTGATAACAAACAAATTGAAGATGAAGTCGATATTCGTCCTGCCGAAAGTTACTGGGCGACTTCAAAAGATGGGACAAAGATTCATTATTTCATGGTCAAGCCGCATAATTTCGATCCAAATAAAAAATATCCTGTAATTCTTAATGTTCACGGCGGACCGCAATCTCAATGGATGGATGCATTTCGCGGTGATTGGCAGGTGTATCCTGGTAAAGGTTACATTGTTGTATTTCCAAATCCAAGAGGTTCAACAGGCTATGGACAGAAATTCACAGAAGAAATTTCAAAAGATTGGGGTGGAAAAGTATTCGAAGATTTAATGGCAGTTGTTGATGAAGTTGAAAAATTCCCTTTCGTTGATAAAGATCGAATTGGTGCAATGGGCTGGTCTTATGGCGGTTATATGATGAATTGGTTTCAAGCAAAAACTGATCGTTTCAAGTGCCTTGTTTCGATGATGGGAGTCTACGATCTAAGATCAATGTACAGCACAACTGAAGAACTCTGGTTCCCCGAATGGGATTTAGGTGGTGCTCCGTGGGAATCCAAAGATATTTATGAAAAGTTTTCTCCTTCCAACTATGTTGAAAACTTTAAAACTCCAACCTTGATCATAACAGGTGAAAAAGATTATCGTGTCTCTTATAATCAGAGTTTGATGTATTTTACAGATTTACAAAAGAGGGGAATTCCATCACGACTAATCATATTTAAGAATGATGGACATTGGCCTAACTCTGTTCGCTCTATGCCTTTGTATTATAATGCTCATCTCGAATGGTTTCATAAATATTTAGGTGGTGAGCCTGCACCCTGGGATTCAAAGAAAATGGTTAGAAATCTTCATTACGAAGAATAAATTGAAAAATTAACGGAGCAATGAGTTTATGAAAATTTATTCAAAAGCTGAATTAAACGAGTTCTTTTATTCATTAACCTACGATGATATTTCTCTTGTCCCCACATCAATTTCCGAAATTCGCTCTCGAAGTTTAATCGAATTGCGAGATGATTTTCTAGGACTTGATTTGACTATTCCAATTATTTCAAGTCCTATGGATACTGTTACTGGACTTGAAATGTGCCGTGAGCTCAACAATCTTGGCGCACTCGGAATCTTAAACCGTTTTGATTCATCATTGGAAAAAGTATTAAATAATGGAAATGAACTCGAAGGATTAAAAGCAGTTTCCATTGGACTTGATACTCCTGAAGATGTGATAGAAAAACTTGCTGAGAAAAATTTTATTATTTGTATTGATACTGCAAATGCGAATAATGTTTTTGTACTTAAAAAGACTGAGGAAATTAAGAAAAAATATAATCTTAAAATCATCATAGGAAATACGGCGACAGGTGCAACTCTCGAAACACTCGAAAATGCTGGTGCTGATGCAGTTCGTGTTGGCATTGGTGGTGGAAGTGTTTGCACGACTTCAATTCAAACCGGAATTGGAATTGGACAGGTTTCTGCTATACTTGATACTGTTATGACAAAGAAAGAGAAGAAATTAAAAATTGAAATTATCGCGGATGGAGGAATTAAACACGCAGGAGATATTGCAAAAGCTATTGCACTTGGTGCAGATGCAGTGATGCTGGGAAGAATGCTTGCAGGAACGAAAGAAACACCAGGCGAAGTAATTAAATACAATGGAATGCTCTGGAAAAAATATCGTGGAAGTGCAAGTTTCGGTGTGAAAATGAAAAATGTTTTTGTTGAGGGTGAAGAAACTATGGTTCCATACAAAGGAACAGTCAAGAATGTTATCGATTCGATTATGGATGGATTGAGGAGCTGTATGAGTTATATGAATTGTAAATCACTTGATGAACTAAGGCAGTGTGAATCGTTCTCAGTTTTAAGCAATAGTTCCTATCTCGAAAGATTGCCAAAGGTTTAGTTAAGAATGAGTTAAAATCGAATTACGTCTTTAAGAAGATATAAAACACGATTTATAAAAAATTAAAAAATCTGTTTTCATAAGTCAGTCTGAATTATTAAAAGACTGACTTATTTTTTTCCGAATGTTTAATTCGATGATTTAAAATTTCTTATCTAAAGGCCCTCAAATTATAAGTAAAAGTCAGGATAAAAAATCTCTCTAACAACTGCGTGTATCGATCTTCAAAGTAATCTTCACGAATCATTCGAATTAATTGCTTCCTTTGATTTAAGACATCAATAACTTCGAGTTTTATTTCGGCTCTTCTATCACTTAAGAATCTATAACCAGTTCCAATATTCCAGAAAATACTCGACTTCTGATCGCTGCTTGCAGCTCGTGGATTGTAGAAATAGTTTAGTTGAGTTGAGAGGAATAATTCATCGTAGAGATTACCTCTGAAATTAAGTCCAATTCTGTGTGTCAGATATTTCGAAATATTTTTATTTAATGAATTATAGGAATACGTAAATCCAGGTGAGTAATTAACTCTGTAATCGAACTTACTTTGATTACTGCTTAACGAAATGTTCTCAGCAGCAAAAAATTGCTGAGTAATGTTTTCTTTTCCATTGATTAAGTTTGGTGTTCGTGAATAAGTCAAATCTGTTGAGATTGCAAAGTTCGACGAAAGCGTTTCAATCTTAAAACTGTAAAGAAAACCTGTATTTATTGAAAAAGCATTCCCAACATTTACAGGATAACTAAACTGCGTTCCACGATTAACTAAAACATTACCCTGCAAAATTGTATCTCGAGTTATTACGATCACATTATTGCCAATATTATCAATCGAATAATTAAGATTTATTGTGTAAGCATTAAATGATCCTTTTTGTGGATCGGTTATAAAATACCTTGCTCTGAGTTCGTTAACTAGAACTTTATTTAGATTTGGATTTCCGGTTTTTAGAAATTGTGGATTTGAAAAATCAATTGTGTTCTGAAGTTGTGAAATTGAAGGTATTTGAGCTCGTGTAGAAAAATCAACCCTCAATTGTTTTTCATCTGAAAATCTGTAATTGATTTCAAAGGAAGGTAAAATTGCATTAAATCTATTAATGCTTTCAAAACTTACGGGGAATTTTTGAATTCCCTTCCTTATGTGGTGTTGAAACATTAGATCAAATTCTAATCTTAAATTTTCGTCAAAGTATCTATATGAAAAAGATCCTCTCCAGGAAAGATTTTGATTTTGAAATGAATTAGAGATTAAACTATCATATTCTAAAGTCTTGTTTGCAAAATCAGAAATTTCATAGTTGTCCCTTGATCTTTGTTCATTAAAATAAAATGGATTAAATCGAATTCTTATATAACTATTCGTTCCAACTGGTTCTGTATAAGATATATTTACAGATCCATTGAATCTTTTGTTAATGTAATTTGAAATTTGGTTAAGTGAGTCAGATGTCAGGATCAAACTGTCAAGCTTTTCGGTGATAGAGAATAAATCATAATCAGAATTTTGTTGGATAATAGAAGTACTTAATCCAAAAGAAATCGTTCTTCCTTGAAGTGCAAATCTGTGGCTGTAAGTTAAATCATTGGATAAATTAAAGTTTTTGATATCATTCGCTCTTTCGTATGAATTTGAATTTAAGAATACATTATTAATCAAATAATTTTCCGAGAACGATGATGTTTTAACAGAGTTGGTCGTAATTTGTAAATCCGGACGAAGCCTTATAATATTTAATGTATCAAGCCGGTAATCAATAAACAGACTAAATCTATGATCATAATTATTGCCCGTTGAAGAAATAATTTCACTCATATTATCAAGCCCTGAAAGATCACTTGTATATTGCCTTAATGTCCGGGAATTATTCAGGTTCTTAACTTGATTAAAGAAATAACTTCCAGAAAGTTCAAGTTTATTTTGAAAAACATTTGAATAATTAATTCCTGCAGCATAAATATCGTTATTACCGGATCCAGTATTTATTGGCATATTTAAGAGTGGATTTGATTGCTGTCCTCCACGACCTCGAAAACCTCTTCCTCTTTGCGGGCCACTAAATTGTTCTGATGAAGTTAAATCAAAAACAGAAAAACTGCTTAAGTTTATATTGTTTGCCATTCCAAGAAATGAAATCTTTTCTTCGTTGTTAAATGAATTCAGATTTACACCTGAATTAAATCTATCATTAGTCCCATATCCGCCGAATAATCTTCCAAAATATCCTTTTCGTTTATCCACTCGTGTAATTACATTAAAAGCTTTCTCTGTTTGATCGTCTTGAAAACCAGTCAATTCAGCTTGCTCGCTTTTTTTATCAAATAACTGAACCTGATCGACAATCTCTGCTGGTAAATTTTTGAGAGCGATGTTTGGGTCATCACCAAAAAATCTTCTACCATCAACAAGTACCCGTTTGACTTCTTCGCCTTGAACTTTGATTACATTTTCATCTTTTTCTACACCGGGAAATTTTAATACAAGATCTTCAAGTGTAGAATTAGGAGCAGTTTTAAAAGCTGATGCGTTAAAAACTAGTGTATCTCCTTTCTGTTCAACTTGAGGAACCCGTTCACTGACAACAATTTCTTTCAGGCTAACGAATGATTGCTTTAAATAAATCGTATCTAAATTTTTTCCGCCCCAATTAACCTGAATTGTATCAACATATTTTTCGAAACCAAGGAAGGTGATTTCTAAAATATATTTGCCGGGATTAATTCTTCTGAATTCAAAATATCCTTTATCGTTGGTTGTTGTATAAAATGGAAAATCATTAAGCGGAATTGGTGTTAGAGTTACATGGGCGTATGCTAAAGGTGACTTTGAAGTTGAGTCATACACAAAACCGCGTATACCTCGCCCTTGCGGATATAGTGAGGTTACTAGATAAAATGTAATTAAAACGGCATATACAAACTTTTTCATAGCAGATTTAATTTTCTTAGTCAATTTTAAGACAATTCTTATTTAATTTAAGTTTAATCCTAAAATGATAAAATTTTCTGAAATTAATTTGATAATTAGCACTTAAATAAAAGAAAATCTCTTTAATAAATTCACAGCCTTTATTAATTTTCTTTTGGAAAGAGGAGGAAACATAAATGTTAGTCAGCGGGGCTTACGAAAAGGCAAAACTCTACATCGAAACTCACTCCAGAGAAAAGGAAGAACTTCAGAAGAAAAAAATAAAAATTGAGGCGGGACCATGTATAACAATCTCGCGGCAAACTGGTGCAGCTGCCGGTGAAATCTCAGAGCTACTGATTGATTTGTTAAAACCGCATTCAAAAAATCCCCAACTTGAATGGGCAGTATTTGATAAAAACTTAATCGAAAAAGTGATTGAAGATCATAAACTTCCAGAGAAACTTTCTGAATATCTTACTGAAGAAAAACACTCATTCTTAAATTCAATGATGAACGAACTCTTTGGAATTCATCCTTCGCCATTAAGACTAGTTTACAAAACAACAAAAACAATTTTACAACTCGCCCAGATGGGAAATTGCATCATTGTTGGAAGGGCAGCAAACATTATTACAAGGAATTTAGAAAATACATATCATATCAGAATCATTGCACCTTTGAAAAAAAGAATTGAACAGGTGCAATTATATTTTAATTATTCAGAAGATGAAGCAAAAAAATTTATAGAGAAGGAAGAAGAAAAAAGACGGGACTATGTGAAACACTATTTCCATAAAGATATCGATGACCCGTCTTTGTATGATTTAATAATCAACACTGAAAGACATTCACTTGACGAAGTAGCTCAGATAATTGCCTGTGCCGTAATGAAAAAACTTAAAAAATATTTCAAATAATTAGTAAGGATAGAAAATATAAAACAACACGGAAAAGATAAATAAAATCCACATACCAGATTTTATTTCTCTGACCTTTCCATCAAAAATTTTCAATAACGGATAAATTACAAAACCTGCAGTCATTCCAATTCCAATATTAAAAGAAAAACTCATCAAGAAAATCACGGTCATTGCAGGAATGAATTCGCTCGCATCGTCAAAGTTTATTCTGCCAACGGGAGACATCATTAAGATTCCAACTACTATCAAAGCAGGTCCATAAGCATAAGGCGGTACAATTTCAATTAGAGGAACAAGAAAAATTGATAAGAGAAATAAAAGAGCTACAATAACAGCAGTAAATCCAGATCTGCCTCCAGCTTGAATTCCAGCTGCTGACTCAATGTAAATACCTGCAGTAGTAGTTCCAAGCAGTGCAGCAATACATGTTGAAATTGCATCACATAACATTGGCTTTTCTATTTCAGGGAAATCACCTTCTTTGTCAATTAAATCAGCTTTGTAACCAAGTCCAATTAATGTTCCCAAAGTATCTAAAAAGTCTAAAATGAAAATTGTCAAAATCACTGAGAAAAATCCCCAGCTCAATGCACCGACAATATCGAGCTTGAATAATGTAGGTTCAAGTGACGGTGGTAAAGTGAAAATTTTTTCTGGGATCTGAATCAGTCCTGAGATAACCGAGATAAATGTAACAACGATTATTCCAATTAAAATTGACCCATTGATTTTTTTCATCATCAAAATTGTGATTAGTAAAAATCCCAAAATTGAAAGAATGACTTCAAAACTTCTCACATTACCGATTCTGACAGGTGCACCTGGAGTTCCGAGCTGAATAATACCGCTTTCATTCAAACCGATAAAAATTAAAAACAATCCAATCCCAACAGCAAAACTAATTTTTAAACTTTCTGGAATAGCTTTAGCGAGCCATACTCTAACTTTTGTTAAAGTTAAGATGATAAATAAAATTCCCGAAATAAAAATTGCTCCAAGAGCGGTTTGCCAGCTGTAGCCTAAAATTTTCACCACGGTGTAAGCGATAAATGCATTTTCGCCCATATAAGGAGCAATAGCAAATGGCCTTTTTGCATAAATTCCGATTAATAGTGTTCCAATGGCTGCGGTTAATGCAGTTGCAACAAGAGAAGGACCAAAAGGAATTCCAGCGGCTTCTAATATTTTAGGATTGACCACAATGATATAAGCCATTGTGATAAAGGTTGTAATGCCAGCAATAATTTCTTGTTTATAATTTGTATTTAATTCATCGAAGTGAAAAAATTTTTTCATCGAAGCCTCCTTAAATTGAAAGAGTTTTAATCAAAAACATTGCTGAGAATCACCAAAGCAAAATAAAAAATCCCCGATAAAGTTTTGTAGCTTTACCGGGGATTAAAAAAGTTCTTAAACTTCAATTAAAAAGTGAATCTCAATCCAATTGTATATGAATCATAAGTGAGAGGGGAGACGGTCTTGAAGGGCCAATTCATTCTTTCTTTTTTCAATTCATAGAAAAGATATGAAAGGCTCGAACGCAGAATAAAATTAATCACTGGTCCAGTTGCAGGTCTCATTGAAAAAACTTTTTCAAGATATTCATCTAACAGGCTTCGTACAGCTTCTTCAATAACAAAACTGCCAAGATGTTTCCAGAACATATGTCTGGGGAAAATTATTCCATTTTTGTAATTAAAATTAAGACCGACAAAGTCAAAAAATTGTAATGTAACATTTGATTGATAAGCTTCACCAAATCTAATTGCATCTCGGTAGTGATTGAGTATGAGAGTGTCTGGACTTATTTGCATCCAGTCAAAAGTTGTTTCAGTTTTTGTCCAGTTGAAATCTCTCCCTGTTCCAAAAGAAAATTTTGACACGCCAGCTTTATAACCAAAACTTTCACTTTCTCCAATTGAGATTTGATAACCTGAAAGTTTAATTGGATTTGGTACAGCTGGTTCATAATAGTTTTTATTATTCAAAGAAACTGAAACGAAGCGATCTTTAATACCAATTAAATAGCTTCGATTTTTTGTAAATGTTCGAGTGTAGCCCAACTGAAAATCTATTGTTCCAATATCTTGAAAATTTTGAACTGCCTGTTTATGTGCGAAACGAGTGAAACCATAATTTATTCTTAGGTAAGGATGCGATTCTTTCCTGAAACGAAAACGAAATTCTTTGAAATCAAAAAGATCTTCGTCAGATGAGTCCTGTAACTCTTCATCAATATTAATTTCGTAATCGTGATCGATATAAATTGTTGTATCTTTTTTGGTCTCATCCTGAGCTAAAAGAAATGATGGAAAGGTTATAAACAGGTTTAATACTAAAAAAGTAGTTAGAATTCTCATCTTACTCTCCATTTTTTTGAAATTTATTCGAACAACATTGTTTAATGTTTCATTTGATAAAATTCTGATCTCAGAATCGCCATTAAATGAAAATCACAATAACGATTATGATGATACATCGCTTCTCTTAAAGTTCCTTCGATTTTAAAACCACATTTCTCATAAGCTCGGATTGCATTTTTATTTTCAACTGCTACATGAAGTTGAATTCGATTCAAGTTTAAGATATCAAAACCATATTCGACCATAAGTTTTGTTGCCTCAGTTCCAAAACCTTTTGACCAATGTGCAGGATTCCAGATCGCAAGGAAGAAAGTTGCCATTCTGCTTACATAATCAATTCTAACGAATGAAGTTAATCCAACAGGTTCGTCTTTTTCTTTTTCAACAATTGTAAAAAGTAAATTTTCTCTTGTACTTGTTTGTGAATTAATTTCAGCTCTAACCTGTTCGTAAGTCATTGGATAGAATAAGAAAAGAGTTTCTCTCACTTGAGGATTATTTTTGCCAAAGTAGAAAAGCTGTAAATCGTTCTCTTCCACTGGACGGAGATAAACTTTTTCGCCTTCAATGAATTTGACTTTAAGGTTCATTTTAATCCTCATTTAATTCTTCTGAGACTGGCAATTTAGGTTTAACCATTATGACTTTTTCTCTTTGTAATTGAACAGTTCCTGGCGGCATTCCTTTTCTTTTTATAACATATTTTTTCTCCGTGTAAGCGACCGGTACAAGCTTAGAATGTTTTGCTTTACTATAGTAAGCCGCAATTGAGGCAGCTTGCTGAATTATATTTTTTGGAATCTCTTCGTTTTTATTTTGCCTTCTAATTATCACATGAGAACCACTTGCTCCTCGAGCATGAAACCATAAATCATCACTTCGAGCAAATTGAGTCGTAAGTAGATCATTTGATTTGCTATCCTTGCCAGCATAAACATCGTATTTATTTTCGAGCTTGAAATGTCTGAAATGTTTTTCTATCGAGTCTTTTGCTGATTGATTTTTTTGTTCATCCATAAATTTTTTTAATTCCTTTATATCCGTTGAATTTTCAATTTCATCAATTTGATCTTTTATCCTTGTGAGTTCTTTTTCTGTTTTGTTGATTAATTTTTGAAGTGCTTCCAGACGCGATTTTTCTTCCCGAGCTTTCTGAAAATATTGTTCAGCATTTTCAAAGACAGATAAAGTCGGATCAAGTTTGATTGTGTATCTTTTCCCTTCAAATTCTACTTGAAATAATTTTGAACCCTTTTTGATTTCACCTGCATAACTCAGAAGCAAATTGCCTTTTTGTCTGAACTCTTCGGAATGATCAATAAAATTCTCTGGAATTTTTAATTCCTGTAATTTTTTGAAATAGTGCTCGTAATCAGCTTTAAGTTTCTTAAGTAATTTTTCTTTGATCGAATTTAAATTTTCATCCTTCTGAATTGAGAAATAGGAACGAGAAAGTTCGGTAAAAATATTTTCTGATTTTCGAAAAGATTGGCCTTTAGATTTTAATTCACAGAAAGAACAGGTTCCATCTTCATAAATAAGCAGGGGAGAATTATAAATTTCAGAAAGCAATTCATTAAAGATCTGAAAGTAGCTTTTATCACTTTGATTTTTTCTAAACTTTAATTCTTCAACCAGAACATTTCCGAGTATTCTCAGATACTTTTTGTTATCTGAATTACTTTCTACAAAAAGTGAGTTGAAGCTTTCTTCACTCTTAAAATAAGAAATATCAAGTTCTGACCTGGGATAAACATCTTCAAACTTTAGATTAATTAATTCTTCTCTCCTCTTGAAACTATCTAAAATCAAATTAGAGTTCGCATCGACTAATACTGTATTTGAATGGTGACCGCGAAAAAGAAATATGAGATTCAAATTTTCGAAATCGAACCTTATGTTCCTTTCAAATTCGTCAATTGTAACTTCCTTCAGTATTTTATCTTGAAGTGGCTTAAAAAAATCAACGAAATTTTTTTTAGCGAATTGAAAATTATTTCGCAGATAAATAAAAGGCGGTAGTTTTTGAAATGTAAAAACTAAAAATTGTTCTTCATTTTCAGAAAAAAAGCCAGTCACAAGTTCATTCTTTGACTGGCTTACTGATCTAAAGAATTCAAAACCTTTTAAGCTATTTTCTAATTCTTTTGCAATTCTTCGCAGAAAAAAATAATTATCAAACATTTTTTAATGATCTTTTAACCCACAAATGATATAAATACATCAAAGCAGTTGCAATCATTCCAATTCCGAATAAAATCAAAAAGAGCGTTGAATGTGTTTCATCAACTTTTCCAAAAGTTTTATAAAGCCAACCTCCAAAAGTGCCTCCGACTAACCAGCCAATTGAAATCGGCAGAAATGCGAATCCCTGAAAAAGTGCTTCCTGACCTTTGGGAGCGAGATCGGCAATGTATTCATAATATCTTGGAGCCTGCGTCATCTCACCAATTGAGAACACAACAATTCCTGCGATGAATGTGGGAATTGAAGGATAAATTAACATCACAATCCACGAGAAACTTGAAAAGAAAAATCCTGAAATTATTGCTTGAATGGTTGGAATATTTTTAGTTAAACGATTGACAATCAATTGCAAGAAAATAATTGACCAGGCACCCATTGATTCAATTATCTCAAACGGTGCATTTTTATCTATATGATCAACAATGAAATAAGGAACAATAACAAAAATCTGCCAGAACATTATCCAGAAAAGTGAGAAGATCAGAAGGAAAATCATAAATCTCAAATTCCTTAAAACAAGCAAAAGATTTTTAATTATCTGAACCAAGCTCGGTGCTTTTTCGGCTAATTTTTTTTCAGGTTCACGATAAAAGATTTGAGTTGAAATGAACATTAGAAGACAACTTGCCGCAGATACAACATAAACAAACTCAATTCCAAATTTATCTCTAACTAAAAAAGCAATAGCTGGTCCCAGAGCGGCACCAATATTTACAAGCCAGTAATAAATTGCATAACCAAGCGATTTCGTTTCTTCTGACGAAGTTAAAGCAATTGTTCCGAGAACACTCGGTTTAATAAATGAACCACCAATAGCAGTGAAAATTAAAATCAACATCAATAACCAGAATTTATCAACATCGGAATAAATTGAATTAAATGCCGTCATTCCAGTTGAGCCAATCAAAAAATAACCAATAGCTAAGACAGAAAAAGCAATTGAGAATGATTTTCTGAAACCAAATTTATCTGCAAGCGCTCCAGCAAAAATTGGAAGGAAGTAAATCAATCCTCCAAAGGTTGAAGAAAGCGTTCCTGCAGTTACTTCATCAAATTTCATATGATCACGAAGAAAAACACTTAAAATGGTTGCCTGACCGTAATAAGCAACTCTTTCAAAAAGTTCCATTATATTGGCAACCCAGAAAGAATGCTGGAAGCCGTTTATAGTTTTCAGAATTTTTTGTTTTAGTTCCACTGTTTACCTCAAATTTATTTCAGATGAGAACTAAATCTGTTTGAATTTCACCAGTTACTTCTGCGGTATAATTTTTATGAATGAAGACATTGACTTCTGTTCTTACAGCCATCTCACCTGGCAAATAAATTCCTGGTTCAATCGAAAACAGACATCCCGGCATCAATTCTCTTTCATCTTTCGTTTCGAGATTGTCAATGTTTGGTCCATTCCCGTGAGTTTCTTCTCCAATTGAGTGTCCTGTTCTGTGGATAAAATATTTTCCTAAACCTGCTTTTTTAATAACATTTCGACAAACATCATCAACCTGCCAGCCATAAATTTTTTTCTTTTTACTCAGACTTTCCTGAATAAATTTAATTGCAGCATCCCGTGCATTCTTTGCAACTTCAAAAATTCTTACATACTTTTCTGGTGGATTTTGTCCCACATATCCAACCCAGGTTATGTCATAATAAATTCCACCTTCTACATTTTTCTTTGCCCAGAGATCTATTAAAACTGTATCACCCTCTTTGAAGTAATATCCATCAGGCTTTGGTTCAAAGTGAGGATCAGCTGGATGATCATTTATTCCTACGATAGGTTCCGCATTAGTATAAAGATTTTTTTCTCTAAATTTTTCCATAATGAATTGTTGAAGTTCATATTCAGTAAGTTTCTGCCCTGAGTTGATTGCTTCTCTAATTTTCTGAAAAGCAAGTTTTCTGATTTCATCAATATCTCGTTGAGCTTCTTTGTGAAGCCTGTAACCATTATCATCAATTAAAGCTTCGAATATTGAAATCAGATCAGCAGAAGAAACTACTTTAATTCCAAAACTTTTTATCAATTCAATTGTGCCTGCATCAACAAGTGAAACATAGGGGATATTATTTTTAGGAGAATATTGCATTGCAATTTTTTTTGATGAACCTAAAATTTTCTTCAGAAGCTTATGTTGTTCTTCATAAGGTAGGTAGACAAACTTTTTGCCGGGTAATGAATCAAGTTTTGTTGATTCGACAGCAGAAACTAATTTTTTTGGTTCACCTTTGGCAGGAATAAAATAGAACCACCTGCGAGTGGTGTGTTTATTTTCAAGTCCTAAGATTTTATAAGCAAGCGGGTCACGATTATGGAAATCATAAAATAACCAACCATCAAGATTTGCCTTTCTGAGCTCCTGTTGAATTGCTTTGAGGTTCATCATTTTCTCCTTCATTTTACTCTTGTTAATTTTTTCAAAGTTAGTCAAATGAGCGAAATTGAGAAATAGAATTAGATCGTTTTTACTAAAGTTTAATGGCTACTTTTTATAAAATTCAGAAAGAATTCATAGAACGAAAGTAAATTCGAAATGCAATAAAAATTTTTCTTAATATCCTCCTGTAACTAAATTTTTTGAAACTTATTCAATCAACAGCCTATAATAAAGCAGGATTTGAAATATATCAAGTGACGATCAATTTGCTTTATTGAAATCTTCAAAGCACCTTGTTTTATGTTAGATTTGAATAAAGAAATATTTAAAAGGTATATTGCTAACTCATTAGATTATAGATTTTTATTGTCATAAAAATATTTGCATCTACTTCTAACATTTCAATAATTAATTTACCTTCTTTATTTTTGTGTGAATTTTATTAACAAAGAGATGAATATCAAAAAACTGATTATTTATTTTCTACTTTTTCTTGGAATAATTCTTCTGTTCGATAAAGTAATTATGCCCTTCTATGTTAAGGGTGATGAGGTGTCAGTTCCAAATGTTGTTGGATTGACATTCGAAGCTGCGCAAGAAATTTTAAAAAATGCCGGTCTTGAACCAGTCAATGGCGGAGAAAGATTTGATACAAAATTTCCAAAGGGAACAGTAATCCTGCAAAGACCAACCGCTAAAAAAACAGTTAAATTGGGCAGAAGAATTTATTTAATTGTAAGCGGTGGAAATATTAAGGTCACAGTCCCTGATGTAAGACACAAAGGAGTAGAAGAAGCTACTATTCTCTTAAATAGAGCAGGATTAACAATCGGTGAAATTCTTGAAGATACTTTGACAGAAATTCCAAAAGGTCTGATTTCGGCTCAATCAATTCCGCCAAACGAAGAAGTTGAAAAAGGGACAGCGATTGACCTATGGGTCAGTAGCGTCAGCAGCATTGGAGATATCGAAGTTCCACTTTTAGTAGGTAGAAGTCTGACTGAAGCAAAGCAGATCATTGAATCTAAAAATTTGAAAGTCGGCAAGATTGTTTATCAACCTTCATTAGATTATCTGCCGAATACAGTAATTTATCAATATCCATCAAGCGGTTCTTTTGTAGAGGCAGGTACTCAAATTGATTTAATAGTTGTTCGAGAGAAATTGACAGGAAAGGAGATTATTGAATAAATGGCTTTACTTTCTCCTTCTATTCTTTCAAGTGATTTTACAGATTTGAAATCTACTATTCGTGTTCTTGAAATGGGTAAAGCTGATTGGGTTCATCTCGACATAATGGATGGTAATTTTGTTCCAAACTTGACATTTGGGCCGATTATTACAGAAGCAATTAATAGATTAACCTCTTTGCCGCTCGATACACATTTGATGATTTACAATCCAGACAATTATATTGAAAAATTTGTAGAAGCTGGCTCGGACATTCTGACTGTTCATCAGGAAGCAGTTGTGCATTTACATAGAACAATTATGAAAATTAAAAGCACTGGAATTAAAGCAGGGGTTTCAATTAATCCAGCTACACCAGTTCAATCAATTGAGAATGTATTAGATGAGGTTGAGCTGGTTCTTGTAATGTCTGTTAATCCCGGTTTTGGTGGACAAACTTTTATAAAAAATTCATTAAAAAAGATTAATGCTTTACGTGAAATCAAAGAGAAAAATAATTTTAATTTTTTAATTGAAGTTGACGGTGGAATTGATATTGATAATGTTGAGCAAGTCCTTGATGCTGGTGCAGATGTGATAGTTGCTGGGGCAGCAATTTTTAAAGATCCTGATCCTATTCAAAAAACATTAAAACTTAAACATCTTATCGCAAAAAATTAATGGAAAAGGAGTTTGAAATGAAAATAGCTTTTGCTGGAGCAAAAGTAGTCACACCATTTAGATGTATTGAACCTGCATCGATTGTTATTGAAGGAAAAAAAATTTATGAGCTGGGCAAATCGGAAGATGTCGATATTCCGGCAGGAACCAAACTAATAGATGCTTCTGAATTAATAATTACACCAGGATTTGTCGATCTACTCTGTCACGGCGGAGCTGGAAAAGGTTTTGCCGACGAAGATGAAGAGGCAATTGAAGTGATAAGTAATTTTCATTTTCAGCATGGAACTACAACTTTACTTGCTGGATTATACAGCAAGCCCTTTAATCAATTAATTAACGATATGAGACGAATTGCTCATTATATCGAGAATAATGATGAAACAAACATCTTCGGCATTCATATGGAAGGACCTTACATCAATCCGAAATTAAAGGGCGCAATGAATGAGGAATATCTCTGGAAACCTGAACTTAATAGTTGGTTTAGTTTAAGAGATGCTGCTCGTGGTTACATTAAAATTATGACCATCGCACCCGAGCTTCCAGGTGCAATTGAAATTATGCGTCACGCCGCTCAGGATAGAATTGTTCTATCGATAGGTCATTCTGAAGCTGATTATGATGTAATTGAAGTCGCTATTGATAATGGTGCTTCGCACGTAACTCATATCTTTAATGCAATGAAACCATTACATCATCGTGAACCTGGAGTTGTAACAGGAGCTTTTCTAAGAGATGAATTAAAAATTGAATTGATCGCAGATGGTATTCATGTGCATCCAGTGGTAATGAAATTAATTTATAAATTAAAAGGTGCACGCGGAATTATTTTGATTACAGATGCAATACGTGCTGCTGGTATGCCCGATGGTGAATATGAATTTGCTGATCAAAAAGTCTATATGAAAGATAAAAAAGCTTATCTTGAAGATGGTACTTTAGCCGGAAGTACTTTGACAATGGAAGAAGCTGTTAAAGTAATGTATGAAAAAGTTCAAATTCCATTAACAGATGCGGTAAGAATGGCTTCTCTAAATGGTGCAAAAGTTCTTGGTATTCAGAGACAAAAAGGAATTCTTGCTGCAGGAATGGATGCTGATATTGTTGTAATGGATAAAAATTTCAATGTATTGGTAACAATCAAAGAAGGAAAGATAAAATATTCGAAATTAAGCGAACTTGAAGTTGATTAATTATGGAAGTTAGAATAAGGTATTTTATTAATTATAACTCATTTAAGAGAATTTTCGGCGAGAATAAACTCGCCGAAAATTTTTTGTATCCAATTTTTGCTCTGACATTTATTAAAAAAGAGAATCAGAAACTCTTCGACAAAGTCCATTATTTCTTCAAAAATACTTTATTCGAAAAAGTTTCTATCATTTTAAATGATAAGCTGATCCTTCTTGGCGATCTGAATTTTATTAAAACTTTCGCAGATGAATTAAAAATTGTTGAAGAACCAGTTGCTAATTACGTCTTAAAGCTTTTAAGTAATTATCAAAACACTGAGCGGTTTGAATATAGAATTGGAGAAAGAGTTTTTAATTCTAAGAACAAATATGTAATGGGTATCTTAAATGTAACCGAAGACTCATTTTTTGATGGCGGAAAATATTTTTCACTTTCACATATCAAAGAAAGAATTGATCAGCTTTGTGATTTGCAGGTGGATATCATTGATATTGGCGGGGAGTCAACTCGTCCTGGTTCCGAGCCAATAGATGTTAATGAAGAATTAAAAAGGGTATTACCCGCAGTTGAATATGCTCTTTCAAAAGGAATGATTGTGTCAGTCGATACATATAAAAGTTTAGTTGCTGAAGAATGTTTGAAAGCCGGAGTTCAAATAATAAATGATATCAGCGGTTTTAAGTTTGACGAACATCTTCCCGATGTTTGTGCAAAATACAATTCATCTGTTGTTTTAATGCATATTCGTGGGACGCCAAAAACGATGCAGGAAAATCCTTTTTATTACGATACAACTGCCGAAATTTTTGATGAATTAAGTCAATCAATTAAGAAAGCAGAAGCATCAGGCATCAAAAAGATTTTTATTGATCCCGGCATTGGCTTTGGTAAAAGATTGTATGATAATTATGAAATTCTTAATCGGCTTGAAGAATTTAAATTTTTAGGTTATCCAATTCTGGTTGGTTTAAGCAGAAAATCTTTTATTGGCAAATACTTAAATCAAAAACCTGAAGAGCGTTTAACAGGAACAATTGCATCCAATTCAGTTTCTTTAATAAAAGCTGCAAACATCATACGAGTTCACGATGTCAAAGAAGCAATCGAAACAAAAAAAATAATTGAAGCAATCATTAGTCCTGAAGTTACATTACAATGATAGATATATTAAAACTTGATTTTATCCATTTAACTTTGTTCGACTTATTGGATATTCTTTTAGTAGCCTATATTTTCTACATCATATATAAGAATATGAGAGGCACAATTGCTTCTCAGATTTTTCTTGGTCTTGTGATTTTGCTTTTACTCTCATTTACAGCTAAAGCTCTCAATCTAAAATTAATGAGTTACTTACTAAAATTAGTAACAGATATTTGGGTAATAATTTTTGTTATTTTATTTCAGCCTGAGTTAAGAAGGTTACTTTTACTCTTAAGCCGTTATAAAATATTTGGTTACTTCTTCCAGAAAGAAACTGATCAAATAATTAAAGAGATTGTTGATACATTATATGAATTATCAGATAAACAATGGGGAGCTTTAATTGTGATCAGTAGAACAACTGGTTTAAGAGGTGTAATTGAAACAGGAATTCCCATTGGTGCAAAACTTTCTAAACCTCTTTTAATCTCAATCTTTAATCCAAGATCTCCTTTACACGATGGTGCTGTGATAGTTAGAAATAATATAATTGAGGCAGCTCGATGTACATTGCCACTTAGTTCACAAAATATTATTGATGGATTTCAACTGGGTATGAGACATAAAGCTGGAATTGGTATTACTGAACAAGCCGATGTGATTAGTTTAATTGTTTCCGAAGAAAGTGGTTCTGTTTCGCTCGCAGAAGATGGAAAATTATTTCGTTCTCTTTCTAAATCTGAATTGACAGATAAATTAATTAAAGAATTCACCAAGAAGGCAAATAAATATCAGCTCTTTAAATTGAAAACTCTTGACAGGGAATAAGAAAGGTTTATAAAATTCTAAATCAAATTCTATATTTGTAAAAAAAACGAGGGAGGAGATTATGCCTAAACTAACTTACTTTGGACATTCAGCTTTTTTAATTGAGCACAAAAACAATAAAATTTTAATCGATCCATTTATTACTGGAAATCCTCTCGCACCAGTTAAAGCTGAAGATTTATCAGCAGATTTCATTGTTCTTTCGCATGCACACGGAGACCATTTCGGCGATACACTTGAAATTGCGAAAAGATGTAATTCAGTTGTGATTGCAGTAAATGAATTAGCTAATTATGTTGCTTCAAAAGGTGTAAAGGCTCATAATATGCACATTGGTGGTTCGTATGAATTCCCATTTGGTAGAGTAAAATTTACAATTGCTCATCATGGTTCATCTTCAAACGAAGGTGAGTATATGGGAGAGCCTGCAGGAATACTTCTATTCCTCGATGATAAAGTTTTATATCATGCTGGTGATACTGGACTATTCTCAGATATGAAATTAATCGGCGATCTTCATAAAATAAGTATTGCACTTTTACCTATTGGTGATAATTTTACAATGGGAATGAGTGATGCCGTTAAAGCTGTTGAATTATTAAATCCTGAATTAACTATCCCAATGCACTATAATACATTCCCAGTAATTCAAGCTGATCCTGATAAATTTGTAGATATGGTTAAAAGTCTCGGTAAAAGCGCAAAGAAATTACAATTTGGAGAGACATTTGAATTTTAGGAGATAAAACAAATAATGGGTAAAATAATCGCTATAGCAAATCAGAAAGGTGGAGTTGGTAAAACGACTACAGCTATCAATCTGGCTGCAAGTCTTGCTGTAAACGAGAAAAAAGTTTTGCTTATTGATCTTGATCCACAAGCCAACTCCACTTCTGGTTTAGGTTTTGAAAAAAATAATCGAGGAGTATACGATTTACTAATCAATAATTCTTTGCCAGAAGATTTAATATTAAAAACTCAAATTGATTATCTCGATTTGATCCCATCGAACATTGATCTTGTGGGAGCAGAAGTCGAGTTAGTTAATGTTCAAAACAGAGAAAAAATTCTTGCTCTGAATATTAGAAATTTAAAACCCAGATATGATTTCATCATTATCGATTGTCCTCCATCGTTAGGATTATTGACTTTGAATGGATTAACAGCTGCAGATTCAGTTATTATTCCTGTTCAATGTGAGTATTTTGCTTTAGAAGGATTAGGACAACTACTTAATACAATTAACATTGTAAAGAAACACTTCAATCCGCATCTCGAAATTGAAGGAGTTTTATTGACAATGTTTGATACACGATTAAGATTGTCACATCAGGTAGCTGAAGAAGTTAGAAAATACTTTGGCGATCGAGTATATAAAACAGTTATAACAAGAAATGTCAAATTATCTGAAGCACCAAGTCATGGTAGGCCCGTTATTTTATACGATGCTCAAGCGCTTGGTTCACAAAATTACTTGCAGCTTGCGTCTGAAATTTTGAATAAAAATAATAACAAGGAAGAAAAAGAATGAAATCAAGGCAGGTATTAGGCAAAGGACTTGGAGCATTAATACCAGGTGCAGTTGAAGAAGACAAATCAAAAGTAAAAAGTGATGAAGTATTAAAAGATGGTGTAATATCTAAAATCCCTGTTGATAAGATTGATCCAAATCCATATCAACCGAGACTTGAATTTGATATTCAAGCATTAGAAGAACTTGCTCAGTCAATCAAACAAAATGGAGTTATTCAGCCCATTACGGTTCATCGTAAAAATGGTGAACGATTTGAATTAATATCTGGTGAAAGAAGATTAAGAGCCTCAATTTTAGCCGGTCTCGATTTAATTCCAGCTTATATTATTGAAATCAATACTAAAGAAGAACTTATTGAATTTTCTCTAATAGAGAATATACAACGTGAAACATTAAATCCGATAGAGATTGCACTCGGATTTAAGAGATTAATGGAGGAATGTAACTTAACACTTGAGGATATTTCTAAGAAAACTGGTAAAGATAAATCTACAATCTCAAACTTTATCAGACTTTTAAAATTACCAGAAGAGATTCAACGAAGTCTTATAAAGAATGAAATTACACCTGGTCATGCAAGAGCTTTAATAAACATTGACGATAGAGAAGAGCAGCTTAACCTCTGGAAAAAAATAATTGCAGAAAAGTTTTCAGTCAGGGAAGTTGAAAAAATTGCGAAACAGAAAAAAAAGAAAAATAATAATCAACCAACAATTACCCATAATCTTCAAAGAGATCCAAATCTTGAAGCAATTTTATCAAATCTCCGAATTAAATTTGGAACTAATGTTAAAATACAAATTAAAGCCGATGGAAGTGGTGAATTCCAAATCCAATTTTACTCAAGAGATGAAATGGAAAGAATTCTGGAAATTTTGAATAATGTTCAAGAAAATTCTCCTAATTAACTTATTCATAATTACTTCATCAATTTTCCCTCAAGAAGTTGATACACTAAATTTAAAATCGAAATCACCATGGGGCGCTGTTGCTCGCTCAGCAATTTTACCAGGTTTGGGTCAATTCTATAATGAAGCTTATTGGAAAGTACCTGTTATCTGGGGACTATTGGGCTGGTTTGGATATAACTGGTGGCAGAATAATAAAAATTATAATGAATATAAAACACTTTATTACGAGAGTGTCGTAAATGGAAATGAAAATTATCTCTACAAACGAATTCGTGAATTTTATCGTGATCAAAGAGACTTATTTGCAGTTTATCTTGGACTAACATACTTCCTTAACCTTGTTGATGCTTATGTTGATGCTCAACTATTTAATTTTGAGATTTTAACAAAAAATAATGATGTCAAATTTTCTATTAAGATTAGACTTTAATATGTCTAATTTAAAATCTTTAATCTTAATATTTATAATCTTCTCTAAACAGATAATTCTTGCCCAATCCGAACTTGGAATTCTTGAAACTGGTGAATTCAGTGTACACAAATATTTCTATGATTTATATAAATCTTACAGATACGATGATGCAATCGAAGATGAAAAAACATTTTTAAATGATACCCGAGTTATTGATAAAGAACAATTGAGATATAAAGTATTTGGGTATTTACCTTATTGGTTTTTAAGCAGATGGAATACAATTAGTTACGATTTATTATATCTCATCGCCTTTCATAGTGCTGAAATAGATTCACTTGGAAATATTGTAAATGATCATGGATGGTTAACAAATCAAAATGTAACAAATTTCATTAATGCTGCTAAATCTAAAAATGTAAAAATCCTTTTGTCAGCAACCTTATTTTCAGGCTCAGCAATTACTTATTTACTAAACAACAATCAATCAAGAATTAATTTTATTCGAAACATTATTCAACTTGTAAAAGCAAGAAATGTTAATGGTGTCGATATAAATTTTGAAGGTATTCAATCAGGGCAGAGAGATAATCTTACTTCATTTATGCGTCAATTAAAAGATTCGCTGAAAGCAAATGATTCAACTTACATTTTAACTTGTGCACCAACTGATTTTGATTTTCGTCAGGGAGATTGGGACTTAGCTCAAATTACTCAAATTTGTGATTTAACATTTCTTCAATGTTACGGTTATGCTTATTCAACAGGAAGTCAAGCAGGTCCAGTTGGAAGATTACAAGGCTGGTCATCAACTAACGCATCAAGTTATGTGAATAGTGCTTTAGCAAGTGGTGCAATAGCTTCAAAAACGATTTATGGTATGCCGCACTATGGATATGATTGGCCCACAAGTAGTCCGAATAAAAAAGCTTCAACAATTGGAGCAGGATCAGTTATTTACTATCCTGATGCAAAACAAAATGTTATTGAATATTCCAGACTCTGGGATACAGAGTCACTTAATGCATGGTACAGATATCAAACCGTCGAAGGTACCTGGCATCAAGCATGGTATGAAGATCCTGAAAGTGCTTTTTATAAATATCAATTCATAAAATCGAAAAATCTTGCTGGAGTAGGCATCTGGGCTCTTGGAATGGACAATACGAATAAAGATATCTGGAATGTTCTGGAAGAATTTGTTAAAGATACAAATCTTGTTTTTACACCTGATCCACCAATTATTCAATTTGTAAAAGGAAGAAAAAATAATTTTAATGGCGAACTCGAAATTAGATGGTCCCATTTATTCCCAAACGAAATAACTGGTTTCAGATTGTATCTATCGAAAGACTCGATTAATTTCTCGAACCAGCCTTTTCTTAATGAAATATATCTCACAAAAGATTCGTTATCGATTACAATAAGTAACTTAGAAGTTGATAAGATTTATTTTATTAAACTTACAGCAATTAACTCAGTCGGAATGGAATCAATTTCAAGTGATGTTTATTCCGCGTCAACAGGAAATGGAAAAAGATATCTTGTAGTAGATGGATTTGATAGAACCAGTGGGAGTTATTCACAACCTTACCATATTTTTAATGAATTTTATGCTTCGGGTATTTTTAATTTTAATCGTGATGTAGATGCAGCAGCTAACGAAGCAGTGATTTCAAATCTTATCAATTTAAATGATTACGATGGGGTTTTCTGGTTTCTTGGTGATGAATCAACTGCCAATAAAACATTCAATGGAAGTGAACAACTTATTGTTATGAATTACTTAAAGAACGGGGGCAAATTATTTGTAACAGGTTCAGAGGTCGCTTATGAACTTTCTACAAGTTCCCCAAGCTTTCTAAATAATTTTCTAAAGGCAAAATTCATTGCAGATAATTCAGGTTCTCTTCAAGTTTTTTCAAATGCATCAATAATTAGAAGTTTACCATCAGATATAAATTTAGGGGCAGTATATCCCGAGGATTGGCCCGATGCAATTGAACCAATCAATGGTTCTCAAACATGCCTTTTTTATCGCAATCAAAAAATAGCTGGGGTTTATTTTAATGGAAATTTCCCGAATGGAACTCTGGCAGGTAAACTTATTTATCTTTCTTTTGCTCTCGAAACGACTAATAACAAAATTTCAAAAAATATTTTAATTGAAGATGCAATCAGATTTTTTGAAGGAACAACGGATGTACCATTCAATTTAATTTCAGATATTTCTTTTTATGTAAGCGATCCGTTTCCTAATCCATTTAATTCCACAACAAAGATTATAATTAATCTTCCGGAAAATCATTTTATTAAAATGCAGGTATTTAATATTTTAGGTGAAAAAGTAATGGACCTGAGTAATTTTCTAAATAAAGGTTTCAATGAGATCGAACTTAACTTTGAAAATTTGAATTCTGGAGTTTATTTACTTAAAATAGATTACGGAAGTAACTTTAAAACCTTAAAATTAAATTTAATTAAATAGGAGATACAATAATGGCTCAATCACTCAATAAGATTATGCTTATAGGATATGTAGGACGAGATGCCGAGGTAAAATATACTAATTCCGGTTTAGCTGTAATGAGATTCAGTCTGGCGACTGATCAGAATCAGAAAGACCAAAATGGAAATTGGCAGCGTGCAACTACCTGGCATGATATTATTTGCTTCGACAAATTAGCTGAGAATATGAAAGAATTTGTCAAAAAGGGCAGAAGAGTTTATGTGGAAGGTAGATTATCTAAAAGAGATTATGTGGATAAACAAAATATCAAAAGGTATGTAGTTGAAGTAATTGCTGAAAATTTGATACTTCTCGATAGACCTGGTGCATCTTTTGATGATAGTTCTTCTGTTGAATCCGAAACAGATTCTCAGATTTCTGAACCTCCAGCTGAAGATATAAATAGCGACAGCAATTCAGAAGAAGATTTACCTTTTTAAATGATCAAGAACTAATTAGGAGAAGTTAGATTTGGATACTGACTCGTTTGTGCAATTATTGATTGTGTTTGGTTTATTCATTGTTTCAGCTTTTTTTTCGGCTTCTGAAGTCGCTCTTTTTTCTATTGATGAGAAGAAACTTAATTTCATTTCAAAAGCAAAACCGTTAGCTGCACGATATATTCATAGACTACTTGAGTTTCCACGAAAAACTTTAATAACTATTTTAATCGGTAATAATATTGCTAATGTGGGAATTTCAATTTTACTTGCATTTCTTACTGTAAAACTTGCAAATCAACTAAATGTTAATCGTGACTGGTTAATAACAATTGAAATCATTCTTCTTACTGTTGTCCTTCTGCTGATTGGTGAGATCATACCAAAGATAATAGCTAATCGTTTCCCGGTTGAATATGCAGTCCTGGTTTGTTATCCAATACACTGGCTTTATACTTTATTCGCACCAATTACATTTTTATTCAACCAGGTTTCAAAAATTTTTCAGAGAAATTTTTTTATTGATAAATCGAAAACTGCCATAAAAGTAGAAGAGATCAAAACTTTAGCAGATTTGAGTGAAGAATATGGAGCAATTGAGAAAGATGAACAAAGTTTAATCCACGGAATAATTGAATTTGGTGAGACGACCGTAAAAGAAGTAATGACAAATCGAACCGAAATGGTTGCTGCTGAAATTAATGAGAGCTTTGATTCGCTATTAAATAAATTTTTAACCTCAAAACATTCACGATTGCCCATTTATAAGGGGAATATAGATAACATTGAAGGGTTCGTTTACATCAAAGATTTATTGCCGATTTATATTCAAAGGCAGAAATCGGATGTTCAAAATCTCGAAGAGTTTAACATATCAAAAATTTTGAGACCAGCGATCTTTGTTCCTGAAAGTAAAAAAATTGATGAGATGTTTAGAGAATTTCAAACGAAAAATATACACATTGCAATTGTTGTTGATGAATTCGGTGGAACTGCCGGTTTAATTACAATGGAAGATATATTAGCTGAAGTAATGAGCAGATTCTCGTATTCTGAAGACACTCAAGACTTTTATAAACAAATTGATCAAGATACATATCTGGTTGACGCTAAAATTCCAATTGATTTCTTAGAAAAACTTCTTGATAAACAATTAAAATCAGATGAAGATGATTATGATACTCTTGGTGGATTTCTTTTAAGCAAATTTGAAGATTTACCAGAACCCGATACTTCGATTGATTATGAAGATTATAAATTCATAATCAAAGAAGCCTCTGAGAAGAGAATCGAAAAGGTCTTAATTAAAAAAATTAAAAATGAAAAAGTATAAGTTTTATATTATTCTTCTTATCTCAACAATAACAATTGGACTAATCTTTTTTCATTTTTCTGATTATTCACGAAGGATTAAGACTATCTATTCTTTAATGAAAGAAAAAGACAAAGAAAAGATTATCAATGGGTTGGTTGAAAAGGTTGAGGCAGATACTTTAAAAGATAAATTCAAATCAGTTTTGATCGTTTTTGGTAATAGAATTGAAAATGATGAGTATTCTGATGAACATCTGAAGGAATTATTAGATAAATTTGAAAAAATTGTAGATAAGGATAAGATATCTTCGAATGAAATTGAAGAATTCGCAAAAAAAGTAAATCAGGATTTTTGAGATGAAGGAAAATAGAAAGACAAATATTAAAGTCGGAATTACTGTATTAATTGGAATATTTATTTTTCTTTTCATTTTAGGTTGGGCAAAAAGAATTACAATCGCAGGTGACTACAATGTGCTTAAAATGAGATTTAATAGTGTCTCTGGACTTGAGTTGGGTGATCACATTACGATTAATGGCGTCAAAATGGGAAAAGTTCACAATATCATAATTGACGGTAACTCAGTAATCGTCGAAGGTTACATTCCCAAAAATGTAATTCTTAAACAGGATGCAAAAGCTACGGTTGAAATGATGGATTTAATGGGCGGAAAAAAAATTGAAATAAAACCCGGCGAAAGCAATGTACCATTTGATTTTAATAACATTCTTGAAGGAAAACTTTCGACGGATATTCCAGGTGCACTTGCAATGGTTGGAAATGTAGAACAAGATTTGAAATTAATAATATTAGACACGAAGATTCTGCTTGAAAAAATCAATGACCATCTTTCAGATGAAAATACAATGAACTCATTAAAAACTTCAGTCAAAAATTTAGAAGAAATAACTACTAACCTTAATAATTTTTTAGTTAAAAATAATTCGAAAATTGAGAAGACCATTGAAAATATATCCAATCTCACAGAAAAGTCTGACAGGTTCTTATCCGAAAATGCCGATACATTGATTGAAACATTTAAAGAAACAAGAGAATTAATTGCAAATCTCAACAATGTTGTAAATTCTTTAGAGGTTATCATGAAGCAAACTCAATCCAGGGAAAACAACATTGGTAAAATTTTATACGACGAAGAGCTGTATGATAAATTAAAACAAAGTATTATTAAACTGGATACAATTAGTAATCTACTTTTAGAACAACTTGAAGCTAAAGGAATTAAAGTGGACGCAAAAATTAGATTATTCAAATGAAGATATTATTAAAAATACTTCTGGTCTTTATCTTATTTAATTCAATCTTATTTGCTCAGCTTGCAAGATCAAGAAATGGAATGGTATCATCTGCAAGTGACCTTGCAACAAAGGTTGGTGTAGAAATTTTGCAAAAAGGCGGTAATGCTGTAGATGCTGCAGTGGCTGTTGGATTTGCATTAGCAGTTACTTATCCGGCAGCTGGAAATTTAGGCGGCGGTGGTTTTATTGTTTATTACAGAAATGATGGATTTACAACTACTATTGATTTTCGTGAAAAAGCCCCATCCAATGCGCATCGTGATATGTATCTTGATTCATTGGGCAACCCATTGACAATTCTTTCTCAACAAGGAGCAACTTCAGTTGGTGTACCCGGAAGCGTGGATGGATTAATTTACGCACATCAGAAATATGGTAAATTAAAATTTAGCGAAGTAATTGATCCTGCTATCAAACTTGCAAAGAATGGTTTTCGCTTAAGTTATGATCTGGCAAGATCAATTAACTCAAATTATCATAATTTCATTAAATATGAATCATCAAAGAAAATCTTTACAAAGAATGGAGAAAAATTTCAGGAAGGAGATTTGTTTGTTCAAAAAGATTTAGCTAAAACCTTAGAGTTGATAAAAAAATATGGAAGAAAAGGTTTTTATGAGGGCAAAACAGCTGAATTGATTGTAAAACAAATTCAAGAACTTGGTGGTTTTATAACGCTTGAAGACTTAAAAAATTACCGATGCATTGAAAGACAACCCGTAAGAGGCACATATCGAGGTTATGAAGTGATTTCGATGGGACCACCAAGCTCAGGCGGCGTAGCTGTTATTGAAGCATTAAACATCTTAGAAAATTTAAACCTGGATAAAGACGATTATAATTCATCCAGATATATTCATTATTTAATCGAAACTCTGAAAAGAATTTATTTTGACAGAGCGGAATATCTTGGTGACTCCGATTTTGTATATGTCCCTGTTCAAAAATTAATTTCTAAAGAATATGCAAAAAGATTATTTGGACAGATCAATCGCGATAAAGCCACTGAATTGGAAGATGTGAACACTAAAAACGCATTTGATTATGAGTCACCCGAAACAACACATTATTCAGTTATTGATAAGGATGGTAATGCTGTTAGTGTAACCACAACAATTAATTCCTCTTACGGTTCAAGTATAGTTGTTGATGGTGCAGGATTTTTGCTCAACAATGAAATGGATGATTTCTCCATTAAACCTGGAATACAAAATCAATTTGGACTGATTGGAAAAGAAGCGAATGCAATTGCACCTAATAAAAGAATGTTAAGCTCAATGACTCCGACAATTATTTTAAAGGATAAAAAACCATTTTTGATTGTAGGTTCTCCCGGTGGTTCGATGATAATTACATCCGTTTTACAGGTAATCTTAAATATAATTGATTTTAAGATGGATTTATTCCGTGCTGTTTCATTTCCAAGAATTCATCACCAGATGATACCAGATGAAGTATACTATGAAGATTATGCTCTAAGCGAAGATGTAATTAAAAAACTTGAAAGTTACGGTCATAAATTTAAGAAGCGAAATTACATCGGTTGGATAAACGCTATTCTTGTCGATGATGAACATAAATTTTATTACGGAATGACTGATCCAAGAGGTTTTGGTTTAGCAATGGGGTTTTAAATGAAATCAATTGGTGTTGATATAATCGAAATCGATAGAGTTGAAAAAATTATTTCTGAGTTTGGAGATAATTTTCTTAAAAAAGTCTATACGGACGAAGAAATTAAATACTGTAAATCTAAAGCAAAACCCTCACAACATTTTGCTGCTAGATTCGCTGCAAAAGAAGCTGTCGCAAAAGCAATGGGAACAGGTTTTGGAAAAGATTTAATGTTAAAAGATGTTGAGGTAAGAAATGATATTAACGGCAAACCAATTGTATATTATAAAGGCATTAGAAACGATAAAGTATTAATTTCAATTTCACATTGTGATCATTATGTAGTTGCATTTGCAGCACTAAAAGATTAATCATTTCGCTTCGTTTTCCAGACCCTTTTAAGTTCTTCTAAAAGTTCATTGTTTCTAATATCTTTGTCCGAATTCTGATCTCTGTTGAGCACAATTCCTTTTTCGTAATTGTATTCATCAAATTTTCTTCCGTCCGTTTCTCCCCATTCACTTTTCCAAACATAAAAAGCAAAATGAAAACCAAACTTTAAAAATATTTCATGAAGATCCTTTAGATAATTTAAAATTCCTTTTTTATAACGAATCCCACCATATTCATTTACAAAGATTGGAACATTATAGTTATTCTTAAAATCAATTACTGGTTTAAGAAATTTTTCAAGATAAATTGAGTCAACAAAAACTAATGTATCTCTATCAAAATAAAAACCTGGATAAGATGAATCGTTTTTTTCATTTGTAAAAGAGTGGGGGAAATACATATCAAAACTATACACTATCTTTTCATCATCAAACTTTTTAAGCGAAGTAAATTTATCAGGATATGCCCATCCCTGAGGCTGAACAATGATCGGAATTCGACAATTTACCTTGCGAATCTCTCTAATCAACTTCTCAACAAAATTGAAATAGATTGAATCTTTTATTGGTTCAAGATTTACAGGATCATCTCCGTGCGGTTCAAGGAGAAAATTAATTCCAACTAGGTGTTTTTTCTTGCTGTACCTTTCTGAAATAAACCTGCACATTTCAATATATTTTTCTTGAGCGAGTGAATCATAAAATAAAAATTCATCTTCACGATATTGATCAAAAAAAGAATAGAGAGATCTGCCAGGTCCGCTCCTTAACGAAATAACAAGAAATAAATTCAATTTTTCTGTTAGATTAACGATGTTATCAAGGTTTGCTAAACTTAGTGAATCGATCTGGTAAGGCGGAAAATAAGTAAAAACCCCAGGATAATTTGCTACAACTAAATTCGCACCGAGTTTTTTTAATTCTATCAGGTCTTTCTCTGTGATCGGATTTCGCATTGAGAACGGAGAGAAATGCATGTAGGGATGAATATTTGCACCTCTGAAGAACGAATCAATTTTCCAAAGATTAATAATATCAGCTTCAGAGTTCTTCTGTGAAAAAATGTTTAATTTTTCACAAAGATTTGATAATGTTTGAATTAGAGAAATCGTTGTATCGGTATCTTTATTAAAAGAAAGCGAAAATGTTGTATTTTTTGTAATCGAAAGAAAAACTATTATTGCTAAAAATAATTTCATAAATAATTCAGGTTAAAGTTATGAGAAAATTTATTTTAGTTTATTTAACAATAATATCGATAGGTTTTAATTCCTGTCAAGCTCAAGAAAAAATTTACGTTGCTTTCTGGAATTTAGAAAATCTTTTTGATACAATTGATGATCCATCAAATCCTGGGGATGATGAGTATTTACCAACCTCAAAGTCACAATGGGACGAAGTCAAATTTGATAAGAAATTAAGTAATCTTTCAAAAATCATTCGAAGTATGAATGATGGAAATGGCCCAGATATTTTAGGAGTTTGTGAAGTTGAAAATAGATATGTACTCGAAGAACTATCAAAAAGATTTCTTAAAGATATGAACTTTGAAATTGTTCATTTTGATTCTAAGGATCCGAGAGGTATTGATGTAGGATTACTTTTTAAGAAAAATAAATTTCAAGTTATTCACTCAGAAAAGATTCAAGTTCCACTTCAAGGTAATACAAGAGATATACTTTACACTACCTTAAAATTTAAAGACGACACATTAAATATTTTTGTCAATCACTGGCCATCAAGAAGAGGAGGTGAATTGGAATCTGAGCCACGAAGAATAAAAGCCGCAACTGCATTAAGAAATAAGGTCGATTCACTTTTAGGCAAAAATATATCCGCTAATATTGTTATTATGGGTGATTTCAATGATATGCCTGATAATAAATCTATCCTGATGACATTGCAAGCTATTCCATTCGATTGTGATAACTTGGCTCCGGAATACACCTATAATCTTTATAACACAGCATACAAGAAATATTCTCAGGGATTGGGTTCTTATTTTCATCAGGGTAATTTCAATATGCTTGATCAAATTATTATATCAAAAGCTTTGTTAGATAAAAAGAAATTAGATTATGAGTGTGACTCATTTTCAATAATTAGTAATGAATTAAATACCACACGTTCTGGCAGATATAAAGGGGCACCTTATCCAACTTTTGGTTCTGGAAGATATTTAAGTGGTTATAGCGATCATTTCCCTGTCGGTGCAAGCTTTATTTATATAGGTAAAAAATGAAACACCTATTAATTACTGGTGCATCAGGCAATCTTGGGAGAGAACTTATAAAGTATCTTAATTTTGATAAATATGAAAAGATATATCTGGTCGTAAATTTAGAAAAACTAAATCAAATTGATATAGAAAAAAGTAAATTCAAAATTTTTTCTGATTTTGACCTTGCATCCGAAGATTCAGTAAAACAGATTTTTAATCAAATTAATGTTCTAGAACACGATGAACTTTTTGTTATTCACTTAGTCGGTGGTTACACTGGTGGGAAATTATTCTGGGAATTTGATGCAGCGGATTTGAAATTAATGATCAATAAAAATTTGATTTCATCATTCTTGATTTCAAAATACACAGCAAAAAAGCTGCTTAATGGCTCAGGTGGGAGTATCTTTTTTATATCAGCAAGACTATCAATTCATTATGAACCAAAAAGATCAGTTTACGCCATTTCTAAATCGGCCTTAAATTTTCTTTTAAAAGTCATTGAAATTGAAGGTAATGATTTAAATCTAACTGTAAATGCAGCTGCACCGAAGGTAATTTTAACTGAAGAAAATAAGAAGTGGATAGCCGAAAATGAATACCACAAACATATTTCACCGCAGCAGTTAGCTAAACAAATTGAGTTTGTATTTCAAGATTATCAAAGATACAATGGAAATATTTTTTTGGTTAATGATTAATTGACTTTAGATTAACAAAATCTTAAAATTGTATCGATTTTTATATAAATTGAAATAACTAATAAAAAATCAAAAAACTTCGGAGGTAATATAAAAATGGAATTATCCGCAATCTTAGGAATAATAAATGCATTAATTGCTCAAGCACAGGATGCAGGAATTTTAAATTTTCTCCAAGAAAAATATAATGCAGGTGGGTTCTTTATGCACCCAATCCTTGCAAGCTTAATAATTGGTTTAGCTTTCTCAATTGAAAGATTTTACACTTTAACAAGAGCAAACATCAATACAAAAAAATTCCTTGTTGAAGTTAAAAAAGCTCTTGAAGAAGGCGGAGTAGAAAAAGCAAAAGAACTTTGCGCCAATACTCGTGGACCAGTTGCAAGTGTTTTCCATGCTGGATTGTTAAGAGTTGATGAAGGAATTGAAGCTGCTGAAAAAGCAATTATTGCTTACGGCGCCATTGAAATGTCATTCTTAGAAAGAGGATTAATCTGGATTTCAACCTTCATAACTCTTGCCCCAATGTTAGGATTTACCGGAACAGTGCAAGGTATGATCCAGGCATTCGACGCTATTAAAGAAGCAAACCAAATTTCACCAAGTATCGTTGCAGGTGGTATCGCCGTTGCATTGTTGACCACATTGTTCGGTCTTGTAGTTGCTATGATTTTGCAAGTTTTCTACAATTACTTTGTCTCTAGAATTGATAAAATCGTTGTTGATATGGAAGAAAGCTCTGTTGAATTAATTGATGCATTATTCACATTAAAGAAAAATCAGAAATAATTTCAAGAGAGGACTTTAAGAAATGCCTCAGATCAGAAAGAAAAAAATTAGAGAAGCAGAAATACCAACGGCATCTCAGGCAGACTTAGCATTTCTCCTCTTGTTGTTCTTTCTTGTTTCAACAACGATTGATGTTGATACAGGTATTGGATTAACATTGCCTGAGTATGTTCCACCAGAAGAACAAGTAAAAGTTGAGGTCTCTAAAGAAAGAATTGCTAATTTGTTGATAAATGAAGCTGGTGAAATCCTGCTTGATAATCAAATTGTTTCAGTTAATCAAATACTTCCACGAATTAAACCAAGAATAGTTGAAAAGATTGAGCTTCCTGCTAATAAAAAGTTAATTGTATCAGTTAAAACTGATGCGAACACAAGTTATAATCTTTATATTCAAGCACTTGATCAGGTAAAGGAAGCTTATTTTGAAGTAAGAGATGAATATGCATTGAAAAAATGGGGGAAGAAAGTTATTGATCTAAATGAAGAACAAATGAACGAAGTTAAAGATAAAATCCCCATCATCATCTCAATTGCAGAACCTGAAGTTGTCAAAAAATAGATTATAAGGTTTAATGATATGAAATTTCAGAAAAAATTAGCTAAAGCACAACAGGGTATTCCAACCACATCAATGCCAGATATTGTTTTTATGTTGCTTCTGTTCTTTATGGTTACGACAACCTTGCGTGAACATGATGTTAAAGTGGTTTTCAATTTGCCAGAAGCAAAAGCAATTGAAAAAATTGAGAATAAGAGAGTAGTTTCTTATATCTGGGTTGGTAAAGATGGAAGGATACAAATTGATGATAACATTGTTAAAGTTGACCAGATTCAGAAAATCATGTATGCTAAAAGACAGGAATTACCGAGTATCATAGTTTCGTTGCGAATTGATAAAAATACTCGTATGGGACTTGTTACTGATATTCAGCAAGAATTAAGGAAAGCTTACTGTTTAAGAATTAACTATTCATCTCTGTATAAGTCCTCCTGAAGTTTTTAGTTTTAATTACTAGAGGCAGGATAATTTCCTGCCTTTTTTGTTTCAAAGAAAGGAGTTGCATATGCTTAAAGAAAAAATCAATGAATTAATGAAAGAGGCAATGAAATCAGGTGATAAGGTAAAACTTGAAACACTTAGATCTATCAGAGCAGCATTTATTGAATTTGATAAAAGTGGTTCTGGGAAGGAATTAACAGAAGAAGAAGAAATAAAAATTATAAATTCACTGGTAAAGAAGAGAAAGGAGTCAATTGAGATTTTTGAAAAAGCAAATAGGACTGATCTCGCCGAAAAGGAAAAGCAAGAACTTGAAATTTTGATGTCATTTCTTCCAGCGCAATTAAGCGAAGAAGAAATTTCTAAAAAATTAGATGAAATAATTCAACAACTTGGTGCCAAAGATCCTAAAGATTTTGGAAAAGTTATGGGCGTCGCAATGAAAGAATTTAAAGGTAGAGCCGATGGTAAATTAGTTCAATCATTACTTAAGGCAAAATTAGAAAGTAATGCCTGAAATTTTAGATTATATCATTCTTGGTTTTGTAATTTTAGGTTTCATTCTGGGCTTTAAAGATGGTTTCATAAAAAAGATTTTCTCTTTAGCTGGTTTTGTTCTGGCAATTATAGCTGCATTAACTTTTTCTCCAAGAGCTCGAGCTTTTTTAGTCAATTCCTTTGATCTCAATCCTTCTACTGCTGTTGTAATTAGTTTCTTGCTTGTTTTTCTTATTGTCATCTTCATCTCGAAAATTATTATAAAATTAATCCGCCCGAAAAAATCAGTGCTTGGTTTTATAGATAGAATACTTGGCGGATTAACTGGAATGTTTCAAATGGGACTTTTCTTGAGTGGATTATTAATAATTTTATCCTTTTTTAACTTTCCTCCGAAAGAGCAAAAATCCAATTTGAAATATTATAATTTCACTTATAATTTATTACCGAATACATTTAGTTTTGTCAAAAATATTTATCCCGAATCTGAGGTAGTTTTTGATTTAATTAAAGATCTTAAAGTAAAAATGCAAAAGAAAAATGGATGAGATTTTTGATAAACTCGATTTAAAAAAAATAATCGAGAGAACTGCCAACTACTCAATTACAGAAGCTGGAAGAAATAAGTTATTATCAGAAAAACCTACTGACGATATTTTTGAAGCTAATTACTTTCTTTCAATAACAAGTGAATTGAAAAATTTAATTGAAGAATATGGCGATTTAAATTATTTATATTTCCCCGACCTAAAAGAAGTTATTTATAAATCTAGAATTGAAAATTTTATTCTCAATCCTAAAGACATTATTCAAGTTGGGAAGCTGCTTTATAATTCAAGGATCATAAAAAATTCAATTTCCAGACATAAGAACAGATTTGAAACATTGTGGAAACTGGTAGAAAAACTTGTAGAGAATATATTTTTAGAAAAAAAGATTAACGAAATTTTTGATGATTATGGTGAGATAAGAGACACAGCGAGTGAAGATTTAAGAAAAATAAGGGAAGAAATAAAATCTCTTCAATTTCAAATTCAAAAGATTAATGAAAAAATTCTAAAAAGTTTAAGTAAAGATGGGATAGTTCAGGATGAATTAATTACTCTCCGTGATGGAAGAATGGTCATACCTGTTCGATCTGAGTTTAAAAGAAAAGTTCGAGGTTTTATTCATTCGGAGTCGGCAACAGGACAAACCACTTACATTGAACCTGCTGAAACGCTTGAATTAAATAATGAATTGCTATCTTTATTTTTTGAAGAGAAAAGAGAAATACAACGAATTTTAAGTTTGCTCACAAAAGATATTGCCAAATTCTCTGAAGAATTACTTAGTAATCTCAATATTATTTCAAGATTTGACGCTCATTATGCAAAAGCTAAATATGCAATTGAGATCCGTGCTAATAAAATTCAATTTTCAGAAGATAAAAGCTTTGATTTATTGGATTGTCGACATCCTTTGTTAATTCAATCTCTCGGTTTTAACAAAACAGTTCCTTTCAATTTAAAATTGGATAATTCAATTAAAGGATTAGTTATTTCTGGTCCAAATGCAGGTGGAAAAACTGTCTTAATGAAAGCAATCGGGACATTTGCAATTCTTTTGAGAATGGGTTACTTAATTAGTGCAAGTCCAGATTCTAAGTTTCCATTCATTAAAAAAGTTTTCATCGATATTGGTGATGAACAGTCAATTGATAATGACATAAGTACCTTTGGTTCGCACATTAAAAATCTTCGACATATTTATGAAAATGCGGATGAGGATACATTGATTTTACTAGATGAATTGGGCACAGGAACAGATCCAGTTCAAGGCGCTGCTCTTGCTGCATCGTACATCGATGAATTAATTAAAAAGAATTCTTTCCTGATTGTAACTACTCACCATTCACTCTTAAAATTCTTTGCAGCAAATCATCCTGAATTAATCAACGCTTCAATGGAATTCAATTCAGAAACTCTTGAACCAACCTACCGTTTTATCCAAGGTGTGCCCGGCTCAAGTTATACATTTGAAATTGCAAGACGAATGAGACTGGATAGTAAGATCATTTCAGGCGCAAAAAAATATTTAAAAAGAAGTGACCTTGAAATTGAGAACTACATTTCTCAATTACAGCAAAAAGTTCAATATTATTATAAACTTGTAAATGAATTAAGAAAAGAAAGAGAAGAAATTCAGAAACTTAAAACCGAATTACAATCGAAATTAAACAACATTAAAAAAGAAACTAAAGAAATAAAAAAGAAAGCCTTACTTGAAGCTGAACAAATTGTGAACACTGCTAATAAAATAATTGAAAATACAATCCGTGAAATAAGGGAACAAAAAGCGAATACACAATCAATTAAGTTGGCCAAAGAGAAGCTTGCACTCGAAAAATCAACTTTAAAACAATTAATTAAAAATCATCTTAATGAAACAATTGTGCAGGATGAGGAAATTAAAATTGGTGATCTTGTCAAATTCAAAGATCAGGACACGGTAGGTAGAGTCATAGCGATTGATCCGAAAAAGAATCAAGCTCAGGTTCAAGTGGATCAATTTAAGGTATCAATTTCATTAGATAAGATTCAAAAGTATCAGCAAACCAAAAAAACACAAGAAGATCTTTCAGAGGAAAAACCTCAAATTCAAGTAGAAACTAAATCAATTCCTTTCCGGCTTGACATTAGAGGTAAGAGAGCTTCAGAAGCTGAAGAACTAATTTATAAATATTTGGATGATGCAGTAATGTATGGTTTATTTAATGTTGAAATCTTGCATGGGAAAGGCGATGGTGTCTTAAAATCCATTACTCATAAAGTTCTTCAAAGTCATCCATTTGTTGAATCTTTTCATTTTGCACCTGTCGACCAAGGTGGAGAGGGCATCACAATAGTAAAATTGAAAGATTGATATGTTTAGAAAAATTTTAATCGCCAATCGAGGTGAAATTGCTGTTCGGATTATTCGAGCCTGTCGAGAACTTGGAATTAAAACAGTTGCTGTCTATCCAGATATAGACGAAAAAGCACTTCATACTCGGTTTGCAGATGAAGCAATACCATTAAAAGGTAATACAGCAAAAGAAACCTATCTCGATTTTGAAAAAATCTTAGATGCTGCCAAAGAGACAAAGTCAGAAGCAATTCATCCAGGTTATGGTTTTCTTTCAGAAAATCCGGATTTCATAAAATTCGTTAATGATTCAGGATTGAAATTCATTGGACCATCCGACAAATCTGTTAGGCTAATGGGGAATAAAGTAGCAGCTCGTGAGTTGATGAAAAAACACAATATCCCGATCGTTGAAGGAACCCTTGAACCAATAGATGATGAGAAAAAATTAATAGAAGTTGCAGAGAAAATTGGTTTCCCTGTATTGATAAAAGCTGCGGCTGGTGGTGGCGGAAAGGGGATGAGAATTGTCAATTCAAAAGATGAATTGATTAAAAGTTTTGAATTAGCTCAAAGTGAAGCTGAAAAATCTTTTAAAGATAAATCAGTGTTTATCGAAAAATACATCTTAAACCCAAAACACATAGAAGTACAGATAATTGCTGATGAATTTGGAAATTATCGTCATCTATTTGAAAGAGAATGTTCACTTCAAAGACGTTATCAGAAAATAATCGAAGAGGCCCCATCAATTTCGATAACAGAAGAACAAAGAGAAAAATTGCTTGACGCAGCATTAAATGCTGCAAAAGCCTGTGGTTATTACAATGCAGGTACAATTGAATTTCTTTTTGACGGACAAAATTTTTATTTCCTTGAAATGAATACTCGGGTTCAGGTGGAGCATCCTGTTACAGAAATGATTACGGGAGTTGATATTATTAAAGAACAAATTAAAATTGCTTCAGGTGAAAAAATTTCTTTCACTCAGGATCAAATTAAAATTAATGGACATGCAATTGAAGCTCGAATTTATGCGGAAAATCCGTTTGAAAACTTTATGCCTTCGTTCGGAAAAATAAGAGAATTTCGTCAACCATCAGGTTTCGGAATTCGATTTGACTCAGGAGTTGATCAATATTCAGAAGTACCAATTTATTATGATCCAATTTTAGCTAAGTTAATTGCATGGGGAAGAAACAGAGAAGAAGCAAGGATTCGTTTAGTTAACGCATTAAAGGAAACAATCTTAGCTGGAATTATAACAAATATTCCTTTCAATCTTTGGTTATTGGAAAATGAAGACTTTATAAAAAATAAATTTGATACTCAATATATCAATCGATTAAATCTTGAAAGCAATGGCTCAAATTGGCTTAATTATTCTGAAAAAGAATTATTAGAGCTAAGTAAAATTATCCCGAACTTAAAGTTTTCAACAGTTGAAAAAACAACGAAATCTAATAATCAATCTACAAAAAGCTTATGGATTAGACGAAGGTTAATTGAATGATTACAAAAGTTGAAATTCAAAATTTTCTGAAAGAATTTCTTTTAAGAAAGGAAGAGCTGAAAGATTTTGCCAGTTCCTTATATATTCAGCAATTATCAAAAAATTATTTTATATGTAAAAAAGATAATAAAGTGTTCGAATTTGTTTTAGATAAAGATGAGACAGGTAATATCATTCTTTATTATAAAGGTCAAATTTTTTTAATGAATATTACAACTCTTCTTTCTGAAAATAACTCACAGTTTAAACGAGAAATACAAAAGGAGGTATTGATCAAATCACCGATGCCTGGTTTAATTTCAAAAATAAATGTAGAAGTTGGTACATCAATTAAGAAGGGCACTGGTTTGTTAAAAATTGAAGCTATGAAGATGGAGAATGAAATTAAGTCGCCAGTAGATGGAATTGTTGAAGCCCTTAATGTTCAACCCGGCGTAGTTGTAGAAAAGAATACTGTACTTTTAATTATAAAATCTCATTAACAATATGAATAAGCTAAGTTGTCCTATCTGCAACTCAGAGAATTTCATTCTAAATTTAAGATGCTTTAATTGTGGTAGTTTGATTCGAGAGAATTTTAGAACGATTAATTTGGGCGAAGTATTAAAGGATTTAGTTTTTAATTTAAATTTCGGAATTAAGCGAATTCTCTATTCTGAAAGGAAAAATTATGTTTCTCTTTTATTAGTGTTGTTGAGTATAAAACTGACTTTGTTTACTTTTTACAGTAGTTCAATTCTTGATCAATCTTTAGAAATATCAATTAATAATCTACTTTTAATTGTTATTTCGTTTTGGATTGCAGTAATTCTTTTTATCAGCTTGGTCTTCAAAATAATAATTGGAAAAATTATTGGACAAAAATTTTCATACAAAAATTTCATATCAATTATTGCTTACTCATTCTTATATTATTCTATCTTTGGATTCTTTCTATTTCTCCTTGAGATAATGTTATTTGGATCATATTTTTTTTCGAACAATCCTTCAATTTTTCAGATCAATTTTTATAAAGCGCTCGCTGTAATTAGTTTGGAGCTGATTTTAATTTTATACTCAATTTATCTGCTTATTAATTTTTTGATTTTTATATTGCAGTCAAAAATTTTATCGATTCTTTTTACTGCCGCATTTTTATTCTTAATTTATTTTGGCAACAAAACATTACTAAAAATTATAGGGATTTAATTAAAAATGGTTGCAAAAATTAAAGTTATAGTTGCAGGTTTAGGGGAAATAGGTCTTCAAACCTGCGAGTTAATTTTACAAAAAAAATCACTTGAACTTCTTGCTGCCGTAGACATCGATCCCGTAAAATCCAACAAAGATTTGGGTAAAATTTTGAAGAAAAAAAATATTAACATTAAAGTGTACAATGATTTAAAAACGGCAGTATCGGAATTAAAACCAGAAGTAACGATTCTAACATCCAAAAGTCAATTAAATGAAATCGCTAACGATATTTTTATATGCATTGAACATCATTCAAGTGTCATATCGAGCTGTGAGGAGTTATTGTTTCCTTTTGAAAAACATAAAAAACTAAGCGAAGAGATTGATATTAAAGCAAAAGAAAACTTTGTCCATGTTTTAGGAACAGGCGTTAACCCAGGTTTTGTAATGGATACTCTACCGGTATTTTTAACAAGTGTATGTAAAGACATTCAATCCATAAAAATCACAAGGGTGGTTGATTTAAACAAAAGAAGAAAAAATCTTCAGACAAAAGTCGGATTGGGATTAACTAAAAGTGAATTCAATAAATTAGTTAGACTTCAAAAACTTGGTCATATCGGATTAATGGAGTCAGCTCAATTTTTGAACTACTTTTTAAAGTTAGGAGCCAAAAAATTTACCGAAAAAGTTGAGCCTATTTTAGCGGACCGCAAAATCAAAACAAAATATTTTGAAATAAATAAAGGTGACGTTGTTGGTTTGAACCATTCAATTATCGGGAAATCAGCGACAAAGAAATTAATCGAATTACAATTAATTTTTAGAGCTGATACTAAAGAAGATTTTGACGAAATTTTAATTGATGGAACTCCGCCCATTAATCTAAAAATTGAAAATGGCATTTCAGGGGATTTAGCTACTGTCGCAATGATGGTCAATTCAATCCCGAATTTATTGCATGCCAGATATGGCTTAATTACGATGAAGGATATTATCATTCCATCAATCTTGAATGTTTAATTATTAGCGAGTTTAATCATGTTAAAAGTTATTTCGGAAAGTTATTCCAGATTCAAAAGTTCATTACATTCATTAAAAGAATGGGTAGAAAGCTTTGCTCATAAACCTTCTGCTGGAATTGCTTTATTTATTTTTGCGTTTATTGAATCATCATTCTTCCCAATTCCACCTGATGCGTTGTTAATAATCCTTGCTATAAGCTATCCTAAAAAAAGTTTTAAGTATGCGTTAATTTGTACATTAGGTTCTGTTTTAGGTGCGTACTTAGGTTATTTAATAGGATATGTTTTTTATGATACTATTGGCATTAAAATTATAAAATTTTATGGAGTTGAACATCAAATAAATTATGTTCTTCAGAAATATCAAGAAAATGGATTTATTGCTATTGTAACGGCAGGATTTACTCCAATACCTTACAAAGTTTTTACAATTCTTGCAGGATTTAACAAAACAATCGATTTATTCACTTTGACTATAGCTTCTTTAATTGGACGTGCCGGGAGATTCTTCTTAGTGGGAGGTTTAATTTACTTCATCGGACCTGGTGTAAAAACATTTATAGATAAATATCTTGATAAATTGACAATTGCTTTTATGTTCTTACTTGTTATTAGTTTTTTTGTCTTAAAATATCTTGTTTGATCGATGAGAATTAAAACAGATGTTCTTGTCATAGGAAGCGGAATCGCAGGTTTAAGATTTGCAATTGAAGTTTCCAAGTTTGCAGAAGTTTATATCGTTACAAAAAAAGATAAAGCAGAATCAAATACTAATTATGCTCAAGGTGGAATTGCCTCTGTATTCTCTCCCGACGATTCATTTGAGCTGCATATTCAAGATACACTTAAAACAGGCGATGGCCTCTGTAATCGTGAAGCTGTAGAACTCATCGTTAGAGAAGGTCCCGTTGAAATACAAAAACTTATAGAATTAGGAACCAAGTTTTCTACAAGAGATAATGGTTCACTTGATCTTGCAAGAGAGGGTGGACATTCTAAAAATAGAATAGTACATGCTAAAGATCTGACTGGTCGAGAAATTGAAAAAGCTTTATTAAACCGAATTAGTCAAATAGAAAATATTCACTTACTCGAAAATCACTTTGCGATTGATTTAATTACTGAACATCATTTGCCAAATAAAAAAACTCACGATAAAATTCATTGCTGGGGTGCCTATGTCTATGATGTGCAAAAAGAAGAAGTTCATACTTTTTTAGCTAAGGTTACTTTACTAGCTACAGGTGGTTTAGGTCAAGCATATTTGCATACCACCAATCCATCAATTGCAACTGGTGATGGTTTTGCAATGGCTTACAGAGCTGGTGCATTAATGGCGAATATGGAATTTATTCAATTTCATCCCACTGCACTTTATGAAGGAAATTTGCTTGAACGCTCGGCTAGTCCTGCTTTTCTGATAAGTGAAGCGGTTAGGGGTTTTGGAGCAAAACTTCGTTTGAAAAACGGTGAAGAATTTATGCATAAATATGATCCACGCGGCGAACTTGCTCCGCGTGATATTGTCGCAAGAGCCATTGACAACGAACTTAAAAAACGAGGGGAAGATTTTGTCTACTTAGATCTTACTCACAAAAATCCAGATGAGATAAAAGAAAGATTTCCAAATATCTATCAAAAGTGTCTTGAAAAGAAAATAGATATTACAAAAGATTTCATTCCCGTAATTCCTGCTGCTCATTATGCTTGTGGTGGTGTTGTTACAGATCTTAATGGTCAAACGTCCATCATTAATTTATTTGCAACTGGTGAAGTTGCAATGACTGGTGTTCATGGAGCTAATAGACTTGCCAGTAATTCATTACTGGAAGCCCTTGTATTTTCAAAATATGCAGCTTTAAGTTGCAAAAAAATTTTAAGGGAAAATGTAATTTCTTTACCCGAAGAAATACCGGATTGGATCGATACAAGTCAATTGTCGCAGGAAGAAAAAATTTTAATTGCTCAAACAAGACATGAAATTCGAGAAATATTATGGGATTATGTTGGAATTGTAAGATCAAATGAAAGATTATCCCGAGCATTAAAAAGATGTAATTTAATTAATGAAGAAGTTAAAATGATGTATAATGTTTCAAAAATATCTGAAGAAATTCTGGAATTAAGAAATCTTTCGATTGTAGCTTTTCTAATTACATATTCTGCAAGTCTTAGAAAAGAATCGAGAGGATTACATTATAATATTGATCACCCAAACAAAGATGATATTAATTTTCTTAAACCAACATTTGTCCAGAATCCATCTCCATAATTCATTTCTTCCAAAATAATCATTCCATATCTAATTCCACGAGTAGATACATAGAGTCCCTTTATACTAAATTTATCCATGATAAATTTTAGTAAAATAGTTCCAGGTAAAATTACATCTTCTCTGCCTTTAACTACAGAAGGAAATTTGCTTGATATTTGATCAGGAGATAATTGATAGAATTCATTAATTAAATGATTTAGATAGGTTGACATTAAATAAGTTTTATCAACTGCTTTTTCTTCAAAGACTTTTTGTTTAAGAAAAATTGATGCAATGGTTGTTGGTGTTCCTGCAACTGAAATCGTAACAGAATTTTTAGTTCTTAATTCATCCGTGAAAATGTAATCAAGATAATTATAAATTTCCTCAATCTTAGTTTGGTATCGATACGAATTAAAAAATCGATCTTTTAAGGTAACTGCTCCAATATTATAGCTCTTAAGAAATTCTATCGTATTCAAATTACCTTTGGTGATTTCCGTACTTCCTCCACCAATATCAATAACTATAAAATCTTTATCATAATATTCGTTGAAGTTACTAATTCCTCCAAGGAATGTTAAAACTGCTTCTTGTTCCGAACTTAAAACATTAATCAAAATTCCAGTTTCTTTTAGTACTTTTTTTATAACCTCATTAGAGTTTTTCGCCTTTCTAAATACCGCCGTCCCTCCACAAATTATTTTTTCTACGTTATAAATTTGAGCAATTTGTTTATACTCATTTAAAATTTGTATTAATTGCAGCTGTGAATCTTCTTCAATCATTTGAGTGGACGATATTGATTTTCCTAGTCTTGGTATTCTAAATTCTTCTCTTAAGGGAATTATTTGATCATCTTTAATCTCGCCGACTAATAGCAAAATGGTATTAGTACCTATATCTATTGAGGCAATACGCATTCTTATTTCCTTTCTTGATTAGTAAACTTACTCATATTAATTTGCACTTCAAATGGAAATGAATAAAATATCAACTAAATTATATCTTTTTATTCTGATACTAGCAGTCATTTTTTGGATCGGTGGTTCTATTTATAGAGCTATAGTTGCATATACTTTATTTGAGCCGTTTTCTTTAATCGTAAAAAGCGAAATTACTTATGATATCTTACGACAGACTTTAAAATTAATTGGAAATATTAATGTATATCTTTTAATTAGTTATCCTATTGTTTTAATCTTTTTTATTCTATTTCTGAAAAGCTCAAAAGCAAAATTAAGAAAACAAGGCTGGTTATTTATGACTGCTGCAATTTTGTTTTTATTCTTTCCGATCGAAGTTTATTTAAGTTATCTCGATATTAATTATACCTTCTTAGTTCTGTTTACAAATTTTGATACTAATATCGCATTAAGCCTATTAATTCAAAGAATTGCAGCATTAGGTGGACTTCCAGCAATTGGGTTTCTTAGTTATATAACATCAATATGGTTAGCTATATTTCAACCACTAAAAAAATCGAGCGTAAATGAAAACCAGTGAAAAAGAGTATCAACAACTTTTAGATGAATTAAAAGAAATTGCTTTGCAGAAAGGGATTAAGGTCAGATTTGAAAAAGGTGATTTTAATGGTGGATATTGTATCTTAAAATCTGAAAAAGTAATTGTGATAAATAAACTTGCACAGACACAACGAAAGTTATCGATCCTTGTAGAAGCTCTCAAAGAAATTGGAGTTGAAGATATTTATATCAACCCCAAAATTAGAAATATAATAGAGAACACTTTGTTATGATTAAAGCAATTGTTTTCGACCTAGATAATACACTTGTTGATTTTATGCTTATGAAACGGCGGGCAATCGAAGCCGCTATTCCAGCAATGATCGATGCTGGATTGAAATTACCTCCTCAGGACATAAAAGCATTAATCGATGAAATCTATCAAGAAAAAGGAATTGAATATCAGAAAGTTTTTGATGAACTCTTAAAAAAGGCTATCGGCAAAGTTGATCATAAAATCTTGTCGGCTGCTATTGTAGCATATAGAAAAGCAAGAGAAGCTTCACTTGTTCCTTATCCAAATGTTTATCCAACTTTAATACAATTAATTAAACTTGGCTTAAAACTTGGAATAGTTTCAGATGCACCAGCTCTTGAAGCCTGGCTTCGACTTTCAAGTTTAAATTTTCAATATCTTTTTGATGCAATCATAACTTTTGATGATACACAAGCACGAAAACCCAGTCCAATACCATTTATCAAAATTCTTGAAGCTTTGGATGTAAAACCTCAAGACGCAATTATGGTCGGTGATTGGGCAGAGCGAGATATAGTAGGTGCAGCTCAGGTTGGAATGAAAACAGCTTTTGCCAGATATGGCGATACATTTAATACTCAATTCCCAAATGCTGATTATGAATTAAATGATATTTCTGAATTGATTGATATCGTTAAAAAAGAAAATAACTTAGTTTGATATCTTAATAGTTTACTTTAGATGTCTTTATTATATCCTTCATATTTTTTATATTTGAATAGAAGTTGATTAAAACAAGATGAAAGATCTTTCAATTAAAAAACTATATTATTCGATTAGTGAAGTCAGTAAAATTACTGGTCTGGAGCAATATGTTTTAAGATACTGGGAAAATGAATTTGAACAGTTAAAACCGCAGAAGAATCGAGCAGGAAATCGTATTTATACGAATAAAGATATCCAGCTAATTTTATTCCTTAAAAAGTTATTGCGCGAAGAAAAATATACAATTGACGGAGCTAAGAAAGTTCTTCAAAATTATAACCCCAATGAGGAACTTAATTTAGAGAACTTAACAAAGGAAGAAGTATCTACTAATAAAAAAGAAGAGAGTGAAACAAAACCGAAGATTGATAATCAGACCTTATTAAAAGATTTGCATGATATTAAAGAACTTCTTCAAGACATTTACATTAAACTTTGAAAATGTTCGGAACGTGGCGCAGCCCGGCTAGCGCACCACTTTGGGGTAGTGGGGGTCGCGGGTTCAAATCCCGCCGTTCCGACAAATTTTTTAACTCACTTTTACCTCAATGAACAATCCAAATATCGATAAACCCGAAAGTAATTGCGGAATTTTTGGAATAGCAGGAACTCCTTCAGCTTCGCTTTTAACTTACTACGGATTAATTGCACAACAGCACCGCGGTCAAGAGGCTGCAGGAATAGTCAGCAATTCTCGTTCGAATGGGAAAACAATCTTTAAGCTAAAGAAAGGTAAAGGACTAGTTTCTGAAATTTTCAATGATGAAAAAATTTTTAATGAAGAACTCTGCGGAATTGCTGCAATTGGTCATAATAGATATTCGACATCAGGTTCCAATAGCTTAATTAATGTTCAGCCATTTATTGTAAAATATCGACAGGGTAATCTTGCAATTTCACATAATGGAAACTTAACGAATGCTCACATCCTGCGAAAACAATTGATCGATGAAGGAGCAATCTTTCAAACTACAAGTGATACTGAAATCATTCTTCATTTAATTTCAAGAAGCAGACGGGAAGAGCAAATTGATCAGATAATTGAAGCGTTGCAAAAAGTTTCAGGAGCTTTTTCTTTAGTGATTTTAACTGATGAGTTTCTGTATGCTTGCAGGGATACTTATGGTGTTAGACCGCTTAATCTTGGTATTGTTGGTAATTCTTTTGTCGTGGCTTCGGAAACTTGTGCGTTTGATTTAATTGATGCTAAATATATTCGTGAAATTGAAAGGGGAGAGGTACTTGCAATTAAAATCTACGATGATCATTCAGAAATTTTTGAAAGAAAATTTTTAGATAATATTCCAGAATACCCAAAGAAATGTATTTTTGAATTTATTTACTTTGCAAGACCTGACAGTGTAATTTTTAATGAAAATGTAGATAAAATTCGTCGAAACCTTGGTAAAAAATTAGCCGAAGAAAGTCCGGTCTTATCAACCAATGATAAAAAATTAGCGGTTTTAAGTGTACCAGATTCATCTAATACAATTGCAATTGGTTATAATAATCAACTTAGAAAGATGAATATTGAAAGCAAATTCGAAATAGGCTTAATTCGAAGCCATTATATTGGCAGAACATTTATCCAACCAGAAATTGATAAAAGAAAATTAGCTGCAAAGATGAAGTTTAATACTGTTAAGGGTGTTTTGCAAAATCGAAATATTGTTGTGGTGGATGACTCAATTGTAAGAGGTACAACCTCAAAGCAATTAATAAACTTGATAAAAGAAGCAAATCCTGCTCAAGTTCATTTTAGAGTTGCTTCACCGCCTATTACTCATCCATGTTTTTATGGAATGGATTTTCCAACAAAAGAAGAGTTAATTGCAAATCGGATGAATAACGATATCACCCAAATACAAAATGAACTGGGAGTTGATTCTTTGAAGTATCTTTCTTATGAAGGTTTAATTAATTGCACTCCTGAAAAAGACGATAGATTTTATTGCACTGCTTGTTTTACAGGTAGTTATCCAATACCGGTTGACCAGAATTTATCTAAAGAAATATATGAAGTGTGATGGAAAAAATTAATATCGAAGATTGGAAAAAATTACCAAACTTAATTAGTCTTTTCAGAATTATATTTATACCAATTATTATTATATTTTTCGAAAATTACACTGCATATCGATGGTACATTGTTTTCTGTCTAATCTTTTTTTCATTACTTGATAATCTTGACGGTTTTGTTGCCCGGAAATTAAATCAGATAACAGAATTAGGTAAAGTAATTGATCCGTTAGTTGACAAACTTTTTATGATTATCATAGCTTTAATGATGTTTAAAGTAAAATTGGTGCCGGATTGGTTTTTAATTTTAGTAATAGCTAGAGATTTAATCATAATGATTGCTGGTCTATTTTTCATAAAAAATTTAAGAAAAGTTCCACCATCAGATTTTATGGGAAAACTTACAGCAGGTGCAATTGGCTTTGTATTCCTAATAAGTTTATTAAATTTTCAAAAATTAAAACTTGTTTATGAAAGTATTCTTGGTATTAGTATTTTATTAATTATTTTAAGTTTAACTAACTACGGTATTAAACAATTCAAAAGAGCACAATGAAAAAATTATTTGAATCATTTGAAAAACTAAAACAGGGACTTGTCAAAACTAAAAACAATATTTTAAACAAATTCAATGATTTAATCGCAAGTAATAAACCACTCAACGAGGAAACACTTGAAAACTTACGTGAAATACTACTTTTATCTGATGTCGGATATGATGTGACGGAAATGTTAATAAATAATTTAAAAGAAAAAACAAAACGAAATCAAATACAAAATACATCCGAAATTTTTGAAATTGTCAAATCAAATTTAATAGATATTTTTAATAAAGCTAAAAATAGACAGAATTCCATTAACTATGAAGAATTTCTGCTTGAAGATCAAATTAGGCCTAAAACAATCATTGTAGTTGGCGTAAACGGAACAGGTAAGACAACCTCAATTGGTAAGATTGCCTATAACTTTAGACAAAATAATTATAAAGTTTTGATAGCTGCTGCCGATACATTTCGAGCAGCTGCAAATGAACAACTTTCTATCTGGGCAAATCGTGCATCGGTCGAGATAATTGAAAATAAAAACACACGAGATCCTGGTGCAATCGTTTATGAAGCATTAGATAAAGCATTAAAAAACAATATAGATCTTTTACTTATTGATACTGCTGGAAGATTACATACTAAAACGGATTTAATGAATGAACTGAATAAAATAATTCGTGTAATTCAAAAAAAATTAAATCGAGATGTTGATGAGGTTTTACTTGTTATTGACGCAACAATGGGTCAAAATGTAGTAGCTCAAATCGAGAACTTTTTGAAATATGTTCCAGTTACTGGATTAATCTTAACTAAATTGGATGGAACTGCAAAAGGGGGAGTTATATTTCAAATTGTAAATAAATTCAAAATACCAGTAAAATTTGTTGGTGTTGGTGAGGGTATAGAAGATCTGCAACCTTTCAACAGCACTAATTTTGTTAACGCAATTTTCGAAAATTAATCAGGAACTAAATAATGAAATATTTATTTGTTGCTAATCCAATGGCCGGAAAAGGTAGAACAAGAAAATTGATTGAAAAAATTAAAAGATTTCTGATCTCTAAAAATATTGATTTTGAACTACTTGAAACTACAGGTCCAAATTCTATCAACGAAATTATAAAAAACACTACCCAAAACTTTGATCGTGTGATCGTTATTGGTGGTGACGGTACAATTCACGAATTAGTTAATTCAGAACAAATATTTAATAAAGTTCTTGGCGTGCTCCCAACTGGATCGGGAAATGATTTTGCTTTAACTCTAGGTTTAAGAAAAAACCTTTATCGAAATCTTGAAATAATTCTTGATGAAAAAACGTTAGAAATAGATATCGGTTACGCTGAGATTACTGAATTCTCCGGTAATAAATTTTCTTTCCTTTTTGCAAATAGCCTTGGGATTGGTTTTGATGCTGAAGTAGCTGCTCGTGCCAAAGAAATTAAATTTGTTAGAGGACTTATTTTATACTTGATAAGTGTTTTTATAACTTTAGTTAAATATAAATTTAGAAATTTAATAGTTCAATCCAATTCACTTAAATTATCTGAACCAATTTTTATGATTTCGATTGGAAATGGAAAAACTGCAGGTGGTGGATTTAAGTTAACTCCATCAGCTAGTCCTGTTGATGGTGAGTTAGATATTTGTGTTGTAAAAAAAATAAGCAAGCTAAAAGTTTTAAGAATTCTTCCATTAGCGATTTTTGGTAAACATATTACAAATCCTTCTGTTTACTATTTTAGGTCAAAAGAAATTTCTATAACTTCTGATTTACCCATTTATGTTCATGCAGATGGTGAAATTCGATCTAATGATATGAAGTCAATAAAAATAGTGTTGTTAAATAGACAAGCTAAATTTTTAAGAGATGGAATAAGTTATGTTAATGAAACGACCTGAACATAAGCGTTTTGACTACATTCCAAGATATTATGAGCCCGAAAAAGATAAATCTCAAAAATTAAAAGATCGTATTGAGATAGCAAGAAAGTCTTATCTTTATAAAAAGAAGAATAATCGTCTAATTATTTATTTTTTAATAATAATTCTAATTATTTATCTAGCAATTAAGTTTGGTTTGTTATAAAAAAAGAGTAAAATTAGTTTACATAATAGATATTATTTGACATTTATATTTTCAAATTATTAAATAAAAATGTCCTTTGTAATCTCTTGTTCGTGAGTACTAAGAAATACAAGTAAGTTTTCTACTTTTATTATTCCCAATAATTTATTACCTGTCAAACTGACAACCGGCAATTCATCCAATTTGTTTTCAATCATTAAAATGAACGCATCATAAAGAGTTTTATCAACCGTAATCTTAAACTTCACTTCTTTAAAGATATCTTTAGCTAATAAAATATTACTTAATAATTTATCCTCTCTGATTGCTATACGAATATCTTTCTCATTAATTTTGCCTTTCAAGCTATTATGATCAGAAACAACATAAATTTGATCAGCATCAGTCTCTAAAAATTTTTCAATTACCTTATTTATTTTTTCAGTCTCAACTATTGTAATTGGATCTTCCAGCTTAATATTGCTTAAAGTGTAATTCATTAAAATATTTAAAGATTTAGATTTATCAATTTTAATTCCTTGTGATTTTAAATGGTAAATATTAATCGAAGTTTTATAATAAATCTGCACCAAAATATTACTTGTTATAACTGCTAGCATCAAGGGTAAAATCATTGTATAATCACGAGAAATTTCAAAAATCAAAAGCATTGCTGTAATTGGTATAGAATGTATTCCTGCAAGAAAAGCCCCCATAGATGACAGTACAACCGCTGAATATGCAGACTGAATTTCAAGTATTGGATTAATTATATGAAAAATAAAAGAACCCATAAAAGCCCCTAAAAATAAAGCTGGCGCAAATAGACCACCAAATGCTCCAGAATTATAAATAATTCCTATGAAAATGAATTTTAATAAAAATACAATAATTAAGTAAATAGCTGTAAATTGAGAAATAAACAATTTATTGATCGAATTATATCCAATTCCAAAAATCTCTGGAAAATACAGTGAAGTAAATCCAAAAATTAATCCAATTATTCCCATTATTAAATACTTTTGATTTGAGAATCTTAGGAATAATCTGTTGAAAAGCACTTTCAAAACTTCTTGGTATTTTAAAAAAACAATTGAGAATAATCCACTTATAATTCCAATTAATATAAAAATATATAAAGAAGCATAATTTGCAAATTTTATAGCGGGAATTATTAATATCGGAAGATCTCCAAGAAAAGCTCTCGTTATTGCAGTTGAACTCACCGATGCAACAATGATCACAGACAAATATGTTGTATAAATGTCATTTAGTAAAATCAATTCAATACTGAAAAAGACACCTGCTAAAGGTGCATTGAATATTGAAGAAATCGCAGCCGATGCTCCAGCAACTGTAAAAATTTTTACTTTTTCATCGTGTATTTTTATTAATCTAGCTAAATTACTGGAAATGCCACTTCCAATTTGTGCTGCAGGTCCTTCCGGTCCTAAGGTCAATCCAGTAGATAAACTTAGACCAGAACCTAAAAAATTTATTAAAGTATCTTTGAGTTTTATATTCCCCTTTTGATATAATATAGAAACAATAATATCCGTTACACTTCGACGTTTAAAATCTTTAGGGAAAAATTTATATAATAATCCCTGAAGAAGCATTCCTAAAAACGGAACAAAAACTATTAACGGTAGAAATGAGAAAAAAGAACTAATGCTAAAAATTAAAGTATTTAATCGCTCAATGAAATAATGAAAAGAAATCGATACAAAACCAACTACAATTCCAATTACAGCTGCACTGACCAATAAAAACGAATAATTAGTCAATGCAGCTGATCTAAATTTAGCTAATTTATCTTTAATATTTTGTCGAATACTTTCAATACTTGAAGAATCCTTCACCAGTTTTTCGACCTAGTTTATTTGCTGCAACCATCTTCTTTAATAATGGACAAGGTCTATACTTAGGATCATTAAATCCTTCATACAAAACTTCCATAATGGCTAAGCAAACATCAAGACCAATAAAATCAGCCAGAGTAAGAGGTCCCATTGGATGATTCATCCCTAATTTCATTACTGTATCTATATTCTCTGGTGTAGCTACACCTTCATAAACACAATATATAGCTTCATTTATCATTGGCATTAAAACTCGATTTGAAACAAATCCAGGATAATCATTTACTTCTGCCGGTACCTTTTCAATCTTCAAGGTAAGATCTTTAATAGTTTCAAAAGTTTCATTTGAAGTCAGATACCCTCGAATAATTTCAACTAATTTCATAACAGGCACTGGATTCATAAAGTGCATACCGATAAATTTACCAGGTCTATTTGTTAGATTTGCCAATTTTGTTATTGGAATAGATGAAGTGTTTGATGCTAATATTGTATGTTCACTTAATTTAGATTCTATTGCTTGAAACACCTTCTTTTTAATTTCAAAATTTTCATTTACAGCTTCTACAACTAAATCAATCTGATGATTAAGATTCTCAACTCCAATAATTGGTTGGATATTGTTTAAAGTCAATTGTTTTGCATCCTCTGTGATGGTTCCTTTCTTAATCATACGATCAAGATTATTCGCAATTGTTGAAAGGGCTTTATCTAAAAGTTCTTTTGAGATATCAATTAAAAAAACTTTAAAGCCATATTGAGCAAAAACATGAGCAATACCATTGCCCATTGTTCCAGAACCAATAACTGCAATATTTTTAATTTCCATTTTGACTTCCTCCTTTTAATTGATATTTTCAACAATAAGGGAAACAGCTTCACCTCCACCAATACACAAAGAAACTAAACCATATCTGGAATTTCTTCGCTTCATTTCATAGATCAAGGTTGTTAATAATCTGGCACCTGATGCACCGATGGGATGTCCAAGCGCTACTGCTCCACCATTAACATTTACTTTCTCATGTGGAATACCTAATTCTTTCATAACTGCTATTGTAACCATAGAAAACGCTTCGTTAATTTCAAACAAATCAATATCTGTTATGGTTAACTTTGCTTTTTCCAAAGATTTTTTTATAGCTCCGATGGGGGCTAAAGCAAATTTTTGTGGATTCATTGCAAAAGCTGCTTGTGAAATTATTTTTACCAATGGTTTAAGATTATATCTTTTTATTGTGTCTTCGTCAGCAACTAATGTAATTGCTGCTCCATCATTCAGTTTTGAAGCATTAGCAGCTGTTATTGTTCCATCCTTCTCAAATACAGGTTTCAATGAAGGAATCTTTTCAAATTTTACTTTTTTCGGTTCTTCATCTTCAGAAACTATTTTATCTTTTACTGAGATGGGTAAAATTTCATCATTAAATAATCCTTTTTCTTGAGCTGCAAGAGCGCGCTTATAACTTTCGATTGCAAAACTATCCTGTTCCTCTCTTGTGATATTCTTTTCTTTTGCAACTTGCTCGGAACAATTACCCATATGAAGATTACTATAAACATCAATTAATCCATCGTAAAGCATTGAATCATACAAACTTTGGTTACCAAATTTAATTCCCTCTCTAATTCCTTTTAGAAGAAACGGTGCATTAGACATGCTTTCCATTCCACCAGCAAGAATTAACGATGCATCACCACATTTAATTGCTTGCTCAGCAAGCATTACAGCTTTTAATCCAGAACCACATACTTTATTAATAGTCATACACTCTACAGATTCTGGTAATTCACCAAATAAAGCTGCCTGACGCGCTGGAGCTTGTCCAATACCAGCACTCAAAACATTTCCTATGATTACTTCATTAATTTCCTCTCCTTTTAATCCATTTCTTTCAACTACTTTTTTAATTAACTCAGCTGCTAATTTGGGAGCTGGAATTGATGATAGAGTACCGAGAAAAGAACCTATTGGTGTTCTCAAGGCATCACAAATAAATACTTCCTTCATTTTTGACCTCTTATTTTTTTTGAAATGAGTTTTTTATGAGAAGAATTAATCTGATAAAAATTAAAGTGGAATTAATATAATTCTCTAAATAATTCTGAGCCAATGTCAAGAACTCAATAACTTTCTTGAAGTTACTGTCATCTATTACATTAGCTAATTTGATGAGGTTTTGATCTCTATTTTCTTCAGAAATCTTTGTTTTAAGAACCAGATAACAGAAACGCAATAATTTCTGTGTAAATTGAATACTTTCTTTTCGATCTGAAATTATATTAAATTCATCAAGGTAATTTAGTGCTTTATAGTAATTTGATAGGTATATCATTCTAAAGAAATCAATAAAACTAAATTGTTTATCTTCAGAGAAATTCTCTGATATTTCGTTGAAATCTGAAGTACTTAATTCAGATAATTCCTCAATAATTTCTGCTAAATTCTCGCCATCAAATTTAGAAATAGCATAGTCTATAATTTTTTCAGAAAGTTTGTCTCCAAACTTTTTCACCAAATAATCATTAACATCGTTATCCTGTAGAGGAACAAAATTAACTATCCAGCATCGAGATTTTATAGTTGGAAGAATGGGTTCAAGAGTATGAGTTTCAAGAATAAATAAAATATCCTGGCGTGGTTCTTCGAGGAGTTTTAATAAAGCATTTTGTGATTCTATATTTAATTTTTCTGCTTCTGAAATTATTACAACTCTCTTATTTATCTCAGGTGTGGAAATGGCAAGAGCTTCCTTTAAATCCCGAATTTGATCAATAGTAATTTCGTTAGCTTTTGGAAATCTTAATTTTAGGTAAGGATTAACTTTTTTTTTTCTAAGAATGAGTTGACTTTATTTAAGGCTTTACTTTTTTCAGTCTGAGAAGTTGGCAAAGAAAAAATCAAATAGACATCAGGAGATAAAAAATTGTAAATACTTTTGCATCTCTCACATTCGCCACAAGGGTCAAATTTATTTTTTTTACAATTTATTGATTGTGCGAAAGCAAAAGCATGAGCTTCTTTACCAATGCCTTTTTGACCAAAAAAAATTATGGCTGGAGGGTAATGTTTACGTGAAAATATTTTTTGAAGTGCCTGTCTGGCCCTCTCCTGAATAATTAAATTTTCCCATAAATTATAAGACATTTTTAATATTCTTCTTCTTCTTCATCTGAGTAGAAGAAATCTTCATTTGTTGGGAAGTCGGGCCAGATATCCTCTATCCCTTCGTACATCTCATCTGAATCTTCAAGTTCTTCTAAATTTTCTATAACTTCTCTTGGAGCTCCGATACGATTAGCATAGTCAATAAGTTCAGCTTTAGTTGCTGGCCATGGAGCGTCCAACAGATAAGATGCTAATTCGAGTGTCCAAATCATATTACTTAACCCCCATCTTTATTTGACTTATTTCAAGAAATAGTAAACAGGATTCTGTTTTTCTCCATTAAAAGAAACTTCGTAATGTAAATGAGGACCTGTTGATAAACCCGTACTTCCACATTCTCCAATTTTTTGAAATCTTACAACTTTTTGACCTTCTCGAACATTTGCTTTTGATAAATGTCCATAAGTAGTCTCATATCCAAATCCGTGGTCTATTACTACGCACAAACCTAATCCTCCGTTCCAGCCTACGAATTTAACCACACCTGCGCCTGTTGCATAAACCGGGGTTCCGTATAATCCATTAATATCAAGTCCTTCATGCATTTTCCATCTTTTTAAAATTGGATGTATTCGCATTCCAAATCCATGATCGGAAAAAACTCCATCCATAGGTACAATAGCAGGAATACGTTTAGCTAAATCTTCCTTTTCACTAAATGTTTGAACAAGTTTTTCAAATTTTTCCTGCTGGAATTTAATCTTTTGAAGAAGCTGGTCTGTTTCAAATTTTAATGTGCCTAAATTATTTAAATTTCCATTAATACGATTTTTAAGATCATTGTTTTCTGAGCCACCAATTCCGTATTCAAAATCTAAATCTAACCCTGATGCAAGTAAAAGCTTTCTTTCAGTTTCATTAATTTTAGCTAAAGTGCCTTGAATCTCATTTAATTTAGCTGTTAATTCCGTAATGGTATTTTTTAATTTTCTATTTTCATTGATTATGGAAGATGAAGAATTATGAATTAAAAGACTTAAAATGGTTGCAATTAACCCTACGACTAATATAATTAGCCCCGCAATAAAAGTAGTAACCTGAGCTTTATTAAACTCTCTTATTTTTGAGGATTTATTAAAATGAATTATAATTCTCATTTGTGCCGCAAAAATAAAGAAACACTTTCAGATTGTCAATTATTCAAAGTCATGTTCGAAATAATCGATTATTCTCTCAGATTTATTTTTAATTCCTTGCTCTAATCTATTTTTCATATCTACAGCAGCGTCATAACCATAATGTTTCAATAAATAGTTTAATGCAATTATCTCTGCAATTACTGTTACATTTTTTCCAGGGAAAATTGGAAGTATAACAGTTGGTATATTGACACCAAGAATATTTGTTGTTATTTGATCTAAACCTGTACGTGTATATTCCTTTGAAGAATCCCATTCTTCCAGGACCACTAAAACTTCAATTCGTTTTTGATATCTAATTGCTCTGACACCGAAAATCTTTTCAACATTGATTAAACCAAGCCCCCGAATCTCCATAAAATGTTTCATTAATTTTGAGCCTGTACCCATTAATACTCCTTCACCTTTCCGGGTTGCAAAAACAACGTCGTCGGCTACAAGTCGGTGACCTCTTTCAACAAGATCTAGAGCAATTTCGCTCTTTCCAATTCCAGATCTTCCTACGAAAAGAAGTCCTATCCCATAGACATCTACAAATGATCCGTGAATTGTGACTTGGGGCGCAAATTGATCATCCAAAAAATCACTTAAGAAATAGACAACTTTAGTCGTTGGTAAATTTGAATTGAAAACAGAAATTTTTTTCTCTTTAGCAAGATTTAGAAATAATTCATCTGGTACATGGTTATTTGAAAAAACAATGCAAGGTATATCATATTCAAAAAATTTTCTTAATGCTTCTTCTCTTTTTTTATCACTAAGAGAATGCAGAAATCTAATTTCAGTGTTTCCAAAAATCTGAACACGCGTGTAACTGAATAATTCAAGAAACCCAGCTAAAGCTAATCCAGGTCGATGAATGCTTCTATCCCTTATTTTTTTAGAGAAGCCATCGTTTTCGGCAATTAAATTTAAGCCGAATAAACGATGGCAGTTCTCATAGAAAAAACCTACATCAATGGATTCTTTTTGATACTCGACTAAATTTTTTAGATAGTTCATTTCTTCGATCTTACTGCCCTCTTCTTTTCTATGACTTTGGTTTTGAGTTTGGTAAGCTGACGTTCAAGTTTATTTACAGCAAGATCAATTGATTTTTTAAAATCATCAGTTGATTCTTTGGCTAGGATACTATTGCCATTTAAATGAAGAACAACCTCCGCTGTTTTTACACTATCATGAGCTCGTTGATAACTTAAGATTACATCTGCTTTATGGATATTGTCGTTAAACTTTTCAAGTCTTTTTACCTCTTTAATGGCATAATCTTTAAGTGATTCATGAGCTTTAAATCTTCTTGCTGTAACTTGAACGTTCATGGTTTCCTCCATAATTAAGATTTTGGATGTGTTTTTTTATAAATGTTTTTGAGATGTTCAATGCTAACATGAGCATAGATGGAAGTCGTTTCAAGGCTTTCATGTCCCAGCAACTCTTTGATTGTTCTAATATCCGCTCCCCTGTTAAGGAGGTGAGTTGCAAAAGTATGACGAATTAGATGTGGATAAACTTTCCCATCTTCTGAAATTTCAGAAAGATATTTTTTTACCACTCTTTCAATGTATTTCGGATATAATTTTCCTCCCTTTTTTGTTTGAAATAAATAATCTTTATTATCTCGGTTGAGTCCAATTTCATAAAAGATGTTTTTCAAATTTTCTGTAAGTGGAATTAATCTGACTTTATTTCCTTTGCCTTTTACTTTTATAAAATTGTTTTCAAAATCAATGTCTGACTTTTTGAGATTACAAATTTCGCTAACACGCATTCCGGTTGAATAAAGTGTCTCAATTATTACATAATCCTGGAAAACTTCTTCATTGTTTTGTAGAACATTTAATGTAAAGTTCAGGTTATCTTCATCAAGATATTTAACAGTATATTTTCCAAATTTTGGATTTTGGATACCTTCCATTGGATTAAAATCAACTAAATCATTGAATAAGAGGAAATTATAAAATGATCTCACAGCGCTAAGGTGTCGGCTTACTGAACGAGGGCTCAAATTCTTTTCAGAGAGATAAATCATAAATCTTTGTATTGTTCTCTTTGATATATTGTTGATTTCGAAGATCTTATTTTCAAACAAAAATGAAAGAAAATTATTTAAGTCTTTCTGATATGAAACTAATGTATTTTCTGAAAATTTTCTATAGCTTCTAGAATATTCGATAAATTTTTTTATGTATTTTTCTACTTCGTTCAATTTGAATTCTCTAATTCTTCGGTATAATCACAAGAATTACATTTTAATTTTTCTTTTTTACCAGTTTTTACAATTACAAGTAAATCATTATTGCAGTTCGGACAAATTTTATCTGTTGGCTTATTCCAGCTTACATAATCGCAATCAGGATATCTTGAGCAACCGTAAAATATTCTTCGTTTTTTGGTGAATCGTGGAGTGATTTCACCTTCTTTACATTTAGGGCACTTGATACCGAGTGTTATTGGTCTTGTATAATCACAATCTGGATATTTTGAACAACCAATGAATTTACCATACCTTGAGTTTCTATAAACGAGAGGATTTCCACATTTCGGACATTTTTCATCAAGATGTTCCAGAGTTTCAGATTTATCGTCTTTAGAAAAATCCTTTAATGATTTAACATTTTTACAGGTAGGATAATTAGTGCAAGCAAGAAATCTTCCAAAACGTCCAACTTTAATTTCCATATCTGCACCGCACAAGTCACACTTTGGCTTTTCAATCTTTTTTTCTACTTCGTCGAGTATATTCTTGAATGGAACATAGAAATCAGTCAGAACATTTTCGTATTTGTTAGTTCCCTCTGCAATTTCATCGAGTTCTTCTTCCATTTGAGCAGTGAAGTTTACATTAAAAATATGGTCAAAGTTTTGTACCAAAAGTTGATTAACTTTTTTACCTAATTCAGTTGGTATCAATTTTCTGTCTTCTTGCACTACATATTCTCTATCATACAGAGTACTAATTATACTTGCGTAAGTACTTGGTCTTCCAATTCCGAGGTTATCAAGTTCTTTGACAAGTGAGCTTTCAGTATATCTTGCAGGCGGTTTTGTAAAATGTTGATTTTTCTTTAATTCAATTACATTCATTAATTGACCTTCAGCTAAACCCTGAGGAATTCGATTTTCATTCTCATTAATATCTTCATCAATTTGATTCTCTTCTCCATTTTCGTCATAAACAGCAAGGTAACCTTTGAATAACATTGTTGACCCCGTAGAACGAAATACGAAATCACCGCCTGTGATATCTAAAGAGACTTGCTCGAATTGAGCTGGTTTCATCTGAGACGCAATAAATCTATTCCAGATTAGTTCATAAAGTTTGTACAACTCTTTTGGTAAATATTTCTTCACATATTCAGGAGTATACTTCAAATTCGTTGGTCGGATTGCTTCGTGTGCATCCTGAACATTTTGTTTCTTACTTTGATAAATTCTTGGTGATTCTGGCAAGTAATCATTTCCATAAGTTTTGGCGATAAATTCTCGAGCAGAGGCAATTGCTTCCTCACTCACTCTGACGGAGTCAGTTCTCATATAAGTAATTAATCCAACAATTTCATCTTTCCCTAATTCAACGCCTTCATAAAGTTTCTGAGCATATTGCATTGTTTGTCTTGGTCTGAAATATAATTTTCTTGATGCCTCTTGCTGTAATGTACTGGTTGTGAATGGTGGAGCTGGATTTCTGTTAACAATTTTCTTTTCAATTCTCGTGATCTTGAAATTTTCGTTTTTACATCTTTCAATTAACTCCGAAGCTGACTGTTCATTTGGTATATAAAAGTATTTTTCGAAAAATTCCTTTTTCGCTTCTTCATCCTGGAATTTTTCTTCTGGTATTTTATAAGTTTTGCCTTCAAAAGAAAATAATTTGCTCTGTAATTTTGCCCCACTTTCAGTCTGGAAGATACCTACAATAGACCAGTATTCAAGAGGGACAAAATTTTGTATCTCTTCTTCTCTTTCACAGATCAATCTGAGTGCGACAGATTGTACTCTTCCTGCTGAAAGTGCACTGTCTCCTGAAGACTCAATTAAGTGAAGTGTATTCCATAGAATGGGGCTGATTTTGTAACCAATAATTCTATCCATCACTCTTCTTGCTCTTTGAGAGGCAACAAGATTATAATCAATCGATCTTGGATTTTGCATTCCTTCTTTCACACCTTTTTCGGTGATTTCGTGAAAGAGAACACGGTAAACTTCTTTATCACCATTCTTAATCGACTCATAAATATCTTGAGCTATTGCCTCCCCTTCACGATCGGGATCAGTTGCGATGAAAATCTTTTCAGATTCTTTTGCGAGCGATTTTATTTTTTTGAGAATGTCTGTTTTACCTTTGATGCTTATAATTTTTGGTTTGAAACCATTTTCAATATCTACACCTAAAGAGGATTTTGGTAAATCTTTAATGTGACCAACTGTTGCTTCTACAATGTAGTCTTTTCCAAGATACTTTTTTATTGTCTTTGCTTTAGAAGGAGACTCAACAAGCACTACATATTTTGCCATTTATCATTCACCTTAAATTTTTTTATAAACTGCAGCTTTTCGATAGAATTTAAAATATGATTTTCTGCTTTCCTCATTTTAATTTTTTCTGATCTGGAATAATCATTCAATCCAATTGAATGTAAAATTCCGTGAGAAATCAGCCTTAAAATTTCATCTTCAAAAGTTGAATTATATTTTTTCGAATTTTCAAAAGCTCGTTCAAATGAAATATAAATTTCCGTTGAAATTGGATCGTCAGAAAATTTAAAGGTTAAAATGTCAGTATAATAATTATGATTTAGATGTCTTTTGTTCATCTCGAGTAATTGTTCATCATTTACAAAATTGATAGCTACTTGCTCAAATTTATTACTAACGAGATTCAAAACTTGATTAATCACTTTCTTTAAATTTTTTTTATCGATTAAAAAATTTTTATCAGAAAAAATTTCAATCTTTGGTTTTCTCATTCTGATTTTCTTTTAAGATATCTTCCGCAAGTGATAAAGCAATACTTGAAAGCATTACTTCAGGACCGAGCTTAGTGAAATCTCCAGATAAAATGCTTCGATCGACATTTGCATATAATGAGCATCCGCCTTCTTTTTCAATTGTCAATCCCGAAACTTTTCCATCAAATTCAGAAATGAATGTAACTTCTTCGAGCAAATCGCTAATCACATAACCTGTGCAAAAATGCAATTGAAGATGTGTAATTGGTCCATAGACAGAAATCAATGAACCTTTATTCTTGCCCATTTCGAGTTCAGGATAAATTTCAACAAATAAAGAAAGTTTTCTCTCTTCGTTCTTTACTTCAAGCCTGAAGTGATTTTGATATTCTTTGAATTCAGCACCGAGTGCTTTAGAAATTTTTTCAATCTCTTGTTTAGTGAATTTAAATGAGTTCATAATGTTTCTTTGCTCAATGAATTTTTCATCTGATTAGCATACTCAACATAATTTAAAGCTGACTGATGTATTTGAGAGATCTCATTATCAGTAAGCTGTCGAATAATCTTAGCTGGAACTCCTGCCACCAAAGAGCCAGACGGAATTTTTGAGTTTGGAGTTACAACTGCACCAGCGGCAACAATACAATTCTCAGAAATCTCCGCACCGTCAAGAACAACCGAATTCATTCCAATTAATACATTATCTTTAATCGTACAGGCATGAATAACAGCATTATGACCGATTGTTACATAATTTCCAATTATTGCAGGAAGCTCTTTTGTTACATGAACAAGACATAAATCCTGAATGTTGGTATATTCACCTACTTCGATAAAATTTATATCTCCTCGTAAAACTGAATTGAACCAAACATTGGAATAAGCTTTCAATCTTACATCGCCAATCAATTTAACTCCTGGAGCTACAAAAACATTTTCACCCAATTTTGGTAATTTCCCATTAAAATTGTAATGGATTAAATTCTCAAGATCTTTTTGGAGGTTTCCAGCCATCTCTTTTCCAACTTTTTAGTTCAACATTAATATTCCCAATTATGACTTTTAGAGATGCTTTTACAGGTATACAAGCATCATCATTTGTGAAATAACCTTCATAATTTCCAGTTAATCCAAAAATTCCTGTGTAACCTAAAACACCATCGAGCCTTACACAATCGATTTCATAATCTACCGCATCAATTTTGACTGGATAAGTTTCTTTGTAAAAATTAATTCTGGTTGTAGTAAGATTTTCTCTGAAAAAAGTCAAAATATTATACGAACCTTGTTGACGCGCAAATCCACGAGCGTAATAATAAATTGACAGACCATCTTGAGTAGGACCAGGAATTTTAATTGTATCATGAAAATGTACCTGCCATCCTTCACGAAAACCTCTTTGAGCGACAACATAACCTTTCCTATAATCGAAGTCATATTTTGTAAACGTCCAGCCGTATGAATGTTTATCAAGGGCAAAGAAAAATTCAGAATAAAATTTATCAGTTACATGGCTCGTATAAACACTATGTAAATCTACAAAAGGAAGTCCTTCATAAGAATCAATATTAGCTCGTGTTTCGTAAATTGTTCTTCCATCTTTATTATACTTCCTCAAAATTTTCAGTTTTATCTCACCAATTGGGATAAAAGTGTATCTTACAACATAAGTCAATTCTTCTCCAACTTGAAGAGCTGAAGGATTAATTGGATCAGTATTTTTAACTTTATCACCTATTTGTGCAAAGATATAGATTGAAGTAAAAACAAAGATTAAAACTAAAAGTTTCTTCATGTAAATCACTTTGCTTTTGCAAATTTTTCTGCTTCTGGAAATAGCGTAATTGCTTTTTTGAATTGTGGATCCACTTCTAACAATACAGGATACCAGCCTTCATTTCTCCAATAATTTCTTGCAATCTGAGCTTTCAAACGAGCTTTGATGTAATCTTTATCTTTATCAAAATCTTCTTTATTAAATTCAACTCCCTGACTTTTTGCATAATTTATAAATCCATTTAGCAGATTATCATCAATCTGGTATTCGTTCTTAAATGATTTGAATGACTTAAACTTAGATTGAATTGCTTTGCCATTCTTATCAAGATAAGAGAGAATGTATTGATAGAATAAATTTTTTCTTAAAAGCGATGAAGTATATTTTGTCAAAGGAGGAGATTTAACAATATAATCTGGTGTAATTCCACCACCTCCGTATACTTTTCGACCTTTTGGTGTAATGTAAACTGGTTTAGATGTATCCTGTTCTAATGTATGTTCAATATTTTCACCTTCAGTTGTATCTGTATCAATCGATTCACGGTAATAATCGATCTTATCTTTCTTTGTATAATCTCTTTGAATCAATCTGCCTACTGGAGTATAGTATCTGGAAATAGTCAATCTTAAAGCTGAATTATCATTCAATGTGAATTGTCTTTGAACGAGTCCTTTTCCGAATGTTCTTTCACCTACAATTAAACCGCGATCCCAATCTTGAATTGCACCCGAGACAATTTCACTTGCAGAAGCTGAACCATTGTTGACGAGAATTATAACTGGTAATTTTTCATACTTAAACGGTCTAACTGCTCGATACTCTTCAACAAACTCAGGAATTCTTGATTTTGTATAAACAATCATTTTTCCTTGATCAAGGAATAAATCAGAGATTTTCACTGCTTCGCTCATATATCCGCCTGAATTATTTCTTAAATCCAGAATCAGGCGCCTCATTCCTTTTTTATCGAGACTGTCCATTGCTGCTTTTACTTCATCGAAAGTCGTCTGTGCAAATCTGGAGAGACTGATGTAACCAGTTTCATCATCAACCATAAAGTAAGCATCAACAGAATACAAAGGTATTTTATCCCTGACAATTGTGAAATCAAGGAATTCACGTATAGATGGACGATAAATTGTTACATCGACTTTTGTTCCTTTTGGTCCACGAAGTTTTTTGCGAACATCTTCGTTTGTAATTTTCTTATAAGGCTCACCATTAATCTTTACAATTCGATCTCCTGCAGTAATTCCAAGAGCTTCACTTGGTCCACCGGGAATTGCCGAAACAACAACAATAGTATCATTAATTATCTGAAATTCAATTCCAATTCCCTCAAAGTTTCCCCTAAATTCTTCTTCTACTTGTTCAAGTTGTTTTGGCGGAATGTAAACAGAGTGAGGATCTAATTCGCCGAGCATTCCATTAATTGCTGCCTCAACAAGTTTTTGAGAATCCACATCATCTACATAATATTTTCTTGTAAGGCTCAAAACATCACTAAATTTCCTTAATTGCTCTTGAAAATTATCTGTCGAAATTGCTTTTTGAATTTGTATTCCAGTAAGTATTCCAAAAATCAATATTGTCAAACCAAAGAAATAAACAAATCTATTTTTCATTTTTAACCCTTTTAATTGTTATTCTACAAAAAAGATATTAAACCGATTGATAAAATCAAAGATGATGATTGAGAACTCAATTTTGCGTAATTAAACATTGCTGAAAGTTTTATGTTTCTTACAATTTCATAATAAGTCAAAATTTTGAAACTGTTGACAGTTTCGATTTTACCATCTAGGAATGAAACATAGTCGGAGTCTTCAGTTCTTTTTCCTACTTGAATATCCCCACCGACATTTATCAAATCATTATTAACAAAATAATTTTTTCCCCATTTTGTAAAAGAATAAATCGCAATGAGGTCTAATTTGGGATCTGGAGTTATATTAATTCCATAATCAATCTTATAAGAATTTGGCGGTTGTTCTGTTGAAAGTGAATAACCATAATTTGTATAATTTCTTTCGGGAAGGTAGTGTGTAAAAGTATAAGGTTCGATACGAGAATATTCGAACAAAAAATGTAATGGAAAATCTGGAATTACTTTGTAAAAGTTTGCTCCGATATTAAAAGCTGTCTTATTCCCATACCATCTTGTTCCGATTTTTGAAAAATCAATATCATCGATTAAAAAAGTTGAATATAATCTTAAATTTTTGATGGGAATTGCTTCAACATCGAAAAACATTAAAGCATTGTCCTTATCACCGAGCTGATGTTCGATTGATTTATAAAAATTCAAAGGATTGAGATAATCAAGCTGCGGTGATGTTCTTAAATAAATCACAGATTCTCCAATACCAAACCTTAGATTTTTTACGGGTGAAAAAGAAATTCTATGTAATGCTAAATATTTTTTTTCGTAAGGAGCGGGTGAAGTTGGTTGTTGTTGTAATTGAGGATTTTCTGAAGCAAACTTCAACCATCCATGTAAATATTCAAATGAAAAACTTTTGTAATGTATATTGAAATTAATCGCCTCAAAGTCTGGCGGATAATCTGATAAGATTAATTTATTATAACCATAACCGATTAATTTTCTATCTCTTCCGATTTTGAAATCAATGTAAGGTGTCTCAATTGAGATATAACCATATGCTCGATCGAAGAATTTTGATTCAGGCTTTTCGTTCAATTTAAAGTTATAAGATAGGTCATGAATTTTTAATGCACTTGCTTTCTGTCCAATTATTATTCCATTTTTAGCATCTAATTCAAATCCAAGAAATTTTGAAATGCTTCCATAAAATCTTCCACCACCTTCAAGAAAGTTCGATGGCAAATCATTTTTGGAAAGATAAGTGCCTAAGTTTAAATGTGCTTTTACAAATAATGATAAGTTAGAAGGCTCATAGTAAGCATATATAAATTTTTCTCTACTGCTAAAAGGATTATAACTTTTATCACTTAGAAGAATATCATATTTATCCAAACTTCCTGATATATCCGAATAAAATTCCTCTAAATAATAATTCAAGAAATTTTTTTCTGTGGAATTGAGCTGAAATCGTTTATTAAAAATTTCTAAAAGATAATTTACAATAACCGATCTAAGCAGCGGTTTAGTTTCGTTCTGATAATTTTCGATAATTCCTGCAGCTTCCATTCTCTCTAAAAAACTATAAACAGAATGATCTGCTGGAATATATAATCCCTGACTTCTAAGTGATAAAGAAAATAAAAAGTAGACAATTATTAAAAACTTTATCTGACTTCTTTCCATTCTTCAACCTGAGTTTTAATAATTTTAAAAACTCTTAATGAATTTCTGAACCACATCAGAAGAATTCTTAAATATCCAAATTTCCGATATCTTCTTGGGGATTCAAAAATTTTAATTTTAAAGTTCACATCAATCTTTCCAAGCTTTCTTATTCGAGTGTATAAATCATAATCTTCACCAGCAGTTAGTTCCTCGTTATAACCGCCGATTAATTCAAAAATTTCTCTTTTAATGACCTGACATTCTCCCCTACCCATCCCATTACCAAAGAAGTTAAGCAGCTTTACTAACCAATTAAAAAATGTATGAAATAAAAAATCACTCCAAATTTTTTCTTCAGGAAAAACATCGAACCAGAATGTTGCTGCAAGATATTTTGATTTTTCGAAATTTAATATGTAATCAAAAAACATCTCTGGGTTTTCTATTCTGCAATCAGCACAAATAAAAACAAGCGGATCGCCTGACGAAATTTTGTAACCTGCATTCTTTCCTTCAGAAATCTTTTGTCGTCTTGTCGCTTTATGAACTACAATTTTATCCGTATAATTTTTTGCAATTTCAAGCGTCCGATCTTTGCTTCCACCATCCGAGATAATAATCTCATAATTATATTTTGCCTTCAGTTTCTGATCATTTAATTGATCGAGAAGTTTTGGTAAAAGTTTTTCTTCATTCAGAGTGGGTATAATTATGCTAATCAATTTAGTATGTAATTGTTAGATAGATTTTTTTCTTTGAAAATTTTATTCCTGGTGCAGGAAAATGAATCAGATTAAATGTATTTTTTAGAAACTGCCAGAATTGTCCATATAATGGAATTTGCTCGAAATCATAGTCAAGTGTTAAGTAATAATTTTGATCTGCAACAGCGTAGCCATTCCAGTTTCTCATCTGATAACCAATTGCAAGACACAAAAAATCGGGCCAATATTTTTCTAAATTTTCTGGAAGCATATTATTGATCTTAAAACTCAAATAAAAACTTTGTCCTTCGTAATCATCTATCACAAATTTATTTCTATAAAGTTCATCATTTGGATCTTTCTTCAATAATCTTTTAGATGGATAATAACTCAATTTAAGATTAACATTTTTTAGTGGTGGAATATAATATTGAAGCAGTGGATAAAAAGCACCACCAAAATCAAACATTGCATCACCTGGACTAAATCCCCAGTCTTTAGCATAACCATCATAAGTTTCAACATATAATTGGTAAGTCAAAGCTAATATTGAACCAAGCCACATCGATGTTTCATCAGAAAAATTCGACCAACTTAAGGATGAAGAAAACAAATGCTGAATAGCTGTTGCACCCCACCAGTGACCTAATTTATCAATCCATAGAGCGTACTCCCAGTCGTTTTGGAAATGAAATTTTGTTCTTGTCCCCTGCCACCAAGCTTTAGATTGATGGTGATGAACAACAGCAACCGATGCCGAAGTGAGAGCAGTTACAAGTAATAAACGATCGAAGTAAATTTTTGTTTTTAAATTGTAATTGACAGGTTGAATTGATTGAAGTTCTTTATACTTGAAAATGTAATACACATCGTTTGATTTAATTGTATCGTTTGGTTGATGCAGAACAAAGTCTTGCGCCATTCCAAATTCATTAACAGGCGTCACCCTGAGCCTGTCGAAGGATGACTTTTCACTTTCTGCCAAAACTAATTCGTCAGGATTCGGCAAACTCAGCCTGACATCACGAATTGAAAAAACATTGTCAGGCTTCGATAAACTCAGCCTGACATTTGAGTTTTTAATTGAAGTCTTTTTATGCTCATCAAGTGATGTCACCCTGAGCTTGTCGAAGGGCGTCACCCTGAGCCTGTCGAAGGGTGACTTTTCACTTTCCGTCAAAACTAATCCGTCAGGATTCGTCAAGCTCAGCCTGACATTTGAGTTTTTAATTGAAGTCATTTTATGATCATCAAGCGATGTCACCCTGAGCTTGCCGAAGGGCGTCACCCTGAGCTTGTCGAAGGGTGACTTTTCACTTTCTGCCAAAACTAATTGGTCAGGATTCGTCAAGCTCCGCCTGACATTTGGGGAGACTTTATTGATTTTTGAAAAAGAAAAAACGTTTGAATTAATAAATAAAACTCCAATCAGACTAACCCAAACAATGAATGTTTTCATTTTATTTTTCAGGTCTCATTGTTGGGAAAAGAATCACATCACGGATTGAATGTTGATTTGTCAAAAGCATAACAAGTCTATCGATACCAATTCCAAGTCCAGCTGTTGGAGGCATTCCATATTCAAGAGCACGAACGAAGTCTTCATCAAACATATGTGCTTCTTCGTCGCCTGCTTTTCTCATTTTCATTTGTTCTTCAAATCTTAATCTTTGATCAATTGGATCATTCAATTCACTAAAAGCATTGCATAGTTCTCTACCCATTACAAATCCCTCAAATCTTTCAACCACATCTGGTCGAGATCGGTGTCTCTTTGCAAGCGGTGAAAGTTCAAGTGGATAATCATAAATAAATGTAGGTTGAATTAAATCAGGCTGAACGAGTTCACTAAAAATTTCATCAATCAATTTTCCACGAGTGATATTTTTATCAACATCAAGTTCTCTTGATTTTGCAAAAGAGAAGAGAGAGTCATAATCATCGTTAAGTATATCTATACCCAGTTTTTCTTTTGTAAGTTCAGCCATCGAATATCTTTTCCAGGGAGGAGTAAAATCAATTTCATTACCTTCAATTAAAATTTTTTGAGTTCCGTGTAACTTTTGCACGATGTGAGAAATTAGTTTTTCAACAAATTCCATCATCCAGAAATAGTCTTTATAAGCAACATAAAGCTCGAGCATCGTAAATTCAGGATTATGCTCTCTATCCATTCCTTCATTCCTAAAATCCTTGGCGATTTCATAAACACCTTCAAAGCCTCCGACAATCAATCTCTTTAGATAAAGTTCGTCAGCAATTCTTAAGTACAAATCCATATCAAGAGCATTGTGATGAGTGATAAATGGTCTTGCTGCGGCACCTCCATAAATCGGTTGGAGAACAGGTGTTTCAACTTCAAAATAACCACAAGAATCAAGATACTCTCTTAAGTAACGAATTATTTTTGTTCGTTTGACAAAAACATCAAGCACTTCTCGGTTTACGATTAAATCAACATATCGCTGACGATAGCGTAATTCTTTATCTGCGAATTGATCGTAAATAATTTTATTTCCATTTTCATCAATAACTTCTTTTGCAATTGGTATGGGTCTGATTGATTTGCATAAAACAGTTAATTCTTTTACGTGGATAGTGGTCTCACCTGTTTTTGTTTTAAATACAAACCCTTTTACGCCAATTATATCTCCTATGTCAAGCAGTTTAAAAATATCGTAAGCATCACCGAGATCATCTTTTTTAAGATAGATTTGAATCTTACCTTCAAAATCCATTATGTGAGCAAATGATGCTTTGCCCATTCTTCTGAGAGACATTATCCTCCCTGCAACTGAAACATCCTTCCCTTCAAGCTCTGAATAATTTTCTAAAATTTCTTTTGAACGATGAGTTACATCGTAATTGTAAGGATAAGGATTGATTCCCCTTTTCTTAAGTTCCTCTAATTCTTCAAGTCTTCTTTTAATTAAAACATTTATATCTTCAAAATGTAAATTTTGATGTTCGTTGTTCATTTTAAATTCCCTCTTGAAAAGTTTGACAATAAAATACAAACTAAATCCTGAATGTTTTCTGCGAGTTTTAATGGTACAAGAAAGTTGTTCGCAATCATAACAAATGTGAGCATCTCGCCATCAGTTGTTGTAACATAGCCTGAAAGAGATCGAACTGCATTTATATATCCAGTTTTGGCTCGTACATTATTCATCGCTCTTGTGTTTTTCATTCGATTAGCAATTGTACCATCCACTCCTGCAATTGGCAGAGATTCATAAAACTCATTGAAATATTTTGAACGATACATAAATCTCAGCACTGAATTTAGTTGGGCAGGAGTAATTAAATTTAATCTCGATAATCCTGAACCATCAACAATCTGGATATTCTCAGGATCAATTCCCATTTGTTTTAAGAGATTTTCTGATGCCTTTAATCCATTTTCAAAAGATCCAAATTTCAATTTTTCATAACCAATAGTTTTCATTAATTGTTCAGCATAAAGATTATGACTTACTTTATTTACAACTTTTACAATTTCTTTCAATGGTGGAGAAATTTGAGTGAATAATGGTGTGAGTTTCTGATAATCTCTAACAATTCCTAGTTCATCATTATCAAGTGCCTGTCCTTTAACTTTAATGCCTTTACTTTCGATAACTTCTTTTAAGACTTGAGCTGTGAACTTTGTTGGATTATTGATTGAAACTGATTCTTTTATCTCTATCTCTGATTTTCTGATTGTTCCAAAAACTTGAATAATGTTTGTGTTTCTCTCTCTATAGAAATCAATGTTGGTAATTGAATCATCCGAAACTGTTACAACATCGTTCAAGATGGTTACATATTTAGTTTTAGGATAAATATCAATAATAGCTTTACGCCCGACTTTTTCTCCAGGAATTATTTTTATATCAATACAATTATCATTAAAACAAACTCCGCCTGGTATTGCTGAATAATAATAAGTTTCATCATCCCAGGACCAGCCGTTACCAAGCGCCTCTTCTTCAAATGCATCATCATCGGCAATGATATTTCCAGTTATAACTTCAATGCCCATATTCAAAAGACTATCTGCCCAGGCATTAAAAACAGTCAATGCATCTCCATTGTAAAATCTGGAAGTAATTGTTGGATCTCCAACTCCTCTCAGAATCAAATCACCTTTAATTTCTTCATTTCTAATTTTTCCATTGAGAAAGAGAGAAGTTTTATAAGTGTAATCAGGTCCCAGCTGCAAGAGCGCAAGAGCTGTGGTGAAAAGCTTCATATTTGAAGCAGGCATAAAATTTTTATGTTCATTCCGACGATAAAAATATTCCCCAGTTGAAAGAGATTGAATTACAACTCCCCAATGAGCATTTGAAAATGCAGGATCATTAAAAATATCATCTAAAACTTTTGAGAATTCTTTGAGGTCAGAATACTTAACTTTTGGTAATGTATCTTGTTCTGGTTTCTGCAAAACCTGTGAAAATGAGACATTAATTAAGATAACAATGCAAAAAAGAATTGATTTAATTTTCATCATATTTGGTATAAATCCTCTTTATTTCCGAAGGTGAGATTTTAATTAATTTACCTACAGGAACCTTATCCACACGAAAACCTGCATAACTTGATCGATGCAAAGCTTTCACTGAATATCCAAATTTCCCAAATATTCTTTTCACTACACGATTTCTTCCTTCTCTTAATATAAGTTTAAGTTTTCTTCTTGTTGAATCAATAAATTCAACAGAGTCGACATTGACAATACCATCTTCAAGATGAACTTTTTTCAATTTAGTCAGAGGCTCCTCAAAAGGTTTATCAAGAGTGGCGATGTATTCTCTGGGAATTTTATTCTTCGGATGCATTAAAAAATTTGCGAAGTCACCATCATTAGTTAAAATCAATACACCAGTTGTGTCTCTATCCAATCTTCCGACAGGGAAAACTCTTTCTTTAACTTTAATAATGTCAAAAATTGTTTTGCGACCTTTCTCGTCTTTCAAAGATGTTATGTATCCAGCTGGTTTATGAAAAAGATAATAAACAAAATTTTTCAACTTGACAGGTTCACCATCAAAAGTTACCTCATCGTTCTCTGGATCTATTTTCAATCCAAGTTGAGTTACAACTTTTCCATTAACTTCAATTCTGCCTTCAAGGATTAGCTCGTCAGCTTTTCTTCTTGAAGCAACTCCCGCTTCCGATAAAAATTTATTCAATCTCATCTTTTCCATTATTGCCTCCTTGATCACCATTATTATTCTCACCCTCACCAAAATCTAACTCTGGTTGATCTTCTTCAATTAAATTCATTAGAAGTCTTTTTTTCTGTTCAAGAAAAGCCTCATCACTTAGAATTTCTTCAATCTCTCTTGGCTTTGGTAAATCGCTTATATCGCTTATACCAAAATATTTCAGAAATTCATCAGTCGTTCCATACAAAAGCGGTCTTCCAACAGTTTCAGCTCTTCCTTTAATACATATTAAATTTTTTTCTAAAAGAGTTGAGAGAATATAATCAGCATTCACGCCACGGATTCTTTCAATTTCTGGTTTTGTGATTGGCTGCTTATAAGCGATTATAGCTAAAGTCTCGAGCGCTGCTTGAGAGAGTCGTTTCTGCCTTCTCTCTGTATTCATAAATCCAACGTATCGAGAAAACTCAGGTCTTGTTGCGAACTGATAACCTTTCGCAATTTTAATTATTCTAAATGCAACTCCGTTTTGTTCGTAGAATTGATTTAATTCTTCAATTGCATTTTCGACAAGTGAATAAAGCTCGAGTTCTTCTTCTTTATCAACCGATTTAATGATGTTTACAATTGTTTGTGTATCAATTGGTTCATCGGATGCAAAAATTAAAGCTTCGACAATATGTTTTAATTCTCTTTTCATAGTTTCTTGATTACAAAATTATTAAAATCTTCCCCACCGATAATCGTTATCACTCGATTTTTTATTAATTCGAGAATTACAATAAATGTAACTATGATCCTCAGCTTCTCAGTCATGCCTGAAACAAGTTCTTTAAAATCAACTTCACCTTTTTCCTCAAGTTTATTGATTACATATTCAAGTTGTTCTTCTGTACTGACTGGAGGTTTAACGATTGTATGTTCAGTTACTTTTGGTAATGATTCAATTACTCTTTTGAATGCTTTTGCAAGATCATAAAGAGTAATATTTTTAAGAAGGACATCAAAATCGTGTGGTGGCGTTGCTTCATCGTGTTTGAAATATTTTCGAAATGTAATTTTTCTTCTCTGTGCTTCAAGTTCAGATAATTGAGTTGTCATTTCTTTGTAACGCATATACTCTACAAGTCTATTAACCAATTCCTCTCTCGGATCAATCTCCTCACCTTTTTCATTTACTTCTCTTGGTAAGAGCATTCTTGCTTTGATATGCATTAGAGTACTTGCCATCATAATGAATTCACCTGCGACTTCAAGATCAAGTTCTTCAATAAAGTGCAAGTACTCCATAAATTCTTTTAAAATCTTAGAGATCGGAATGTCGTAAATATCAAGTTCATCTCTTTTAATAAAAAACAAAAGAAGGTCGAGCGGACCTTCGAAATCTTTTAATGAAACTTTGTAAGTTGTATTAGGCATCAACCAAACTTCATTTTTTCGTGAACTTCATTCATTGTGGCTTGAGCAACCTTACGTGCCTTAGATTCACATTCGATTAAAATTTCTTTAATTCTTTCAGGTTTAGTCTCCAATTCTTTTCTTTTGTTTCTGACTGGTTCGAAGAAATTGGCAATTCTTTCAGAGCATTTTAACTTACATTCAACGCATCCGAGCGATCCACTTCGGCAACCTGCTTCAATCTCAGTAACTTCATCAGGATTAAATTTTTTATGATAAGTAAAGACAAGACAAATCTCTGGTCTACCTGGATCATTCTTTCTTATTTTTTGCGGATCTGTAACTGCTTTTCGAAGTTTTTGTTTAATTGTTTCTGGTTCATCGGAAATCAAAATTGCATTATTCAACGATTTACTCATCTTGGCATTTCCATCGAGACCTGGTAATCTTGCAAATTGACTGAGTAACGGTTCGGGCTCAGGAAAAACTTCTCCCCAGGTTTGATTGAATTTTCTTGCAATTTCTCGTGTGATTTCAATATGAGGCACCTGGTCCTCACCAACAGGGACATAATTTCCTTTGTATAAAAGAATATCAGCAGCTTGAAGAACTGGGTAACCGAGATGTCCATAAGTTATGTTTTCAATTTTTAAATCACGAACCTGCTCTTTAACTGTAGGATTTCGTTCCAATCTGGCAGTTGTAATAAGCATTGAAAAAATTAAGTGGAGTTCTGTGTGCTCTTTGATTTGTGATTGTCTGAAGATTGGACTTTTTTCGGGATCAATTCCTGCGGCAATCCAGTCAATTGCCATTTCAATAGAGTCATTTTCAATATTAGATGTATCTAAAGAAGTTGTTAAAACATGATAATCTGCAATTAAATGGTAATTCTGGAAATCGTTTTGAAGTTTAATCCAGTTTTCGAGAGCACCTACAAAATGACCGATATGCAATCGTCCAGTAGGTCTCATTCCGCTCAAAATTATCTTTTTCATTTTGCCTCTTTATGTTAAATAAAGGAATGGTTTCCACCGTTCATCGACCTGCCCGACAAAGTTTTTCAAAAACATAATGTGACTTGGTCTGAACGGTTTTCTGATTAAATGCATATTTGCTTCTTCTAAAGTTCTATCACCTTTCTTATTGTTGCACTTGATACATGCTGTTACAAGATTTTCCCAGGTATCTTGCCCACCTTTAGATTTTGGGATAATATGATCGATTGTTAATGGAAGATCTGATCTTCCACAATATTGACATTTGTGATTATCTCTTCTTAAGATATTTTTCCTTGAGAGCATAACTTTTTTATAATGAACATTAACATAATTAGACAAACGAATTATACTTGGAAACGGCAAACTTATAGATGGGGACCTCAATACAAGTCCATCTTTCTTAGCAATTATCTCGGCTTTATTAGTTAATAATAAAACAACTGCTTTTTTTGTTGAACAAATGGTAAGTGCTTCATAATTCTGGTTAAGAACCAGAACCTTGGCGTTTAGTCTGCCGTTTGTATGTCTTACTTTCGCCGCGAACTTTAAACCTCACTTCTTTTTATTTAATAAATTATAAATTCTATTACCTAAACGCAAAATTAATACAATTGATGCAAAAAAAATTGCCAGGTAAGCGTAATCCATTGGAAATTGATGGGTCCACATCAAAAAAATAATTATTACCATCAAAAACATCGTAATGTAACTTATTGTATCAATTAGTTTTTGATTCCACTTCATTTGTTAAGTCCTTTAATATTATACCGCCAACTAATAAAAATCCTTCATCATTATATAAAACTGCACTTTGACCTGGTGTGACAGCTCTTTTTTCATCTATTAAGTCTACAATAATCAAATCATCATCAACCAAATGAATTTTTGCTTTTCCTGGTTTATCGGAGTAACGAACTTTTACAAAGACTTCATCACCAGGTTTGATTTCAGGAACCGATACATAATTTATTTTATTCATACTGAATCTTTTACAGATCAATTCTACCGCATCCCCCAATTCAATTACATTATCTCCAATAGAAATTGATTTCACATAAACTGGTTTACCTAATGCAACCTCAATACCTCTTCTCTGCCCAATTGTATAAAATGGAATTCCCTTATGCTCTCCGACTTTCTTTCCATGATAAACAAAATCACCTTTCTTTATTTCAATTTTTCTCTCTTCAAATTTTTCCTGTAAGAATCTTCCATAATCATCATCAACAACAAAACATATCTCTTGACTTTCTGGTTTATTTGCAGGTCTTATTTTAAATTCTCTTGCCAGCTCTCTGACTTCCTCTTTTGTCATATCTTCGAGCGGGAAAATCGTTCGAGCCAAAAATTCCTGCGGTAATCCCCACAAAGCATAAGCCTGATCTTTACGATTCATAAAATCTGATTTAAGTTTATATCGATTAGAATTTTTATCGTAAACAAGCTTTGCGTAATGTCCTGTGGCTATATAATAAGCACCAAGTTTTTCGGCTTCCTTAATTAAATCGCCCCATTTAACTTCTCTGTTGCAAACAATACAGGGATTTGGGGTTCTACCATGTAAATATTCATCAATAAAATTTTCAATCACGGCTTCTTTGAAATTTTCAGTAAAATCAACAGTAAAATGCGGGAAATTATATTGCACGGCTACACTTTTTGCATCGAATATTGCATCAAGTGAACAGCATCCGCTCTCATGTTTTGGGGCACCTCCGACTTCCATAAAGCCCCAGGTTTTCATTGTAATTCCAATAACATCAAATCCTGCTAATTTAAGCAATACTGCCGCAACGGATGAATCAACTCCACCCGACATTGCAACTACGACAGGTCTTGATTTGTCATATTTATTAAATTTTTCTAATATTTTCATATCTCAAGTTAAGAATAATGTTAGTGATATTCTAAAACCAATTATTTACCAAACAAAAAAGAATAAAAAAAGTTTCAAGTCATTCCTAAATTGTTCAAAAAAAAATAAAGTCTAAATTCGAATTGACACTGAAATTAATCTTCTGATTAATTTAATAATGAATACACAAAAGTCAATTTGATCAAATTCTCAAAATCTTAAAATAAAAATCTAATTAATTGAGCTTCGTATCATTACAAGCCTTCAAAACCTTAGCTTTTTTTGTTCACTTAAATGACTAAAGCAAAAATTAATCTTTCAATTTGCAAATGATTAAAACTAAGAAATTGAAATTAGAACTAAGATTAAAGAAAAATTTAATGTCTGTCCTAAAAATCAGTTCAATAAAACAAAAAGTTAATTCAATTATCCATTATCAATCAATTTATATGTAATAACCTTTATAAAACAAAAAGTTTTTTTTATTTTAGAGAGAGAAAGTTGATTGAGGCAATTGATCGAATGTTTTGTAACTGTGTTAAGTTTCAAAAAACATTTAAAACTTCAGGGAGGAAAAAATGGAATTTTCAGCATCTGTAATCTTAAGAAATACAATCACAATGATATTAGCAGGGGGACAAGGAGAAAGGCTTTATCCATTAACTGCTGTAAGAAGCAAACCCGCTGTTCCTTTCGGAGGTAAATACAGAATAATTGATTTTACTCTTTCAAATTGTTTAAACTCGGGGCTGCGAAAAATTTATGTATTAACTCAATATAAATCAGACTCTTTGAATCAACATTTGTATGAGGGATGGAATATTTTTCAAGCTGAGCTCGGGGAATTTATTTACTCTATTCCGCCTCAATTGAAGCTTTCTGGTGATTGGTATCTTGGAACTGCAAATGCAATTTATCAGAATAAAAATTTGATTTATCCTGATAAAGCAAAGCGGATCTTGATTTTAAGCGGTGATCATATTTATAAAATGGATTACTTCAAATTAATTCAATATCACATACAAAAAGATGCAGAACTAACTATTGCAACAATTAAGTATGATGTTGATCAAGCAAGAAGGTTTGGTGTATTGGCAACCGATGAAAATCAACAAATCGTGGATTTTCAAGAAAAACCAAGAGTTCCAATTGAAATTCCAAACGAACCTGGTTATTGTTATGTGAATATGGGAATATACGTTTTCAATACCGACGCATTGATCGATGTTCTGGAAACCGACGATAAAAATCCTAACTCAAGCCATGATTTCGGAAAAGATGTAATTCCTGCTATGATTAATCAAAAAAGAAAAATATATGCCTGGCATTTTATAGATGAAAATAAATCACCAAAACCATATTGGAGAGACATTGGGACAATTGATAGTTATTACGCTGCAAGTATGGATCTAATAAGTGTAACTCCTGAATTCAACATCTACGATAAAGAATGGCCCATACGTACTTTTCAAGCTCAATATCCTCCAATGAAAACTATTTCTCATGAAGGCGAAAGAGTTGGGCGAGCACTGAGCTCCTTAGTTTGTGATGGAACAATAATAAGCGGTGGACTTGTAGAAAGGTCAATTTTAGGTCATGGCGTACGTGTGAATAGTTATTCTTATATAACAGACTCAATAATATTTGATAATGTTGTGATCGGGCGCAGAGCAAAAATCCGAAGGGCAATAATCGACAAGAATGTTATTATCCCCGAAGATTATGAAATTGGTTTTGATCCCGAAAAAGATAAACAAAAATTTACAATATCTGAGACAGGTATCGTTGTTATTCCCAAAAATACTGTGCTTAAATAATTACAGTTCAATTTTCTACTTTTCCAAAAATCTATGAACTCAAGTGAATTACAAAAGAAAATTGAAAATCTACCAAAACTTCCGGGCGTCTATTTATTTAAAAACAAAAACGATAAAATAATTTATATCGGTAAAGCTAAGTCTTTATACAATCGAGTTAAAAGCTACTTCGCACCAAATATAAATTCCGTTAAAACAGAAGCTCTTGTCTCTAAAATTTTCGATATAGATGTGATAGTAACTGACAACGAAGTCGAAGCTCTCATCCTTGAAGCTAATCTTATAAAACAATACAAACCTCGCTATAATGTTAACTTAAAAGATGATAAATCATATCCTTATATTGTTATAACAAACGAAGATTTCCCCCAGGTTTATCCAACTCGTCATGTTGTGATGGATGGATCTAAATATTTTGGTCCTTATACAGAAGTAAAAGTAGTGAAACATGCTTTGAAAGTGCTCCGCGATGTTTTTAAAATTAGAAGTTGCAAATACAATCTTACCGAAGAGACTATTCAAAAAGGTAAATATAAGGTTTGTCTGGATTATCACATCAAAAAATGCGATGGTCCATGTGAAGGTCTAATCTCAAAAGAAGAATACAATAAAATGATATCTGAAGTTGAACTTGTATTAAAAGGAAATATCGATGGCCTTATTAATTCATTGACCGAGGAAATGAATAAACTTAGCTCTGAATTGAAATTTGAAAAAGCAGCAGAAATAAGAAATAAACTTGAGTCATTAAAAGTTTATGCAAATACTCAAAGAGTTGTAAGTCAGGAATTAACCGATAGAGATATTATCACCTTTGCAGCTGATGTCCCTGATGGTGTTGCAGCTATCTTTAATATTCGAAAAGGTAAATTAGTTGGAAGAAAAAAGTTTACTTTTAATTATAATCTTGATCTGCCCGATTCAGTTGTTCTTTCAGACCTTATAAGAAATATTTATTCTAACCTTGTTGAAATCCCCGATCAAATTATAGTTTCCGATTTACCAGATGAAAAAGAAATAATTGAAAATTGGTTAAAAGAAAAGTCCGGTAAAAAGGTAAAAATTCTCACACCTAAATCTGATCAGGATTTAAATTCTCTCTTAAATCTTTGCAAGCAAAATGCAGTTTATGATCTAAACGAAATAAAACTACAAAGAATGAAAAAAGAAGGAACTATCCCTTATGTTTTAAAGTCACTCCAGAGAGATTTGTATCTATCCAAACCGCCAATTAGAATTGAATGCTTTGACATCTCAACTCTGCAGGGAGCAGATACTGTTGCTTCACTGGTGGTTTTTGAAAATGGAAAACCTAAGAAAAGTGATTATAGAAAATTTATCATTAAATCAGTTAAAGGACCTGATGATTTTGCAAGTATGTCAGAAGTAATCGAAAGACACTATAAACGTGTACTTGAAGAAAATAAACCACTACCAGATTTAATTATGGTGGATGGAGGCAAAGGCCAGTTGAATGCTGCTTTAAAGGTTTTGAAAAAATTGGGTATATCTAATATTAATATAATAGGCTTAGCGAAAAGACTTGAAGAAATTTTTATGCCTGATAAAAAGGAATCCATCCAGATACCAAAAACTTCTTCCAGCTTAAAATTACTTCAACAAATTAGAGATGAAGCTCATCGTTTTGCAATAACATTTCATCGAGAAAAGAGAGAAAAGCGAATTATTAGAACAGAGCTCGAAAACATCTCGGGAATTGGTCCTAAGACTATTCAAACATTACTAACAAAATTCGGGAGCGTTGAACAAATTAAACAATTAAGTTTGGATAAGCTCACCGAAACAATTGGAAAATCAAAAGCTCAAATAGTTTATAACTATTTTCACAAGTCATTTGATGGTAAGACTACAACCGAGGACAAATGAAAAACTTCTATTTTCCATTACTCTTTTATCTAATATTTTCATTTTCGTTTCTCAATGGGCAGTCTTTAATTAATAGAAATTTAAATTCATATCAGAAATATTTGAATGCGAAAGATACACTCTACACTCTGTCAGATCACATAATTGAAGTCTATTTACCAGAACAAAAAATTTTTTTGCATTTCAGAAATGGAAAAACACTCGAGTTTAAATGTTCCACTGGAGATTCAAGACTTGAAAAAGGTGTTGAGACACCGGAAGGAATTTTTGTTATAAAAAATAAAGCTCGTAAAGTTTACTCTGCTCAATTTGACAGTACTTTGATGCTAAACTGGATGGGATTTAATTTCAATATTGGTTTTCATGCGCTCGAAGGAAAATCATATTATAGACATCTGGGTAAAAGAGATTCGAGTCATGGTTGCATCAGAATCAGCAGAGAAGACAGCGAATATCTATATAGCAACATTGAGATTGGAACGCCAGTTTTTATTCATTCTGGAAAGAGTGCGAGAGTTATATCATTCGCAAATAAAGATGAAAATTATAAATTATACGAAGGCAAAAAATTGAGTTCTTTGCTTCAACAAAATTTAAGGTATTTACGCTCTGGATTATATCTTAAAAAAAGAACACCAATATTCATATCAAACAAAAATCTATCTCATAAAGGAATCGAACTCGGTAATGAAGATTTAATTTCACCTCAATTGCCCCCAATCCAATCACATCTACCTTTTGAAGTACAAAGAAATCTATTTGATGTCGTCCGAAAAAATAAGTGAATTAACAACGAACAAAATTTCCAGCAGACAGATCTTTGATGTAATTTTTAGTTTATCAGACGGATATAAACGATCTTAAAATTCAGTAATAAATTTTAGTTAGAAATAAAAAAGTCAGGAGACACTCACCCAGGAAATTTGCTTACCGTTGCTTCCTTTCGGACCTGGCGGGGTTGGGCAAACTCCTGCCGAGTGTTCCTGACAAGTGGAGCTGAAGGGAGTCGAACCCTCGACCTCTAGAGTGCGATTCTAGCGCTCTCCCAACTGAGCTACAGCCCCATAATTTCAAATAACCAGTGCAAAAATAAGAAATCCATTGAAAATATCTTAACCTTAAAGGTCTTGAGAGATGCTTATTTAATCGAAAAGTAAATCAAATCATTATAGTATTTCATCAAAGAATTTATGCAAATTCATGTAATTAGTCTTTAATCAGAATTTAAATCTTCTTCTTTTTCATTAGTTATGAAATAAATTGCACCCATATATTCTTTGACATTTCTAATTTCAATCTCTGGAAATTTAACCTCGAAATTTTTTATGAATTTATTTTTTCCTAAAGGTGGAAAATTTTCAAAAAGCTTCTGCAGGAAATTTAGAATTGTTTTGTTTTCTGAATAAACCATCACAAATGGCAGAATTATATTAAAGAACATTTCTTTTTTTCTCTGTTCACCTATTCCATCAAAATTCATAATCCTGGTTACAACCTTAGTGAAATCAACTTGCTGGATGACCTTTTGAATATTCTGAATAAAATAATTTACAATTCCATTATCTAAACTATCAACCAACAAATTTATAATTCCCTTTAATCTTTTTTCTGGAAAGTTTGCCGGTCTTATGCCCCGATATTTCCAGACACTCTTATCCAATCTTAAAGATAGATCAAAAAATTCGGGAAGCATTTTTCTATCATCACTAAAACCCGCCCGGTAAAGAAATGCCTTTTCAATAATTTGTTTATCCTTTAATCTTTTAATTTCAGAATATGGTAAAATAAGAGCAAGCTCAAGAAAATTTACCTTATTGATTGGATAACCAAGAGAAACCATTATTTCTCGATAAAGAGCCTCATCAGGATTGGTAATTTTAAGAAGATTTTTCATCCTTTGTTTTTTGCGTTCCAGCCATTTTTCACCAAGGTGATTTAGATCGATTTTGTTCATTGTAAAATTATTCTTTCGAAATATTCTTGAATATTTTTGTAATCCGTCTTTTTTACAGGGTTTTCAAAATCCAGGGACCATTTTAATGGGTTGTTTATTATGTATTTGCGAATTCTGTTTAATTCTTCTTCATTTCGAATAATATGTTCATAATAATTGCGTTGCCATATTTGCAGGGGTGGATTATTATTCACCCCTGCATTTTGCCGACACAATTTTGTTACACCAATTTTATAACCACGAATTATTGATCCAATTGTTCGTGATGGTGATCGGAATGATTTGGTTTGTTGTATTTGTTGTGGGGGCGAATTATCATTCGCCCCTCCATTATCATTAATGATGATAATTCCATGAATATGGTTCGGCATAATCACAAATTCATCCAATGTAACATTTGGAAAATGGTTCGGAATTTCCAACCAACATTGTTTGGCAATTTCGCCCACCTCGTTCAAAAACATTGTTCCATCATTAATTTTTCCAAATAAACATTGGCGATTATGGGTGCATATCGTAACGAAATACGCACCTGCCTGTGAATAATCATAACCTTTTAATCTAATTGATCTGCGATGATGTTTTGAAGGATCATATTTCATTTTTATTTCATACATTCTTAGATCTGGTATCATTTTCCTGAATAATTTTTATCTAATTCCCATTTTAATGGATTGGTGATTATGTATTTGCGAATTCTGTTTAATTCTTCTTCATTTCTAATAATATGTTCATAATAATTGCGTTGCCATAATTTACCATTGAATGGTTTCCAACCCATGTTTTTAACATTAAATATATATTCATTTGTTGTCATTGTTTTAAACCATTGCACCACCCGCGGCAGGGGCGAACCCTTGTGTTCGCCCCTATCAATGTGTTCCCCCGAATGTATGTGTTCATCAATTTTATCGGGGTTGATACGTTGGTCTGAATTATTGGGGTTGACGCGTTGGTCTGAATTATCGGGGCAGACACGATGGTCTGAATTATCGGGGTTGACACGTTGGTCCGAATTACCGGGGCAGACACGATGGTCTGCCCCTACGTTTATAATGATGAAATGGATATGGTTTGGCATAATAATGTATTCGTCGCAACGTATGTCAGGAAATTTATTTGGTAATTTAAAATACCATTTTTCAATCATCTTCCCCGCATCGTTCAATACCATTTTACCATTCTCAATGGTCCCAAATAAACATTCCCTGTTTTTTGTGCATATCGTAACGAAATACGCACCTGCCTGAGAATAATCATAACCTTTTAATCTAATTGATCTGCGATGATGTTTTGAAGGATCATATTTCATTTTATTTACACACTCCTTGCTTTTTCTAATCTTGTTTTGACTAGTTCGGCAACAGCCCAATAGACTTCTTTGCGTTCTTCTTCGGTTAAGCCAAGAGCATTAAAGACAATATCATCAAGGGCTTTTCTGTCGGGTAGTGGATTTGGCTCCTGCTCACGAATAGGCTTTTTCGGGTCAAAACCAAGTTCGGTGAAAATGGAGTCAAACTTTTTGTTAAACACCATCGATGGGTCTTGTGAATGGGAAAAAATTCGAGGTTCTATAATCGGAATCCTTTTTACATTTTCAACTGACAATTCTCCTAATGTATATGCTCCTGTATATTCTTTAGCTTCTATTTCTAGAACCAAGCGTTGGATTGTAGAATTTATTGAGATGAGTAATGCCACTAAATCACATCTTAAATTAAATAATGGATATAATTTTTGATCAGCATAACATTGGTCCTCAGTAAACAAACAAGCAAATCTTTCTCCAAATCTTTTTTGCCAAAAAATATTAGATAAAGGAATTGAAGGAATAAAACTGTACCAGAATTTCCTTCCTTTAAGTGATGAAATTAAAGGTAATGGAATTCCTGCAGCCTGTTTTTGTTTTCCTTTAGATGTCATTTTTTCTCCATATTTAATGTAATCTTTAGCTTTAAAATCAACTTTTTTGTAATTTATTTCAGGAAATATAAGGATTAAACTATCAGGATAACCTGAAATAAACGTCCAATCTTCATACTCAGTTATCACCGGCTTCAAAAACCTTGCTTCAATTTCTCCTTCCCAGCCAGCTCCGTTCTTAACCCTTATCAAGGCATCAGGATTTTTCTCGGCAATTTCTACAACCTCTTTAACTGTCTTACCTACTGGTTTTAAATAGAAAAATTCATTTGCTCCTGTTGTAAATCCACGCCGAACCTCTGCAATATCTCCCAACCTAACTAATTTTCCTTTCCCTTTTTCTAAAATCTTAAAGTAAATCTCTGGAGCTCTTAGATATTTCCCACCCCATTTATTGCCAATATATGGAAGATATTCAGGGTCATGTTCCATCAATCCATCATCTTCTGGAATTTCAACCCCTTCCTGCAGAAGTTCTTTTTTAGTTTTTGGATAAATTCTGAAATTACTATCATCAAAAACTGGCTGGTTTGTGCTTTCAATCTTCTTAATTACATCAATATTCAATACTTCTTCGAAAGGTTTTTTGAATGCAACAAACTTGATTGAATAGTCATCGACTTTTTCTTCTGGTCTCTGGATTAAGACAATAACTGTGTTTACATCAGCTTGCTTGAACGATCGCTTTGCGATATTATCAAAAATGTAAAGCGGCCTCATCTCTTTTAATAAAAATCCTTGAAGTCCTGTACCATATCCCACATCAAGCCAGGAATTAGAGTTAATAAAACAGAAAATTCCACCAGGACGAAGAAGAGATAATCCCTGATAATAGAAATAAACATAAAGATCGCTTTTTTTGTCAATAATTGTATCCTCGTTCCAATTTAATTTGACAGATTGTATCAATTTCTCTTTATAAGCTCTTTTTAGCTCTCTCCATTTTTCATCATCAGTGTAAGCATTCCTATTTTCAAGTGGCGGTGCTATAAGTTCCTGTCGTACATAAGGTGGATTACCAATAACAATATCAAATCCACCCTTCTGTGAAAAAACTTCAATAAAATCAATTTCCCATAAGAAGTAATCTTTTTTTGTTTTATTACCTATTACCTGAAGTATTGATATTAATTTTTCCAGTTTATCTTTTTCTGCTTCTATTTCTTTTTCAATTTTTTTGATTTCTTCCTTTTCGCTCTTTGTCTTTTCAAGATCAAAAATCATTTTTTCCATAACTTTTAATTGAAGACGGTGCTTGTTTACCCCTACCTTAGTATTTATTTTATCAATCTTTTCCTGAATAATTTCTTTGAATATTTTCTGCTCTTGCTCTTCAATTTTTCTCAGCTCATTTAAATCTGCACTAATTAAACCAGTGAAGAATTTTCTTTTACTTTCCACTAATTGCTCTATTCTGCCTAATGTTGTATTGCCAGATTTAGATGGATCACTCTTAAAATTAATTGGAATTCCGGCAATTTCCTGAATAAGAGAATCACCCTGCTTTAATTTAAAAGAAAGATTTGGCAATAGAGGTCTGGTGTAAATGTCCATATATTTTTCATCTGTTTCTATGATTAAGGAAAGCCACAATCTCAATTCACCAACCATTAGAGCCCAATCCTTAACATCTACACCATAAAGATTTTCGAGAATAATTTTTTGTTTTAAGGCAAATAGATTTTCTTCTCTATTCTCAAGGGTTCTCGAAATTTCCTGATGAAGTTCAACAAGTATATTCATCATTCCCACAAGAAACGAAGCAGAGCCAACTGCAGGATCAACAATTTTAACTTCTTCGAGTTTCTTTTTTATTTGCAGCAGATCACTTATTTCAATCTCTTTAACTTTTTGATGTGGATCAAAGATGAACTCAATTATTTTATCTTTTGGTGCTTTCGTTTCACTTGCCAGATAATTGACAAGAGACATCCTGCACATAAAATCAATTTCAATTCTAGGAGTATAGAAAATGCCTGCTTCGCCTCTTTCTTCTTCTGCAATTAAAGATTCGTAAACCTTTCCCAACATTTCCGGATCGACTGCAACTTCAACATCAACCGGCAACGCTTCATCAATTGTAAAATTAAATATCTCAAGAAAGCCTTTCTTTAAGTCTGAAGAATCTGGTTCGAATAGCCATTCAAAAACTTCATCGGAAAAATCAAAATTCAATTCATCTAATTCTGTTTGTGAGAATAAACCTCCGTTTAGAAAAGGCATAATGCTAAAAGATTCCTTAATCTCGTCTGGTAAATTTTCATTGAAAAGATGTGTCTTTTTATTAAACGCACCAAAGAATAAACTCTTCAGCCATTGTGAATAAAAGACATCCTTATTGTTTGTTTGCTCACGCCATTTTTTATACTTTTCCCAAAGATTTTTTACATAGTTTTTATCCTGAACATAATCTTTCCACTTAAACCAGCCTTTTCTTTGAAGGAAATAAAGAAACATTATTCTTGATAAAAGCAGCTGTGCAAAAGAATGTTTTTTCTCGTAAGTTTCATCATATTTTGAGAGAGCTTTAACCAAAACGTCTTTCAATGCAAATCGATAGGCTTCGAAAAATTCCTCAGTTACAACTTCAACAGCAAATATTTCTTCCAAATTTTTAACTGATGCTAACCAATTATCATTAAGAATGGCGGATTTGAAATTTTTTTGTGCTGTATGACTTTTCTCATTTTTACCAACGAGAAATGAATATCTTTTGGCGGGGGTTAATTCGTCTCTAATTCTGTTTTTATTTGCATCAAATTTCCATTCAACTTTTACAAACGAAAATCGCCAATCTTCATTATCATTTGAATAAAAGGCAACGAGCGCAGCATCCTTTAAACTACTGGAACCAAAATTCCCTAACAAATAGTCACGAACAAAATTTCTTTGCCTGCTTCTTGCTCTTTCGACTGACATTCCTCGATTGAGCTCAACAATAAGGACATCAATTCTTTCATGCTCAAATTCATACTTCAAAAATATTTTATATGATTGCACAAAGTCCTGATATTTTTCTGGAATAAGATTTCCGCTAAAATGTTTATTAACTGGTTCATAGTGCTGTTTAAATAGTTCGACGATTAATTTTTTAAAGTTTTCTTCGTTGAATTGATTTTCAAAAGTATTTTTAACTAAGGAGTTGATTTGGTTTTCGTTCATTGTTAATCTGCCTTCAGATATAGTGAAAGGATAATTTCTCTTTTTTGATTTGATTGCAATTTTAATTCTGATAGATGTTCTTTGAGAAATTCATCTGGAATTGATCTTTTGATTGCGTAAAAAACTTCAAGTGGATTAAACCCATTTATGGTCATTTTCTTTATTCCTTTGTTGGCATTTCTAATTATCTGTTTTGGCAGGGCACCAGCTTTAATTCTTTCCATTAAATTTTCAATGTAGTTTTCCTGTTCATCAGTAAATTGTTGAGAAAGTTTTTCTAATGCCTTAAGATTTGCCATCAGTTCTTTTGATGGATCTCTGCCTCCTCTGGAATCTTTAAATTCTTCATCTTCAATTAAAACATTATTAAAAGCTGTTTTATTATTAGTTAAAAATTCGTAGAACTTCTCTAAACTGAATTTTTCTGAGAGAGTATTTTCATCAGTTTCAAAAATTTTTGCTGCAGTTAAAAAATCAAGTTCATAAGTTGAATTATCATCGGATAAATAAAACTTCACCAATTTCCCTTTTCGGAAAAATGTTATAACTGAATCTTTACCATAAGTTTGACTTATTAAATTTTGCATTAATTCGGGCTGTTTTTTTGATGAACGAGCTTTTTTGGGCAGCTTTTTTATTCTGGAGAATAAATCAGGATTATTATCTCTTATGTCTTCAATTATTCTTAAATATTTTAGTTCACTTTCTTCTGATTCGTCATCTTCAATTAGAGATTTCACTGAAATCAATTTGTCGAAAAGTTCATGAGAACTTACAGGTTCATTTTCAGTGAGAATAGCCGAATCACCTCCGAGTAAATTTAAGAATGCTTCGATCTTTGCTCGTGCAATGTTTGTTAAATCTATCTCTTTATCAGCCTGTTTACTTGGAAAGAAATTGTATGTATAGATTTTATCAAATTTAGTATCCACACGGTTAATGCGTCCGACTCTTTGCATTAATCTTGTTGGATTCCAGGGAATATCGTAATTCAAAACAACATTTGAACGGTGGAGATTAACTCCTTCCGAAAGCACCTCAGTGGATATAAGGATATCATAGTCATCTTTTTTCTCTTTTGCGCGGGCATCAAAATTTGCCGTTACTTCTTTTCTTTCTTTTTCAGTCGAACCGCCATGATAGACTAAAGGTTTTCTACTGGTTCTGTTTTTTATCTGCTTTCCGATGTACTCTGCTGTCTCTTTTGATTCAGTGAAGATTATAACTTTGTTTTGTAAGATAGGATCATTTTTTAGTTGTTCAATTAATTTATCGACCTTGGGATCTCGTGTAATTCTTTTCCACTGTGATCGAATGTATTTTAATAATTCATAATCATTTTTCAGATTATGGATTAACTCTTCCTTAAATTCATCGGCACTGTATTCTTCGGCTTTTCCTTCATCAATTAACTTTTGAATTTCTAAATCGTTATCATTTTCAAGATATTCAAAAATTTTTGACATATATCTATCACTTAAATAAACTTTTCCATTTTCATAGGCATAAATAAAATGTCTATGTGATTCAATAAACCTATCAAGAGTTTTTCGGAATGCATCGAAACTGCTTTCCAGTCTTTTCACAAGCAAAACCTTCATAAATCCGCCGAGATTTTCCTGAGACTGCCTTGTTAATTGATCAATTTTAAATTCATCTTTGAAATATAACAGAGGTTTATATCTAGCATAAGTAAATCTTTTTGTTATTAATCTAACAGTCTCCATAAAAATATTATCTTCTTCATCATTCAATTGATAAAATAAAGGTCTGGGCGGTTTAACTTCGGGGAATTTAATATTATTCTTTGCAAGATCGTGAGCAAAATATTTTTCAATTTCTGAACGAGTTCGTCTAACCATAATATATTTAAGGCATTTTTCTCTAATCTCTTTTGAATTTTCTTTTACAATTTTTAGATATTTTTCATAATCATTATTTCTATCTACTCCATTAAACCTTTTTTCAAGTCCTTTAAAAAATCCCTCAAGATTCTTTATTCCAGGAATTGTGCTGGCTCTTTTATTTTGAAAAAGAGAGATTTGAGATAATAAATCTTCAGGTTTATTGTTATATGGAGTGGCTGTGACAAGAATGACTCTTTTGCCTCTACAGATTTGTGCAAGCTTTGTGTAAGAAATTGTCTCAGTATTTCTAAATCGGTGAGCTTCATCAATAATTATATTATCATAATTTCGCCTATTAATCTCATCAAGTGCATCGTCAAGCTTACCAATTGAGATTGGTGTGAGAGATAAATTGAAATCATAAAAAACATTAATCCAGGAACCTGGTGTATTTCTATCGAGAAGTTTTGGTGGAGCAATGACCATTGTTCTCCCGCCCAATTCTCTGATCAATCTTGCAGCAACATAGGTTTTACCTAAACCAACAACATCAGATATAAAACAGCCGCCGTATGCTTCAATTATTTTCTTTGCATTTAAGATTGCTTGAGTTTGATAATCAAATTCGATAAATCCTTCTGGCAGATATTTTTCACTTAAATATTGTTCAGCATTTAAATCATCTACAAAATATTCGTATAGAAATTTCAAATAGAGTTCGTAGGGAGTTATATCTCCTTTGAGCCAGGTTTCTTCATTTATAAATTTTGGAATGGTTGTGGTGATATCAATTCCATCTTTCCACAATTCTTCAAATTTCTCAAGAGCAAATTTGTAATCAGATGGATTTTTTAATTCGACATTAAATTCAAGATTATCAACAAGTCCTGCATAAGTTAAATTGCTCGATCCAGTAATTACTCTTCCAACATCCCGGTCACCTTCTTTAAAAGTTAGAATATAGACTTTAGCGTGTAATTTCCTTTCGGGATAAATTCTTATTTGTAATTTATTTGAATTAATCATCTCTATAAATTTCAAAATCCCTAATTCGACATCTGGTTTATCTTCAGAGTTTTCAAATTCTTCTTTCACATTCTTAAGATACTTCTCTATAATTTTTTTTGAAGATAAAAATCCGAGATCATCTTCAGCTTCATCTTTTTCTGAGAATGCTCTGTAAACATCTTCAGAGATACCAAGCCCAACGAGGATTCTAATCTTATCAACATTTTCAAGAGCATCTTGAATTAAATAAAATCCGCTTAGATAGAAGTATCCAACGAGGCAATCAAATTTTCTTGCATCTCTAATCAGCTGTATAAATCTATCTTTTAATTTTTGATTAGGTTGGTTTGTAATAAAACTGAGATCCAGATTTTCCATTTTTGCCTCAAGTAAATTATTATTATAAAAACATACGAAAAATAAATAAAGAAAAGATTTAATTCTATATAAGGACGCTCAAAGTAGCATTCAAAAAATTGTGTAAGGTTAATAAATAAAAGAGGCATTTACCCCTAAAATTTGAAGAAAAAAATGAGTATAAATGTCAGTGCAAATAAAATAAAAGCGAAAATTAAGCGAAACTAAAAATCATTTAAAAGAAAGATACTTTGACCAATATTTATTTCGTGCGAGAGATGATGATGGTGGAGATGGTTAATAGCTCTTAAGCTCAAAGTTAGATAAATTATTCCAAGTAGAATTAGAATGCTCGTAGCGATTATTCCAACTATAAACGAAAAGGATTCAGATATTTTATAACCAAGAAATCCTACTATTATTCCTATAATATTTGTGCTTAGCGTCTGTGCGAAACCTGCAATTGCTGTGATGCCAAGAGTTAATTTCTCATTCCACCTATCTGCTTTTGAGAGTGCAACTAATGGTATTTAGTGATTAGGCATTGATGCGTGAATTATGCTGAGTAAAAATGAACCTATAAATATTTGTGATAAGCCGTTCATATCTTTTTTATTTCCTTTCTTTTTTCAGACCATAAATAAATTGTCGGTAAAACAAATAAAGTTAAAAGAGTAGAAGTTATTAAACCTCCAATAACAACAGTTGCAAGAGGTTTTTGCACTTCAGCTCCGGCGCCGGTTGATAAAGCCATTGGAATAAATCCAAGGGAAGCAACTAACGCAGTCATTAACACTGGTCTTAGTCTGGTTGTAGCTCCTTCAATTACAGCATTTTCCAAAGACATTCCTTCTTGTCGTAATTTATTTATAAATGAAACCATCACAACCCCGTTCAACACAGCAACACCGAACAGCGCAATGAATCCGACTCCCGCAGAAATACTGAAGTGCATTCCGCGCAGTAGTAATGCAAACACACCACCAACAATTGCAAAAGGAATTCCAGTATAAATTAATAAAGCATTTCTGATTGAACCGAACGAAATGAACAGAAGAATGAAAATAAGGAATAAAGCCAAAGGGACTACGATCATTAATCTCTCACGAGCGTTTTGAAGGTTTTCAAATGTTCCACCCCATTCTAAATAGTAACCGGTTGGTAGTTTAACTTGCGCATAAATTTTCTTTTCAGCTTCTTCGACAAAGCTTCCAATATCCCGCCCTCTGACATTTACTTCAACAACAATTCTTCTTTGGTTGTGTTCTCTGCTTATCTGTGCCGGACCTTCTTCAACAAAAACATCTGCAACTTGACTAAGCGGTATTGTTGAGCCGTTTGGTGATGGAACAAGAATGTTTTTGATTGTTTCTACATCACTTCTTGCTTCTGGTGCAAACCTTACGACTAAATCAAATCGTTTGTCACCTTCAAATACTTTACCTGCTTCTTTACCTCCGATAGCTGTTTCAATTATTTGATTTACATCAGCCACATTAATTCCGTAGCGTGCAATTTTATTTCGGTCAATTTTTATTTGAAGCTGTGGTAATCCAGTTATCTGTTCAGCTTTTACATCTTTAGCTCCTTCAATCTGACTAACAACCTTTACTATTTCATTTGCTTTCTCTTTTAAGATATTTAAATCTTCTCCAAAGAGTTTAATTGCAACATCTGATTTAACACCGGATATCAACTCTGCAACTCTTAATTGAATTGGTTGTGAGAAGCTATAAGCAATTCCCGGTATTTTTTTAAGTTCATTTTCCATAGCTTCAATTAATTCTGTTTTTGTTCTTCCAGTAGTCCAATCTTCTTTAGGTTTAAGATTGATAAGAATATCGCTCATCTCGACTCCCATTGGATCGGTTCCTATTTCTGCTCTTCCAGTTTTGGATACAACGCTTTCAACTTCCGGAAATTTTAGTATTTCCTTCTCAATCATTGTAGATGTTTCAATTGCGGTTGTAAGCGAAGCACTGGGTAATCTAAAAGCTTGAATTGCAATTGCTCCTTCGTCTAATTGCGGTATAAATTCACTTCCTAAAAAAGGAAAAATGATAAAGCTGATTATAACAAGAATTCCCGCAGCGCTTACAACTAAAATTCTTTTATTTAAGACTTTTCTTAGCAGAGGGACATAATATTTCTTTGCATAAGTGATAATTGGACTCTCCCTTTCTTTAATTTTTTTCTTGAACATAATTGCAGACATTACGGGAACATAAGTTAAACTCAATATCAACGAACCAATAAGAGCATAAGCAACTGTAAATGCCATAGGCTTGAACATCTTTCCTTCAAGACCTGTCAAGGTCATTATAGGCAAATAAACAATAATGATTATACCGACGGCAAATACAACTGGTCTACCTACTTCTAAGGCAGATTCAAGTACGGTTTCGCTTATGCTAATACCATTTTTTCTTTCGTGAAGTTTTCTGATTGCATTTTCAACCATTACTACAGCACCGTCAACAATTAATCCAAAGTCAATTGCGCCGAGAGACATCAAGTTGCCTGATACTCCGGTTGCTACCATCATTATGACAGCGAAGAGCATTGATAGAGGAATAACAGAAGCCACAATAAAACCGCCGCGTAGATTGAATAAAAGTAAAACAAGTATTCCTATAACTAATATTCCGCCTTCCAATAAATTTTTTGCAACAGTCCAAATTGTTTTATTCACAAGTTCGGTTCTATCATAAAATGGAACCATTTCAACATCTTGCGGCAAAGTTTTTTTAATACTCTCAACTTTATTTTTTACATTCTCAACGACTGTGCGGCTGTTTGCACCTTTAAGCATCATTACAATACCGGCTGCAACTTCACCTTCTCCGTTCATTGTTACTGCGCCTTGCCGTAATGCTGGTCCCAATTTTACATCAGCAACATTACGGATATAAATTGGCGTTCCATTGTCATCAGTCTTTACAATAATATTTTTTATATCATCAATACTTTGAACCAAACCGCTTCCACGAATTAAGTACTGCTCGTTACTATGTTCAATGTAAGCGCCTCCGGCATTCGAATTATTCTCCGACACTGCCTCGTAAACATCACGCAAGGTAATTCCATAGCTAATAAGTTTCTGGGGATCAACTAAAACCTGATATTGCTTTTCAAATCCACCGAATGAATTTACTTCATTAACTCCTGGCACGGTTAGCAATTGTCTTTTGGCAACCCAATCCTGGAGCGTTCTCATTTCCATCAACTCAGTCGAATCTTGCTTAGTTTTTCCTTTTGGTCTGATGACATATTGATAAATTTCACCTAATCCAGTGCTGGTTGGTCCCAAAACCGGTTTTCCAAGTTCTGCTGGTATTTCGCTGGCAGCATTCTGCAGTCTCTCAAATACTAACTGTCTGGCAAAGTAAATATCAACATTTTCTTTGAAGACAACAGTAACTAATGATAATCCAAATTTAGAGACTGAACGGATCTCCTCAACATCTGGTAAACCATTCATTGCAACTTCAATTGGGAAAGTGATTGTTCGTTCGACCTCAACCGGTGCAAGTGTTGGAGAGGAAGTGAGAATTTGAACTTGTATGTTAGTTACATCCGGCACAGCATCAATGGGCAATTGTTTGAATGCGGCAATACCGGCAGCTATTAGAATTATAACAGCAAAAATTATCAGTAATTTTTGTTTAAGAGAGAAGTGGATTATTTTTTCTATCATATTATTCTTCCTCTCCTAAAGATTCTTTCATCATTTCTGATTTTAGAAAGAACGCACCTTTTGTTACAACTTTATCACCAGGTTTTAATCCTTTAATTACTTCTACCATTTGATTTAACTCAACGCCTATTTGCACAATTTGCTTTCTGAATGTGGAATCGTTTTCAACAACAAAAACATAACTTTCATTATTATCTTTAATTACACTTTCTGATGGTATAACAATTCCTTTTGCTTCAGATGAAATAGGGATTAACATTTCACCAAACATATTGGGTTTAAGTTTGGAGGCGGTATTTTGAATTTCAGCTCTGATTTTAATTGTTCGGGTATGCTCGTCAACAACTTGCCCGATATATATTACTTTTCCTTTGAATGTTTGATTTGGAATTGATGAGGAAAAGAATTCAATAGTTGGTTTGCCAGAAATTTTAAGAATATCTTTTTCATAAATCTGACCATCAGCCCAAACACTGTTAGTGTTAATTATTCTGAAAGCATTTGTATTTGTTTCCACAAACTGCCCAATCACAACATTCCTTTCAACAATAATTCCATCTATTGGTGATTTGATTGTTAGTAATCCAGATGTATGCTCATTCCCATTTATGTTCTCAATATCCTCGTGAGATAAACCAACTGAATGAATTTTTTTATCTTCAGCATTGAATTCTGCTAAAGCTTTTTCGTATTCTGCCTTTGCGGTTAGATAGTTTTTTTGAGAACCAACATTTTGTTCAAACAAAGTTTTTTGTCTTTTATATTCTTGTTCAGCAAAATCAAGATTTGCTTTTGCTTTAAGATAATTACCTTTCAGTTGACCTATTTCAAGCCCTTCAATTTGCATCAACACTTGTCCGGTTTTTACGTAATCACCAACATTTACAAATACTTTGTGAACTCGTCCTTGAATTAAAGATCCGACCAGTGCTTCATTGTTTTGGTTTGTAATTATTACAGCAGGAACTTTTATAAATCCATTTAGTGGTTTTATTTCAGCGGTAACATATTTCAAATTAATTTTTTCAATTGCTTCTTTACTTAAAACTATAGTCCTTTCCTTATATTCATTTTGCTTTTCATTATCTGCTTTGTTTTCATTTTCACTGCAGCCAATAAACAAGGCTGATATAAGTATTATTGCCAGTAAATATCTTTTGAATTCCATCATTTTATCTCCAATTTTATTTTAATAAACTTTGTCCAACAGTTTCTTCAAGAGTAAACAATGATAAGTAATACTTAAGAAGTGCTTTGATATAATTGTTCTTTGAAGTTATCAATGTTTGTTTCGCTTGAAGGTATTCTAGATATGTAATTTCACCGGCATCATAACTCTTTGCTGCAACACGAAAGATTTCCTCTGATTGTGGTAATATATCATTCAAATAAAGTTTTACCTGTTTAAGGTCATTTTCATAGTCATTAAATGCACTTTTTAATCTAAGGTAAACTTCATTCTTTACTAATTGCAGTTCCGATTCAGCAATGTTTACATTTGCCGATGCTTCTTGGATTTGTCCTCGTTGTTGGAACATAAACCACAATGGAACAGAAATTCCAAATGATGCGCCGTAATAGCCCCTGTCGCCATCCCGTGCTTGCTTGAAGTAGGAAAGATTGAAGCTCGGCAGAACTGAAGACCACGCAAGCTTTTTATCAATAGAAGATGAACTTAAATTTAGTTCTGCAATTTTTATTTTTGGATTAGCATAAGAAGATAAGCTGAATAATTCATCTAAAGAAAAGTTATATTCTTTAAAAACTAAACTATCTTTTAGCGTAAAAATTTCTTCTGATTGTCTCCCATATCCTAAGGCAAAATTTAATTCTGCAATTGCAGTTTTAAGCTCATTGCGCACAACTTCTAAATTATTTTTTGCCTCTGTGAATTGAACTTTTGCAGTCAATCTTTCAAGATTAGTTCCTTCACCAACATTGTATCTTATCTCGGCTTTTTTAAAAAAGTCATCTGCAATCGATAGATTTTCTTCTGCAATCTTTAATTGTTCCTCCTTTGCAAGCACATTATAATAAGTAGATTTTATTTGCGATGTGATTATAAGCTCCGTCTGCTTAAATCTATAATAAGCAATCTCTTCCTCGTTACTTAATTTGCTCCCTTTTAAAAAATAGTTCGTCGGAAATTCAAAAGATTGGTTAACCTGTTGAGTTCTCTCGCTAAAACTTTTTAGGCTTTTATCTTTTGGTGTCCATTCATAACTCACAGATATTTCTGGTGATGGAAGGGATATCCCGCTCCAAAATCTTCCTTTAGCTGCCAATATTTTTTCTTGTGCTGACTTTATTTCCGGATTATTTTTTAATCCAATTTCAATAGCCTCTTTCAAGCTAATTTTTTTAACTTCTGTTTGCCCGTAAATGCAATGCGGAAACAATATAGTTACGAATAAAACAAAAATTTTATTTACGAGTAATTGGGTTTTCACAAGATTTAACATTTTTTCTCCAAATATTTCTTAATAGACTAATACGCAGTTAGCGGAAATACAATTATTCCGCAAATGAAATGTTTGTCTATATCCGGCGGTAGAAATGAAAATAGATTAGTTAAATCAGAAAAGTACTGTTAAATAGATAGGTGTGTGTGGAATGACTTAAAATTGTAGGCTGATATGTTTTGTTATAAATAAAACTTTGGACAGATGTTTCTTCAATTTGAAGACAACGAGTGCATAAAATTTTTGTAAGCCCAAGTTTTGGTAATTCATCTTTTATTGTTTTTGTACGGCTGCTAATATTTTTTACAATTTCACAGAAATCATGTGCACCGTGATTATCACCATCAAAATCAAAAAAACCTAACTCTGAGTGTAAAAATGTGAAAGCGATTGTTCCAAGCAAAGCAAGAGCAACCAATTTAACCCCAATTTTATGCGATATTTTTATACTGTATTCCATATTTTAACATTACAATATACATAGATTTAATAAAACATTAAATGAGTTTTTTAAGTAGCGTTTAAAAACTTTGTAAAGGTAAAAAATAAAAGAGGCATTTATCCTCCTTAAATTTGAAGAAAAAATGGAGGATAAATGCCTTGTTAATTAAATGCCAACGAAAGTTGGACGAAATTAAAAACTATTTCAAAGAAAACAAAAGCTTAGTTTCATTAAGTAGCGTTTAAAAAATCGTATAAAGGTAAAAAATAAAAGAGGCATTTACCCTCCTTAAATTTGAAGAAAAAATGGAGGATAAATGCCTTGTTAATCTAATGCCAACGAATGTTGGACGAAATTAAAAACTATTTCAAAGAAAACAAAAGCTTAGGTTCATTACTAAAGCCAATGGTTAAAGATTTTGTTAAACACTTAATTGAAACAATTCTTGAGACAAAGATTGAGTATGAAAGGAGTAAAGCGGCGATCAAAAAGAATTGGTATCGGAATGGTTATTATCAAAGACATTTGCTTACAACCTTTGGATTAATTGAGAACCTAAAAGTACCAAGACTTAGAAATAGGGTCTATGAAAATGGGATTCCCCAAAAATGGCAATGAAGACTTGATGATTTTGATTGATTTATGATCAAAATATTCACACAAGAAGTTTAGTATGTAAGTATTTTGATGTAAATGTAGAAGCAGTAGCTATATTTTTAGATGATGGATTGATTAAAACAAAATCCTCAATCGAATTAAGATTTCATCACTTGTTCAACACAACAAATCTAATTGAAAGATTTATCAGAGAAATTAGAAGAAGAACTAATGCAATAGGACATTTTGAAAATCTTAGTAGTGCTGATAAAAATTTGTTCTTAGTAGTTAGTCATATTAACATAGATTTAATGTGTAATGCCTCTTCAAGTAATTTTAACATTTACACAATTTTTGGGACTTAATCATTATAAACAACATCAACGAGATTGAAATTTTCTTTTTGATTGTCCTCCCCCTTTTTATAAAAATTTGCTTTTTAAGATAAAAGGTAAATTGCACTCACGGACAAATTTGACATAAACTAATTTTTTTAGACTTTGAGCAATGGTTTGTCAGCATCGTTACTTTATTACTTGTCTGGTGATGTTCTATTCATATCTTCTTCACCTCCTCCCCATTAATATTACTGCTTCTGATGCTAATGAAATCTGATTACCTCCAACAGCAACAACCAAATTATCCTTTATAGCTACTTTAGTATATGCCCCATTATATAAATATGGTTCTTGATATTGCTTCCAACTTAATCCGTTGAAATGTAGAAAATCACCAAAAGCACCTACGCCTATTACATCGTTTATGTCATTACCCCTGATTGATGTGGTGGCAAAAGTTGTTAATCCTTCTGCTATGTCTTTCCATTCTATCTTATCTTTGAACCAATGTTTATAGTATATCCCTTGTCCTGCGAGATAATATGATTTATCTGATTTAAACCAAACTGATACTAAAGGCCAGACTCTGGGCTCTAATTCTATTTTTCTTACCACCAAATTTTCTATCTTTAGAAGTTCCCTATCATTTAAAGACTGGCGGTTAGAGGCTACAGCCAAAATTTCCCACTCATTAGTTTTAGGGTTATAATCGCCCCAAATATCGTTTATGTTTAAGGTTGTGTGGCTCTCTATTCTGCGCCAGCTAGTCCCATTATAGAAAATAATACTACCAACATTTCCAATTCCATATATTGATTTATTTGAATTTCCCCATAACTTTTCAATGGTAGCATTTGGGTCGGGTAAATTTAACCGGGAATAAACAAGTTTAACTGAGGATGAAACACCATCCCAACGAAATACACTTCCCGCTGCTAGATAAATTTCATTTGGACTTAACACAAGAATACCTCTAATCGGTGCTACAATTAAATTATTATTATAAAAGAGTTTTTTTAGTGTCCAGTTTTTTCCATCCCATTTTACAATACTGTAAGGTTGAAAATCAGGATTGCCAAGCGAATCTTTCATAAAAATGCTTCCAACAGCAATAATATTGTTTTCGTTAATAATGACAACATCATAAAGAACACTGCCTCCTATCTCTCCGCCAAATGTAAACATCTCAAATGTAAACTCGTGACTTGTTGTGTCCATTGTCTCAAAGTTTATTTTTGTGCTCGTGTATTCCTTACCATCTGAACCTTTTACTTTTACATATACTTCATACTTCTGCTTTGGAAGTAAATTCTCTATGTAAAACAAAGTATCATTTGTGGTGAATATTGTAAAAGATTTAGTAAGATAACTTTCTCTATAAACATCAACTCTTACAGGTTTGGGGAGATTATTTAATTTCAAATTAAACCAAGCTTCAGTGCAGCTTGCATCTTCAAAATCTAACCATAACATTTCAAATTCATTTGGCTCAACAGGTGATCTCTTGCAGGTGAGGGTTGTAAAGAAAAAGAAGAATAAAAGTAAGAGAAAAAATATTTGTCTTATAATCTTAGGCATAAGAAACCCTCTTTACTAAGTTTCTGTAGTTTTTTAATAAACTCATTATTTGTTTGCTTGTAGAGATGGAAAGTGAAAAGAAGGATATAAAAATTATTTAATTCAATTAGACGCATTTGAATGTCCACATTTCCATATGAACTTTAAGAAATAAAAAATAAATTGTCAATATGTTTTGTCTTTAGTTAATAAGAACTCAAAAGCAATTGAATTAAATCAAACAAAAATCAATATCGAAAAAAGTATGAAGAGAATACACAATTATGAAAAACTTAAACTTTTGGAAAATGCTTTAATTGGATATGTTAAAGGAACTAAAACTATGGTAGCTTAAACATAAGAGGAACTCTTCGACTTCAACTAAATTTGCATAATTAACTTTAGAGATCTTAAAATCTTTTAATTGCTGATTAAAATTTGTTCTTTATACTAAGTGACATTGACATAAACTTATTAGGTAATAACTATTAAGTTATTTTTATTTAACACAATTTTAAAACTAAATCAAATTAATCCCCTAAACTCTATAAATAACAATTTATTTCATCTGGTATTATGATTTTTTTCAATTTAGTATTCAAATAACTTAATCTACTTTTTGAATTACTATCACAATCGTTCAAAAAATTAACTAATGTTTACAATCAATGCTTCACTTTATGAGAATAACTAAAAATTGGGTTCAAATATGATCAACATCTATTTTAGATACGCTTCAGATACGCTCCAGATACGCTTTAAATACGCTATAAATCCACTTAAATTACTCTCAAAATTTACTTATATTTGGTAAAAATTAATTAACTATGGCTGATGTAAATAAGAAAATAATTGGGACATTGAAAGGCAAACTTGGCGATGTTGTATTTCGTGAAAGAAATGGCAAACTCATCGCTTATTCAAAACCAAAAAAATACAAGAAAACAAAATCAGTTAAGCTCAAAAAAGAAAGAAGTAAATTCGCAACAGTAGTTCAACTGGCTAATATTATCAAAAGTATCCCAGATTTATATCTTATTTGGAAAAATTCTGATTTACCTGGTTCAAATGCGTATCAACGAATTATTAAAAATAACTTAAAATTAACTAACGGAGTTGATCTATCAACTAATAATCTTTTGTTACCCCCCGGTCTGGATTTAAACATTAATATTGCTGATATTCTAAAATCAAGGAATAGAATTAATGAAATTAATATTGAAATAAATTTTGATAATCATTCCAATGAAATATTTAAAGAATCAACATTGTTGGCACTTTTTTATAAAACTAATAGTTTGCAAGACATTAATATTCAAGAAAAATTTTTTACCTCTCAAACTGAGATTCAAATAGATTTTAACTTTAATAAAATAAATTTAACACTCCCTGTTAATCTTAAATTTGCTAATGGTGATTCAGTAATAGTTTTATTTGGCTTAATCTCCCAAAATAAAAGTGATGATATTTTTTGGACTTCATCTAAAGGATTTAAACTAATTTAATTCATCTTTTTTTAATTTGACTAATTATCGTTGTTTAGAAACTCAGTTACTAGTTTAATATCATTGATAAACCAAATTTATTCAAGAAGTTTTAATTATATTTATCCTTTAACCATTCTTTCATCTTTACCATCAAAAAAATAAAATTCTCAGCTTCTGAGATAAAACCAGTTACTTGATTTAAATCTCTCTATTTATTATTTTAGCACTCGCTATTGGAGAGTGCTAATACAAGGTTTAAACAATCAAAAACAAAATAAGGAGAAAAAATATGGCAGGATTTAGCTTAAAACCATTAGCAGATAGAGTTATTATCAAACCAGCCCCTGCAGAAGAAGTCACAAAGGGCGGAATTTATTTGCCAGATACAGCTCAAGAAAAACCACAAAGAGGTGAAGTTGTTGCCGTTGGTCCAGGCAAAATTTCCGAAGAAACTGGCAAACATATTCCTATGACCGTTAAAGTCGGTGATAAAGTTCTTTATGGTAAATACTCTGGCACCGAAGTTAAGATTGACGGTGAAGAGTATTTAATTATGCGTGAATCAGACATTTTTGCAATTATTCAATAAGTCGAACAAATGAAAGGAGACTGAATTATGTCAGCAAAATTAATTGAATTCAATCTTGAGGCTCGAAGCAAACTTAAAAAAGGTGTCGACCAATTAGCCGATGCTGTTAAAGTCACACTTGGTCCAAAAGGACGTAATGTAGTGATTGACAAAAAATTTGGCGCACCTACAGTTACTAAAGACGGTGTAACTGTTGCAAAAGAAATCGAGCTTGAAGATCCAATTGAAAATATGGGAGCTCAAATGGTTCGTGAAGTTGCTTCCAAAACCAGTGATGTTGCTGGTGATGGAACAACTACAGCGACAGTATTAGCCCAAGCAATCTTTGCAGAAGGATTGAAGAATGTTACTGCTGGTGCTAACCCAATGGATCTTAAGAGAGGAATTGATTTAGCCGTTGAAGCAGTTGTTCAAAATTTAAAAAAGTTAAGCAAACCCGTAGAAACCTCTCAAGAGATTGAGCAAGTTGGTGCAATTTCAGCAAATAACGACCATTCAATCGGAAAGATAATTGCAGAAGCAATGGATAAAGTAGGAAAAGATGGTGTAATCACTGTCGAGGAAGCAAAAGGTACTGAAACTACCTTAGAAGTAGTAGAAGGAATGCAATTCGACCGTGGTTATCTTTCACCTTATTTCGTCACAAATGCCGATACGATGGAAGCTGTTCTTGAGGATCCATACATTTTAATTCACGATAAGAAAATTTCTGCAATGAAAGATCTTTTACCAATTCTTGAGAAAGTAGCTCAAAGTGGTCGCGCTCTTTTGATCATTGCCGAAGAAGTTGAAGGTGAAGCTTTAGCTACTTTGGTTGTAAACAAATTAAGAGGAACATTAAGAGTCTGTGCAGTAAAAGCTCCTGGCTTTGGTGATAGAAGAAAAGCAATGCTTGAAGATATTGCAATTCTAACTGGTGGTACCGTAATCTCTGAAGAAAAAGGATTTAAACTCGAAAACGCACAGCTCTCCTACTTGGGTCAAGCTGCTCGTGTTGTGGTTGATAAAGATAATACAACAATTGTTGAAGGTAAAGGTAAGAAAGAAGAAATCAAAAAGAGAATTAATGAAATTAAAGTTCAAATTGAAAAGACCACCAGTGACTACGATAGAGAAAAATTACAAGAGAGAATGGCAAAACTTTCTGGCGGTGTCGCTGTTCTGAAAGTTGGAGCTGCTACCGAAGTCGAGATGAAAGAGAAGAAAGCTCGTGTTGAAGATGCGTTACACGCTACCAGAGCAGCAGTTGAGGAAGGTATAGTTCCAGGTGGTGGTGTTGCTTACCTAAGAGCAATGGAAAATCTTGAAGTAAAAGTTGAAAACGAGGATCAGAGAACTGGTGTTGAAATTGTAAAGAAAGCACTTGAAGCTCCAATTCGACATATTGTAGAGAACGCTGGATGGGAAGGTTCAGTTGTTGTTCAGAAAGTAAAAGAAGGTAAAGATGATTTTGGGTTCAATGCTAATACAGAGAAATTCGAAAATTTAATGAAGAGCGGTGTTATTGATCCAACTAAAGTTGCAAGAATCGCATTACAAAATGCTGCATCAGTTGCTTCGATGTTAATCACAACTGAGGCTGTAATTGTAGAGAAACCTAAGAAAGAACAACCAATGCCACCAATGCCTCCAGGTGGTGGATATGATTATTAATAGATAAAGCCCTCCTATTGTAATGTCTCATAAGTCCTCCTGGTGAGCCCGTCCATCTCGGACGGGCTTATTATTTTTAGATTAACAGAACATATCATTTTTACTCTTACAAAATCTTTAGATAGTCTTTCAATAGATGTATTTCGAAGAGCAAACAACTTAATAAATTACTTTCTAATAATCCCTTGGGAATGTTAATTGACTTAATCCAATAGAGCTATATTTCAATTATTTTCGGCAAAAATTCAACTAAAAATTTTAACCCATTCATAAAATTTCTATACTTTCAGCTTAAAAGATTTATCTGTATAAAAAATCAGCTTTGTGATTAAAACAAAAATAACTTTTAAAATAAAAAAGGCGGTCAGTTGACCGCCCTTTGCCTTAAACCCCCTTAGCGATTAATTAATTGAGATCACCTTTGGCTTAATGCTCTCGTGCTTTGGTAAGACAATGCTTAATAATCCGTTCTCAAGTTTAGCTTCAATTCTTGTCGTATCAATTTTATCAGACAGATTTAGTTGTCTGAAGTAATGACCATAACTCTTTTCTCTTAAGAGAAATCTTTCATCCTCAACATGATTTAAGTCAACTTTACCAAATATAGTGAGAACATTGTCTTCAAGTTTTAGAAAGATATTTTCTTTACTTACACCAGGCATATAAACCTTTACAATGAAGTCATCATCGTTTTCAATGATATCAATCACTGGTTTTACCAATGGTTCAGTTTCAATTAATCTTTCCCAGTCTTGTTGATTTTTGATGTTTTCAACAGTATTCATAAAATTCCTCCTTTGTTTAAATTTTATTTTTTATCATCATCAATTATTTCATAAGAAGCGTCTTCTACATCTTTATCTTTCTTCTCACCAGATGTAGAACCCGTTGAGCTACTTTGAGCACCTGAAGAACTTCCAGCGCTTTGATACATCTGAGTTGCAGCTTCATTCCATACACTATTCAATGCATCCATTTTGGCTTTGATCTCGGATATTACACCTGATTTATGGGCATCTTTTAATTGATCAAGAGCAGCCTGAATTTTAGCTTTCATATCGGGTGATAATTTATCACCATATTCTTTTAATTGTTTCTCAGTTGTGAAGATTAGATTATCAGCCTGATTTTTCAATTCAGCTTCTTCACGTTTTCGTTTATCTTCAGCTGCATGTTCTTGAGCATCTCGTTTCATCCGCTCAATTTCTTCTTTAGTTAAACCACTGGATGCTGTAATTCTGATACTTTGTTCTTTACCAGTTGCTTTATCTTTAGCCGAGACATGCAGGATACCATTAGCATCAATATCGAATGTAACTTCAATTTGTGGAACACCTCTCGGTGCAGGTGGAATTCCATCGAGTATGAAACGACCAAGTGTTCTATTATCTATTGCCATCGGTCGTTCACCCTGCAAGACATGAATCTCAACTGAAGTCTGATTATCAGCCGCCGTTGAGAATATTTCACTTTTTCGAGTTGGAATTGTTGTATTTGCAGGGATCAAAACTGTCATTACTCCACCGAGAGTTTCAATACCGAGTGACAGAGGCGTGACATCTAACAAGAGAACATCTTTTATTTCGCCACTAAGAACAGCACCTTGAATAGCAGCACCAACTGCAACAACTTCATCTGGGTTTACACCTTTATGAGGTTCTTTGCCAAATAATTCACGAACAACCTGCTGAACTTTTGGAATTCTTGTTGAACCACCAACAAGAATTACTTCATCAATCTGATTTGGAGTTAAGCCAGCGGCTTCGAGTGCTTTCTTGCATGGTTCAATAGTTCTTTGGATTAAATCATCAACGAGTTGTTCGAATTTTGCTCGTGTAATTGTCATTTGTAAATGTTTTGGACCATCAGCGGTTGCAGTAATGTATGGCAAATTGACTTCCGTCTGTAATTGCCCAGAAAGTTCAATCTTAGCTTTCTCAGCTGCTTCTTTCAATCTTTGCAATGCCATCGGATCTTTGCGTAAATCAATCCCCTCCTGTTTCATAAATTCATCAGCAATGTAATCAATTAATCGTTGATCAAAATCATCACCGCCTAAGTGACCATCACCATTTGTAGCTTTAACTTCAAAAACACCATCACCTAATTCAAGAATTGAAATATCAAAAGTACCACCACCCAAATCATAAACGGCAACTTTCAAATCTTTATTTTTCTTATCGAGACCGTAAGCCAATGCAGCAGCAGTTGGTTCGTTTATAATTCTTCTAACATTTAGACCAGCAATTTCACCCGCATCCTTTGTAGCCTGTCTTTGAGCATCGTTAAAGTAAGCTGGAACAGTTATTACTGCATCAGTGACTGGTTCGCCAAGATAATCTTCCGCAGTCTTTTTCATCTTTTGCAAAATCATCGCAGAAATTTCTTGAGGTGAATATACTCGATCCCCAATTCTTACTCTTGCCAGACCTCCTTCATTTACTACTTCATACGGAACGAGTTTAATTTCGTGTTGAACTTCGTCATACCTCCTACCCATAAATCTTTTAATTGAAAAGATTGTATTCTTCGGATTAGTAATAGCTTGACGTTTTGCAGCAGCACCAACAATTCTTTCCCCTGTTTTAGTAAATGCAACAACAGATGGGGTTGTTCTACCGCCCTCTGAATTAGGAATAACAACAGGTTCGTTATTAATCATTACAGCAACGCAAGAGTTCGTTGTTCCTAAATCAATACCAATAATTTTTCCCATAGTTTTATCTCCTTTCTTTCAAAATTTTTTATAAAAAAAAAATTTAAGGTGAGCCTCAAGCTCACCTTTACGAAATCATTATTTAATTTCAATTAATTTCTTATTAGCTGGAGTTGGTTCTTTCTTCGCAGCTTCAATCATTAACATACCATTCTCGAATTTAGCCTTGACCTTATCAGGATCTACCTCAGCAGGTAAGGCGAAGCTGCGGCAGAAGGAACCATAAGTTCTTTCAATTCTGTAATAGTTCTTTTTCTCGTCTTTAACTTCAGATTTTTTCTCGCCCTCAATTGTGAGGACATTGTCCTGCAAAGTAACTTTTACATCTTTTTTATCAACACCTGGCAACTCAGCAGTTACATAAACATTGTTCTCATCCTCCGAGATATCTACTCTCGGATAGAATGTTGAGGTGAAATCCCAATTGAATGCTGTTGGTAAATCATCAAACAAACTTCTCATTCTTTCGCTCAAGGTTTCAAGTTCTTTGAATGGATTGAATTTTACTAATGTCATATTCATTCACCTCCTTTCTTTTTTGTTTTTTATTTATTTCGCTTAAGTAATCTCAATCACTGTGCCAGATAAATTCCTGTATTTTTTTTCAAAAAATTGATGTTTTTTAGTATTATCCTTTTGACAATTTGGCACTATTTTGCAAAGCTCATGACAAAAATTCTATTTCTTGACAAACTGATGACAGCTAAAATTATTAAAAATTCAAAAATTGAAAATACCTTGTTAATAAACGAAGCCTTTTATAATATTGAAGTATGAGATTTAATATTGATTTAATGAAATCCCAGCTCACTTCAAACCTTACTAACCTGGAAATCGAATATTTTGAAGAAATTGATTCCACTAATACTTACTTACTTAAAAGAAAAAATTTCTCCAATAAAATTCTAGTTATCGCTGATTATCAAACTGCAGGAAGGGGTAGGTTTAATCGTAAGTGGTTATCTGATCCATCGAAAAATTTAATGTTTTCGATTGGATTAAAAAATGTAGATCATTCAGACTTACAAAAATTTAGCTTTTTTACTCCCCTCTCAATACAGGAAGCTGTTGAAGATTTTATGAATTTTAAGTTGAAAATTAAATGGCCAAATGACCTAATATTTGAAAACAAAAAAGTTTGCGGAATTTTAATAGAGTCACAGATTGAAAATAACGAAAAAGCAAAAGTTGTAGTTGGAATTGGAATTAATGTAAATCAGACAGAATTCACACCAGAACTGGAAGATAAAGCGAGTTCCCTGAAAATTATTAAAGGCGAAGAAATTAATCGTGAAATTTTATTAGCCAGAATATTGACAAAATTTTTCTATTACCTTGAGAATTTAAAAAATAATTTTGATGAAGTTTATCAAAGCTACAGAGAAAAATGTGTTGGAATAGGTCAGAATATTACTGTTCTCTTTGATCGAGAAATTTACTCAGGTATATTGCTCGACATAAATAGAAATGGCGAACTTGAACTATTAGTTGAAGACAAAAAATTTTCATTTAAATCCGGTGAAATAACTTTACTTAAGGAGTGAATATGCTTTTAGCAATTGATACAGGAAATACTCATACAACTTTTGGAATATATCAAGATGATCAATTAAAGTTTACTTTTAGATTGTCAACCAAAGCTGTGCATGATAAAGAAGTATTTTCAGATTTTTTAAAGTGCACTTTGCAATCGCTCAATGTTTCATTGCTGGATATTACTGATTGCGGCATTTCTTCCGTTGTTCCATCAGTTGATAAAAATTTAGAATTAGTTGTTCAAAATTTATTTAAGATCGAACCTTTCTTTATCACACCTTCAATTCAACTCCCCTTCAATTTACTGGTCGATAATCCCACTGAAGTTGGTTCAGATAGAATTTGTAATGTTGCTGGTGGTTTTACGAAATACGGAGGTCCACTCGCAATAGTAAGCTTTGGTACAGCAACTGTGTATGATATTGTATCAAAGAATGGTGATTTTTTAGGTGGAATTATTGCACCAGGAATTCAAACTTCAGCAAGAGCTTTATATCAAGCTGCTGAGAAACTTCCAGAAGTAGAATTAATTTTCCCCGAAAAAGTAATTGGTACCAATACTATAACAAATATGCAGTCAGGCATTATGTTCGGCGCACTTGATGCTTTTGAGGGAATGATTAATCGGATAAAGGAAGAATTGAATTCAGATGTTAAGATTGTTATAACTGGAGGTTTCTCAAAATTGATTTATGGGAAAACAAAATTAAAAGTAAATCTCGAATTTGATTTGGTTCTTGAAGGTATCAAAATCTTAATTGAAAGACAGAAAAAAAATGACTAAATATCGAGATGTTTATTTAGATTACGCTGCTACTACGCCGCTCCATCCTGAAGTTCTTGATGCTATGCTTCCATACCTCAAAGATAAATTTGGCAACCCATCATCGATACATAAATTTGGACAGGAAACTCGTGCAGCAATTGAAATTGCACGAGATGATCTTGCAAAACTACTCAATGCCAAACAAAGCGAAATATATTTCACAAGCGGCGGAACAGAAGCAATTAATTTTGCTTTAATTGGAACTGCAAAAGCATTAAAAAAAGATTATGGAAAAGATGAAATAATCACATCACTAATTGAACATCACGCTGTATTAGAAACCTGCAAATTCCTCGAAACTGAAGGATTTAAGGTTACTTACTTAAAACCTGATAAAATGGGAAGAATTAACCACAAACAAATTGAACAATCAATTACTGATAAAACAGGATTGGTCTCATTAATTCATATAAACAATGAAATTGGTTCAATAAATGATATCTATTCAATTTCTGAGATAACTAGCAAGAATAAAATTATTTTTCATATCGATGCAGTCCAGAGTTTTGGAAAATTCAAATTTGATTTAGCGAAATTAAAAGTTGACTTATTATCAGCTTCAGCTCATAAAATAAACGGACCAAAAGGAGCAGGCTTCTTATATATTAGAACTGGAACCCCTATCTCACCAATCATTTTTGGGGGTGCGCAGGAGAGAAATCGGAGAGGTGGAACTGAAAATGTAGCAGGTATTATTGGCTTAGCCACCGCAGCCAAAATTTCACATTCAAAATTAGAAGAGAATCACTCTATAGTTCTTCAAATAAAAAATTATATGATTGAAAAGCTTCGTGAATTTAATGATAAAATTCTCTTTAATTCCCCACTAGAAAACTGCACACCGTATATCCTAAACATTTCTTTTAATCCAGATTACTATAATATCGATGAGAATACATTAATTATGAATTTTGCCATTAGAGGAGTTGCTGTTTCAAGCGGCTCAGCATGTACAAGCGGTGTATTGGAACCATCACATGTTTTAATTGGACTTGGATATGACAAAAGTAGAGCCTCTAGTGCTGTTAGATTCTCGTTCAGTCCTCAAACAACTATCGAAGAAATTGATTATACTATTCTTGTTATGAAAGAAATTATTGAACTTCTCAAAAAGAGTTAATAAAATGAATGAAGCTATTTCAAAATTTGATAAAATAAGAAGTTTATTAGGATTTATTACTGGTCCTGTTTTATTCATAATTATTCTGATTTTGCCGACTCCACAGAACTTTATTGATTACCTTCAATCAAACTTTTCAAGTTTATCAGCTTCAGAAATTTCACAGCTTTCATACAGTATGAAAATTGTACTGGCTTTGCTACTGATGATGGTGATTTTATGGATAACAGAGGCAATTCCAATCCCAGCAACTGCAATTCTGCCAGCAGTCATTCTTCCATTATTCAAAGTTAGTGGAGTTGCTGGAAAGGAAATCTATTTTTTTAATGGGAAGAATGTGCTTGCTAATTATGCTAATCCAATAATTTATCTTTTTCTAAGTGGATTTTTGATTGCAAGGGCTATGCAAAAATGGAATCTGGATAAGCGTTTAACTTATTCAATATTAAGCGTTAAAGATCTTGCTAATAAACCGAAGTCAATAGTTTTGGCGATGATATTTATTTCAGCTTTACTCTCAATGTGGATTTCAAATACTGCAACGACAGCAATGTTGCTTCCACTCGTCATTGGAATTGTTAGAATTACAAAAACAACTAACAACAATTTTGCAAAAGCCCTGTCTTTATCTATTGCTTATGGTGCATCAATTGGAGGAGTTGCAACCTTGATCGGAACACCTCCAAATGGAATTTGCGTTTCGATTTTACGCACATCTGGTATGGGAGAGATTAACTTTCTTGAGTGGATGAAATTAGGTCTTCCCATAACTTTTATTAGTATTCCAATAGTTTGGATTTTGCTCATAAATGTTTTTTCAATCAATCAAGTTGAAATTCAAAATGGTAAAGATTTTATATATGGCTTAAAAGAAAATTTAGGTTCTATTTCTAAGGGTGAGAAATTAACCCTATTAAGTTTTATTATTCTATTAATCTTATGGATAAGTAATCCATTCTGGGAACATCTGCTTCCTGAGAAAATTCTAAATCAACTCACTTATTTCGATGAAAACATAATTGCTCTATCAGTTGCAATCTTAATGTTCTTTATCCCTGTTGATTGGAAGAACCGAAAATTTGTTCTCGATTGGGAAGACTCAAAATTTATTGATTGGGGGACTTTATTACTTTTTGGCGGTGGTATTGCTTTATCAGATGCAATGTTTAAGACTGGACTCGCTGGCTGGATTGCAAAAAGTTCAATTAACCTGATCGGTAATGCAAATATTTTATTAGTTTTAGTTATAGTGATTATCCTGATGGAATTACTAACAGAAGTAACTTCGAATACAGCTGTGACTTCGATGATGATACCAATTCTCCTTTCAATTTCTAATGGGTTAAATATAGATGGTAAATTACTCGCACTTGCAGCAACATTTGCAGCTTCAATGGCTTTTATGCTGCCAGTTGCAACACCACCCAATGCAATAGTTTATAGTACGGGGCAATTAAAAATTACTGACATGCTCAAGGCTGGAATTTTTCTCGATTTATGTACATGGCTGATAATAATTCTAGTTCTTTACATATTCGGGCATTTAATTTTTAGAATGGTTAACTTTTAATTAGCTTTATGTAATCGAAACATTCTTGCATTTAAGTCGTCAAAGAAAAAAATCTGGAGAATAAAATGAATAAAAAGCTTTATAGATCTCGACAAAATAAAATAATTGGTGGTGTGTGTGGAGGAATTGGAAAATATTTCGATATTGATCCAGTTCTGATCCGTCTTTTATTTGTTTTAATAACTCTCTTAAATGGTGCTGGACTAATATTATATATAATTCTTTTGATTATATTACCTCTAGAGCCCTTTAATCCCGATGAAATTGAAATAAAAGATTTTACAGAAATTCCTGACGAAAAACTCGTTAATACGGCATCTGACTTCACTGATCGGAAGGAAAAAACTAAGAAGATTTTTGGAATAATTTTACTAATAATTGGAACTCTTCTTTTTCTGGAAAATTTCATAGACATACTTGATTTTGAGATTTTTGCTCCTCTAATAATGATATTGATAGGTTTATATCTCATTTATGACAGCATAAAAAAACAGGGAATAAAAAATGAAAACTAATCATTTCTTTTGGGGAATATTTTTAACAGTTCTTGGTTTACTCTTTTTAATTGATAATTTTTTTGCAGTAAACGTGGAACTGGATTTTATTCTAAAACTCTGGCCAGTAATTTTAATTTTGATTGGTTTGCGATTGATACTCAAAAATAAAATCGCATTAAATCTCTTAGTATTTGTTACTGCTGTTCTGTTATCTTTTATTGTTTATGCTTTTATTTTTAATCCATTCCATTGTGGGAATGTTCGTCTTTATCGAGATATGAAGAAAGAGAAATCAGAAACGATAAGTCATTTTTACTCTCCACAAATAAAGAATGCAAAACTGAATGTTGAGTTTAATTACGGAATGATGAAGATTAATTCATCCACTAAAAATTTAATTGATGGTGAAGTTCAATACAAAACTGGTGAATACAAATTTGATGGAGATCTCTCCGACACCTCAGCATTTTTTTTTCTTAATTCAGAAGTTTCAAAAAAAGGATTTGATATTATTCTACCTTCGAAGAAAAATCAAAATCAGTTAGATTTAAGACTTCATCAAAACCCCGAATGGGATATTAAAATTCTTACAAACATATCTGATTTCAATCTTGACTTCACTGAAATCAAAGCAAAGGATATAAAAATTGAGAGTAACTTTTCGTCAGGCAAAATAAAATTAGGTCAACCAGCAGGTCAGTCAACCATTTACGTTGATGTTAATTTTTCAAGTATTGATATAGATTTACCAGATAATGCTGCAATTGAAATTATTACGGACAAAAATTTCTCGAGTGTAGATATAAATGGTTTAGAAAAGATTGAAAAAAATATTTATCGTTCAAGGAATTTTGATAAGTCAAAAGATCATTTTGTGATTGAGCTTTCAAGTAATTTTTCATCAGTAACTTTTCATTAACTTATTTTATCTAAAATTCAAATCTTTTTTACCTACCTTCAAAATCATTTCTCAGATATTCAATCGCTGTTTATATTGCATTAAAAGATTATTTAATTAATTGTTAATGTCTGTGCTTATAGGTATCGAATTTCTAATTTTTATGTTATCCAGAATAAACTGAATTTTTAAAACCAAAAAAAATCAAATTCAAATCTTAGAGGCAGAAAAATGAGAAAAATTTTATTGGCAATGCTTTTAATCATAGTTCTTTTTAAGTCAACAATTGCTCAACATATTTATCCTAAAAGGGAATTTCGTGGTGCATGGGTTGCAACTGTTGCGAATATAGATTGGCCTGGAAATCGTAATGCAACATCAGGGCAGAAAATTTCCGAGCTTGTGCAAATCTTTGACAAATTAAAAGAAGCAAACATGAATGCTGTTTTCTTTCAAGTAAGGACTGAATGTGATGCATTGTATAAATCTAATTTTGAGCCGTGGTCATATTGGTTAACAAATGAACAAGGTAAAGAACCAGAGCCTTATTTTGATCCGCTTGAGTTTGCAATTTCAGAAGCGCACTCACGGGGGATGGAATTGCATGCCTGGTTCAATCCTTATCGAGCTGTGAAAGATACTGGTGATTATCAAATTTTTTATAAACATATTTCACAAACTAATCCTGATTGGATTTTATCGTTTGGTAATTACAAAATGCTTGATCCCGGAAATCCTGAAGTTCAAAACTATATTTTAAATGTCATAGCAGATGTCCTGACCAGATATGATGTCGATGGAATTCACTTTGACGATTATTTTTATCCTTATTCTCCAAAAGTCTCAAAAGAAGATTCAATCACATTTTCGAAATTCAATCGTGGTTTCACAAATATTGATGACTGGCGACGAGATAACATTAATTCATTAATGAAAAGAATATATGAATTAATTAAATCTTACAAACCGTATGTAAAATTTGGTATCAGTCCTTTTGGAATAGTTGAAAATAAATATGCTGGAACAGATGGGTTTAATTCATATTCAATTATTTACTGCGATCCGTTAAGCTGGATTAGAGGGAAATATATCGATTACATAATTCCTCAACTCTATTGGGAGATGGATCATCCAAAGGCACCTTACCGTAAGCTTTTGCCCTGGTGGGCTTCTGTTGTTGAAGATAGGCATTTATATATTGGACATTTTTCAAGTCGATTTCAAGCTAAAAATTACCTTGAAAAAGGTTTTGAAATTGGTGAACAAATTAAAATGAATAGAGACAATAAGAATGTGCTTGGTTCGGTATTTTTTAGTGCGAAATCAATCTACCAAAATCAAGGCGGACTATTAGATAGTCTAAAAAACAAGATTTATAAGTATCCTGCCCTGCTTCCAACAATGAATTGGATTGATTCAATTCCACCGAATAAAATTAGAAACTTAAGTTTTCAAAAAATGAGTGATAAAATAATTCTTGAATGGGACGAACCTGAAATAAATTCTCAGGGTGAAAAAGCCTATGGTTATGTTGTTTATAGATTTGTAAATAAAAATAAAGTTGATTTAGAAAACCCAGAAAACATTTTAAGTATTTTAATTCCCAAAAAAGAAAAATTTGTAGATAAAATTGATGATAAATTACAGGGTGAGATTACTTATATAATTACCGCACTGGATCGTCATCAAAATGAAAGCGAAGGTGAAAGTATAAGAATTGTAATCAAATAAAGATGAGAATAAGCAACTAATATCAAAGCCCTTTGTGGTTTTAATATTCTTGATTACCATTTTACACCCAATACAAATGAAGGATAATCAAGTTAAATCCTTTCAGGATTTGGTTTTTTATGCAGCACATAATTCGTTCTACAAATAGGTCGTCGTTATGCAACTTTAATTTGGCTGGATGTAAAAAAAATCTCTCTACAAATAGGTCGTTGCTACGCAACTTTAATTTTGATGTTGTTCAATATTTTTTCTACAAGTAGGTCATCGCTCTGCGATTTCTATTAAAATGTCTGTAGGTAATTTTTGTTTTTATCGAACTTAAAAAAGCTTCGTAGAAGCGACCTATTTGTAGAAAAGACAAGAAACAAAAAATATCAAAGCTCCATAGGAGCGACCTATTCGTAGAATTAACCACGAAGTGGTGAAATTATCATAGAATGAAATTCAAACAAACACAAAATTAAAACTCAGAAGGAGTGACATTATCAAATCAATCACAAACTTCAGAGTTTTGAATTTTTGGCCTGAAAATTTTTTTATAATGTCATCCTTTCAGGATTTTTTTATTTCTTGTCCCTGTAATTTTATCTATAATAATTTCATCCTTTCGGGATTTGATTTTTTATGCAGCACATAATTCGTTCTACAAATAGGTCGTCGTTATGCAACTTTAATTTGGCTGGATGTAAAAAAAATCTCTCTACAAATAGGTCGTTGCTACGCAACTTTAATTTTGATGTTGTTCAATATTTTTTCTACAAGTAGGTCATCGCTCTGCGATTTCTATTAAAATGTCTGTAGGTAATTTTTGTTTTTATCGAACTTAAAAAAGCTTCGTTAGAAGCGACCTATTTGTAGAAAAGACAAGAAACAAAAAATATTAAAGCTCCATAGGAGCGACCTATTTGTAGTAAAATTAACCACGAAGTGGTGAAATTATTAAAGAATGAAATTCACACAAACACAAAATTAAAACTCCGAAGTAGTGTCATTATTAAATCAATCACAAACTTCAGCGTTTTGAATTTTTGGCCTGAAAATTTTTTTCATAATGTCATTCTTTTAGGATTTTTTGATCTTGTGCCTGCAATTTTATCTATAATAATTTCATCCATTCGGGATTTTTTATGTGAAATTGATTTTTCTATAATAATTTCGTCCAATCTGGATTTAATTTTCAATTTGCTGAATTTAAATCAATCTCTTTTTTGGGAGAATTTTCTCAACTCCTAAGGAGTTGAATTTGATTAGCCCCGAATTGCATTCGGGGAATTTGTTCAAAAGAATAATCCAACCCTGAAAGGGTTGAATGTGATGTTCAAAATTTTTTTGTTTGATCTATAATTGATTTTTTAAGATCGTTTAGAACAATTTCTGTTATAATTGAACCCCTTCAGGGCTCTTTTTTTCTTCCCATTAACCCCCAATGCGATTGGGGGCTATTCACATTAAATCACTGCGGGGTTTTTATATTTTTTGTTTTTTTATGTGTAATTGTTTTTTCTATAAAAATTTCATCCATTCTGGATTTGATTTTTTATGCGGTATATCCTGCGATTATGAAATTCTTTTAATCTATCGAATACTTTATTGGTTATTCCACTAATAGTTGATAAACTCATCATGGGTTCATTAAAGAAATATTTAACTATTCTTTTTATATCTCTGTAACTTTCACCTTGTGTGAAGACTTTTGTTATAAAGTCATTTACATCACTAAGGCGTCTTTCCCATTTATTAAAAATATTATTTTGATATACCATATATCTTAATCTCGGAACTCGAATATTTTCAATTAGTCCGAACTTTGTAATTAGATGTCTTGTGTAATAACCATTACGGTACCAATTCCTTTTTATCAAAGCTTTACTCCTCTCATATTCAACTTTTGCTTCAAGTAAAGTTTCAATTAAATATTTCAGAAATCTTAATACAATTGAATTAATAAAATAAACTAGATTTTTGTTTCCTTTGAAATATTCAATATTTTCGCTTAGGTCTTTATTGAATGTTATTTTCATGGGCATTTATCCTCCATTTTTTTTCAAATTTAGTGAGGGTAAATACCTCTTTCATTTTTATCCTTTTAAACAATTTTTAAACGCTATTCTTTATTTATTAAAATACTCTTATATCTGCCCTAATACAGATGTCCTGTCTTATCATACCTTCGTTTGTAATAGCTCGTATATGTGATATTAAAATGCCTCATGAATTCCCCAAGATTACCCTGAGGTGTCTCAATAAGCAGATGGAAGTGGCTCTTCATCAATATACAGCTGAATACTTTGATATTATAAATTTTCGCTGACTGGCTTAATATCTTACAAAATGTTTTTCTGTCTGTATCATAATCAAATATCCCTTTCCTTTCATTGCCACGACAGGTAAATGAGATAAACTGCTCCAGTATAATGTATCCTTAATGGCCTCGCCATAGGTTTTTATACCATTTTTACTCTCTTTTGTCAATTGTAAAGAATTGACCTCTTTTTCCTATCATATCATCCATTTTCGCAAGAACTGTAGCAATTTGCGAGTTACTGTCAACGGAGCGAACAGGAGCCTCACGATGAAACGAACCAGATCCGCTGCCAGGCTTCCAATCATCGCATCCGCCACTCTTGTTCCAATGAACAGCGCCGTAAAACCTTGCAGAAAAATCAAGGCTAAGAGAGCCATAAATAATAGTCGTCCCCATGAAGGAAGAAAAGGAGCGAGCAGAGTGAACAGGAACATTCCAAAACAGACAGCTGCGTCGTCAGACTCTGCTGCCTAACATATAAAGTAACACAACAAAAAGCCAACCAATCAGAACGGCAAACTCGTATGGTACGATATCCGGGAACTCCATAGCTATCCCTCCATCTCAGATCCGCTATGCTTATTCATTGTTCTGCAAATGTGGATAACAATAGCCGATACATTATCTTGTCCACCTCGTTTCAAGGCTGACACTACCAGCTCTTTTGCAGGGTCCTGTGCAGTATTTAGAATTGCTTCAATTTCATCGTCTGTTATCATATCCGTTAATCCATCACTGCATAAGAGTAACACGTCGCTATCTAATAATTTGAGGTGTGCACAGTCCACGAAAACTGTCTTCCCCCCACCAAAGGAATTTAAAAGCATATGCGATGGAACACCTGTGACTGCCTTTACCGAGTGATCCTGCGATATTTGAACGAGACATCCGTCTCGCAGCCGATATAGCCGGCTATCTCCTGCATTGAAATAGTAAGCAAGTCCGCCATAAAGCAACAGAGCCACCAACGTCGTTCCCATCCCTGCCAAGTCGGGATTACGCTGTGATTCTTCTAAAACCTGTGCATGAACCTTCTGTGCCCATGAGCGAATCTGCTCTAATAATGTGGATTCTGAAAGTCCTGAAGGAACACTATGAACTTCCCGGGCCATCAATTTTAGAACCATCTCTGCTGCTACCTCTCCGGCATTATATCCTCCCATACCATCCGCCAGAGCAATGAGATAGCAGGCATCCCCATCCAGTAGAATCGACAGATCCTTCCGTCCCTCTGCTAGGATTTCCTCCCCAAGCAGAATCCTATCCTCATTCCTTTCCCTCCGGCCGGTATTGGTTAAAGCCGTAATGCGCAGTTCCATGATTTCACACCCGCTCAGTCTTGTCTTGCTTGTGATCTTTTATTTCAATGTAGAACTCAATGTTGCCGATTACAAGAAAGGATTTATCCTTCAACACCTGGGGTTTGTGTGGCTCAAGCACCTGATTATTATATTTGGTTCCGTTTGTTGAACCGAGATCTGTTACCATCCAACCCACCTGAGGGTCGAAGGTGAACTTGCAATGTTGACGGGATATTTTCTTAAAGGGTGAAAACACATCCGCAAAACGCCCTTCCGTTCTCCCGATCACATCGCCTTTTTGGATGACTATGTCAAGGTTAAGATTTCGATTAATGAGATGAAGCCCGACGGTTGGTGAATCCACCTGAAGGATTGGTCCTTTCGCCTGTGTTGTTCGAATGCTTGCCTGCTCAGGGGGAGGTACCGATGCAACAGGAGCGCCGTCCTTAAACAGGTTTGAAGCCTTAACAAGTTCTTTGCTATCAAAAGTACAAAATCGGCCCCGGCCGGGTCTGCGACACTGAGGGCAGAACTGCAACTCCTGTCCGCACTGGTCACAGAACCAGGAGTCGTCATCAATTTTTGACTTACAGTTGGGGCAAATCAGCATGTGGTTTTCCACCCGTTTTACTCAAGGTATCTACGTTTCATGTTTGTAATAATCATAAAACAGTTGGCAAAAGCTTCTTCATATTTCCTTGCGCTGATAAGTTCAACCGTCTTTAATACCAGTTGCTTGTAGAGTTGTGCGTAAATCTCGTGCGCGTTTGCTTCTCCCTCAATGGCTTTCACAATACGAGGCGCGATAGAGTAATATTCCAGGATGAGAGCGTCCCCATCAGAGAGGTTTCGCACATAAGTATCCCGGAAAGCCCGTAACACTTTCAGTTCAATGCAATCATCAGGCAGGTGCATTGCTTTAGCGCATGCAGTTGCGATGAGACAGGGGCCATCTTTTACAACCCTTCCAGACTCTTTTTCAACACGGACGCCCGTGTCATGGTCGGTGAACCAGCCCATTTTCTTTATCTTCCCAGTTTCCTTGTCAATCCGGTATCCTGTATACGACTCGGTAAACCAGCCCACTTTCTTTATCTCCCCAGTATCCTTGTCAATCCGGTATCCTGTATACGATTCGGTGAACCATCCAACTTTCTTTATCTCCCCAGTCACTGGATCGATACGGTAGGAACCATCCGTGTCCTCAATACCCATTTTTCTTAAGAGTTCTTTCAATTCTTTGTCATCCATTTTACTGCCACCTTCCTAGATTATAACTTTCATAACCATTTTATCTTCTTAATTACCTATCTGCTGCCGGCATATACAAGCACGTAACTGGTTCTTGATCAAGATGCGCATAATCTCGTTCATCCGTGTATATTTATTTGGAGAAACCGCCGGCCAAAAAGCCGGGGAAGAAAAGGCAAACCCGCCGACTTCCAAGAAGTCTGCCGTCGCTCCTTCTAAGAACTCTGGTGCTAATCATTTTGCCACCTCCTCTATATCGTCCACAGTGATTGTAATGAGGTCTTCTTGTTGGGTAGTACCTTCGGCCAGCAGACGCTGGATTCTTTCCGCTTGACACACAAGCACCTGCTCAAAGATGTTCCTGACTGTTCTACCGTTGGCGAAATTCTTGTCCCGACGGCGGTAAAGATCCTCCATAAGCGTAAGAACCTTCTCTTCTGCATCAGGTCCCAAGCGCATGGCCTTTGCCGACACCATCGAAATAAATATCGCTTTCAATTCTTCGGGCATATAGTCCTCAAAGTCGACGTAGCGGGTAAAGCGTGAGGCCAGTCCCGGGTTAGTGTCCAAAAACCTCTGCATTTCATTGGGGTAGCCCGCCACAATAACCCCAAACTTGCCCCTATCGTCTTCCATACGCTTGAGAAGCGTATCAATTGCTTCACGGCCAAAAGAGTCGTATGCCAGGGTATAGGCTTCGTCAATAAACAGGATTCCTCCCATAGCCCTGTTGATAACAGCATTTGTCTTGGGTGCCGTCTGCCCCACATACTCTGCTACGAGGTCTTTCCGGTCGACCTCCACGATGTGCCCTCGCCGCAGAAGTCCAAGAGCCTGGAAAATCTCCCCCAGAATACGAGCTACCGTCGTCTTACCGGTGCCCGGATTCCCACGAAATACAAAATGTAAATTCAAAGGCGTCTGCCCAACTCCTGTCGCTGCCCGTACTCGCTCCACCTCCAGGTAAGCCGCCAGTTTCCTTAACTCTTCTTTGATCCGTTGTAAACCAACCAATCCATCGAGCTTTGCCAGAACCTCCTGCAAGGAAAGACGTCTCTCCTCGCCGTGATAAGCTTTTCGGACATCATCAGGCAAAATCAACGACCATTCCTCTGGATCCTCTGGAGGCTCTGCCGTAACTCGCCTGCTTTGGACTTTGATACATTCCTCAACAAAATTTCTGACCTCTCGAGCGTTGGCGAAATTCCTATCGCGTCTCTCCCACATCTCCCATAAAACTCTCTTGGCTTCCTCGTCCGCACATTGTCCCAGTTTGTATCCGTAACCCCTCACCATACCTTCAAAAATCAAGAAAAGCTCCTCTGGCTTATAATCAGGTAGGTGGAAAAACCGTGTGAACCGAGACCGAAGTCCAGGATTTGAGTCCAGAAATCTCTGCATTTCCTGCTGATAACCTGCTGCAATCACAACCAATCTCCCCCGGTCATCCTCCATTCGTTTAAGGAGTGTATCAATTGCTTCCTGCCCAAATGTATCATTATCCCCCTGCTTCATGGTATAGGCTTCATCAATGAAGAGGACACCCCCTAAAGCCTCATCTATCTTCGCGTTTGTCAAGGGTGCCGTTTGTCCCACATACCCAGCTACAAGGTTCTTACGATCAACTTCCACCACATGTCCTCGGTCCAATAAACCTATGGCTGCCAGGACCTCACCTAACTTTCTTGCGATCGTAGTCTTGCCCGTGCCAGGATTCCCGGTAAGCACCATATGAAGATTAGGAAGGAACGGGCGACCTGACAGATCCGCACGCTTCTTCTGGACTTCGAGCATTTTGATCAAATCGCCAATTTCTTTCTTGACCTCATCCATCCCTACAAGCTCGTTCAGTTCACGCATAATCTCCTCAGCCGGCTTCACCTCTGTTACTGGCCCCTTTATATCCTCTGGAAAGATAAGTCCATCGTCCCCCTTGCGGAGTAGATATCTTTTTCTGATGCCGTCTGCCTCGCTCTGGGCCACATGTCCATTCCCATAGGACTCATCTGCGTGTCGGTAGAGCCACAGGAAACGCTTTCTTAGCATTTCACGAGCCTGGTCTGTAAGATACAATCCCCAGGCGTTCAACTTCTTCTCAGCAATGGTCAACAATTGATCATGATTCAGTCTCGTGAGCCTCAGGGTATAAGCGAAAAGCCCCTTAACATTCGGGTTGTTCTTCAAGTACTCCTCAAAGCCCTTGTACAAACCTGCCAGAATTACGATGGGGTCGTCTAACGACTTCTTTATCTCCACAAGCAGTTTGTCGAGGGGATCTACAGTGCTGGAGTAACCTGCGGGTACGAGCTTTTGCACATCATTGATAAAGAGCAAATTACCTTTTGCCTTTTGAAAGTTCTGCGCTAAGTCCTTATTAAATTGCTGATAATCTGCAGCCTCAACGGTCACCGCATCCTTGATAAGACCGCAGCGTATGAAGGTTGCAGTCAAGAAGTCAACAATTGTGTTCTTACCTGTTCCCGCCTCCCCTATGATGATAGTATTGAAGTTAGGCCGCCCCACCGATTGCCCTTGTTGTCTTTCTGCAAGTTGCACAATCTCCAAGAGCTCCGCTTTTACCTGCTCCGAGACGACGAGATCGTCAATAGCTAGACTTGTTGTGAGGTTCGCAAGGCGTTCCCCACAGCGCTTGCAGTACTTTGCGCTATCCCGGTTGTTGGTAGCGCACTTCAAGCACGTGTTGGACATGCCAACAATGCCTCCTTCTACAATATGCTAAAACTCATCCCGGGATGACCTTTTAACTACCAGGCCACAAGGTCTCTCAAGCTTATGCGCTGGCTTGCCGACGAAAGACCAGCATGTTATAAGTATAGGCACTTTCCCGTCGTCCTAGTAATGAACCAAGACAACCGGGTCGTTCCACAATCGTGCACTCGTCTGCACGATAAAATTCCCAACCCTGTTGAGCCATATCATTGATGATCTTCTCCACGTAGCCTGCGGTTATGTCCTCCGGTAACCTAGCTTCGAAAAGCTTTCGCATAATTGTAACATTGCGTGGGAGAGGAATAACCTTGTAAACCCACTGATTAGCCATTTCTTCATTCCTCCTGTTTGGTTTTAGATGTTTTCGTGACAAGAATTGCCGCAACCACTATTTCACCAATTCTCATCCTCCGCATCGCTCGATAGTATTCCTCGATCCTATCGAGAGACAACTGTCTAGCACTTGCCTCTTCCGACGTTAACCCAGCAGCCTCGAGTAATTTATTTCTATAAGTCCTCCAATAGTACACCGTTACACCGGCTCCAATCAAAGATAAAACCGGAGCAGAGTAAATAACTAAATATATAATCAAAACGCTTAATAAAAAACCAAAAATTGCACCTAACCACCCTGCTAATTCTACTGCTAATTCTATTACCTTTGGCATCATTATCAATATCCATGGCAACTCTATCAAAACAACAACAAAAAAAGCCTCCGGATGTTTGTCGAACCCAGACTGCTCAGGCCACCCGTAAATTTTAGCCATGATCGAAACAAAAATAAAATAAATAGTAAAAGCAAAGCTCAACATCGATTTATTTCGCAATTCTTTATTCTGTTTCTTTACTTCTTTACGCTTTTCTTTAATCATCTGATCGTATGCCTTCTCGACCTCCGCTCTTTTCTGCTCCCGTTCTTGATCTATCTGTTGCTCCACTTCAAGAGCCTTAGACCTAATTGCTTTTTCTTCCTCTGCCACCTTCTCCATCCACGGACCACCATTCTCTACCGACCGAACTATGGCGAGAACCCCTTGATAAAGTTCTCCAAATTCTGCAACCCCGTCATTACTTGCGACCAACCGGGCTAAGGGAACGAAGGTCGTCGAAGGGATGGTAGACATCACGCGCTGCCACATCTGACTGTGTTTATCGTAGGTAGCCCTAAGAACCCTCAGAAATTCCCGCAAATAGCCAATGACGGCATCGACGTTTCCGCTTCCTTCAATACGCTTAGCATATTCTGTAAGCATCAACGCCACCTGTTCTGCAAATCCTGCCATGAAGCTCTGATCCTCCCATAATTTCTTTGTGTCTACTATCGTCAGTATGCGCTCCAGAGATGCAAACGGGTCTAATCTAATGTCATCAAAGTTGTGGAGCACACCTGTTGCCAAAGCCAACACGGCTTCACTGTTCGTGCCCTGCCCCTCCGCTACTTCTAACAGCCGCTCATTCAAAGAGGTGTCCGCATAATAGCGGAGCCAGTAATTTAGCTCTTTTACGTCCTGCTGCAAAAGCCTATGGGCGTTTTCACGAAGCAGCTGCTCTAAATCGCCAGCATCCTTGAGGATTAGGTACTCCGCCATAGAAATCCTCCCTTTATAGCATAACGGAATGTGGTGATATCAAAGCGTTTAAGCGAACGCCATTTTTCGATGCTATCCTTTAACTCAGGGAACTGCTGAAGCCACAGTGAGAGCTTAGAATAAGGATCACGAAGGTCGTCCACCAGATGTTGCTTTACTGCCTCATCGACTTCCAAAAGCTCTTCTGGCCTTTGAAAGCGATACGAGCCTATTCTGAGTATATCACCCCCTTCCAGAGAGAGGATCAGAGTATTGAGAGCCAATTTTGTTGAGTCCGGTACAGCAAAGAGCTTCCGGAACTTGTCAGCTTCTTGCTTATACCCTCTCGCTTCTAGGTAAAGGTACAGGGCGGCCGTCGGCTGCTTGAGCTCTTTCTTATAGTGGAGAAAATGTTCCTCTAAGTGGGATGCAATCTCTTCCGGCGTCCCATACTGACCGCCATCTACCCCTCGGAATGGGCGATTCGGGTCCAGGATATAAATAGCTTTGACCAACCCTGCCTCCTGATCACGCGGATACTCCTCCTCTACGATGGTCTCTATAGCGGAATAAAGGAACTGGTTGACGGGTTCGAGCCATTTTGAAATGGCCTTCCTGTAAAGGTGACGTTTCCCAAGCTCGGGATCTCGTTCCATCAAATCAGCCAGGCTTGCGGGATCTATCGCTACAATCTCTTGTCCCCCTTTCATCGAGAAGACGAACGGTGGATACTCTTTATGGACTTCGGAGTAGACCGGAACCTCTTCGCCGCGAAGCCAGCGTTGAACATCATCATATCCCCAGCGGTGCGCCGGATTGACGGTGATGAGTCCTTTGATGAGCGTCTGAAACTCCCGCGGGAGGTCCTCAGGTATCTCCACCCGACCCTCCATTTTCATGCGCATAGTCCCATACTCACCTAACCCCTCAAACGGCTCACGACCCGTCCATAGGTGGATGAGAGTTATGCCAAGGGCATAGTAGTCTACAGATCTGTCAACAACCGTCTTTCCTCGAATACTTTGAAACACCTCTGGTGGCGCATATACAAGGGTACGGGCCTGACCAGTCAGCTTCTTCGAAAAACCCTCCTCCAACACTGAAGAGATCCCGAAATCGCCCACGACGATATCCCGACGTTCACGATCCCTAAAAAAGATGTTTGACGGTTTAATATCCCGATGAATGACACCTCTTTCATGACAGAAATGGAGGGCATTGACGACCTCGCGCACAATTTCCCTCAGCCTCTGAGGATCCCGGATGGGAAGCACCTCAGAAAGAGTTCCACCGGCAGCGTATTCCATGACCTCATAGAACCGGCCCTGATACCATCCACAGTCAATCAGGGCAACGATATCCGGATGCCGAATCCCTTGAATATACTCGGCAATTTCGTGCTTCGGCTGAAATGCTGGATAATAAATCTTCAGGACAAAGCGATCGCCAGCATGTTCTACCAGGAAGGTTTCGGCCTCACCGGATGCAGCGAGCCTATCTATCAGCCTATAGCGCTTTCCCTTGAGTACCACTTCACTTTCCGCTAGCGTAACTCCAGAGGAAATAACACCGCCCGCTTCACGCTCTGTAGCCTCTTGCATCCCCGAAGAAATAATCCCTTCCTCTTCCGAATGGATCGTCTTTTCTTCACTCATATCTGAACCTCCTCAAGAGTAGATATTGTTTCGGTTTCAAAAATCCACTCCCCGCCTGGAGCTGGGTCCGCACAACCTTGCGGACCCTCCGGATGCAAACAATCGTAGGCCTTACAAAGCCACCCAATTGGTTTTCTGGTAATCTTAATCGTCGGCAAAATCACCTTTAAAGCTCCAAAAAAACGTCTGGCCTCCTGGTTGTTCTTAAAGTTGCGTTGCTGAAGCTTCTCCAAAGCATCGGATTGGATCGATGGAGTTTGCTGGCTTTGTATCTCTTTGGCTTGGTCAATGAGCTTATCCGCCCGCCCCTTATGAAAAAGGGGCTCAGCGGACTTCTTCTGCTGCCATTTCTCAACCTTGTTCTGGTATTCTTTCATCTTTATTAACTCTATCCTTTCCTCGGAAGGTCGGGAGAGTGTAGCTGTTTGCTCGGTTGGTACTAAAAGACCTTGCGCTTCGATTGTTCGCTTGAGATCCTCAATGGATTGACGGGCCTGAGGTGTTAGCGGAATTCCACAATGCTTACAGAAATCAAAATAGCTCATGTTACCACATTGGGGACACGGTATGCCATCAGCGGGATTGCCACATTCCGCGCAAAACTTCGCCCCTTCCTCCAGAGGTGCATAGCAGAACTTGCACTGGCCTTCCAGAAGCCATGCCCCGCACGCTTCACAAATATCGGCACCCGGCAGAATTAGAGCATCACACTGCGGACACTTTCGCGCCGGCGAAAGGGCTACACCACAATTAGCGCAAAAGGATGACTCCTCTTCATTCTCCGTCCCACATTCTGAGCAAACAACTCTTGGTTCCTCCATCCGCTCGGAGGAGGTTACCAAATTTCCTTTGGCCTGCTTAGAAGACTTGGACTTTTCCATCAATACACCTCCTCGTATTCTATGTTGTATATGTTGTAATAGTTTAGTTTTTCCAAAAATTCTGGAATATTAAACTGAATCATGCGTGAAAATCTCATATTTTAGCTTCTCTATTTGTTTAAGTGCATACCCTATTTTATCTTTATACCAAAAATTAGCTGGGAATTTTAATAGTGTCTCGTTATCAGTTCTTACCAATTCTCCAGGAACAAAAAGTAATCGTGTTCTTAGTGTCCTGAGCACCATGTTCTGGAACTCCTGTTGAATACAGAGATGCTTGAACCAATTTATAAAATTATAGGCAACCAAAAGAAGATGAAAATATACCTCGTTAGTTGCAAAGTGTTTTGTCGGAATCTTCGCTAATGGATAATCTCCCCTTAGTTCTTTGATGATAAGCTCTATTGCGACCCTTCCATCGTAAAACTTCCAAACATTCAGTGGCTTGAGATTTAGGTTTGTGACTATAACATGATAATTATATTTGCCCATTGTAAAATTAATTAACTGGTCTAAATTCTCCTCTGCAATAGATCGCCTTATAACCACAAAATGATATTGCTTTTTCCATCCATTAAGTTGATACATGAACTCTGAAACCTTTAATCCAGATGTATATCTCCTAACAGACAGGGATGCAAGCCTTGTCTTTAAAGGTTTTATAATCTTTGCAACTATAGCAAATAGATACTTTTTTGATTCCAAATATTCTATAGTTTTGTGGTCGTAAAAACCTTTATCCGCTCTGATGATTTTTACTTTTACAGATGATGTAAGTTTTGCAAAACAGATCTCCAATAGCTCTAAAACTCCTGTAAAGCTATGAGCATCTCCTGGTCTTAATTCAACATACCAAAAATCTTTGGTTATACCATTGAAACAAAGCAGAGGATGATAAGAAGGTCTGCTTTTCTTTATATGATTGTATCCTTTTTTTGCAAACTCCAGTCTACCATAAAGGACAAGAACTGTAAAGTTTAAATCGAAATTAACCCTTATCAGTGAGTAGGGTTTTTGATTCATTATCATAAATATCTTGTCGTGGGGCTTTCTTAATTTGCTGAGTACTAGGGGAACTATACGCAAAAGGAAACGCCTTAATGTTGTAGGATTAGGATAAGCTGGCAATCCTGTGAGGTATTGGAATACCACATTTTGTTTAATGAGATGGAAAGTTTCTATTCTTCCAAGTCCGAGTATTATGGGATAAAGAAGGGCTAATAACTCCTCTGCTATGCTGTAGCGATTGTTCCTTTGAGGAAATCGAAAATAATGAGATAAAAAGAATAGAAGGTTAAGTTTCTGAATTAATTTTCGTAAAAGGTGTAGACCTCCAAAGTGTGATAAGTTCCTACCCGTAAACGATATTTGAAGATTTTTTGGACTGTATTTCATAAGCTCCAGAAACCTAATTAAAAAGTAGGTTTTTAGAATAACCCTTAAATAGTGTTCATTATACCAAAAAACTATATGTTTCGTGGCATTTTTTGGATTTTGGGTTATCATATCCTAAGCAATAACTCAAGTTTCAGGTTTAAAATTTGACAAAATCTCTAATAGTCCAAGATTTTGACAAAAATAAAATTTAAGAATGAATGTTTTAATAACGACGTCAACATAATCTTTGTTTATGTTAATCATTACAAACTTAGGATTTAGTTGTTTAGCTATAAAACCAGTTGTTCCAGTTCCAGCCATAGAGTCGAAATAATATCTCCTTATTTCTTAAAACTTAAAATTACTAATTTTAATAATTCCTCGGCTTTTTGCGTTGAATGTATTTTTTCTCCCATTTCATATATTAATCTTTCTTGTCCTAAACAAAGTGGTATTTGCCAAACATTTATTCCTAATTTACCACCATAAAAACTTCCCGCAATTTCTTTATTAATAGTATATTTTTAACCTTATTTTCTTTTACTGCCCAAAGTAATGTTTTTATAACATTTGTGAACCTAACACCCAGTAATTTAGGCATTGGATTAGTTTTAAACCATATAACATCATTCAAAATCCAAAATCTCAAATCTAATATTATTTTCCCAATTCTATAAATATTATGATAGGCCCATATTATTATCCAAATTGTAGTATTTGGTTTAATTAATTTTTTAATTTCTGTCAAATAATTTTTCGTGAAATTATCTTGATCGTCTAAATACTTAAACATATACCATTGATCATTCATGCCATTCAAAACGCTTCCCGTCCATCTTAACAATTTCTTAGGTGGAAGCTGTAAAAAATACGGGGGGTCAATAAAAGCACGATCAACAAACTCAGACGACAATTTTTTCATTACCTTTAAATAATCACCAATAATTACTTTATCTAAAATTTTATCTAAAAAATAGTTGGTTTTTTGTTCCTCGACTTTTAAAGCAAAAGATGTCTGATTTTCTTTAATCACTGTTTCTTGAATATTTGAATTTAATTTTGTAATTCTATTAGTCATAACCTTATTTTATCAAATTATCAACGCTAATACCCAATGCTTTGGCGATTTTTTTAACTGTCTCAATTCTTGGATTAGGTGTTGCCCCGAATTCAATCTTTGTAATTGTGTGTAAAGTAACGCCAGCAAGTTTTGATAACTTATCTTGTGAAATGCCTTTATTTTCTCTATACTTTTTAATGTTTTTAAAGATTATTGAAATTTTTTTTGACATTGTAGTAAAATTTTACTACTCATTTTAAACAGTAATAAAATTGCATACATTTGTAGGATATAAAATTTTTAATTTAAAGTCAAACAATAAATTAAAATCTTCACATCGATTCTGCCCGCGATGTGGACATTGTGAATAGACAAAAAGAAAAGGGGGTCTGGAGAAAATGAATTTTTACCTGACTGCAGTCCTGCTAATCGTGACTGAAGGAGTAACGCATTTCCGTGATTCGGTCATATAAGAATGACAAAGCAGAAAAATTTTATTTTCTTTAAATGAAAATATTTTTTTGGTGCGCAATTAAATAAATATTTGAAAAATTTTTCTGTTTTACTTAGCGTAATCGAAGCAGGCGCCAAGCTTATACACTGGGCAGATTTGTCACCCAGAGGGCGACAATTATTAAATAAAGGAATTTATAAAAATTGTCGGCTGGAACTTTAATTGTTAATGCAAAAATTCAACTTTCTACTTAAAATAGGTTATCGTGTTATCGCCTATAGCGAGCCAAACTTTTTAATCACCAACCTTGCGGAGAGGGTGGGATTCGAACCCACGGTACCGGTTTTACGGTACACACGCTCTCCAGGCGTGCCAGTTAAGCCACTCCTGCACCTCTCCTAACATTTAAATCAATTCAATTCAAACAACAAATGCGTTGCAAAAATAAAACATCGACTAAGGTTTTACAAGATTTTAAATAAATCTTTAAAAGCTTCTCTCTGAGCATCGAGAGTTTTATTTATATCATCTTCAGTATGAGCTGTTGATACAAAGAAAGCTTCAAACTGTGCCGGAGGTAAATAAACTCCTCGCCTCAACATTTGATGAAAATATTCAGCAAACAATTTCGTGTCAGAACTTACCGCATCATCATAATATTTAACTTCTCGTTCAGTAAAAAACAGTGTCATCATCGAACCAGCACGATTAATAGTAAAATTCTTCCCTATCTCTTGAAGATTTTTTTTCATTCCCTCTTCAAGTTTTTTAGACTTTATTTCAAGATCATCATAAACTTCAGGATGATTTTTAATGTAATTTAATGCAGCAAAACCTGCTGACATCGCAAGAGGATTTCCACTCAATGTTCCTGCTTGATATACTGGACCGGACGGTGCAACCAACGACATTATTTCTTCTTTACCACCATAAGCACCAACTGGCAATCCACCACCAATTATTTTTCCAAATGTTGTCAAATCCGGATTAATATTATACAACTCCTGCGCACCACCTTTCGCAACTCGAAAACCTGTCATCACTTCATCAAAAATCAAAACAATTTTTTCTTCATCACAGATTTGTCTGAGTTCTTCTAAAAAAGTTTTCTCCGCTGGAACTACTCCCATATTACCAACTATTGGTTCAATAATTATTGCAGCAATCTCATTTTTATTTTTTGAGATTAGATTTTTAACTGACTCAATTTTATTAAAATCAGCGACAAGAGTATCTTTTGCATTTCCTTCGGTTACACCTGGACTTGTTGGTACTCCAAAAGTTAATGCACCAGACCCAGCCTTGATAAGAAAGAAATCAGCATGTCCGTGGTAACAGCCTTCGAATTTAATTATCTTAGCTCGCTTTGTGTATCCTCTTGCGACACGAACAGCACTCATTGTCGCTTCACTTCCACTATTTACAAATCGAATCATTTCAATCGAAGGAACAAGTTCTCTAACTAATTCAGCAATTTTTATTTCAAGCTCAGTTGGAATACCAAAGCTTGTTCCTTTTTCAAGAGCATCTTTAATAGCTTCTTTAATAAATGGCGGATTATGTCCAAAAAGATGTGGTCCCCAACTGCCTATGTAATCAATGTACTCATTACCATCAACATCATAAATCTTTGAGCCTTCCCCTCTCTCAATAAAAACGGGTGTTCCACCAACTGATTTAAAAGCACGAACTGGTGAATTAACACCACCCGGCAAAATCTTTTTTGCTCTTTCGAATAACAATTTGCTTCTTTCAATATTCATATCATCCACATTATTGATTTGTTTATCATATTAGTTTGTCTGTTCAATACGCAGTCTATAATTAAAGATTCAGCTGTTTTGTATTTATCCTATCTGCAAAACATTTGAGATCACCACTTTCTCAATTTTTCAATTCATCAAATCCATAAAACAAAATTTATTAATGTCGAATGGTCTTGCTGCGCAAGTTTTCTCATTGATAAGATTGAAAATCTGCAAAGACATCTTGAATAAATTTAAATTCCTCGTCAGTCAAAGGTTTATCCATTGCAGAAAGATTAATCATTACCTGTTTTAAATTTCTGAAACCTGGAATAACAGCTGCCACTGTCGAATGATAAAGAACATATTGAAGCGCAGCTCTTGCAAGAGATTCGAGATCTGAACCAAATTTAGACTTTAACATTTCAATTTTTGGCTCAACCTTTGCTAAATAATCTGGTTTAAATCTTGGAGAATTTGCTCTGTGATCACCAGGCTGAAACTGTGGAGGATTATCTTTACTATATTTTCCGAGTAAAATTCCCTGCCCTAATGGACCAAACGCAATAAACGAAATCTGATTTTCTTTACATAACTTTTGTGTTGGTGTTCCTTCTCTGATAAATCTATCGTCAAGAGCACTTGCAAAACTTTGAATTACATCAGGCTTGACCTTGGGTATTAATTTAACAAAATCTTCATGCTTGTAAGCTGATTGTCCGATCAATCGAATTTTTCCTTCATCTCTTAAACGATACATCATATCAATTGCATCATCTAAATATTCATCATTATCACCAAAATGTCCATGATGGAAATAATAGAGATCAATGTAATCTCTTTTCAAATTAATTAATGATTGTTCACACTGATGTCGAATGTGCTGCGGTTCATAAGCGTGTTCTGCAGTTCCTTTGAACCAACCAACTTTTGTAGCGATAATTACATCTTTATTTCTTGGACCTAAAATTCTTGCTAACATTCTTTCGGCTCTTCCATTACCATAAACATCAGCATTATCAAAATGATTAACACCATGATCGAGTGCATAATAAATTGCTTCTCTAACTTCGTTTTCATCAACATCTGCCCATCCATTTGGTACACCATCAACCCAGTTTAATCCGCCCATTGTCCAGCAGCCTAAACTAATTTCAGAGACTTCAACATTTGTTTTACCTAATTTTCTGTATTTCATAAATCCTCCCTTGTTTTATTTCTTTAAGATTTTAGCTGCTTCTTTTGCAAAATAAGTTAAAATTAAATCAGCGCCTGCTCTTTTAATTGAAGTCAAAGACTCCATCATAACTCTTTCGCCATCAATCCAGTTATTTAATGCTGCTGCTTTAATCATTGAATACTCACCGCTTACCTGATATGCTGCGGTTGGCATTCCAAATTTTTCTTTCACGCGATAAATTACATCTAAATAAGGACCTGCAGGTTTTACCATAACAATATCTGCACCTTCTTGAATATCAAGTTCGACTTCCCATAAAGCTTCAAGGACATTAGCTGGATTCATCTGGTGTGATCGTCGATCACCAAATTTGGGAGTTGATTCTGCTGCTTCACGAAATGGTCCATAAAATCCTGAAGCGTATTTTGCGGCATAAGACATAATTGGAATATTTTGAAAACCATTCTCGTCTAAAATTTTTCGGATGGCTGTAACTCTGCCATCCATCATATCGGATGGAGCGACAATATCAGCTCCAGCTTTTGCATGAGTTAATGCTTCTTTTGCAAGCAATTCGTTTGTCTCATCATTTAAAATTTCATCGCCCCTTAATACACCACAGTGTCCATGTGAAGTATATTCACACATACAAACATCAGTAATTACAACGAGATCTTTCACTTCCTTTTTAATTTGCCGCACTGCTCTTTGAATTATTCCTTCTTCATCATAAGCTTCGCTTCCTACTTCATCTTTGTGCGAAGGAATCCCAAACAAAATCACAGCTGGAATCCCAAGATCAACTACTTCTTTACATTCTTCTACCAAAACATCAATCGACATTTGATAAACTTCAGGCATTGAGCCAACAGGTTTTTTTATTTTTTCGCCAGGGCAAACAAACAACGGATAAATAAAATCCTTCACACTTAATTCAGTTTCTTGAACCATATCTCGAATTAAAGGATTATATCTCAATCTTCTTAATCTTGTTTGAGGAAATTGTCTCATATTAAACCTCTTAGTTAATTTCTCTTTCAAACTCAGTGAATAAATTATTTCTTACAAAGTTAGAAATTCTTTCAAAATGAATTTTTGAATTTTTAATACAATCGCCGACTGAAATTCCACCACGATAATTTCCACCTAAAAATATGCCTTTATATTTTCTTTCGAATTCATTAATTGCATTCTCCTTTTCAATGTATCCGATTGAATATTGTGGAATTGCTCTTTCCCAGAATCGATAAACAAAGCTTTCTGGTTTGCTTTTAATTTTCATTATCTCTTCAAACTCAGAAAGAACTTTTTCTATCACATTTTCAATTCCAATTTCAAAAATTTTATACTGACGAGAACCTCCAATGAAAATAGTAAATGATGCAAATTTTTCATCTCCTCTATTGGGGAAAATGACGCTGTTCCAGATTGCACCAAGAAATGATTTCTTTTCCTTTTCAGGAATTAAAAATCCAAATCCATCAAGCGGTTGCCCTATTTTTGATTTTTCATAAATCACATTTAACACAAGAACTGGCGGGTAATAAATGGTTGAGAGTTGATTGAAAAGATAACCATCAAAATTTTTCAAAAGCTCTGCAGTTGTGTAAGCAGGGATAGTAAATAAAATACTTTTAGTTTGAAATGTTTTTTTCTCACCTTCGTTCTCAACAAAAATTAAATAATCATCTCCATCTTTCTGAATTTCTTTAACAGAATGTTTCAAAAAAATTTCATCCTTCAGGTATTCAGCTAATTTTTGGGGAAGGACTGACATTCCATTTCTGAAAGAAAACATTGCTGCACTTTGTTTAGACTTTTCAGCTCTTTTCTTTCTCTCTTTTGCTCCTTTGATCATACCTTTGAAAAGTCCGCCGTAAACTTCTTCCAATCTGAAAAGTTTTGGAAATGCAGATTTAACACTTAGATTTTCTGGGTCACCAGCAAAGACTCCAGATACAAATGGATTTATCGCATAATCCAGAAATTCCTGACCCAATCTTCTTCTAACAAATTCAGCTAAACTTTGATAGTAACCATCTTTTGATTTCCCAATAAAAGGTTCAAGCATTACTCTCAACTTTGCTTTAGTTGAAAATAATTTTGTACTTAAGAAATCTTTTGGATTCATTGGGAGTGGATGAAGAATATTATTTCGCAAAATGTATCTTTTATTTGCTGATTTGTCTGCGTAAACAAACTGATCTTGTAGATTTAATTCTTGAACAAGCTGCGAAATTAATGGAGTAGTTTCTAATCCTGAATTTGGTCCAGTATCAAAGATAAAATCTCTATGTCTGATTGTTTTGATATTTCCGCCGACTTCATCATTTGCTTCGAGTACTTTTACTTTGAAACCTTCTTTCTTTAACCAGTATGCTGTTGTAAGTCCAGTAATACCTGCACCAATAATTACAATCTCTTCCATATTTCCTCCTTTAGTGCTTCAATAAATAAAGCTGAATCATTTAATCCATTTGAAACAATGTATTTTTCAACTCCATTTTCTTCCGCAACTTTTCTGTATTCAATATCGAGTTCGTAAAGGGTTTCAATATGATCAGAAACGAAGGCAATCGGAATGATTAGTAAATTTTTGTAACCCGATTTGATCAATCTTTCAATTTCTTTTTCTGTTGAAGGCTCAAGCCATTTCATCGGACCAACTTTGCTTTGATAGGCAAGCGAATAAGGTAAATTAAACTCCCCCTGTTTAATTACGAGTTCAACCGTTTCTTCAATTTGCTTTTGATAAGGATCTCCTTTTTTAATATAACTTACTGGAACACCGTGAGCACTGAATAAAAGATAAACTTTCGATTTGTCTTCAAAATTTTCAAGAGCTTGATTGATCCTTTCAATTACAGCATTTAAATAATTTTTATTTGTATGATAATTTTCTATGTAAATCACTTTTCGATCTTTATCATTAAAATGTCTCTTCCACTCGTTGAAAGAAGATCCTGTTGTTGATATTGAATACTGCGGATAAAGGGGAAGAAGAAAAATTTTTTCATAGTTATTTTTTGAAATTCTTTCGGCAACTTCTTTTGTAAAAGGTTTCCAGTATCTCATTGCTACAAACACATCGAAAAGATCTTCTTTCGAGTTTAATTTTTCTTCAAGCATTATTCTCTGAATTTCGGTCCAGTAACCGATAGGAGATTTTCCTCCAATTAATTTATATTCTTCAATAACTTTTGGTGCTCTCTTGCTGGCAATCAACTTTGCAAGTGGTTTCTGTATAAGAGGAATTTTAAAAATATCCGGATCACTGAATAAATTTTGAAGAAAAGGCTGAACTGCATCGAGCGAGTCTGGTCCGCCTAAATTCAATAGTACAACAGCGAATTTTTTGTTCATTAAATAGTCCTCGAGTATTTCATTTTATCCTGCTGTCTTTCGATAAATCCATCGAACTTCATAGCGATGTTTCTGATTAATAGCCTTCCCATCTCGGTAATTTTAATTTCGTTGTTATTCATTATTACAAGACCTTCATCCGACATTTCTTTTAATTGAGAAAGTGATTTTTCAAAATATTCTTTAAAGTTAATCTTAAATTCATTCTCAATCTCATCAAAGTTCAATTCAAAATTGCACATCAAATTCATAATTACTTTTCTTCTGATTTGATCATCTTCCGTCAAACGATAACCTTTGAATACTGGTAATCTTTCATTATCAATAGAGGCAAAGTATTCTTTTTCAGTTTTATAATTCTGCGCATAAACATCTTTTAATTGGCTGATTGATGTAATTCCAAAGGCAAACAAATCACAACCAGCGTGAGTCGAATAACCCTGAAAATTTCTATAGAGTTGTTTACTCTTTAAAGCCTTTGCAAGCTCGTCTTCTGGCTTTGCGAAATGATCCATTCCAATGAAGACATATCCATTGCAAGTTAGTTTTTCAATTGTCATTTTAAGAATGTTTAACTTTTCTTGAGGTGTTGGCAAATCTTCTTCATGAATAAGAGCTTGATGCTTTTTCATCCACGGAACATGAGCATAGTTAAAAACAGCGAGTCTATCCGGTGATAATTCCAGAACTTTGTCGATTGTCTTTTCAAAAGTTTCAATCGTTTGAAATGGCAGACCATACATCAAATCAATATTAATGCTCTGGAATCCAAGCTCTCTAACCCAATTTACAACCTGTCTTGTCATTTCCTCTGGTTGAATTCTATTCACATACTTTTGGACCTTTTCATTAAAGTCCTGCACTCCCATGCTAATTCGATTAAATCCACCTTCTCTTAAAGCAATCAAATGTTCTTTGGTTAAACCTCTCGGATCTATTTCACAGCCAAGCTCTGCATTTTCTGTGAAATCAAATGATTGTCGTATGTAACTTATAAGAGAATTAATTTCGTCAGGATTTAAAGAAGTTGGTGTTCCTCCACCCCAGTGAAGTTGAGCAACTTTTCGATCTGGATTAAGATATTGCCTGAGCAGATCAATTTCATTCTTCAAATATTTAATGTATTCTTTCATTCTGTCATGATTACGAGTTACAATCATATTGCAGCCGCAGAAGTAACAAAGAGTATCGCAATATGGAATATGGAAATAAAGTGAAAGATCGGGGAGATTTTCTCCGTAGTTTGTTTTGATAATTTCTTTCACAAAATCATCGGCAGTAAAGCTTTCATTGAAATGTGGAGCTGGCGGATAACTTGTATATCGCGGTCCAGGAACATCATATTTTTTTAATAAATCAAGATTGACATTCATTTTAAAACCTCTTTTTCACTTCGCTCAAAAGATTTTTCTTTTATGTAGCTGACAAGAAATTTTAATTTCTCTGGATCAATATCCGGATAAATACCATGACCAAGATTAAAGATCAAACCGATATTATCAGAGAAGGCATTTAAAATTTTATCTGCTTCACTGGAAATTAACTGTTGATTGCCATACAGGACTGCGGGATCCATATTGCCCTGAATAGTAACCAGGCTGCCAATTCTTTCCTTTGCAAATTTTATATCAATTGTCCAATCCAAACCGACAACATCACAACCAGAGTAAGCTAATTTCTCAATTGAGTGATTCGCACCTTTAGCAAAAAGAATTATTGGTACATCATATTTCGGTTTAATTTCTTCAACAATCTTTGATAAATAGTAGAATGAAAATTCTTCAAAATGATGTGGAGCTAAAACTCCAGCCCACGAATCAAATATCTGAATCAAATCTGCACCTGCCTTAATTTGAGCGAACAAGTAATCGACCACACAATCTGTTATAAGATTTAGAGCATGATGTGCAAGTTCACGATTGTTGAAAATAAAACTTTTTACCTTGCTGAAATTTTTACTCGTCTTGCCTTCAACCATATAAGTTAAAAGTGTCCAGGGTGCACCACTAAATCCAATCAATGGAACACGATTTTTCAATTCTTTTTTTGTCAGTTTAATTGCATCCAGCACATACTTAAGTTCAACTTCGGGATCAAAGTGTCTTAGTTTATTTATTGAGTCTAAATCTGAAATAGGATCGTGAATAATTGGACCTTTACCTTCATCAATTGAGAGTTTCATACCCATCGCTTCAGGTACAACAAGAATGTCTGAGAAAATTATTGCGGCATCAACGCCAATTATATCAACAGGTTGGATTGTAACTTCGGCAGCAAGTTCAGGTGTTTTACATAATTCAAGAAAAGAAACTTTTTCTCTTACTTTTCTATATTCTGGAAGATATCTTCCAGCCTGACGCATTATCCAGATTGGCACTCTTTCTACTTTCTGTCTCTTTGCTGCTCTCAAAATTAAATCGTTTTGTAAATGATTCATTTTGTCTCAAAATATTTTATGATAGACTTCAATAATTCTTCAAAAGTGGATACTTCAGGTTCAATGTGAACGGTAAGTCCAAATTTTTCAATATGTTTCCTTGTAGTTGGACCAATAACAGCAATTATCTTATTTCTAAAAAATTGTAAAGGTGAATCGATTTTTAAAAGTTTTAATAGATTATCAAATGTTGAGGGACTTGTAAATACAAAGAGATCAACTTCTCTTTTATTCAATAGCTCTATTTGTTCGGAGACATCTTCAAGCTCTGGAATATCAACATTATAAACTGCAACTCTGTCGATAACTATACCGATTTTTTCCAGTTCACTTTTTATGAAATCATTCCCAATTTCTGATTGAGGAAGAAGAACTTTATCTCCAGATTTTAAAACATTCTTTAATTCTTCAACAAGTCCTTCGCTAGAAAATTTTTTTGGTTTAAAGAATACATTCAAGCCATTTTCTAAAAGTTTTTCCTCTGTTTTACTTCCAATTACGATAATTTTTTTGTTATTCAAGCTATTAACTTCATCATGAATTTCCAGTCTTTTCAAAAACCAATCAACAGTATTTTTACTTGTGAAGATAACATAATCGTATTCGTTAATTTTTTTAATTGCATTATCACAATCAATCCAGGAGGTCGGAGGGACAATTTTAAGTGTAGGCAAAAATATAACCTCAGCACCTAGTTCTTTCAATTTGCCTGCGTCTTCATCGGATTGTCCCAGCGACCTTGTAATGAGGATGGTTTTACCATCCAGAGGATTTGATGAGATATTTGCTATGACAGACTCTTTGATAAATTCATAAAGTTTTTCTCTCTCATTAATTACCTGTTCATCATGAATATCTCGATTAAGATTTCTCAGAACCGCCGAATAAATTATTCCCAAAATTAAATCAGCAGTAAAACAAATATCCAGATCCTTAAACACTTTCTTTTCACAGCCTTCTTTTAAAATGTTAGAAAGCATTTCTTTCAGTCTAGCGATATTTGCTTCAAGTGTTCTGGATTTTATAGGTTGTTTTTTTAATCGAGTTCGCTGAAAGATTAAAAAGAAATCTTTGTATTTGAGCAAGAACATAAATAGATGAATTGTAAACCCTTTAAGATCATCAAGAACCGAAATTTGTTCTTTAAATTTTCTCTCAAGCTCGGTAATTAATTTTGTCAGTCTTGATTCATTTATCGCAAAGTAAAGTTCTTCCTTCGATTTGAAATAATTATAAATGGTGCCCTTCGCAATACCAGCTTTTCTTGCAACTAATTCCATATTAACTTCATGAAAACCATACTCACTGAAAAGCTGAGCTGCAGTATCAATTATCAAATCACGCTTCTCAATTTTTAAATTTGAATTGATCGAACTTTTCATCTCTTATAAATTTCACTTATTATTTCGTGGGCACCTGCTTTTAATAGTTTTTTTGCAAGTGTTTCACCGAGTTTCTCTGGATTTTTGATACTTCCAGAAATCTTGTGATGAAAACATAAAGAACCATCAAGACTTAAAATCTTTCCTTCTATCGTCAATAAATCCTTTTGAATTTTTGCAAAACAAGCAATTGGAACCTGACAACCTCCTTCCAAAGTTCTCAGGAATGATCTTTCAGCTCGAGTTTCAATTTCTGTCTTTTGATGATTAATTCTTGACAGCAATCTCAAAATTTCTAGATCATCTTTTCTGCATTCAACTGCAAGAGCTCCCTGGCCAACAGCAGGAAGAATTAAATTCTTTGGTATAATTGACGAGATATAATTCTGAAGTCCGAGTCTTTCAACTCCAGCTCTGGCAAGAATTATAGCATCCCAATCAGAATCAAGAAATTTTTGAATCCTAGTTGGAACATTCCCTCTTAAATCAAAGATCTGAAAATTTGGATTGAGATGAAGAAGCTGAGCTTTTCGTCTTAATGAGCCCGTCCCAATTTTTGCATCAGGTTTTAAATTTTTCAATGAAAGATTTTTATTCTTTGCAATTAGGACATCGTTAACATTATGCCGCTTTGTAACTGCTCCAATCGTCAGTCTTTTATCAATCTCTGTTTCCAAATCTTTAAGACTATGAACAGCAATATCGATTTCACCTTCAATTAATTTAAGTTCAAGTTCCTTGGTGAAAAGGCCCTTATCACCAATTTTGGAAAGTGGTACATCTAAAATTTTGTCGCCTTTGGTTTTTACAATTTTTATCTCAATTTCAAGTTGGGGGAAAAACTTTTGCAACAAATCCCTTACAAAGTTGGTCTGCCAGAGAGCAAGTTCACTTCCCCGAGTTCCAATAATTATTTTATTCATCATTGTTTTTGATTTGATTTTGGATGTTGAACATCTCTTTAATTATTTCAAGCCGCAAGTTTAAGTCACCTTGAGTATCAAGAGTATCAGCAGATTTTCTCAAATAAACTGTGGGATTGTGAAGTAGTTTATTAATAATTCTTTTTGTTAAAAGCTCAAGATTTTGTTGCTGCTCAGGTAAAAATTTGTTCTTGAAAAATTCAAATTCCTGTGATCTAATCTGTTCAAATTGTTCTCGTAAAGCTCGAATGATTGGTGAAATCTGAAGTGAATTGTACCAGGAGAAGAGCTCTATCAACTCTTCCATTATTATTTTTTTAATCTTTGGAATTTGAGATTGTCGTCTTTCAAGATTCTGATTAACAATTACTTGAAGCGCATCAATATCATTGTAAAAAACATTTTCAATATCTTTAACAGCAGGATCAAAATCTCTTGGAATTGCAATATCTAAAATACATAAAGGTTGATTTTTCCTTTTAGACATAACAGAAATTATTTCAGGTTTTGAAACAAGAGGTTCAGGTGAACTTGTTGCCGAAATTATGATGTCAAATTCATGAAGCACATCTTTAAACTCAATAAAAGGAATGACCGCAACATTAAATTCATTAGCCAAACTTTCCGCTCTCGATAATGTTCTATTTGTAATTGTAATATTCTTTACATCTTTCTGCTTCAAATTTTGAATTGTTAATCTGCTCGTTTCCCCTGCACCAATAATCAAAACTTTTTTCTTCTTTAAATCTGAAAAAATTTTCGCAGCAAGTTGAACTGCAGCGGCACTTATAGAAGAAGGACCTTCAAATAAATCAGTTTCAGTTTTGACTCTTTTCCCAACTTTCAAAGCTGATTGAAAAACCTTTTGAAGATAAGTCCCAATTGAATTTTCTTCGGCAGCAATTGTGAAAGCATCTTTAACCTGTCCTAAAATTTGTTGGTCACCAATTACAAGCGAGTCTATTCCCGCTGCAATATGAAAAAGATGATTAACAGCACCGCAGCTAAAATAATTTCTGAAATTTGATGGCGAAATATTTTGAACTGATTTTTTCTGCAATAAGAAATTCTGAATTTCCTTGTAGGTCAGATCTAAAGAATTTGGAATGCAGTAAATTTCAGTTCGATTACAGGTTGAAAGTATACAAATCTCTCTCGTAAGATGAGATTGAAATTCTCTTATGAAATCACGGATTTCATTATTCTGAAGATATAAAGCTTCTCTTAATTCAATTGGTGCAGTATGATGATTTATTGCAACCGCTATTATATTCATTAATTCATCCTAAAAGAATTTATGAAATCCTGTAAACACAAGATTTAAGATTGACATTGAAAATAACGAGATCACAAAACCTGTAATTGATAGATAGACTATTTTTCTTCCTGACCACTTAAAAAACCATTTTCCTGAAATTCCAAATGCATAAAACAACCAAACGATAATCGTCGCAACTAGCTTCGGATCAAAATATGAAGGTTCGGTAAAAGCCTGCGGTAACCAGATGAATCCAATAACAATTGCTATTGTCAACATAACAAAACCAACAAGTGCCGAAACCATACTAAGATATTCAAGCATTTCAAGACTTGGCATTCGATTAAAAATTAAACCAAACTTTTGAGTTTTTATTTGTTTATAGAGCAAAAGATAAAGTAAGCCGTAGATTGCTGAAAAAGTAATTCCTGCATAACCACTCAAAGCTGTAAAAACATGAAAACCAAGATATGGACTTCTTAAGATATCTTTTACCTCAAGTAAATCTTTTATGTTAAATGAAGAGATAGTTTGAAAAATCAGAGGTAAGAAGAGAATAAATGTTCCAGTATTTCTAACATCAGTAACCAACTCGATTATATAGTATGATATCGTAATAGCAAAAGCTAGAAGAGTCATTATTTCAAAAACTGTTGTAATTGGCGTGTGTTTGAATTCGAGTGTTCTTATTAATAAATAAAAGAAATGGAAGAACAAGGTAATAAAAAGCGAAAGCCTTTTCCATAAGGAAAGTCCCCTTTTCTCATAAAAGAAATTTAAGAGATAAAGGAGGAAAGTAATTCCATAAAACAGAGGAAGTAAACTATTTAATGAATGTATTAAGTTTATCATAATTCTGACTGACTGGTCAGTTCAATATTATAAAAATTATCAATAATTAGCAATGTATTTAATGAGTTGAAGTAATATCTAAAATTAATTGAAGCTTTATGAAAGATAAATGAGAATGCGGGTTAGAAGTATAAACACGATGGTCATTAATTTAGATGAAATATTAATTATTATTTTGTTTCTGTAAATGCAGAGAAAGAGAAAAACAAGGGTAAAAATATCAAAGCCCTATCTGAGCGGCCTATTTATAGAAAAGAAATGAAATAAAAAATATGAAAGCTCCATCGTAGCGACCTATTTTTAGAATTAACCACGAAGTGGTGAAATTATTATAGAATGAAATTCACACATACACCAATCATTAAACTCTAAAGGAGTGACATTATCAAATCAATCAAAAAATTCCAGCATGTGAAGTTTTGCCCTCTTCATTTGATATTTACAATGTAATCTCTTAGGGATTTTATTTTTTGGGTGTATTCTCGTTTCCTAAAATATTGTGCACATAAAATTGTAATGAAACCTTCCAGGTTTCTTTTTTAATTTTTGTAAGTTTAAAATTTAATGTTAGTTGTCATCCATTCTGCTCTTTTAATTAGTTTGATTAAAATTATCGATTAGTAAGAGACAACCACGAATTGGTGAAATTATTATAGAATTCAATTTGTGTATACGAAAATCAAAACTCCGAAGGAGTGACATTTTAAGAACAGTAATAAAAAAAAATCAATCAAATATTTGAATCGTTTTTTGTTTTATTACAATGTCATCCCTTCAGGATTTTGTCTTTTGTTGTGCCTTCAATTTTATCTATAATAATTTCATCCCTTCTGGATTTAATTTTCATTTTGCTGAATTTAAATCAATCTCTTTTGGGGGATAATTTTCTTAACTCCGAAGGAGTTGAATTTGATTAGCACCGAGTTGCACTCGAGGAGATAATGTCATCACAAAAATTCAAACCTGAAGGGGTTGAATGTGAGGTTCATAATTTTTTTAATGTATTATCTGTAATTGAATTTTTAAGATCGTTTAGGACAATTTCTGTTATAATTGAACCCATTCAGGGTTCTTTGTTTTTTTGTTTCTCTACCCCCAATCCGATTGGGGGCTATTCACATTAAACCCCTGCGGGGTTTTTATATTTTTTGTGTTTTTATGTGTAATTGTTTTTTCTATAACAATCTCATCCATTCTTGATTTGATTTATTTGTGCGTTATCTAATTCGTTCTACAAATAGGTCGTCGCTACGCGACTTTTATTTTTGGCTCTTCAACGTTTTTTCTACAAATAGGTCGTTGCTATGCAACTTTATTTTTGATGTTGTTCAATATTTTTTCTACAAATAGCTCTTCGCTTTGCGATTTCTTTTGAAATGTCTTTTTTTATTGAACTTTATAAAGCTTCCTTAGAGGCGACCTATTTGTAGAAAAGACAAGAAACAAAAAAACCAAAGCTCCATCGGAGCGACCTATTTTTAGAATTAACCACTAAGCGGTAAAATTATTATAGAATGAAATTCACACAAGCAAAAAAATTAAAACTACGAAGGATTGACATTATCAAATCAATCTCTTTTTGGGAATAATTTTCTCAACTCCGAAGGAGTTAAATTTGATTAGTACCGAGTTGCACTCGGGGACTATCGTCAAAAGAAAATTCCAACCCTGAAGGGGTTGAATGTGGATTTCAAAATTTTTTTAATGTTTGATCTGTAATCGAATTTTTAAAATCGTCTAGAACAATTTATGTTATAATTGAACCCCTTCAGGGTTCTTTGTTTTTTTGTTCTCATTTACCCCCAATGCGATTGGGGGCTATTCACATTAAACCCCTGCGGGGTTTTTATATTTTTTGTGTTTTTATGTGTAATTGTTTTTTCTATAACAATCTCATCCATTCTTGATTTGATTTATTTGTGCGTTATCTAATTCGTTCTACAAATAGGTCGTCGCTACGCGACTTTATTCTTGGGGGTTGTCAAAAATTCTCTCTCCATCTTTGCTTACAATCCCTTCTCGACTATCATCTGTTACTACTAATTCCTCAGGGATTATATCTCCATACATCGCTCTATAATTAATCGGATATGGCAACTGTGATGTATTTATCACAAATGCATACATATCCTCTGGAACTATACCATTTGTAATATGAACATCCACGCCTCTTAAATTACCAAGCCGGTATGTTACCCTTATATCTCTCGAATCCACATATTGTACTGGAAGATTATTCCCCCTCGTCCAGGCAAATGTCCATCTCGTATTACAACGATTTATACTTACACTTTGTACATCATCTCCAAAAGAATAAAATACACCATTAAAAGGTATCATTGTCAATACTGCTTTCGTTTCTTCTGGTGTTAAATTCTCTTCTTCAAATCTTTTTAACCCAACAAATCCAATTAATGCATTATTCTCGCCCATCTCTACTATCGTAGGTTTTGTCGTTAATTCATACCCCATTCCATCGGTAACTACTCTATAATTTTCAAATTCATTCCAATTAACATAATCTCTTATCATCGCTATCCTTATGTAATGTATCTTTGAACTCCTCAAACTATTTCTCTCTTCCCAAACTAAGTGTGTATATACTTTTGAACAATTATCACTCTTAACCAAACTTAATGATGGATTTATCGATCTACCTGTTGTATTCGGTATCTCAATTATATTCGAACGCTCCCAATTACTTCCTGTCCATCTGAACCTGATCAACTTCAATGGTGTATTATTATCACTCTTCCAAACAAATAATATATTTCCATAGTTAGCACCCACTAATGGCATCGCATCTACTGATTGATCATCTAAATTTATTGTACATCTATAACTATCAGGGAAATTACTTACATTCCCATTCTCATCTATCTCATATAGCCTTAAAATTGATGAGTTATCCTCACCACGCAGCTGTGAAATTATGTACAACCTATTACCTACATAATCTACTGAAAAACTGCTTACTCTTACCTCATCACCTAAATCATCTATCTTCCGAGGTGCATAAAATGTTGTCCCATTGTTTACACTCTTTTCATACCACAACCGACCCATACTTATATAAAACAAATGCAAATGTCCATTGGATGTTCTTATTACTTTCCTCTGTGATGTATTTGAAAGAGCATTTGCCTGATTACTCAATAAACTGCCTTTATAATTTGCACTAACCACTACCCCTTCTTGCCTGAATACAACTCCTGTCTCAAGAGCGTTTGCATTTTGAAATTCTGCACTGCCTTGCGGACTTGCACTCCAGTTCTGAAAATAAAATTTATGTGTCCTGCCGTTGTGTTGTAGTTGTATATTCTGAACTGCATCTGCTTTTAAGGAGTAATAGGGTGGTGTCCAAGTATTATTTATAGGATTGTAACCTTGATTTAAGAAGACACCTTTTTCCTGTGCCCCTTCTTTTCCATTAGGTTCATATTCAGATATAAAATTTATCCAGTAATTACCCGGCTGTGAACCATTCGAAAAAACATACCAGGGATCCTTAAATTGACCCACACCTTTATTTGTTATTATATCACCCTCCAGCAAAACTTTTATTTTGCTATACGCTAACTCCTCAAACCATGCCCACTGATTCTGTGTTGTATCTATTGGAACTTGTCGACTCATTAAATAATCACTATTTATCCTATTCCAATTGTTATGCTTATATGTTTTCCCGCTATTCCTATAATTAGAAAATCTCTCATTATTTGTCCTTATTGTATAAGTATCTGGCCTTAATGCTACCCTTGTCCCTGAAGGATATGTGTTCTCATTTACACTCAATGTCCCCCCTGCATTCTCTCCTTTTATTACATTCATTAAATAAACCAAAGGATAGGTTAACTCTTTCCGAAACATCATTAATGTCTCATTCATCCTGTTCTTCTGTCCCTCTGTAAATGTCGTCCTGCATTGCTTTACTTCAGTTATCATCATATTATTCGTCAATGGATTATAATTTGTCTGACCACAACCATCTGCCGGCAATGGCCTAACTGGTGACCAATTACAAAAATTATCAATCGTAGAAAATCTTACTCTTCCTGATGGATCGGCCGGCGTATCACAAAGTAAATCCCCTGCATCCTCACAATTACGACAACTGCCATCACGGGCAATGTTCTCATAAATTAATGAACCCCCAGGTTGTTCTTCCCAGATTTGATAAGTATGAAATAAATCAAAATAATGTCCCATCTCATGTGGCAAAGTTGTCTCAGGTGCTGTGTTCTTTACTATTATCCCCTGCGGCCCCCTGTCAAATCTTGGACTAAAGCTGGATAATCCATAGTAATCCATTAATCTATAAACAAAATATATATTTATACAACCAGGTATATTATTAATCATCCTTAATTGATCTGCTTCCTGTCTATTGTCTATTGTATAATAAATATCACTATCTATTGTATCAATTGAATAAATATAAAATCTGAACAATGCCTGAGAAAAATAATAATTTAATTTCGAAATCTTATAATTTAGCTCATCGCCTGATATCCCATACTGTCCCTGAGAATTTCTTACTATATGAATAGCTAATCTTAAAGGAGGTGTCATTTCATTTCTCTTATATAAGGAAAGATTACCTGACTTTGCCTGTTCTATGGTAACACCCTGAGGAATTTCTGTAAGACATTCAACCTCTTCTTGTGAATAAAGTAAAGAGGTCAATATCAAAGAAAAAATCACTATAATTTTTGCTCTTAATCTCATATTTATCTTCCTCCTTATTTAATAAAATTTTATTTTAAGAGCAGACATAGTATTTTTGTATGTAAGTAAAATTAAATCCTGAGCTGGTCAGGCTGGATTTTTTTATGTTTTACTTACAATACACACTCCAATCTGTGCTGCCCTCACAGATTGGAGTTCTTTATTTTTTTTAACCATCTGTCCCCTCATCTTCTTTTTCCTACAACAAGTAATGCTTTTGAATGTGTAGGATCTACATATATTAATCCCACTCCAACTACTATATCGCCCTTCACATTACCACCATAAAAAGCATGTAGTATTAAATGATTCCCATATATCTTTCTTAAATTATATCCATTATAATGATATATCTCATTTTGATCTGAAAATGTAAAAACATCATTTACATCATTACCCCTCATCGCATATACCCAATCTGGTGCATAGTCCAGTACCTTCTTCGGATATGTCCCCAATCTTACATTCTCTCTAAAAAATCCTTTTGAGCCTACTGTAAACAAATAATCACCAGAGGTAAAAATATTGTGTATCGTTCCCCCATATGGTGGATCGTATGTCATTACATTTGTCTTATACCACTTTACTCTAACGTTCTTATCCTTTATCTCAAGTAATGTGGCTTTATATTCATTGACTGTGTTATAACCACATATAAATATCTTACCATCACTTGTCTGTCCATGTATGTCAATGAAATTTACATCCACTCCGCTCTCTATCTTCGTCCATCTATTACCATCCCAGTGCGCTATGTTGTCATTGTAACCTACTGCATATAAATCAGAACTGCTGCTGCCCCACATTTTATTAACTTGCCAACCATCTCCATTTGGCATTAATGGCCAGCCATTCATATGCACTTTATATTTTGAACCATCCCAATGAATATTTCCTTCAAACCAAATATCATTTGCTGAAAATGCAAAAACTGTATGGCAAGCCCAACCACCTACTCTACCTATTTTCTTCAACTCCCAATTACTTCCATCCCAATGGACCGCGTTGTAAGTTGTGTAACCATTTATACTTGTATCTGCAATTCTTATTTCACCCACAGCCCATATATCATTTTCATCTATTATTGCTACATCATGTAATGCACTAAGTCCTATATCGCCAAATTCAAATACCTGCCAGGTAAAATTTCGGCTTGTTGTGTCAAGTGTTATAAATCTTGATAAATTGCTCCTGTAATAATTTATTCCATCCCCTGTACCTTTTACATATATATCATAACTCCTCTTCGGTTGTAAATTTTCTACTATCAAAATTGTATCTATTGACCTCAACTCACCTATCGAACTAACTAAACTATCATTACAATATACCTCCAACCTTATAGGCAATGCAAGATCTCTCACATTTAACCTTAAATATACTTCAGTGCATAATATACTCTCAAGACTTAAGTTTAACCTTTGTACCTCCTCAGGTTCCACTGGCGTCTTCTTACAAACATTATTTGTAAATATCAAAAACAATATTATACCTAAAAATATAAATTTATACCTCATTGGATATTTACTCCTCCCATATTTACATTTATTTCTACAATATTATTATTAATGAGGGTGATAAAGAAATGATATATTTTTTGTATCTGATTCATTGTTACAGCCAATATTTCTGTGTCAAATTAAATAATTTTTTTTTGTCAACAATTTTTATAAACGTTTGTTTGAATATTTGACAAGCTCTGCCTTAATTGAGCTTTTAGAAATTAATCGTTGTCATACTTCGATGATTTCAGTATAACAAGGAAGGGGATGTCATACTGAACACCGACGAAGATAATGTCAGCCCTTCAGGATTTTGATTTTTCTTGTGTCTTCAATTTTTTCTATAATAATTTCATCCATTTTGTATTAGATTTTTTTTGCGCGGCACATAATTCTTTCTACAAATAGGTCGTCGCTACGCGACTTTTATTTTTGGCTCTTCAACATTTTTTCTACAAATAGGTCGTTGCTATGCAACTTAATTTTTAATGTTGTTCAATATTTTTTTTACAAATAGGTCATCGCTTTGCGATTTCTCTTGAAATGTCTTTTTTTATTGAACTTTATAAAGCTTCGTAGGAGCGACCTATTTGTAGAAAAGACAAAAAACAAAAAAAAACAAAGCTCCATAGATGTGACCTATTTTTAGAATTAACCACGAAGTGGTGAAATTATTATAGAATGAAATTCACACAAGCAAAAAAATTAAAACTCCGAAGGAGTGACATTTTATGATCAATGATAGAAATCAATCATATATTTCAATCGAATTTTAGTTTTGATATAATGTCATCCCTTCGGGATTTTGTCTTTTGTTGTGCCTTCAATTTTATCTATAATAATTTCATCCCTTTGGGATTTTTTCTCTTTGAAATTGATTTTTCTTATAACAATTTCATCCCTTTGGGATTTAATTTTCATTTGCGGAATTAAAATCAATCTCTTTTTTGAAATAATTTTCTCAACTCCGAAGGAGTTGAATTTGATTAGCCCCGAGTTACACTCGGAGAATATTATCAAAAGAAAATTCCAACCCTGAAGGGGTTGAATGTGGATTTCAAAATTTTTTTAATGTTTGATCTGTAATCGAATTTTTAAAATCGTCTAGAACAATTTATGTTATAATTGAACCCATTTAGGGTTCTTTGTTTTTTTGTTTCTCTACCCCCAATCCGATTGGGGGCTATTCACATTAAACCCCTGCGGGGTTTTTATATTTTTTGTTTTTTTATGTGTAATTGTCATTTTCAATAATAATTTCATCCATTTTGTATTAGATTTTTTTTGTGCGGCACATAATTCTTTCTACAAATAGGTCGTCGCTACGCGACTATAATTTTGGGGTTTTTAAAAATTCTCTCTACAAATAGGACGTTGCTACGCAACTTTAATTTTTCTGTGTCTAACAAATCCTTGGTAACTGTTCCCCTGAAATCATATCAACTATTCTGGTGCTGCCGATTAATGTTTTCATTGTGACAAGCGATAAACCTTCTTCAATAACTTTCCCTATTATTCGAGATTCTTTCCCATGAGGATTTTTCTTCATCGCATCAAGGACTTTTTCTGCATCACTCTCATCTACAAAAACTAAGATTTTACCTTCATTGGCAATGTATAGCGGGTCGAGACCCAAAATTTCACAAGCACCCATCACTTCCTCTGATACTGGAATTTCTTTTTCATAAATCTCAATCTTTACATTTGCCGATGAAGCAATTTCATTTAATGCACTTGCCAGCCCGCCACGAGTTGGATCCCGCATTACACTTATCTTATTTGAAACTTTCAGAATATCTTCAACTAATCCATTTAATGGTGCAGTATCACTTTTAATTTTAGTCTCGAATTCAAGACCTTCTCTCTCTGACATAATTGCAATACCATGCTCTGCAATTCTCCCATTTATAATAATGACATCTCCTGATTTCACTTTTTTTGGTGAGATTTCCAATCCTTCGTAAACTAATCCAATTCCGGAAGTATTAATAAAAATTTTATCACCTTTACCTTTTTCTACTACTTTAGTATCACCAGTAACAATCATTACACCTGCTTCGTCTGCTGCTTTCTTCATACTTAAAACTATCTGCCATAATTCTTCAATTTCTAATCCCTCCTCTATAATAAATCCAGCTGAAATAAATAAAGGTTTTGCACCACAAACAGCTAAATCGTTTACAGTTCCATTTATTGCAAGTTCACCAATATTTCCGCCAGGAAAGAAAATCGGATTTACTACATAAGAATCAGTTGTAAAAGCAAACTTGTTTCCACTGATCTCAAAAATTGCTCCATCGTGAAGTTCATTTAAATATTCATTTCCAAATTGATTAAGAAACATCTTTGAAATTAATTGATGCGTTAATGTTCCTCCACCGCCGTGGGCGAGTAAAACTTTTTCATATTCTGATTTTGGAATCGGACAGCTTAATTGAAATTCCATTTTTCAACTCAGTTTATTTTGACTTTCTTATAATGAAAATAAGCAGCACAGGCTCCCTCTGATGAAACCATTGGTGCACCGAGTGGATTTTCTGGTGTACATTCTTTTCCAAAAGCTGGACATTCAATTGGCAGCTTTAATCCCTGCAAAACTTCTCCGGCAATACAAACTTCAGGTTCATCCACTTGTAAATTTTTAATATCAAAAATCTTTTCAGCATCAAAATCTGAAAACTCATCTTTTAATTTTAAACCGCTTTTTGGAATTAATCCTATTCCTCTCCATTTTCTATCAGTTATTTCAAAAACTTTTTTTATAACTTCTTTTGCAGCAAGATTTCCTTCTTTTCTCACAACTCTCGAATATTGATTTTCAACAATATTCTTTCCCTCTTCAAGCAGAGTTACACATTTCAAAATTCCTTGAAGGATATCAATAGGTTCAAATCCAGTTACAACGATTGGTATTTTGTATTTTTCAGCTAATGGTAAATATTCTTCATAACCCATAACTGTGCAGACATGACCAGCTGCGAGAAATCCATTTATACTCGAATTAAATCCGCTCATCAAAGCTTCAATTGCTGGCGGAACCAAAACATGTGAACAAAGAATTGAATAATTTTTTAATCCAAGTTCTTTTGCTCTTAATACAGACATTCCATTTGCCGGTGCAGTAGTTTCAAATCCAACAGCGAAGAAAACAACTTTCTTATCCGGATTCGATTGAGCGATTTTAACAGCATCCAGTGGTGAATAAACCATTCTGACATCACCACCATTTGCTTTAACTGAGAGTAAATCTAATTTAGAACCGGGAACTCTTAACATATCTCCAAATGAAGTAAAAATAACATCTGGTTGTGATGCAATCTCAATAGCTTTGTCAATCATCTCGAGAGATGTCACACAAACCGGGCAGCCAGGACCATGAATTAGTCTAATTTTATCTGGCAGTAATTCATCAATGTTGTATTTTAAAATTGAATGAGTTTGACCTCCGCAAACTTCCATTATTGTCCAGTTTCGTTTCGTCACCTCTTTTATCTTTAAAGCTAAATTTTGAGCTGCTTCGGGATTTCTGAATTCACTTAAGTATTTCATTGCTCGCTCTCATTGGATTGATCCAGTTCATTCAATTCACCCATTTCTTTCAAGATGCGAAGTGTTTCCATTGCCTCTTTTTCATCAATTTTATTAAGAGCAAATCCAACATGCACTAAAACATAATCACCAACCTGTAAATCCGGAATCCAGGCGACGCATACATCTTTTTTGACGCCGCCGAAATTTACTTTTGCCATTTTAATTAAATCTGTCCCTTCATAAATTTCCTCAACTTTCCCAGGAACTGCCAGACACATAATTAACCTCCTTCTTTAATTTTGAAATCTTTTACTAAAAATATTGTTTTTAAGAATTATTTTCTCTGTATTAAAACAACTCTTTTCTTTTTCTCTGCAAAACATTAATCATCATTCTCATCAATCTTTTTTATTTTTAAGATGGTAAGCTGCAATTTGACCAAAAGAAATTCCACCATCATTGGTTGGAATTCTTTGATGCCAGTAAACCTGAAAATTTTCATCTTTCAATCTTTTGATCGTTCTTTCAAGCAAATAAACATTTTGAAAGCAGCCACCGCTTAGAAGAACTTTCTGCATATTGAAATGTTTTGCCACTTGAACAATTATTTCGCATAGTGTATTGTGAAATTTCGCTGAGATCATTCCTTTGCTGATTTCTTTTTCAACATCATTAATTATTCCTTCAATGATTTTTTTCCAATCAATAATTAAAATTTCATTAGATTGAAATTCAAATTCATAGAAATCATCGATTCCATTTTCTATTGCAAATTCAAGTTTCATTGCAGCCTGACCTTCAAAATTTGAATAATCAGTTATTCCAATTAATGAAGATACAGCATCAAAAAGCCTTCCCGCACTTACACACTCGGGGGAATTAATCTTCTTTCCAATTTGATTGACTAATAATTTTAATTCAACTTCACCAAACTTTGATTTTAAAATTGGCATATTGATAATATCACTACCATAAATTTCATAAAGAACTCCTGCAAGAGTTCTTTTCGGTTCACGAATTGCTTTTTCACCTGATGGTAAATGAAATTTTCGAAATTGACCTAAGTGTTGAAAAGTTTCATTATCAATGAAAAAGAATTCGCTGCCCCAGATTTTTCCATCAAAGCCGTAACCTGTTCCATCCCAGGAAACTCCAAGTGCTTCACCTTTGACCTGATTTTCGAGCTTGCATGCAGCAATATGTGCAAGATGATGTTGAATTAACTTGTAATCTTTTTTTTGTTCTCTTAAGAACTTTGTCGATAAATATTCAGGATGCAGATCACCTGCAAATTTTAATCTATCAACTTCATAAAGAGTTTGAAAATCAGTTATCGTCCGCTGAAAAGCATTGAATGATTCAAAAGTCGAAAGATCTCCGATGTGTTGACTTATAAAAACCTGCTCTCTTTTTTTAAGCGAAATCGTATTTTTAAGATGACCTCCAACAGCGATTAAATTTTCTTCAATCATATTTTCAATTAAATAAGGTAAAGGTGCATAACCTCTGGCTCTCCTGATTATAAATTCACGATTATTAATTATCCTTGCAATAGAATCATCACAATGTCGGAGTATAGGTCTATTATGGACAAGGAAATAATCTGCTATTCCATTAAGTCTCTTTAATGCTTCATATTCATCAATACAAATTGGTTCTTCTGACAGGTTCCCACTGGTTGCGACTATTGGTTTTTGTAAAAATTTCATCATAATATGATGCAAAGGAGTATAAGGGAGCATTATACCAAGATAAGGATTTTCAGGAGCAATTAATTCAGATATTTTTATTTCATTAGCAGCCTTTTTCTTTTTAAGTAATACAATGGGAGATTCTGGAGAGAGTAATAATCTTTCCTCAAGCTCATTAACTTCACAAACTTTTTTTACCGAACTAATATCTGGGAACATCAAAGCAAATGGTTTTTCTTCTCTATGTTTTTTGCTTCTTAAATTTCTGACTGCATTATTATCGGCTGCATTTACTATTAAATGAAATCCACCAAGTCCTTTAATAGCAAGAATTTTACCTTGATTAATTAGATCAATACTTTGGTAAATTGCATCTGTTTTTTCTGCGATTTTCTCACCCCTTGAATTCCACAATTCAACTTGAGGACCGCAAACTGGACACGCAATCGGCTGAGCATGAAATCTTCTATCTTCTGGATTACGATATTCTCTTTCACAGTCACTGCACATTTTAAAACTTTTCATCGTGGTTTTCTGTCTGTCATACGGGAGCATCTCTATTATTGTGAATCGGGGACCACAATTTGTGCAATTAATAAATGGATAAAGATATCTTCGATCTGAAGGATCAAAAAGTTCTCTCAAACAGTCTTTGCATACTGCAATATCTGGCAATATTAAAGCTGATATTTCCTCCTCTTTCTCGCTCTTTCTGATTTCGAAATGAGTATAACCGATTGGATCTAAAAAAGAATATTCAAACGACTGTATAATTGAAATAGAAGGTTTTTCTTTTTCAATTCTAATTATAAATTCTTTTAATCTATTAAGTTCACCTTCGGCTTCAATAAAGACTCCTTTTGAAGAGTTATTCACATAACCATTGAGATTTAATTCCTTGGCTAGTCTAAAAATAAATGGTCGAAAACCAACTCCCTGCACAGCACCTCGAATTATGATTTTAACTCTTTCAATCATATGAAGTAAAGTATTTTAAGTTCTTTGAAAAAATATTTTCTCACCACTAATGTCGCTCTGAACTCGTTTCAGGGCTGAACTTGTTTCAACGTCACCCTGAGCTTGTTTCAAAGTCACTCTGAACTTGTTTCAAAGTCACCCTGAACTTGTTTCAGGGTCTTTCTCTGTTAAAAAATACAATTCATTGATTTCATTGTCACCCTGAACTCGTTTCAGGGTCTTTTTCTGTTAAAAAAATACAATTCATCAATTTCAACGTCACCCTGAACTTGTTTCAGGGTCTCTCACTGTCAAAACTTTAGATGCTGAAACAAGTTCAGCATGACAAATAATGGTTTTCAAAAAAATACAATTAGTGAATTTCATTGTCACTCTGAACTTGTTTCAGAGTCTCCTCTGTTAAAAATTAGATGCCGAAACAAGTTCGGCATGAAAAGTAAGGGTTTTCAAAAAAATACAATTCATCAATTTCAATGTCACCCTGAACTTGTTTCAGGGTCTTTCTATAATAAAAAAATAGAGCCGAAACAAATTCGGTTTGACAGTTTTCAGACAGAAGTTGAGATTTTAAAATCAATACTCTGTCATATCAGAAACTATTGCTTTAGATACTGTAAACACTGATCAGTAATGTAAAAATAAATTTTACATAATACTCAAACAACATTACAATTAGCCTCAGCTCAACATTTTTAAATTATTCTGATATTTTAATCTAAAAATTTTGAAGACAAATCTTCCCAATCTTTATTGACTGATTCTATTAAATTTATTTTCCATTCCCTATGCCAGTTCTTCAATTGTTTTTCTCTTCTGATTGCATCATTAATATTATTGAATACCTCAAAATAGACGAGTTTGGTTAGATTATATCTTTTAGTGAAACCATTAATTAGTTTATTCTTATGTTCATAAACTCTTCTTGCTAAATTATTAGTAACACCAATGTATAATACTTTTGAATTGTTTGTCATTATATAGACATAATAATTTTTCAAGATTTAATACCTTAATTTTTTTAACATCATTAAAGATTTTTAATCAACATAATTAAGAAAGTCTTATTATTGTCACTCTGAACTTGTTTCAGAGTTTCTCTCTGTAAAAAAATACAATTCATCAATTCCAATGTCACCCTGAACTTGTTTCAAAGTCACCCCGAACTTGTTTCAGGGTCTCTCTCTGTTAAAAAAATACAATTCATCATTACAATGTCACCCTGAACTTGGTTCAGGGTCTATTTCTATTAAAAAACAAGATGCCAAAAACAAGTTCAGCATGACAGTTAAGGTTTTCAAAGAATACAATTCATCATTTCAACGTCACCCTGAACTTGTTTCAGGGTCTTTCTCTGTTAAAAAAATTAGATGCCGAAACAAGTTCAGCATGACAGTTAAGGTTTTCAAAAAATACAATTCATCATTTCAACGTCACCCTGAACTTGTTTCAGGGTCTCTCTCTGTTAAAAAAATACAATTCATCATTACAATGTCACCCTGAACTTGTTTCAGGGTCTTCTCTGTCAAAAATTTAGATGCCGAAACAAGTTCGGCATGACAAGTAAGGGTTTTCAAAAAAATACAATTCATCAATTTCAAAGTCACCCTGAACTTGATTCAGGGTCTTTTTCTGTTAAAAAAATTAGATGCTGAAACAAGTTCAGCATGACAGCTAAGACTTATCAACATTCTTTTTTATCCAATTTATCCAATCACTTAATCCTTCCCCTGTTTTGCAAGATATTTCAAAGATTTTAAGGTTTGGATTTATAGAAAGTGCATTCTTTTTCATTTCTTCAAGATTACAATTCACATAAGGGACTAAATCAATTTTATTTATAATTAAAACAGATGAATTACGAAACATTGCAGGATACTTGAGAGGTTTATCATCACCTTCTGTAGTGCTTAGAATTACTACTTTAATGTCTTCTCCAAGATCATAATTTGATGGACAGACTAAATTTCCCACATTTTCAATAATTAAAACTTCTATATCTGCATTCTCAATATTTTGATAAGCATCTCGAACAAGGTTAGCCTCAAGATGACATCCGCCATTTGTAACTATTTGAACTACTGGAACATTAAATTTACTTACTCTTTCTGCATCAAGGCTGGTTTGGACATCTCCTTCAATTACACCGATTTTAATTTTCCCTGATGAATGTTCAATTGTCTTTTCGATTATTGAAGTTTTGCCTGAACCAGGTGAACTGACAAAGTTCATTACAAATAAATTTTTTGATTTAAATTTCTCTCTGTTTTTTTGTGCAATTTGATCGTTCTTTTCAAGAACTTTTCGTTCGACTGTAATAATGCTCATATTTCCTCCTTGTGATCTTCAATTTCAATTTCTAAAATTTCTAATTCTCTGCCTTCGAGCAGTTGAACATTAAAAGAATTACACTCAGGACATAAAAATATTGGTTCTGGCAATATGCTCTCTTTAAAACATTCATTGCATCTGATTTTTATCGGGACTTCAATCACTTCCAAATTTACATTTTCAAATTCTGTCTGAGCTGTAATAGCTTCAAAGCTGAACTTTAGTGAGTCAACTAAAACTCCAGAGAGATGTCCAATTTTCACTTTTATTGAAATAACTTTTGCGTCCGGTGATGGAAGACTTGCTTTTGTAATTGATAAAATTTCCTGAGCAATTGAAAGTTCGTGCATATAATTCTGAAATTTTTTACAAAATATTAAATGAAATGTGAATAAAGAAAATTAGAATTTAATTGATGTCTATGGAATTCTTGTCGAATTTGTGATTAAAGAAAACGCAAAAAACATAGACACACAGATCTTAAAACAAATTTATTCTAAAAAAGACAATACTAATTTTTTCAATTTTTCTTTGCGAATACTTTGTGTTTTTTGCGCCTCTGCGATTTAAAGACCGAAAGCAAAAATGCTTAGATATACAGAGCTCAAAACAATTTTATGCTTATAAAGGCAATAATATTTTTTCAATTTTTCTTTGCAATGCCTTTGCGTTATTTGCGCCTCTGCGTTTAAGAAACCAAACTTAAAATCTCAAAGTCAAGAGTTTCCAGGAGGTAAATCTCGAATAAACAATTACTTTTTTACTAAACGATTAATTTTGTAAGAATGATTTTTTTCAATTAATATTTATGACAAGTCTAATTAAATATAGAATTAAAAAAATGCGAAAACTTACACACTCAGAAATTCAATCAAAACGATTAAGTATCGAGACGCTTAATCAAGCAAAAAAATTTCCTCTTTATGTTTTGCTTGATAACATCCGAAGTATGTATAATGTCGGATCCATATTTCGTACTTCCGATTCAATAATGATACAAAAATTATTTCTGACCGGCTACACTCCAACTCCAGAAAAGAAAGAAGTAAAAAAGACCGCTTTAGGTTCAACAGAAAGTGTTGAATGGGAATATCACAAAGATCCAATTGAATTGATCAAAAAATTAAAATCCGATGGGATCAAAATCGTTGCATTGGAAATCACAGACAAAAGTGTTCCTTATACCTCAATTACAAAACAGGACTTTCCTATGTGTCTAATTGTAGGAAATGAAATCACAGGCATTCAAAATCAAATACTAGAATTGTGCGATCTTGCAATAGAATTACCAATGTATGGAATTAAACATTCATTAAATGTCGCCGTCGCCTACGGTGTAGCTGTTTATGAATTAAGAAGAAAATGGGAAGAGTAATTTTTAATAGCGTTTAAAAAATTTTGTAAAACGATCGAAATAAAAGAGGCATTTACCCTCACTAAATTTGAAAAAATGGAGGCTAAATGCCCATCAAAATAACATTCAATAAAGACCTAAGCGAAATTATTGAGTATTTCAAAGAAAACAAAAATCTAGTTTCTTTTATTAACTCAATTGTATCAAGATTTCTGAAATATTTAATTGAGACTTTACTTGAAGCAAAAGTTGAATATGAGAGAATAAAGTTTAAATAAATTGTAACTTAATAAGTCCCAATGGGGATTTGAAATTTATTGAATAAAATATTTAACTACAACCACTATTGTTAAAAAATTAAGCTCAGAAAAAATTCATCTGGTTACTTTGATTGAATATTGAATAACAATGTTTCGTTGATTATGTTTTTTTATTTTGTTTTAATTGTTCATCTGAAAATTCTACATTTCGTTGATCCGTTGGTGCTAATAGTTCTGCATAAAAGAAGTTAGGTCGCAGATGGAATTTGGTTGAGTGTCATAAGAAACAAATCTTTTATGCTTGGTTAATTTCAGTCACCATCTCATTTTTATCTTAAAAGTGCGATTAGTCCAACAATGACGGCTGTTATTGAACTTGCAAGTGTTATTATAATTATTATCTTCAGCTTATTAATTGCATTCAATTGATTATTAAATTCTTCATTCATCTTACTTTCTAATTTTCCAATACTACCCAGAATATTAGGCCCACTTATTTCCTTCAAAATCTTGATAACCTCACAGATATCATTTGCAACCTTCTGTATTGACTCAATTAGATTTAAAAATCGCTGACTAATATTAACAAGTTCTTGCGTTGCATTATTATATGAAGTTGCCGCAGTGTGAAGCTCTTTTAAGGTTTCAACAAGCTTCTCAGCGATTTCTTCAGCCTTCAGAAATTTTTCTGCTTCTTTTTCCATTTTAACCTCCATTTTTTAAAATTAAAGTTCTGCATTCTTTTTCTAACCTTGCCAGAAGGAACCATGCTGGTATATCTGTTAATTCGATAGGCAATTTTTCAATAAGTGTTCTGGCAAGTGAACGATTTGGATACTTTGTAATATGTTCGGAAATCAACTCCTTAGCTATTTTTTTATCCCGTTCTGCAATCTTTGAAACTGCCCAAGCAGCAAAATCAAAAACAATATCATTATTTAGTTTATATTTCTCTAGAGCATTCGATATTGAGGCAGTAAAGTTTTGCTTTACCACTTCAGTGTTTTTATCTTTTGAAAAAATCTCAGATAGAGAACGCAACATAAGTAGAGAAGGTTGGTCGGGATAGCTTTCAAGATAGCGTGACACTTGCCCTCGAAGCTCAGCAGCGTCATTGGGCGAACACACTTTGCTAAAGACATCCCTGCATTTTATTATGCCAGCATTCTCATCATTAATAATTTCTTCTAATACCTCTGAATATTCAGTTGCTTCCAGGTATCGCAAGATTCGTTGCCGTATAGTTTCATCATTAGGAGAGCCGCTGCAGGCAAGCAACATTTCATAAAAAGCACGTCTTCTACCACCTTCAATTACATCATAGATGAAGTGAAGCAAAAGATTAATAATTCCCAAAATGAACTCAGAATAAGAAAGATAAAGTAACTGTGAGGCTTTTTCCATTTCATGTTGTCTTCTACTATAAAGATAACTTGCAACATATTTCCCATAGGCTTCGATAATTTCTTCTTTACTACTGCCTGATAATTTGACAGTAAATTCGTTACGAGAATAATCTATTGTATAATCGGAGACTATCCCAATGAGTAAAAGCCGATAAAGTGCCTTTTCGACAATTTCCCTAGCTTGTCTTGAAATATCTTCTTTCCTCTCTTTATTTAGCCTTTCCTTAATCTTATCTGGTATTGTCAGAATTTTTGTTCCTTTTTTAGATGTGTCACCCAAGTGTTTAAGAACTTCCTCAATATTTTGTTTTTCATGGGTAATTCCACGAAATGCATTAGTATGAAAATAAAGAACCCTTGTTATGTCGTCATTTTCTTCCCAAGGGATATTTTTAATAATTTTATCTATTTCTTCAACTTTTGTGTTGGGATCTAGCAATTTCTTCGACCTTGCAGGGTCATCATTTGAAACGATTATACAGCAATAAGCGGTTTTTTTATCTCTTCCAGCACGGCCAGCTTCTTGATAAAAGGACTCTATAGAAGGTGGAATACCAAAATGAATAGTATATCGAATGTTCGGCTTGTCTATACCCATCCCAAAAGCCTTGGTGCACACCAGAAGTGGTATTTTATTCCGTTTAAATTCTTTTGTTACAAATTGTTTGTAAGACCGGTATTGGTCAGGATGCCAATACTCGGGTTCCTTTCCGCTATAAATTTCAGCAGAAATACCTAAATCATTTCTGATTTCTTCCGCTACTCTTTTTACACCAAATTCACCACCAACGTGAGGACAAAAAATTAAGCCAGAATAAGTATTCTTCCCCTTTGGTTGATAGAATGTAGAGGTTGAAGTATTAAAAAGATTAGGTAACTTCTGTCCAAGATAACCCTTCAATCTAGCAGCTTTTTCCTGGGAATTAGAATAAATAATATCGAACTTTAATTCTTTTCTGTCAAAAGATTTTGGAGTTATAATAGCGTCGAAATCTTCTATTTGTAACTCCCGTTGAATATCTTTTAAAACCGCTCTTGACGCAGTTCCTGTTAAAGCAACCAATGGTGGAACATAGTTATCTGATTTACAATACTCCCGTGATGTTCTCCCAATGTTAAGATATGCAGTCCGAAAATCATGTCCCCATTCGGAAACACAATGAGCCTCATCTACTACAATTAACGAAATTGGCGTATGAACGGTAAGTGTTCGTAGTGATTCTCGAAATTCAATAGTTTGGAGTCGTTCAGGAGCAATAAAAGCAAAAAGATACTCTCCTAGTCCAAATAATTGAATTGCTCGCATTCTATCTTGAGTATCTGCAATTTGGCTTGTAATGGCAACACATCGGTCAATTCCTATCATCGCGAGATTATCAATTTGGTCCTCCATTAACGAGATAATTGGATCAATAACCACTGTTCTACCAGGTAGAAGCAAAGAAGCAAGTTGATATACTAAAGATTTCCCTGCTCCTGTCGGAAGTAGTAGCAGTACGTCTTTACCTTGCAGTGCCCGAGTTATTCCATCGTATTGACCTTCCCAGAAAAACGACTTACGGAACAGATATTGTAGAAAGTATTCTAAATCTTTTTCGTCTGGTTTTTCTAAACCTTCAATTACTGGTGTTGCTGAAAAAGATGAATTTGCTATATGGAATGGAATATAGATGTTTTGAACATAGAATGTTGGTAGATCAGTTGTAATTTTATCTGAAAAAGAGATACAAATTGCATTTGTAGATTCACTTGTGGTGTAATCAGATATAAGATTACAAACAGGTTCTTCAATGTTTAGTTCAAAAGAATAAAGTTTGCTAACTTTCTCTAATAATTCTACAAAGTCCAATACAGATTTCTTTAATATTGAAAGGGCTTCCTTTTTATTAAATATACCAATCTCGTCTAAATCGGCAACAATATGCCATAAAACCTTATCTTCTAAATTAAGAAAACCTGCTTGAATCGCTTGTAGTAGAGCAATCTGGATTTGGTGAACAATCTTAATTGAGTGGATAAACTTAATATTTTCTTCGGCAGGTAAGAATGAACTCTTTTTTAGACCATTCATTTATTGCAGAAAGCACTGACTTCAAAACTAATAATCGTTGACCATTTTCTTTTTGTATTTCGTTAGCTGGAATGCGTATAACCGTGTATCCATGCTTTTGTAAGATTTCATCTCGTTCTTTATCTGAATCAATATGTCGATTGTGTTGTTCGCCATCAATTTCAACTATGATTTTTTCTTTAGATTTAGGATGAAATATAGCAAAATCAACCCGTTGATGTCCTGTATTATCCATATTTAGATTCGGTGGAAGAAGACTTGAAATTTCAACTTGAGGCAGAACAAATTGTTTATAATTTTCCCCCAAAAATTTTGGGAGAAAATCTTCATAGAAAATATTTTCCTCTTTACTATCTAACCATATACTCTTTTGAGTTTTTTTATACCCTCTAATTACTAAAGATTCTATAAGCGTTAAAGAAGATTCGATTTTTGGTGATTTAAACATCTCCTTAAATTCTTTTTCAATTTTAGGAGATGAAAGAGTAATTCGTCCTCTGGTTAAAATCTTTTCCAAGACCGAAATTATCTGGCGTTGCTTTTGAGTTAGTGTAGGTTTAGATTCTCCAGCGGGAAAGTCAATTCTCCACTGAGAAAAAGCCTTTGAAATTTCTTCCTCTATATCCTCAGAATTAATACTTTCCAGCAAATCTTCAGGAACTGCTACAGATTCAAAAAACCGAACTTGGTAATCTTGAAATCTTGTTCTGGCTTTAAGAGTCCGGGGAAAGAAAGTTTCTGTTAAAGACTGTTTTTCTTTCTCAGGTTCTAATAGCTTAGTATCTTCAGGTTCAAATGGAACAGTTTCTTTACAATTGGGATAACGAGAGCACCCATAGAATTTCCCACCAGCATTTGGCCCTCTTTTTGCTGTGCGTAAAACCATTAAAGAACCACATTTTGGACATCTAACTTCTGTCATTATTTAACTCCGTTCTTTTTAGTTGGCAATTGCAATTAAGGTTTCGCGGCTTGTAGCAGTAGGGAGATTTATGACATTGCTGTTCAACTTGGCATAATAGTCTAATATAGAAATACTAAGGCTTAAAACATCTACTTCTGGTCTCTATTGCTACAAACCATTGTAATCAGCTGCCACTAAATGTTTTTAATGTCCAGTAAGCTTTTAAGTATTTATTTAATCGTTTTAAATCTCTATCGTTTAACTCTTTTAGTCTAGTGATGTCCAGATTGTCAAGCAAATCATTTATTTTTACTTTTACTGCAATTGGATTTTGTTTAACTCTCTCTATAAATTTATCATAATCTTCATTTTCTGATTCCTTAGTAAGTAATTTCAGAACTGAAATTACCTCTTCGGAGAATCCTTCATTTCTTAGGTCTTCAAATGTCAAATTACTATCTTCTATAACGTCATGTAATATTCCACAAATTTTTTCTATTTCTGTTTCACCTCTTAACATTACACGAATTGGATGTAAAATGTATTCCATGCCTGCCTTATCTTTCTGTCCTTTATGTGCATTTATGGCTATTTCTAGAGCTTTTTCTAAAGTTGCCATATTTTTTTATCTCCTTTAAAAAGTTTTTAAATATTTCTTTTTGTCTATTCTCTTCCATTAAAAGATACAATTCACATTATATATGGGCCGTCATCAAACATGAAATACATATAAAAATATTCTGGAGGTGATTTTCTAACTTCGTATTGGATTGACGCTTCGATAATTTCTTTACAAAGACTGATTGCTTCTTGAGGCGTATAAAAATCCCCAACTTGATATCTTTCTTTTTCATCCATTTAATGAAAGTTATCATCGACCATTACAAATATATTTTTTTCCCCATAACATTGCTTATAGATAAAATTTAATAATAGCGTTTAAAAAATTGTGTAAAAGGATAAAAATAAAAGAGGCATTTACCCTCACTAAATTTGAAAAAAAATGGAGGATAAATGCCCATGGAAATATCATACAAACAACACCTAAGCGAAATTATTGAATATTTCAAAGAAAACAAAAATCTAGTTTCTTTTATTAACTCAATTGTATCAAGATTTCTGAAATATTTAATTGAGACTTTACTTGAAGCAAAAGTTGAATATGAGAGGACTAAAGCTTTGATAAGAAGGAATTGGTATAATATAAGGATCAGAAAGAAGAACTTGAGATATATAACTTTTGTGTTTTGATTGCTTTGGGACTTAACGGAGAGACCAATAAAAAGGAAATAATTGATTTTCTTTTGGTTGGTAAAGAGACCAAGAGAAATTACAAGAGATTTATAAACTCACTAATTGATCGTGGGCTTAATGTTAATGAATTAGAATTATTTGTTCACGATGGTGATTTTGCCATTGTTAGTGCAATAAATGAGATATTTGGTGATATAGTTAAACAACAGAATTGTATCTTTCATAAACTGAAAAATCTTAGTAATGCAATCAAAAACAAAGATTTGAAAGAAGAAATCTTAGGTGAAGCATCACAAGTCTATAAATCAAAAAGTTATTTTGAATAAATCGAAAAAAAGAAAGAGTTTATTAAGAGATATTCCAAAATTGAACCTGAAGCCGTTGCAATTTTTTCAAGTGACGAGTTGATTAAGACAAAGTATTCAATGGATTTAAGACTTCACCATTTAATTCATACAACCAATCCAATTGAAAGGACAATAAGAGAGATAAGAAGAAGAACAAATGCGATTGGGTGTTTTGAAAATCTATCTAGTGCAGATAAAATTTTGTATTTGTACTTAATCGTTGGTTTTATAAATCGTTAATTGTTTGGTAATGCCTCTTTCAACTATTTTAACCTTTACACAAATTTTGGAACTTAATAAATAGATATTTCAATAAATTATACCTTTCCTAGCCGTGGTAAGCCATAAATACAAAAGTTGATGAAAAGTAGAATGTTCAATTAACAACATCACGCACCATTACGCTGGACGCTTACTGGCAGCTAGCATTTTGTTTTCTTGTTCATTATCACTTAGATTAATGTCTCTAATAATTACAACTCCGTCAGAGCTTAGTGTCATAATTCTACTCTCGTCTTCGGAAAATGCTACGAAGGTCACTTTCTTAGTTTTGTCATATTTGATATTATCACCGTGCCCTGTGAATGAATTAATTATCTTCCCATTAACTGTCTTTGCAATATGAACAACATTAGATTCTTGATGTCCATAACCTCCTAAAGTCAAAGGTTCATAACCTTGTTCAGATAATGCTAAATACTCACCTGTCGGACTGAAACAAAGAAAATTTTTCCCCTTTATTTCATTCCACTTATTATAAGTGTGGTAAATATTTGTTTTTGATTTATAAATATTTTGTCTCAACTTAACTTCTGTCGGTTTGCTGTCAAAAAGTTTATCATCAACAAAAAGGATGTATGTATCTGGTGTGCTATCATAAGTTGCGAAATAACCCGTTTTGGAAAATCCACAAACCCAAGATGCATATGTTGGATATCTACTTAAATATTCATCAAGTATTTCTAATGTACTTTTCTTTTCATCAAAATGAAGTTTTATTAAATGTATACCACCACCAGTTTCCAATCGATAAACTATACCCAAATACCTATTGTCATAACTGAATGATGCATAATTATAAAATTGGGTATCTTTAGGAAAAATAATCTCTTTGACTACACTGGTTCCAGTAATCCCAATTTCGGTATACTTTTTGACACCAACTACAGAATGAGAATTGATTTTAGTATAATCTTCAATTCCTAATGCTTGAAATTGCTCTTTGTAGGAATTAAAGATTTGTAGACGATTTTTATCAACCTTTATTTTTGCTTGTTCTTTCTCTTTTTCTTGTAGATAAAAACTAGGGTCATCTAAATCCTGTCTAAACTTTGAAACTTCTTCTACTTTTAATTCTTTACCATTTAGTTTATGGAAATACCTTACTTTGGATGACACTTGTGCATAAAGTTTTCCATCTGGACTCATAAACCTATAATGGTGGTAGTTAGGGGGAGTAATATCTTGAAATGTTATGGGGTCAATTATTTTCGCTGCTCTTCTGATATTTTGCTCAACAATTAAACTACCGTCATTTCTAAACGCTAAAAAGCTGCTGGAGATGAAGTTTATAGTTTCACCCTTTTCGATGTCATAAAGGAAATATTTATTGCTTTCATCTTGAAGAACTAAAAATTGACCGTTTGGGGAAAGATATGATTCCTTGTATTTGTTGTAATCGATTAATATTTCACGTAACTCATACTTTGCAGTTTGAGGATTAAATTTGGAAAGGTAGATTTCGTTTTTTCGATGTGATACAATTTTGTTTAGTTGCTTAGAGCAAAATTCAATGTTGCCAATAACTGCATCTTTTATCTCAAGAGTTTGGGGGTTAAAAACTATTTGATTAGACGATAAAGCGTATTTCTCAAAAAACTTAAAGTCCAAAGCGTCTTTAAAAAGTGAGTGATGCACTTTTCGCTCATCAAAATGTATTCTTGTGCAATTTTTCAAATCGAAGGCATTCAAAGATTTTGTGTTTGAAATATTTTTTTCTTTATCACGAAACCAGATAATTTGATGTTTTTTGAACAGGTCAGGATTTAGAATTTCTATTTGCTCTAAAATGGCATTATTTGGATTAGTTGAAAGGTAAAGTGAATACCTTTCTTTTGATTTTATTAAAAAATAGGGTATTTCGTTTATGGTGAATAGTTCTACCGAATCTTCATCGTTGAGCGTAACTTTATTCCTTCCTGCTAATAATATTTTTGTGCTTTGAAGACTTACGACAAGAGTATCATTATGATATTTGTTAACTTCCAGGTTAGGAGTTGCATCGATTAAAATATCTGCCTTCCCCGAATTAAAAAATAAAAGAGATTTTTCAGTATTTTCTATTGTGTATGGTTTGTCAGTACAGTTGTTTTGGTACTTTCTGATTATTTTCTTTTGAATAATAAAAACACCATTTTTAGTAGGGTAAATTTCGTGGGTTGTATATGTTTCTATTATTTTTTGAGATTGAGAAAGTTCATGAAAATGATCTGTTTTATCATCTGGAAGTGAAGAAATAACTTCTTCTTTAATTTCTTCAGTTTTTCTATTTAGGTCGGTTAGTTCATTTACACACTTTAGATACTTCCCGATATGAATTAAATTTTCGTTTTTGTTTTCCAAATTAACTTTAAAATTAAGATTGATCGTTTCAGAGTAGGTTGTATGTATATTTGTACAGTTAAGCGTATTGTTTTCAAGTGTGAATACATTACCTAATTTGTCTATTGCGTTATTTTCCTTTTTTGGTATTTCGAAGTACTCATCAAGATTGTACAAACTTGAAACTTTCAATACTTCATTATAAATGATATAAATATTTAAGTTGGCTTCATCTATTAAGTAATAATTAAAATTTTCAAATGATTTTAATTCTGTTAAGTATTTATTAGTATGGTGTACTAATTCGTAACAATGAATTGTTTTGGATTTTATATTATAAAGCCAAGCTTTATTGTTGTCAACAAGTATCTTAATTTCACGGTAATCGTTTAATAATTCTCCTACCAATGAGAAAGTTTCTGTGTTATAAACTCCAAGGTTAGTTATTCCGCTTGCAGTATTTCCTACTTTAGTTACAAATAAAAAATTAGTTTCATTAATCTTGTGAATCTCTGTTGGGCTATAATGGTTTTCAGTTAGCAATATTTGCTTTTTCTCATCATAAAGCAATAGTCTGTCCTTCATCAGAAAGAAGGAATATTCTGTGTCGTCAAAAACAAAAGCCTTTTTAAACTCACTTGACCCAAGTCTAAAGGCTTCTTTTATCTCTAATTCTTGCTGAAAAACGGTATTATTAAAATTGCATTTTGCAATCAATTTGCCTGTTGCATTCAGAGTTGTCAGTATAGTAGGATTTTTTGAATTAGCATTAATAGACGTAATTATTTTATCTTGGGCGTAAATATCAATTTTCAAATTGTCAACCAATGAAACAATTTGAAATTGGCTATTTTTATATCCAATACTCGGAAATATTTTAAATGGTCTTTTAATCTGTGTCATTTGTCTTTATGCTTGCTGCAAAAATTTTTGAGCTTTACGTTCGGGCGGAAGACCTGACGGAGTCATTGTCGTCCGAGAAGAAAACTCTATCTAAAGTAATAAAAAAGTAAATATTAGTCAAAAATAGCATTTAAAAAATTGTGTAAAATGATAAAAATATAAGAGGCATTTACCCTCACTAAATTTGAAAAAAATGGAGGATAAATGCCCATGGAAATAACATTCAAACAACACCTAAGCTAAATTATTAAATATTTCAAAGAAAACAAAAATCTAGTTTCTTTTATTAACTCAATTGTATTAAGATTTCTTAAATATTTAATTGAGACTTTACTTGAAGCAAAAGTTGAATATGAGCGGAATAAAGCTTTGTTAAAAAGGAATTGGTATCGGAATGGTTATTACACAAGACATTTAATTACTAAGATCGGACTAATTGAGAATATTCGAGTTCCGAGCTTAAGATATATAGTATATCAAAATAATATTTTTGATAAATGGGAAATACGCCTTAGTGATGTAGATTACTCAAATTCTCAAAAACTCTTTGGAAATGATATCCGTAAATCGAAAAAGTGATCATAAGTGGAAGCAACTTTGGTTTTCTAAACAACGACCAGAAAAATAATCTCCAGAAATGAATTCGTGCTTTACTCTTAATTCCTATAATTACAATTGATTTCATTAGAGCTGCAAGGTACTCACTGTTTTTCAAATAATTAGAAATACTGAAATTAATTTTGTATTGTGGTTTAAATTCCTTCAAGAATTTTTTAACTCTCTCATAATAATATTTCGGTGAATATATTTCCGACACAACTCTTTTGTAACCATCAATTAATTTATCAAGTCCAAGTTTTGGAATAAGATTTGTCGAGACATCTGTATTATTACCGGAAAAGTTTTTTACGATACGATTTTCATTCACAAGCCGTTCGTATAATTTTGTTCCTTTTGGTGCATTCAAAAGACCAACCATTGCTGTTACAATTCCACTTTGCTGAATAAAATCTACCATTCGATCAAAAATATTTGGTGGATCGTTATCAAATCCAAGTATGAACCCTGCCTGAACTTCCATTCCAGCCTTCTGAATTTTCTTAACATTATGTAAAATTTCTCTTCTTTGATTTTGAGTTTTTTTACATTCTTTTAGACTTTCCTCATTTGTGGTTTCAATCCCCACAAACACAGCATTAAATCCTGCATCAACCATTAGTTGTAATAATTCATCATCGTCAGAAAGATTTATTGAAGCCTGAGTATTGAATGTGAAAGGATATTTCATTGCTTTCTGCCACTCAATTATTTCGGGAAGAACTTCCAGTTTTAATTTTTTCTTGTTGCCGATAAAATTATCATCGACAAAAAATACATTTCCTCTCCAGCCGCGTTTATACAGTGCATTTAATTCCTCAATGATTTTAGATGTACTTTTTGTTCTGAATTTTCTTCCGAAAAGATTGGTCACATCGCAGAAGTCGCAATTATAAGGACAACCTCTTGAAAATTGAACACTCATTGAAGAATAATCTTTTAATCTTATCAAGTTCCATGATGGAATTGGCGTTGAATTGAGATCAGCAAATTCTGCTGTTGAGTAAATATGTTTTGGATTGCCCGTTTCCAGATCGTTTAGAAATTGGGGCAATGTAATTTCAGCTTCATTCAATACCAGATAATCAATTTCATTATGATCAATATAACCAGCTGTGAAAAATGGACCGCCTGCAACAATTCTAATTTTATGTTCTTTACATCTTTTAATTACACTTATCACCGATTTACTTTGAACTGACATCGCACTCAAAAACACAAAATCGATTCCGGCAAAATCAGTATCTCTAAGAGGACGGACATTCAGGTCGATCAATTTTTTATTCCATTCTTCTGGAAGCATTGATGCAATTGTTAATAATCCAAGAGGAGGATGAGTTGCTTTTTTTGATATAAATTTCAAAGCATGCTTGAAACTCCAGAAAGTATCTGGAAATTCAGGATAGACTAATAAAATTTTCATTTTAAATTCCTTTGTTTAGATAATTAAATTCTAAATGAAGTTAAGTAAAGTTTTGATTGGAAAAAACTGGCGGATTAGAATAAAATTTTATCTTTTGTATTCAACTCTCGTTACTGAAAAAAATATACTTAATGAATGGTGAAATGATTAAAATAAAGAAATTCTTTTCTGTAATATTCGATTTTATGGGAAGCAAAATATTTTATTGACTAAATTAATTCGCAAGAGAATTTGCCAATATTTGAAAATCTATGCTTTTTTAAACTCAGGATATTCATTCCATACTTTACCATGGAAAATTCTTCCATTTGCTTTTTTATTTCGTTTGACTTCATCAGCTCCCCAGGTGCCCCATTGCTTGAAGAAGAATGCGACATTCTGCTTTTTGCATTGATAGAATATTTCTTCTACCCATTCTTTTTTCATTGGTCTTGCATTTTTACCTGATTCACCACCAACAATTGCCCAATGAATTTCTGTTAAATCCAAATTACCGACTGCACCAATCAATGGCTCAAATGAAATAAACCTGATTCGAGCATTTATTTTTCTTAGTGTATCAATTCTTTTTTTAAACGCAGCACTTTCAACACTAACACCAAGCCAGACATTTGGTGGGACATCTTTATTTGAAAAATATTTTTCTATTTGATTGCGGTTAAAACCGATTTTTTTCTATTATTTTTTTTCTTTAGCCACGAGTTGAAACTCGTGGCTTTTTTTAACTATCTCTCTCTACTGCTCTTCTAGCTTGCGAATCAGCTCGATTTCTTCTAGAATTAGATTAATATATTTTTGAAAATTTATTATTGCTCCGAGCTCTGGTTTTTTAAATTATTTATTTGCATTGCCACGAGCTTTAGCTCGTGGCATAATTGAATATCAAATAATTTGAGCTCTAGCCAAAATATTTTCCCTCTGAGATCGATTAAAGCCGATTTTTTCTATTATATTTTTTCTCTCTCGCCAAGAGTTGAAACTCGTGGCTGGCTATTTTTTTTTAATTATTTCTCACGGCTGCTCTTCCAGATTCTGAACAATTTCTAGTTATTCAAGAATTAGATTAATATTTTTTGGGAAATTTATTATTAACCCGAGCTTTGATTTTTTATTATTTAACTTATTCGCCTCGAGCTCTAGCCAAAATATTTTTTTCCTCTTTGAATTCGGTTAAAACCGATTTTTTCTGTCAAAAAATTTTTTTTGTTAAAAAAAAATATATATATTTGAGTAATCCAGTTTATCTGGAGGTGGAAGGTCCTAAGAGCCTTTGCCCCGAGCAATCGGGGTTTTTCTTTTTATGGCAATCGTTTTATACCATATCCTTCAATTCCTGTTTTACCTTTATAATATTTATTCTCAATCACTTCAATAATTTTGTCACCGAAAGTATATTCTTTACCCTCATTTATCCCATATTTCTTAAACATAAATCTTCTTGATGGATGAGCAATTAAATCTGCTAATTGTAAGCAGGCAATGTTAAGCATTTTTTGTTTTACTTTTAATTCTTTACTTGTTAATCTTTTTTGCAGTCTATGAGCCTCTATGAATTGAGTCCCATTTGCATAAATTTTTTTATATGATTCTTTTAAACGTATATCTTCGTTACCACCTCGTGATTCAATCATGATATCTCCACAGGAATTTACGCTTTCTAAAAAGAAATAATATCTTTCAACTATGATTTCTAAACAGTAATGGTAAGGATCATATTTCCATGTTTGATATTTTATATTATGTTCCAATTTGTCGATTAAAACTGACACTACTACATAATCAAGTTCATTTAGAAGATTTAGAAAATCTGAATTAAATTGTTCTTCAATCTCTGGATTTTTTAAAGCATTGAATGGATATTTTTTATTTACAAGTTCTTTTCGATGAAGTATTATTGGCTCGTCTGGATGATAAGGAAAATATTTCTGTTTTAATTTTTCTAATGAAGGGGTTACTACTTCCTTTACATAATTTAATTCAAAAATTAAACCCGTTAAGCTCAGATAACGATGATTTGGATTTTCAGAACTTTTAAGATCATTGTTACCCACTTCATCAATGTATACTCTATATTTATTCATTTATCAAGAATATTTATTCCTCGTTAAATTTTTTAAGGCTTCAGCAATTTTCTTAAGGGTTTCGTTAATACTTTTTAGTTGCTTTTCAATATATGTTTCACCATCAGGATTAATACGATAAAAAAATTGATCAATTGTAAGGTTAAATGTTTTTGAAAATTGTTTTACTCCTTCAATATCTGTGTAGCCTAAATCAACTTTATAATTTGAAGGTATTTTATGTTCTTTGTAAAGTGGAGAGGCTATTGTTGTATAACCAACTGTTATAACATATTTAGATCTTGGAGGGATATTAATTCCATTTTTATTTACAGCATTTTTCGAAAAATATTTATTAAATACTGGGTCTCCCAAATCAAGCTCAGGATTTATATTAATTCGAACACTTTTTGCCAAACCACCACCTTCGTTACTTAGAACTAATACGATAGAATAAAAATTAGATCCATTATCAAAATATGCTATTACATTTGGTTCATTCTTTTGTTTTTCTAATTCAAAACTCTTTTTTAATATTTCTAAAGTCTTATCGTTTGATTGTCGCAATTTTCTTGTTTCATAAGAATACCAAATTATAACAGTCAAAGTAATTAGTAATACTAATGCATTGATTGTTTCATAGTTTTGAGTGAAAAATTCCCAGAGAGAATATAAAATATTCGCGTTAACAAAATTCATATCTTAAAACCCTCATAATATTCTAAAATTTTTTCCAACATTTAATCTGTCTCACTCTATTATTTCAATTTCTTCAGGAGTAAAATTAATATTTAGTTGAAAATTTTCTATTTGCCACGAGCTTTAGCTCGAGGCATAATTGAATATCAAATATTTCGAGCTCTAGCCAAAATATTTTCCCTCTGAGATCGATTAAAACCGATTTTTTCAATTTTATTTTTTATCTCTAGCCACGAGTTGAAACTCGTGGCTGGCTATTTTTTTAATTATTTCTCTCGGCTATTAGTTATTTCAAAACTCTCGAAAAATTTTTTGAATTTGTTTCTCTCGCCCGCTTTCAATCCCCTCCTTCTATTATTTCTATTTCTTCCGGAGTTAATTCGTAGAGCTGGTAAACTAAATGGTCTATTTCTTTTTCCCATGCACTTGTATCTGATTGCGGATTTTCTTTTTTCGCAGAAATTATTTTATCTACCAGTGTTTCTATTTTCTCTACAATGGACTGGTTGTTTGAAGTGATGGTTGGAAATGGAAGATCTTCAATAAATGCTTTTTTATACCTATAACCCTCTTCACCTAATCCTCCTCCAGCATACCATTTCTTAAAAAAGAATGTAATTGGATTAGAATTTAGCAATCCACATATGTATTTTAAGTTTTTACCTGTCATTAAAAATGATGTTGCTTCAACATAAAAATTGTCAATGTCAAAATAAAATTGAGGGTTTCTAACAATTTCAGAATAAATCACCTTCTCCTTCTCAAACTCGGGGTAGTAGGCGATTTGGTCTTGTGTTTCAAACCATTTGTTGCCAGTTTTTTTGCGTGCATTAAAGCCTAAATGTGGATATTTCTTACCAGATTGTTCGAGCTGTCGGATATCGAAATTATCCAGAAAGTATTTCTTAAGAGCTGGAAACTTCTCGATATTTAAATGTAATGCTGGAAAAGTTCCAATCACCCATAAACCTGCCCATTCATAATAATATCTTTTAATATCTCGCCCACGAAGGATTGGTTTTATTATAGCTTCGGTTCGTTTCCTCTCTTCTTCGTCCTTACAATTTTTAAGTATTTCATTTCGCTTTTCTGTTGTGATTATAAAAGCTTCATTTAAACCTGTTAATATTCCACGATAAATTTTCACATTCCAATATTTCAGCGGCTTACCAATATTTTCAATCTTTTCTTTAAGTTTTTGTTCAGCACTGTTACCAATAAACCAAGCATTGTAATTTAATCTAGAAATATATACACCTTTTTCGTTCAACGCACTTGAAATATTATTGCGGTCGTTTTTATCTAAGGTTAATGCTTTAAGATTATTACGATTTTTTGCTTTCTGAATAAGTAGAATGCTTGTATCTACAGTTGCATTTTCAAATACGCCAGGTCCAAGATCAATTAGTATGAGAGGATTAAATTTTGAAAAATAATCTCTTAACTTTTTACCATAACCTGCCCTCATCCATTTATTTGATGTAATATAACAGAGATACCCATTTATTTTAAGCAGGTTCATTCCTTTTTCATAAAATAGACAATAAATATCGCCAGTCCGGTCAAATGTTTTATAATCCTGATCTTTATAAAGGTCGGCATATTTTAAATTGCTTTTTTCACTTAAAGATTTTTGCAATTGAATATATGGTGGATTTCCAATCACAATATCAAAACCATCCCTCACACCAAACATCCATTCCGGGTCAAACCATTCTGCGTGAGTATTCTGATCAAATGGATCCCAGTTTGTAATTTTTTCTGCAACATCACTCGAAAACCCATTCTTCTTTAATTCATATTTTAATTTTTCTCTTAATTCTTTTTCTTTTCTTTGTAAATCTAATTTCTCTTTTCTGCTGTTTGTGTAAAATATTTCTTCTCTAATATTAAATAACTGCTTTTCAAGTACTTCAACTTCGGGAGAAATTAACTTTAATTGTTCAGATTGTTCAAATTGTTCAATCTTGGTTAAAGTATTTTCTGCATTAAATTGTTTAGGTCGTTTTAATTCAATTAAAGTATTTGCTGCGACAAATTTAGTTTCGAGATTTGGCAGAGCTCGAATATCACGATTTGGTTTTGTATCATCGATTTCCTGTTCAACAAGAAGCGAAATAAAAAATCTCAATTTGCTTATTTGAATTGCTATTTCCTGTATATCAACACCGTAAATACAATTCTCAATCAATCCTAATTTTCTTATGTAATCAATGGACTTATTTTGTAAAGATTGTTCAGTTTCACTGCGAATTTCAGCCGGCACTCTGTTTAATACTCTTTGTTTCCAAATTTTATTTTCCGGATCAAGTTTATGCAGAGCAAGCACAAGTTTATGCAGAACTCCCATTGGGAAAGCACCGCTACCACAAGCAGGATCCAGAATTTTTATCTTTTCAATTGCATCAATGAGTTTCAAAGTAGTTTCTTCATCGAAAGGATTTTCGTCGGTCGAATAGTCAAAAAGTTTTCTCAAAAGTGTATCTATATCCTCTCGACTTCTTACTCCATCCTCTCGTAGCTCTTCGTTTACTATTTTCCACGAGCAGCATATATCCGGCAATTTTACATTTGCCTTAATCGGATTTGACCTGATATAATTTTTGATAGCCAAAAATGAATTTTCATTTCTAACAATATGGTCATAAGATTCGTGCATCCACACGCTTTCTTTTCTATTGAGTACTTTATTTATTCTATGCGCCGAATAAGATTTAATTGAATGCAAAATATCTGAAAGAGTATAATCATTTCTGGGTCTTATGAGTAAATGAACATGATTTGGCATAATCACCCAATCGTCTAAATCATATCTCTCACCATTAAAATGAAGTAAAGTATCAGCAACAATTCTTGCAATTTTTTCATCTTTCAAAATACAAGAACCGTAACCATTATTTAACCATTCTTCAACTCGTTCTGAAAATAGTTTGTAATATTCCTGTTTCTCCTCTTCTGTTAATTCAGTTTTATCCTTTTTATGAACTTTTAACCATTGTTCACGCTCTTTTTCTAATTGTTCAATTTTTTCTTTCGGTAATGCATCAGCTAATCTGAATGTAACAAAATACCAGACACTTCCCTGATGCATATGTGGTAATTTGCCTCGCTTACCATAGAATAGATGAACTTCTTTATCAGGATTATAAAATGTAGTTGAACCCTCCTGGGTTCTACTAATGTTATTAATATCCAATGTAGTTGAACCCTCCTGGGTTCTGCTAAAGTTATTAATATCCAAAGTAGTTGAACCCTCCTCGGTTCTGCTAATGTTATTAATATCCAATGTAGTTGAACCCTCCTGGGTTCTGCTAATGTTGCTTATATTTTTCGAATCCTGGAGGATTCGATTACTTTGATTTTCCAAATCCGGAACGATTTGATTACTATGATTTTCCGAATTCGGGAGAATTCGATTACTTTGGTTTTCCGAATCCAGGAGGATTCGATTACTACTTTGGTTTTCTGAATCCAGGAGGATTGGATTACTTTGATTTTGCGAATTCTGGAGAGTTTCAATACTTTTCTTTAAATATGCTATCAATGATTCATTAACCATATAATCCACAATTTCTCTTGGAGTATAGTAGCTTCCTGTTGCTTTGCGGGCAGTGGTAGCAGTTTCGGGATTGTAAGATGCCAGAAGATTTTCAAATACTTTACCAAGTAATTCCGGATCAAGAGCAACATCCTGATCAATCGGTGTGTTTTCATCAATGGTGAAATTGTATCGTTTTAGAATTGTGAGAAGTCCGGTTACTTTTTTGTTCTTTCCTTTTTCAAGATATTTTGATAAATCTACCTCTTTTTCTTGTTCAAGGAAAAATAGTTCGTCAGGGACTTTTAATCTTGTTTCGTTTATGGGTTTGTTAGAAAAACAATCAATTCTAATTTCCTTACCATTCACTCTCTTATCAAGACATTCAAATAATCCACCGTTTAAGAAAGGGACATTTTCAAATTGAGCTAAGAATAATTCTTTATCTTTAATAAATCTACTATAACGGTAATATCCTTGCTGCAAATATCCATCATTCAAATATCCTTTGCTTTCGGCTTCTTCGATAAATATTCTGCTTTTTTTATCATCTTTTTTCATTGGTGTGTTCAATGTTGCAAAGAACAAATTTTGAAGAATTGCTTTATAATATGTGCTTCCAGTTTTATCCCGATAGTTTATAATTTTATCAACAAATGATTTTTCAAATAAAGCAGCCGGTACTAAATTTTTTTCTTTCATAAACCATATAAAGATCATTCGTGTAATCAGGCGGATAAGATTTTTCGCATTTCGATTTTCTCTATCTTTTTCTTCATCATCGGGAAACTCTACCTTATCCATTGCCCAGAAATACCAGTTTGCAATTTCCTGATAAAATTGTTTGGTAACCTTTTCAACACTGAATGCTTCAATAATTTTTTCGAGTGATGAAAAATCTGCTTCATCAATTTGTCGAATAAAGGTTTTGTTTGTCTGGCTTTTACTTACAAAGTAGGTGTATCTTCTAAAATTACTCCAATCTAATTTGCCTGAAGAAAGCGGAATATTGTAAATCAAAGAAAATCTGAAATCCCCTTTATCATCATAAAAAATGAAAAAGCCGGCTGAATATTTTGGAAAACTTTTTAAGAATTTTTTACCAATAAGATATTGTGCTTTCTTTCCAGATTTTTCAGATAAAGATTTCTTAACTTTAGTTGTAACTATAGAAATTTGTTCTTGATCTTCAAGTAAAATTTCTCCAATTAATTTAAAATCGTCGAAATTTTCATCATTAAAATTTTCTAACTGACTCCCCTCACTTAGCGGATCAATAACTCTAAAATTTCTGGATTTGCTCCGAAATAGATCAATTAAATATTTATAATTAAATCCATTAGCAAGGTTTTCAAGAATTTGTTTTGTGTCCATTTTCTACTCTATTTTTCTTTTTAAGAAATTATTTAGTTTACATTAAATCCAGTTTACCCGACTCAGGCAGAATATTTCTAACCGCTATAATAATTTCTCTTTCCTGTATTTTTAATCTTTCTTTTTCTTTATCCAAATAATCTTCACCAAGTTCTTTTTTGATCTCAGTTAATTCTTCAATTACATCATTTGGTTCTCCTTTTTCAAATTTTTCAGTTTTAAGATTTGCTATCCTTCGTAATGTATAATCAGGTAAAGTTCCGTAATCAATTATATCTTCCTTTAAAGTTCTTAAAAAGTTTTTAAGTGAATTTATATCATCTTTATCAATCTTTATTAGAAAATTTAATTTGTTTAACGCTGACTGCTCAAGACTCTTATTTTTAGGAGATTCTCTATACTCGGCTTTTGACATTTTTACTTTTTCATACATGTCCCAGAAAGTTTCATCAATTTCAAGTCCTTTAGTATTGTAATCGCATCTTATTTTTTCAAGTACATCTTCAAGGGAAGATTCTTCAATTTGTAATTTGCTGTTTGAATAATATGCTCTTTTTACATAAAGTTTATTTTTCTTATAAAAGACTATCATCTCGTTTTCATTGAATTCTTTGGAGACCTTAATTCGCTTAGGTATATCTTTTAATTTTTCAATTGTTTGAGGATAATTCTCTTTGATTTCATTGAAAAGTGAGTAAACTTTCGTGTAGAAACTTTCTTCATCAATTTTTTCAGGATTGGTCATTAATTTACTATAAAGATTGGCGGGTGATGGTTCTTCGTCTATATCAAAAACCTTTGAATCTTCTCCAAGTGTATTATGAATCATAAACATTTTTGTTTGGGCAATTTCACGGGACTTTATTAAATCAGCTCCTTGTTCAGTCGGGAAAAAATTGACAATGTAGATTTCATCAAAAACTTTTTTACTAATTCTATTAATACGACCAAGCCTTTGAATTACTCTAACGGGATTCCATGGTATGTCATAATTGATAATCATTCCTGCACGATTAAGATTAAATCCTTCACTTAACTTGTCAGTAGTAAGTAGTAAATCATAATCATCTTTTTGCTCTTTATAGGATGCATCAAAATTTTCTAGAATTTCTTTCCACTTTGTATCTGGAAGATTTCCTGATACAACTAGAGTTCTTCTAGAAATTTCTGGATTAATTTTGCTTAACCTATCCTGTAAGTATTTTATTGTATCCGCATATTCTGAAAAAATCACAATTTTTCTGATTGGTTCGTTATGATTTTTTTGATTGAAAACATCTACAATTTTTTCGAAAACGCATTTCGACTTTGGGTCATTTTCAACAAGCTGAAGTTTAGATAGCTTATCAAGAATTTCATCGAATAGCTTAATATCTGACTTAATATCGTTAATAAATTTTTCTTTATATCTAAAGTCTTTAATCTTATATCTTTTATGTTTTTTAGGTAGAACACCCGCATTTATTTTTTGTTCATATTCAATTAATGCTTTTTCAATTTCTTCATCGCCTTTTTCAACAATTCTTTCGAGTAGATCTCTGTCTAAAATATATTCTCCTTCAAATAAATTACCGCCACCGGTTTTTTTAATAAAACTTAATACCTTTTCTGTAACAGATTTAAAGTTGTTCATACTCTGTTGAAAAGCTCCAAATGAACTTTCAAATCTCTTAACAAGCAGCCTTCTCATAATATCGAACAGGTTTCGCTGTTGGATGTATTCACGATTTTCTTCTTCTGTAAGTTCTGTTTTATCTCTTAGAAATCCTTTTTCATATTCAAATGGGCGATAAATTGCCCCAGAAAATCTTCCTCCCATATCAGGATCTTCAAAATAATTTAGAATAACTTCATCATAAAAATTTAATTGTGCAGGAGTGAGTTCATACCACCATTCAATGGGATCCTGAACTTTTGAAAAATCTTTTACTTCATTTTTATAAACTGGATGTTTTAATAAGTCAAGTCTGTTTCTTCTTATGGTTACTGGTTCAATAACTTCCCGAATTTCCTTAGCAAGTCTTCGAGTGCTCGTTTTAACTTTTCTAAGATCAATTGAATTTTCATTAAAAATACTCCTAAATATTTTTAATGCTCTTCTTTTTTTATCATTGTCTTTCGAATCATGATAACGAGAGATGTAAGCCAATCCATCAAACAAATTCCCAAGGATTCGGAAAGTAGTTAGTAAATCATTATCGAGTGTAATTGTTGACTTTTTGGGTGTGATGAATAATTTAAGCAACGATAAAACATCAGATGGTTTATTATTAAAAGGAGTTGCAGTTAAGAGAATTACAATTTTGTTCCTGCAAATATTTTTAAGCAATTCATAACCTTGAGTGTCTTCATTTCTAAAACGGTGAGCTTCATCAATAATAATGACTTCTATATCATCGTGCTTGTTAACATATTCCAGAATATTTTCAAGTTCTCCCAATGACCTTGCTTCCCAATCATATAGTTCAAAATCATCTAAATACTTGACCCATCCACCATTTTTATTTCTGTCTCCAATCAAACCAGGCGGGCATATAACTATGCCTCTTTTCTTCAAACTTTTAGCCACTGCACAAGCTATAATTGATTTGCCAAGTCCGACCACATCAGCAATTAAAACGCCGTTATGATTTTCAATTATTGCAAGTGCCTGTTTAATTGCATCGAGTTGATATTGATAAACTTTGTAATTACTTTTTTCCAGAAGTCTTATAATAACCGAACTGATGTCTTTAGATTCATAAGTTTCGAGGTAACTTTTTAGAATTAAAGCATAAGCCTCAAAAGGAGATATTTCTCTAATATGTGTTTGATTTTTGATTAGATTAATTAATCGTTCTTTATTTTCAAGATCTTCAGTAATAATTAGAGATGAATCCCATAATTGATCAAAATATCTTTCAGCATCTTCAAATCCGTAATCAGATATTTCAACATTAAATTCGTTTTGTATTCGAATGCCGCTCTTTGTAAGATTAGAACTTCCAGTTATAAATATTCTGTTTCTTCCTGTTTCGTTTAAATAAAATAAATAAAGCTTTGAATGATTGGGCTCTCTTGTTTTTCTAATAAATAACTTATCTTCTTCAATCTTCTTAATAAAAAATTTTACCTGTTCGTAAAAATCACGATTATCAAATAGATCTGTGTTAATTGAAGCTTTAAGTGAATTTAAATACTCGACTAATTTTTCATTATCTGTTTTTGATTCATGAAGGTCAGCAAATTCAATTAGACCTTTATTTGTTTTATCGACATTTAATCCCACTAAAACTTTAAGTATTGTTTCAGGATTGTTTTTTAATCCTTCGTAAAGCTCCTTCAAACCCGAAAAGTAAAAAAAACCGACCAGGAATTTCAGTTCATAACTTTTTGAGATCAATTCAATTAATCTCTTGTGCAAATTTTTTGTTTGATTGTTTGTGATGAAGTTACTCATTCTTCGCCCTTTAATCTTTTGGAAAATTTATTGTTAATTTGAAAGTCCTCATTTATTACTAAAATTATAAATTCTAATTCAATAGTAAAGTTATAAACATTCTTTTCCTCTACTTAAGTAGAACTCAGTAGAGTTCTACTACTATAATATTCTCTCAATTTCAATTTTTTGCCATTCCTCATTTTCTCTCAGAGAGAATTCTCGAAGCATCTGGTCTACAAAGTCGTAGCAATCGGTCTTCATCCAGTCTATTTTCGGTCTCCAACCAGTCTACAACCAGTCTACAACCAGTCTCCAATCGGTCTATTTCCAGTCTTCAACCAGTCTACAACCAGTCTCCAATCAGTCTATTTCCAGTCTCTATCCAGTCTATTTCCAGTCTTGAGGAATCTTATAAGTTCCTGAGGAGTTTCTATTTTTTAATGGAAAAATTATAAGACAAATTCAAGTAGTGAATTAAATTATTTTTGAAATATTCACTTTAAATCATCTTTCAATAAAAATTAAGACTTTTCGTTTGACATACATTTAAAACATTAATTATCTTTGCAACAAAATTTTATGGAAATGATAACAGAGTTTGGTAAAATTCTAGTCTTCTTAATTCTCGCGATTCTATTCGTAGCGCTCGCCTTCATAGTCAATCGAATCATCAGACCCGCCAGACCAACAAGAGAAAAATTATTAACGTACGAATGCGGTGAAAATCCAATCGGAACTCCATGGATTAAATTCAATGTACGATTTTATGTTGTCGCTTTGATCTTCCTCCTTTTTGATGTTGAAATAACTTTGCTAATTCCTTGGGCGCTTGTGTATAAAGAATTTGGATGGTATGGTTTTATCGTTGGATTTATTTTCTTATTTATCCTTATGCTCGGTATGTTGTATGAATGGAGAAAAGGAGATCTGGATTGGGTCAAACCCGAAGTCAAACCAAAAGATTTAAAAACTGTTTTAGAAGAATTTGAAAAAGAATACGGGAAAATCTGATGGGAATTTTAGATAAAGAATTTACAGAATCGAATATAGTTATTACCAAGTTTGATGATTTGATGAACTGGGCTCGACTTTCTTCTTTATGGCAAATGACATTTGGACTTGCCTGCTGTGCAATCGAAATGATGGCTACATCAGCATCTCATTATGATTTCGATAGATTCGGAGTAATTCCTCGACCAAGTCCAAGACAGGCTGATATCATTATCATTTCTGGAACCGTGACTCTCAAAATGGCTCTTCGAATAAAAAGACTTTATGAACAAATGCCAGAGCCAAAGTACATAATTTCAATGGGAAGCTGTGCAAATTGTGGAGGCCCTTACTGGAATCATGGTTATCATGTTTTGAAAGGTGTCGATAGAATTATTCCCGTTGATGTTTATGTCCCTGGCTGCCCTCCAAGACCAGAAGCTTTGCTCGAAGGTTTACTTAAACTACAGGAAAAAATCAGGAATCAATCTCTCGTAAAGAAAACGGTTTAATATGACTGCACAAGAAATTTTAGAAATCATAAAAGCAAAATTTCCAGAAGAACAATTCGAATTAAAAGAAAATATCGGCGGTGAAATTCTAATCGTACCAGCCAAGATTTTAAAAGATTTATGTTTCTTCCTTCGTGATGATGAAAGACTTTCTTTTGATGTGCTTATGAATTTATCAGGTTTAGATCTTGCAGATGGCGAAAAGAAAAAACTGGAAGATGGAACAATTGAAATAGTCGGCGGACATTTAGCAACTGTCTATCATCTTCATTCAATGAAATACAATCACAAATTGACTTTAAAAGTTTTACTTCCGAGAGAAAATCCTGTTGTCCCTTCCGTTGAACGCGTATGGCGAGCTGCTGACTGGCATGAAAGAGAAGCTTATGATTTATTTGGAATTATTTTCGAAGGTCACCACGATTTAAGAAGAATCTTATTACCTGAAGATTGGGAAGGTCATCCTCTTCGAAAAGATTACAAAGTCCAAGAATTTTATCAAGGAATGAAGGTTCCATACTAATGGCAGAATTAAAAACTGATCAAATCGTTCTTAATATGGGTCCTCAGCATCCATCAACTCATGGAGTGCTGAGACTTGAAGTCGTTCTCGATGGTGAAGTAGTTGTTGATGTTAAACCACACATTGGTTATCTCCACAGATGTTTTGAAAAACACGCTGAAGCAATGACTTATCCTCAGGTCATTCCTTACACTGATCGAATGGACTATCTCGCATCGATGTATATGAATTTTGGTTATGTTGAGGCTGTCGAAAGATTAATGAATATAGAAGTGCCTGAAAGAGTAAAATATATTCGTGTAATTATGGGTGAGCTTCAGCGAATTGCCTCACATCTCGTTGCTGTTGGAACATTTGGTATTGATATTGGTGCTTTTACACCTTTCCTCTATTGCTTCAGAGATCGTGAAAGAATTTTAGATTTATTTGAGATGACCTGTGGTGCTCGTTTACTTTACAATTATATGTGGATTGGCGGAGTATCGCACGATCTACCTCCTGAATTTATTCCAAAATTAAAATCATTCTTAAAAGACTTTAAGAAAAGCTTAAAAGAATTAAACGATCTTTTGAGCTACAATAAAATTTTCATAGATAGAACAGCAAATATTGGTGTTCTGCCAGCTGATACAGCAATTAATTATGGCTGCAGCGGACCTGTTCTAAGAGGTTCTGGTGTTAACTGGGATTTAAGAAAGAACGATCCTTATTCAATCTATGACAGATTTGATTTTGAAGTTTGTATCGGGAAAGGAGAAATGGGAACTGTTGGAGACTGCTGGGATCGTTATATGGTCCGCGTAAGAGAAATGGAACAATCCTGCCGAATTTTAGAACAGGCAATTGAACAAATTCCTGATGGTGATGTAACTTCAGCAATACCAAAAAGAGTAAAACCTCCAGTTGGTGAAATTTATTTTAGAGTTGAAAGTCCTAAAGGTGAACTTGGATACCATATCGTTAGTGATGGTTCATTAAATCCGTTTAGAGTGAAAGTTAGAGCACCATCCTTTGTTAACTTACAAATTCTTCCAATTATCAGTCGCGGTCATTTGGTGGCTGATATTATCGCTAACTTAGGAAGTTTAGATATAGTCTTAGGGGAGATTGACAGGTGATAAGCGATTACTTAGCAGAACTCATTGGAAATAAATTTCTTGGTTATTTAATCTCTGCAGCTTTACCATTATTCTTATGGATTTTGCCTTACGCACTTTATGCAGTTTACGCTGAAAGAAAAGTTAGTGCATTTATGCAGGATAGAATTGGACCAAATCGAGTTGGTCCAAAAGGATTATTACAGACAATTGCAGATATTTTGAAACTCATACAAAAAGAAGACATTGTACCTTCATCAGCAGATAAACCGCTTTTTGTAACAGCACCATATGTAATCTTTGCTGGAACATTTATGGCATTTGCAGCCCTCCCCTTCTCAAGTGTTTATATTGGTAGTAATATTGATCTCGGTGTCTTTTACATTATGGCAGTTTCTTCATTTTCTGTAATTGGTATCTTGATGGCTGGATGGGCAGGGAATAATAAATACTCACTTTACGGTGCAATGAGATCAGTTGCTCAAATTGTTAGTTACGAAGTTCCAGCTTTACTTGCAATTGTAACAGCTGTAATGGTTATCGGTTCTCTTAATTTGAATGAAATATCTGAAATGCAAACTGCCAGATTCTGGAATTGGTGGATTTTTGGCGGACCTGTTCTGGGCATTCAAAAGTTTCTTCTGATAATTCCAATGGTTGTTGCATTTGTAATTTTCTTCATTGCCTCACTTGCTGAAGTAAACAGAACTCCATTCGATATCCCCGAAGCTGAATCAGAATTGGTTGCAGGTTTCCATACAGAATACACAGGAATGAAGTTCGCAATGTTCTTCTTAGCTGAATATGGAAATATGTTTGTGGTTTCTGCAATCTCTGTCTCAATTTTCTTCGGCGGATGGCAATCTCCTTTTGGTTACTTAGGAAATACACTTGGAATTAACTGGTTAGTACCAATTGAACAGGTTTTCTGGTTTTTATTTAAAGGTACTTTACTTGTTCTGGTTCAAATGTGGCTGCGCTGGACACTTCCAAGATTACGAGTTGATCAATTAATGTCCCTATGCTGGAAGTATTTAACACCGTACGCATTTATTAATCTAGTATTGGTTGGAATAATAACTTTAATTAAATAATATGAAAGAATATCTCAAAAACACCTGGCTTGGAATTTATACAGTTTTGGTTGGAATGAAGGTGACTTTAACTCACCTGTTCAAACCAAAAGTTACTATTCAATATCCAGAAGTAAGATTACAATTACCTGAAAGAGCAAGAAATAGATTATATGTAAACATTGATGATTGTATAGGTTGTGATCAATGCTCTCGTGCCTGCCCTGTTGATTGCATTGAAATTGAAACAGTTAAAGCAGTTCCTGGTGAAGATTTAGGAACCACATCGAACGGAAAAAGGAAAGCTCTTTGGGTTACAAAGTTTGATATCGACATTGCAAAATGTTGTTATTGTGGCTTGTGTGTTTATCCCTGCCCTACTGAATGCATCTGGATGACCGATGTTTATGAATTTTCAGAATATAAAAGAGAAAATTTGATTTATCATTTTTCAAACCTTACTCCTGAAGAAGCGGAACAAAAGAAATTAAATTATCAGAAATTCGAAGAAGAAAAAGCTCGTCAAAAGGCTGCACAAACTGCATCTACAAATCCACAGTCACAGACAAAACAAGATATCGGGAAACAGAACTGATGACTACTTACGATTTTATCTTCTATGTCTTTGCAGCAATTATAGTAGTAAGTGCGTTCATAGTTGTTGCTGCAAGGAATATAATTTATTCAGCATTTTCATTACTCTTCACATTTTTTGGTGTAGCTGGAATTTATGTGCTGCTTAATGCGGATTTTATTGCAGTAGTTCAGGTAATAATTTATGTAGGCGGAATTTTGGTCTTAATAATATTTGGTGTAATGTTAACAAATAAAATTACTGATGTCGAAATTAAAACTGAAAGCATTCATATCGTACCAGCTACAATTATCACAGGATTAATTGGCGGTACTTTAATCGCTGTTTTAACAAAAACAAACTGGAAAATTGCTGAACCTCAAAATGTTAATCAGACTGTAATGGAAATAGGAAGATTCGTTGTTGTTCACTATATGATTTTATTTGAACTCGCTGGTATAATTCTGCTTGTTGCATTAATTGGTTCCGTGATGATTGCTCGTAGAGAAAAAGTTCAAACTGATGAGGTACAAAAATGAGTGTAGGATTGAATCATTTTCTTGTGTTAAGTGTAATTTTGTTTTCACTTGGAATTTATGCAGTCCTTACAAGGAAAAATGCAATTCAGGTTTTGATGGGAATTGAATTAATTCTGAATTCAGCAAACATTAATTTTATTGCTTTTGCGCGTTTTGGAAATTTTGGTTTTACTGGTCAAGTAATTTCTCTATTTGTAATAATTTTAGCAGCTGCCGAAGCAGCAATTGCTCTTGCAATTGTTCTGAATATTTACAAACACTTTAGTACAGTAAATGTAGACGAAATAGATGGATTGAAAGAATAATGAACGATAATTTATTACTCCAGCTTTCAATATTAAATATTGTCTTACCTCTATTTGGATTTACTCTTCTGATCTTTTTTGGAAAAAGGATTCCAAAAAGTCACCTCTTTGAAATAACTACAATTTTTATTGGTCTTGTTATATCTGCTGTTGTTGCATTTTTCAAACTCAGCTATTACGAGACTAATACATTAGTTTTTCAATTTCAGTGGATTGATTTTGGTGATATTCCGTTCTTTGGTAAGCTGGGAATAAATTTAGGTATTCAGCTTGATAATGTTTCTGCTATAATGCAATTGACTGTCTTTATTGTAAGTTTTGTTGTTCATCTCTTCTCAATTAAATACATGGAAGGAGATCCAAGATATTCGAGATACTTTGCATATCTTGGATTATTCACCTTCTCAATGCTTGGTATTGTATTAACCCACAATTTTCTGATGATGTATATATTCTGGGAACTTGTTGGTTTAAGCTCATATCTATTGATTGGTTTCTGGTTTGAAAAGAAATCTGCATCAGATGCTGCCAAGAAAGCTTTTATTGTAAATCGAATTGGTGATGTTGGATTCTTTCTTGGAATATTAATTCTTTATGCTAATTATCATACATTTACCTTTAGTGAAATTTTTGACCAAATTTCTCGTGGCAATCTTCCATTTAATAGTGGTGCCTGGCTAACTGCTGCAGGTATTTTAATCTTTTGCGGTGCAATAGGCAAATCTGCTCAATTCCCGCTTCATGTCTGGCTTCCCGATGCAATGGAAGGCCCAACACCTGTCAGTGCGTTAATTCACGCTGCTACAATGGTTGCTGCCGGTGTCTACCTTGTCGCAAGAATTTTCGTGATGCTTACTGCCGATGCAATGCTTGTTATTGCATCAATTGGTGCAATCACTGCATTTATTTCAGCAACGATCGCAATCACTCAAACAGATATTAAAAGAGTTCTTGCTTATTCGACAGTCAGTCAGCTTGGATATATGATTATGTCACTTGGAGTTGGTGCTTATTTCTTTGCATTTCTTCATTTGATCACACACGCATTCTTCAAAGCTGGATTATTCTTAGGTTCTGGTTCTGTTATTCATGCGATGCATCATGAGCAGGATATTAGATTTATGGGTGGATTAAGGAAGAAATTACCAGTTACTTATTACACATTTTTGATTTACACCCTTGCAATTTCTGGAATTCCATTAACTTCAGGATTTCTCAGCAAAGATGGAATTTTAGGTGGAACATTGGCTTTCGCATCTTTAACTGGATATTGGATTTTCCCAATTATTGGTTTCTTTGTTGCGATGCTGACAGCATTCTATATGTTTAGACTCGTCATATTAACATTTCACGGTGAACCCAGAGATATTCATAAATTTGAACATGCTCACGAATCACCCACAACAATGTTAATTCCATTGATCACTTTAGCTATCCTTTCGATCTTTATTTTCTTCTCACCTAATCCATTTAATATCGAAGCTGGTTGGTTCTACAAATGGGTTCAAACTCCAAAAACAATAGTTCCAGAAGAACTTGCTTTTTCTTTTATGAAGCCTGGAAATGATCAATTAACTCCTGAGGTCGTTCATTCCGAAAAATATATGGAAGCCTTGCATCATGCTCATTCTGATGCAATGATGATTTCTTTAATAATGGCAGGATTAGGAATCTTATTAGCTTTTGTTATTTATCAATGGAGAATTATTAGTGCTGATAATCTTGCTTTACGCTTAAGGCCACTTTATAATTTTTCATATAACAAATGGTATTTTGATGAATTGTATCAAAAGACTGCTGTAGCATTTACTCTTGGACTTTCAAATCTCTTAGCCTGGTTTGATCAAAAAGTGATTGATGGAATTGTAAATGGTACAGCTACAATTACCCGAGAAACTTCTTTCGTAAGCGGCAAATTCGACAATGTTGTTGTTGATGGTCTGGTAAATCTTACTGCTGCTGTGACTGGATTTTTTGGTTTGATATTCAGAAAACTTCAAACTGGAAAAGTTCAAACTTATTTAGTTATGGTTTTAACTGGAATAATAATTTTATTTTTCATTTTTAAGTCTTTATAAGAAATTCGGAGGCTGATAGTTGATGTCTGGAATACCATATCTTACACTGGTTACTTTTCTCCCTGTCTTAGGGATGATTATTGTTTTATTAATTAATTCTGAAAAAACAAAACTTATCAAATACACTGCATTAGTTGTAACCTTTTTGCAAGTAGTCTTAGCAGGATTAATGTGGTCTCAATTTAACTTTTCTGCTGCTGGAATAAATGATCCATCTTCTTTCCAGTTTGTTGAAAAAGCAAGATGGATCGAAATTCGAAATGCGGCAGATTGGATCGGAACAATTAAAATAGATTATTTCTTGGGTGTCGATGGCTTATCAATGCCTATGGTTTTATTGACCGCATTAATCAGTTTCCTTGGTGTACTTGCATCGTGGAATATTCCTAAAGCAATTAAAGGTTATTTTGTTCTTTATCTCCTTCTCGATACAGGAATGATGGGTTCTTTTGTTGCACTGGATTTCTTCCTCTTCTATGTTTTCTGGGAATTGATGCTGCTGCCAATGTATTTCTTAATTGGTATATGGGGTGGTCCACGTAAAGAATATGCTGCCATTAAGTTCTTTATCTATACTTTATTTGGTTCCGTATTTATGCTATTGGTGATGCTCGGTCTTTATTTCAGCACTTTTGAAGTTTTACCAGATGGGACAAAAGTTTATACCTTTAACATGCTTCAAATGATGAATCCCGAAAATTATTCAAAGGAAGGATTGCTTTCTCCATTTAATCCGAATAATTTAAGATTTATCGCTTATATCTTTTTATTTATTGGATTTGCCATCAAAGTCCCAATGTTTCCTTTCCACACATGGTTACCTGATGCACATGTGGAAGCTCCAACTCCTATAAGTGTTATTCTTGCTGGAATTTTGTTGAAGCTTGGAACTTACGGAATGATGAGAATAAGCTTTCCAATCTTTCCTGAAGTAACCAATCAACTTGCTTACTGGATTGCTGTGTTTGGAATGATTAACATTGTTTATGGTGCACTCTGTGCAATGGCTCAAAAAGATTTCAAGAGTTTAATTGCTTACTCAAGTATAAGCCATATGGGTTATGTTTTGCTTGGTATGGCTTCACTTACATCTCAAGGAATGATGGGCGCTTTGTTCCAGATGTTTAATCATGGTACTATTACTGCAATGCTCTTTATGATTGTTGGTGTTATTTACGATAGAGCTCATACAAGAGGTGTTAATGATTTCGGTGGTCTTGCACTTCAAATGCCAGTTTATACTGGAATTACTACGGTTGCATTCTTTGCTTCACTTGGACTTCCAGGATTAAGCGGTTTTATTTCAGAAGCTTTTGTATTTCTTGGTGCATTCAGCAACGAAACAATAAGAATTCTTGCGGTAATCTCAACTCTCGGTATTTTGTTAACAGCAGCATATATGCTCTGGACAATGCAAAGAATTTATTTCGGTAAGTTAAATCCAAAATGGGAAAACTTACCGGATGTCAATAAACTCGAAATTGCTGCTCTCTCGCCTCTTGCTGTAATTGTGATATTCTTTGGAATTTATCCTTCTCCAATGTTGAACTTGATGAAAACATCAGTCAATAAATTAGTCGAAGTTGTAAATAATGGTCAGGCAATCTTCTCAAACTTAAGTTCATTAATTAAATAGCAATGATTATGAACAGCATTGAAAATATACTTGCATCATTAAAATATTTTTATCCTGAACTCGCATTAACCATCACTTTCTTCGTTTTATTGCTTGCAGATTTATTTTCAAAAGGATGGAAATATCTTCTCCCAGCAATTAGTTTAGCTGGTTTTTTAATAACCGGGTTTCTTTTGATCTATACACCTGATTCTCCGGGATTTCTTTTTACAACTGGTATGGCTAATGTAGGACTATATGTAGTTGATCCATTTGCTTTCTTCTTCAAAGTCTTAATTCTGCTTTCGATTGTTTACACAGTCTTATTTTCACTATCATCTAAAGAGATTCTTGAATCAAAAGAAAATCGCGGCGAGTATTATGTCCTCTTAAGTTCCTTCGCACTCGGAACATTCTTACTTACTTCAACCATTGATTTATTGATGATGTATTTAAGTTTCGAATTGGTAAGTTTATCTTCTTATGTGCTTGCTGGATTTACAAGAAAGGTTCCTCGTTCATCTGAAGCTTCTCTTAAATATATTATTTTCGGTGCAATTGCTTCAGGTGCAATGCTTTTCGGTATTTCAATTATTTATGGTTTAACAGGGACAACAAATATTTATCTAATAAATTTCTATTTAACAAACCAGAATGTATCAGGTTTAGCATTAATAATCGCTGGAATTTTACTCATAGGTGGAATTGGCTTTAAAATATCGATGGCGCCATTTCATTTCTGGACACCTGATGTCTATGAAGGCGCTCCAATAACAATCACTGCTGTATTATCAGTTGCAAGTAAAGCCGCCGGATTTGCAGTTCTCATTCGTTTCTTAAAAGTGATGTTCATTGATTTTTCTATGACTAATTTACAATCATCCGTCTGGGCAATACTGCCTCAATTTAAATGGAACGAAATTATAGCGGGTCTGGCAGTTTTAACAATGACACTTGGAAATCTTGTGGCTCTATGGCAATCAAATATGAAAAGAATGTTAGCTTACTCAAGTATTGCTCATGCGGGTTACATGTTATCAGGATTTGTTATCTTAGATAATCAAGGGATTATGGCAATTTTGATTTACTTCTTCATCTATTTATTTATGAATCTCGGTGCTTTCTTTGTGGTTATGTTAATTTCCGATAAACTTGGCTCTGAAGAGATGGACGATTATACTGGTTTAGGATACAAAGCTCCTTTCTTAACAGTCGCACTCACGATATTTCTTGTTTCATTAACTGGTATTCCACCAACGGCAGGATTTATCGCAAAATTGTATTTATTTGGAGCACTTGTTAAAGCTAACTGGATATGGCTGGCAGTTATTGGTGTGTTGAACAGCGTAATTTCTCTTTATTACTACTTAAAAGTTGTGAAAAATATGTTTTTGAGAGAATCACAAGAATTGCAGTTTAATTATAAACTTGATACAGGTAATATTATTCTCTCCTTGACCTTGATTATACCAACATTATTATTTGGTATATATTTCAAACCTATTGTTGAATTTGCCGAACAATCAATTAAAATTTTTGGATTCTAATTAGTCTTCGATATTCAAAAAGAGTCTATCAAACTTTTATTGATAGACTCTTTTTGTATTAAATATCTTTTTAGTTCTTAGTACTGCCTCCACCACCAATCATAAATCTTAGATAAAATCCTGATATTCCAATTTTAGGTCCCCCTGAAATTTCATTTTCAAACAATGTCCAATCCCCTAACTTTAGAAAATAAGTATAACCTGCTGAAAGACCTATCAGAAGTCCTCCGGTATTTTCATTATCATTCAGATTTAATGTAAAACTTCCGTTTACACCTAAATTAAACATCAAACCACCCAAAGATAAAGAAGAACCTCTTTTAGGATTATTCATTACATCAGAAAAATCCAGATTTGATTTCTCATATATCGTCAGATCAATCCCGCCAGCTCCAAATCCAACTATAGGGAATAGTTTTAATCCATTTTGATTATAAATAACATAACCCACATTAAACATTCCATAACCAGCAGATAAGTTTAGTTTATAATTTTGATTGCTCACCTCATTTCCAATTAATCCAAAACCTTCACCGCCAATTACATAGTTATTTACAAAACCATAACCACCGCCTCCGATCGCAGTGTAATACTTATCTAAGGTTGGATAATTATGTACCTGTAAAATGGAATTTAAATCTTTTATATCCATCATTTGAATTCCAACCATAAAATAACCCTCTCCGCCAGAAGTTTTTGTTTGACTAATCAATTGATTGGAAAAGAAACTTAGAAAGATTATTGATAAAAAGATTCGGAAGGTAATTGATTTTTGCATGCTTAACCTCTTTTTCGTAAATATATGATGTTCTCTTAATAATTTCACTTAGCATTTAGCAATATTTTATTTAATACTTGCTGGAACTTTAATTAAAGTTATGCTTGTTTTTGAAGTGAAAATTTTCGTTAGTTCTTTTTAATTTTGTAACGCTCTGTATTGAATTAAATATAAAACAAATTATTAGGGAGATTTAATGTTAAATAAAATTTCACATTATCTAAAAATTTTAATTCATGAAGAAAGGACTGTATTAAACTATCTTAAAGCGAGATACCCGCTGTTTCATAAATCAAATGTTTTCTTTCGAGACATTCAATTTGGAATAAAGCATTATCTTGAAAACAGAGAAATTAAATTAACATACACTGAGAGTGAAATTTTAGCTCAAGAATTTATTAAATATCTTGAATCAAAGGGAATTTTAAGAAGAATAAATGACCAGATCTTTTTATTAAATTATCCTGAGTTCGCAGCTCAGAGCAAATCAACAACAAAAGTATAAGGAGTTAATATGCCAGAGATTACAACTGATATAAGCGAAATCACAATTACCGAAAAAGCATTGAGTGAAATCAAGAAAATATTGGATGACAACAAGTTAGATCCAAATGAATATTTTCTTAGAATTGGTGTTAAAGGTGGTGGTTGCTCAGGGTTTGTTTATTCTCTTGCTTTTGATAATAAATTAAGAGATGAAGATCGAATTATTTATTCAAAAGACTTTAGAGTTGTTGTTGACCCCAAAAGCTTATTTTACCTCCATGGTACTGTGCTCGATTTTTCTGATGGTTTAATGGGACGAGGTTTCGTCTTCAATAATCCTAATGCAACTAAAACTTGCGGTTGTGGTTCTTCATTTGCAGTATAATTATGAAACGAAGAAAATTTATTTATTCAATCTCTTTAATTTCTCTTGTTGGTCTATTAAAACCAATTAAAATTTTTAGTAAATCAAGTAAAATATCAATTAATGAAAGGAGTATTAATCCTATGGCAAAATTTGAGTTACCTCCATTGCCCTATTCGTATGATGCGCTCGAACCATATATAGATGCAATGACAATGGAAATCCATTGGAGTAAACATCACGGTGCTTATGTTAATAATTTAAATAATGCAATTGCAAATACTGAGATGGAAAAATTGTCTCTTGAAGACTTATTAACTAATGTTTCAAAATATCCAGTTGCTGTTAGAAATAATGGCGGTGGACATTATAATCATTCTATGTTCTGGCAGATTATGACTAAAAATGGCGGTGGCGAACCTAAAGGTGAACTTAAAGCAGCAATTGAAAAAACTTTTGGAAATTATGATAATTTCAAAGCTAAACTTTCTGAAGCTGCAATGACAAGATTCGGTTCTGGATGGGCCTGGCTGGTTTACAATAAAGGGAACCTGCTGATTGGCTCAACACCTAATCAAGATAATCCACTTATGGATGTATCCGAACTTAAAGGTTATCCAATCCTGGGTATTGATGTTTGGGAACATGCTTATTATCTTAAATACCAGAATAGAAGAAATGAATATGTTTCCAATTGGTTCAATGTAATCAATTGGGATGCTGTAACCGAAAGATATCTTGAAGCATTGAAAATGTAATTTCATTTTGACCTCCCTATAAGGCTTGTCATATCTAAAACGTTTTAGTGGAGGGTATGGCAAGCCTCTATTTTTTTATTTTTTCCTAAATCCCTTCAATTTATTTAATGAATTCTGATTACTAATTTTTATCTTTGTGAAAAAATTGAGGAAAAATGAACGAAATAAGAACCAGATTTGCCCCGTCACCTACAGGATACTTACATGTTGGAGGTTTAAGAACCGCCCTTTATAATTTTCTATTTGCAAAGAAAAATAATGGTAAATTCATATTACGAATTGAAGATACAGATCGCTCGAGATATGTTGAAGGTGCAGTTGAAAATTTGATCAATACTTTAAAATGGTGTGATCTAAATTACGACGAGGGACCTGATGTTGGTGGACCATTTGGTCCTTATATCCAATCACAGAGACTTGATATTTATAAGAAACATGCTGAAGAATTAGTCAAAAAAGGTCATGCATATTATTGTTTTTGCTCACCTGAAAGGTTAGCTCAGCTTAGAGAAGAACAGTTAAAACAAAAAGTCCCTCAGGTAAAATACGATAAACATTGTTTAAGACTCTCACCATCTGAAATCCAGGAAAAGCTTGAGAAAGGTGTTCCGTTTGTAATTCGCTTAAATGTTCCGGAAAATCAAGTTGTTAAATTTTATGATATTATTCGCGAAGATGTAGAGTTTGAAACGAATAACATTGATGATCAAGTATTAATTAAAAGTGACGGATATCCTACTTACCATCTTGCAAATGTAGTTGATGATCATTTAATGAAAATAAGTCATGTAATTCGCGGTGAAGAATGGCTGCCATCGACACCAAAACATATTCTTCTTTATGATTTCTTCGGCTGGGAAAAACCACAATTCGCTCATCTTCCGCTCTTACTAAATCCAGATCGTTCAAAATTGAGCAAGCGTCAAGGCGATGTAGCAGTTGAAGAATATCGAGCGAAAGGATATTTGAAAGAAGCTTTAATAAACTTTGTCGCACTTTTAGGTTGGAACGCGGGCGATGATCAGGAATTCTATTACTTAAATGAATTGATAGAAAAATTTTCGCTCGAAAGAGTTAACAAATCTGGTGCTGTTTTTGATCTAAATAAACTTTTATGGCTGAATGGTGAGCATATTAGAAAAAAATCAGTTGATGAATTGCTTGATATACTGAAAGAAGAACTTAAGAAATCTAAATATGCAACTAATAATTTTAGTGATGAATATTTAAAACTTGTCATTAAAGCGATGCAGGAAAGAATAGATTTCGTCCATGAAATACTTACTAAAAGTTATTACTTCTTTGAGCGTCCAACATCTTATGAAGAAAAAGCAATTCAAAAAAACTGGAAGCCTGAAACTGTTGAACACTTAAAAATTTTAATTAATGAGTTTGAAAAGATTGAGAGTCCATCTAAAGAAAAATTCGAAGAGGTTCTAAATAACACCGCTGAAAAGTTGGGAATCGGTAAAGGTAAATTAATTCACCCGCTAAGGCTTGCATTATCTGGAACCAGTGCGGGACCTGGTATTTATGATTTAATTTACATTCTTGGCAAAGATGAAGTAAAGGAACGCGTGATGATTGCAATCGAAAAGATTAAAGTTACGACAAGTTAAATGCCGAGTAATTAAAAATCTATGATAATTGTTGAACTTTTTTAGCCCAGGTGTCTTTTAAAGTTACAGTCCGATTAAAGACCAATTTCTCATTCGTTGAGTATTTAGGGTCAACACAAAAATATCCCAGACGTTCAAATTGGAATTTATCAAGTGGTTTTGCCGATCTTAAGTAAGGCTCCAACTTGGCATTCGGAATAATTTCAAGTGAGTTTGGATTTATTGTATCAAGCCAGTTTTCAAGTTCACCAGGATTTTCAACATTAAATAATCTATCATAAAGTCGAACTTCCGCATCAAAACAATGTTTAGCCGAAACCCAATGAATTACACCTTTCACTTTCTTATTGCTCTTTCCTGAACCACTTTTTGTATCTGGATCATAAGTACATCTAAGTTCAACTATTTCACCTTTCTCATTTTTAATTACCTCTTCACATTTAATAATATAAGCATATCTCAATCTTACCTCTCCACCAGGCATTAATCGATGATATCCCTTTGGCGGATTTTCCATAAAGTCAGTTTCTTCAATGTAGATTTCCTTTGAGAAAGGAACTTTTCGTGTGCCGGATTCTGGATCTTCCGGATTATTGATTGCTTCTACTTCTTCTTCGCCCTCATAATTAGTTATTACAACCTTGATGGGTTTTAGAACAGCCATTGCACGCTGTGCAGTTTTATTCAAATCCTCACGGATTGCGTACTCAAGTAAAGCTACATCGGTTAAAGCATCGCGCTTTGCAACTCCAATCATCTCAGTAAATTTCCAGATAGCCTCTGGAGTATAACCTCTTCTTCTTAAACCTGATATGGTCGGCATTCGAGGATCATCCCAACCATCCACTATTCCTCTTTGGACTAATTCAAGTAATTTTCTTTTACTCATTACTGTGTAACTGAGATTCAGACGAGCAAACTCAATTTGCTGTGGATGATAGATTCCAAGTTCATCAAGGAACCAATCATATAATGGTCTGTGATTTTCAAATTCAAGTGTACAGATTGAATGAGTTATTCCCTCAATTGAATCTTCTAATCCATGTGCCCAATCATAAGTTGGATAAATACACCACTTATCTCCCTGGCGGTGATGAGGCATATGGATAATTCTATACATCACAGGATCGCGAAGATTTAAATTTGGAGAAGCCATATCAATTTTAGCTCGCAGTGTCTTAGAACCATTTGGGAATTCTCCCTTACGCATTCTTTCAAATAAATCTAAATTCTCTTCTATAGTTCTATTCCGGTAGGGACTTTCTTTGCCAGGTTCGGTTAAGGTGCCTCGATATTCTCTAATCTCATCAGCGGTTAAATCACAGACATAAGCTTTACCCTTTTTAATCAATTCAACAGCCCACTGATACATTTGCTCAAAATAATCGGAGGCAAAAAAGATACGGTCTTCAAAATCAGCGCCGAGCCATTTTACATCTTCGATTATAGAATCTACATACTCCTGCTCTTCTTTACTTGGATTTGTATCATCAAAACGAAGATTAAATTTTCCATTATATTTTTTAGCTAATCCATAATTCAAACAAATAGCTTTTGCATGTCCGATGTGTAAATAGCCATTAGGTTCAGGAGGGAAACGAGTATGAACTCTTCCACCGTATTTTCCAGTACGAATATCTTCTTCAATAATTTCTTCAATAAAATTTTTTGGTTTTGAGTTTTCTTCAATTTTCATAATTGGATTGATAGTTAGTGAGAGCAATTAAAGGAAAGTTAGTACCGAAGGCCGGAGTCGAACCGGCACGGGGTTTTGAGCCCCACTGGATTTTGAGTCCAGCGCGTCTGCCAATTCCGCCACTTCGGCATCAGGCAAATCAAAATTTAAAGAGCAAAATTGCAATGCAAATTTAGATTAAGTGAACTGAAAATTCAAGGATTCGAAAAAATTTTTTGCGAAAGAATTATGTAATAAGTGAGTTTTTTAATTGAGGTGAATAAATTTTTGGTGGAGGTGGCGGGAGTCGAACCCGCGTCCGGTATTAAGCCCCATTAAACCTCTACATACTTAGTCCGTTTTTTAATTCTCGTCGAAAAGTCTCCAACGGACAGGATCCTTTTCGACCAACCAGCTGATTTATTTAATCCCTCCCCCGCTGGTGAGGTTTGGGACGAGCCTGCTTAAATCGACATTCCATAATTCCCCAGCAGGCAAGGGAAAAATGGAATGTAGCCGCCGTTAATTAGGCAGCTAAAGCGTAGTTATAGTTGTCGTTTCTTTTTTCCCGACTTCTTTAACGTGCACATCGGGAAGCACGGTATGCAGTTTAATGTCGCTTTAATACCGTCGAAACCACATCACCCCCGAAATTCGGGTCAATGCAAAATTTTAAAGAACTCTATTTTTTCCACTCAACTTCATCAAAGCCAGCAAAATGATTTTCATATCTGGCAATGACAAATAGAAAATCAGATAACCTGTTAAAAAACTTAATATAAATTTTATCAGCCTCTTCTTTCAATGCAAATTTAACAATTTTTCTCTCACATCGTCTGCACACAGTTCGAGCAAAATGAAGAAAACCCGCACTTTTAGTTCCACCCGGTAAAATAAAATTTTTTAATTCTGGCAATTTCTCATCATAATAATCAATTCGTTTTTCAATATAAACAACATCTTCATCTGAAATATTTTTTAAATATTGAAGCTTAGTTCTATCCTCAACGGGAGTTGCCAGAAATGCACCAATATTGAATAATTGATTCTGAATTAATTTCAGGTCATTCTTAACATCATTTGAAAGAACGAAACTTAATGCCAAACCGATCAACGAATTTAATTCATCTATTTCGCCGTATGTTTCAACTCTGTCATCATCTTTCAAGACCCTCTTACCGCCAAAAAGTCCAGTTGTTCCGTCATCACCTGTTTTTGTATAAATTTTCATAAATCAATCATTGGTAATTTAATTTTTTCAACTTTTATTAACTCTGAATTCTCTTTCATGAACAGTTGATCCAAATCTTCGGATGACAATTTTTTTAAAAGAATTCCAAGTCCAACCGGAGAATCTAATTTAAGCGAGAAAGTTTTCGAAGTTAACTCACCTGCTGGACTTCCATCTTTCTTATAGATTATCTTATCCTCGAAGTTATAATCTCTTTCAAGTTTAAATCCAGTAAATTCATACTTGACTTTCTCATAAGTATCAAGGCGAGCAATAACTTCCTGCCCGATATAACAGCCTTTAGTAAAACTGACGTATTTAATTAAATTAATTTCATACGGATTGAAAGCATCATTAATCTCATTAGGATATATCGGTTCACCATATTCAATTCTAATCTTTTCGAAAGCTTCGCTGCCGATAAAATGAACATTAAATATATCGAGATTTGAATGAATGTATCTCAAAAGTTTTTCTTGATTAATCTCATCACATAAAACTTCATAACCATAGTGTTGAGGAAGAATTTCATCTTTAATAACCCAACATTGAAAATCCTGCCCAATATATTTATAAATTTTTCTTTCTTCCAAATTTTTCAATTGATCACCGAAAAGTAAAGTAAAGAAGATCTCGTTTTTCCTTCCTATTATTTTTAAGTACAAATAATTTTCAACGGTCTTTTTAACTTTAATATCATCCATCACAGCATATCTTTCAATCCAGCGATAAATTTTTTCTGCGTTATCAGGACTTCCTACTAACAATAAATGATCTGGAAACTTAAATAACTTTAATCTATCGATTAGCCTGCCTTTTTCATTTAGAAATAAAGTTTGAATTGTAGAATAATCTGAAAGATTTAATAAATCATTTGTTGAGATACGATGTAAAAATTCTAATGCATCATTACCAGTTACATAAAAGATGCTTGAATGGGATGCATCAAAGACAGAAGCAGAGTTATAAAATGAATTGTATTCCTCTTCAATCGAGGAATAGTTGAGAATTTTTTGATTATGATTAAAGCTCAGATTTGTGTACAATTCCTTATAAATATCGATTCTATTTTTAATCATAACTATCTGTGTTTAATGATAAGTTAACTTTAAATTTCTCTCGTTTGTTAAAACGGGTGAACTGTGATGATAAAACAATTTTAAACCATCTTCTGTTTCTTTAAATAAATTCGTGGTAGCAACAAAGGTTTGAGAAATAGTGTCCTGCGATGAAACAAAAATTTCTTCAATGCAACTTACAATTCCAATATTATTCAAAATGATCGTGTTAGTATTTCTCAGCGTAAATTTTAAATAGGCATCGTCCATAAAAATTTTTGACCATCCCTCACGAACTTTTTCCCATCCCACTAGTATGTCCCATCCGGGATGAATACAGACAACATCGTCTGTATTCGCCCAGATCTGAGACATTAATTGCAAATCAAAATTTTCGAAAGCCTTGTAATAATTTTTATTTATTTCCAGCAAAATATCCCTTGTGATCATTTAGCACTGCTGAATTCGTTTAAGAAATAGGCTGAACACAAAATTCCTTTTTGATAATTATTCAGATCAAAATGTTCATTCGGAGAATGCAAATTTTCAGTAGACAGACCAAAACCCATTAAAACGACTGGGGCCTTTAAAGTTCTACAAAAATCAACAACAATAGGAATTGAACCACCTTCTCTGATAAATACAGGCTCTTTTCCGAATGCTTTTTTCATTGCCTGAGCAGCAATTTGAATTGCTTTATTATCAATTGGAGTAATAGCAGGCTCTCCGCCATGTAATGTTTCAAGTTTATATGTTACAGATTTTGGAACTGCTTTTTTCAAATAATCCTTCAGTAATTTTTCAACTTTTTGTGGAGTCTGATTTGGAACAAGCCTCATACTAATTTTCGCATAAGCTTTTGAAGGTAAAACAGTCTTTGCTCCTGCACCAGTATAACCACCCCAAATGCCATTAATTTCCAGTGTTGGTCGAGCCCAGGTTCTTTCAAGAGTTGTGTAACCTTTTTCACCAAATAATTCCTTCACACCAAGTTCTTTCATATATGCTTTTTCGTTGAATTTTAATTTTTTAAATCCTTCCCTTTCCTTTTTAGTTAAAGGTAAAACATCATCATAAAAACCTGGGATCGTAATACGGCCATTTTTGTCTTTCATACCAGATAATAAATCGCATAATGCTTGAATTGGATTCATCACAGCACCACCGAAAGTACCGCTGTGTAAATCTCGATTTGGTCCTGTAATTTCAATCTGGAAATACGCTAATCCACGCAATGAGTAAGTAATTGATGGTGTTTTTTCATCATACATTGAAGTATCTGAAATTAAAACTGCATCACACTTGAGCAAATTTTTATTTTCTTTCAAAACTTTAGGTAGTGATGGACTTCCAATTTCTTCTTCACCTTCGATGATAAATTTTACATTAACTGGCAATTCATTCCCCGTTTTAATATATGCTTCAACACTTTTTAAATGAGTATAAAGTTGTCCTTTATCATCAGTAGCTCCTCTTGCCCAAATTTTTCCATCTCTAACTTCAGGTTCAAATGGTGGTGATTTCCATAGATCTATTGGATCAACAGGTTGAACATCATAATGACCATAAATTAAAACTGTTGGTTTCTTCGGATCAACAATCTTTTCAGCATAGACAACAGGATGACCTTCTTCAGGATTTAATATTTTAATATTATCAAAACCCATTTCTGAAAATTTTGTCATTAAAAATTCCGCAGCTCTTTGCATTTCCGATTTTTTTTCGGGATCAGAACTAATGCTTTGAATTCTTAAGAAATCTTTGAGCTCTTCGATGTAATTTTCTCTATTTGAATTAATAAATTGAATTACATTCTCCATATGACACCTCTTAGTTTAGTTTATATTTAAATAACAAGGGAATAAATTTTTTAAAATTCTCTTGATCTTCATCTCTCAATTGACTTAAAACATCACGCGGAGGAACATAAAATTTTTTCCATGGATCATCAACTACATAAACATTACGCTCGTCGTCAACGGTTATACTCTCAATTGCAGCGACATATTTAAATTTTTTATTTCCCGGCACAGGTAACTCAAGTTTGACCAAATCGCATTTTATAACATTATAATCTCTATCAAACACAATTTCAAAAAAGTGTTGTTGATTTCTATCGATTCCATAGAGATGATAATCATCAATTGCATATAATCCGCAAATGGTATGAATACCAAGTTCTTTAGTCGAGATTTCTCTAACTAATTTTTTAGAATTTTTATCAACAACATATAACATAGTAGAATCCAAAAAGATTTGACCAAACTGAAATCCCTCAAATCCAAGAAACAATTTATTTTCAGAAATTCCTAAACCTTCGAAACCAATATTTTGATCTGTATATTTTGAAATTTTTGCCCAATCCGAAAATTCAATTTTGGTAATATCAATTATTTCATCACTAAATACATCATCGTTCTTAAATCTAACTTGATAAATACCTACTTCGTTTTTGTAATTTAGACCATTACCCTCAATTGATATATAAACTCGATTAGTGAATTTATCATAAACAATTTCCTCAAAATCTTTCTTTTCGAATTTGTCTAAAAAATTTTCAACAGATTTTGAGAATTTAATTGTTTCGATATACAGCTTATTATTTTTGAGTTTTATTCTGTGAATTTTTCCAATGTCGTCACAAATCAAAAAGTACTTTGCATTATTTTTAGTCCCAATAAAAGTAATTCCAGAAGTCTGATCCGAATGTTTTTCGTTATCTTTTAACCAGATTGGATAATTTTCATCCAGAATAAGTTTTTCTGGACTTTGTGTAATGATTTGAAATAATAAAAGTATTAAAAAAATTCTCATATCGAAACTAATTTACAAAGAAAGGGTTTTGTATCCAATATAAATTCTAATGTCTTGATCTAAACGTAAATAGGTAAATCAATCATTAAGCATTTTAAGTTTTAAACCTTTCACTCCTTCTAAATTAATTAAAAATATTTCTCCCCCTTTTTTATAATAATGATAATTTGAAGAATAAATTTGAGCCTTAAAGAAACTCTGACAATCCAGTATAATTAAAAGCAAAGCCAAATCCGAGTTAAGAAAACCAAATTTTTAAGAATATATTACTTCCAATTGCTTCTTACATTTTAATTTCAATATAATTGCAGCAATCATTAAAAGAATTCGAGGAATTTAATGGCAACACTTATAAAAAGCATTTCAGGTATTCGTGGAATTGTGGGAGATGGAATTGATCCGCAAAACCTTGTTAGATTTTCAGCGGCATTTGCTAAGTTTTGTAATTTCGGAAAAATCGTTGTCGGGCGAGATTCCAGAATTAGCGGAGAAGCTTTCTCAAGAATTGTTACTGGAACTTTGATGGCTTCTGGTTGCGATGTCATTGATATCGGCATTGTCCCTACTCCAACTGTTCAGATTTATGTCGAAGAATTAAAAGCATCTGGCGGAATTGTTCTATCCGCAAGTCACAATCCAAATGAATGGAATGCATTAAAGTTACTAAACTCTGAAGGGACATTTTTAAATCCTGGTCAAGCAAAAAAATTTCTTGAGATTGAGGAAAGTTACAATCCAGAATTCAAAAAATGGGATAAGTTTGGTAAGTATTACTTCATTGAGAAAGCTTATCAATTACATATCGAGAAGATTTTAAATCTTGATATAATTAATGTTGATTTAATCAGGTCAAAAAAATTTAAAGTGTTAGTCGATTGTGTAAATGGTGCAGGTGTTAAAGTAGTTCCTGAATTGCTTGAACAGCTTGGTTGTGAGGTTACAAAAATTAATTGTGAAGAGACTGGAATTTTTCCGAGAAATCCAGAACCAGTTCCAGAGAATTTAATCGAAACAATTAAAGCAGCTAAAGCAGGGAATTTTGATTTGACAATTATAGTCGATCCCGATGTGGATAGACTTGTTCTGCTTCAAGAAAATGGAGAACCATTTATCGAAGAGTATACGGTCGTACTTGCAACAGATTTTGTTCTAAATAAGAATAAAGGAAATGTTTGCGTAAATCTTTCTACCACAAAGGCAGTCGAGGATGTTGCAAAGAAATATGATTGCAATGTTTATCGAACACCTGTTGGTGAGATTAATGTTGTTGAGGGAATGAAAAAATATAATGCTGTAATAGGTGGTGAAGGCAGTGGTGGAGTAATCTATCCAGCTTTTCATTATGGCCGCGATGCTTTGGTCGGGATTGTTTTTACACTTCAATATCTGGCAGAAAAGAACAAAAAACTTTCTGAAGTAAAAAACGAGCTTCCATCATATTTCATTTTAAAAGATAAATTCCAAACCGAAGGAATTGCATCAGAAAATTTAATTGAAAAATTCAAAGCTCATTTTGCGAAAAATAAAATAAATGAAGCCGATGGATTGAGAATAGATTTTGAAGATCACTGGATTCATTTAAGAAAGTCGAATACCGAACCTATCATTCGTTTAATTGTTGAAGCGAGAAGTCAGAAGCTTGCAAAGGAATTAATGGATAATTATAAAAATTTACTTAGAACATTTATAAATCAATGAAGTCTTTTTCGTTTTTTAAGAAAAGCAAGCAATGCTTTGTCGAAAGGTTCATTTGTAATGATTAGATTATGATCGATTTGATGATTAAGTAGTCTTCTCTTTAATGAATTAATAAATTCTTTAACCAGTTCGTTGTATGAGGCTTTGATCTGGAAAGGTTGAGTAAGAAGTTCTTCTTGAGATTCAAGATCTTTAAAAATTGCATCTCGACTGAAAGCGAAATTGATCTCCTGCTCATCAAGTATTTGAAAAGAGACAACTTCATTTTGCTTAAAGCGAAATTTTTTCATTGCTGATTCAATTTTATTAAGATCATCAAGGAAGTCAGAAATAACTACTATCAAACCTCTTTTTTTAATTTTCTCTGCCACCTGCCCCAAACATCCAGCTGTTTCCGTCTTACCTTCAGTGCTAGCGTTTATAAGAGATTTATAAATTTCGAATAAATTTATTTTAGAAGCGCGTGGTTCAATTATCTTTTGAATTTTATCAGAATAAAGCACAAGACCAACTGCATCTTTCTGGTCAAAGAGTAAATATGAAATTGCTGCAGCAAGTGTAATTGCATATTGAAATTTTGTAATCCCTTTACTTGTGAATTCCATCGATTTACTGCAGTCAACAAGAACATAACATTTTAGATTTGTTTCTTCTTCATATTGTTTGATGAAAAAACGATCTGTTTTACCATAGACTTTCCAATCGATTCTTGAGATTTCATCTCCTGGCAAATAAGGTCTATGCTCTGAAAATTCAACACTAAAACCATGATAAGGACTTCGATGCAACCCGATTAAAAATCCTTCTACAATATATCTGGCTCGTAAATCAAGACTTGAAATTTTTGTAATAATTTTAGGATCAAGTAATTGACGATAGTCAGTTCGATATTTCATTTAGATTTGCCTTTATCTCCTAAATCGACACCTTTTTCTTTCAAAATTTCTTCAGGTGATTTGCCAAGATTATCAAGCTCTACCTTCACTGACGATGCAAGTTCGTGATCGGGATAAGCTTTTAGAAATTTTTTATAGTAATATTCTGCCCTTTTATAATCTTTCAGATTCTCAGCACAAATGAATCCAGCCATAAAAATAGCTTCGGGGGTCTTTTGATTGTTGGGGAATTTTTCAATTAATTCATTGTAATATGCAAGTGCCTGTTCATAATTTTTTATTTTTTGAATTGAGTCACCTTCAAGTGTTTGGTATAGTGAAGCGAGCGTAAAGAAAGCATCGGGCGCAAATTCTGAATAGGGATTTTTTGTAACTAATTTTTCTAAATTTTCAATTGCTGCTTGAGTATTTCCGTTTTTAATGTCTTCGAGCGCGGTTTTGTAAATTCCTTCTTCTTTCTGTTTTTCACAACCAAAAAGATTAAAAACCATTATAAAAACGATTAGCATTTTCAAAATATTTTTCATTTAGAAGTCTCCTGATTTATTCCTGCAATAATAAGTACACAAAAATACCAAAACTTATTTCCATACCAATGGTAAAAATTCCCGAATATCGATCATAAACTTTAACTTTTCGTAGATCTTCATCACTTCTATCTAACTTGTAGAAAAATTTATTTGCAAGCTGCTTAGTATATGCAGCCAGCGCTCCACTTATAATTGTAGAAGTTAAGGCAATATATTTATAATCAAATACGAATGATGGCTTTTCAAATTTTTCCTTTTCGAGGTTGATGAAAAAATCGTAATTATAAAAATCGCTAATATCTTCTTGATGCACTTTATAACCATTTTTTCTCAACTCAAGAAGTGTCGGTTTAAAAAGTAATTTGAGATTTAGAGGAGTTGCTCCGAAATACAATGAATCAAAATAAACCTGAGCGTCATCTGGATTACTCCGAACATTTACAAAGTAAAAACTATCTAAACGAATAATTAGATCAGCGTTGAGATAAACAATTTTCTTAAAAATGTTTTTAATCGGTTCATCTTCTAAAATATATGCCTCAATCTTATAAACATCAGTTTGAAGTAATGTATCAAAATATAAGTGTGTACCGAACGAGAAATCGTTTAGAAATAACTCAAATGGTTTTTCCGCAATGATTTGTAATCTGTGCTTTTCTGTCTGTGAAAACCCGGCAGAAATAAAAATTAACAGAACTAATAAAGCTTTAATTAGAAAGTGCAATAACTTTTTTATCATCACATCCAACAATAATTTTTTTATCTACAAAAACTGGAGATAATTTTACTCTGCCCTCCATCTCTATTTCTTGTAAAATTTCTCCCTTTGACTTATCGAGAACTAAAATTTTTTTGTGAACATTAGGAACTATTAACTTATCTCCTGCTATTAAAATTGAATTATTGATCAACCCACCATAATTTTTCTTCCATTTTATTTCACCATTTAATCTACTTAGACAAAAAATATTTCCAGATAAATCTCCAATAAAAATATTTTCATCATCTATTGATGCAAGAGATTTGAATGAACTTCCTACTTTTTTCTGAAAAAGAACTCGCCCTGATTTATCGACACAATAAAGATATCCTTTATCGTCACCAAAATATACTCTTGAGTCCTTAATCGTAAAACCAGAGTTAATTGAACCCTGAGCGACAAATGATGAGATTATCTTCCCATCCTTCGACACAAAATATACTTTCCCCGATAAGGTTCCTGCGACAATAAAATCTTTTGTTAAGGCAATGTGGGAATTTATTGATGAACTTAAATCAAGTTTCCATTCAATGTTATAATCTTTATCAAATTTGTAAAGCAATCCATTTGTAGTTACCAGATATAATTTTTCTTCTTCAAGAATAGGATCTTTTTCAACCGAACCGTCCAAAGTTATTCTCTTTTTTTCATCGCCCTGGATCAAATTGTAAATCAATAAAAACGATTTTTTATCTTTTGAACCCGCTACAGGAATAATTAATTCATTCTCTTTCACCAGTATTGAAGTAAGGATGGGTTGTTTGTAATTCATATAATTTTTGATAATGCCTGTCTTCAAATCAATTTTGTAAACATACCCTTTCGTATCTCCAACAAATATTGATCCATCCATCACAGTAACTGATGAGTAATTCAAACCAGATTTGAGTTCAGTTTTAAATAGAACTTTTAAAGGCAGATTTATTGAATCCTGAATGAAAAAAACTCTCTCAGGTGTTTGACCAAACATTATCCAGGAATTTTCATTCTTTAAATAATTATTCAAAATAATTCTCTTACCGCATGAAAACAGAAATACTAAAGCAAACAATATTGAGATTTTCTTAACAACAATTTTCATTAAAAATCCCAGCCAAAGAAAAATTGATAAAAGAGACGATCTTGAAATCGTCTGAAACCGTCTTCAATTCTCTTTCCAATATCGTAACGCAAAACGAGTACTCCAAACAAATTCATCCTTACACCAAATCCAACACTCCCTAAAGTTTGGTTATACTTTATATCCCAGGCATTTCCCATATCAAAGAATGCTGCACCTCTAAATTCAAATAAATTCATAGTGAGAAATGGAAATTTAATTGTAATTTGATCAACTAATGGAAATCTTAGTTCAAAAGATGTAAGCCATAATTTTTCGCCTCGAATTGACCAACGCGGATAACCTCTTAGGTCCCAATTGCCGCCCATAAAAAATCTTCTTGCTTCTCTTCCTTCATTAAAGAAAAACTGAAACCTTGTTGCAAATGCGCTTTTCAAGCCAAGTCGTAAATAATAACGATAATCCAGCATAAAACTGTAATAATTTACATTTGAAAATTTGATATCATTTGTCTGCCCAAGCAAAATCATAAATCTTGAACCATCAATTGGTCCGGAAGAAGCCCAAAGGCTGTTATCAAATACATAAGAAATTGAATTAGTGAGAAGCAAAGCTTTGCGACTCTTGGTAGTAAAGAAAACTTCCTTGTCTGAATTTGCCAGTGAGATACTCGCTTCAAGTCTGCGGAAAAAAGAGAATGGATAGCTTAAAGCAAAATAAGCACCAAAACTTCTTTCGTAGAAATATTCATCTGAATCTCTGATATCATATCTTCGTCCTGAAAAATGAAAAACACCAAAGGCGTAATTAACTTTCTGAGATAGTGAAATTTTTGAGATTGCGACATTAAAACTCTTCAGAAATTCATCACGACTTTGAGCCGTGTTGAAAATTAAAAACTGATAATGATCATCACTCAATAAGTCGCTGATTGAAAATAGTGCACCGCCGCTTGTTCCATAAACTGGATTAGTTGTTATATGACTTTGGGCAAAATCTAAATTATATTCTCTTTCATATTTTATTCTTTCTCTGACTTTTATTCCATCAATACCCTTTGCCACCCAATTCAGTCTTAAAGAATCAGCCGATTTATTCTTCGACTGATTGATTTTCTTTATCTCTTCATAAGCATCGTTGATCTTATAAATTTGAAAACTAAAATTTTCAAAAGCACAGAAATAAATTGAACTATCGACTATCACTGGATCATACACATTGGAAGTAAAAGAAGTAACTTTTTGCATTTTATCTTCAAAGTAAAGCTCATCATCTTTCTTAATTACATTAATCATCCAGATATTTGAGACTTTGTCAATGTTAGAGGTGAAAAATAATTTAGATCCATCTTCAGAAAAAACAGGGTATGTTTGATCAAAATCGAGAGAGGTGACTTTGAAAATTCTAAGATCTGATATTCTCAAAAGAAATAGATTGTAGAAAAATTTACCATCTTTTGAAGTTCTATCAGAACTAAATACAACATAATTGTTATCAATATATAAGGATGGATTGCGATCATCATAATAATCATTAGTTAACCGAATCAAATTATCTCTATCAATTTCATAGACATATAAATCACGGTAACCTTTCAAATCAATGCCGCTGAACACAACCCGATTTCCATCTTTTGAAAATTTTGGATTTGAAATACTTAAAATATGTTCAAAGGATTTTGAAATTGAAATCTTATTTTCTTTTAGAGTATAGAAATTCAAACGATCTCTTCCCTTTGATTTAGATGAAAAAACAATCACTCCATTTTTTGATACATCAATGCTGCTTCTAAAAAGATGAAATGATTCAAATTCATCTGATTTTTCACCTTGAATTATCAACTCAGGTTTTGAGAAACCTTTACCTTCTAATTTTAAACGATAAATAGACGAGTATCCATCTCGATTTGCAAGAAATATTAAATACTCATCATTTTTATCTTTGAAATAAACAGGACTGAAGTTAAAACCAAAATCTGTAATTTTATTTGAAGCATAACCGGGCAGGTCATTTTCTCCAACAACTGGTAGATATTTTTTTTGAAGATAGTATTTCCATTCTTTATCAAATTCTGAATAATCAACACCGAGTGTGACTTTCCAAATATCTTCAAAATTGTTTGATTTCCAGAAATTTTCTAAAAGCAGTAGTATTTTATCTTCACCATATTTTTCAGCGACAAATTCAAGAATTTTTTGACCAACTTTGTACATTAGAAAAGTACCCGAGATTCTATCAATATCTTTTAAACCGACAATGTAACCATTCAAAACAGCATCTCTCAAAATCATTTCAGCTTGATCATCCCATTCAGTTGACCAGAACTCTGCCAATCCTTCAACAAACCAGAGTGGAGGCAACAAATCGGAAGTGATTCGAAAATCGGTCTGAATTCTCCGCACTTTATTAGTCATAAAAACATGAACAAGCTCATGTTTTATAACATGTTTAAATTGTCTCAAAGAGCCATCAAAAGGAAGGACTACTCTTCCTTTCATGAATTCAAAAAATCCACCAACACCTTCAGGAAGAAGTCCAGGCGTTGTGTTTGTTTGCTCAAAATGAAGATGAGTATTGTAAAAGATGAGAGGAATTCTTTGAAGGACGATGTGATTAAATTTTACTTTTAGATTTTCATAAGATTCTTCAGCGTATCTCGCTCCAATCTCTGCGATCTCAGTGAATTCAGGATAGTAATAAATATCAAAATGTTCAGTTTTTATTACCTGCCAATTGAAAGTATCGTACTGAACTTTATTCCTACCAAAATAGGTAAATTGAGCTTCAACACTTGCAGCAAAAATCAGAACAAGAGATAAAACCTCAATTAATTTTTGACAAAGCTTCTTTGAGAGCATTTATATTCTTGATTGGTGTTGGATCGACCTTTCTCATTACTGCAAGAAAGAAACTGACCCAGTCAACGAAATAAATTAAATCAAAAACTCTTAGATAAAATTTCTGTTCTTCACTTTTTAGCCTTAGAATTTCAACCTTAACTTCACTTAAAATATCTCTGGTTATATCAAATCTCAGTTTATTTCTTGGATGGTCATTTTCATCAATCATCTGAATTAGAATTGCAGGGAAAAACTTTTCATCAAATTTTTCCCAGGCAATAATTTCATTGTGATTAAGTTCTGGAATAATTCCTGAATAAGCTAAAACCTTAGAATTTTCAGCAAGTTGTGATCTAAATCTAACATTAAGTGACTGCAATAATTCGGTTGAGTGAATAACTGGAAATTTTCCAATCAACTTTGTGGCAAATTCGTAAGGTGAGCCATTTTCTGTAGAATAAGTCTCTGATTTGTTTTTGAGCAGATTAATTACATTTTCATAAAAACCATTTTCAAAAAATATAAATCCACTCTCTTCAAGAAATTTAATTAATGTGGTTAACATCAAACCAATTGCACATCTCGGCTGATAACCGCTTTCAACTTCAAGATGCAAGAGATTATGCGATAATGCTTTGTCTTTTAATTTTCCGCCTGAGCTAATCGTTACTACTTTACAATTCTTTGCAATTGCTTCATCAAAACTTGATAAAGTTTCTTCGGTATTTCCAGAATAACTACATGCGATAACGAGTGTATTTTCATCTGCAAATTTTGGAAGATTATAATTCCTATTGACAATAAAAGGAATTGAAAGTTGATCTTGAAAAAGAGTAAATACAACATCTCCTGAAATAGCAGAACCGCCCAAACCCGTTACAATTATTTTCTCGATTCTCGAATAGATAGTTTTATCAATCTCTAATTTTTTATCAGCGACCGACTGAACCTGTTTGTAATAATTTTTAAGGACATTAAACATATCTCCAGAATCATATTGCTTATAAGGATTCATTATTATCACCTTTTATTTTTTTGTAAAATTCGTTAATTAAATTAATGATTTCATTTTGATTTGCAGCCTGTAAACATTTAACAGCTAATTTTTTACAATCACTCAGCTTAATGTTTAGAATTAGTTTTTTAATTTCCGGTAAAAGATATTCACTCACACTCAAATTATTATAACCCAGACCAATCAATAAAGGTACAGCTTTAAAGTTTGAAGCAATTTCTCCACAAATACCAATTTCCACTTTTGTTCTATTTAATTCCTTTATAATTTGCCTCAATACACGAATTAATGCAGGATGAAATTCTTGATACGAACTGAAGACTCTTTCATTTCCTCTATCAACAGCGAGTAGATATTGAGTTAAATCATTTGTTCCAACACTAATAAAATCAATATACTTAGAAGCTTCTTTTAAGCAATACACGATAGATGGAATTTCAACCATTATTCCAAATTTAATCTTTTCATCAAATTTTATTCGAGCTTCTCTTAATTCTTTTTTTGCCTCTTCAAAAATTTCCTTTGCTTTAATGATTTCATCAGTTGATGAAACCATTGGAAGCATTACACGAATATTTCTATATGTTGAAGAAATTAGAATAGCTCTAAACTGAGTCTTAAGTACCTCAGGCATATCAAGTAAAAGTCGAATCCCCCTCCAACCTAAAAATGGATTATTTTCTTGGTATTCTTCATCTAAAAAAATTTTGTCTCCTCCGAGATCAAATGTTCTGATCGTAACAAAGTAGGGATAAAATTTTTCAGCTAAATCGATGTAAGCTTCAACTTGTTCCGCTTCTGTAGGGAATGAACCTTTCTGGAAAAACAAATTTTCACTTCTATAAAGACCGACACCTTCTGCACCAGAAGAGATTGCAAAAGGAATTTCATCGAGAAAATCAATATTCGCTAAAAGAGTTATCCTATGGTTATCTTTTGTCTTACATTGAATATTTCGTAGTTCTTCGTATTTCTTTTTTCGTTCAGAGTATTTTTGAATTTTCTGTTCATAAACTTTTAGAGTTTCTTCATCTGGATTAGAAATAATTAAACCATCAAATCCATCAATAATAACTGTTTCATCATTTTGTAATTCCTTTGATATATTGTGGATACCAACCACTGCCGGAATATTCAAAGCTCTTGCAAGAATTGCTGTGTGAGAGGTTAAACCTCCCATTTCAGAAATGTAAGCCAAAACATCATTCCTCGTAAAAAGAATTGTATCTGCTGGTGTTAAATTCTTGGCGACAATTATAACAGACTTTTTTAATTTCGATTCCCATCTTTTTCTTTGAATGTTTCGAATGATCCTCGATTTAATATCTTCAATATCATTGGCTCTTTCGTGCATTGATAATTCGTTTGACTGCTTCATTAAATTTATGTATTGATTAAATTCTACCTCGACAGCATATTCAGCACTATGTCGTTGATTTTTTATCTTATCTCGAATTGAAGAAAGTAAATGTTCATCTTCCAATATCAATAAATGGGCTTCAAAAATTCCGGAGATAACTTCATTCAATTTCTCTTTAGATAAATCAACTATTTTTTTTAATTCTTTTTTTGATCGTTCTATAGCAAATTCGAAGGCGCTTAATTCTTGATCTATATCAAGCGAAACAGAAGGATATATCTCAATATTTTCTTTTTGATAAATATAAACAGGACCTATAGCATAACCCGGTGCTGCTGGTATACCCTTAAAGATTTTGTTTTTTTGACTATCTAATTTTTGAGATCCATTATAACTCATCGAAACCTCTATTGAAATATTCAACTATTTCTTTAGCTGCTTCTTCTTCATCTTCTCCTTCAAATCTTAATTTTAATTTACTGCCCTGCTCGGCGCATAGAGTCATGACACCAATAATGCTCTTCCCATTTACCACCAGATTGTCTTGAATAATGTAAAAATCTGATCTGTATTTTGAAGCTAATTTCACCAAAGTGGCAGCCGGTCTAGTATGCAAACCTGCTCTATTAAGTATAGTGACTTCTTTTTCAATCATTCTTCAATAATTACGATTGATTATAAATTCAAGAAAATTATTCAAATCGTTGATATCGTATTTTTTGTTCAGAATTTCTAAAGTATCTTTTGCTTTTTGGTAATATTTTGAAATTTCTTTTTTTGTTAATTCAATTATTCCCAGGTTTTTATATATATCAATGTATTTATATATTTCATCAGGCTTAATGCCTTTATTTTCAATAAGTTTTAGAAGTCTATCTAAATCTTTTCCTGTAGCCTTTTTTAATGCACTTATCAACAAGAAAGTCTTTTTACCTTCTATCAAATCAAGAGCTTTTGTCTTGCCAAACAATTTTTGTTCACCTACAATATCCAGTAAATCATCCTGCAGTTGAAATGCAATGCCAAGATATTCGCCGTACTCACCAAACCTTTTCAAGTCTTCGATACCAACCTTTTTATTAGCTGATAGTGCTCCAATTTTGCAGGCAGATTTAATCAATGCTCCAGTCTTCATAGAGATCATTTGAAAATATTGCTGCAAGCTAACTCGATTTCGTGTTTCAAATTCTTTATCCAAAGCCTGACCTTCGCAAACTATTCGCAGAGCACTTGTAAATTCTTTGCAAATCATCATAGAATTTTCAGTTAATTCTTTATCCAAAAACTCATAAGCAATGGAGAGCAAAGCATCACCCGCGAGAATAGCTGTACTTAAATCATATTTTCGATGCAAAGTGGGTTTGTTATGGCGCTTATCAGAATTATCCATTACATCATCATGGATAAGAGTAAAATTGTGAAGAAGTTCAATTGCAATTGCCTGGTTCAACGGTAAGGATTTTAAATTTTTGTTAATTGATTTCGCAACCAATAGAACTAAAATTCCGCGTAATCTTTTACCGCCTGACTTCAAAAAATAGTTCAATGGAGCGTAAAGTGATTTCGGTTTTCTTTTACTTAATTCTAAAAAAATTTGATTGTTGATTTGTAATTTTAATTCGTCTAATAATTTGGTAAAAGGTTCTTTGGTCATAAAAAAATTAAGTTTGTATAAAATTATATTTTCTTAATTCCAATACCGGGCAGATTTGTCAAAGTTACTTTACCGTCAATGATTTTTGCACCATCGAACAAATCATTCGAGATCAATTCTGCACCATCGAGGTCAGCCCAATCTACCAGTGGCGAAAGCTGTGCTGCTGCAGAGATTGCACAGGAAGTTTCTGTCATACAACCAAGCATAACTTTCATTTCCAGAGCACGGGCAAGAAGTATCATTTTATAAGCTTCTCTCATTCCGGTGCTTTTCATCAATTTTATGTTAATACCATCATAAGCACCGTAAGCTTTTTTGACATCCGGTAATCTTTGAACACTCTCATCCGCAATAATTGGTAAAGGACTTCTCTCCCTTAACCACGCATGTTCGTCATACCATTCCTTAGGCATAGGTTGCTCAACGAATTCAACATTTTTATTGGCGAGCCACTCGATCATCTTCAATGCTTCTTCTTTATTTTTCCAGCCTTGATTTACATCGCATCGAATTGGTTTATCCGTAACTGAACGAATTGTCTCAATCATTTCTTTGTCATTATCAAGACCAAGTTTGACTTTCAAAATTTTATACTGTTCTGCTTCTTTAACTTTTTGTCTAACTACATCTGGTTTATCGATGCCAATCGTAAATGAAGTGTAGGGTGTTTTTTCAGGATTTAATCCCCAGATTTTATACCAGGGCTGTCCGATTAATTTACCAACTAAATCGTGAAGTGCAATGTCGATTGAAGCTTTTGCTGCTGGATTACCCGGTGCGATTGAATCAACATAGTTAAGAATTTCTTCTATTCGAAATGGATCATCAAATTGAGATAAATCAACCTTGGATAAAAATTCAGATGCAGTTTGGTGTGATTCTCCAAGATACGGAGGCATTGAAGCCTCTCCATAACCGATCATGCCATTATATTCTATCTCTGTCATCATCACTGGAGTAGTTTTTCTTGACGCAGTTGCAACAGTAAAAACATGTTTCAATTCAAGTGTATAAGGATAAAATCTTAGTTTCATCTTTTCCCCATCTCTTTTGGATTTCTTCGCTAAAATTTCTGGAAACTTACCAACCAGAGGAGTTCCCAGTGAAATTAGTGCACCTGTTTTAAGAAAGTCTCTTCTCTTCATTTGTAAAATTCTTCCCTATAAAATTTATTGTTCTTGATTTTAAGTTCTTCTAAAATTTCTGCTTGATCAAGAATTCTTTTTACTCTTACAATTGTATTTAATCTATATTCATTATAATTAGGGTCATCTTTATCGAAACTATCAAGTCTAACTCTACCTGAACTGTGAATAAATCTTTTATCACCAAGATATAATCCAACATGAGTAATTCTCTCTGGTCTGGTTTCCGAAGCTCTCCTTCCGAAAAATATTAAATCACCCGGTTTTAATTGAGAAAAATCAGGATCAAACGGAATTTCACTCCCGAGCAGAGCTTGCTGATTTGCATCACGAGATAAAATTAGTCCATTTAAGAAAAAGATCGTTTTCATAAATCCAGAACAATCAATTCCTTTAATTGAAGTTCCACCCCATAAATAAGGAAAACCCATCATTTGTTTAGCGGTCTTTATAATTGAAGCAGCTTGAAAATCAAGTGAATTGTACCAGTCATCAAATAACTTTGCCTCTTTTCTATTGATATAACCTTTTCTGCCATCTGGTAATTCGACTTCAAAGGTTTTTTTATCTGAATTAACTAGTTTTAAAATATTCCCAGCTACTATATCACTAATTTTCTCGCTAAAATTTTTGTCTGAATAGATGAAGCCGAAAAATTCTGTATAAATTATTTTTTTCGATTTCAGCCAGTTTATCATTTCTTCCGCATTGTAGCGAGCAATACCGTCATCATCAACCCACCCTAAGTAATCATCGGGTGTTTGAATCAAAAACCAGCCATTGGATTCCTTCAGTATTCGAACAGGCGTTCCCATTAATGCTTGGGTAGAAAGCTCTTCTGGATGGTCTGGCTTCGATCTAATGTTACATACACTCAAATTTACAATACCATAGATCCTTGAACCTAATTTTTTCGACGGCAGAACTTCAATATTATCTACTATGGTATAATTTGGATTGGAACTAAGTTCGTTCAATAATTTTTCTTTAAATAATTTATCAGAAACTTCACCTTGAAGAATCAATTGACTGCCTTCTTGTAAATAAGAGACACTGAAAATAGCTGTTCTTTTATCAGGTGCTAATCTGGACTTTATTTGTCCGATAATTTCTTCAATATCTTGATTCATTGCACTTATATAAGTTGTTAATAGAAGGTTTATTAAAAACAGTAATATTTTCATAAAAACAAAATAATTAAAAAGGTCTATAATTTCAATTGATGTGAGACAATGAACTTGTTGAAGAATTTTACTCTAATGAAATAGAATTTATCGATTAAAAAGGTTCAATTAATTAAATGCGTTCAAAAATTTCGTTTAGCTGTCTGAATTAATTAAAAAACTTTAGAAAATTTTTTAATGAGCATTAGAGAAAATTTTTACAAAATATCATAAATTAGATGAAAATTTATCTCTTTTAGAAAAGATAACTTCAAACAAATCGGAGAGCCTAAATGAGTGAAGAAGCAAAAAAAAGAGAACAATGGGGAAGCAGAATAGGACTAATTTTAGCCGTTGCAGGGAATGCAATTGGCCTTGGAAATTTTTTGCGTTTCCCTGTTCAGGCTGCTCAAAATGGCGGCGGCGCTTTTATGATTCCATATTTTGTCGCCTTTTTATTACTTGGAATTCCATTAATGTGGATTGAATGGGGAATTGGAAGGTATGGTGGAAAGTTCAGACATGGCAGTGCCCCTGGTATGTTTGATGTACTGTGGAATCACAAACTCGCTAAATATTTAGGTGCGACTGGTTTATTTATATCTTTAACGATTATGATATACTATACTTACATTGAGTCCTGGACGCTTGGATACAGTATTTTTTCAATTTTAAAGATGTATTTCGTCAGTAATCCCACATTTGAAAATATGAAAGGATTTTTAGATGCTTATCAAGGTATTCAAAGCGGACATGGTTTTGATTCTTTGTGGACTGCTTATATAATTATGTTGATTACATTCTCCATAAATTTCTTTGTACTTTATAAAGGCATATCTGCAGGAATTGAAAAACTGGCAAAGATTGCCATGCCGATGCTCTTTATCTTTGCTATTATTTTAGTAATAAGAGTTTTTACATTGGGAACCCCTGATCCAGCGAAACCTGAGTATTCTGTATGGAATGGTTTTGCCTTCATCTGGAATCCTGATTTCAGTAAACTTAATGATCCAAAAATCTGGTTAGCTGCAGCTGGTCAAATATTTTTCACATTAAGTGTAGGAATGGGTACAATTCACGCTTATGCAAGTTATCTGAAACCAAAAGATGATATTGCATTATCAGGACTTTCAACTGCTGCTACCAATGAATTTGCTGAAGTTGTTCTTGGTGGAAGTATTGCAATTCCAGTTGCGGTTGCATTCTTTGGTGTTGCAACAACACAGGAAATTGCAAAAGGTGGAGCTTTTAACTTAGGATTTGTGTCGATGCCTATTATTTTTCAAAAACTTCCAATGGGTGAAATTTTTGGATTTCTTTGGTTTTTACTTCTATTCTTTGCTGGTATTACTTCATCGGTGGCAATGGGACAACCAATTATCGCTTTTCTTGAAGATGAGTTTGGTTTCTCAAGAAAGAAAGCCACATTTTCACTTGCCGCATTCACACTAATTTGTGTTCAGTTTGTTGTATTCTTTTTGAAATATGGATTTCTCGACGAGATGGATTATTGGGCTGGTACATTTGGTCTTGTGGTATTTGCATTGATGGAAACAATTTTATTTATGTGGGTTTTTGGTGCTGATAAAGCTTTTGAAGAAATAAATTCTGGAGGTGATATCAAAATCCCCATTATCTTCAAGTATATTATGAAGTATATTACACCATTAATTTTGCTTGTAATCATGATTTGGTGGTTTGTAAATGATGCAATCCCAATTTTATTACTTGAAGATGTTCCTGCTGAAAAAGTCCCATATATTTGGGGTGCAAGAATCTTGATGCTCGTCATCCTTGGTTTGATTTTATTAATGATTCATTTAGCATGGAAAAATAAAAATTTAAATAAAGTTGAGGAGGTAAAATGAAATTAACTACCGAAGGTATACTCTTCTGGATTTTTGGATGGAGTGTGGTTATAGGACTTGTTGCCTTTTGTTTTTATAAAATTCTTAAAAACCCAAACGGAAACAATTTAAACGAAGAATAATAGATTAAAGCGAATCGGTCTTAAAAGACCGATTCGCAATTGATTTTATCCAAAAAATACTTCTGCAACTTCAAACAATTTCAGATCAACTAATTTCAATTCACCGACAGCATCCTTAAGTGGGACATCGACAATTTCATTACCTTTTAATGCAACCATCCTACCAAATTTGCCATCTTTAATTAAATCAACAGCAGCAACACCAAATCGAGTACCCAAAACACGATCATAAGCAGTTGGGCTTCCGCCTCTCTGGATATGACCTAAAATTGTAGCTCTTGTTTCGAAACCTGTACGTTTTTCTATCTCTTCTGCTAAAACATTACCAATGCCACCCAACCTTACATGGCCAAATTCATCTTTCTTCAAACTACTCAAAATCAATGAGCCATCTTTATCAACTGATTCTTCAGTTTTAATTTTAGCTCCTTCACTAACAACAACGATACTAAAGTTCTTTCCTCTTTCATGTCTTTTCTTGATAATATTTGCAACCTCATCAAGATCGAAAGGTCTCTCAGGAATTAAAATCACATCTGCACCACCAGCAAGTCCAGCATATAAAGCAATCCAGCCAGCATGACGACCCATAACTTCAACAACGATAACTCTATTGTGACTTTCTGCTGTTGTGTGGAGTCGATCAATTGCTTCCATCGCAATGTTGACAGCAGTATCAAAACCGAATGTAAAATCTGTTGCGTTCAGATCGTTATCAATTGTTTTTGGAATACCGACGACTTTAATTCCCTTTTCGGAGAGTTTGTATGCAACTCCTAAAGTGTCTTCTCCACCAATTGCACAAATTACATCGATATTAAATTTTTCTAAATTTTCTCGAAGTTTTTGTTCACCTTCAGGGACTTTGAATGGATTAGTTCTGGAAGTTCCAAGTATAGTCCCGCCACGATGAAGAATTCCACTGATTGAATTTAAATCTAAAGGTTCGATTGTGCCTTCAATCAAACCTTTCCATCCATTGCGAATGCCCTGACAACTATAACCGTAATTTAATGCTTTTCTCACCACAGCTCTAATAACGGCATTAAGTCCAGGGCAATCACCACCACCAGTTAGAATACCAATGTTCATTTTTCAACTCCTCTATTTGTTTAACATTGATTCATTTTATTACTTTTAGTTTAGCATATTTAACCATTAAATGCTTTCTTACACCACTATTAAATTCTACGATTACTTTTTGATAATCACCATATCCATCGAGATAAACCACTCTTCCTTTTCCAAAAACATCATGCTCAACGATAGAACCAGGCTTTATTTGTTTTGAAATCTGAGAATACTCATAATCTTCAAATGGATCAACCTGACTAAATTCGTCAGTAATTATACTTCTACTTTCTAAATTTTTCTTCAAATAAATTTCAGCAAGTGGAGTAGCCGAAATGTCAACAAATGTTTTATCTATTTCTTCGATAAATCTTGAATGAATTTGCGGATAGGAATTTCCAAACCTGTTTCTATTTCTTGCGTAACTAATGAATAAATGTTTTTTCGCTCGAGTACAACCGACATAGAAAAGTCTTCGCTCTTCCTCGATATCCTCAATTTCGCCATCTCTTTTAAGCGGGAGTAATCCTTCTTCACATCCAACAATAAACACAACATCGAACTCAAGTCCTTTGGCTGAATGTAATGTCATAAGCACTATCGCGTTTTTACGATCTTCCCAATTATCAATATCAGCAATAAGCGATATTTCAGAAAGATAATCTACCAAAGTTTTATCTGAATTTGCAGCTTGAAATTCTTGAATTGAATTTAGTAATTGAATGATGTTTTCATAACGCTGGATTGAGTCTTCTGTCCCCTCTTCCTTAAATAATTGTAAGATGCCAATTTCATCTATTAATGTTTTGATAACTGAATAAAAATCTGATTGATTAACTAAATCCTGATATTTTATGATTAATTCATAAAATGCTTTGAAATTTTTCTTTATTCTATCGGATACATTTTCAGAATTAATTAAATCTGGAATAGCTAAGAACAAAGATTTTTCTCTTTGTAAAGCAATAGTTCTTAATGTTTCAATCGAGACATCACCAATTCCCCTGGCTGGGAAATTTACAACTCGTAAAAAGCTTTCATCATCTTTTGGATTAACTAACAACTTAAGATAAGCAAGAACATCCTTAACTTCTTTTCTTTTATAAAATTCAACTCCACCTACAATGACATAAGGTATTGAACTTTTTATTAATGTTTCCTCAAAATATCTTGATTGAGCGTTTGTCCGATAAAGTATAGCAATATCTCTAGGATTATATTTTTTTGAATTTATTAACTCGACAATTTTCTTTGCGATATAATTTGCTTCATCTCTTTCATCAAAACAGACAGTCACAGTAACTTTTTCGCCTTGCTCGTTGCTTGTCCATAAAGTTTTTTCAATTTGATAAACATTGTTTTTGATAACTGAATCAGCTACAGCCAGTATTGATTTGGTTGATCTATAATTTTGTTCAAGTCGAATGATTTTGGTTTCAGGGAAGTCTTTATTAAAATCTAAAATATTTCTGACCTCAGCTCCACGCCATTTGTAAATACTCTGTGCATCATCACCGACACAACATATATTTTTATTATCGTTCACTAACATCTTCAGGAGATAATATTGAGCAACATTTGTATCCTGATATTCGTCGACAAGAATGTAATTAAATCTTTCTCGGTATTCTTGCAAAAGTTCAGGATAATTTGAAAACAATTCTATTGGTTTAATGAGAAGATCATCAAAATCCATTGCGTTTGAATTTTTAAGACGCCTGTTATATTCCTCGAAAATTTCTGAAAGCTTTTTATTATATGAACCGAAGAATTTTTCAAACCCATTTTCTTTGAAAAGCAATTTATTTTTTGCTTTTGAAATAACATTTTGAATGAATCTGGGTGAAAGATGATTTTCTGAAATGTTAAAATCTTTTAATATACCTTTTATTACATTTTCTTGATCATCAGTATCATAGATGGAATAATCTTTCGAATAACCAATTAAATGTGCTTCTCGTCTTAGAATTCGTGCAAATATTGAATGAAAAGTCCCCATAAAAATGTAATCAGCTCTTTTGCCAACGAGATTGCGAATTCGTTCTTTCATCTCGCTGGCTGCTTTATTTGTAAAAGTTAAAGCAAGAATTGATGAAGGCGAAATACCAAGTGAAATTAAATATGCAATTCGATAAGTTAAAACTAATGTTTTCCCACTCCCAGCACCAGCAACGACAAGAACCGGACCTTCAGTTGTAGTTACTGCCTCTTTTTGTTTTGGATTTAATCTATCAAGATTTATCAAGCTGATTTCCTGTATTAGTTATACCAATAAAGCAATTTTAATTTACAAATATAAGATTAAAGTAAATTTTAAATGACAGAATTTTTAATAAAAATCGTTCAACAAACAATAAAAAAGTTGTCATCCATAAACAAACGTTACGGATGACAACTTGAAACGAAAAATTTCTAAAGAATGAATAAACAAAGCGCCTGATTGAAAGAAAACAACCAGACGCTAAACATTATAAAAATTATTTCAGCATCATCATTTTCATTGTCTTTACAAACTTACCAGCTACCATTCGATAAATGTAAATACCACTCGAAACTCTTGAACCATAATTGTTTGTTCCGTCCCATTCAACACTATGATAACCTGGTCTTAATTCTTCATTTATTAAAGTTTTAACTTCTCGTCCTAAAACATCATAGACTTTAATTGTGACTTTTTCTGCAACCGGCAAACCAAATCTGATTATTGTACTCGGGTTGAATGGATTCGGGAAGTTTTGACTCAAGAAGAATGTATTTGGAACAACATTCGGATCAATCACACTAACCTGTCCTGATGCTTCCTGGAGAATTATTGCATCTGCACGAGTTACGAAACTATCCTGTAATGCACGATTAACTACACTATCTTGATAATAAATATTTACTTCATTATGGTCATTAATCAATTTAATATTTCCAAATATAGTTCCACCGCCATACATATCCTGGCCACCTCTTAAGAATATATATCGACCTAAATAAATTCTACCATTGGATGGAACATCACCACCATAAGCAGTTGAGTTTTGATTCTTCTTTACAATAGTTGTTCCCTGAGTATGGTTAATTTCATAAACAGCAACTGGGTTTCCAGTGCTTGAACCGGCTGGAACAACTGCCCAAACATCGAAGCTGTCTGGTTCAACGGGTGGATGTCCAGGTTTTGATGGAAATCTTGGGAACCACTGAATAAATCTTAATGGATCGTTTGGAGTTCCGTTATATTGACTTCCATAGATATAGGTAATTAATCTTTGATTGTTAGTTCCGCTGCCAGAGATTCTCTGCCATTGATTGAGGTTAGTTGGATTTGTTGGATTCCAATCAACGATTGGTGTACTTACATAAGTTGTTGGATCTGAATCATCAACTAAGATATTTGTTCCAACACCCTGACCGGAGAGCGTAATGTTGATGTATCTGTTATTAACAGTATCATTAGTCCACATTCTCAAGGTTGCTGAATGAAGTCTTATTGAATCAGGTAAGAATGAGATTGTCAGGTTATAAACACCATCAATAGCAGGAAGAGTTAAAGGCTGAGGAGGCATATTTTCAATTACGAAATAAGCACTATCACGACCAATGATCATAATTGAATCAACTACAAGAGGTGTTTCACCATTGCTTCTGATTTGTAAACCTCTCTGGTAATTAAACTCAGCTTGTCGTATTGAGTCATAGATAGAAACTGAGCCAAAGCTTAATATTCTATTAGTTGCATCTGCTGATGTAGTTGCTGTCGGTGCAATTGGGAGAAGTCTTACTCTCAACAAATCAGTTCGTAAGAAATTACCACTGGCCTGACCTGGATTTTCAAATTTAACATAAGTTACACCACCACCATTCAAATCAAAAACTCTTGTATTATTATCTTGAATTTTTGCCCAAAGAACCGATCCAGTGACCTGTCTTTCATTAAAGTTGTATACTCTTTGTGTATCAGCAATGAAAGGAGTGACAACTGAGATTGTTGCATTTGTAGCAGCATTTGGAGATCCTGATGGACCAGAATATTCCATCAAATACTTACCAGCTAAAGTATCTGGTAATTGGAAACCATAAGTTGCTGATGGAAAGTCGGTTGTTCCAGTGTAAACACGGCTATATTGGTTACCACCTGGAATTGGGAAAATAAAATTAGACTTCGCTGAATTAAGCCATGCTTGAATACCAGTTTCTACATAAGAAGTTGGTTCAGGGGCATTCCAGTGTGGTTCATTTCCTGAAGAGGCATTCATAATAAAATTATAGTTGATACCCTCACCGCGAACTGGTAAAATGGCTTCAGGTTCATATGGGTCATTACTATGAATTACCATTGTATCCTGTGTTGCTTCCTCGCCTTTAGGTGAAAATCTGATAGTTAATTCCGCCTTATCACCAGGTTGCAAAGTTATTGGTAATGGAGTTATGCATGAGAAACGATTTGTGGAAAAAGTTACATTAGAAATGACTAAATCTGAATCACCTAAATTCCATACTGGAATTTTTTTATCTGAATACTGTCCCCATTTAAATGTTGTTTGAGGAAAATCTTCAATCATTCTTGTAGTATCGAATGCAGTCATATGACGACGGCCAAATTCAAGATCTGGCCCTGGACCAGGACTTCTTAAAACTCTAATAGCATCAACACGCATAAATGCTGGTGTAAGTGTATCAGCACCAATTGTAACAATCAAACCTTTTTGAGCAGCCGGCACATTAATTATTCCAAGTGGTTTCCAGCTTCCTGTGGAACCAGTAGTTACATTATTGCTCTGGATATCGTAACGGAAACTGTCAGCAGTTACTCCTTCACCAAATCGTTTAAAAGTTACATATGCATTACTGGTTGCATTACCAGTAAATCCCATATAATGATAAACAAGATAGTAATCTGAAACAGGAATATTAATATAATATGTAGCCGAAGCTCCGTTAGGCGAACCAGCTGTTCTTGGTGTTCGTCTATGAGATCCGCCATACCAGGCACTTCCTACATTTGACCACCATCCATCAGTTTCATTCGGTGTTCCAGCAAGCGGCGCAACTTCGCAATATGTAGAATCATCACACAATACTGTTCCAGGTGCATTCGCAGTATTGTTATCATTCAGGTTATCCACAGTGATATAATTAGCTGGATCAAGTATCTGCTGTGCCTTTACTGGCAAAGCGATTAAAACAATAAATAAGATTGTTATAAAAAAGTATTTGTTTTGAGCCATAGTACCTCCTGATTTATTTTTGTTTTTTTAAAGTTACAACCAAGGTATCAGAAGGTGGTCCAATAAAAGATACTTTGACACCCGTTCTGATATCTGTTTTGGTTCCAATTGGATAGACCAGATAATAAAGCCTCAAACTGTCCGTAACAGTTGGTAATACAGAATCTGCAAAGGTATATTTCTGATAATTAGAAACTATGATTTTAAAATTATCTGGATACTTTTGAGAACGATAAATTTCAAAATATCTTAAATTAGAAGTATCGGGCAACTCCCAGCTCATCACAACTCTTCGCTTGCCTGTCAATGTTGTATCTACTGCGTCAACTTTAAAGTTGGTTACTTTCGGAACTATTGAAAAATGGTAAGGGGATATTAAATCTTCGGTTTTTGAACAACCCATAACTATTAGTGTCAAGATAAAGATTATAAGAATATATTTTTTCATACCTGCCTTCATTAATTTAATGGTATTGCGATTGAAATTAAGTGACCTTTATTATAATCTGATTTATAAGAAAATTCGATCGGACCTTTATCTTCTGTCCAGAATAAATAATCAACTAAATTCAATGACCACACAAAAATTGTCGCTGCAGTAAAAATATTTCTTGCTTTTTCGTGCATCTTTTGTTCATCGCGAACGCTCACCATTTGTTTCCAATAATAATCTGCAAGCGTAAATCTGTCCGCATTTAGATAATCAAACTCTAAACTTTGCAAACGTTCTCTATTCCCAATAAAATTATTTTGTGAGACAATTGCACCAACCAAACCAGTAAAAAATGTAACCGCAAAAGCAGCACCTTTTGTCTGATGCCCTAAATATATTTGACCACTTCCAGGTACAAAAACACTATATGCAAGTCCTGTGATTCTCCTCGAATCAAATCGGGGTAATTGAAAGAGCTCTTTTTTATTCTTATTAGATCTTAACTCTTGATAAATTTGATTTGAAAAATTAGAACCGCTTTGTGCATAGGAAATATTTAAAACTGATAAGAACAATACAAGCAAGAATACTTTTTTTATCATACTAACTCTCTACTTAATTAGAACAAATTTTTTAATTAGAGACCTACCGGTCGTTGTTAGTTTATAAAAATATGTTCCACTCGAAATATTGTAAAGTGATGAATTAAATTCAACTTCATACTTCCCTGGTGTTTGATAATCATTAATTAAATCAGCGATTTTTTGTCCGAGCAAATCGAAAATTTCGAGTTTAATTTTCTCTGAGTAGAAAATTTCATAACTAATTTTTGTAGTTCCATTAAATGGATTTGGAAAGTTCTGATAAAGGATAGCGGTGCTTGGAATATTGGCAAAATCATACTCAACATTTGTTGAGACCATATTAGAAATTTCGCTCTCATTATCAAGTCGATCAAGTGCTGATACGGCATAATAATAGACTTGAGTTGTATCAGTAATTGTATCAAAGAAAAATGTATCAGCAGTTGCAGTTATTTTATAAAGATGAGCTGGATTATTCTGGTTAATTGGTTCTGTAGCTCTAAAAATATTATAATATTCTGCTACTTCACCATCACTGGCTACCTGAGGTTTATTCCAGATTAACCGATATTTATCAGATGAAATTTTCTGAACTATTAAATTCGTTGGTTTATTGGGTGGAATAGGATCTTTCCATGGCATCGGCGGAACATTAGCAGGATACTTGAATAGATCCTGAGCAAGACTATCAAGAAAATTTACTGAATTAACCATACTTCTAAATCTGAAGAAATTAACGCCAGCACCGCCAATTAATCTTGTATAGATAATTTGATTTTTTATTTCATTAAAATCTCCAAATGTTGGATCTCCTATTCTATATGCAGCAATCCCCATCCATGCCTGTCTTCCGCTCAGATTATTTTTCCACCAGCTTGCAACTTTTGTAAACTCGGGACAAGTCGACATATTCCAGTAAATCTGTGGATTGTGATAATCAATATAACCTTTTGCAGCCCAGGCTTTTGGATCTGATCTTAATTGAGAATACAACTCCCAGACAGAACAATTTAATCCCATTGCTGCTGCAGTGTATACTCCCGGAGTTGTCGTACCAATTTTAACCCATGGTTTATATTTCTTTACTGAATCAGCCACCATTTTCAATAGACGCTCTATATTTAAACGAGCGAAATCATTTCGATTTAAATTCCATGGATTTCCATTTGCTGAATCAGTCCTGTTTGTAAACCAATAATTTGAGGCATCACCATATAGAAGAGCTTCATTTCCTAGATCAGTATAACGAATAAAATCAAAATGAATTCCATCTACATTGTAATTTTTTACAATTTCTGTTGCAACATTTGCGATATGGGCTCGAACAGCTGGATTTCCAGGATCAAAGAAAAATCCGCCATCGCTTTTCATCTGACCTGTTGAAGTTTTCGCGAACCATTCTGTTTTCCAGTATCTTTTACCATCAGAACTATCTTTGATCGCCGGGTGTCTTGGAAATGAAATCACATTCAGATATCCTGGCAGAGTATCATTAAGAACATAAAATGTATTTATCCATGCATGAACTTCAATATTATGCTGCTTAGCTCTTGAAATCATTTCTGAAAGAGGATTATAACCAGGACTCAAACCTAAATTATTCGGATCAACACAAGGGCTGAAGCAAGTTAAATTAGATGCCCAAGGTAAAAAATTAGATGAGTAATAAGCATCACCACGTGCACTCACCTGAAAGACAATTGTATTAATATTGGCTCTTCTACAGGCATCCACAAAAGATTGAATTTCGGCCCTTTGAGCTTGAACTCCCTGTGTTGTGGGGAAATCTAATCTTCCAGCTGTTGCAATCCAGACTGCTCTAACCTCTCTTCGCTGAGCTTCAAGAAAATTAAAAAGTGAGATCGAGAACAAAATTGCTAAAATTAAAAGCTGTCTCATTTTATCTCTTTCTTTCAGAAACGTACTGAATTAAGTTTTGGCCAAAATTCAAAGCTTCTGTACTTTCTGTTTTTTCATGCCAGAGAGCCACATAACCTTTATTCGAAATAATTGCAACAAGTTTTCCATCAACAAAAAGTCCGTCAATCACATCATTTTTACCGACTTTTGGATTAACATCATCATATCCTTTTGGAAGCTGATAGAAATTATTTGGTGATTTAAATATTGGATGATCAATGGAAATTCTTTTTATTTCACTTTTACCCTGCAAGCGATTAGAAATCTGGGTTGTTATATCTAACATTGTTTGATAATATGGCCAATCCGCAGTTACAAATGCATTATCAAAAAAGATTACACCACCATTTTGAATTACCTTTGCTAGTTTATCAAACATTACAGAACTTACATCTGGTTTTCCGTATCCGCCAATTAGGATTACAAGATTTGCTTTATTTACATCCAGAGCATCAACTGTGGCTCTTGAGAATTGGCAATTTGCTGTGCCTTTGGAGTTCACATATCTGACAAGTTCCGGGATTGCTTCAGGGAATGGATTCCAGGTTTCCAATGCCTGATATCTTGATTCCGAAGAAGTGTATTGCAATTGAACAATATTAATCTCTTTTGCTTTTTTCAGAGTGTCAGATTTTTGAACACCAGTTGTATCGAAAGTTCTTACACCAGCAACCCAATTTTTATCAAGCTTAGTTTTTCTAAAGTAAAATGAATAATTAGCAAATTTATCAGGTTCATTATTCTCGTTATAACCAAGGATAAATTTTCTAAGTGTTAGCTTAATTCGATCGACCGATTCATCTAAAGGATCAAAGACAATGAAACCTTCACGATAGTCACCAGCATAAATTGGTTTTCCGTAAGTCAACATAGTCCGTCGGACAATTCCCATCCTTGATTCAAAAACATCATCATCAATACCGCTTGAACCTTTTCGCTTTAAGAAATACTCTTCAATACTTTGATAACGAGCATCTTTCTTTTCTCTACCATATGCGTTTAATTTATCTCCGCGATCTGTTTCGAGTAAAGCTTCTTCAGGATCGATGTTAATCTTTGAGCTTGTATAATTATAAACTGTTACCTTAAAGACAGTGAACCTTTGAGGTGTGTAACCCTTTTCTGGATCAATCCAATCTCCATAAGTGTAAGGATTTTTCGAATAGAAGCCGCCCTTTGAATCTTCAGGAAATTCGAAAGTATTCAGCTGATAGTCTGTCATATATTTGACTTCAATTTTGAAATCTTTTTTATCCATTATGATAGTCAAACTGTCTTTAGAAAATCTGTAGGTTGAATCACAGAAAAATAAAGTGTTTTCCCTATCTGGAATGAACATAAATTCTTCTCTTTCGGGCGGCATAAAAATGTATCTATAGACGGAGTCACACCCAGTTAAAAACACTAAAGATAGAATTACGAATAGTAAAATTTTCTTTTTCATTTGTTTAACTCTGCTGCAACTTTTTGTTTGTTCTTTTCAATTATTCCACCTTTTTGAGTGGCTGCAAATACAATGATATTTAAACCGAGTTGAAGTTGTCTTGTATTATCCTGTGGACCACCAAAGCTCGATGGATTTTTCAACCAATCTCCCCAAGCACGTGAGTAACCTTTGCTTGATAATACAACTGCTAATCTACCATTGAGAAATACTCCTTCAAGATACTTGTATCTTTCAGGGACAGGTTTAAGTCTCTGAGCAGGATTTGGATTTGCTAATGCCATTCCATTAGGTCTGATGTTATCGTCACCAGCAGGAGGACCATCAAAATCTTCCCAGCTATGGTAGATAGGATGATTATTTGGAATTCTTTCAAAAACTGCATCAAAACCTAAAGCATCTTTAATTAATTGTCTTGCTTTTCGATTAAATGCACCTGATTCATAGGCAAAAGCATCATCAATGAAAAGAAATCCACCTTCTCGTAAATATTTACCGAGGTTCTGAGCTTCTTCTTTTGTATAAATTGGCTCAGCACGATATCCTATCATAAAAATAATTGGAATATTCATCAACTCTCTTGAGTCGAGGCGCACACTTCCTTTTAGAGTTACTTTAATTTTAGTATTGTTATTGATAAAGTCAGCTAAGTTTTGAAGAGCCTGAGGAATACAATTCCATCCCGGTTGGTTATTATCTTCAACTTTACTTCCACGATATTCAAGCTGATAAAACTCAATAAATCCACTAACATCTTTTTTGTTCGTACCTTGCTCAATCATTCCAGAAAAGCGATCTTGAAAATTCATCCAATCGATTAGATTATCTTTTAAGCCTGTCACTCCTCGTTTAGAAGACATTCTCGTATTTTCAACTTCCATCTGAATATTTGGTCCATAAAATTGTGCTTGTTGCGGTGACCAGGTTCTATCGACATAATCACCAGGACGACCAAGTGAAGCAAGAGCAGAACCACCGTGCGAGACAGCTGTGGTCATTGTTCTTGGCATCGTAGCCATTCGTGATCTTTGCGGAACCATTCTTTGCATTGTTCTTTCTACTACTTTTGGAGCCTTTTGCAATTCAAGCTGTTTCTGAAGTCGTGGTGCTCTTTGAATAAATTTCACAGTTGTAGGCGGCCGCTTAACTTCTTTTATACTCTCCACATATTTGATATTTAAGATTACAGGCAAAAAATGAATTATAAAAGAAATTAAAATAAAAATGAGCAAATGCTTCCTGTAATAACTCAGGAACGCTTTGATCTTTTGACTTAAATTATAATCTGAAATAAAAATCGATTTGACTGACATTTCAGCTCATCTACTCTTTCTTTTCTTCTTCTTTATCCGTTGCTATCGCAAGCTGATCTATTCCCACAATTTTGGCTGCATCCATTACATCTACAACTATTCCGTGTGGAGTCTTTTTATCTGCTTTAATGATTAAAACTTTACTTCCAAAAATATCTTTCTGAATTCGTAACTGCTCCTCAAGATTATCAAGTGTGACAGGAGTTCCATTTAAATCCATTTCACCTTTTTCAGAAATTGTAATGCTTAAGTCTTTTTCAGGCGGTGCATCAGAAGTTGCAGCCTGTGGAAGATCAACCTTCAATCCACTTTGAACAGCAAAAACTGTTGTAACCATAAAAAATATTAAGAGCTGAAATACGCAGTCAATCATCGGGGTCATATCAATGCCCCGTTCTTCCCAGATTCTTTTCTTCCTTGCCATCTTATTTATATCCTAAAGATTTTAAGACTTCTTCTTCAAGTTTTTTCCCTTCTTCATCTGAAATGTTCAGTTCAATTCTTTTCTGTTTTAAGAATTCTTCTTCTTCTTTATTTAGAACACCATCTCTGTAAGCAGTCTTCAGCATTTCTTTATATGTAGAAAATCTTGCAAGATCTTTTAGAATTAAATTGACAAAATGATTTGTAAATGGCTCAACATACTTAACCAATTTCATTGCTCTTCTTTTCAAAAAGCTATAACCAATAACCGACGGAATCGCAACTATTAATCCACCCGCAGTGGTGATCAGAGCAACGGAAATACCACCCGCAACTACAGCCGGATCTCCTTTTCCACCTTTTGCGATTTCATCGAACGACATAATCATCCCAAGAATAGTTCCAAGTAATCCGAGAAGCGTTGCCACACTTGCAATAGTATTCACAACTGGTAGAAATTCTTCAAAATATTCTTCTGCAGCTTCGTCACCTGTATCAAGAAGTTCATTTCTCATATCGAGTATTGGTCTTTTTTCCACAACCAGAAAATTAAATCTCTTCAAGACTTGAAGGAAAACATAACCAAGCACACCTTTATTTTTCTCGCACCATTGAACTAAAGGCTCAACTGAACCGTATCTATTCAAAAGATCAGCAAGCTCTTCCAAAATTTTTTGTGCCTTATCCTCTTTTGGCACTGAGAGATATCTATAAAGTCTTTCTATTATAATTCCAAGCGAAACAATTGAAAAGAAAAGGAGCGGATACATTATGTACCAGCCGCCTTTGTTTAGAATTTCTACTAACCAGTTTTCAGTTAACCAGCTTCTTAAAGTATTTTCAGTTTGAAGAATAATTAATAATGTTCTCAAGGTTAATCCTCCATTAAAATTATTGACTTTCTAACCATTCTTTATGTTCCTTGGCAAATAAATATGCCGCCCTTTCATTTTCATCTTTGCTGTTTTCATAAAGTTTTATCACTTCTTCATACCATTTTATTGCTTCTTTTTTCTTTTCAAGCATTTCATAAGATGCAGCAATATTCACTCTGCAGCCAACAGCTACACTTGCATCCGGATATTTTTTCAAGACCTTCATCAATTCTTCAATTGCTTTCTCGTAATTTTTTTCATCAAAGAATTTCATTGCTTTTTCGTATTCAAGGTATGAATTTATTTGGCTTAAATCATAAAGCAATTCATCAACTTCTTGAATCTTTTCATAATCAGGATATCTTTTCTTCAATTCTGAATAATAGTTTGCTGCATTCTGATAATCCTTGATGTTGTAATAATAATCTCCAATTGTGTATAGCCCGTGTGGTGCATATTCACTTTTTGGAAATCTTTGAGCTAAAATTTTAAAGGTCTCAATCATTTGATCGGGTTTTTGAAGTTCGTAATAACACCAACCTTCATTGTACATTGCAGCTGCAGCTAAATCAGATTTAGGGTAACGGCGATAAGTCAATTGATATTCCTTTATCGCTTGATCAAATTTTTTCATATTAAACATGCATTCGCCAGCGTAATATTGCATATCCGGAGCTTTAGGATCCTGTGGGTAAAGGGAAACAAAAGTTTTCATAGTGTTATATGCATTTTGCCAATCACCTATTTCATATTGTGCATAAGCTTTAAACATTATAGCGTCTTTTTTATGAATTCCATCAGGATACTGACTTAAGTAACGATTAAAAATTTTAATCGCCTGTTCGAAATCTTGATTATCATAATAAAGTGCTGCAAGCTGGAATAAAATATCCTGTATTTCTGGTGCAGTTGGAAATTTATTTGAAGCTTCAAAAAGTAAATCACCAGCTTTTTTCAGATCGCCAAGTTCTTTGTAGCTGTTAGCAAGATTAAGATAATTGACAATGATTGTTGATGTATCGAGTCCTGGGACTGCCAGAGACTTATTAGCATATTCAATGCTTTCTTTATATCTATTACCTTCGAAATAAATTGTTGATAAAGTGGAATAGTATTTACCAATTTGAATTTGATCATTTGTTTGATTAATCAAATTTTGAAAAATCGAAACACCTTTCTCAAGTTCACCAATTTTTGCATAAGATAGAGCAAGTTTTTCATAGGCATTATCAATATTTTGAGCAAAGGCATTTTTAAATAGTTTATTATCCAGAACAAACTCCAGATCACCAATTGCGCTAGTAAAATTTTCTACCTGATAATTTATAATTCCACGAATGTATCGAACTTGCAATGCAAAAGTTTCTCGTTTTTCAAATATGGTTGTGTCAGATAATATTTTGTTTAAGTAATCGAGCGCAGAATTATAGTCACCTTTATTAATGTAAAGATCTGCAAAATTAAAGTAGATATCATTAATGATATTTAAACTATCTTTTCTCTCTTCAGTAATCTTTAGAACATTTTGCAAAAATTTCTCACCAGTATCGAATTCAGAACGAGCAGAATAAATTTTGCAAATTTTATTAACTGCCCCTGGATAATAAGGTGAATAGAAATTAATATTTTCAAAAGTTGCAATTGCTTCATCGTAGCGTTTGCTGTCCGCTAAAGTTATTAAGCGATAATAATATGCTTCGCTTGTATCAATTTTCTTTTTTGTATCAGGATTATTTAAGATTTCATCAATCGTTTCAAGGGCTGAGGTATAATCACCAAGTTTATATAAAGTAAATCCAAGCTGAATTTTTGCATTTATAGTTTCATCATGAGTTGGAAAGTTTCTAATCAAAGTTTCCAGGGTTTTTCTTGCAGCTTCATAATCACCGGCAAAATTTTGAGAGGAAGCTTTTATATTAAAAACTGTCGGAACTAAATCTGAATATGCGTATTTAGTAATGAATGAGTCACAATGAGCAATCGCATTTTGAAATTCTTTTGCATTATAATAATTAAGAATTACTGCAAGTTTTGCTTTATCAACACTAAAATCTATTGCATCAGCCACAGATTCATAGCTATAAATGTAAATGTCATATTCTTCAGCTGCTTTTGAAAACATCCTTGCATTTTGATAGGTCTCTGCAATTTTGAATTGAAATTTTGCCTGCAATTTTTTGTTCTGAAAATTCTGATCAATTGCATCACGATAAACGGCAATGGCTTCCTGCAAGCCTTTAGCTTCGAGAGTGTAATCAGCAATTTTTATCCAGGCTACCTCCTGCAAACTCGGAATTAGAGTAAATGTTGTAATGATTTTTCTGTAATAGGAAATTGCAAGATCATAATTATTTAATTTCCGATAGGCGTCACCGATTTTGATATACGCTTTAGCTACAAGCTCTAAATCTGTAGTTTCTACATCCCTGCCTTCTGTAACTTCAAAAAGTCTTCTCTCTTTTTCAGCTTTAAGTTCAATTTTTTCCCAATCTTTTTTTGTAAAAATTTCAGGTTGAAATTTGTTGATTAATTCTAACCAGTGTTCAAGCGCTAAATCATAATTCCCCATATCGAAATAATTCTGAGCAATTTGATACAAAGCTCGTGCGTAATATTCTGTATTTGGATATTTCTCTAACAGCTTGTGGAAAAGGATTGATGAACTATCGAGTTTATTAGTTTCTCTATATGCCCAGCCTATGTCGTAAAGGGCCTGTTCAGATTTTTTATCATTTGGGAATTTTATAAAAAGTTTAAATGCTTCTTCAATTGCTTCATCATATCGACCAAGCTTATAATAAATATCGTAAATCTGAAATTGTGCTAAAGCAGCAAGTTTTGGTTCATCTTTTCTCAGCGAGACAATTCTAAAATAGTGAATCGCAGAATCGGAGTAATTCATTTGTTTAAATGCATTACCTTTCATATATGCAGCAGCTGCTCGAACACTTATAATAAACTCGTTATTGAGAATTCCAACTTTAATTGAATCTTCATCAACAAATTTGCTTTCAGTATACAAAATATAATCATACATTCGTATCGCATTTTTATAGTCTCGTGAGACAAAATAATTTTGTCCCGCCTGGAACGCATTTTTGAATTCCTGCGGTGTTGGAATAAAATAACTAACTATTGTTGCGATTACAAAAAAAATCAACTGCCACATATTCAATTAGAAACCAGTGTAAATTGAGAAATACAAAGTTGATTCTTCACGACCTTTAAATCTGTCTTCTTCTCGCTTGAAATCTCTTGTTGTGTATTTATACCCGAAATCAATTACAATATTATAACCAGCATATTGAGATTTATTGCTCAAAGATAAAGCAATGGTTCTGCGATCTTCACTTTCAAAATCATCCTTTAAATTTCTAATTCTATAAGCGAGTGGTGAAACTCCTTTGAGAAATGTAATACCTTGCATTCCAAAATGTAATGTTGTGCTTTGAGTTAATCGATAATCCACTCTTATGATTGGAATAGTTTCCTGCATATGTTTATTGATTACTGTAATCTTATCTCCATCTTTATTCTCAGTGAACTTTGATGATTTTTCTGTTCTTACTTTGAATTGTGGAATTACTTTCAAAGCGTTATTTAAGAAAGAAAATTCATATTCTATTTTATTAACCATTCCGAAGAAAGAAATCCTGCCTTCTACCTGATCATTCAACAATCTGCTTTCATTTGCAAATGCAAGAAGTCTATTACCTTGAGCAAATTGATGATTAAGCTGAAATCTTAAATTGTTTTCAATTCTAAGATTTGGAATTTGCGTGTAAGTTGTCCCGATATAAAGATTATTAACTAGACTGTTTTTATATAATAAAGGATCAAGCACATAATCAGGGAATGGGTCAGCTGTTGTGATTACACCAGGGAATTGATAACAATCATTTGGAATATTGTCTTTAACCTGTTTCAAGACATAAAAAATTCTTAAAGAACCAAATTTGGGTGTCTCTGTGAAATAAGTCAGTTTGAAATAATTAACATAATTTTTTCCGCCTTTTAACAATCCTTCTTCTCTTAATAATCCAAATCCAATATTAAAATTTTTAATGAGTTCGAGTGTCGTAAATAAATGATAACCTTTTTGATCAGGAGTATATGGATAATCCGGCAAGATGTCGTTTTCCTGTTCGTCGATTACATCGTTATTGTTCCAATCATCTCCATAATCGAGACTTGGTGGATCGGAATAGAATGTTAAGAAATCCTGTGCATAATCTGGAATTCCATCGGCATTTTTATCATCATCAGGAATTCCATCACGATCTCTATCTTTCCCAGGAAAGATACCGGTGTCAGGTCGTCTTAAAATTGTTGCTAAACTTACCAGCTCATTTGTATTTTGACGATAACCAAGTAAGAAGAAATCACCTACTCTATTCAAAACATCTCTATTCTTGCCTCTTGAGTCAGTTGTAAATACATTGTAATGATAAAATCCATCTTCCCATCTATCATTATCATCATTGTCATCAACTAACGCATAGTATGCACCGCCAGGAATAATTGCACCGCTGCTGGATGCGTCATAACCCAAAAAGTCGGGATAAATAGGATTTGGAATTAAATTATCAGATGGTGAGCTGTAAAAACTATTTTCAAGTGTGTAAATATTCAATGCTGTAGTGTAAGTTCCATCAATTCTATAAATTTCTCCACCTAATGTTAATCTTCCAAGTTTCTTTTTTCCTCTCAAGAACCAGGCTTGTCCAGATATATCTTGTTCTTCTCCAGATTTACCGGTAAATCTTTTATCACGAATTATTGGATACTTGAAATGTTCTTTACTTTGATTGAATTCACCTTCAATTTCAAATCCTTTCCAATTAAAGGTGAAATTAAATCCATAAACTTCCATACCTGTAACAAGTCCGTATGAGAAAGTTACAATTTGTTTATTTGAAGCATCTGTTACATTTCCTTCAGCTCTTCGAATTGTTCTAAATGGAGTAGGCGTTGCATAAAGTTCAGGGTCAGTGTGAGATTGAAATCTTGCGTCACCAGTGTATTCGTCAAGTCTATTTAACCAATCGTGAGCGATGTCAATTCGATAATCATTGGCAAGGATTAATTGAAATTGAACCGAAGTTGCACCTTCAGGAATTACGAATGCGTAGGTGATGTTTTCACCATCACGACTTCCAATCTTAACTGGATAACTTGGTGGAAATGTTGAGTATCTGTCTCTGTAATTGATATATCTTGTAAAACTTGTTGTATCAGCGCCTGCAAAGAAATCTTTTGCATTAATCCAAAAATTTCTAAAAACCCAATACTGGATTGGATCATTCAATGTAGTTGCCGCTGAGTTTGGGACAGAGCCGTGAATATTTTTAATTGGTCTTGCAACACCATTTATGATAATCGTTGGAGGCTGATAAATAATTGGACCCGAAAGATCTCCAGGACTATCATCACTAATTCTAACAAAAATTACTCTTGGAATTGCATTTGAAACAACTCCTTTTAACGAAGACTCACGACTATCAATGCTTGCTCTTCTCTGATGCTGATTTAAATAAGTTATTCCAACTGTTAAAATATCACCAATATCAGTTTCGAAATGTCCGCCAAGAAGATATTGCGTCCAATCTCGAATTCTTCTCACACCATCTGAATAAAAGCCCTGATCAAATCTAAATCTAATTGGATCGCTTATTCTTGAAATTAAAACGGTTCCTCTATTTTTAGCCGTTGCACCATCCCATCTGATACCATTAAATCTTGCTTTGTCGAGAGTCAAACTCGTGAATTTTGTTCTAATTGCATCACCGACCATAAGTCGAGTAGTGAACCCACCATAACTATCATTTCCAATTACAAGATTGCTGAAATAATTTTCATAATATCTGGACTTTAAAAAATTGCTCTGACCGCCAGGAATATTTTGATCAATTGCTTGTTTTTGCTGTTCATTAAACTCAATAACAGGATAACCTTCAATCAAGAAATTTCCAAAGTTGTCGAAGAATTTTTTCTTCTCAATTTTAGAGCTGTAATTCTCATAATTTCTCCCGGAAAGGTTTATGTATTTTTCTTCTTCCTTTCCGAGATTTGAAATGAATTGAGCATTTGTAATTGAAACCAAACTTAAAATCAAACTCAATGAAGTAAATATTCTTTTCAATTTAACCTCCAAAGGTTTTCATCAATTAAAATTGATATGTAAGGGATATTTTATGACCACCGCTAAGACCAGTAATTTGAATATGATTTGAATATGCATAATCAATCTTTAATCTATTAACAAAAACTCCAAAACCTCCATTTAAGGAATTCTGCTTGAATGGACTCTCATTCACGATACCATTGTATCCTCCTCTCAAAAACAATCCGGATTCAACACCATAAACTTTTGATTTCATTGCAAGGAATTCAGCGCCGAATTTTATCAATAAATTTTCTTCTTCTTTAATTCCGTCAATTGCAAATAAATATTCATAAGTTGGTGAATAATAAGAAATTCCAAAAGCTAATTTCATTGGTAACTTTGCATCATCTGAACCATTAATTGAGATACTTGGTTGAGTTATATCTTGAGCAGCAGCACCAAATTTTAATACTCCATTTCCAAACACTTGATAAATTGAATAAAAAACTCCAGCATCAAAAGTAAATCCAAGATAACTTTTTGCTTCTTCGCCCGGTGCAGCTTGAGCACTCCATCCTAGTAATTTAAAACTTCCGCCTAATCCAAAATTGCCAATGTCTTTTGCATAACTTAAGATCAGAGTATTTTCTTGCCAGGCACCTGCTTTCAAATGAGTTAATCCTGCACCAAGGTCTCCGAATTTCCACAAAGGCACTGTGGAAGAAAAAGCTAGATAATACAAATCTTCATCCAAACCAGTAAATAGTTGATTATAAGTCGAAGAGATTTCAAATCTTTTAACATTTATTAGACCCGCAGGATTATAAAATACGGTGTAAGATGCATCACCAACTCCAGTATAAGCTCCACCTAGACCAATTATCCTGCTATGAACACCGAGATTTTCAAATCCGCCAGCAAAGATGCTTGAGCTAATGAATACCAGAATTAAAATTAATATCTTTTTCACTTTGACCTCAAAAATTAATAGACAACTGTTACAATTTTTGCAACCTGTTCTGTTTTAGCATCTGCTTCAACTAAAACCTGTACAATATATGGTCCTGGTCGAACTGTCTTACCATTTTCATCTTTACCATCCCATACAAATGAATTTTGTGCAATAAATGCTGCTGCTCCAGAAGTTGAATTATAAAATTCTCTCACAAGTCTACCTTGTAAATCATAGATCAGAATTTTTAATTTTCTTAATTCACCACCGACAAGACTTCTTGGTTCAGCAATATTTGCAAGGAAAAAAGAAAGAACAGTTTGATCATTAATTCCATCGCCATTTGGTGTAAATGGATTTGGTTCTACTTTAAAATCAATAATTAATTTCGGAGGAACTCCTGTTGTAACAATACTCCAATTTTCAAGTCCACCAAATTTTTTTGTATCAACTCTCTGTGGATTGTCAGGACTTTGTTTACTATGTAGATAAGAAACAAATCTATTCACACCTAAAAATGGCGTGCATTTTAATGTAGCCTCAAAAGTTATTGATGTTGTAATTGGAGACTGTGGAATAATTACAATCTTGTTCGCATAAATCTCTGCTGAGTATTGAATCGGATTATTATCAAGTTTTACTCCAAGTAATTGTGTCGGTGTAGGAGTAAAAATCGTAATTGTATCAATTGGATAATCAGTTGGAGATTTATTGATTACGATTTTGTAAGAAAAAGTATTTTCCTGCAAGATTGGTGAATATTGAGGACTGATTGTTGCATCAGTTGATTGAGCGATTAAAGTCTTATCAAAGAAAATTTCAACTTCATCTACTTTGGGAGTTTGTAATGTTAATGTTCCCAGTCTGACCTGATATTGAACATATCTCCTCGGTTCATAAACTGGAAGTTGTGTTCCGGAGATCGTAGTTGAATCTTCATTCCAATTACTCCAGGTTGTATCAACTTTTGGAGTATTTCCTGTTCTCATTCGCAGAGAGATTTGAGTACCTTCAGGTTGTTCTGCCTTCCATGTAATTTTTGACCAGTTAACCGGTTGACCTGCATCGAGAACCTTTGAAGTGAAATATCCTTCAGGTAAATAACCTTTTCCAAAAACTTCAATTTCCGAAATAACTGTACTTTGAACTTGATCAATTACATCAATTGTAATTTTCAAGAAACGAATTTCAACTACTCTATCGAAATAATCATCTGTTACACCTAAAGTATTTTCCGGAACTTGAACAAGTTTTTCCATAGAAAGAGTATCAAGTCCGCCATAAATTGTATAAGCTCTAACTCGAAGGTTGGTTGGAATATTTGTAGGACCACCGGGATAAAATCCAAGCTGCCAGATTCTTACTCTATTGACAGCACGAACAGCTTGAAGATCAATTACGATGTAAGTCCCTTCTCCACCTGGCCCAGCATTTAAAGAAAGAATTTGAACATATGAAGGTGAGAAAAATTTTCCATCGATTAGTTTTAAAGCATTTCTAGCGGCAGTATCAGGTGGAAGATTTCGGCTTTTATACACAATGTAAGCATATTTATTTCGAGCAAGATTTTCATTCTCACCTGTTTGAAGAAGAAGTTTTCCCTGTTCAGTTTTCCAGTCGACTGCGGAAGTTAAAGTTGAGTCAACAGAGAAATCGTTCCAGGTTGTATCTTTTATTGAGAATTGGCTATGAAGAAGAGAAGAAGTAAGAATGGTTATTACAATTGCGAGTTTAAGTTTTTTCATTTTGTATTTCAGCTCTATAGTTTTTGTTTATTAAACTATCACAAAATTAATAAGCAGTTAAAATTAAAAAAATTTACAATACACAATTAACTATAAAAACCGGTCTTGATGATTTCTAAAGGAGTAAAACTCCACTCTCCATTATTACAATATCATCAACAAGTACGGTGGGCTTTTTGACTAATCCATCAAGATGAATTGGAACATTAATATTTCCACCCATTGAAATATTATTTCCAAATGCAATGTGAATGGTTCCTAAAACTTTTTCGTCTTCTAAAATCTGTCCAATAATTTTCGCTTTATAATTAGTACCTATTCCAAACTCACCAACTGCTCTTGCGTCTTTTCCAACTTTGTCTAACATTTTCTGAAATTTTTTTGCTTCAGTTTTGCCGATAATTTTTTCTGCGTATCCATCTTTAACAGTAACTTTGATTGGATTCTTCAAGATACCAATTCCAGCCATTGAACCATCGAAAACAATTACACCATTAGTTGAGCCTTCAACTGGAGCAAGATAAACTTCTCCTGATGGAAGATTTCCACTTTCACCTTTATTTCTCAAAACTCCAGTGCTTGGAATAATTTTTCTTCCTTCGATGTTCATTTCAACATCGGTTCCATTTTTTGAAATGACTCTAATCACTTTAGAATTTTCAAGAGCGTTCTTGACTGAGTTTGTTAATTCAACAACTTTTTTCGAATCAGCTGATAAACATCTGATCATTGTTGATTTGCTTATGCCCGGCATAGTTGCAACTCTAGCGCCAGCTTTGACAGCTTCTCTTCTAGCATTTGTATGAGTTAAAGATTTTGCAGTTGGGCAAACTACTACATCAAATTTTTTCATTAACTCTGCAATTTGTTCTGGTGGTTCTTCACCATTCATTTCTCTCGATTTCATTTCAACATAAACAGCTTCTTTACATAATTTCTTTCCAACTTCAAATAGCGAGTAACCAATTTCTTTTTCAATCTCATCAGAAATTACTAATAACGTCTCTTCTTTTTGAAGACCGAGTAAATCTCTTAATGCGATTAATGAACTTTTTTGTAATTCCTTATTCATTTTTTCTCTCTCAATTTCTTAAAATTAAATTTTTCTCTTCAACTCGAAGCAAGTAAGAGAATAACAAACCAGAAAAACCAAGCACTGAAAAAATCCACATACCCGGAATATATCCTTGCGGATTTGCTGCACTCGCACCAAACAAATCATTGCTGTATCCAATTATCAAATTAAATGAAAACAGACCAATATTTTGAATCATTGTCATCAATCCGTAAGCAGTTCCCAATTTTGAAGAATCAACAACCAGAGCAACATAAGGCCACATCACTGCTGGAATAAGTGAAAATGCGATGCCCATCATTGACATTGGAATAATCAAATAAAAAGGAATTGAAGTGTGAATATCGAAGAAATCAAGATTTATATTTATACTTCCGCTTAACCCGAGCGGAGATGCAAGATCAACTTTGTAAGCCATTATCAAATAAACAGGAATAATCAAAAACGAGCCAAACATCATCAAATAAGATTTTTTCTTTACTCGATCAGCAAGTAAACCAAAAAGCGGAGTGAAAATCATTGCCGACAAAGTCAAAATGCTTGAAAGATTCCCACCTACTTCTCTTGATGTTCCATGAACTTCCTGGAAAAATTTTATTGCAAATGTTTGAAATGGAAACATTGCTGAATAAAAAGTCACACACAATGCTGAAATAAACCAGAACGCTTTTCCAAATCCGAAAATTTCTTTCAATACAACTTTGTCTTGATTTCCTTCTGGGGGCAATTCATATTTCTTTGAGCTGGCTAAATCAATAAAATAATAAATCAAGATAAAAACTAGAGCTGAAACACCAGCATAAAAAGAAATCCATAACGGTTTTTGCCAGTAATCATAAAAATGTTTTGCCCAGGTTGGTGAGTTGAGAGCCATAAAAGAACCAAGTCGTGCAAGAGTTAAATTCAATCCAAAAGCAAATGAAAGTTCTTTACCCTTAAACCATCTTGCAATAATTGTAGTAATTGCAACGATCATAGACTCAGCACCAAGTCCAAAAAGTAATCGACCCGATGCCATTACAAAAATATCTCCCTTAACAGCAGTAAGAAGAGAACCAAGCATTAAAAGAGTTGTAAAGATCAAAACTGCTTTTCTTGTTCCAATTCGATCAATTATAATTCCACCAATCAAAACCATAATAACATTTGGAAAACTATAAATCGCATTAAGCAAACCAATATTTGAGTCAGAAAATCCAAGTTGAGTTTTTAATAAATCAGCTAATGGACTAATGCTGTCATAGATATAATAATTACCAAACATTGCAAGGCTTATAAATAGCCAGACAATCCATCTGATTGAAGCTGGTGGTTCTCTTCTTACCTGTTCCAAATTTCAATCTCCTTAATTTTTCGCAGGGATATTTTTCAGAACTTCTAATAATAAATCATAAAATTTTTCTACAGTACTTATCTGGACTCTTTCATCAGGTGAATGAGCACCCATAATGGTTGGACCAAAAGATATCATATCCATATTTGGGTATTTTTCTTTTATGATACCGCATTCAAGTCCAGCATGAATTGCTTTTACCTCAGGTTCTTTTCCATATTTCTTTTTATAAACTTCTTTCATCAGTTTCAAAATTTCTGAATTAATGTCTGGTTTCCATCCCGGATAACCATCGCCATGTTTTACTTCTGCATTTGCAAGTAGAAAGACACAACGATTCATAATCACGATATCTTCTTTTTCACTTTCTACTGAGCTTCGTTGACTTGTACCAACAACAATTTGATCACCGAAAGTAATTGTAGCAAGATTTGTAGATGTCTCCACAAGTCCAGGTATATCAGCACTCATCTTTATTACTCCATGCGGAAGGGCATAAAGAGCATTTAAAAGATTTATTTGTGTTGATTTGTCGATTACAAATTCGGGTAAATTTGATCGTTCAAATTCAACTTTTAAATCTGGTTCAACAGAAGAAAGTTCACTTTTCACAACTGTATTGTAATAATTGACGAACCCTTCAAGTTCATCAGCTCTGGATTTATTGACAACGATTTCTGCGAAAGCTTCTCTCGGGATTGCGTTTCTTTTACTTCCACCTTCAATTTTTGAAAGTCTTATATCAAATTGATTCTGAAGATTCCAGAGAAGTCTGCTCAAAATTTTAATTGCATTTCCTCTTCCGAGATGAATATCAAGTCCTGAATGTCCACCTTTAAGTCCTGTAACTTTTATTTTATATCCAAAAGAATTAGCTGGTAAATTTTCCTTTGAATAAGAAAATCTGCCTTCCGTATCCTTTCCACCAGAACAGCCGATATAAAGTGCACCATCTTCTTCGGAGTCAAGATTTAGGAGAATTTCAGCGGTAACAAATCCTGGTTTTAGACTGTTTGCGCCAGTTAAACCTGTTTCTTCATCAAGTGTAAAAAGAAATTCAAGCGGACCATGTTGAATATCTTTAGCTTCCATAATTGCAAGAGCAGCAGCAACACCAATTCCATTGTCCGCACCTAAGGTTGTGCCTTTTGCTTTTACCCAATCGCCTTCAACATAAGGTTGAATTGGATCGTTATCAAAATCATGTTGAACATCACTGTTTTTCTCACAAACCATATCTAAATGTCCTTGCAGACAAACTGTTTTTAAATTTTCAAATCCTGGTGTAGCAGGCTTTTTAACTAATATACTGCCAAATGAATCCTGTTCGTAGGGCAATCCAAGTTTTTTAATCACAGACAAAACATATTCGACTACCTTAGATTCTTTTTTGGAAGGTCTTGGGTATTTACACAATTCACCAAAATATCTCCAGACAGCTTCGGGTTTAAGATTTGCTAATGCGTTTGACATAACTAACTCTCCTCTTTTTTAAAATCTATGAACTGATGAAATTTTAATTGAGTAAAAAATTTTGAAAGTCTTTCTTCGATTGGTTGAATTTTTGCTCCAAATTTTTCTTCTAAAATTTGGGCTATTTCTCCAACTTTTTTCTTCCCATCAATTTCAAGCCAGACTGCAGAGCCTATTTCATCGAGCTTGACTTTAAAGAATGGATACTTCAATCGAGGCATTAAGTGTCTGACCAAAAACTTATTTGTGAATTTGGGAATTAGAATTGTGATGAGGTTATTTTCAGATTTTTCGAAATCAAATTTTCTGATTGGAATGAGTTCCCAGAGATTTACTTCGACTTTTTCTTTTGATTTTCTTTTAAAGGATATCATTTCAATTTTTATTTAGTCCTATCAATGCTTTTATGAGAATTTCTAAAGTTCTAAGATTAACCCATCGTAAAATTTACGATAGAATTAAACTCCTTAAAATTCAAAATCAATTTTTCAATATTCGATCAGAACCTGTTTATAGACAATCTAAAGCAAAAAAAATTTTGTCAGGTTGAGTATAACCCAACCTGACAAATAAAAATTTAATTAATACAATTAAACAACATATTACATCATTGCACTAGGTGGAGCTGGTTCATCGGGACGACCAGCATTCTTAATTGGAATTTGAACCAATAACCAGGCAATGAAGACAAACACAAGCAAGCTGATAGCAAATGTCGGTTGTTCAAAAATCTTAAATAGTGAAACCTCAAAGAAGGCAAATGCAGCAAATACTAATCCGATTAACGCTTCACCGGCAATTAAGCCAGCCGCAACCAATACACCTGTATTCTCAACTCTTGCTCTCTGAGCTTCATTGAAATTCTTCTTATTATTAATCTGTTCAACTATACCTTTAATCAACCCACCGACGAAAATTGCAAAAGTTGTTTCAAGAGGTAAGTACATTCCAACTGAAACAAGCATTGGACTTCTGACCTGCATTAAGATAAATCCAAAGCCCATTAACATTCCAACAATAATAAGTGGCCAAGCCATCTCGCCTTTAACAATTCCCTGAGAAAGTAAAGCCATCAAACTTGCTTGAGGAGCTGGTAAATTCTTTCCGCCAAATCCTGTTCCACCAGTATTAATATCACCCTGATGCAGAATTAAAAGTGGAATAAACATAACAAATGCGGCAAGTCCAACTCCAATTATATCACCAACCTGCATTTTCCAGGGAGTACCTCCAAGAATGTGACCAACTTTTAAATCCTGCAACATTTCACCAGCAACAGCAGCGGAAACGCAAACTACCGCAGCTACTCCAAGAACTGCTGCAACTCCCGTTGTACCTTTCATTCCAAGAGCAACCATTAATAAAGCAGCGACAAGCAAAGTTGAGAGTGTTAATCCACTGATAGGATTATTACTTGAACCAATAATGCCAACCAGATAACCCGAAACTGCCGCAAAGAAAAATCCGGCAATTACCATAACAATGGTCGCAACCAGTGCAGCAACAACATCCTGTGCGAAGTAATTATAGATAAAGAATGTTGCAACTGCTGATAGTAAAATACCAAGCATTACCCATTTGAAATTGATATCTTGCTCTGTTCTGATTTCAACATGCTCACCTGTTGCAGCTTTCTTGACATCACTAATTGATCTCTTTATTCCAGTAAGTAAACTCTTCCTCATTCTGTAAAGAGTGTAACCAGCGCCTACCAACATTCCGCCTATTGCAATCGGTCTAACAATAAATCTCCAAACATTAATCGATAAATTAATCCAATCACTTTCTGCTGGATTTGGATTAGATGCAAGCAAAGAAGGTGCAAGGAAATAAGTAATAATTGGAACAAACAATCCCCATGCTAAAAGTCCACCACTGAAATTAAGTGAAGCTAATTTTGGACCAATAATATAACCCACACCGATGTATGCAGGACTAACTCCGGGCGAGCTTAATAAAATACCACCTTGTGCAGTAGCTTCACCTGAGCTTCTTAAACCAATTGTAGTTTTAGAAAAATGAACAAACTTTTCCCAGCTTTTTGCAAAGAAATTAAATTGACCGAGTGCTTGAATTAAAGCCCCAATCCCCATTGCACTAAATAAAAATTTTGCACCTGTTCCGCCGGTTCTTCCTGCTTTATGAATCTCACCAGCTGCAACAGATTCAGGGAATGGTAATTCTGCATCTTCAACCATAACTCTGCGAAGCAAAGCGACAAACATAATTCCAAGCACACCACCAACAAACATTATAATTGATGACTCAAGATAATGCTTCATTGTAAATTCGGGCCAAATACCAGCGATGAAAAATGCAGGGATAGTGAAAATTGCACCTGCTGCAACTGATTCTCCAATTGACCCAACAGTACGAGCAAAGTTTTCTTCAAGAATTGACCCTTTCATTGCTCTCAAGAGAGCCATACCAATAACTGCTGCTGGATATGTAGCTGCTATTGTCATTCCAGCTTTGAGTCCCAGATAAGCATTTGCTGCACCAAGAACCACACACATTATCAAACCAATTATCAAAGCCCGCACTGTAAACTCTGGAAGAGTTTTATCAGGTGAAACGAACGGAACATATTTTTTGCTTTCCGTCATAACAACTCCTTTGATTTAGTTTTTGATGGGATTATTTTTTAAAGATTTGAATTCAACTCTCTCCTGATTTTTTAACTTTAAAAATTTTTTCAAATATATGGATGAATTTGACTGACTTCAAGAAGGGAGCAAAGTAATTCGTAAATAAGATTTAAGATTAGATATTTTCTTCAGATTAATTTCTTTGATCATAAATCTCTTTTGATATTAGTCAAAAGTTTGAATACATTTCTTTAAAAATAGAATCTTAAAAAATCTTAATTCATCTAATTGTAAAAAGTAATGGAGATTAAATATGTTAATACTAATTGGTGCAGAAGGAAAAGATTTGAACAGTAACGTCTCAATGAGATTTGGTCATTCAAATTACTTTTTAATTTTCAACACAGAGACCAAATCAGTAGAAGCGTATGAAAATGTTGGTCACAACAAGAAACATGAAAATCTTAGAGAACTCATAAATAAAGGTGTTGAGGTAACCATAGTTGGCAATATTGGTCCTCATGCATTCGAAACAATTAATACTTCCAGAAACAAAATTTATCTTGCTAGAAAAATGTCTGTGAAAGAAGCGATTGAAAAATTTTTAAAAGGTGAACTTAAACAATTAAGCGAACCGACTGCCAAAAAAAGCATTGGCCATAAGCACAGTCATCATAATCATCATAATGATTAAAAAATATTTTAAAGTATTGTTATAAAAAGTTTGTAAGAAAATTCAAAAAAATTTGAAAACTACTGATCTGGCTTTTACGACAAACACTTAAAATTAGTTGAACGATTAATTAAAGAAGAAAAAAAACTAAATCACTTAATCTTCAAATGCGATAATGCGAAATCATATTTAACTGGGTCTTCTGCGTCAAACTTTTTTAAGTTTTCTGTAATCTCAACAGCCATATTCCAGGATGGACTTTTTAATCTTGTCAAATCATAATGCTTAGCTATTTGGTAAATATGTGTATCGAGTGGAATTATTAATTGAGAAGTTCTTATCTCATTCCATAAACCTAAATCAACATTATCTTTCCTGACCATCCATCTTAAAAATAAATTTATTCTTTTACAGGCACTTCTATTCTCTGGTGATGGGAAAAGAAATTTTATTTTTCTTGATTTGGTACCAAGACTTTGCATTTCATTCCTGAGGTATCTTGAGAAAAAAATGATCGCTGTTTTTAAGTTCTTATCTTCACTACTATAATGTTTAAGAAATAATTTTTTAAGCGAACCATATTCAGCATAAACCTTATTTAAAGTTTTCATTAAACCAATAAACTCGGAATGAAATAAGAAGCGGTGATTAATTTCAAGATTTCTTTCCAAGTAAGAAATATAATCAAGGTCAAGAATTCTGTTAAGAGCTGAAGGTAAAAAGATGTTCAGAATTTTTGAGAGAGTTTTGTTGATTTGCTTTATATTCCCGAAAGCATATAATGCAGATATGAATGCTAAAATTTCCTGATCAGTTTTATCTTGCTGAATTAAAACATTCCAGACAGGATCATCGGCTGAATTTTTTCGATTATATTTTGAGTAAAGATTTTCTAAAAATTTTTTCGTTAACTTTACTTTAGACACCTTTAACCAATCTTACCATTTCTCTTACAGCATTTTCTAATCCCACGAAAACAGCACGTGCAATAATTGAATGCCCGATGCTTACTTCATCAATTTCTTTAATTTCTCTAAAAGGAATAATATTTAGATAATTTAAGCCGTGACCAGCATTTACACCGAGATTTAGACTTTTTCCAAATTTTGCAGCTTCTCGGATTTTTTCAAGTTCTTCTAAGGCTTCTTCTTCACTTATTGTATTTGCATAAAATCCTGTATGAATCTCAATCATATCAGCATTAGCTTCAGCAGCAGCTTCGATTTGTTCTTTAACTGGATCGACAAATAAACTTACTTCAATTTTGTTTGAATGAAGTTCTTTTACAACATCAACAACTCTATCAAAATATTTAACGACATCAAGTCCACCTTCGGTAGTAAGTTCCTGTCTGCGCTCAGGAACTAAAGTTGCCAGATCTGGTCTTACTTTACATGCAATCGATACAATCTGAGGGTCCATCGACATTTCGAGGTCAAGTTTTGTTTTTACAAGTTCTCGTAAAAGATAAACATCACGATCATTAATGTGTCTTCTATCTTCCCTTAAATGACAGACAATTCCATCAGCACCTGCAAGTTCACAAATCAACGCAGCAGTAACTGGATCTGGTTCAAATTCTCCCCTTGCCTGACGTAGAGTTGCAACGTGGTCAATATTAATACAAAGCCGCATTTTTTACTCCTTTTTTCTCAAACTTAATAATTAGAAGCGATATTTTATGAACAAAATAGGTAGTGAACAATCGTCAAGTTTATATTTTAATAAAGATAGACCTGAAAAATAGTTTTGAAATAAAATTTAATAGTTAACCAAAAAAATGTGCATTATCTGTACAAGATAAATTTTCAATTCAATTTGTTTAAGGGAATTAATCTCTAATTAGTTTGAATATCAGTTTGCTTCACCTAAAAATTTTTTTCCATCTTTACTCAAATTTCTAATATACTTCTCAGGATCTTTCATAAATTTCTCATCACATCCTTTGCAGCAAAATCCGTAAACCTTCCCTTTGTATAAAACCTTTGGTGCATCAGGATCAACTTCTTCTCCCTGAACAGGACAAACTAAATTGAATGGTTTAAGATTTTTATCGGAAACATAAACAGGTTTATCATCTTTATTCTTAAAATTTTTAGACTTTGATGCTGTTGAATTTTGATCTTTACTTTCGCTCATTGATGCTTCACGCATACTCGAGTGTTGATGAGACTGTGAAATTGATTTTAATTCACTTTCAGAATCCAAAAGGAACGAACCAGATACAACTATTTCTTCATTCACTTTTAATCCAGAAATAACCTGATAGTAATCACCAAATTTTTCTCCAAGTTTTACTTCTCGGGGTTCAAAAGTATTTTCACCAGATTTAATCCAGACAATATTTTTTTCACCTTTAAATAGAACTGCACTTGATGGAATTTTTATTCCTTTACCAAAATTCTTAACAACTGACATTTCACCAAACATATTTGGTTTCAACTTGCCATTTGAGTTATTAATGACAGCTCGAACTTTAACGGTTCGTTTTGTTTTGTCAACAATCGGATAAACATAAGAAACAACCCCATAAAAAATCTCGTCAGGTTTTGAATCGATTTTTATTTTAACTTTATCACCAACCTTCAAATTCCAGATATCATTTTCATAGAATTCACCAATTGCCCACAAACTTGAAAAATCAGCAATATCATATAATACATCTCCTTCTCTTACATAATCACCTTCTACAATTTTTTTCTCCAAAACAATTCCATTAAATGGGGAATTAAAATCGATACTAAAATCAATTGATTGCGTCAACTCCAGATTTTGAATCTGTCCTTGTGTTAATCCAAGAAGTAATAATTTACTCTTTGCTGATTTCAATAATGAATTTTCTAAAATTGATTTTGAATTACTTGCAAGCGAAGAATTATTCATTGCAATCAAATATTCATTTTGTGCCTGAATTAAATCGGGGCTGTAAATCTGAAACAATGGCATTCCTTTTTTTACATAATCTCCGACTTTATCCACATATAATTTTTCAATTCTTCCATTAAAGCGAGCTGTGATTTTCTTTTTATTTGGTTCAGCAAAATCAAGAATTGCGAAAGCTTTGATTTCTTTTTCGAGCGGAGAAATTTCCACTTTGATCGTTTTTACATTAGCAAGAATGATCTTCGAATTCGAAAGCATAATCTGATTAATTAAACTATCCCTCATTTCTTCAGAGTTTGATTTTTTCACAAGATCCATATGACAAATTGGACAAACACCAGGCTTATCAGAAACAACGTTTGGATGCATAGGGCAGTAATAAATCTCTTTTGTCTCATGTTGTTCTTTATGATTAACCTCTGCTTTTTCTTTCGAGCAGGAAGTAAAAATGAACGAGGATAAAACAACTAAAAGAATAATCAAATTAAAACTTAGCGATTGGATGTTTTTAATTTTCATCTCAAATTCTCCTTATGTAAATTTTGACCTGTTATTTTTTCTAATTCTGCAAAAGACATTAAATACTCAGAGACAAGCATATAGTATTTCATTTTTTCCATCAATCTCATTCGATTTATCTCAATAATTGAATTGATAGAAACTCTTCCTGTTTCGAATTCAATTAATTGCGCATTAAATACATTATCATAAGAAGGAATTACTTTTTGTTCATAAAGTTGAATCAAGTCCTTGTTTGAATTAATTGTGAGTAAAAGATTTTGCACTTCTTTTCTCATTTGATTAATCATATTTGTCTTTTCATATTCAATCGATTTTATTGTATTCTCAAGTTCTTCAATTTTATAAGTGAACTTTTTCTTTGACCATGGGGCAAAAGGCAAATTGATTGATGTCATTAATCCAAACATTATTTCTTCCCGGCTTCCATCCATAGGCAAGGGATATTTTGTTGTTAAAATCATTCCCTTCGGCATTCTCATTATCATCCCGCTGATCATCAGATCAGGGATTAATTCTTTTTCCGTCGCTTTTATTTCGTTCTTATTCATCTCAATCATAGATTGCATTGATTTTAATTCAGGGTTAAGACTGAAGATTAAACTATCAAATTGTTCGATGGTGAAGTTTATTGCAGGTAACTTTATTTTTTTGTCCGTAAAAATTTCTTGCTCAAGATTTTCTCTTCCGATCAGAAAATTTATTTCCTTGATTAATGAGTTTCTCTTACGTTCTAGATTGATTAGTTCAACTTCCCCTTTGGCAATTTCACTTTGAATAAGAATGAGATCCGACTGATTTGTCCTGTTTATTTGATATAAAAGATCAAGTGAATTCTGAAGTCTTCTCAGTTCTTCCTGGTTTTCTTTCTGAATCATTATTTCATTTTCAAGTTTCCATAACTCAAAGTATTTCACCTTAATTTTTGTAAGTAAGTCATTCTGAATCTCATCTAATTTATTTCTGCTCAATAACAATTCACTCATTGAGACTCTTTGCATTGCATTTATTTTTCCACCGAGAGGTATCATCTGAGATAATGAAATTGTATTTGATAATGAATTACCTAGTATGTTTGCTCTATCAAAATTAAATTGATTAATCTCAAAACTGAGTACAGGTGATGGCAAAGCTGAATTTTGAATGACCTTGTTTTTCTTTGCTTCAACAATTAATTGAGATGATTTAAGTATTGGATTTTTAAATAATGCTTCATTCAGCAATGAATCAAGACTCTGTGAAAAAGCATAAAGGTTAAATTGAAATAGAAATATCGCCACAAGTTTTAATTTCATTTCAAGCCTCCTTCATCCAGTCAGACATTTTTGAGAGTTGAAGTTTTCCTTTCTTCAATGCATTTTCTTTCATAATTGCAAAAAGAATTGGAGTTACAACCAAAACATGTATTGCCGATGTTAGTAATCCTCCGATCATCGGGGCAGTTAAAGGTTTCATTACATCAGAGCCTGTACCAGTTGACCACATCACAGGAATCAATCCAACCATACTCGTAAATACAGTCATTAATTTCGGTCTCAATCTTAAAACAGAACCTTCAATTGTTGCCTCATAGATATCCTGATTTGTTATCTCACCTCTCTCACCATTTATGTAACTTCGAATTCTTTTATCAAGCGCTTCGTGAAGATATACAACCATCACAACACCAGTTTCGACTGCAATCCCATACAAAGCTATAAAACCAACCCAGACAGCAACAGAAAAATTATAACCAAGAATAAAGATCATATACATACCACCAATTAATGCAAAAGGGACTGAGAGCATAACAACTGCTGCTTCTTTATAATCTTTCAATGCCAGATAAAGTAAGACATAAATTATAAGAAATACGATTGGCATAATTATGGCAATTGTTCTCTGTGCACGGATTTTATTTTCATATTGACCACTAAAAGTATAACTATATCCTTCTGGCAATTTTAATTTTTGCTGAATTAATTTTTTTGCATCTTCAACAACGCTTCCCATATCTCTCCCCCTCGCATTCATAAACACAATCGATCTTAACATTCCATCTTCGCTGCTGATCATAGGAGGTCCTGTTGTAATCTTTACATCTGCAATCATATTTAAAGGAAGATAGATATTATCACCTTCAAAACTTTCTATTAATGAACTCGATGAATTTGGTTCACTGGATGAAATCTTACTTATCATATTTCCTGTTTCACCCATTCTCATCAACGCCATAGATTTATTATTTGAGATTGAAGATGCAATCGATGGTTTCATAGATTGCATTTCATTTTTATAAACCGGAATAGGAATGATCAAGTTTTTCAAATCCTCGATTTCATCTCTAAAATCTTTCAGGAATCTAACTCTTAAAGGAAAACGCATTCTTCCGTCTATTACAACACTAAGATTTTCACCGCCGATTGCTGTTTCAATTATATTTTGAATATCCTGAACATTAATTCCAAATCTTGACGCTGCATCTCTTTTAATTGAAATATCCAGATAATATCCATTCTGAACTCTTTCAGCTACAACATCAGCAGCACCTTGAACTTGTTTCAGAATTTGCTCTGCCTGAATTGCAAGAAGTTCAAGGGTATCGAGGTTTGTTCCAAAAATCTTTAATCCAATGTCAGTTCTAACACCCGTGCTTAACATATTAATTCGATTAATTATTGGTTGAGTCCATCCATTTGTTACGCCAGGGATTTGAAGTTTTTGATCAAGTTCCTGAATAATATCATTTTTAGTAATTCCTTTACGCCATTGGTTTTTTGGTTTGAGGAGAATAATGGTCTCGATCATACTTAAAGGTGCATTGTCTGTTGCAGTTTCTGCCCGCCCAGCTTTACCCAATACATATTCTACCTCAGGAATTGTTTTAATAATCTTGTCCTGAATTTGTAGAATTTTTGTTACTTCTGTTATTGATACATTTGGTAAAGTCACCGGCATATAAAGGATTGAACCTTCATCCAGAGGAGGCATAAATTCTGAACCCGTCTTTAAAACCATTGGAATAGTAATCAGCAACGCAATCAGATTAATCGCAATAGTTGTTTTTCTGTGTTTCAAAACCCAGTGAATTACCGGTTCATAGATTTGATTAAAAAATTTTGTCACAGGATTTTGATGCTCAAGCTTAAACTTCCCTCGCATTAAAAAGGTCATTAAAACAGGAATTAAAGAAATTACAACAATTGCTGAACCGAGCATTGCAAATGTTTTTGTGAAAGCAAGAGGTTTAAATAACTTGCCTTCCTGTCCGGTCAGAAGAAAAACTGGTAAAAATGAAACGAGTATTATTAATTCAGAAAAGAAGATTGCCCTGCCTACCTGCTTTGCTGATTGAATTGAAATTTCCTTGTACTCATTTGATGTCAACTCACCTTTTTCATTTAATTTTCTCGCAATGTTTCGATAAGCATTTTCAACCATTACGATTGATGAATCCACAATCACACCAATTGCTAAAATTATTCCGCCAAGACTCATAATATTTGATGTAATGTTAAAAACATACATTAGAATAAAAGCTATCAAAACCGAGATAGGAATTTCTATCAAAATTCTTACAATACTTCTAAAATGAAGTAGAAAAATCATCACCATCAGTGAAACAGTTATTGCCGCCTCAATCAATGCTCGTTCAAGTGTACCAACAGCCTCTTTTATCAATGTGCTTCTATCATAAGATGTTTTTATTTCTACACCTTCCGGCAATCCAATTTTAATTTCCTCAATTTTTTTCTTTACTCTATCAATAACTTCTTTTGCATTTCCCCCATTTCGCATCACAACAATTCCACCTACAACCTCACCTTTACCATCTTTTTCAAGCGAACCACGACGAATGTCAGGACCTAACTGAACTACTCCGATATTTTTAATCAGCACTGGGACCCCATCGCTTCTAATCTTTACAACAGTATTTTCTAATTCTTCTTTAGTATGTATATAACCTTGCCCTCTGACAAAATATTCCGCATCGTTTACTTCGATTAATTTTCCACCAACTTCACTATTACTTTTCTGAACTGCAGCAACAACATCTGATACATTGACATCGTAAGCTCTTAGTTTAATTGGGTCAATATCAACTTGATATTGCTTGACAAAGCCTCCAACACTTGCAACTTCTGCAACACCTTCTACAGCGGCAAGTTTGAATCTTATATACCAGTCTTGAATTGCTCTCAACGTCCCTAAATCGTAATTTTTTCCTTCAACAGTATACCAGAAAATATGTCCAACACCAGTTCCATCTGGTCCAAGGGTTGGGGTAACGCCGGCAGGAAATTGTGATTGAATAGTCGAAAGTCTTTCTAAAACTCGATTTCTTGCAAAATAGATATCGACATTATCTTCAAAGATTACGAAGACAAAAGACATTCCGAACATCGAGGTCGCTCTTACTGCTTTAACTCCAGCAACTCCTTGCAAAGAAGTAACTATTGGATAGGTAACCTGATCCTCAACAACTTGCGGTGATCTTCCCATCCATTCAGTGAAAATAATGACTTGGTTTTCTGATAAATCAGGGATAGCGTCGACAGGTAAATTTGCAACTGAGTATATTCCAAATCCAACTATTAACAAGTAAAATAAAATAACCAGAAAACGATTTTGCGAACTCCATTCTATAATTTTTTCAATCATTATTAGACTCCTTAATTGAATTTTAAACACACTAATCCACTTTACTTGAATGAAAAAAGCAGAAAATTTCGGAGTCTAAATAAGCAGAATTAAATTTATTAGATAGGAAGGTATTTTTTGTGGTGGTGAATGGGTATTGGTTACTTGAACTTCAAAAGTATTGGTTGTTAATTCAGGAATTGAGGGTAGAAGAAAAGCAACTTGAAGTTGATTAAGTTCATTTATTTCAGTCTTTCTTACAATAACATCATCAATTTGATTTGTGGTCTTTACAATATTTTTACAACATGGATCGTCTGAAATATCGTTTATAGAAAGATTAAAAGAATTTAAATATATGGCTTCATGATCTTCTTCACACATTCCGCATTCTGATTTAGACAATTGCTTCATCGTATCACAATAATGAAGCACGACGGTAAAGTTAACATTGGCAATAAAGAAAAGTAAAATCAGAATGCCGATGAGTATATTTTTAAATTGCTTTTTCATCTCATCGAAACTTAAAAAATAATACTTCACAAATCAAGCTCTTTATTTATAGTATGTGGTTAAAAAACAAAAGCCAGCCATTGTATAGAATGGCTGGCGATTAAACTTTTTAATTCATCTTTCTTTAAGAAATTTCAAAATTTCGTTTTCCTGTTCAGCAGTAATTTTTGCTTTATTTCTCATTGAAACAACAATAGTGTCCCATTGAGCAGGAGTGAACTCATTTCTTACATATAATTTATGACAACCACCACACTTTGAGATATATAACTTTTTGCCTTCAATAAATTGTGTTTCTTCATTATGGATAGAATGTTTTGTACATCCTGCAAAAATCAAGATTGCAGAAATTATAATTAAAGTTAATTTCATAATTCAATTCCCAGGATGCTCCTAATTTCATATTTCTCATGTCCAATAAGATCTAGGCGTGAGTTGTTTGTAGAGGTACCATTAATCTGGGCGATTAAATTTATTGTGAAATAAAATTTTTCAGTTTGAAAATTAATTGTTGGTCCCATAAAAAATGCCTGGTTTACTTTCTTATCGTAAACATTGGTGAAATTCAGATGATTTCGAAATTCTAATCCCGCTGCAAAATTTGCATTTATCTCATAAGCTAATCCACCAGTAATTTCAAATTCTGATTTGGTTGAATTCATTGGGATATTCTTTTCAATCTCTGAATTAAAATTAATCACACCAATAAAATTTGCAGATCGTTTAGTTAAAAATATTTTAGGTTCGTATTTGACTTTATCACCGCCATAATAAAATTCTGCATAAAGAGTTGGGTCAATAAAATATTCTCCAATTTCAAATAATCTATATCGTAATTCGTATGAAGTGGATGTAAAACTTAATGACTTAGGTGGATATAGATTGTTTTTTGATCTGATCTCTTCAAAATTAAAATAAATTGCGGCAGTTAGTTTATCAGTTACCCCATATTCAAATTCAATTCTGGGCTGCCATTTATAATAATAACCTTGATCTTTTTGAATTTTTCCTGTATTCCAGATCTCGAGTTCAAGGACTTTTGCAGGAATTGTATAAGATGTATATGAACGAGCAAAATATCTACGATCAGCTCTAAGAACCGAAGATGTAATTATTATTAATACAGCTGAAAAAATTAAAAAATTGCGCATTTTTTACTCCTTATTTTTTTATTACTATTTAGACCAAATCTAAATAATTTAAATAAATTTTGCAATAGTAAATTTTGCACCGATATAAATTTTTCCAGAAAAAGATTTTTCAAATTAAAACAGCTCTGTTAGATTTTTCGGGATATAATAAGATATGGGATTATAAGCATTTTTAGGAAATTACCTAAAAGTTAATGTGGAGAAATCCCCTGCTGGGATTGATGATCGAATAGAGGTTGAATTTGTTCTACTATTTTAGATAAATCATCTTTTTTATTAATTCTTTGCTTGAGCTTTGAAGTTTATAAATATAAATTCCCGAAGGTAATTTATCTGCATTAAAAACAGTCTGGTAGTGTCCCTTTTTAAGATAATCATTTACGAGGGTTTTTATTTTTTGACCTAGTAAATTAAAAATTTCTAAACGAACAAAATCATCTTCAGGTATTTCAAATTCAATGTTTGTTTGAGAATTGAAAGGATTTGGAAAATTTTGAGCAAGATAAAAATTCTTTATCGTTTTCGTTTGAGTTTCTCTCTCAACATCAAGTAATTGATTTATATTAACCCGTGCAGTCCAGAGTTGGTAGTTACCTGTCGAGTTATCCATCCAGATAGGAATTAAGTAATTATCAATTGATGTTAAAGCAATCAAATCTCCTTGATATCCCTGTCCAAGTCCACCAATTGCTTCAGGTTTGAAATTATGATCACTAATTTGGTAATCAACAAAAGAATTACCGCCATCAGTTGATCTTGAAAGAAAAACTCCAGTTGAGTCTGATGTTGTGTTTCTATCATCATAATAAAGAATATTAATTGCGCCATATTGATCTATTGTTAAAGCTGGGAAGTACTGTATTTTTCCATTATTTAATTGATCTTGATTTACTCTGATTGGTCCTTGCCAGCTTAAACCTTTATCTGTTGAACGATATAAAATCACATCAGGATCTCTACCTGCAGCACCAAAATTTTTTTGAGTGGTAACAATATAAATCCATCCGTCTCGCTCACCACCTATTGTATCAATTGCAATTTTGGGTTGTCCATTTACTCGAATATTTTGTTTTTCCGGTAATTGTCCTTGAATTCCATTAACTGCAAAAGCTTTTTCAGTGACTTGCCATGTTGCACCGCCATCTGTTGACTTTGCAAATCCTATGAATTGTTCTTGAAATGGAGAACTAGCAGCAACAACCGCCCAAGTCAGATAGACTTCACCATTTTTGCCAATAACAATATCTCCGCCAGCACATCGTTGAGTAGGATTATTAATTTGTCTCGGCTGTGACCAGGTTATTCCACCGTCATCACTATATGAAAAGTAAAGAGCATACGGCGGATTAAATCGAACCCACACTGAATATGTTCTTCCATAAAATGGACTGTTAGGGAAAACGTCTGATGCAAGAATTGCTCTTTCTAGGTCATGATCATTTATTGCATTCTGAAATGACCAGGTTTTTCCAAAATCTGTTGAATAATGTACATAAAGACCAACAAATGGTGAACGACCTAACCTTGTCAAGATAAATGTTCCATTTTTATCGATAGCAACTGCAGGATCACCACCATGAAAATTTATGTATTCACCTTTGCATGTATCTGAACCAAACCAATTCAATCCCGCATTTGTTGAAACATATACACCTTCAGAAACAAAAAATGGAAGGAATTTAATTGTATTCGCTGAAACAAATAAAGTATTTCTATCGTGAGGATGACGAACTACAACAGGTTCTGTTTGAGAAATAGAAGAGGGGTAAAGAAGAAAATTCTTCACCCCCGTGTTTTGAAAGGATTGAGAAAATACTTCAGCACCAAAAACTAAAAGAAGACAAATAATAAAAATCATAAAGTATATCCGAGGTGTATGTTTATGAAATACATTCTTGGTTCACCGAGTTCATAAAATCTGTTAGATGTTGAGTTTATATTGATGAAACCAACATATCTTTTATCGAATATATTATTCACACCAGTACTCAACAAGACATTTACTCTTCCAAATCTTTGATCAATTCCAATCATAAAATTGAGAAGATTATAAGAATCGGTTTTTTCTGAATTTACATCATTTACATACATTCCACTAATATATTGATAGCTCAATTTTGAAAAGAAATCTGTATTAAGTGCTAATGATTTTTCATAAGTCAATGCAATGTTTAAGTTATGTTCAGGAACGCTTGGAACAACATTTCCAGAATAGTTTTGCTCTGTGATTACAAAATTGTTTTGATTACCAGTTATAGCTTGTGCTGTGTATTCTACATAACGGAAAAGTGAATAAGTATAACTTGTCTTTAATCTAAAACCATACATTAATTTTGAGTCACTACCAAATTCAATTCCTCTTCTCCATGTTTTAGCAGCATTTCGGTAAAATACACTTCCAAAAACTTCGAATGGAACAATTTCATCTCTAATTACACTGCTGAATAAAGTAAGATCAAATGTATTGTCTGAAAAAACTGGTAAATCAACAAATTTTAATCTTCCTTTTAAGCCGAGTTCGAAGTTTGTTGAAAATTGTGGTTTCAAATCGGGATTAAGTAATCCAGCTCCAGCATCTGAACTTAACGGGAAATTATCAAGCTCATTTCCTGCTGGCACATCAAAACTGTATCCTGCTGAACCATAAATTGCAAGATCAGGGTGTAACTTATAATTCAATCCAAGTTTAGGAGTGAACGCATTAAACTTTCTAATTGAATTCCTCGACTCGGCAAGTCTATCTATATCATAGAAAGTTACATTATCATATCGTCCACTAATTAAAAGATTTAATTTATCAGGTATAAGCGAATATGTATCAAGCAAGAATAAACCAGCATTAGAAATTGTTTCATTTGTTATTCCACGCAGCACATCTGTCTTTAGTCCATTTACATTTGAATAAACTTCAATTGGTCCGGTTTGATAAAATAAATCAATTCCAGCGGTGAACTCATTTTTCTTACCAAGGAATAATGTCCTGTTTGTATATTTAGATGTTCCACCCACACCCCATCTATTAAAAATCCTAAATCTCCTATCAACTCTTTCAAAGTATTTGATTGTTCCATAACCAGAAATTTCAATTTCGTTAGCATTATTTTCACCCCAGAATTTATTATATCTCAAACCTACTCTGCCCTTTCTCGAATATCTTCGGTAATCAAAATTTTTTTCATCAGGTGCAGCTTGAAATGGATCTTGTTGATATTCTGCAAGTTTCAATGAACCCGGAAGTTTTATCATACCATCAACAAAATATCCAAGAACTTCTAATCTGGAATTATCTCCAGGAGTTACTTCAAACACGGTATTTAAGATGTTCCAAAAATCAGGGCTATGTTCACGATATCCTTCGTAATTATGGTAAGTGTAAGTCATTATCAACCCGGCGTTTTTCGATCTTAAATTTACTTTAAAACCATTTCGTCGCAAACCATAACTACCAATTTCATTAAATTGAGTCACATAATTTACTGGCGAATAAACATTATTAATGAAATTTACAACTCCACCTGGAGCGTTTGTATAAAGTGATGACGAGTTGCCTTTTACAATCTCAATTCTACCAACAGCGTTAAAATCAATTGCCTCAATTCTTGTTTGACCATCTGGTTCAGATTCTGGGATACCATCAAGTAAAATTCTCACTCCTCGAATTCCGGTATTCGATCTACTTCCAAAACCTCGAATTGAAATTCTGACATCATGATTTCCATATCTTGACTGCATAAAAACACCCGGCACAAATCCGAGCACATCGTTAATTGATGTCTTCTTATCAAATTTATAATTCAGGTTTGTTAATGTAGTAACTGAATACGGAATATCGATTGCTCGCTGGTATGTTCTTGTTCCTGTAACCACAACTTCTTCAAGCTGATATGATATTGTATCTGATTTTGGAATTAGATAGTATTTATCATCATACTTTTGCTGTGCAAAAGAAAGTAATGGAATTAGAAGAGACAATAAAATATAATGAAGCTTCATACTTCCTCCACTTAAGTTTTTTTACAATAAAAGAATTTAATTCTAATTAATTAGTTGGCTGATTAGAAAAATAATCGTGGAGGAGGATCAGGAATGATGAGACAAAAATCAAGAGGATTTTCAGAATTTAAAGAAATACTGATTGAATAATTTTGTTGAAGAAAATTATTTAAATCTTGAATAACGAAAAATTCAGTTTGAAGTGAGCTTAACAATTGTTTTATTGGTAGTGGTAAATCCTGGCGGTGTTCATTATTTACAATATAACTAACAAATATTGCCTCTAAATTTTCTTCTTTTGTGTCATTAATGCACTTATAATAAATAGAATCTCCCGACTCCCATATTGTAATTATATCATACATCTTTCCGTTATACTTAAACTCATGATCTTCTATGAAATCCAGTTTAATTTTACCATTTAATAAATCTTTTTTTGAAAAACCTAGAACATCTACAACCTGATTAAAATTATTCTTTTTTATTTGTTCTTTGATAGCCCTTTTGTGATAAAATTTAATTTGATTATAAATGATAATTATTCCCACCGAGTTGGAAACAGTAAAAACTACAATTAAAAAAAATATTAGAAGATTTTTTAATCGCATAAATTACCGGTCATAATCTATTGAAATTTACAAAATTCGAGAAAAATTTTTTAACAAGATCTTTGAAAAGAAACCCTTAAAAGTTAAAAGAGAGGGACATGAATGAAATTACAAACGAATTTCTTTATTATTTTTTGCTGATTTATAAATAGCTTCAATTAACTTTATTCTCAAAACGGCTTCGTGAATTGTAGAGACCCAGTTTCCTAAGCCATTTACAGCAGCAAAAAAGTGTTTCAATTCATTTTCATAAGACTTTAAATAAAGATTTGAAGATGAACTACGGTGTGAATTAGTTAATTCCATTTGGGAGGTTCCAATTTGTTTGAAAATCCTTAAGGGATTTAGTAGACCAACACCATCAACACCGAATAAATTGAAATAAAAAAACTCATTTTCACTGCTTAAAATCCAGCTGACCTCAAAGTTTATTACCTGATCATCTTTTGTTTTAATCATTGCGACTGCAGAATCCTCAACATTTTTAGTTGTATGGAAGAAATTATAAGCACATACAGAATAAACTTCTGGATAATTTAACATCCACATGGCAAGGTCAATAATATTTATTGCCAGATCCATTATAACTCCACCGCCTGCATAATTTTTATTAACAAACCATGACTGGGCGGAACTTCGTGGTCTGAACCATCCTGTGCGTACTAAATATGGTTTCCCAAATTCATTTGCTTCAACTAGACTTTTCAAAAGCATTGCATCAGGACGAAATCTCGTATTAAAACCAACCATTAAATTTGTATTATTTTTTTCTAATACTTTTCTTAATTCTTCAGCTTCTTTATACGATCGTGTAACTGGTTTTTCAACAAACAAATTTTTACAATATTGACTTGCGTATTCAGCAATTTCTTTGTGAGTATTTGTTGGAGTTAAGATCATTACTGCGTCAAATTCATTTTCCTCGAAGAATCTGGTTAAGTCATCATAGGTTTTTTTTTATATCATACTTTTCTTTAATGATAGAGAGTTTTCTTTTGTCAATATCACATATCGCTTCAATTTCAACATTATTTAGTTTCTTAAGAATTGGCAGATGAATAATTTGAGCTACCGCTCCACATCCAATAATGCCGACCTTAATTTGTTTTTTCATAAATAAACCTAGTTATTTTCTGAAAAATGTTTATGCAACGAATGTAATTCAGCTCTTACTTTAGCAGCGATTCCTTTAGGATCAATTCCTAGCATAGCATGCAGTTCTTGCTGTGTTCCATGATCAATAAATTGATCCGGCAGACCAACCAACTCTATATCATTTTTAGCATCCACTTTAGCTGCAAACTCTAACACTGCAGAACCTAATCCGCCAATAATCGTATTTTCTTCAAGAACAAAAATCTTTTCAAATCGTTTGAAAATATCTAATAATAATTCTTCATCAAGCGGTTTTACAAATCTCATATTAACTACTTCACAATAGATATCATCTTTGGCTAAATTCTCCGCTGCAATGTTTGCGTAATTTACCATACTTCCAATTGCGAGCAATGCAACATCATTTCCTTGTCTTAAAATTTCTCCTTTGCCTATTGGGATTTTTTCAAATTCTTTTTTGATTGGCACTCCCAACGCACTACCTCGTGGATATCTTAAAGCTATTGGGCCTTTTCGATATTCAATGGCAGTATATAACATATTTCTAAGTTCTGCTTCATCCTTTGGCGCCATTAGTACCATTCCGGGGATTAATCTTAAATAAGTAAGATCAAATGCACCATGGTGGGTTGGACCATCTGCCCCTACAAGTCCAGCTCTATCAAGGACAAAAACAACGGGTAATTTTTGAATTGCCACATCATGTATAATTTGATCAAATGCTCTTTGTAAGAAGGTAGAATAAATTGCAACAACAGGAATAATTCCTTCGGTTGCAAGTCCAGCTGCAAATGTTACCGCATGCTGTTCAGCAATACCAACATCAAAAAATCTTTCTGGAATTTCTCTTTGAAGAATATCCAGCCCAGTTCCATCAGGCATTGCTGCCGTAATGCCAACAACTTTTTCATTCATTCTGGCAATTTCAACAAGAGTTTCGCCAAAGATTTTAGTGTAGCTTGGAACATCAGATTTTTTGATTGCTTTTCCAGTAACTTTGTCAAATGGAGTTACGCCATGTAACTTTTGAGAATCCTCTTCTGCAGGTTTATATCCTTTGCCTTTCTGAGTTGTAATGTGAACTAAAATAGGACCTTTTAAGTCTTTTACGTGACGGAAAATTTTAACTAATTGTTGAATATTATGCCCATTAAATGGACCAAAATATCTAAATCCTAACGCTTCGAATAAAGCACCCGGCGTTACAATTGCTTTAATTCCACCTTCCACTCTTCCAACTACTTTTCTAATTCTATCCCCAATTTCATCAAATTTATGAGTCAGTTCCCAGACTTGGGCTTTGAACTTATTAAACTGTGGTGATGAAGTTATCTCAGTAAAATATTTTGAAAATTGCCAAACATTCGGAGCGATAGACATATTATTATCATTCAAAACAACAATTAAATCTCTTTTTTGAATACCTGCATTATTCATTGCTTCATAAACCATTCCGCCGGTCATTGCACCATCGCCGACAATGGCAACAACTTTAAATTTTTCATTCAAGAAATCTCGAGCCGTTGCAATTCCGAGTGCAGCAGAAATTGCAGTGCTTGCATGACCCGCTCCAAAAACATCATATTCACTTTCTGTTCTTTTTAGAAATCCACTGATTCCACCAAATTGTCGAATTGTTTTAAGTGCCTCTCTCCTGCCTGTAATTATCTTATGTGGGTATGCTTGATGACCTGTATCCCAGACAAGTTTATCATAGGGCGTGTTAAAAACATAGTGCAGAGCAACTGTTAACTCAACTGCGCCCAGACCAGCACCTAAATGTCCTCCTGTTTTAGAGACAACATCAATCATATAATCACGGATTTCTTCACAGACAAATTTTAATTCTGTAACAGGAATATTTTTCAAATCTGCCGGGGAATCGATTTTCGTGAGATATTTATATTCTTTCATTCTTCCTCTTCACCATTATTTTCCAATTTAGTTTTTTTAATCATTCCATTTAGTTCACGCTTGAGCTGATTCACTTTCAACTCAGCTTGATTAAGAGTTTCAAGCAATCTTTTCGAGAGAATTACACCCTCTTCGAAAAGTTTTAATGATTCTTCCAGAGTAATGTCTCCTGATTCCAATTTGAGAGCGATTTCCTCGAGTCTTTCAAAATCTTTTTCAAAAGATGATTTCGATTTAGCCATTGATCTTTACCTTCCCGTCATAAAATTCAATTTCTGTTGAATAGTTTTGAGCGAACAAGCTCTTTCTCGAAATAATTTTATCGTTTTGTCTGACAATTGCAAACCCTTTTGATAAAGTAAGTTTCGGATCAGACAGGTTAATTGTATTTTCAAGTTTTCTTAATAATTGTTTTTTATCGTTCAAAAAGTTTTGAATTGATTGATTAAATCTAAAAAAAGTGAAATCAAATTTTTGCTGATTGTTATTTAATAGTGATTCAGGCAGCACAAAAGAGTAACTCCTTAACTGACCGTATAAATTTTCCTTTTTTCTTCTCAAAAAATCTTTTATCAATTTATAGAGCGCCTCGTCGTATTCATTTAACAATTCAACTAATTGTTCAAGTCTTGGAGTTACAAGTTCAGCAGCTGCAGTGGGTGTTGCTGCTCTCAAGTCAGCGACAAAATCAGCAATTGTAAAATCAACTTCGTGACCAATCCCTGTTACAATTGGGATTTTAGAACGAAAAATGGCTCTCGCAGTAACTTCTTCATTAAATGCCCAGAGATCTTCTAAAGAACCTCCTCCACGACAGAGAATTATAACATCAACATCGCCATATTCATTCATTAAATCTAAAGCATTTGAAATTTCGTTTGCTGCGCCCTCACCCTGAACAGAAGTATGCGCTAAAACAACTTCAACTACTGGAAATCTTCGCCTGATTACAGCCAAAACATCCCGCAATGCTGCACCATCTTTGCTTGTAACTATGCCTATTCTTGAAGGAATTTTGGGTATTGGTTTTTTAAATCTCTCATCAAATAATCCTTCTGCGGCTAATTTTCTTTTGAGAGCTTCAAAGGCAATCTGTAATTCACCTACTCCGAGCGGTTTCATTGAAGAAACTTCAATCTGATAACTGCCTCTTGGCTCGTAAACATTTATTCTTCCAGTTACAATTATCTTCATTCCATCTTGTGGAGTGAAGAAAACATAAGAATTCAATCCACGCCACATTACGCAGCTTATCTGAGAATTCTCATCTTTAAGCGAAAAATACCAGTGACCTGATTGATATGCTTTAAAGTTAGAGATCTCACCGACAACTGTAATGTAATCAAAACTTGTCTCTAAAAGGATTTTGATTTCTCTATTAATCTCGGAGACAGAATAAATTTTTGCTTGATTTACCATTTAAATTTTGCTGTTTGTGTAAACAAATTACAAAAATTGATTTTGTTAGAAAAACGATCGATGGTCAAGAGGTTAAAACCTTACGCTTACTCCAAGAGTTGGGAAAATCGGTAATTGATATGTTTCTCTTCGTTTTAGATTCAAATTAGCATCAATATAGTAATCGTACCCAACTACATTTTTACGATTATAGACATTTATTACATCTAAGTAGAATAACCAGTTTAATCTCCAGAATTTAGTGTAATAAGATAACCTTAAGTCCAATCGATGATAGTCTGGTCTACGAGCATTATAAAAATTTGGATCTAATCCATAGTCAATATTAAATAAAACTTCTTTTGGTGCATTTGGATTTAAATTAAATTTAGTCGCTATCTCAGGAGTCTCGGGTGAACCATCTCCATCTAAATCCTTAAGAACTATCCTCGGTTTGATTCCAATCGGCTCAGTGTAAGGCAAACCACTTGAATAATTCCATCTTATGCCGACTTCAACTTTTTCAGAGAATTTGTAATTCATAACGAAATTAAAATTATGTCTTTGTTCAAATCTAAATGGAATTGTTTTCCCTAGTTCATTTCGTGTGGAATAAGACAACGAATAAGATATCCAGCCGTCAATTCGGTCAGTTACGCTTTTATTAATTTTAGCTAAAAAGATTTCCCATCCATAAGATCTACCGGTTGAATTATTAACAGGAATTGAAGTCGCAGAGTCTGACTGAATAGCAACTGGTTGTGTCCATGACGATAAATATCTTGGATCGGTTCCTAAAATTGGTTGAGTAATAAATTGAGTACCTTTTACTTTTAAAGGAACAATTAAATTTCTAAAATCTTTCAAATAAACTTCTGTCTTGAACTGCCATTGAGGAGTTAGATATCTTTCAAAACTTAAAATATAATGAATTGACTTTTCAGCATTAAGATTATCAGTGTATTTTCTGGAAAAATCAAAGAGAACATTCTGGTCTCTTAATTTTTCGTAGCCTGGCGATTGATAATAATGACCGTAAAACGCTCGAATTGTTGTAATGTCATTAAGAGCGAACGATAAACCAATACGAGGAGAAATGTAGCTTTTCCGTAAAATATCATAGTAGTCAAGTCTCAAACCTGGAGAAAGGAAAATTTTATTTGATGAAAACAGAGATAAGTTCGATTGACCATACAATCTGAAGCGCCAGTAATCTAAATTTGATTTAAACTTATCAAGTACACTCCTGAAGCTGGAAAATGAATTTAGGATAGCTTTAAGTTGAGGATCGAGTTGGATATCAAATTTTATTTCTGTAGTCATATAGTCAAATCCAGCGCCAAACTCGAAATTATTTTTACCTGAATAGAAAAGAATTCTATCTTCAATCGAATATTTTCTGAAATCAAATAAAGAATTAAACGAAAAGTTTAAAAGAAAGGGATAGAGTGTATCGCTTATTTCTCCGCTAAAATCTTCTCGATTTAACGTAGGATCTAAAAACTTTGAGTCAAAATTTGTCTCACCTTTATTATTGTAAAAAGAAAGAATTAACTTATTACTAAAATTTCTTGATGCATATTGATAAGAAATTACAGAAAGATTATTGAATGATTGATCGTTAATTCCAAGACTATCAGGAGAAACTCTTTTTCCATTTGTAATTAATGCAACTCCATCTCTCGAGTAAAGACTAGTAAACGAAACTTTATGTCCAGCAGATGGAAAAGTTGAAATCTGAAATTGAAAATCATAAAAATTTGGGAATGAGAAATCACCTTTTATTAAACCGGCGCGTTTAACAAATGGTTCAAGCAAAAGATCATAGTAAGTTCTTCTTGAATTAAATATCCAGCTTCCTTCTAAACCAAAAGGATTTTTGCCTTCAAAAACAACATTCGCATTTGTCAAATTTATGTTAACATTACCGGAAAAGAATTTACTTCTCGCGCCATCTCTATTTGAAACTTCAAGTACTGCTGAAAGTCTATCACCATATCGGGCTGGGAAACCACCTGTAATTAAATTTATATCTTCAACCGTTTCAGGATTAAACATACTTATTGTACCGTACAAACGATAAGGATTGAATACTTCTACATCATTAAAAATAATAAGATTTTGATCAGGACCGCTTCCACGAATTATCAATTGTGAAGAAAAATCATTAATTGAAGAAACACCCGGCAACGCTTGAAGAGTTCTCATAATATCTTCACCAGCGCCGGGTAAAATTTTTGCTGCTTTTGGCTCAATGCTAATTAAGCTTGTTCTTGCATCTTCCTGTGATTGTAGTTTAGAGGCACTAACTACAACTGATTGAATCTCAACTGCAACTTGTTTTAAGGTAATTTTTAAATCAATTGAATTCTTTTGAAGAAGATTTACTTCAAAAACTTTAGTTTCATATCCTATTGCACTTGCTTGTAATTTGTATTTAGCTGGTGGAATTTGAGTTAAAAGAAATTGACCATTCAAATCAGAGCTAGTTCCGTATTTTGTACCAAGTAAAATCAAATTCACACCAGGAATTGGTGAACCATCTTCACTTACAACTCTTCCTTTGATTTCACCAGCAATTAAAACATTAGTTAAATTTATTATAAGAATTAAAACATAGATTATTTTCATACTTACACCGAGCTTTTCGAAATAACAATAAAAAAATAAAAAAAATTCTTTTACCAAAATTTGACTTGTTAACTCTTGAAGTTTAATTTTGCTCCAACTAAAAACAAAATAACCTTTAATTCTATCCAGCGAGATAGAAAAGGAAACTAAATGAAAAAACACAAGAGTTTATCAATAACAAAAATAAAGGACCCGATTGGCTGAATAAGTCAATCGGGATTTTTTTTATATGAAAGTAAAAGCAAAAATAATGGACGAAATTGCAATCCAAAGAACAATTACCCGCCTCGCCCATGAAATTCTGGAACAGAATAAAGGAGCTGAAAATATAGCTCTTGTGGGCATACAGACACGCGGAGAATTTCTGGCAAATCGTATCAAGAATAAATTACTTGAAATTGAAGGTGTTGATGTTCCAACCGGTATTCTGAATATCACCCTTTACCGAGATGATGTTCGTGTAAAATTAAAACAACCAGAAGTTAAAGCCACCAATATTCTTTTTGATATAAATGATAAAGACATAATTCTAATTGATGATGTTCTTTACACTGGCAGAACGGTTCGTGCTGCGATGGATGCTTTAACTGATCTTGGTCGATACTCGTCAATTCAATTGCTTGTTTTAGTAGATCGAGGTCATCGTGAACTTCCGATCAAAGCAGATTTTGTTGGCAAAAATGTTCCAACATCAATTGATGAAGAAGTACGTGTAAAACTCAAAGAAGTTGATGATGAAGATGCAGTTTACTTAATACAAGTAGAAAATTAAAAGGAGAATTTAATGTTAAGTTCAAGGCACCTGCTCGGTCTTTATGGAGTTCCAAAAAAAGATATTGAATTAATTTTAGATACTGCTAAAACTTTCCGTGAAATTATTGAGAGACCAATTAAAAAAGTCCCAACTCTCCAGGGTAAAACCGTTGTAAATCTTTTCTTCGAAAGTTCAACACGAACAAGAATTTCATTTGAACTTGCAGAGAAGAGACTTTCCGCTGATGTTTTGAATTTTTCTGCATCAACCAGTTCGCTCACCAAGGGTGAGACATTAAAAGATACAGTGCGAAACATTGAAGCAATGAAAATTGATATGGTTGTAATAAGGCATTCTGCTGCTGGTTCACCTCACTATTTAACTCAGCTTATTGATGCGAATGTCATAAATGCCGGCGATGGAACTCACGAACATCCAACTCAAGCCTTACTCGATATGTATACGATCAGAGAAAAGATAGGGAGAATTGAAGGACTAAATGTATGTATTGTTGGGGATATTTCTCACAGCAGAGTTGCAATGTCAAATATTTTTGGTTTGCTTACAATGGGAGCGAATGTTGCTGTTTGTGGTCCAAAAACAATGATCCCAAAAGATATTGATAAATTAGGCGTCATGGTATTTACCAAAATTGATGATGCGATCAAATTTGCAGATGTATTGAATATTCTTCGAATTCAACTCGAAAGAGGTGCTGCATCAAACTTCCCCTCGCTTAGAGAATATCACCGACTTTTTGGAATAACAAAAGAAAGATTACTAAAGCACAAAAAAGATATTTTAATAATGCATCCAGGACCAATTAATCGCGGTGTAGAATTATCCTCTGATGTTGCTGATGGTTCAAATTCAGTCATTCTTGAACAGGTTACAAACGGTGTCGCTGTAAGAATGGCAGTGCTTTATTTAATTGGAACAAGAACAGAAGAAAATTAAACCAAAGGATTTAAGATGAAAGTACTTCTAAAAAATGCTTTTCTGATTGACCCGCAAGTAGAGTTAAATATTAAAGGAGATTTATTAATTGAAGACGGAGTAATTTCAAAAATCGATACAAGTATAAAAGAAAATGTTGATGAAATTTTTGATCTTAAAAATTTAGTGGTTGTTCCAGGTTTTGCAGATGCCCATGTTCATCTCAGAGAACCAGGCAGAGAAGATGAAGAAACTGTTCAAAGTGGAATTGAAGCTGGAATGAATGGTGGCTTTTCAGCTTTATGTTGTATGCCAAATACAGAACCAGCGATAGATTGTGCCGAAGTGGTAACATTTGTAAAAGACCGTGCTGCTAATTCACTTGTAGATGTATATCCAATCGGTGCAGTGACCAAAAAAAGAGAAGGGAAAGAACTGGCATTGCTTGGTGAAATGTATGAAGCTGGAGTAGTAGGTTTTTCTGATGATGGTGATCCAATATCAACTTCAAAAATAATGAAGTATGCACTTGAATATTCTTCAATGTTCGATTTACCAATCATTGAACACTGTGAAGATAAATCGCTCACCGAAAATGGTGTGATGAATGAAAGTATCAACTCAACGAAATTCGGATTACCTCCACACCCATCGCTTGCAGAAGTAATAATCGCATTAAGAGACATTGCAATTTTAAGATACACAGGAGGTAAACTACATTTAGCTCATATTAGCGCAAAAGAAACCGTCGAAGTTCTACGATTAGCCAAAAAAGAAGGATTGAACATTACAGGCGAAGTCACACCGCATCATTTTTCTTTAACTGATGATGCAGTTGAAAACTACGACACAAATACTAAGGTCAATCCTCCATTGAGAACACAACAAGATGTAAATGCATTAATTGAAGCATTGAAAGATGGAACTATAGATATAATTGCAAGTGATCACGCTCCCCATTCAATTGAAGAAAAAGAATGGGAATACATTTACGCCCCATTTGGAATGATTGGACTTGAAACTTCCATTGGACTGACTCTGACAAAACTTTATCACAGTAAAATCCTATCAATCGAGGAAATAATTTATAAGATGTCAATTAATCCGAGAAAAATTTTTAAACTTAAAGAAGCAGTTATCAAACCAGGTGCAGCTGCAAATCTTACAATACTCGATTTAGAAAAAGAATGGATTGTCGACAAATTTTCTTTTAAGTCAAAAAGTATTAACACACCATTTCATGGTTGGAAATTAAAAGGAAAATCAGCAGGGGTAATCAATAATTCAAAATTTTTCTTTGAGAATAAATTAATAGATTTGATTTGAAAATTTTGAAAGTGATTTAATTTAAAAGCTTATGAAAAGAAATAGCGTAGCTTTAGTTCTTGGCAGTGGTGGAGCAAGAGGTTTAGCTCATATTGGTGTAATTAAAGCACTCACCAGATTTAAGATTCCAATTGATCTTGTGATTGGTACAAGTATGGGTGCATTTATTGGCGGATTTTTTTGCAAAGGATACACTCCTGAAGAAATGATTAAAATTGCATTGAGTGTTGATAAACTTTTTACTTTAAAAATGTTAATTCCAACTTTTCCAAAATTTGGAATTATTGATCCAGAAAAAATTAAAAATTACCTGAAACAATATTTAGGCAACATAAAAATCGAAGAACTCGATTTACCTTTTTTTGCTGTCTCAACCGATCTGATTTCAGGCAGAGAAATTATTTTCAACACTAACTCACTTATTGATGCAATTGTATCATCTGTAGCAGTTCCGGGATTAATAAAACCTCATTACTATCAAAAAAGATATTTTGTGGACGGCGGACTTGTAAATCCTTTACCTGTGAGTGTCGCTTATAAATTAAAAGCAAAATATATCATTGCGGTCAATGTGACTAAATCACCTGTTAAGATTAAACTAAATTCTATCAAAAGTCCTGATAGATTTGATCTGTTCATAAAAAAATTAAAACAAAGTGATTTTGTCTCAAGGATATCAGATATTCTGCCAGACAAATTTTTCTCAAATTTCTTTGATGAAAGACAAAAGGATATTGAACCAGAATATCCAGGAATGCTTCAGACACTCCTTCAAAGTTTTTCAATTATGGAAAATCAACTCGTCAATCTTTATCTGAGATATTACCCTCCTCACATAATAATCAATCCACCGATACAAGATTTTAATATGCTTGAATTCTTTCGATCAAAAGAATTAATCGAATTGGGCGAAAAAGCAACTCTGCCTAAAATCCCTCAAATCAAAAAAGATTTAAAGAAATTGCAAATTATCTGAACTGATTAAACTTATTTTGAAAATCTAAATTAGAACTCAAAGAAAGACATGCATTTCTTATTAAAAGAATGAAAGATGGAATTTTACCCAACTGCAGAGATTTAGTAGAAAATTCTCTTTGATTCGATTTTATCAATAATCAAAAATTGAATTCTTAAAAATCAACCCAATAAAAATTTTTAAGTTTATTTAAAAAATGGTGGTCAACTTTGTTTAATAAAAAGAAAGTTGTGCGGGCAAGAATTACTAGACTTATAGAGAAAAGATAAAAGAAGAGAGGGAGGCAATTTTTTTAATGGGGGGTTAAGGCTGTATTGGGCAAGTTTTAGGTGGGCTTCCTCCCTCTCTCTTATTCATTAAGGGCTACACTCAATTTTAACTTCTGTAAAAAACTTTTTCAATTAAACCCTTTACAGTTTCAATTACAAATAATTTGTAATTTTATTCTGTCAAACAAATTTTTGGAGAACTAATGTCTACTCAAACTTATATCGAATTATTTTTAAAAGCAAGTAAAACCTTACAAGAATATAAAAATTCTTTTCCTGAATATAAGGCACACAAAACCCTGCAACTAAACAGCAAGCAGGAAAAGATTCTTTTAAAACTTTGCAAGAGACTTTTCAATACTTATCCAACATTCCATCCAAATTATATCGGGCAGATGATAAAACCACCAGTGGATTTAGCAACGCTCAGTTATTCCATCGCTTTATTTTACAACTCAAACAATCATGCTTTGGACGGAGGACCTGAAACAAGCTACCTCGAAAAAGAAGCTATTGAGCAATTAGCTCAAATGATTGGATATAAAAAATTCCTTGGGCATCTCACTTCTGGCGGTACTATGGCTAATCTTGAAGGGTTGTGGATTTCAAAACTCGTAACTCAAAATAAAAAGTTTGCAATATGTGAAAATGCACACTACACGCATACAAGGCTTTCTCAAGTTCTTGATTTTCAATCTGAATTAGTCCCGATGAATAAAGAAGGTAAAATGAATTTAGGTTATCTATATGAATTATTGAAGAAAGAAAAGATCGGGACAGTGATTGCAACTTTGGGTACGACTGGATTAGGTGCTCTTGATGAAATAGATGAAATACTAAAACTTAAAAATACATTTAATTTTAGATTACATATTGATGCTGCATATGGTGGATATTTTAAAATTCTTGCAAACAACAAATCAGATCTCATAAATCGAAAAATTTTTGATTCAATGAATATGTCGGATAGCGTTGTCATCGATCCGCATAAGCACGGACTTCAACCATACGGCTGCGGAAGTATTATTTTCAAGGATCCTTCAGTTGGAAAATTTTATAAACACGATTCACCATATACATATTTTACTTCAAAGGAATTACATCTCGGTGAAGTTACTCTTGAATGTTCAAGACCTGGAGCTTCTGCTTCAGCGTTATGGGCAACACTTCAAGCTTTTCCTTTGAAAGGCAAAAAAGGAATGCACAACATTTTAGAACTGACACGAAAAGCATCGCTAAAATTTTATGAATTACTAACAAACAGTGATTACTTTACACCGCTCTTAAAACCTGAACTCGACATTGTAAATTATTTTCCAAAATTTAATTCAACATCCGAAATAAGTAAACTGAGTGAAATTCTTTTTAATAAATGGATGAAAAATAAAAATTACCCGATTTATGTTTCAAAGTATAGATTAAATTCTAAATTCTTCAAAATGCTCTTTCCTGAAATAAAACAAAACTCAAAAGAAGTTATTATTCTAAGATCTGTCTTGATGAAACCTGAACATTATTATTACATTAAGGATATTTTTGAGGAGATGGAGAGAAGTGCGAAAAATATTTTCGATAAATTGAAATAATTCATGATAATATCAAATTATGATAAGAGAAGAGAGATTGTTTTATAGTTTATAGACACGTTATGTGATTAAAATTTTTTATATCCCTGCAATCGCATTGTCATAAATGGTAATGCTTTGCGAACAAATCATCATGAATGATGATGAAAGAGGAAAGAAATTTTTCTTTATTATTGATTTTACCTTTCATTGTTTTTAAGTTTGCTTCGCAATGAATCAGAATTCCGAAGAGAGAACGCTTATTACGAATAAGAGAGCAGAGCATGATTATTTCATTTTGAATAGATACGAAGCTGGAATTGCTCTAAAAGGGACTGAGGTTAAATCCCTCAGACAGGGAAAAGCAAATTTTCTTGATTCTTATGTTGATTTTATTAATGGTGAAGCGTATCTGGTGAATATGCATATTAGCGAGTACACTCAGGGAAATCGTTTTAATCACGAAGAGAAAAGAAAAAGGAAATTGCTTCTGAAAAAAAATGAGATACTCAAGCTCCAACAAAAAGTAAAAGAAAAAGGTTATACAGTTATTCCTTTACGCGCTTATGTTAAAAACGGTAAAATAAAAATCGAGATTGCCCTGGCAAGAGGCAAAAAAATGTATGACAAAAGAGAATCAATTGCAGAGAAAGATTTAAAACGAGAATTAGAGAGGAAGTATAAGATAAATTGAAAGCTAAATTTCCACCGCTGAACGAACAACTCGATTTAATTCAAAGAGGCACCGAAGAAATCATCCCCATCGAAGAGCTTGAAATTAAAATAAAAAGATCAATTGAAACGGGAATTCCTTTAAATGTAAAATTAGGTGCTGATCCAAGTCGTCCAGATTTACATCTTGGGCATACTGTTGTTCTAAAAAAACTCCGTCACTTTCAGGATTTAGGACATCAGGCGATTTTAATTATTGGTGATTTCACCGGAATGATTGGTGATCCAACTGGAAGAAGCAAAACACGTCCTCCACTTACTCTTGAAGAAACGAGAGAATTTGGTAAAACATATTTTGAACAGGCTTCAAAAGTCATTGATGGAAAGAAGGCAAAAATTGTTTATAACTCCGAATGGTTAGCTAAAATGACTTTTGAGGATGTTATAAAGCTTGCTTCCAAGTACACCGTTGCTCGAATGCTTGAGAGAGACGATTTTGAGAAGCGTTATAAAAATGGCGAACCAATTAGCATTCATGAGTTCTTGTATCCTTTAGCTCAAGCAATGGACTCAGTTGCAATTAAAGCTGATGTGGAACTTGGTGGAACGGATCAAAAATTCAATCTGCTTGTTGGGAGAGATATTCAAAGAGAATATGGGCAGGAGCCGCAAGTCATTTTGACGATGCCAATTCTTCCTGGAACTGACGGCATCGAAAAGATGAGCAAATCTCTTGATAATTACATAGGTATATCTGAGCCACCTGAAGAAATTTATGGAAAAACAATGTCTATCCCCGACTCATTGATTTATACTTACTTTGAACTCGTAACAGATGTAAACAAAGAAGAGCTAATGAAAATCAAACAACAACTTTCTGATCCATCAATCAATCCAAGAGATTTGAAAAGAAAACTCGCTCGTACAATTGTTGAACAATATTATTCTAAGGAAGCTGCTCATCAGGCAGAAGAAAACTTTGATAAAATTTTTGTAAGAAAAGAAATTCCTGAAGAAGTGAATGAAGTTTTTATAGATAAAGCTTCAGCTTCAAACATAATTTCACTGCTTCGAGCCGTTGGTGCTGCACCATCTAACAGTGAAGCAAGAAGACTTGTTGAACAAGGTGGTGTTTCAATCAACGGTGAAAAAATCTCAAATGTTAATGCTCAACTTCAAATCCAAAATGAATCAATCTTAAAAGTAGGTAAACGTAAATTTTATAAATTAATAATTAAATAGAGGAGGAAATTAAAATTGTTCGTACCGACAAGAGTATTTTTCACTAAAGGTGTTGGAAGACACAAAGAATATCTTCAATCATTCGAGCTTGCATTAAGAAGCGCTGGAATAGAAAAATGCAATCTTGTTTCTGTTTCAAGTATTTATCCTCCAGGCTGCAAAAGAATTCCTGCACAAGAAGGATTAAAGTTACTTCAACCAGGTCAAATTACCTTTTGTGTTATGGCAAGAAACGCCACAAACGAACCCAATCGATTAATCGCTGCATCAATTGGTGTTGCAATTCCAGCTGATGAAACTCAATACGGATATCTTTCTGAGCATCATCCTTACGGTGAGACTGACAGCAAAGCTGGTGAATACGCTGAAGATCTTGCTGCAACAATGTTAGCTACAACCTTAGGAATTGATTTTGATCCTGAAACAGCCTGGAGTGAACGAGAAAATATTTATAAAATGTCTGGAAAAATTATCCGCACATTTAATATAACCCAGTCGGCTGAAGGCGATAAAAACGGACTCTGGACAACAGTTATCGCTGCTGCTATTTTTCTTCCTTAACAAAAAATTTCGATAGCTGGAATACCAATCCAACGAGTATTCCAGCTATCATTGGTTCAAACTCAATTCTTGCTAAATTCATCTCTCTTGCCAAAAACATACTCAAAGAAACTAAGGTTACAAAAATCGATTGATAAATCGTTAGTTGCGAGTTTAATCTGAATTTTTCATAGTAAGAACCCACAACCGGAAAAAGTAATCCAGGAATAAATATCGATCCAATTGTATACCATAAATCAATAACTGACGGAATAAGTATCGCAAGTATTGATGATATTATTATTGTAAGTATTAAACCTAACCTAACGAGAAAAACTTCGTTGTATTTCTTTCTTGAAAGTTTGTTTAAGATATCATTACCAAAAGTTTGAGCGCTAATAAAAGCATAACTATTTAGCGTTGAGATAATCGTTGCAAGTATCGCCGAGATGAATAAACCTTTGAAAGCTTCTGGTAAAATTTTATCAGCATACACAATGTATGCGTACACCGGATTTTCAAGATCTGGTAAAAATGCTCTTGCAAAAAGTCCATTGCTTACAGTTAAAAAATCAAAAACAAACCAACAACAAACTGAAATTAATATTCCATAAAAAGCTACTTTTTCATTTTTTGCTGCATAACTTCGCTGGTGAAAACCTGGATCAACAAAAGTCCACAATCCAATAAAAAACCAGACAAGAAAATAACCAAACGAAATATTTTTGAGAGGTACTAACAACTCAGAAGGAAGATTTTCACGAAGAAAATTAAATGAACCAAAATTTTTTAAACTAAAAAACAATAGTGCAGCAAAACCAGCGAACATTAAGATAAATTGATATACATCAGTGTAAATATCTGATCGATATCCTGCAAAGAATAAATAAATACTCGAGAGCAGCAACCCTAAAACAATACCAATCCACAATGGAATATCAAAAAATATCTTAAATATCACGCCCGTCATCAAAGCATAAGGTGCAGGAGAAACAATCATCAAAATAAAAAAGGAAAGAATTATCGAAAGCTTTTTATTGTAAATCTGTTCAATTCGCTCTGGGATTGTTGTAAGATTTGTATTTCTTATTTTTTTTGAAAACAAAAAAGCAAAAAGTATTGCAAAAACATAATAAGGCAAACCCTGAGTTAACCAGGAATTAATTCCATAACGATAAGTGAATTCCCCTACTCCTAAAATTCCGCCATACCAGGTTGCCACTGTAACCATTACAAAAAGCGGCAATGAAAGATTTCTTCCGGCTAATAAAAAATCAATTTTAGAATCAACAGATTTTTTTTTCGACCAAAAGCCTATTATAAGGAGAATAAGAGCATAAAATAAAATTATTACTTTATCTAGAGCTGATAGATTAATCATACTTAAGAAAATTTTTAGTTGAACGGATCAATACTGCAAATCCATTCTTAACGATTAAACTAAAATTTTCTTTAGTTGCAACATTACTGGTACTTTCTCGCCTGCCAAACATTAAATGTTCATCATTTAACTTATATCGCAAATTCTCAGTAGTTATTTTAACCTGTGGATCAAAACATAAAATGGAGATTAATTCACCTTTTTCAGACTTAAACGAACTCTTACCCGTCACAAATTGAAGAGTCGAGTTATTGTCAACCATTACGATTTGAAAATCACTCACAAACTTTAATGCATTAGAAATATTACTTAATGTATGATCAAATCTTTTCCCGCTAAATCCAACAACGAAAATTTTATTGTAGTGAAGCCTTTTACAAAGTTTAAGTGCCTTTTCAAGGTCAGTATCGCTTTGTCGTGAAAGTTTAATGATTTTAACATTATTGTTTCTATAAAACTTTAAAATTTTTGTATTTACCGAATCCAGATCTCCAATAATAAATTTTGGTAATTCACCTATTTTATAAATTGAATTGGTTCCCCCATCAGCAGCTATTAAATCTGCATTATATTTTGTTTTTATTTTTTGAAAGATCCCTTTTTGAATTGGTGACCCGTTACAATAAATAATCGCTGATTTCATCATAAAAATTTGAGAATATCTAATTATTGAATTGGAATAGAGAGCATTGAAGTAAAAAAATGGATAAAAAACGAAGGGCTGTCTAATTTATTCAGAAAAGTTGATTGATATTCTGAATGTTGAAAAATAATTAGACAGCCCTAAAAAATTAATTATTTTCTCCGCTTTCGGTTTGTTCAGTCGGAGTTTCACCGCCTGATTTTTGAGATTTTCTTTCCATTCTTACTTTTTGAATTTCATTTCTAAGCTCTTGAGCCATTCTTCTTAATTCCTGCAATGACTTTCGAAGTCTGGTTCCAGCTGCATTTTTACCTTTAACAAAGAATTTTTCGTAGTCACCCTGCATTGTGTCTATAAAGTTTTTTAATTCGTCTAATTTATTCATTGAAACCTCCAGTTTTTAGTTTTTTTGGTTAACCTTTAGCACTAATATAAGCAATAAATTAAAGATAAATTCACTTAAATCACCAATTTTTAATCTTTTTTAAACTTTTTTCGTGGAGTTTGATAAGAGTTTCCATCATTTCAGGAATTCTGCGATAAAGTCTTTTTGGTTCTCTTGGTTTTCTTTTAGCCAATGCATAAGAAGTTATGATTGGCATTGCGACAGTTGAATCGAGATAACAAACAACACTATCAGGCAATTTGTTTGGATCAACTTTTCCCCAGCTGACAGCTTCTGATGGAGTTGCACCCGAAAGCCCACCAGTGTCTGGTCTCGCATCTGTTACCTGTAGGAAATAGTCATGACCTTTTTCATCAATTGCAAGTACTTCCTGAATTTGAGGTTCAGTTTGCAGCATAAAATTCTTTGGCGAACCGCCGCCAAAAATCAGAACAGCACTTTTTCCGCCATTAATTTTAGCATTTAATACAATTGCCGCAGTTTCATTAACATCTCTGTTAACATCGAACTTAAATTTATTACCGTGCAGTGCCATTGCAGCCACATTCATTCCAATTGATGAGTCTCCTGGTGAAGAAGTATAAATAGGAACTTCATATAAATAAGCATTGGATAAAATTGAATGATGAGGAAGCCCTAATGCTTTTTCTCTTTCGTAAACAAATTTTCCGAGATGATAATGAAATTCTGCTGTGCTCATTTCTTTTTGAAATATTTCGCTTTTCAATACCTTCCGATAAAACGCATCTGTTGATAACAAAACTTTGTAATCGAACAAAATATCATAAATACGAACTACTCCTTTTTCTCTTAAATCTCTATCATCAACATTTGGAGTCCCCTTATGAAGCGAAAGCCCCAAACCAAAATGAGTATCATGATAGAGATTTGCACCAGTGCTTACAATCCAATCAACAAATCCTGCTTTTATGAGCGGAACTACACAAGTCCCGCCGAGTCCTGCTGGTGTCAATGCACCGGTTAAACTCATTCCAATTGTTACATCAGGTTCGAGCATCTTTTCAGTAAATAATCTGCAAGCGTCGGAGAGCCTTCCAGCATTATAAGCCTGGAAATAATTATCAACTAATTCTACAACACCTACATCAGGTTTAATTGGTTTTGTATTGATTTTTTTACCCGATAAATATTTTTTCTTTGACATAATCACTCCATTTTATTTCAAATTTTGTTCTAAATTGATTCAGCAACTATTTCTGCAATATCTTTAACTTGAACATTATCAGCTGCAACTTTTGCTTTAACTCCATCAGTCATCATTGTCATACAGAAAGGACAAGCAGTTGCAATTGTGTCTACATTAAGCGAAAGAGCCTCTTCGGTTCTTTCGATGTTAATTCGTTTTCCTTCTTTCTCTTCTAAAAACATTCTACCGCCGCCAGCTCCACAACAGAAACCTTTATCAAATGAACGTTTCATCTCTTTTAATTCAATTCCATTGATTGATTTTAATGTTTCTCGTGGTGAATTATAGATTTCATTATACCTGCCAAGATAACAGGAGTCATGATAAGTTAATGATTTCTTTTCATTTCCTTTCAATTGAATTTTACCATCTTTAAGCAATTGTTCAATTAACTCTGTGTGATGAATAACTTCATAATTTCCGCCAAATTGCGGATACTCATTTTTAAGTGAATGATAACAATGAGGACACGCTGTTAGAATTTTCTTAACGCCATATTTCTCAAGCGTTTGAATATTCTCTTTCATCAAAATCTGAGCAAGGTATTCATTACCCAATCTTCTTGCAGCATCGCCATTACACTTTTCTTCACTACCTAGAATTTTAAAATCAATCCCTGCTGATTTTAGAATTTTTACAATTGAGCGACTGACTTTTTTATATCTTTCGTCGAATGAGCCAGCGCAACCAACCCAGAAGAGTAATTCTGGTGAATTGTCTTCTGAAGCAATTTTCACATCTAAACCTTCAGCCCATTGTGCCCTGTCTGTGTAACTGAAAGCCCAGGGAGTGAAATTTGTTTCGAGATTTCTAAAAACAACATTTAATTCAGAAGGGAAATTTGCTTCGGTCAATACAAGTCCCCGTCGTAAATCTACGATCGTATCAATATGTTCAATCATTACAGGACACTCAGTCACACAGGCGTTGCAAGTTGTACAAGCCCAAATTTCTTCATCCGTGATATAATTATGAATTAAAGTTTTTGTCTGAATATTCTGATCTTCAGGATAGAAAATCTTATCATGAAGTCTTTGCCGAACATCCATAATTATCTTTCGTGGTGATAGAGCTTTACCGGTGTAATTAGCAGGACATGCAGCAGTACACCTGCCGCATTCTGTACAGGTATATCCATCGAATAACTGTTTCCAGCTTAAATGTTCTACATCGAGAGCACCAAATGTTGTAAGCGATTCGTCCTCGAGATTAATTGGTTTAAGAGTATTTTTCTCAGGTTTAAGTTTAGCAAAGAAAACATTTGGAATCGAAGTTAATACATGGAGATGTTTTGAATAAGGAAGATAATTTAAGAAAATCAAAATTGTAACGATGTGTATCCACCAAAAGTATTCAAAATTGATATAACTTTTTTTGATTTCTAAGCTTTCTCTTAAAAAGTCACTAAAAAATCGAAAAGAATAAATGTCCCAATGAGGACTATGAATGTTTTGTCCAAACATTGAAACGATCACAATAGTAATTAGAGTCAGAATAAAGGCTGCATCAAGATTTCCATCTTTTTCGGAGTGAAGTCTTTTTATTTTAAAGACAAACCTTCTTAAAACTGCTATCAAAACACCGACCAAAACTAAAACACCAAAAAGGTCTTGAGTAAACGTAATTAATGTGTAAATTCCTTTTAGAAAATTAAAAGAAAATGAAGGAACAAATCCCTGGATAATTGATTCGATTACAACAATTAGCAAAACACAAAATCCCCAGAAAATAAAAGCATGCATCAAACCTGCTACAGGCTCTCTTAATAATTTCGACTGACCAAGTGCAACGACAAATACATTTTTAAGTCTTTCCAAAATTCTATCAAAACGATTTTCTGGTTTACCAAGCAATAAACTTTTGTAAAGTTTTCTTACACTATGAATAAAAATACCAAAGGCAATAATTAAGGTGATTGCAAAAATGAGTGCTTTCATAACAGCCTCAATTTTTTGTAAGATGTTTTAATAGAAAATCTATTGTTCGAGCCTTTACCTGCTCAAATTGGGGATTCGAACCCTGATAAGGATGGACAATATTAAATGTATGTCCAGCTGATGGAATTATTACAAGCTCAGTTAAGTTTTTATTACTCGATTCATAGAGCTGATACGCCTCACTAATTGGGACTGTTAAATCCTGATCACCGTGAACAATTAAGATTGGAATATTAATCTTAGAAATACAATCTAAAAGATTAAATCTTTCTCTATTTTGTTCAAAATCATCGAGTAAAATTTTATTTAATCGCATAATTTGATTGGTTCGAGTATTGGTGACTTCAAGGTATCCTTGCTTTTTCCATAATTCGACTTGATGTTTTGTGTATCTTTCAAAAGTTGCAATTGTACCCCAGAGAGCAAGAGCTTTTAAGTTTGGATGCTTTTGATTTTCAATGGCTTCTTTAGTTTGTATCAGTGCAATTGCGCCACCTCTTGAATGACCAATTAAACCAATTGAATTATATTTTCCTTCAAATCCAAATCCACCATGATTATAAAAACTAATTAATTCATCAAGTTCAGAGACTTCGAGTGAGATTGTATTGTTCGCAAACTTTTCAAGTTCTGTAAATTCAAATGGATTTTCGCCAATACCATTGTGCGAAAAGTTAAATGTAACAACGAAAAAACCATTATCCGCAAGCTCTTGAGCAAAAAAGGGAACATAACCCCAATCTTTGAAACCTTTAAATCCATGAATTATGAATACACATGGCAAATTTTCAGGATTTTCATTATAGAAAATTGTACCTCTTATCAAATTATTTTTTGAAGTAGTGAAGCGAAAATCTTTTTTCATATCAATGTTTTACAAAATTTTTTCAAATTTAAGCACGAAGGTTCTAAAATCAAGTATTTTTTGAGTGAGAATTTATCCTCAGGAATAAATTTTATTGCATCAGAATTTTCATAAAGCTATTTAAAAAGATTGAAAATGATTAAAACTTAAATTATTATTACAATAAAAGAGCAAATTTATATGGAACAAAAAGCAAAAATTCTATATATCGAAGATAATTTAGATACTCAAGAACTAATCAAAATTTTTCTTCGCCCACTGGCTGAAGTCGATTGCAGCATAAATGCTGAAAATATTCTTCAGCTTTTATCAGAAAAAAACTATGATCTGATTCTTCTTGACATTAACCTTCCAGGAAAGATTGATGGAACAGATGCAATTAAGTTAATAAGGAGAGATGAGCGATTTAAAGATATTCCGATTATTGCCGTTACTGCTTACGCAATGATTGGTGATAGAGAAAAGTTTTTGAATATGGGTTGCAATGAATACATAGCTAAACCATTCTTCAAAGAGGAACTAATAAACAAAGTAAAACAAATTCTTAACCAAAAACTTCAAGAAAAATCTTAATATCAATCATAAGAATTAAGGAAGCGAATAATAATTTTAATACTCTGATATTTGACCTGTGAGTAAAATTAGCTCCCCACCTTGCTGATATAAATGTACCTAATCCTGCAGGAATTGCTGCCAGTAAAAAAACAAAACCTAATGTGAAAGGATAGTTTAATTCTAATTTCAACCCATTGTAAACATAAGACAAAGTTGCTGACAAAGCTGAAAAGATGATGATCAAATTGCTTGTTCCAATTGACTTTTTAAATTTTAATTTAAATAAATAGTGCAAAACTGGAACGGCAATAATACCTCCACCAACTCCAGCAAACGCTGAAAGTGATCCAACTAAAATCCCTAATAACGGTGCAAGGAAATATGAATATTTCCAGAGCTCATCTGAGTTATGGTCGTCTGGATTTTTGTCTGTTAATAAACGAATGGTCACCAAAATCAAAACAAAGGCAAAAATCATTTTCAAAGTTCTTGCATCGAGTTTTATTGCCAGAAATGAAAGAAAGAAACCTGACAGAACCGCAAACGAACCGACCAGAATTCCCATTGTCACATCAATATTCTTGTTCTTCAAATGAGTAAAAGCACCAGAGCTTGAAGCAAGAACTGAAGCAAAAAGACTTGTACCAATTGCATACTTTGGAATTAATTCAGCAGGGAAATTGTGATAACCAAAGAGAAAAAGAAATGATGGAACCATTATCACTCCACCACCGATCCCAAAAGCACCTGCTATAAAACCAACAAAAATTCCAAGTACAAGATAGCCAAGAATTACAAGTATATATATCATTTTGCAGACAATATTTTATTATAAAGTTTACTATCACTCAGAAGCGAAATTGCAACTTTAACATCCTCGTCAAATTGTTTTAATACTTTCATTTGTAATTCAGAATTTTTCGTTTGATTGGCGATCTCTGCAACTAGATAAGAGTAGATAATCTCTTCATTCGATAGAATTTCTAATTTCAAATCAAACTTTGTATTCTCATAAATATTTTTAAGTTCATCGAGAAGCTTTTTTTGATTTCCGTTCGCTTCTATTTGTTGAATTAATTCTTTTAATTCTTTCTTGTAACCGGGTTCGTAGCTAAACTTTGCATTTTCAAGATATTTAATAAACTTTGATATCAGATCATTCTTACTTAAAGAATTAAGATTTAAATTTTTATCAGGCAAAATCTCTTCCGAAACAAATTTGAAAAACATTCCCTTATTCAAAAGTTCAGTTAGAACTTCAGGCTTACCGTTATGTTTAACAATTGTATCAGGTGTAACTCCACCATCTCCATAAACTTTTCTTTTATTCTTAGTATAGAAAACTTTAATCGAATCTGTCTTAGCCTTTATTACATCATCAATCTGATTAAGATAATCTAGTCTTTGAATACATCTGCCACTCGGTGTGTAATATCTTGATGTTGTAAGTTTTAGACTTGCATTATAAGGTAAAGGAATAATAGTTTGAACTAAACCTTTTCCAAATGATTTTGAACCAATGATAATACCTCTATCAAGATCTTGGATTGTTCCAGCTACAATTTCACTTGCAGATGCAGAATTTTCATCTATTAAAACTGCAAGAGGGACATTGCCTAATTGTGGAGTTGTTCTAGAATAAAACTCTTGTTTGGACTCTTCGGTGCGTCCTTTTGTAAAAAGTAATAATTCGCCTTTTGGAACAAAGAACTCAAGCAATTCAATTGCACTTTGAAGTAGTCCGCCAGGATTACTTCTTAAATCTAAAACTACTCCTTTCAATTTACCTGAATTCTTAGCCTCTTTAATCTTTTCAAAAAATTCTTCACTGACGCGTTTAGAAAATCTATCGACTTTGATGTAATAGATACCATCTTCTTCATCAACAAAATTTGCAAGAGAAATATTTTGAACTTTTATTTCTTCTCGTATAAGGTGAAATTCCAAAATTTTGTTTTCACCAGCTCTCTTAATTTTAAGTTTAACTTCTGTTCCCGGTTTTCCTCTTACTTTAAAGGTAAGTTTGTTTATGTTTTGAGGAGTAACTTCTTCATCATCGATTGCCAAAATTATATCACCAACTTTAATTCCCTGTCTCTGAGCTGCATATCCTGGCATCACTTCCATCACGGTAAGTTCTCCTCCTTTGGAGTCAATTAAAATCCCGATACCTCCATACTTACCAGTTGAAAGCAAATCAATTTCACCTTTTTCAGTTTCATCGAAAAAATTGGAAAAAGGATCTAATCCTTCAAGCATTCCATTAATTCCCCTTTTCATCAAATTCGCTGGAGAAACATCATCAACATAATTCGAAACTATTTCTTTATAAGTTGAGCCAAAAAGCTCAATGCTTCGCATTATTTCGAAATATTCATCAGCTTGGTTTAAAATAAAACCTGTTACAAATGAAAAAATCAAAATCAAATAAATATATTTTCTTTTCATATTAATCCTTTAAGGCTGATTAGTTTATCGGTGAAAATTTGAACAATTTTTTTGTGAATTTCATCGGGCGAACCAAGTCCATTTATAACTTTAAATCTTTCTGGTTCTCTCTTTTGAATTTCCAGATAACCTTCACGAACTTTTTCAAAAAATTCTTTTCCCTGTGATTCAATTCTATCGGGTGAAAGATTTGAAAGATTTTTTCTCCGCAAAGATTCTTCAAATGGTATATCGATGAAATAGGTTAGATCGGGAATACAATTATCTATTGCAATTCGATGAATCGCATAGACGTCTTCCAGATTAATATTTCGCCCAGTTCCTTGGTATGCAGTTGTTGAATCATGAAATCTATCAGAAATAACTATGTAACCTTCATTTAATTTTGGAATGATTACTTCTCTAACTAACTGAGCACGACTCGCCGAGAAAAGGAAAATTTCACATTCTTTGAACATATTAAAATTTTCTTTTGAAAGAAGGATATTCCGAATTTGTTCAGAAAGTTTTGTGCCCCCTGGTTCACGAACAACAATAACTTTAAAGTTTTGTTCTCGAAGATAATTCTCTAATAACTTTACCTGAGTAGTTTTTCCTGAAGCGTCTATTCCTTCAAATGTGATAAACATATTTTATTTTCTTACAATTAATTTAAACTGTTTTGGAAAGTAATCTAAAACTTTTACACCATAAGGCAAATTGAATTCAGGTTTGATTTCTTCTGAACTCAAAGAATATTTCTGGAAATCCACTGTAACCTTGATTGAATCTGGCTGTAAACTTCCAAGTATGTTAATTCCTCCTCTTAACTTTGCATCAATGAATGAGGGCAAAAGAATCACATCTCTATTTTTCGGAACATTAATCAAGTCAATATGAATCTTTTCAAAATCTCTATCTACAATTTGCTGAACATCAAAAGAAACTTTAACAGGATATTTTTCATAGATAAGCAAGTTTGGTAATGTATCGATAACCTTCGTTTCAACTGAAACGAATTCAGATAACTGTTGCAAGTTAATTAACTCCGTAGGTAATGAGTCAATTTTTGCTAACAATCTTCGAGAGCCTTTAATCCAAATTGATTCCGGTTCAACTTTGATAGGTGAAACTATATCGTATCCATCTTTAAGTGTAAAATTCAATCGTGGATAAATTTTAACTTTTTTTTCGATTGCAATGTGAAAGCTAATTCTTATTACATCAGGTTGGATACTTAAAATTCTCACATCACCTGGGAAACCCAATAAATCTCCGGTGATATTGTTTGTTGGATAAACAAAATTATCAACAGGCTCTTTTATCTTTAATATAAATTTCGAATCCTGAAAGTACTTGATTTTTAGAAGGCTCCAGCCAGACGCTTTTAATAGAATTTCAAGATTTTCCGGTAAATCACCTTCAATTGCAAAATTTCCTTCGGGGAGTTCTACTTTGACTGGAATGTTTATTTTCATTGAGTATTCTTCACTCAAAGAGATAGCTCCCCAAAAAAGAAAAGCAATAAAAACAAAAATGATAAAAACAGAAAATTCCTTTTTCATACAAAAAACTCCACAAAAATGTGGAGTTCATAATTGATTTTTCAAAAAGTCAGGTTAATTATTCACATTAATTCTTTGAAGAAATTCAGGAGAGTTGATTTATTAGCCCTCGAGATTTCCCTTCCATAGATGGGAAATCCTTTGGTCTTTCGGGCGAGTCGTCTCAGCTCTTCAACTGTCATCCCTTCAAGTTGATTATAATCAAGCGTTTTAGGATCGACTTCTTCTTTTTCAATAGTTTCCGCAGCATCAAAAAGATTTGGCTCTGATTTCGGTTTTCGACCTCTCCTTTTCACTTGGGTAGAAGGATCTGGTGTTTCCGCATCTGCTTTTCTGACAGCATTATCAAAAACTACCAGATCAGTTTGATCATCAGGTCTAGGAATCACATGAACGGAAATTAATTGGCCAACTCTTTGAGCAGCAGCTGCACCTGCATCGACTGCAGCTTTAACAGCAGCAGTTTCTCCCATAATTTTAATTGTGACCAAACCACCTTTAGCATATTCTTTGCCAATCAACTGGACATTAGCCGTTTTAGTCATTGCATCGGCGGCTTCAATTGCGCCGACAAGTCCTTTAGTTTCGATCAATCCTAATGCTAATTCCATTGTAAAAAATAATTATTGTTTAGGTCTTTTTGGGAGAATTAATTCGACATCGGCATGAGGTCTTGGGATGACATGAACTGAGACAAGTTCACCAACTCTCTGAGCAGCAGCGGCACCGGCATCAGTTGCGGCTTTGACTGCTCCCACATCGCCGCGAACCATAACGGTGACATAACCACCGCCAATAACTTCTTTTCCAATGAGTTCAACTTTCGCGGCTTTAACCATTGCGTCTGCCGCTTCGATCGCACCAACTAAACCTTTGGTTTCGATCATTCCGAGTGCGTCTAAAGTCATATTTTTATGCTCCATATTTTTTTGTAAAAATAATTTAGAATTTTCTCTTTGTCAATTACTTTGATAAAATAAATTTATTAATGTCATCTAAATTTATTTTTCTTTCACTTCAAAAATAACAAATCCCAGTGAATCAATATTAAATATTTTATCAGCAGGACGGCCCATTCTCTCTTGATCAATATTAAATTTTCTGCCAATTACAGAATTAATATCAAGCTCATAATTTTTAAGTTCATCTACGAAATTTAGATCAATTGATTTCTGATTCTGATCAAAGTTAAAAAAGGCAACAATACCTTTCCCGTTATAAATATTCTTGAAAGCTAAAACTTTATCATTTATAATTACTGGTTCAATCTTTCCCAGAGACAAAAATGGATTTCTCTTTCTCAACTCAATTAATTTTTTGAAAAAGCTAAAATGCTCGTTTGCATCTAAATTATCAGGCCAATTTATTTCTGTTTTTTCAAATAAAGATGAAAATCTTTTTTCACCAACTTCCTGACCTGCATGGACAAGCGGAACACCATTAATTGCAAAGACAATAGCTGCAGTAATAAATGAACCATCATAACCAAAAATCTCTGCAGCTCTAACTTTGTCATGATTCTCATTAAATCTCATTCTCAAAGAATTTTTAGGAAACGTATAGTTCTCAAGCTTAATTGTATTTAAGATTTTCTGAGGCGAAATTTTACCATCAAGCATCGGTTTGAATAAATCATAAATATTCCATGAATAAGTCATATCAAATGCTTTCAGATGATGCTCGGGCAAAGTTCCTTCAGATAACCAGAATTGAGGTTTAATTCTTTCAAGTTCGGTTCGCGCATTTTCCCAGAAATCTGTCGGTACGAGTTCACTAACATCAAATCTAAATCCATCAATATCAAATTCTTTTACCCAATATTTCAACATTTCGATCATATAAGCTCTTAATTCTGGATTATCATAATTGAAATCAACTACATCAGTCCAATCTGAATTAGGCGAAATTAAATTACCGCTTTGGTCTTTAGTAAACCACTCAGGATGCACTTTAACTAATTCATTATCCCATGAACAATGATTTAATACTTCATCAATGATAACTTTAAATCCCAGTTTATGAGCCTCATTGACAAAATTTTTAAAATCTTCTTTTGTTCCATACTCGGGATTTATCTCATAATAATCTTTGACCGAATAGGGACTACCAAGTGTCCCCTTTCTTTTTAATTCTCCAATTGGATGAATTGGCATCAACCATAAAGTTGTAACTCCAAGTTTTTTTATCTGAGGAAGCTTTTTGGTTAATGCTTTAAAAGTACCTTCTTTTGTAAATGCTCGTGGGAAAATTTCATAGATTATTCCTGATTTCACCCATTCGAGTGATTGTCTTGAATTCTGTATGGAATATTCAGTTAAAAATAGATCTTCTTCCGTTTTGTAATGTTTTATAGAAACAGATTTGTAAATACCACCGGGACCGCCATGATCAGAAACTAATACTGCAAGGAAATTTTTTCCTTTCTTAATTTTATCTTTAATGTCAAAGTAAAAGCTTTCACTGTAACCTTGATGCTCTCCGAGAAATTTATTATTTAACCAGACCTTTGCATCATCGTCGATTGCATCAAAGAAAATAGCAATGTTTTCACTTCCACTTTCAAAATCAAGATTGAATTCTTTGAAATACCAAACCCAACCATCGAATTGTCTTCCTGTTTGATTTTCAAACAATCCAGGAACAAGAATTTCTCCGTCAGGAATAATTTTACCTTGCTGAAACCAATATTGCTCGATACCAATTTTTTTATCGTCAAATTTATAATTCCACTTACCATCAAGTTTTATTTGTTTATTCATATCCTGTCCCGAACAATTTATCAAATAAAAGATTAGATTAAAGAAAATATAAATGATGAATTTATTTGATTTCATCTAAGTACTCCTGTAAAATTATTCGTGCTGAAAATTGATCTACTAATGATTTGTCCTGTCTTTTCTTTTTTGATTTGACTGATTCTAAAATTTGCTGCTGAGCAATATATGAAGTTAATCTCTCATCTCGTTTAATTATTTCGCAATTAGTTTTTCTTGATAATTTTGAGACAAACATATCAACTTTATTGCAAATCTCAGATTTCGTCCCATTCATATTTAATGGGTAACCAATTACAATTTTTGAAACACTGTTTTTTGAGATTATATCAACAATTTTTTCAATCGCTTTTGCATCATTTTGAATTGTTGGGAGTGGAGAAGCTAAAGTATTGGTCGGATCGGAGAGAGCTAAGCCAATTCTTTTGCTGCCGTAATCAATACCTAAAACTCGTCCCATAATTTAATTAGAAACCTCAAAACGCTCGACTGTTTCAATGCCTGTAATTTTTCTCAATCTTTCAATTATTCGATTTAAATGTTCAAGGTTTTTTACACTTACGCTAATTGTTCCATAGAAAATGTTTCGATGAGATTGAATATTCACACTTTTAATATTGGTGTTTTGCGTATTTACAATTGTTTGAGAAATTTCACTTAACATTCCTGGTCTATCTTCACCAATAATTTTAATGGCGGCAATGAAATAATTTCCATCCGTATTTGGCCAATTAACTTCAATAATTCGACCTTCATGAAATTTCATTAGTCGATCAAGGTTCTTACAATTTTTTCGATGAATTTTAATTCCTTCACCTCTAGTAATAAAACCAAGAATTTCATCACCAGGAATTGGATTACAACACTTCGCAAAATTATGGAGAATATCTAACTTATCACCTGCAATTAAAACACCTCCAACCTGTGCTCGAGTCGAATCAGCAAATTTCTCGAAATCTAATTTTTTTGCTTCTTCTTCTAATGTAATCTTTTCCGTTTCCGTTTTATGAACCAGAATTTGTTCAACATCAACCGAGCCTGCAGCCACTGCCTTGAAGAACTCATTTAGATTATCAAACTTATGCTTATGAACAAGTTTTAGCAGATCATCATTGTTAATGTGGATTTTTAATTTTTTTAGAACTTTTGCAAAAAGATTTTTTCCTTCTTCAACCTGTTTATTTTCCTGCTGACGAATCCATTTTCTGATTTCCTGTTTTGCTTTTGATGTAACAACAAATTTTTCCCAGCTTCTATTCGGAGTTTGATTTTTCGAAGTTATAATCTCAACTTGATCACCGCTATTTAACTTTGTATCAAGAGGTACAATCTTTCCGTTAACCTTTGCACCAATACAATGAAAACCAACTTTGGTATGAATTTGAAAAGCAAAATCGACTGGTGTTGCTCCTTTAGGCAGAACTTTTAAATCACCCTTTGGTGTGAAAACAAAAATTTCATCTTGATAAAGATTTAACTTAAAGCTTTCAATAATATCTCTATTTGCTTCTTCACGACTTGATACATTTTCGAAAATATCTCTTATCCAATCAACCCACTCTTCTATTTCTTTATCAGTTGGCTTATATGAATTTTTATATTTCCAGTGAGCTGCAACACCTTTTTCAGCAATTTCATGCATTCGCCTTGTTCGTATTTGGATTTCAACCATTTTTCCGTCTGGACCTACAACAGTTGTATGAAGCGATTGGTAATTATTCGATTTTGGTAATGCTATGTAATCATGAAGTCGATCGGGAACAGGACGATAAATTTGAGTTATAATACCAAGAACATTATAACATTCATAAATATTTTCAGTATCCAGAATTATTCGAATTGCAAATAAATCATAAATTTCCTCAAAGCTTTTCCCGCGATTAATCATCTTACGATAGATTGAATAAAAATGCTTTGGTCTTCCTTCTATTTCATACTTTAATCCCTCTTCGTCTAACTTTTGTTTTATCGGTGCAATTGTCTTTTTGATATAAGCTTCTCTTTCCCGTCGAGTAGCTTTTAATTTCTTTCTGATATCTTCATAAGCTTCAGGATCAAGATATTTGAAAGATAAATCTTCAAGTTCCCATCTGATTTGTGCAAGTCCAAACCTGTGAGCAAATGGGACATAAATTTGCATTGTCTCTTTTGCTATTCGAATCTGTTTTTCACGCGAAAGAAACTCGAGTGTTCTCATATTATGCAGACGGTCAGCGAACTTTACAAGAATCACTCTAATATCTTTAACCATTGAAAGAAGAAGTTTTCTGTAATTTTCTGCTTGACTTGCATCGTGATCTCGAATAACGCCGCCAATTTTTGTCACACCATCAACAATCTCAGCAACTGTTGGATTGAAATGTTGAACTAATGTCTCGTAAGTGATTTCTGTATCTTCCAATACATCATGAAGTAATGCGGATGCAATTGAGATATCATCTAAAGGGATTTCTTTTGCGATAATCATCGCAACTTCGTAAGGATGATCAAAGTAAGGTTCACCCGAGGCACGTAGATCATTTTTATGCGCTTCTAGTGCAAACTCGAAAGCATTTCGAATTAATTTCTCATCGAAGGTACCGAGATTTTTTTTGCAAACCTCGATGAGATTGTTATACATTTTTTGGTATTTATTGCTAAACATAAAAATCCAGATTTCAACTATAATTTAATAACATATTATTTAGAATCAACATCAATTACGAAGCAAATAAGATCAAGTTCCTGAGGTAGGATTGATATTGGCGGGATAAGATTAAGTTTTAAAGCTTAATGATTATCAATTAGATTAAAAAGTACCAAATGTTCGATCACCTGCATCACCCAGACCGGGAAGAATATATCCTCTATCGTTCAGAGTTCTATCGAGCGAAACCGCAAAGATTTTTACATCCTTGTGTTCTGTTGAAACTTTATTAACTCCCTCGGGAGCGGCTACGAGGCAGACAAGTGTAATATCCTTTGCACCTCTTTCTTTCAAAAAGCTAATTGCAGCTGAGGCACTCCCTCCAGTTGCAAGCATTGGATCAATAACTAAAACCTTAGCTCTTTTAATGTTTTTTGGGAGTTTCAAGTAATAATCAACTGGTTTTAGTGTTTCTTCATCTCTATACAAACCAATATGCCCCACACTTGCGTCCGGGATCATCTCAAGAAATGGATCAACAAGGGTTAAACCTGCTCTTAAAATTGGAACAATTACAACTTCATGATTTAATTTATAACCCACCGTTTTTTCGAGAGGTGTTTGAACTTTAATTTCCTTCAATTCAAAATTTTTTGTGACTGCTGTCACAAGAACTGATGAAATTCTTTTAATTGCGTTTCTAAACTCGAGCGGTGTTGTATTTTTATCACGGAGAATTGTCAAATCTCTTTTTGCAAGTGGATGATCAACAATGGTTAAATTTTTTAGTTTCATTTTATTCCTCTGATTTTTTTGCTAAGATTGATAAAGTTTCAATCAATGGAGTAAGAGTAGGAGTGTAAATAAAATTAGTATCGTAAAATTTTGTAATGGGTATATTATTTTTTATCGCAAATGAGATAAGATTAGCTTTTCCAATAATATCTTCACCACCAATTAAATTAGCGCTGATTATCTTTTTGGTATCTTTTTGAAATTTTATTTTAATGAGATGCTTTGTTCCACCTGGCATTATCTTAATCTTTGAATTTCCGATATGTGAAACTTCACTCCATTTGAAATTTTCATTTTCGATTTCATCAATTGTCAATCCGACGAGTGCAACATTTAAATCAAAAAATCGAAATCCAATATTTCTTACGACCAAATCAAAAGTTTCAAAACCTCCTGCAGCATTAGCACCAGCTATATGTCCCTGATTGTGAGCAATACTTGCAAGCGGTAGCCATCTTGGTTTCTTTGTAATAAATTCTTTTACGCCGCAGCAATCACCGGCTGCATAAATATTATCATCAGATGTTTTTTGTTTTTCATCAACTTTGATTGAACCACACGGAGAATTCAAAGACAGATTTGCTGCTTTTGCAAGTGAATTATTCGGTTCAAATCCTATGGTAATTAAAACAAAATCTACATCGATTTGCTGATTGTTTATTTTAACTTTAATTACTCTGTCATCTTTTTCAATGGGTTTAATGTCAGCAGCATCTGGAATAAAGGTGATCCCTTTTTCATTTATCTTTTCAAGAATTAGTCTGCGTATTTCATAATCGAATCCAGGTAAGGGCAGATTAGATGTATCGGCAATAAAAATTGATTTTGAAATTTTTTTAATAAACTCAAGTGACTCAAGTCCAGTATAACCTGCGCCAATTACAAGCGAAGTATCAACTGAATTATTTTTCAGAAAAGTTTGAATAGCTTTTACATCATAAACCGTTTTAAGATAAAAAACATTTTTTAGACCTGCTCTGAATTGAGGATGAAATTTCTTCATCGAACCTGTGCATAAGATTAATTTGTCATAATCATCTTCAAACACTTTTTGAGTTTGCAAATCTCTCACATAAATTTTTTTCTTATGTTTATCAATTGATTCGACACGATGTCTGATTTTGACTTTCACACCTTTTTCTTTTTCAAAAGTTTCTGGAGAGAAGAAAATTATTTTATCTAAAGTTTCAACTTCCCCTGTGAGCACATAAGGAATTTCACAGGTTCCAATAGAAATATAATCCCCCGCTTCGTAAAGTATAACTTCATTATCTGGGTTGGTTCGTTTAGCTTTAGCCGCAGCAGCTGGACCTGCAGCACTACCACCAATTACAATTATTTTACGCTTAAAAAAATTCATTTTCTTTTAAACACTAAAGTTAGAGGAACGCCTTCAAACCCAAACTCTTCACGAATTTTATTTTCGATAAATCTTTTAGTGTGATCTTGAATATATTTAGGCTCATTTGTGAAAAAAGCAAAAACAGGTGGTCCACTTTTCACTTGAGTACCATACTTGATTTTAATTTCTTTCCCTGTCGGTGTTGAAGGTAATGAAATGTTTCTAAAGGTTCTTTCAAGAAAATCGTTCAGTTGACTTGTTGAGATTTTTTTACTCCACTCATCAAGAATCTTTAATGCCATTTCAATGACTTTGTAAATTCTTTGTCTTGTAAGTGCAGAAATAAAGACAATAGGAATATAGTTGAATTCACCTAAAATTTCCTTGAGAGCAACTTCAAATTTTCGGGCAGTCTTGTCATCCTTCTCAATCAAATCCCATTTATTAACTGCGATTATTATTCCTCTTTTTCTTTTAATTGCCTCGTTAATTATTCTCATATCTTGTTTTTCAATTCCTTGAGTTGCATCAATCAATACAATCGCCACATTGCATCTATCAAGGGCTTTAAGAGTTCTTAAGACGCTAAAAAATTCAATGCTTTCAGCAATTTTACTTCTTCGTCGTAAACCAGCTGTGTCAATTAAAGTTATTTCTCTTCCATAGTATTTAATTTTAGTATCAATTGCATCTCTTGTCGTTCCCGGAATATCAGTTACGATATGTTTATCGTATCCTAAAATTGCATTGACGAAAGATGATTTGCCGACATTTGGTTTTCCGACTACCGCAAATCGCGGTGTTTCCTCTTTTTCTTCGAGGATTTCGAGGTTTTCTGGGAAATCTTTTGTTAGAATATCAAGGAAATCACCAATCTTTCTACCAAGTTGAGCAGATATGGTGTAAATTTTATCAAAGCCTAGTTCATAAAAATCTGCTGATAAACTTTCTCTTTCTTCGTTATCAACTTTGTTTACTACAACATAGATTGGTTTATTGGATTTTCTCAGAAGATTTGCAATCATTTTATCGACAGGAGTTACACCATCGATTGCATCTAAGAGGAAAATTATCGCATCGCTTTCTTGCAACGCAGCGTTGATTTGTTCGGCAATTGCTTTTTGGAATACATTATCTGAATCGGGAACAAAGCCGCCAGTATCAATTAAATTAAAAACTTTTCCACACCATTCAACTTCGCCATAATTGCGATCTCGTGTAACTCCAGATGTTGGGTCAACAATTGCTTCCCTTTTTCCTATCAGACGATTAAATAATGTTGACTTGCCAACATTAGGTCTTCCGACTATTACAACTACTGGTATCTTCATAATTTTTTCAAATTTAGAAATTAAAATTATTTTTAAGAAATGTTTTGGAATTGGTTATGATATTCTTAGTCTATCTAAGGAAATTTCACCCATAAATTATAACAGAAGCCTCCTGGCTTCTATTAAATCTTATTCTAAGATTGTCGAAAGGAATGTCATCCGTTCGGGATTTTACCTTTGGTGTGCTTTTGTCCTTTTCTATAATAATTTCATCCATTCTGGATTTAATTATTTAGGCGGCACATAATTCTTTCAATAAATAGGTCGTCGCTACGCGACTTTATTTTTAGCTGTTCAACATTTTTCCTCTCAAAGAAGGTTCAGAGATGTATTTAAAGTGTTATTCGTCAATTGTAACTAAAGCCTCCTGACTTCTGTTAATCTAATCCCGAACTTGTTTAAGGATGACAATATAACTTAATGATCCCCGCATCCTAAGGTACCAAATAATGCGTTTTTGAATTTATTTATGGATAGTATCAAAAGAATCAGAATATCTTTAGCGAATTAAAAGTAAATCATACTGAATTTGCAATATTAAATAAACCTAGCTTTGGCCTTGAAAAACAGAGATTCAAGATACGAATAGAAAAAAATTTGGAATTCTTTTTAATGAATTTCAAAAATTTCGAAAGATCAAGATTTACTTCTTCAACTTTGCATCAAAATTCTTGAGGTAAAGAGGTTCAAGGTAGGAATAATTTTCACAATAGTATTTTTCTGGATTTGATTTTACCAGCAATGCACCATAATAAGCATTATTTTTTAAAGATATCAATCTAACTGTTTCACTAAATTCTTGAAATATATTTTTTATTTTTTCATCAAATATCAAATATTCAAAATGATGAACATAATTTTTGAGCTCATCAAAAGACATTAATTCGAAAGAATCAAGTTGAGTAAATCCTTCTTTTTGAACCGCAAAAGCACCAAAATAAAATTCATTTTTTCGTGAAGGTATTAAAATGGCGCATTTACCATCTATCTTTTCTTTTGAAACAGCTTGTTTTAAAAATTCTTCAAAATTAGTATAACCATATAATTTTAGATTGGCACCGAATACAATCCCTTTCGCAATTGAAAGTCCAACACGCAAACCTGTAAAAGAACCAGGACCAAGATTTACACAAACACCATCCAAATCTGAAAATTTTAATCTGGAACTTTCCATTAAATGCTTTATTTCAGGTGAAATTAGTTCAGCATGTCGTTTGTTTCCTTCGGATTCAAAATAAGATATCATTCTATCGTCTTCGACCAATGATAAACTTAATACATCAGATGCGGTACTTATTGATAATAGTTTCATAATTTTTTGATAGAAATTTTTCTTTGGTTTTCTATTTCACCAAGTTCAATTTTAACTTCAATTGTATCTTTTGGTAAAATTTCGGGGAACATATCTGCCCATTCTATCAGACAAATGCTTTCATCATTAAAATAATCTTCATAACCTATATCATACAGTTCCTCGATATTCTTTATTCTGTAAAAATCAAAATGATAAATTTTGTACTTGCCATTGTATTCGTTGATGATAGAAAAAGTCGGACTTAATGGATTTTGTTCAGCATTTAAACCTGCGCAAATTCCTTTAACAAAAATTGTTTTCCCAGTTCCAAGATTTCCAATCAATGCAACGATATCGCCTGGTTTCAATTCAGAGGAAAAATCTTTTGCTATCTCAAATGTTTCTTCTGGAGAGTTAGACACTAGGAATTTTAAGTTCAATTTGGCTTAACCTTTTATTTTGGTTCAAGTGTTATTACTGGCAAGATCATTTCTTCCATTGAGATTCCACCATGTTGAAAAGTATCTTTATAAAGATTTAAATATTTACTGTAATCAGTGGGGTAAACAAAGTAATAATCTTCTTTAGCGATGATATAACTAATAGTTAATCCTCTTCTGGGTAATTTGTATTCTTGTGGATTTCTAATATAAACTGCTTGTTTTTCCTCTGCCTTTAAATTTCGTCCAAATTTGTAACGGAGATTTGGAAGGGCTTCACGATCGCCTAAAACTTTTGCACCATGCATACACCTTACACTTCCGTGATCAGTAGTTATAACAATTCGAGTTTTTTTGCTTGTCGAAAGTGTTCTCAAAGCTCTAAGCAATGAGGAATGTGTAAACCAACTTTTTGTTAATGAAAGATAAGCTTGTTCATTTGGAGCGATTTCTTTTAATATTGTTGAATCAGATCTGGAATGAGCAATCATATCTAAATAATTTACCACGACTGCAACCAGATTGTGATCTATGAGAGATAAAACATTTTGCTCAAAGTTTCTTCCATATTCAGGATCAATGAGTTTCAAATATTTTAATTCAGTCTTGAGATGAACTCTTTTTCTTTCGAGTAATTTTTCCAGCAATTCTTTTTCAAAACGATTATGAGAAGTTTCATCGTCATTTCCATGTGTCCAGAGTTCTGGGTAATATCTTTCAATTTCTGATGGGAATAGTCCAGCAAAAATGGCATTTCTTGAGTATGGAGTTGAAGTGGGAAGAATTGAGTAATAAGAAAACTTTTTAATGTTAAAATAAGGTCTCAGCATTTCTTCCATTACCAGCCATTGATCATATCTCATACAATCAAGCACGAAGAAGAATACATTGTAACCATTTTTTAATAATGGAATAACTGATTCCTGCACGACATCAATTGATAATAACGGACGGTCTTCTTCAGAATTAATCCAGTGTTTGTAGTTTCTTTCAATATATTTTGAAAATTCTCTGCGAGCTTCTTTCATCAATTCATCAAAAGTAGATTGTAAGTTGAGTTCCGGATGTTCTTGAAGTTCAAGACTCCAGTTAATAAGTTTTAGATAAATTTCAATCCAATCTTCAAAATCTGGTTGTTCAAGTAATCTTCTTGAGATATAATTGAAATCCTGGATGTAATCTTTGGAAACGAATTGTGCAGCAATTTCTTTTTTCTCTAAAAACTTTTTACAAACTAATAGAACTTGATTTGGTTTTATTGGTTTTAAGAGATAATCACTGATTTTGCTTCCAATGGCTTCTTCCATCAAAGTTTCTTCTTCATTTTTTGTAATCATCACAACAGGTATCGAAGGATTTATTTCTTTGATTCTGGATAAAGTCTCCAGTCCTCCCATTCCTGCCATCATTTCATCAAGTAAAATTAAGTCATATTGATTTTGAGAGATCATTTCAAGAGCATCTTCACCGTTAGTAGCGGTATCCACTGCATAACCTTTCTCATTTAAGAATAAGATATGAGATCTTAAAAGTTCAATTTCGTCATCAACCCAGAGAAGTTTTCCTTTGTTCATAAATTTCCCTTTATGCTAAAAAAAATTAATTAAAAAACTTTCTGATAACCCACATAATTAACGAAAGTAAAATACTCAGTAAAATCATTGAGGTAATTGGAAAGTAAAACTTAAAATTTGGTTTTTCAATAACAATATCACCTGGCAGCCTGAACAAGGGAAGTTTGCTTAAATAAGGAAATAAAAAACCAATAAGTAAAAATCCAATGCCGATTATTATAAAAACCTTCTGCAAGTTCATCTTCACCTCCGCCTATCATATTGTTGTATAAACAAGTGGTAAAGGTTCTGGTTTCGATTCAGAAATTTCAATTGAATTTAAAAGTTTCTGAGTAAAATATTCAGCGATATTTTTATCGGTTCGGATTTCTGCTAATAATTCACCTTTTTTTATTTCGTCTCCGATTTTTTTGAAAAAGATAAAACCGGCTTTAGGATCAATTGTATCGGTGTATTTCATTCTTCCGGCACCGAGTTCAATTCCAAGCATTCCAATTGAAAATGTATCCATCAGCGAAATAAATCCATCTCGATTTGATTTTACTTCAATTCTATATTTTGGTTCAGGATATTTTTCCAGATTTTCAATGTAGCTGACATCACCAGATTGACTTTCAACAATTTCTAAGAATTTCTGATAAGCCTTTCCATTAGAGATTAACTTTTTTGAAATTTCAACACCTTCATTAATGTCTCTTGATTTTCCTCCAAGATAAATCATTGTCCCGGCAAGCAAGTGGCAAAGTTCGGTTAAATCATTATGGATTTCATTCTTTAAAATTTTTACAGACTCATAAACTTCCAGCCAATTGCCGACATAATTTCCAAGCGGTTGATTCATATCAGTGATATAAGCAATCGTTTTCACTCCAAATGCTTCAGAAATATTTTTAAGATTTACAGCAAGATTTTTTGAATCATCAAGACTTTTCATAAAAGCACCATTTCCTGTTTTCACATCTAGAACAAGGCTATTGATTCCTTCAGCTAATTTTTTGCTCATAATGCTTGCACAAATAAGCGGAATAGATTCAACAGTACCAGTTACATCACGCAGAGCATAAATTTTTTTATCAGCCGGTGCAATTTCTTTTGTTTGACCGATTAAACACGCACCAATTTTATCAACAATTCTTATAAATTCTTCTTTTGATAAATCGGTTCTAAAACCCGGAATTGCTTCGAGTTTATCGAGTGTACCGCCTGTGTGACCTAATCCTCTTCCGCTGATCATTGGGACTTTAACTCCAGCTGCGGCAGCGATAGGTGCAATAATCAAAGATGTTTTATCGCCTACTCCTCCAGTAGAATGCTTATCTACTTTTAGGTCTTCAATATGAGATAAGTTAAGCACTTCTCCACTGTATAACATCGTGTGAGTCAAAGCGACTGTTTCTTCAGAGCTCATACCATTAAAATAAATAGCCATTAAAAAAGCTGACATTTGATAGTCAGGTATTTCGCCGGTTAAGAAACCATTTACAAAAAATTTAATTTCATCTTCGGTCAATCTTTGACCATTTCTTTTTTTAATAATGATTTCGACAGGATTCATAATTTCCGCTCAATAATTGAGTTGAATTGAGGTTGGTTGCTCCTCCAGGCGTTTGACAACTTTTTCAAAAAACTTTTTCCATTTTTCTGTATCGGAATTATAGTATTCAAGTGTTTTATTGACTATAAATTGATTTACTTTATAGACATTGTAAACTGAGTCTCGAGCTTTTATGTAACCAGAGTCATTGCCTCTGTAAATTTCTTTTAAGATGAGTAGATCTGCATAAAGATTTACAAAATCTTTTTCTTCAATCCTGTAATTAGATTTACAATTAAAAAGTGATATTGATAAAAACAGGATAAGAATAACTTTTTTCATAATTCGTCTACAATTTTTTACTGGCTTCGAAAAGTATTCTTTTTTCTTCGTCCGTTAAACTTTGATAGCCGTACTTGCTAATTTTATCTAAAATTCTATCAATTTCTTCCTGATCGACTTCATCAATCCTCCTTTGTTCATCTGCTTTTTCTTCAACTTCATAAAATTCTACATCTTTGTATCTCGAATTTGTTGACCTGTAAAATTTCATCTTTCTACGATAGATTAAGTCATCAATTAATCCGTCGAGTGAAAAATTAAATTTTCTCTCAATTAAAATATAAAGTAAGCCGACGAAAGCTCCACCTATGTGCGCAAGATGAGCGGTTAAAGAAAGATCACCAACTGAAAAAAGTTCAATCAAAATCATGAAACCAATTAGATACATTGCAGGAATTGGAATGAAGAAATAAAGGTAAATTGGTCTTCGCGGGAATAAAACTGCATAAGCCATCAATAAACCATAAATTCCGCCTGAAGCACCAACTGTTGGACCGACCGCACCTTCAAAAATTGGAGATAAAAATAATTGTGTAAGTCCAGCTCCAATTCCACATGTTAGATAATACACTAAAAATTTTCTTGAACCCCAGACATTTTCGAGTTCTGTACCAAACATCCATAAATATAACATATTGAATAAAATGTGAGAAAAACTGCCATGCATAAATTGAAAAGTTATAATTTGCCAGATTCTAAATCCTTCGCCAATTGGCATAAGGGCAAAATACTTAACCATATAACTTTCTAATGTATGCGGTCGGCCGAAAACATCAGTAAAATAAAATTGACCGAGAAAAATTTGAAGAAGATATACAATACCATTAATAATCATTAAATACTTTATTACAGGCGGAAAAAAAGAAAACCCACCGAACAAACTCGGACGATAATATCGATCATTATAACTCATTTCTTTTCCTCATTTTCATAAACAAAAAATAATAAAAAATTTTGTAATAATACTGATGATTAAATTTTTGAAATAAAAATTCTTATCGTGCAATTTGAAATGCTGAAACAGATTTCTTACAAAAATTTAGTCATGTTCCAGTGTTCAAGCTTTTTAGTACAATAAATTAAATTTCTTTTAAAAAATTGTATAAAACTTTTTAGTCGAATAGTTTTTTTCGTTTAGAATATAAAACCAAAGAAGATAAGTGGTGAAAGTTCATTATTGAAAATTATCTTAACTGACAATAAATCGAAATAAATTTCATCGGTAAAATTATTTTTGTTTAAGGAAAATAAAAAAGAACACAGAAGCCACATAAGAGGGGGATTTGGGCTTTAGGGGTATTTTTAGGTGGGTGTGGCTTCTGTGTAAAAATCATTATTTCAAATCCGTTAATGCTGCAACACCAGGTAAAACTTTACCTTCAAGAAATTCAAGTGATGCACCACCACCTGTTGACACATGTGAAACTTTGTCTTCCAAACCTGCTTTAGAAATAGCTGCTGCACTATCACCACCGCCAACTATTGTAACAACTCCCTTTTGTGTTGCATCTGCAAGCGCTTTAGCAATTTCAAAAGTTCCTTTTGCAAAATTATCGAACTCAAATACTCCCATCGGTCCATTCCAGACTACAGTCTTAGAATTATCAATGTATGACTTAAAAAGTTCAACCGTTTTCGGACCGATATCTAAACCCTGCCATTCAGGTTTAATAGAATTGATATCTACAACTTCAGACTTAGCATCGTTACTGAATGAATCTGCAATGACCACATCAACTGGTAGAACGATATTTACATTTTTAGTTTTTGCATTTTCCAAAATTTCTTTTGCCATCTGGATTCTATCTTCTTCAAGCAAAGATTTGCCAATTTCAAGACCCATTGCTTTGAAGAAAGTAAATGCCATTCCGCCACCGATTAAGAGATTATCAACCTTGTTCATTAAATTCTGAATAACATCAATTTTACCTGAAATTTTTGCGCCACCTAAAATTGCAGTGTAAGGTCTTTCAGGATTTCCGACGGCTTTATAAAGATACTCCAGTTCCTTTTGCATTAAATATCCTGCAGCATTCTCTTTGAAATATTTTGTAACTCCTTCAGTTGAAGCATGAGCTCTATGGGCACTACCGAAAGCATCGTTGATATAAAGGTCACCGAGTTCAGCTAATTTTTTTGCAAATTCTGGATCATTCTTTTCTTCTTCTTCGTGGAAGCGAAGATTTTCAAGCAATAAAACCTCACCATCCTGTAAAGCGTCTGCCATTTTCTTTACTTCTTCACCAACACAATCTGGAGCGAATTTGACTTCTTTTCCTATTAACTGACTGAGTCTTTCGGCTACAGGTTTTAAGGAATATTTTGGATTTGTTTTTCCTTTTGGTCTGCCGAGATGACTCATTAAAATCAATCTGCCACCATCATTAATAACTTTCAAAATTGATGGAAGTGAAGCCCGAATTCTTGTATCGTCTGTAATATTTAAGTTTTCATCTAATGGTACATTGAAATCAACCCGCATTAAAACTTTCTTACCTTTAAGCTGGAGATGATCAATTGTTAGTTTATTCATTTTGACCTCTAATTTTTATCCAACATTTATTCACAAATTTACAAAAAATTTTTCTGTGAATTTTTACTAAATGATGAGTTGCATTAATACTTATAATAAAGACTTAAGGAATTAAATTACAAACTGAAATACATTTTATATTCAAATGGATGAGGCATAGTAGCAATTGATTTAATTTCTTCTTCTTTTAATTTTATCCATTGTTGGATTAAATCATCTGAAAATACATTATCTCGCTTTAAAAACTCATTATCATCTTCAAGTGCATCCAAAGCCTCAGATAAATTTCGTGGAAGAAAATGAATCTTCTTGTCTTTTTCAAGGTCAAAGATATTTGTATCAAATGGTCCAAAACCTTCTTCAGTTGGATCAATCTTATTTATAATGCCGTCTATTCCAGCCATTAACATTGCACTGAAACATAAGTACGGATTTGCAGTCGCATCGGGTGGACGATATTCCATTCTTGTAAACTGCGGATTATTCACATACTTAGGAATTCGAATTGCAGATGAACGATTTGCCTGACCAAATGTAATTGCAACAGGTGCTTCAAATCCTGGAACAAGTCGTTTGTATGAATTTGTACTAGGATTTGTAAATGCACAAAGAGCATTTGCATGCTTGAGTAATCCGCCAATGTAGTAAAGTGCAAGTTTGCTCAAATTGCCATACTTACCTTTTTCGTAAAAAACATTTTTTCCTTTCTTTGTTAAAAATTGGTGAACATGGAGCCCATTCCCTGCTTGATGAAACATTGGCTTAGGCATAAAAGTGACGAAAAGATTCTTCAATCTTGAAAAATTGAAAAGAGTATATTTGGTGAGAATGGTCTTATCAGCAGCTTCGAGCAAATTCATAAAATAAGTTTCAATTTCTTGTTGACCTCTTTCTCCAACCTCATGATGATGATATTTTACCTTTATTCCGAATTTTTTGAGATATGCACAGGCTTCATCTCGAAAATCGTCATATATGTCGAATGGATTGGCAGCGTGATAAGCATTAGTAAAAAATTCTTCTGCATGTTCTACATGATAATAAGAAGAAGCAGTACGGGTATCATATTCAACTTTTGAAAAAATATAAAATTCAAACTCAGGTCCCCACCATGATAAATCAGCAATATTGTATTTTTTTAAAATTGATTCAGCTTTAGATGCAACATACCTTCCATCCTGGTTAAATCTACTTCTTGCTTTATCAGTTAAATGAATATTTGCAAAGAAACTTAGTGTTTTCATTTCTCGAAATGGGTCAATCACAGCAGTAGATAAATCAGGAATTAATATCATATCGCTGCTTTCAACTTTTGAGAAGCGATAACTTGATCCATCAAAGCCTACACCATTGTATACTATTTCGTCAAGAGTAACCTCAGAAAGAGGAAGAGATACATGATGAAGCCTGCCAATCAAATCAACGCATTTAAGATCAATTATTTCAATTCTGTGTTGTTTGATAAATTTATTTAATTGATTCAATTGTGTTTTTAAGTTCATAAAGTTACTCTTTAATTTTTTATTGTTGCTTGAGTATAAAAATTTTCCTCACTACCGTTGATGAATTAAATTTTAATTCGGCTTGGTAATTAACCTGAATAAGTTTGAGTAAACATTACTCAGTCAAATTGTCAATGAAAAAAATTACAGCCATCCCTTAAAAACAAGAGATGGCTGTAAATTAAAACAACTACTTACTCAAAAACTTCTTCAGCATTCACAATTTTCAATTTCTTTTCGTTTATCTTAAGCGGATATTTCTGAATATATCGATCTTCATCAAGTATATGCTGTGAAATATTTGAATGTTGATAAGTAATTGGCGAAACTTTATTGCTGACTAAATCTTTCGAAAATTCTTGAGCTCCTTCAGTAACCATTGCGACTTTGATATTCTGGAAATTCAAATATTTTTTAACTGCATTGTCAACATCTTTCTTGGTTAATTTGGGAAGTCTTTTTGCAATCTCATCTATGAAGTAACCTGTCCCATAAAATTCGGAATCCATTAAATATCCGAGCCTTCTCGATTGAGTTTGAACCCAGAGCTTTGAATAGTTAATCAAAAATTGTTTTGTCTCTTCAAAATCTTTTTCTGGAATTCCTTCTTTAACTAATTTCTCTACCTCTCTAATTGCCATTCTCAATGCAAAATGACGATTTGCATTGACAACGGGACGAATCCAAACACTAAAATATTGTTGTCTTCTTGGAATATTTGGGATTGGAAATGTTGAACCGCCATCCTGGATAAAGTTTTCTATGTAGGAGTAATCACCATAATTCAATCCCCTATCGCCACGCATTTTGTTCATCAAAACACCATTGAATGTTCGATGCTCACCTAAATATGAATTTGCAATCATTAAGGCATAAAAATCTTTGTTCGATCTTGTAATATCAATTGGATAACCAAAAGAGATAGCTGTTGAAGGAGTCTTCTTTTCTATTAAGGTGACCTCAATGTTTTCAATTTTTTGAGGCTTTGGAAGTTTCACAACATTTGGTTTACCTATTGGAAGTTTCGATAAATCTTTTTTAATCTTATCAAGAAATTTTTGATCGAAGCTGCCAGCAATCCCAATTGTCAAATTAGATTGATTATAAAATTTCTTGTAAAAGTTTTTGACATCATCAAGTGTAATAGATTTTAATGAAGATACCTTCCCGGCTTCAATTGAGCCATATGGATGATTTTCATAAATCATGGTTTGCAAATAATATTTACCAAGGTTTTCATCATTTTCTCTTCTCAAAGTATTTTTGATATAATTCATCTGAAAATCTTTAAGACGACTAAAATCATTTTCATCCATGCGTGGATTTGTAAGTACTTGCTCAAAGATTGACCAGAACTTTTCAACATTATCTTTATGAATGTCTGCTACGAAAGTTGTTACTTCCTTATCAGGGAATACACGAATTCTTCCAGCAATTGGATAAAGTTTATCGAGCATTTCTTTGTAAGTTACATCACCATAACCACCTTCAGCAATTAATCGAGCCGTCAATTGATTAAGGCCTTCTTTTCCTTTAGGATCATTTACGCTTCCAACACGGAATTGAATTCTGAAAGAGATAATGGGTGAATCTTCAATTTTCAATGTAACGAATTTCATTTTTTGCGGGAATAAAATTTCACTAAAAATCATAAGCACAGACATAATTGAGATAATTAAACTTCTCATTTTAATTTCCCCCCGAAATTAATGTGACTATATTTCTTTTCTCTTTGGTGAAATATTTTTTAGCAGCTTGTTGAATATCATCAGGAGTAACTTTTGAAAGAGTCTGATAAAATTCATCAAGACTGTGTGGTGATCCTGTTACACTTACATAATATGCAAGAGTTGAAGCAATTGCATCTGCATTATCAAGACTATGCAAGAAACTGTATTTCATATTTGACAGAACATCAGCAAGTTTTTTTGGTGATACTTGCTCAGATTTTAATTTTTCAATTGCATTAAATATTTCTTCTTTCACCCTGTCGATATTTTTATCATCTTTTATTCTTGTATAAATTCTGAATAAAGAAGGATCTCTATCGAGCGGCATTTCACCACTTACAAAATCAACCAGTTTTTCATCAAGAACTAATTTTTGATAAAGTTCAGAGGTCTCTGAAAATAATAATTCAGCTATGACATTTAATGCGGCAACATCTTTGTTCCTGGAATCAAATGCTGGAACTTTGTAACCAATATAAAGATAAGGCAAAGTTTTATTTGGATACTTAACTTCTTTGATGCGCTCTTCTTTTTGTTCTGGTTCAATAGGAATATTTGGTTCAAATGATCCTCTTTTCCAATCCCCATAATATTTTTCAATTAAATAAATTACTTTGTTGAAATTAACATCACCAACAACAATGATTGTGCAATATTCAGGTCTATAATATCTATCAAAAAACTGCAGACTATAATCATATTGATTAGGCATATCTTTAATATCTTCAAGGAAACCAATAGTTGTGTGACGGTATGTATGAGTTGTGAAAGCAAGTTTTTGCATTTCTTCATTTAATATCTGAAATGGATTCAGAGCACTTTTATTGTATTCACCTAAGATTGCACCTGCTTCTGTTTGAAATTGTTCTTTGCTGTATTTAAGATTTTTAAATCTGTCTGATTCAATATCAATGATCGTTTCTAAAGCATCAGCACTTGCTACAATGTGATAAACTGTTTGGTCATTCGATGTCCAGGCATTTGAGTCAGCACCGAGCAACTTTAAAATTCGGTTATATTCTACATCAGAATATTTTTCAGTTCCTCTAAACATCATATGTTCAAAGAAATGGGCGAAACCGGTTTTACCAGGCTCGACTTCATTTCTCGACCCGGCTCTGACTACAGTATAATAAGCAACAACACCTGGACTATTGTAAGGAACGACTACGACTTTTAATCCATTTGAAAGTGTATGTTCTTTTATCTCATAAGGAAAAATTTTTTGTCCATAAAGCTTCATTTGAGTCACCAGAATAATTATTACAAAAACGAATAAAATTAATTTTTTCATAACTCCACCCTCATTTTGTTTTTGACTAAAAAGGGAACTGAAATCTCAGTTCCCTTAAAAAAAATTATTAAAGAAGAAGTTCAACTAAATTCATTTTTACGATTTTTTAAGTGCTGCACTTCCAAGAAAAACAGCAGTAGTATCTAACTCTTCTTCTATTCTTAATAATTGATTATACTTTGCAATTCTATCGGTTCTGCTTGTTGATCCTGTTTTAATCATTCCTGCATTTGTTGCAACTGCTAAATCAGCGATTGTCGTATCTTCAGTTTCACCTGAGCGATGACTTATCACCGAAGTGTAGCCAGCTTTTTTGGCAAGTTCAATTGTATCAAGAGTTTCGGTAAGAGTACCTATCTGATTGAGTTTAATTAGAATTGAATTAGCTATTCCTTTCTCAATTCCTTTTGCCAGAATTTCAGGATTTGTAACAAAAATATCATCACCGACTAATTGAATTTTCTTGCCGAGTTCATCAGTTAAAAGTTTCCAGCCATCCCAGTCTAATTCACTCATACCATCTTCAATTGAAACAATTGGATATTTCTCAACCCAGTTTTTCCAGTAGTTAACCATTTCGACGGAGGTTAGTTCTGAGCCATCAGATTTCTTAAAGACATATTTTTTCTTAGTCTCATCGTAGAATTCACTTGCAGCAGGATCAAGTGCAATTGCTACATCTTCACCAGGTTTATAACCAGCTTTTTCAATAGCTTCAAGAATAACTTCAATTGCTTCTTCATTTGATTTAAGATTTGGAGCGAAACCACCTTCATCACCAACAGCTGTATTATAACCTTTCTTCTTCAAGACAGATTTTAAATTATGAAATACTTCTGCACCCATTCTCAAAGCTTCACTGAATTTTGACGCACCCACTGGCATAATCATAAATTCTTGAAAATCGACATTATTGTCTGCATGTTTACCACCATTAATTATATTCATCATTGGGACAGGAATAACTTTCGCATTTGTTCCACCGATATATCGGTAAAGAGGCATTCCGAGTGCATTTGCGGCAGCTTTTGCAACTGCAAGTGAAACTCCGAGAATTGCATTTGCACCGAGATTGCCTTTGTTTTCAGTCCCATCAAGTTCAATCAAGATATTATCAATTTTTACTTGATCAAAAGGATCGAGACCGACAAGATTATCTGCTATTATTTCATTGACATTTTGAACTGCTTTTTGAACTCCTTTACCAAGATATCTTTTTGGATCTCCATCTCGGAGTTCAACAGCTTCTTGTGTTCCAGTTGATGCACCGCTGGGAATTGCTGCTCTTCCATAAGTTCCATCTTCTAAGATTACATCAACTTCAATTGTTGGATTACCTCGTGAATCTAAAATTTCGCGAGCAATTATATCTTCAATGAGTAACATTTTACACTCCTTTCTTTTTATTACTTGTTTACAAAATTACCTAAGGTTCAGAAGTAATACAAAATTATCGATTGATAATTAAGAAATAATTATTTTTCACAGAACAATTTTTAATTAATTGTAAGACTTCAAATTTAAATTTTGGATGTGGAATTAATTTTTTTATATTTGCAACTACATTGATTGAAAAATTTTTAGATAAAGTTCTTTTGATTATCTGAAAACTTGATGATGGTTGGGCGCGTAGCTCAGGGGTAGAGCATCTGCCTTTTAAGCAGAGGGTCGATGGTTCGATTCCATCCGCGCTCACGCAGTAAAGCCCTGTAATATAACAACTTACAGGGCTTTTGTTTTTTAAAGCATTTCGACTGAAGTACAAATTGAAGTACACCAAAATGAGACTGAGGGTGTCTAATTTTAAGACTAACAATTTTTCTACATTTCGAGCAGTGTATTGGTAAAAGTTTAATCCACTCCGAAGCGTGGAAGGATACGACATTCGTAAAAGTATACATATAAAATTTTCTGTCATCATAATTCGTCATTTTCTTTTTTGTGATGAGTAGTTACAGACGGTAGTTTAAGTTTTGATAATTCATTTCTTAGTTTGTCAGCTGAAAATACTGTGTAATATTTTTCGGTTGTTTTAAGTTCTTTGTGACCAACAAGTCTCTTGGCACTCGCAAGATCAACATTGTTCATATAAAGAAGTGAGATATAAGTCTTTCTGAATGTTCTGAGATCATAACCTTTCTTATCCAAGCCTAAGGATTTAAAGAAGCGTCTCATTGCTTTTCCCATTTCACCTATAGTTGCATAATCAATTAATCTTCCATTAGTAATCTGTTCGCATCTATGTTTTAATAGTGGCACTAAGTCTTCATGGATTGGTATTATATTATAAGTTCGTGTCTTAGGTGAATAATACCTTAAAAGTTTATGATCGAAATCAATATCTTCAGTTTTAATGTTTATAATATCACTTGGCCTCAAGCCTGTAAATAGTAGTAAGTAAAAAGTTGTTTTGAAATTGTCATTCTTTTCTTCAAGTCTTGAAAGCATAAGTTCAAGGTCTGACAGTGAGAAGATAATTACCTGTTTAACCTCAGGTTTATATGTGACATCTGAATTTAACTTAAATATTGGTATGTAATTATACTCAAACAGAAAGTTAAGAAACTTCTTCAAGTTTTTAGTAATCCCATATAAAGTGTTTTGGGCGTAGTGGTATTTTTGAAGTGAGATTAGAAAGTCCTCGCTGGTTGATTTAGTAATTTCACTGCAAGGATCGTTTTCGTTAAAATATTGAGTAAATTTATTGTAGAAATTTTTGTATTCCTTTATAGTCTTTGGATTTTTGAAGCTGTTAATTTTAAGGAAATGCTCGAAAGCCTTTTTAATAGACGATTTGACAATGCCCTTTAAAATGAAGTTCTGATATAGTTTGTCTAGTTCTTTTTGAAATTCACGGGCAAATTGTTCGGCTTTTCTAATATTTTCAGGAGTTACTGTTAGATTAAGAGAACGATTAATTCTCTTCCCTGATAATTTATCATACCAGCTAATATATAAACGGTTACCTTTCTTATAAATACTAGCCATTATTGAAATTCTCCTTAAGTTTTTCAAATAATTCAACAGAGTTAAAACTTGATGTTGAAGTGGATGTATCTACATCAAAGATCTGGTTAATGAAAGTATCACTTGAAACATAAACAGTGTTTTCTTTTATGAACCGTTCTATTTCACTATACGGTACTTTAAAGCGGGTATTGAGTTGAATAACCCCTAATCTACCTTGTTGAATTAAATTATAAACCATTTCACGGCTTATATTAAGACATTGTGCTGTTTCAGTAATAGTAAGCAAAGAAGTGTTTGAATAAGTTTTTTCACTCATAGTTAAAACCAAAATTTAATTACCCTTAATGAATAATAATGGTCAGAGAATTAAAGCATTCCCTGACATATTTGTACTTATATAGAAAAAGAACATTTATTCTACATTGATGTTGATTTCAAAATTTGCCAATAATCCTCTTTGTTTCTGATAATACTCCCTAATCGTTTCTTTATAACTCTCTTGCATTAACTGTTTTAATGTATTCTCATGCTGTATTGGAACTATAAAACTATCGTGGATACATAAGCAAGGAATGTCCAGATCAACAGTTCTTAATAATATTTTTTCTGCGATGTCTGAGTCGATACGTTGTAATTTTAAGCCAATGCCTGAATGAAAATATTTACGAATAGGCTCATGTTTTGATTTAATGGAGTTAATTAGAGACAGAATTCTTGTTTCAAGCGGAATTGATTTATCTGTACAGTTATTAAAAAGGGCCAATAAACTTGGTTCATCTAAAAGCATTTTCTTTATCGCAATTTTTGCCTGTTGAAGTCCAGAGCTATTTAGTAAAATCTGAAAGGCGAGTTTTATTATTTTTCGAAGTTCTGGATGGTAATTATCTAAAGAGTATCCGTCCTGGTTAATATCAAACGGTAAACCCTCGAGATGGTAAAGCATTGCTAAATGTAAACTTTTAAAGTCTAGTTCAATGCTTAATTGGCCATTTATTAAGATACGTTTGCGTTTCTCTTCAGATAGAGATTGATATTGTGCTCCGTAGAACCTTCCACCTTTCTGTAAATCAAGATCATTAAAAACTCTATAAAGGCGAGGATCGAGTTTAAGGGCTTTAATTGGCTTTACAGATTTATGCCACTGAAATTTTATACCGCCAAGGTATAAATTTAAATTTCGACTAGTTATATGGAAGAATAATAAAATGATGCCTGATAGGAAATATTCGTAAGATTGAATAAAATTGGTAGAAATGCCGCCGCGAATGTGGGTTTTGGGTATATGAATAGTTGGTTCTGTTGGTGATGTAGCGGAGATAAGAACTTCATTGGGATACAGTGCGCCATAGAGTTGGTGCAGAACAATAGCTAATGGATTTGCCAAAGAGCTATAATATGCAGGAATAACTTTAATGTTATTGGATGTGGCACTTGCGGAAAAATAATTGGCCCTATTAATTGTGGCTACACGCCCATTAACTGGTATGGAATAAATATTCCCCTTCCGCTGTGGAGCGGAGGTTATATCGGCAATTGACGAATATGAATGGCATTTCGTTGGTTGCCATTCGCCTTCTGCCGCGGCGTTAATATAGTTGCGTGGCGAATTGGGCTGGGCGCCTTTGGCCTCGGCAGATAATTTATTAATTAGCCAATTGTAGTCTTCTTCGCTTTCAATAAATAATATTTGTTGGCCGGCAATATATTGGTTGTATTTGTTTAGGGAGCATTTTAAACTGCATTTGCTGTCGCCATTTGCCACATTTTCATTGGTGGATAGGACTAGTTCTGATTTGACTTCATTGATGGGTATTAAACTAGAGAGGTTTCCATTATTTTGTTTGAGGAGCTTTTTAGCGCTACGAATTTCTTTAATTGATCTGAGTTTTATGATGAAACCTAGGTCGATGAATTGTTGCGTAATTGTTGACCAGGGTTTAGAGTAGGCCCAAAAGAGGATGTTATTTAGATTTAATAATTCTGGTTCTGATGAGATTAAGGCCTGGTTGAATGAGATCTCTACATTTGCCAGAGTTTCTCGGAATGTGTTTGTGGGTTTTATCCTTGTTGCCATTTCATCAACGTTCCGCTTTTTAGCTTTTGGTTTTGGTCGCCTAATTTTGTAGGAGGGTTTAGGCTGGAAAATGGTTTCTACATAGCCAAGATTTAATAGAATATCGAATATTTTCATAACGGTCTCATATGTTTGTGATGTTGAGTTATTCGATTTTAATCTTCTATAGTATTGTGTGGACTTCGGGAAGGCGATAAATTTGTCGTAATATAAGGCATATATTAGATGTTCTATGAATATTTTAATACCCTCCAGATAGGTATTCTTTTTATACCGGATGAGGCCTTTACTAATAGCGAATTGTAATACGTCATTACTGATTTGATTTATGACCGTCGTATAAGGATCATCGTTTGCGATTTTCCTAATAGGAATGAAGGTTATTGAATTATTTAAGTTCTGTGACATAATCTAGTCTCCTTAATAGTTGCACTAAAGGAATTTCTTTCCATTAAAGTTACTCTGTAGATAGTCGAATAGGACTGAATAATAAAATTGGGGAGGGCAAAATTACCCCCCCCGAAATGGAAATTATTGGTCATTGAGTGTCTTCCTCGCTATTATTATTGTTATCCTTTGTCTTAATTGCTAAACGAGATAAGTATTCTTCAATTTGATCCTTACTTAAAGCATTTATCTCATAATACTTTCCATCATCATTAACTACTTTTTTAATTGAGATCCAGTCTGGTCTACCAAGATTATTATACTTTTCTACGAAGTCGTTATTTACGAAATGGGATTTTTCAACTCCTTCGTGTAATAGTCTAAAATATATGTATGGACCATAGTTATTGCTACCAGTTCTAGGTGTTTTACTTAAAACTTGAACGATAACTTCTTCGTTATCCTTAATTTTAAGCTTAGGAGGGTATTTTTTCGGATAACTTATTTCTTCAACTTTATGCTCATCAGAGGTATGTAATTGAATATCCCAGCATATTTTATTATCATTAATTGACTTGATAACAGTCAATGTATTAAAAGGTTTAACATAATCCTTGATAGCTTCGTCTAAACCATCATCTAGAAACAGAGTATGTTCTATTCCCTCAGAAATTACCCTAATGTACTTATAAAATGAATTATTTTTACCTTTATGAATTTTATCTGAAATAATAGTGAATGTACAAGGTATACCAACAAAAATTTCTAACTTTGGTGGTCTATTGAATATTTTATCAGGCTTATTAACATTTAGCATATTTTGAACTCCTATTTGAGTAATTGTTGAATTTGGATAATTACCTTTCAGATTTATATTACTGATGAATTCCCCTATTGTAGGGTTATCCATAGTACCATTAGTCTCTTCATTAATTTTTTGAGAATTGCTCTGGTAATTCATAATTACCTCCATTGTTTCTTTTTAAATATCCAATTATGATTAGTCTAGCCATCAGGCTTAGACTAACGCCCAATTCTTTTGAAAGGGACTTTAGAAGAAGAAGATTTTCTTCATCAAGTCTCGTTTGAACTGGGTAAACACGAACTCTATTTTTATTTTTCATAAGATTTTACCTCTATTAGTTTAAGTTTAACTGATTTAAAGTGCTGAACACCCAGCACATTTATTAGAGTACTGCAAATTGAAATTGTCATATCTATCATAAACCAGCATCTCTGTTGCATTTATTATAAACTTGCCGTAATAAAAACTACCAATATAATAATTAGACATTTCACATTTATCACATTCAAATTACACTGCAAATGAGCGCATAGATTTTTGCCAAGTCAAGTGGTTTTGAAATTAAAATCAAATCAATTTTGCATTGAAATTAATTTGATTTGAAGTGGTTAGACTTAAAATCAGCTAAAGTTTCGTAAAATCGTTGCTTCGTGATCTGAATTTTTGTTTTGTCAAGTGTTATTAAGGATTTTTTTTAACTAGAATGGACTTTTTTTATTTCAATCAGTAATTATTGCCAACTATTAAGTGTCCAAAGTCATTGGACAAGTATAATCAATTATTATAGTTTTTTATTAAATATTAGTATGAAATATTTTTCTACTAATTTTAGCCTTGGTGAATTGCCATTAAATAAACAGTAAAAAACGACCGGTCGTTTGATTTGAAGTTGAATTTATTAACTTATATCAGAGCTTTTAATGTAATCCATATAGTTGTATACGCTTTCCGGAACAAGATAGTCAACAGCCTGGCGGGCTAAGGATATTGAATTAATCAGTGCATTGGGGTCGTCCTCGGCTAATTTGAGCCAGTTACTTATATACGCCGATTGGTTATCAAGCGTTTTTGGTGCTATGCCACATAACCCGCATAAAAATGAACTTCCAATCTCGGCAACCATCTCTTCAATAGCTCTCTCCTGAGGGGATGGTATCCTTGTTTCGCAGCTTAACCTATTCAGCCTTGACGGGTGACCTGTCCAGTGGATTAGCTCATGAAATAACGATGCATAATATTCTTCAGGCGTGCTAAAATAACTTACGGGCGGTATTGATATATAATCATCTACTGGATCATAAAAGCATCTCTGAAAGTTATTCTTAATCACCAGCTCTGGCTCAAGCCTGTTAATAACATATTCACAATCAAGTATTTTATTACCTGTGTCGTATTGTTCTTTGTAGAGCGTTGTCTGGGATATATTGAAAACATAGCTTACCTTGTATATTGATACCACCTTTGTCTGTTCCTGATTAGTTTCATCATCAAAGTAATCGACTTCATGATGTTTCCAGTAAACTATAGGAAAGCCCTTGCTGTTCTTAAGAACTTTGCCATTTAGATTTTGACATTGAAGGTATGTTAAAAAGTATGGGCTTGGAAAGCTGGTTAAAGAAAGTAGGATATAGTTAATACCATTATAAGGTCTGCGAGTTATAAAGTTCATCGGCACACCAACTTTCCAGGGTTTTCTCCAGGGAATTGTCCCTTTCTCAAAGTTGGCTTTGATGCTGTTAATTATGTATTCAAATAATTCTTTTCGTTTCATATTCAATTACTCCAGCTTAATCCCATTACCGTTGATTTTACTTCTTGCAATAAAGAGAGTAATCGCAGCTTTCTCAATGTCAATCATACCATTAAGCTCTTTCTGGAGTTCAATAGCATCTTTGTATGATGTTAGCAATGTCTGATATAGATGATCTTTCTGAGTAATATCAACTGCAGTTTCATCTTTGCTTTCCTCAACTTTATTCTGCTCTGTATCCTTCTGGACTAAAGGTCTGACTATCCATTTAATGTTTATCTTCTTCCCATTGTTGTAAGCCAGTCTGGTTATCTCGAACATATCGCCACGACGAAAATTCTTTAAGACTTTATGAACCTCAGGATGAGCAAAGAACGAGTATTCCTTGCCATCTGTTTTAACAGCATAAAGATAGTATTCACCGAAGCCATTCTGGCCTGTTATTGCTTCATCGTAGATGAGCTCTACGATTACTGGTTCATTGACAGGTATTTCGAGTTTAGGTCTCTGGTTCATCGTTTGTCTCCTTATTTTGTTGTTTTAGTTTGTATGTGAATTGTTCTGTACCTTCAATAAAAGTTACACCAGCTGGTATTTCCCCGGTGGCCTTGATGAAGGATTTGATCTTATTGAGATCTGGTTTTATTTCTTCAGGAATGATGCGAATGAGTTCTGGTCGAGCATTGCGGAGAAAAGCTTCAATATCAGTGATTTCAATCTTATCAGGATTTTTCCTGACCTTTAAGATACCATTTGGAAGGTCAAGGGTCTTGAGGTTGTTATGCCTCATATAGTTTTCAAGCAGACCCTCATAATATTGTATGCGGTTTTTAAGTGAAGCGTTTTTCTCTTCGAGCCAGCGATTTATGATTTCTATTTCAACACTGGCATCATAGGTGTTTTGGTCTACCTGACTTTTGAGATTTGATATCTCTTTAAGTATTAAATCACAATATGCCCGACTTTGGATCTGTTCGGTTTGTTCAGCTTCTTTCAGAAGTTCGTCCAGGAAGTTTTCCGTATTCATAGGTGTTTCCTCCAATTTGTTTCTGATTGAAATATTGATTTAAGATGTCATTGACCAATTTTGTCATAGGCCTTTTGAGTTTCTGTTTTAGGTGATAAAGCCTTATGACATTTTCTTCAGATATTTTTGGTGAGTACATAAATAGTCTCCTTTCTTTTTATTAATCCCTTGTGATTTGATGGTATATTTGAGTTACATTGAATTTGGATTTGCAGTAAGGGCAATCGACTGAATAGTCGTGCATTATAAACTGCGTTTTTAGTTGATTTTTAAGGGTTTTTGTGGTTCTCTCACAAATTGAGGCAGTAAAGTAGGTTTTGCATTTTGGACAAAGGATTGATATATCAACCCAGTTAATCGTTTGTGTCATGTATTTCTCCTTTTATTGGTTAGTTATCCCATTAAGTAAATGAAATGGAAGGATGCAGTCGGAGACTGCGGAGGGTGTGTGTCAGTGTTTAGTGCGTCTTTTGATAATCTATTGATGGGTAAAATGAGCGGAGAGTGTTTAGAGTTAATTTTATGTGTATAAAAGAAAATAGCTTTAAGTGAGGTTTAAGAGATAGGCGATAAAACAAAAGTAAGAGAGTTCTTCAAAACGCTTCTTGTCTTTTTACTGTAGGCCAATGATACCGCCTCAAGTTTGAATGAGCCATCTGAAATTTTAACTTCATCACCAATATTTAATTCAATGTTACAGCAGAGAACTTTTTTATCTACAATTAGAACTTCTGAGCCGTTGATAAACATATCAGGTTTTAGTTCATCTTTAGACCAAACCCTTACTCTGATCTTATCAGTATCAATTTTTAAACTATTTGCCTCACGATAGTATCTATTGCCGGATACTTTGATCTCTTTACCTTCGCCAGCATATATCAATAGTTTTATCATGTCGCCAGCCACATATTTATTCCAGATAATACTATCGTGGATGCTGTTGCCATATACATACACCGAAAGCGCAAATTGCTGCACGATAAGCAACCTCTCTTCCTCGCTGAATTGACTAAGTGTCTCGCTTAGTTGCAATTGAACATTTCTAATACCCTCTTCAATCTTTTTTATCCTTTCAACCATTGACATTTCCTTTGCATCATCAAGTATAGCTGCGACGCCACGGTTATAACTTTTTAATAAACTAACTGCATAATCTGAAAATGGATTTTCACGGCAGACATTGAAAATATTTTCCACAGGTGGCTCACAATAATCAATCAAGCCTTTAATCCTATCTTTTCCAGCAACTCCTTCACCGATGATTTCCTTATTTACCTGTTCAATTACTTTAACGAGAGCTATATATAATTCATCTAACGGATGGAGATATTCTTCAATGTAAGCTACGCGATTACGAAATTTCTCAGGAATACGCTTTTCGAGGCAAAGTGGCACAGGAACTTCATTTTCAACACAGTATTCATAAAAATCATAGACTTTATTAATCTCATCAGATATATCAGCATTATCCTTAACGGCACTATCAATTACTTTTTCTAAATTCCAATTAAAATTATCTTTTAATTCCTTAAACATCTTTTTATCAATGAGAGCAACGCTGTTCATAACCATTTCTGCATTGGCAACAAAACCAATATTACCTTCGTTGTTTATAACTGACACAACTGTTCTACTTAACCAGTATTTATCATAGGGCAAATCTTGATTTTGGATTTTGCTTAAATACTTCTGGAGGTAAGGATTTTTATATAACGAACCCTCTTCCTCGCTTTTATTGTCTGAGTTCACATCTTTATAAGGAATTAGGCCTTTTATACCGTAGACAAACTTCACATCTACACCATCAGTTTGAAGTTTCAACTTTTGATATTCGCCGAATTGATTTGGATTACGATAAATGATTGCTTCACCACCTTTGACTGGAATAATTACGACGCTATCATCCTGGTCTGCACCCCCCAAGACCTTAAACATCTTTGGTAACAAATGAGGATTAACCCAGAGATTTCCTTTTTCATCAAGGCAAATGGTTTCAGTGACTAAATCAAAGTCACCAACTTCGTTATGGTTACGAAGATCAACTCTAAGGTATGCACGATAGGCGTTGAAGATTGGAATTCTAAAATTGACTGCATTTTCTTTTCCGACTATCTTCAATAAAGATTTTTGAAATATATTCCATGCAGATCGCATCAATCCTGGAAATTTTCTATAGTCGACACCATGTCTAATCGCTGTTCGAAGGGTAAAGCTATCATCAAGTTCACCGTTGGGATCAAGTTCATCCAGATCATCTAACCACTCTGATAATTTTCCATTAACAAGATCAGATTTGAACTGTTCAACTGAGTTGATAAACCAATCGAAGTATTGCTCACCTCTGAATAGAGCCCATAGATTAATCAAGCTTTGAATATCCATATTGACACGGCGAGAAAGCTTCACAGGTTCAAGAGCGACATAATAGCCACCTTCGAAACGGACTTCCTGTTTTAGATTGCCACTGTATATGACGACATCAGATTTAATTTTATCTGATACAACAGCATGACCCTTAACTAAGCCGCCATCATAAAACAGTGTGAATTGAGCCGTTTGATTTGGAGATGCATTCCAGCCTAAGGATTTAGCCAGTTTCTGTGAAATAAGAGAGATGCCATCAACATATTCTGGTGGGTAGTTATCATTTACGAAAACCGAGAGCTTATCAAAGTGGGCACCATATTTAGTTGGCCGAAATATTCGGCTCAGATATTTGCCTACTTTGAAGAGGTTTTGAGAGTTGATTTTGATTTTTAGTCGCTCTGGGAATTTTTCGAATGGAATTAATTTATTATTTAGATCATAAGCATCTATGTGACGGATTTTATCCCTCACATAGGTAAAAGAATGATTAGCGTAAAACATTTTGAGGGCACTGTCTTCTGTCTTGTCGACAGAGATTAAATCAACTTTTGAGAGTTGAAAGCTGGGATTTGTAAAGAATTTGGGTGTATAGTCACCCATTGAGAGATTGAATTGAACCATGTTACCTCCAAGGATTTTTTTTGTGAATGATTTTGTGGATAAAAAAAAGCCACACACAGAATGGACTACATTCTGCATGTGGCTAGAAAAGGAAGAGGGGGTGGGCTCGCATCGAAAAAAATGGGTCCCATCCCAAGGGAGTTACATCAAGGACTGGGTTGGAGGTAGAGGGAGGATTATTATAATTTTTTTTTAAGAGTCAGTTTGTAAAAGAAAAATTATCTTATGGAGGAAGTATGGTTCTAATTAGTTGGCATTAAGTAGAAAAGAATAGGAGAGGAGTGGTCTCATATTTTATGGTTTTAGAAATTATAATTGAGTATTACAACTTGTTTTTATTATTAAGTTATTAACTATCTATCTACATAGAACAATTTTTGTCAAGAATTATAATTTAGAAATTTTAGGATTGTGAAAGTGCATTACGTTATTCTCTTAAAACTTTTCATTCACACGTTTTATCTTCTCCTCGTAGGTCTTCACCATCTCCCGCAGGCTGTCTATAACCTTTCAGTTTTTTTCTATTGTTGTGCCAGTAAAGGCTATTTTTATTTTGTTTAGAAGATCTTTTCTTATATTTCCACCTTGATATATATATATAGTGCCCTTGTGTGCTACATCAATTATAACAAGAATATTAGAAGATATCTTCAAATTTTTATTGTTTTGCCTGAAAACTTCCAGCCAATACGCTGAAGATGAGCAAGAAATGGATTTTCTACATAATGTTCTTCGTCAAGTTTGGTGTACATTTTTAGAGTTCCTTTTCAAGAAGAAAATTTATTGCCTTTTCTAATTCTGGAAGTTTGTTTTTGATAACTTCTCAGATTATTTCAGTATCTACTCCAAAATATTCGTGAATAAGTATATCCTTTAAACCGACGATTTTTCTCCACTCTATCGGATAAAGTTCTTTTTTATCATCTGGTATCTGTTTGACAGCTTCTCCAATATTTTCAAGCGGCTTTTAATTTGCATAAAAAAAGCTAGTTCTCAACAAAATCGCTATATTTTTCAATATCTTGTGTGAACTTTTTAATTTTCCCAATCTTTTCAATAATATCTTGGAGAATTATCTTTAATGTGCATTTTTTAGAAATATATAGCTTCTTCAAATATAAAAGTTTTTAATTTTGGTATAATAGCAGATTTTATTACAAGGTCAACTTTTTTACCGATAAGTTCTTCAAGGTAGAATTTTAAATCCATATAATTATCAAAAGTTTTACATCCTTCTTTAAAATCAACAAGTATATCTACATCACTCTCATTGCTCTCTTCCCTCCTTGCATAAGAGCCAAAGTGAGCTATCTCACTTACTCCAAATTTTTCCACTAAATAATTTTTATGCTCCTGTAAAATCAGTTGTATTTTATTTTTCATTTTTTCCCTCCTTAATCAACTTATTCACCCTCACCTTTCCCGTAAGTAAATCCTCCATTAAGCCTTTTTTGATACGATCAAGTTTTTGCTTGTAGGCTTCTACTTTTTCATCTTAATTTATTCTAATTAAGTTTTTAACAATATCTTTTTGCATAATGGACAAGTGGGCTAAAGATTTCCAAAAAATCTCAAAAACTGGAATAAATTATTTTTTTGCCATTTTTTTCTTATTTTAAGTCAATTATTTTTCTCCTAGAAGGTCAGAGGCTGTATTGTAAATATATTCCAAAGCTTCTTCTTCGTTCTTCTCAATTGCAATCTCGACTGCTCTTTTTGCTATTTCTAACAATTCCTTTGCCTTCCTTCTTGCTTCGTGGGATTGCTGAACAAGTGAGGCGATTTCTTGCTGGATCTTAGGAGGAAGAAGTGGGATTTGTAACCTCTTTACTTGCTCGGATTTCCAATGAATAATTACAGATCCTCCACCATTTCTTTCTATCTGCATTTTTCCAATAAGGGAATTTATACACAAAGCAAGGTACTCTTTATTTATTTTGTTCTCATCAATTTGTAATTTCAAAATTCCGCTTGAGATTAATCCTTCAATATCTTCTTGTACAACATAAGCAATACCTGGCGTTGCATCCTTTGTTAAGAGAAAATCGCCTTGCTTGGGTTCATAGGTTTCTCTTAATTGCCTGTATAATTCTTCACTTAGATATTTTTGGTCTCTGTCAGTAAATCCATTTATAGAAAGATTGCTAACCCTGATAAATGGCTTGCCTTCTTCTTGGTAATTCTCACTCCCAACCTCTATTCCCTTTTGAATACTTATAATAAATTCCCTTAACGGCTTTAGTTCTATATTGTTTTCTTTTAATTTCTCAATCACTTCCTCATACGCAGGCTGGAAATATTCAGCATCTATTCTATGGGATGAGAAGGCATCAGAAAGGTTAGCAGTATAAGTTTTTTTGTATTGTGGCTTGAAATCTTTAAGCCCGAGTTCTTCTGAAAGGAGGTTTTCGGCTTGGGAGTAGAGAGAGTTTGAACTGATAACCAAATCTTCTATTTTTTGGAAAAGGGCACCTATTTTAGCCTGTGCTTCTTTGCTGATAATTGGAACTTTAAACGATCCTATCTGAAATGAGTTAAGATAGGCCTGAGCGTTGCCTGTAACGAATCTAAAAATCTCTAATTGCCCATATTTAGACATAAAAAACAGCCCAACATAGTAAGGGTTAAAAATTGGGTCGAGCAACCTAACCCTTGCTATGTTTTGATTTATGTTACCCTCTTTAATACTACTTTGAACTATTGCAACTTGACCAATAGTTCCCCCTACGGCTGCAAATAAGATGTCTCCGGATTTAATAGATGATTTAATGTTGCTTTTATGGAAACCATAGTCACAAAAAACAATCTCTGGTTCATTAACCATCCCCAAAATAAAATTTTGAGACCTAATAAAGGGTATCCCTTCTTCTTGAAATATACCACCCGGAGGGGTGGTACCATAAGCAATGTCTGATATGGCACTTAATTTTTTCTTCTCAAAAACATCCAACTTTTTAAGATTATTAAAAAGAGGATCGTAATACTCCGCATCAAGCCTTTTTGCTCCTTCAAGTTCTGATAATTTTACAATACTATATACTGCCATGGTTTTTATCTTTTTATCTCCAAAAATCAAAGTGATTATCGCCTTTTTTTAATTGTTCTTTAGCAAACTTAATAAAAACCTCTGCTATTTCATCTAAATCATGATCAATTACCGGGTGCCCGTGTTCATCTAAAACAAAAGTTCCGTCTGGGTTTTTCTTGTATCTATACTCCCCGCTTTCATCCTTTACAGGCTTTTCATTAACAGCAAAGAAAATGGGATAATCCATTTCCTGCATTACTTTTCCATCAAGCCAGTATTTCTTAAAGGCTTCTGTAATCTTTTCTTCGTTTAGAACTAAACTTATTTGCCCCGCTAAAGTCCTGTGAGAGATTTCTTTAGTGAGTTTGTTTATATTATTTTGTAATGTCTTTATTTCCTTTTTCAGTTCTACTTTTCTTGTAGCGTTTGCGCCTTCTAATTCTTCTGCTTTTTCTCTTAATGCTTCGTCTAATTCGGATTTCTCCTGAACCAAAACAGCTAGGGGTTTCTTCCCTTTATTTTCTTCTTCTGTCTCTTCAGTTTCTTCACTTTCAGCCTCTTCTGCTAGTAATTCCTCAATCTCCTCTCTGCTCTCAAAATAAGTTTCTAAGAAAGAGTTTAGCTCTTCTGGGATTTTTTCCTCATCTACCGAACTATCCCAAGCTAAGTTTTGATATTTTTCTTTGAGGCTTTTTAGGAATTCTTCCCATACACTTTCATATTTTGCCCTTATCTGTTGAATACTTTCTTTTTCTTCGTCCGTGTATTTCCGTAAAAATAAAACGCTTGTTTTTGTTCCTGTATGTGGCTTGAAAGTGTTACCGTGCAAGCCTACTACTGCTAAAATTCTCGCTTCGTCAATAACAAATCTGCGGATATACTCAGCATTTGTATTATTAAGCAATCCCTGGGGCAAAACAATAGCCATTCTCCCACCAGGTCTTATAAATTGGAGAGAACGCTCTAAAAAGAGAATATGCCTGCCGATTTTGTTTACCCACTTACCGTTTTTTTCAGCTAAGTTATAGAGCCTTAAAATCTCCCTTTCTTTTACCGTCCCGGCAAATGGAGGATTGGTCATTAATACATCAAAATCAAAGTAGAGGAACTTGTTTTGATTTTCCCTGTCTTTTTCAAGATTATCAGGGAATCTTAAGAGCCTGCCTCTTAAACCTGACTTTGTTTCGTCTTCCCATGTATGAGGTGCTAATGAATTGTCCTTATACACATGAGATTTGCCATCCCCTACAATCAGGTTAATTGCTTTGGCAATCTTTACCGCTTTTTTAGCATTATCAATTCCGTAAATTTTGTTTTGAGCAAAGTTTTTTGCATTTTCAGGTAGAGGTTTACCGCTTATCATTCCGCCTGCAACATGCATTACGGAGTGTAAAAGAAAACCAGCAGAACCACATGCAGGATCAATAACGAATTCACTGGCTTTTGGATTGAGCATTTCAACAACCATATCTTCAACAGGTCGGGGAGTGAAAAACTGGCCTTCTTTCTTTTTGGAAACCTGAGGTATTAGGTATTCAAAAGCCTCATCTATGATTCGAAGATTAGAATTGAATAACTTTATTTTTTCTAAGAACGAAACACACACTTTTAAATGTTCATTCCTCAATTCAATTTTATCGGTTGGCTCAAAAACCCCCTGCCATTCTCTCTTTGCTCCTTCCAATAGGTTTGCTATTGCTCTTTTTACCTGTTCTGGGCTTCTGTCTCCAACGAAGAATTCTAACTGATAAAAGGGGTCGTTAATCCCTTTCCATTCATCGTAGAGTTTGGCGTAGATTAACTTAAAAATTTCTTCAAATGGATCCACCCCTGCATTGCCTAAAACAAGCTCCTCTAAGTCCAGCAATATCTTTTTAAGTGTCGTCTTGCCTTGCTTTAATTCATCATGATCTTCAAGCCATTTAAGTGTCCATCTTTCAGTTAAAATATCTCTTAGTGCTTCTGTAACTTTTGGTATTCTCGGAATTTCTACGAAGATATTAGGTTCTTCTCGGTGAAGCCTTATCATTTCATTCCCATTAGACCAAACACCAATCGGAGCCCCTTCGGCGTTACAATAACTTTTTAATTGTTCTAACCCTTTGGTTCTTTTAGGTCTTTTTACTTCAAAAATTATGTAAGGATGCTGGAGGTCTTCTTGAAGGACAACAATATCCGCTAAACCAGAATCTCTTGAGCCAAAATAAACAACCCGCTCAATATCTATCCTTTCTTTTGGATAGTTATATTCATTCAATAGTCTATAAATCCAAAGTTGCCTTACGATTTCTTCAGGTTTTGCGGGTTTGTATTTATCTTTGATCTGGCATTTGATATGAAATTTTCCATCCCGTTCTATAATCATGGCCTCCACAGCTCTAATCTCCCTATCCGTGAAAAGAGACAGGCCGTGTTTTACATCCGAAGCCGAAAAGATCTGTGTTATTTTTGAAAAGTTATTGTTTGGCATATTTGTTACCTCTTTGAATTAGTAAATGTATTATTTAAATAAAAATCACCTAACAATTTCATTATATTTACCTCCGTGGATTAAGTCAATAGGTTGCTGGTCTTTCAAACGTGTTTTACCCTTCGTAGCATTGAAATCAATATGTTTTAAAACACCCTCAAGTTCTTGGTTTGCTTCTTCCATTGCTGCAAGCGCTTTGTTAAGTTGGTTGCCTACATCTTCTTTTAAATCCAGGATTGTTTTCCATCTAGCTCTTTCGGGTACAAAGAAAGTATCACCATAAGTTGAATGATCTTCGAGTATTTCCTCAATTTGACTTTCTGGGAAGCCTTTACTTTTAAGTTGTTCAGTGAGTTCTTCTCATTTTGCGTCAAAGACATCGGAGATGCGTTTGAGGAAGAGCATACCGAAAATGTATTCTTTGTATTCGGATGCGTCCATTTTACCTCTTAAGATATCAGCTGCCTTAAAAAGGTGAGTTTCGAGTTGGCGAAGTGTAATTTTCCCGTTGTTCATTTTCCCTTTTCTTTAGTTTGTTTTGTTGTAAAGTTCATTTAAATATGAGTGTAAGTTAAATAATTTTTCCAGAAGGTTCTTTTTAATGTTAAAATGAATATTGGTCATTTGATAAGAATAAAGATTTGGTTTAGAGTAATACAGCAACACTTTTATAAATTATGTATTTTGTTCAATTATAAATTAGGCAAAGGCAAATAATATTACAAAAAGATTTGAAGGTTTAATGTTCGAAAGATTTTACTTTTATTAATCAGTAGGAAATAATCGAAAGAGGGGAGTTTGCGACTTTTGAGAGATAAACAAATTCTCTGTAATGTTTGTAAAAAATTGAAAAGATTATGATGAGTAATGTTTTTAGTGATGAGAAGTGAAAATGTTAATTCTTATCATTTGATTTATTGTTTTTTGTCTTTGATTTAATGTCATAATCCAGTCCAAGTTTTTTTCGATCTTTGGTCTCAGGGAATAAAGGTTTCAATTCCACTATAGTTCGATTACAACTGTTAAAGCAGCTGCCTAGTTATAATTTACATGATATTGTCTCAATTCCACTATGGTTCGATTACAACCAAAGATGGCTCGTCGCGTATATGAATGGGAAGGTAGAGTCTCAATTCCACTATGGTTCGATTACAACTTGTTATTTTAGTTATTCTAATTGCACTACGGGCATTAGGTCTCAATTCCACTATGGTTCGATTACAACTATCTATTGAAAATACAGTTAGAAAACCTTATTACAAAGGTTTCAATTCCACTATGGTTCGATTACAACCGAGCTATATGATGCCATCGTCGGCATACTCGACATTTTGTTTCAATTCCACTATGGTTCGATTACAACTTCAAACAAGCCATAGACTCCATTAAACGCTCGATATGTTTCAATTCCACTATGGTTCGATTACAACCGACTCTGTCTCCGCTCCGGTCTTCTTAATGGGTTTGCGTTTCAATTCCACTATGGTTCGATTACAACGCTTTTAAATCTTTTCTGGGTCTTTTGAAAGCCAAAAAAGTTTCAATTCCACTATGGTTCGATTACAACAGGTTTATTTTCTGCAATTATAATTTATTTTTGCAGAAATGTCAAGCATTTTTTCTCCGAACCTCATTTTCTTTAAAAACCCTAGGGGGTTCGGGAAAGAAATTTCTGGAAAAATTTTAAAAAATCGCAACTTTGCTCCCTTCACTCATCAATTGTCTAATTATTTGCACGGGGGTTCGGGAAAATGCTGTCAGATTTTGCTTACAAGACCACATTAAAAATTCTTTCTGTTCATTAAATTGTATTCCGTTAAAAAAAGATTTTTTAAGTTATTAATTAAAAATTTCACATCTCGCAATTAAAGTTTAAAGCATATAAAAAAGTTTAGATTTAAATACCCAAAAAGAAATTTCATTAAAGTAAATTGTTTCAAACACAAAATCATCTTTTAAATTAATTCTTGTATCTTTTTTGTTTTATTAGATCATAATTAATTATTAAATGCATAAAAATTTATAATTTCTAATCAATTTCCCCTCTTAATTTAGCCAGGATTATTTTACCTTTAGAAGTTATTCTAAATCGATAAGGTTTATTTTCTTCATCAAACTCGTATTCACCAAGTCCAAATATACTTAATCGGTCAAATTCATCTTTATAATTAGCAGATAAATCTTTAAAGTCCTTTCCGACAATATACTTTTCAGGTTTATTGTTTAGAATTTCTAAAATTTCTTGTTCTTTTCGTTTCGGCAGATAAAATAGAGGTGGAAAAGTTATTAAATCACGAAATTCCTCATGTATATAATATACTTCGCAACCTGTAAAAAATCCTGCAAGAGCCATCGAAATAACGTGAGCTTTAAACCCACCAGTTGGATTAAAATATACCTTATAACCTTCCTTTTTCTTTTTTTCAGCTATTTCTATAAGATGGTCTAACATATCAGCTATACCCTCAATAAATTCTTTAACCTTATCTTCACCATAGACAACATTCATAAAATAACCTGGTACTTCTTTGTGAGCGTAAATAGTAAACTTATATCTTTTGTTATTCTCTAAATATTGCTTAAGGATCTTCACGCATATTTCACTAACGGCTGTTTTGGTACCAACAAAATAAACTTCAATATGACCATCAGAATTTTCAATTTTCTTTAAAAAGCTGTTTAATTCAGCAGATCTATCAAATGGTTTTTCCGAAATAAACTCATAAATGTGGTTCAGGAGATCTTTTTTGTTCGATAAAATTTCACGCCAGAATTCATTATCAGAAAGAGACTTATTTTTAATTTCATCGTTCTCTTTTAAACTTTTCTGATAATTTGTTATTATGCTGGCTCCGACGTTTATTACATGGAATTCTTTTTTCATAATTTATCCTCAATATTATTAAAATATCCATAACCAATAGATGTTTTTGCCCCAACACCAAAATTTTCTAAAGCTTCTTTTAACCAATCCCGTGCAGTCTGTAAATAATCTTTATTATTTTTCTTAGATGCGAGAATAAATAAAAACTGCGTATTTTTAATAGTCAGGAATTTAATTGGCACTGGGTTTTGCCAATCAGCTGGCGCGGTTTCATTTGAATAATAATCTGGATAATGGGGGTTCATAATATCGATTTGTAATTTGATCTTCCTTATTGGGAAAGCATCAAAGAAAATAATATTACCCGCCTGTTCTTGAGAACCAAAAATATCAATAAATTTTTCATCTTTTTCAGCATTTTTTTCATCCTGGTTAAATTTATTATAAATTATCCAATGTCTTGTAACACCTTTAACAGCACTTCCCGGGATAAAAGGAATACCATAGATATGATGTAATGTCATTGATGTTTCTTGGGGATGAGAGGCACCAAGACCAATAACTAAACGCCAGGAAACAGAGGCTGAGAATTTATAGGTCTGTAAACCTGAATTTGAAATAACTCGGTCTAGCCTTTGAGAAATGTTTTCTACAAAGTCATTGTCGAAATTAAATTCTTGAAGATCATCATTAATTCGAATTTTGTCTATTGTATTTCTTTGTGTAATAATGGTTGGCATATTAAAATAGTAATAGAAATTATCAGAGAATTCAGCTTGTTTCAAGCAATAATTTGTGTCTTTAGCTCTATATCTATTTCGGTTAAAATTTAGTTTTAGATTAGTCTTCATTATGTATCTTCCTCCTCGGTTAAACCTTCAGCAAATCTTTTAACCCAGCTAAGAAAAGCAATAAGTTCCTGAGTAATAAAACGATAATTCTTACTGTCAAGGCTTATAACCCATTCTAATAAATCATTTTGATCATGGGGCATATTAATCCTTGCTACAGTGTTGCTTTTTAAATAATCTGTCAAATGTTTATAGATCAAATCATAAGCATTTTTTGGATTATTTTCAGTTCCGGGTGCGTTATTTTCAGATGTTTTTTTTCTTTTAGAAAAGATAAAAGCAAGGGTCTGGCCAAGACCGTTAGATAATATCATTGCAGGAATTTTCTTTACATAAGAAGCATATTTATCATCTTTATAGAAGAAATTATCAATTTGATATTTTGATCTGATTTGTTTCCCTTCGGAGGCACATTTAAAGGCAAATTCAGCTCTGCCTTGTTCTAATTTTCTTAAATCACTTTGCCCGTTCATTTTTCATCCTCCTTTAATTCTAAAAATTGTATAGTTACAATACCTTTACCAATTGTTTGGTTACCACCAATTTGTAAAACACGAGGGCATCCTTTCTGGAAAAAATTCAAAACATTTTGCGCTTCGCTTTCATTATTATTATGCTTTAAATTCCCCTTCTTATTTTCATCATCAATTCTTAATGGTGAAGCCAATACTAAAGAATATAATATCGTATCAGTTGGTAAGTATTCTTCTGTCCACAGAGAATGATTATCTACAGTACCAGTTGTTGAATTTATTTTTGTTCTCGTAATGATTTCAGTGGAAGAAACTGCAAAATCTCTAAAATCATCGTTTGGAAGAATAATCAAATCTTTTTCAATTTTATTTCTCCAATACCCATAAGGGTCATCACCATTTTGTTTTGGAAAAATTACGTTAGAAAGCCATTTCGCCAGTTTAGTGGTCTGGTCATTTGGATTGATTGAGAATGTAAATTCTTCCAGAACAACTTTTGAAGAAACAAGTATTTCAGAAGATACACAACATGTATTTTCCAGAGAACTAAAATTACTAACGGGTAAATCGTAATTTGCAAATTTAAGATCATTTTTAAATCTCTCTAAAACATCGGGACAGGTTATCCAGGCAAAAATTCCTTTAAGAGATTTAACAGGAAAAAGCAAAATTCTTGCATCTGTAAAAGCAATTGACCCGGCATGAGTGTTCCCATCTTCTGGGCCAAAGACCAGTGATAAATAATCGCTTACAAACTTTTCTCCATCCTCATCGGTGTATTCAATTTTGTCATTAGGTCTTATTTTCATTGAATTGATTTCAATTTCGGGGTTTAAATTATTAAAAGCTTCTCTTAAACTTCCTTTTAGACCAGAGCCTTCTATTTTGGGATAATCAGTGTGTCTTTCTCTTTGAATTGGTAAATCAACAATACCCAATTCGCTGCCGCTTCCTGCATGAAGTGGTGTTTCCACAATGATGAAGAATGGTTTAATTTTCTTAAACATAATTTTCCTCCTTATGTCTGTTTTTCAATCTTGAAGATTTTATAACTATTTAAATCTAAAATTTGATTTATTTGATTTTCAAAGGCTTTAACATATTCACTATCAGAATTATGTGTTTCGTAACCAATAAATATACTGCCCACATAAATATCAATTTCCTTAGAATTATAAATTGTTCTTCTTTCACTTGTTTTATAAAAAATTCTTACTTGCAAAGAATTCTCTTTATGTTTAAAGCATTTAAAGTGTTTTAAGTCGATATTAACAAGTTTATGATTTAAATCAGGGTCTTCGGGATTGGATAAAAGCCGTCTTTTTAATTCCCTTAAAGAATTTATTATAATAGAATTATCTCTGGCTTTATTTAAATCACGCTCTACAAAGTGAGATAGATAAAATAGACCATATTTTTTCTTATACTTTTCCCATAGAGTAATACCAAGAGGATTTAAGGCAAAGTAATTATCAGCCTTTTCTAAAAAACTTAATATACTACTAAGATCTTCAGCTGGAATATTATTTAATTCAGCTATTCCTTCTTTTTCAAGCTTATAAAAAATATTCATATGTTTATCAAATATTCCCCAACTAATATCGATAGGTATAGGCGAAATACTTATCAAAGCATCGGTTTTTTCAAAAATGTAATATATCGGGCGCTGATGAACCTGAGCGAATATTGTTAGATATGGGATAACAGCTTTATAACCACCAGTGATATTTATAATTACATCATCCCAATAATCATTAACAATCTGATAGATTTTATTCAATAAGTTTACTAAACCATTATTAAAATTATTCTTGTCCCAGACCTGTAAATCTTTTACCAGGTGCGATTTTAAAAGATTTCCATCAAAACCCAATTTTGTTATAAAATCTTGAATTAAATTACCGGCAAGGTAACTTAAAACAGTATCCGAAGATAGAAGATGAATTTCTAAATATGAGTTCAAATTAGCTTTTAATTTTACAAGGCTTTTTATTTCAGCAGAAATATTTTCTTTATCCTTTTTACGCTCAAACCAACCGATTATTTTATTTCTTATCTTTTGAACTCTTGTTTCTTCATTATCATATTCTTTAGCAGGTTTATCGTTTAAATCTTCGAGGTAGTTCACAAATTCTCTATCTGAAGTATTATCACTAAGATAATTTTCGAATAATGATGTGCCGACCATTGTAATTATTTTTTTCATAATTAGACACTACCAACAAACGTTAAACCAAAACCTTCATCGGAATTAATATCAGAGATATTTTTAAAGTGAAATGCCTGTTTAATTTTTTCTTGATCACTGTCATCAAGTATCTCAAAGTAATAAACACTGCCGGCCGGAACAGATTTACGCATTGGTTTAGGTTTGTTGAATTTAACATCCCAACCACCAATAAATTTATGATTTCCAATACAAGCAGAAATGAGTTTTAGTTGTATACCGTTATAATTACCTTTTAGAGTATCAGTATCTATCCATTTAGGTAACCAACCTTTCTCAAAAATTGTAGGAGTAGCAAAGTATATCTTAAAAATTTTACCATTATTTTGAAGATTGATATTTAGTAAATCGCCTAAAATATCTTCTTGCAGTAATTCAATTTTGGCTGATTTCCCTTCACCCCCTAGTTGTATAACACCACTTTCTGGCAAATCTACCACCCCTTCGATTTTTAAGACTAACGATACATCTTTTTGAAGCCTAACCATTGGAATTCTATAGAGGTGACTTTTTTTAGTGGTCAATAAAAGTCTTTCTCTTGCAATTCCAGTTTTATTTTCTGAACTGAACAATTGACTTTTTTCGATGAATTTAATCTTAGAACAATTAGTTAAGTAATCCTTAAAATAGACTGAACTCACAAAATAATTAGCATCATCCACCAGTTCGTTCCTTTGCCACACAAAAAGTTTTTCCAGTCGATAATCAGAAATTACAAATTCAGGTCTTTTGATAAGCGACAATTTGTAAAGGTATGTTTCATTTGATTTAGGATATACAAAATCTTTGGGAGTTGGAAAGTATAATTCGTCTTTAATTAAAAAAGGGCCTTTAATACCAAGAGTTCCTTTTTCTGAATGTGTACCAAGTTCTGCTTTTAATTTTCCGTTATTAAAATCTTTCAAGTTCCCTTTTTCAAAAATAAGCCAGCTTCTAATTGCTCCATACAAAGTAGACGGGTAAGGCGGGAATAGAGTATCAGCCCAGGTGTCAGCACCCATAGTAAAGGGTTTACCATCTCTAAAAAACAAAGTATCATTAGGAATAATTTTATACCACATTCTAATCTCCTCTATTCATAAAGGATAGTATTTCAATTATATTTACAAAGTAATCAATGTTCATTTCGGAAGCTCCATATAGCCGCCAGATGTATGATAAAAATTTATCACAAAATTCTTTCTTACCTTCTTTAAGTTCAGAATTATATGCCCTAGAAACCAGTCTCTTAAGGATGGTTTTAATAATTTGTTCAGAGCCTGAGAAATGGCCCTGCTCATTTTTCAATTTCATAAATTCACTCTTAAAAGTCTTAATAAATCGGTGAGAAATATACCCTGATGCATTTTCATTTATCATTGATTTTATATTCTTCATTAAATCAGTCAATAAAAGGTTTTTTTCGTCATCAATCCAATTAAATACACCTTTTCTGGGTTCACCAGATTTTGTGAGTAATAAAATTGCAAATCTATTTCTACCACCATTCTTAGCTTCTTTTTCCATTTCAAAGACTTTATTTATAACAATTTTTAAAGGCTCTTTATAATGAGCAATAACTATACCCATAGAAGCCGAAGCACTTGGACCCATGGTTAAAAATAATTTACCCTCTTTTTCAACAAAGCCTGTTGTATTATTCTTATCGACAATGATTTGTCCATTTTGGAATTTAATGTGTCCTGAAAATGCCCATCTTAACTTTTCTATAACATCTAACAAGTCTTCTAAGTTAACAAAAGCTAATAGATCATCCCCACCAGCATAGATTAATTTTCCTAAATGTTCTTCTTCAACAATTTTTCTTACGAACTCTATGGTATAATTTCTTAAAGCATTTGATATTGCAGCATGAATAGAAGGTGAAAGAAATTTTTTTGGGAGATGTTCTTGTAATTTTGCTTTAAAGTCCTCTGGTAATTTTTCCCATATCTTTGTATTGTATGCTGTATCGATTGATGGTAATAAATCACCTGAAAGCCATTTACCCATACTATCCCCATCAAGATGAATTATTGCATAGTATGGATTTGGCTTACCAACCTTTTTAACTAAATTATTAAGTTTTAATTTTATTTGGCCGATTTCTTCTTCAGATAATTTTATTCCTAATTCCGCCTCAATTAAATCACTCCTCAAATTTTCCTCAAAGAACCACATTCCCTCTATTGTATAATTCATTTTGCTTTTTAATTTAGGGAGGGGTAAACATTTGGGGAATTTTTTCTGTGACAATTCACTTTCGTAATCTCTTAATTCTTTATTTGCAGAAGTCAATGCTTTTAATTTAAAGCTTGCTATTGCCACTTCGGAGGTAGATGGGAAACTAAAATTCTTAAACAGATCATACATCACATTTCCCAATGAGGTCAGATAGATATCAAATGTTCTTTTAAAGAAACATATACCACATAATCCTTCACCTTCGGTTAGATACCTTCTGGGGAAATCATATTGTTTAATAAAGTTAAAAGCATCTGGATTATATCTTAAAAACTTTTTTGGATTTTCGTTCTCATAAAAGAATAGTACATTTTTTTCACCGCAAATGGAGCATTTAATACCTGTTTCCTGAAAGAAAGAGAAATTTCTCAGATTTTTTCTTGATGCATGGGCTTTTTCAAGGGTTGTATATAATAACTGATATAAAAGCCCGATATTGGGTAAATGTTCACCATTCTTTTCCACAAAAGACCATAGATTATTCCATTTTTCAATTTCATCTTCTTCAAAAAAATCTTTCAAGTCATTTGGCGATAAATCTTTTGAATTATTTTGTTGAGTTAATCTCCATGGTAATGCGACCCAGTAAATTTGTGGGAAATCAGATAAGTGGTAATCAAGACTATCATTTAATTTTTTACTTAGTTTAATACCTAATTCGCTTATAATCTTTTCTTTAGCTAGTTTTATCTCATTTCGAATTTTATTTTGAATATCTTTAACGAGTTCTTCGATATAATCTTTATCAATCTCAGGAATAATGCTAACAAATCTGTTAGGGATGGTTGGTAAATCAGCAAAGAACGAGAGGGAGTTTTTAAGCTCCATTTTATATTGTTTCTCAAAATACCAATCAGCAAGGGGCTGTTTATATAAATCTGGGTAAATAACAGCAGTTGGTCCAAATCTATCGATGATTTCGGTGATAGCTAAAAAGGTAAAGTAAGATAGTAAATAACTGCCCATGTAAAAATCTTGTGTCTTCCTTGCTTGATGGATAAAAGATTGAACAGGACCTAAAGAGAAAAGAAATAAAGAGTTTTTTTGAAAGATTAATTTGTTTTCTTTATCATAGAAAGCATTGATTGCTGATGCGATTTTAATATGTTCCCAAATAGAATGATCAGGAATTCGAGTATCTGCTGGTAATAAAGGAAGGTATTTTAGCCAATCATTATCAGTCTGATTTTCATAGAGCTCGTCAAGTAAGTTTCTCCAGAGATAGAAAAACTTAAGTTTGTCGTCAAAGTTAGAGATCTTTCGACTTAGTCGTTGATAAACATTTTCAAATAAATTAGAAATATTTTTATTATCAAGCGAAATTTCAACTTCTAATTTTTCAGCGGAAAGAGGATGTCTTAGTTCATTAAAGGCTTGATATAAATCTTCTTTTTCAAAATCTGTATAAACTTGTTCTTTTGGTAGTAAACTTCGTTCCATACAAGAAGCAATTTGATCAGGACCTTTAATTACATCAACTTCTGAAATACCTATAAGATCTGCATAATGCTTTGCTCTTTCAATGTGATCTGGGATATCAATAACTTTATCTATAGGATCATGCAAGAAGGTTTTAAGTTTTTCTGAAAAATTTTTATCAGGTCTGTCCATCGGGTATTTCCTTACAGTTAGTGTTCTCTTTTAGTTCATTTAAAAAATCATCCAAAATTTTAGCATTAAATTTTTGAATATCATTATCGCGATCACTAATTCTCCATTCATTATTATTATTCTTTGTCTCTTTGGCTATAAAATTTATTCCACCAGGTGTAAGTTTAATTACAACTGGATAATAATCTTCATATAAGGACTTTATAACTTTAATAATTAAAGGGGATGCCCATCTTTCTGAGAGCCTTTGATTTGGTCTTCTTGCAATATAAGGGACCAAACGGACTTTAAATTTTCCGTGCATAATTGGCATTCCAAATGCAGGTGTCCTAAAAATATCTTCTTTATGATTATGTCGAAATTCTCTGAACCTCAAACCAACAAAATCTAATGCGCTTACCCAATTATTTTTAGGTTCAAAAATCAAAATAACTTGATTACTTAAGTTGGTGTATTTATTAGTTCCATTAGATGATTGATTTATTATGTTTTTTATTTTGCTAAGATTAGTTTGCATCCAATTTTTTAATTCGTCAATATTTTTTGCATTACAAATAAAATCAATATCGCAGTTATCACCATTACAAGAAGTAATTTCTAAATTACCGCCCCCTCTTCTTGCCCTTGTACCAAAACCACCTAAGTAAATTGACAGCCAAAGTGATGCCACAAAATGTTTAAAGACATTTATGCCTTCGTGAAAAGCAGTTAATTCAATTGTAAATTGAGTACAATCAGAAGAATTTTTAGTCTCTTGAATAGGCTTTGGTTTAAAGTAACTTCTAAAAATTCGGTTACCACGAGATTGAAGCAGGAAAGTAGAATAATAAAGGTACTTAATCCCCTCTAGATTAGCTAACTCAGAACCTATATTCTGCCCTATTGAAATTTTAGGGCTTAGAATTCTTAAGGTTACCTTACTTTTACCTGTTCCTTCTTCGGTTCCTCCAAAAATTTTTTGTTCAGCAGATTTTAAAACCTGAATATTATCCTCAGCTTTCATTGCACGCCACCACCATCTCATCATACCTTTGAATTCCGATGCTCGTAATTCTGGGGTGGAACTATCAGCCCCAGCCATAAACATTGGTGTTATCAATTTGCATGTTAATGTTAATTTTTTCATATTAAAACCTGATTTGATTTATACATCTTTGAATTTTCTTTTTTATGGGATCTTATTTATTCGATTACTTTGGGACGGGCAATAGATCAATTACTATTCTAACATAAGTATTTTTAATTAAATTTTCCATATGCTTAAGGGGGAAATTAATGTTATGTTATTAATTTATTCTTCGAGAGATTATAGATTTAATCATTTCTTAAAGTTTGAAGAAATTGCAACCAATCTTTATTGATTATCAAGTCTTTTAATAATAAATTGTTAGGTTGTTATTGTTTATAATAACTGAAGTACAAACTGAAGTACATTTCTTAAAGATAGACATAAAAATTTATCAAAAACCTTCAATTTTAAGCGATTTTTGCAGGAATTATTGTTTTTATCGACCTTTTAAGCAGAGGGTCGATGGTTCGATTCCATCCGCGCTCACGCAGTAAAGCCCTGTAATATAACAACTTACAGGGCTTTTGTTTTTTAAAGCATTTCGACTGAAGTACAAATTGAAGTACACCAATATGAGACTGAGGGTGTCTAAGATTAAGAAAATTAGAAAGTAAAAACCTTTAAAATGAATTCAACATTCATTCTTTTCTTCTATGAATCACAAGGACGAATTTCAATTAAACATTTTCCCCATATTAAAGCCAAAGAGACCTCTCCAGATATCGTGATGAGCCAATAAATTTAGATCACAAAAAAATTTTAAGCTGAAATAAACAAAAAACTCAACCGGAATAATTTACGATGTAATTTGTCACCTCTAAAAGTAAAGCAACCAACGATGATACTGTTTTTCGGAAAAACGCTGCTACATCATTGATTGTTATACCTGTTCTGCCTAAAATCCATTGAATTATCTCGATTACAATTCCAAGTCCTGCAAGGACCAATCCGATTGCCATTGCATTGAATGCAATGAATGCAATTGCAGAAACGACATATTTAGCAATCGAAAATCCGATCCAGAGCAGCAAAGCTACTCCAAAAATTTTTATACCAGCAATGATCCAATCTGCTGGTGAGGCAGTCTTATTAAGCTTTGAAGGAAGAGAAATTTGAAACTCCAGAGGTTTACCATTTTTAATTATAACATTTCCATAATTATCAACAAATTTTATTGTTGGATATAAACCATCTCTGCCCCATAAAATATTTGCGGTTTCATTATTGTAAGTGTTCACTATTCGAAGATGTTGATACGAAGCTAAATTACTTTTTACGAATGATAACTTTAGAGTATTATAAGCGTGGTCCTGTAAAAAACCAATCTTTAATTCTTTCCCCGGATTTTGATATAAGTCTTGAATTAAAGAATCTTTGTTTTGAAGAGATTGAGCAATTTCTTCTTCAGTCCCGTCAATTAAAATATCAACATTTGGTTTGGTTGGTCGATCGCGGCTTGTTCCATCTTCATCGCCCCAGAAACCAACCGAAGATTCACAAGCATTAATAAATGGAGTTAATGATAAAACTCCAATGGCTTTTAAAAAATTTCGTCTATGAATTTTGTTCAGATTTTTCATTTTAATCCCCCAATTTTATCTGTTAAAATATAAAAAAATGTTTGTGTTCCAGAAAACTACAATCAAATCATTCAAAGAGAGTCTACCTCATAATCTTTCATTTAAAAGATTCGCTAATCATCATTTTTTCAAAAACCATTTGATTAATTTTTCATGGTTAATATATTTGCATTCAAATTTTCAACCTATGTTGGAGGACTATCAGAGTAATTGAGTCTTATTTTATTCGGCATTTTAATTTACATTCTTTTACAATTATTTCTTGGTTTCTACATCTCACGCTTCATCAAGTCAGAAGATGATTATCTTTTAGGGGGAAGAAGACTTGGTTATTTCCTGACGACATTTTCAATATTTGCAACCTGGTTTGGTGCTGAATCCTGTATTGGAACTGCTGGTGCAGCTTATGAATCAGGACTTGCGGGAGTTACAGCAGATCCTTTTGGTTACGGAATTGTCCTTTTATTGATGGGTTTCTTTTTCGCAGTTCCGCTTTATAAAATGAATTTAACGACCATAGCTGACTTTTTTAGAAACAGATATTCGGATACTACGGCGAAAATCATTGCAATAATAATGATCCCAACTTCAATACTCTGGGCAGCAGCACAGATTCGCGCATTTGGATTAATTCTATCATCCACTTCAAATCTTTCTGTGGAAGCTTCTATTCTAATATCAGCTTTAATAGTAATTACTTACACTGTTTTTGGCGGATTACTCGCTGATGCTTACACAGATTTAATTCAAGGACTTGTTTTAATATTTGGTTTGATTTTACTCTCTTATATTGTTTTTTTGAACGGAGTCGATTTACAGAGTATTTTAAACAGAATTACATTTGAAAAATTAAACATTCAAGCTTCAAGCAATATATCTTTATCAATAAATTTTCTATTAACAATAGAGGCTTGGGCAGTTCCTATTTGTGGTTCATTAATTGCCCAGGAAATGGTTTCAAGAGTTTTCGCAGCTAAATCTCACAAAGTTGCTAAACACTCTTCTATCGTGGCTGGTTCACTTTATATTTTAATTGGACTTATGCCTCTCAGTCTTGGACTTATTGGCTATCAACTTTTACCCGAACTTGAACATCCAGAACAAATTCTTCCATTAATTGCACAAAAATTTCTTTCACCAGCTCTGTATGTGATTTTTGCCGGAGCTCTTATATCAGCGATTCTATCTACTGTTGATAGTACATTACTTGCATCTTCAGCTTTGATGTCTCACAACCTAATTTTTCCATCCTTTAAAATCAGAGATGAAAAGAAAAAAGTGAAGATTTCTCGAATAAATGTTTTAATCGCAGGAATAATAGCTTATGTTCTTGCAACTAAAGCTGAAGGTGTCTATAATTTGGTAAAAGATGCATCAGCGTTTGGCAGCAGTGGGATTTTTATCGTGTTTATGTTTGGACTACTTGGAAAATTCGGGAATGGAATAAGTGCTAACTTAACAGTTATCGTAGGTTCAATAATATGGTTTATTGCCCATTATTTATTTGGATTTGAATTAAGTTATTTAATTTCGCTTGGTTCTGCGCTCTTAGTTTTTGTTTTCTCGGCTTTAAGTGAAAAGTGGTTGATGGAATTTATTCCTGCCATCAAAAAACTTTTTAGTTAATTATTTAAAAAAGTTCTTAAGGGTTTCATAAGTTTCAAAATTTTTTTCGTCGTTCTATTCTCCAATATGAAATTTGAATCAATTTAATCTCTTTCATATGTTAATTTTGTAATTAAAGGATGAAAGGAAATCATGCTAAATCAAAAATCCATCAGAGATTTGCAGAATAAAGATTTAATCGATCACTACTTTTTATTGAGAAAATTAGAGGTCAAGCAGAAAAAGGATGGTAATAATTATTTAGTTCTAGAATTTTCTGATAAGACAGGTTCGATATCTGGAAATTACTGGGAAGGTTTTGAAGAATTTCATAGACAGGCTAAAGTTGGAGCAATAGTTAAAGTTAAAGGTTCGGTCGAATTATTTAATGAGAGACTTCAATTAAAAATTGAAACTGCAGCGATTGTTGAGAACAGTGAAGAAGTTACCATTAATGACTTCTTGCCTAATTCTCTTCGTGATCCCGATGAAATGAAAAAAGAATTCTGGAAACGAGTAAAAAAAATTCAAAATGACTGGTTAAAAAATTTACTTCATAATATCTTCAATCAAGAACGATTTGACAGATTTTGTTTTGCACCAGCTGGAAAATCATTTCATCATAATTATATCGGCGGGTTACTCGAACATACTCTTGAAGTTGTTCAGATCTGTGATTTGATGTGCGATATTTCTGAAAAATCTAATTTTCAACCACCAATTAATAGAGATTTATTGATAACTGGCGCAATGCTTCACGATGTTGGAAAAATTGAAGAGCTTTCTTACGAAACTGCCTTTGATTATACTGATAAGGGAAGATTATTGGGTCACATTGTAATTGCTGCAAATTGGATTTATGCTGCTTGCGCGCAGATCCCATATTTCCCTGAGGAGTTACAAACGCTTGTTCTCCATCTAGTCTTAAGTCATCAGGGAAAGTTAGAAAATGCATCACCAGTCGAACCTAAAACATTGGAATCAATTATACTTTATTATGCAGATGAATTAAGTGCCAAGACAAATGCATATCGCCAGATAATTCAAGGCGGAAGTGATGTTAATTCAAACTGGACCAAATATCATCATTTAATTCAAAGTTCACTTTTCATCAGTAAAGATCCTGAATATTATCTCAAAAATTCGTTTATGGATCAAAAAAATTCGGAAGAAGAAAAAAATGGGAACACTCTCTTTGACAGAACTGATTAACAAAGTTGTTGATAAACTTTTAGAAGCAAAATCAATTGTTGTTTTTACAGGTGCAGGAGTTTCAGCTGAAAGTGGAGTTCCAACCTTTCGCGATAAAGACGGTTTATGGCAAAAACTAAAACCAGAAGAGCTTGCCAACTTTAACGCATTTATGAGAAATCCAGATTTAGTAACTGAATGGTATTCACACAGAAGAAAAATAATGCATCAAGTTCAGCCTAATGCTGGACACTATGCAATTGCTGAACTCGAAAAATATTTTGAAAGATTTGTCGTAGTAACTCAAAACATCGATAATTTGCATCGAAGAGCGGGATCAAAAAATGTTTTCGAGTTACACGGAAATATCGAAAGAAATTATTGCATCAAGTGCAAAAAGTTTTATGATCTGGGTGACAATTATCCTGATAAAGCTATTTATTGTGAATGCGGTGGTTTGATTAGACCAGATGTGGTCTGGTTTGGCGAAATGCTTCCAGAGGATCAATATGAAGGTGCGGTAAAAGCAGCTCGAAGTTGTGATGTTTGTTTCTCAGTTGGGACATCAGCTGTTGTTTTCCCTGCTGCTTATATCCCTATTTATGCAAAACAAAGTGGAGCTTTTTTAGTTGAGATAAATCCAAATCCAACAGAAATTTCCTCAATTGCCGATGTTGTACTTCAGGGGAAATCGGGAGAAATATTTCCATTGATTGTGGAAGAATTCAAAAAAAGGAAATCACTTCAGTCTGAATAAATCAAATTTTATTATTCACAAAATTCAATTCAAAGAGATTAAAAAGAGTTTTGAGAACAATGCTTTATAAATTAGAAAGAGTTCAAATAATAAATTTTGATATCAAAACAGTCTGGAAATATTTTTCCAATCCAGTAAATCTTAACGATATCACTCCGCCTGATATGAGTTTTGAAATTCTAACATCAAACCTTCCTGATGAAATTTATCCTGGCTTAATTATACAATACAAAGTTTCACCATTTGCTGGAATTTCAACCAATTGGGTTACAGAAATTAAACATGTAATTCCTGAAAAACTTTTTGTTGACGAACAAATTTTTGGTCCATACAAATTCTGGCACCATCTGCATCTTTTTGAGGAAATTGATTCTACTAAAGTAAAAATGACCGATAAAGTTTATTACAAATTACCAGCGGGTGTAATCGGGAAATTTGTTCATCAAATTATTATCAAAAAAAGATTAAATGAAATTTTTGATTACCGTTACAAGAAAATTGATGAGATGTTTAATTATCGATGAAAAAGTTCGTTTACATTTTATTAAGTTTTATTCTAATCAATTGTTCAAACAAAAGTGATAAAATAGAAATCGAATTCTGGACACTTCAGCTAAGTCCCGCTTTTAATGATTATTTCCACGAATTAATTTCAAACTACGAAATAAGACATCCAAACATCAAAATTAAATGGGTTGACATTCCTTACGATGCAGCAATTCAAAAACTTCTTTCAGCAATTATTGCTGGCAATCCACCTGATGTAGTTAATTTATCGTCCGATTTTTTATCAAAATTTGAAGGAATAAATGCACTTATAGATTTAAAGACACTTTATCCTGCTGACACATTTAAAATTTATCTTCATAATGCATTAGAAAATTGTATAATCAACGACAAAATAATTGCCCTGCCCTGGTATTTGAATACTTACATTTTAATTTATAATAAAAAACTTATCAGCGAAGCAGGTTTTAATGAAAAAGATTTACCGAAAAACTTTGATGAACTAATCAATTTCATAAAAGAATATAAAAGGCGAACCGGTAAATTTTCTTTCTTCTGGAATATTGGGAAAGATAGTTACCTTCCAATTATGCTTGAGTCAGAAGGTATTCAAATGTTAGATGATCAAATGAAAAAAGCTTTATTTAATTCTGCGGAAGGAATTGAGTTAATTTCAAAATGGGTTGAACTTTATAAAAATGGATTTTTACCAAGAGAAACCATTATTGCCCCTGGTTCAAAGATAATTGAACCATACCAATCTGGTGATGTAGCTATGGTGTTCACTGGACCTGTTTTTATTCGTCGTATTAAAGAAAATTCACCAGAAATTTATAGAAATACTGGAGTAAGTTCAGTCATAACTGGCAAAAATGGAACACATGAACTCGCAGCAATGTCAGTTTCGGTTTTGGCATCGAGCAAACATAAGAAAGAAGCAGCTGATTTTATTTTTTATTTAACCAATGCAGAGAATCAATTGAAATTTAGCAAGCTTACAATAACATTTCCATCGATTAATGAAGCCTTAAAAGATTCATTTTTTGTGATTGATGATGGAACACTTAAATCTAAAGCTCGAAAAATTGGTGCGAAAGATTTAGAAAAAGCCCGTAGACTCAGAAAATATCTTCAACATCCAAAATTTGATCTACTAAGAGACATTTTTGATGAAGCAATTCAAGATGCCTGCCTTGGAAAAAAATCTGTCAAACAAGCCCTCGATGATGCTGCTAAAGAATGGAATAAAATTTTAAGCGAAGAATATTAAACTATTTGTTTTCAGAATAAATTTTGAAATTATTCAAAATAGATTGCCAGCCTAACTTTTGTTGTTCTATGGAATGTACATTCTCAGCTTCAAAAATTTCTGTGATAAGCGTGCCTTTTGGTGATTGATCAAAATTTATTTCAACAAGCCTTCCATCATCCAACCTGTATGAAAGGAATTTCCATAAAGCAACATTCACAAATGTTCCCGAGAAATCGAAACTATATTTACCATCTTTTGAAGCCATAGTGTAGCGAAATCTTCCTCCCGGTTTTAATTCATTTTCAGCAAATGGACAATGCCAGTCATCTGATGCGAAATTCCAATTCCGAATGTGAAGAGAATCTGTAAAATATTCCCAGACTTCTTCAACTGGTCTTCTTACGAATACTTCAATTTTAATTTTTTGTTTTTCACCTTCCATTAAAATGCTCAATCTATTTTCACAATTGATGAGGCATGAAAGTAATCATGGTGCAGGTGCCCTCTGATAACCACAATTTCTGCATCTTGAAATCCTGCAGGCAAATCTGAAGGTCCTACAACTTTATACAACTTCATATTTGAATCTTTAACATAAAAAACTGATTGGCCCTGCATTGCATCAACCTGTATTGGTTTATCTTTGGCCAAATAAACTCTAACATCAACATTCTTGTTATCATCAACACCAAGTTTCGAGAAATCTGATATTTCTTTTGATTCTGCAATAAATAAAACATAGACAATATAAAAAATGAATAAAAGGAAAATTGCAACAATGTATTTACTATATTTCATCAAAACACCTCTAATTTGTGAAAGCTGTAGTTAAATTAATATTAAAAGTCGTCCCAAAAAATTTTTCGGGACGACTGAGAAAAAATTCATTGCTAAAGAATTACGAATTTATCAATCAAGATTATTGAATTGGATTTCCATCACTATCAACAAAATAAATTTCACCATAGTTCAATTCACGAATTCCTTTTTCAATTTTTGATCGATCACCAACAACAACCCAGACAAGTTTATCAGGCTGAATAACTTTGTTTGTTGCTCGCTTTACATCATCAAGATTTAGCTGTTGAAGTTTTTGAGGATACTTCTGATAATAATCATCAGGCAAGTTGTATTTCACAATTGTAACGATAGAACCTAAAACTGATCTCATCGTTTCCCAGCTGCCTGGCAGTGCAAGGATTTCATTTTGTTTGTTCTTATTCAATTCTTCTTCTGTTGGTGGCTTTGTAGTTTTAATTTGCTCAAGTTCTTTTTTAATCTCGACCATTGATTCTTTTGTTTTATCAGTTTGAACCGAAGCATAAACGATAAATGGTCTTTGACCTCTTGCACCCATCAAAAATGAAGAAGCGCCATAAGACCAATGTTTATCTTCTCGAAGGTTCATATTAATTCTTGATGTGAATGCACCACCAAAAATTGTGTTCATCATTTCAATCGCAATATCATCGGGATCGCTGCTTGAAGGTGCAATGTGTCCAGCAAAAATTAGTGATTGCAACGAACCAGGTCGATCAAGAATATAAACAACTGATTTTTCTTTATGAGCAACTTCACTAATATTTTTTACTGGAACTGTTCCGGGTTTCCATCCATCAAAAAGTTTTTCAAGTTTTGGTAGAATTTCATCAAGTGTAATATCACCAACAATTACAAGAGTCGAATTATTTGGTTTAAACCAGGTTTGATGAAATTTAATTAAATCATCACGTGTAATTTTCTTAACAGATTCTTCGGTTCCTGATCCTGTCATTGGATTTCCATAAGCATGATTTTCCCCATAAAGAATTTTTGGGAAGACACGGAGAGCCATTGATGTAGGAGTAACTTTTTCTCTTTGGATAGCAGCGATTGTCTGAGCTTTCAATCGATTGAAATCTTCTTCTGGAAAAACTGGATTTAAGATTACATCTGCAAAGATGTCCAGACTTTCATCTAATTTATTTTTTAAGGCAGAAAGGGAAACATAAGAAACATCCAGATCGCTTCCACTTCCAAGCGATGCACCAAGTAAAGATAGTTCTTCACTTATTTGAAGTGCTGTCCTTTTCTTTGTTCCTTCATCAATCATCTCCATCGTTAATTTACTTGTGCCGGGCAATGCAAATTGATCAGCAGCATAACCAGCATCTACAACAAGATTGAAATTAACAACTGGTATTGAATGTCTTTCAGCAAGAACTACTTTCAATCCATTTTTTAATTGAGCTTTTTGCAATTCTGGGAATTTTATTTCAGGTGCTGGACCTTGTTCGGGAAGTTTTGATCTATCGACATCAGAAGGAATTGCCTTTAATTCTGGATAAGGATGAACTTCCAAAATGTAAACACCATCACTTAACCAATCTTGAGCAACATCTTTAAGATTTTTTGTTGTCGCATTTCTAACCCAGTTTAGAACCTTTTTATAATAATCCGGCGAACCGCCAAAAACCTGGTTTTGAGCAAGAATATCACTCTTACCGCCAAATCCGCCAATTCTTTCAATCCCTCTTATAAATGATGCTTCAAATTCTGTTTTAACTCTTTCGAGTTCTTTTTCAGTTGGTCCTTCTTTCAAAAATTTATTTAATTCATCGTCAAGTGACTCTTCAACTTTTTTCAGGTCAATTCCAGGCTTTGAGGTTGCAACAATCATAAATTGACTTCCAATTTCACCTGGCGATCCATAGACTTGAACGCTCGTACAAATCTGCTCATCGTAAACTAATCTCTTGTAAAGTCGTGAAGTTTTTCCACTTCCAAGAACATCACTTACTAAATCTAAGTAAGTCAATTCTTCAGTTCCCCATTGAGGGATATTCCACACTTTATAAATTCTTGCCTGCGGAACTCGATCCTGCATAATTTGTCGTTTGGTGCCTGACATTTTCGCAATCCAGACCTGATGCTTTGCAATTGGTGGCCCTGGTGGAATATCACCGAAATATTTTTTAACCTTTTCATAAACTTCCTGTGTATTTACATCTCCAGCAATAACAAGCACTGCATTATTTGGACCGTAATAAGTTTTAAACCATTCATGGACATCTTCAAGGGATGCCGCATTTAGATCTTCCATTGAACCGATAACTGTCCAACTATAAGGATGTCCAGCAGGATAAGTTCCTTTTGAAATTAACTCCCACACTTTTCCATAAGGTTGATTTTCACCCTGTCTTTTTTCGTTTTGAACAACTCCCCTTTGTTCATCAAGTTTTGCCTGGGTTACAGCTCCGAGTAAATGTCCCATTCTATCTGATTCCATCCAGAGAGCAATATCAAGAGCTGAAGTTGGAACATTTTGAAAATAATTGGTTCTGTCTTCATTAGTAGTTCCATTTAAATCCGTTGCACCGATTCTTTCCATAGCTTGAAAATAATCATCATCAAAATTTTCGCTTCCGTTAAACATCAAATGCTCGAATAAATGGGCAAAACCTGTTTTACCAGGTTTTTCATTTTTTGAACCGACATGATACCAAACATTAACTGCAACAATTGGTGCTTTGTGGTCTTCGTGAACAATTAAAGTTAATCCATTATCTAATACAAATTTGGTGTATGGGATATCAATGTTCAGCTGCATATCTTTACCCTTCTTTTGTCCATAAATATTAGATGTAAGAAGTAAAACCAAAATTATTGAAAGGATTATTTTTAGTTGTTTCATATTTAAACCTCATAATTGTTTTTGAATAGCTTATCATCTTTTTTAATTAAAATGATCATAAATCTGAGACTGAATCTACACCTTCAGGCATTGGAAGATAGAATCTTACGGAACGAATGGTTCCATCTTTCTTCACAACTCTCTCGACTCTCTTTTTGATTAATACGCTGTGTTCAATATGGACATCATCTTCAACAATGGTACCGAACAAATAACTTGTACCTTTGATCAAGACATTCTTTCCAATTCTTAATGGAAATTCATCACTTCCTGTCATATTTACACTTGATTCAATTCTTGAATTATCTCCAATAATGATATTTCCTTTAATAATATCTCCCCATAAAATTTCAACATTATCACCAATAATAAATTGCTGATGAGGGAAAGTTGAAAGTAAAGCATTTTCCCAGATCTTCACATTTTTCCCGAAGATTACATTTCCATCGACAAAGACATTTTTTTTCAATTCAACACCATAATTCAATTTTACATTCTTACCTATATGAACACCTTTGCCTATTTTAATATCAAGAGGAATACCTTTTTTATCCATTTCAAGAATTTGATCAATAACTTCATCGGCAATGAAGAAATCATCTGGATCGTCAATCTCAATTATGTCTTTTAATTTTTCATAAGCTTTTGACCGTGCAATTGATTCCATTTCTTTTAAAACGCTTTTCACATTGAAACCAAGAACAACGCTTTGATCTTCTGGAGAGACAGCTTTGACTTTCAGTCCATTTTGATTAAAAATTGAGATCAAATCAGTTATATAAATTTCACCTTGAACATTATCACTTGTAATTTTATTAATGTGCTCAATTAATGGTTGAAATTTAACCGCATAAACACCAGCATTGAATTCACTAATCTTTAGTAACTCTTCTTTTGTAAACGAATAAGTTTTCCCTTTATAAGAAACTTCATAAGGTTTATCATCTGATAGGTTTAGAATATCTTTTTGTTCTAAAATTTCAATTACACTTCCAAAATCTTCACCTGAGTCGTTGCCGAATTTATCTTTTTTTGGTACTCGAATAATTCTTCCATAATAATTTTTTTTGTAATCACCTTCATAAATTCCTGTCATAACAAGCATATCACAATTTAGATTTTGAAAATCATTACGGAATTTTTTTACAGTTTCTTTGTTAAGCAAACCCATATCGCCAGGAAAGATATAAACATCACCATTAAAATTGATTTTCTTTAATGGTTCAATACCAACCTTGACTGCATCACCTGTCCCGTTTTGAAATTGTTGAAATGCAAATGTAGTTTGAGTTCTTTTACCGATGGTATTAATTACATCCTCTGCTTTAATTCCTACGACCATTACAATATTAGGGTTTTCAAGTCCTTCGGCTGCTGCTTTATGAACACGAACTGCAGTTGGTTCGCCCCAAATTTTGTGAAGCATTTTGGAAATGTTTGATTTTATTCTCTTGCCATGCCCGGCAGCTAAGATGACCGCTGCTTCTTTAGTTTTTGGATTAAGATTATCGCTGAATTGATCAATTACTTCCTGAATTTCCACAAGTACTCTCCTTTATTAATTTTTTTCATTATTCAAATATATGAAGCCATTTAATTTAAGGGAAAGACTAATTATAGAAATCTTAACTCTGAAATTCGATTTGAAAGAAAATGACTCTCTTATTCAAATATATTAATGGATAAAATTTCACCACTTTAAGATTTCTTTTATAGCCAAACTTAAAAACCAAAAACAAGTAGTCTTAATGTCCAAAAATTAAACTTATCTCAAATTTATACACCTTAGGTTAAAGCAACTCCTAAAAATTGCATAAAAATCAAGGTTTTTAGCTGGCAATCATCTTGAAGATGTATATATATATATTAAAAAAGGGAGCCAAATATGAATAGAAATAATACATTCTTGTTTTTTAGCGCTTTACTGGTAGCGTTACTGACAATATTACAGATTAATTATGCTTTTGGTCAGGGCAAATTCCCAAATACACCACAAGATTATACCAGTATTGCCAGAGTTACTTCTACTGCAGAGGGTAAAAATCTCACATACAAAAATCCCTATACTGATTCTTTAATGACAACCTTTGCAGGAACATTTAATGGAACGCTCAACTCACAGAGCAGAAAATTTTATTGTATTGATCTACGACAATATTTAGTATACAATGAAGATTACTGGGATGAAGGAACAACATCATCTGAAGTCACTTACATTTTGAATAACTATTATCCTTTTAAAACTTCATATCCCGGAATGCTTTCAGACATAAATAGGGAAGCTGCGGCTGTTCAAGTTGCAATCTGGCATTTTACAGATGGAGTTGATGCAAATACAATTACAAATGACAACACAGTTAAAACAAGAGCACTCCAAATTATAAATGATGCTCAAAATAACCATAACAATGTAAAACCAATTAATACACTTTTAATTGTTTTAACATCAAATTCATATCCAGTCGGGACACCAGTCCAATTTTATGTCTTTGCGTATGATATCAATGGTGACCCTGTTCCAAATGCGGTAATTCACTTAAGTACCTCTGCTGGAAATTTAAGTGTTGATTCTGTGATTACAGATTCTGAAGGTAAAGGTGGACCAGTTACTTTAACATTCATGGGTGAAGGATCTGCCACTATTACAGCAACATCAATTGTTACAATTCCACAGGGTACAAGATATGTTCATAAGTTGAATCCAAATGGAAAACAGAAGCTTGTTCTAGCAACTCCAGCACTTGATACAAAACAAGTTCAGGACACAGTTAGCTGGTTCACTCCTCAAGTTTGTGACTTAACAGGTTACATCACTTATACTCAAGGCGGGTGGGGCAGCCCATCATCCAGTGTTCCAGGAAAATTACGGGATATGTATTTTTCAACTGTTTTTCCATTAGGACTTGTAGTTGGAAGTAATTATACATTAACTCTTACAAGTGCATCAGCTGTTAAAAACTTTCTGCCTCAAGGAGGAACTGCTGGTGCATTAAATCAAAATTATGTTGATCCGCTAACAACAAGTGCTGGTGTACTCGCTGGGCAAATTGTTGCCCTTAAATTAAATGTTAAATTTAATGAAGCGGGGTATCTTGGTTCCAATCCATTTTTATTAGGTGATTTAGTCATTAAATACGGCCCATTTGCTGGCTGGACAGTTAACCAATTTTTAGCATTTGCCGAGCAAGTTCTGGGTGGTGGATCACTTAATGGATTTACTTTTGATGATGTCAATTCAACTGCAACCGCAATTAATGAAAACTTTGATAATGGTAATGTTAACAATGGTTATCTCGATTGTCCCGAAAATGTCTATGGAAAAATTGGTGATTATGTCTGGTTCGATCTCGACGAAAATGGAATTCAAGACAATGGTGAAACTGGAATATCCAATGTCTCAGTTACACTTTTCACCTGTTCTGGGGATTCAATTACATCTGTTTACACAGATGAGTATGGTAAATATGAATTCCAAAATCTTTATCCAGGAAGTTATTATGTAAAATTCTATTTACCCGCTGGATATCAATTCACATCAAAAGACGCTGGAATGGATGATCAGTTAGATTCCGACGCTGATTTGTTAACTGGTATGACCGACTGCTTTACATTAAATCCAGGCGAAACCAACAATTCAGTTGATGCCGGAATGTTTTATCTGAAAGCATCAATTGGTGATTACGTCTGGTTCGATCTTAATGAAAACGGAATTCAAGATAATGGCGAAGCTGGAATCAAAGATGTGGTTGTAAAATTATTTGATTGCTCAGATAATTTAATTGCATCTACTACATCTGATTCTACTGGCTATTATCAATTCAGTAATTTACAACCAGGAAATTATTATGTTCAATTTTTTGCACCTGATACTCTTACATTTACTCTGGCAAATCAAGGTACAAATGATGAATTAGACTCCGACGCTGATGAAAATTCTGGTAAGACAAGTTGCTTCTCACTTTCTGCAGGTGAAAACAATTCCTCGATTGATGCTGGATTTATTTATAAAAAGAGCTCAATCGGTGATTTAGTCTGGAACGATCTTAATATGAATGGAATTCAAGACGAAGGTGAGCCTGGTCTCTCTGGAATTATTATTAAACTTTACGATTGCAATGGAACATACATTACTCAGACAACAACTGACTCATCAGGTAATTATTCATTTAGCGATTTATTACCTGGTCATTACAAAATTGAAGTTACATTACCTGATGGCTACCAATTCACATTGCAAAATCAGGGAAGTAATGAAGCTCTGGATTCAGATGTAAATCCTTCAAATGGACAAAGCGATTGTGTATATATCGGACCGAATACTAATTATACCGATCTCGATGCTGGAATTCATTTAATTCCACCTCCACCATTCTGCTCAATTGGCGATCGAGTATGGATGGATGCGAATAAAAATGGAATTCAAGATGCAAGTGAAGTTGGTGTGCCTAATATCGAAGTAAAATTATTTGATTGCAATGGTAATTATATCTCAAGTCAATTCACTGATAATGATGGCTATTACAAATTTGATAGTATTTATGCTGGCTCTTACAAATTAAAATTTGTAATCCCGTCATCATTAACATTTACATTAAAAGATCAAGGTTCAAACGATCTTTTAGATTCAGATGTTGATCCAGTAACTGGTGAAACTGTTTGTATAAATATTGATCCAAATAATTGTGGAGAAAATGATGTTAAATGGGACGCTGGTGTTTATCCAACTCCACCTGCTCCAACTTGTGTAATTGGTGATAAAGTATGGGAAGACCTGAACAAAAACGGAATTCAGGATTATGGTGAACCAGGTGTAGGATATGTCACAGTTAAATTGCTCAATTGCAATGGCGAAGTCCAGCAAACAACACAAACTGATGAAAATGGATATTATCATTTTACAAATGTTCTCGAAGGTAATTATAAACTTAGATTTGTTTTGCCTTCGGGTTACGCCTTCACAACAAAGGATGCCGGCTTCAATGATTTACTGGATTCTGATGTTGATCCAGTAACAGGTATGACAGAATGCTTCCCAATTGAACCTCCAAATTGTGACAGCAATTCAACAAAATGGGATGCTGGTATCTATAGATTAAAAGGATCAATCGGTGACTTCGTCTGGTTCGATGCAAATCAAAATGGAATTCAAGATAATGGTGAAACTGGCTTAGCAGGTATTACTGTAAAATTATATGATTGCAATGACAATTTAGTAAGCCAAACAACGACCAACTCTCAGGGTAAATACCTATTTACCGATCTTTTACCTGGAAATTATTACTTAAAATTCCTTGCCCCAACAGGGTATCTATTCACAATAAAAGATGCTGGCAATGATGATCAAAAAGATTCTGATGTTGATCCATTAACTGGAAAAACAATATGCTTTAATTTAAGTGCTGGTCAAAATGATTTAAGCTGGGATGCTGGTTTGAGTGAGTGTGTAATTGGTTATAAAGTTTGTGGACTTGTATTTAATGATGTAAACGGAAATGGATTACAGGATCCAGGCGAAGTAGGAATTGAAAATGTTGTCATTAAACTCTGGGGCACTTCGGCTAACTTAATAGCTCAAACTTTGACTGATGCTTCAGGTAAATTTGAATTTATCAATGTTCCATCTGGTGAATATCATGTTCAAGAAATTGATCCTGATGGTTATATATCTACAACTCCAAATTCGTACAATATATTTGTCACCAATTCTGATCTTTGCGGAATTAAATTCGGTGATAAAGTAAAGCCTGTTCCTGAACCTTGCAACTTAGCTTTGTACAAAACTTATACACAAGATCAATGGTGCTTAGAACCTGCAAAATCATTGCTCGAAAATAATTTCTCTACAGTTTTCTCGAGTGGAATGATAATCGGTGGTAATGGTGCACCATACAGCGCAACATTTACAAACGCTTTGGCAGTTAAAAATTTCTTACCGCAAATTGGACCTGTGGGTCAATTCACAACAAATTATACTAATCCAACAACTACTTCAGCTGGCTCATTTGCTGGAAATGTTGCTGCATTGATGCTAAATGTTGCATTCAACGATGCTGGACTTCTTGGTTCAACATCCACAACTAAATTCAAGAATCTTGTCGTAGCTTCTGGACCGATGAAAGATTATAAAGTATCTGAAGTCTTATTATTAGCCAATGTTGCACTTGGTGGTGGAACAACTCCATTCTCTGTCCAGGTTCTAAATGATGTAGTTTCAATGATTAATTACAACTTTGCATGTGATTGCAACTATGGTTTCTTGACCTGCCCGCCTCCTCCAGATACCTGCGGTGGTGGTTATGACGCTGGTGTAGAATCAAATGCTAATCTCGCTGATCTATTACTTAGAAGATTGACAAAGATTGAATATGGAATGACAACGAAGATTTTAAGAAATCCAAAGATTGCGTTCACTGCTTCAGCTGGATTATATGAATTACTACCTCAATATGGACCAATGGGTTCAATCGCAAAAGAGTCTACACCATTTGATATTCTTGGAATTTCCAATGCAACATCAGCTTATGCAGTTGATTACAATCTGCCGCTTGCTAAAGGTGAAGCAAGAGTCGCTGGTGTCTTTGCAACTACAACAAATCCACCTTACATCTATGAACATACAAAAGCTATATGCGATCGACTTGTCGATGCTGAATTAAGATCATTAACTCAAATTAAGATTGGTGAAAACTATTACTTTGCCTCTATGATAGATAAAGTTAATGAAGGTATAACTGATTATGAGATTCATTTCAGCGTATATGAAAAAGGAAATAAATTCATCGTTGACTCACGATGGTTGATTGAAGATTATCAGGTTCCGGCTGGCGTTACAAATATCTATAACTTCCAGGTCTGGGGAAGCAACTTCAAGAATGCGATGTTCCTTGTCAGTCAAATCATTGACCAATTCAAATTAAGAGGTGAAGTTGAATTCTTGAACCGTGCTCAATTGCCAGTCAATATGGTTTATGTTCAGAAAGGAAAATACTTGCACAATGGTTCTGTTGAAATGGTTGTTAAGAACGAAAATCAATTTGCAGATAATGTAACAGTGCTCGTCAGATCACGTGCAACTCAAGGCGGCGAAAGAATTGAGCAAGTTTATACATACACCTTATCACCAGGATTAAATTCAATTTCACTTAAGACTGGTATACTTAGTGACGCAAATGTTTATATCATCTCTTCTAATGGATTTAAAGATGAAGTCTTTGTAAGCGGTGGTGCTTACACATTCTTGAATGGACAAAATTCAACAGTCGATTACTTCGACACTAAATCTTATCCTGCTCAAGATTTGAAAAACTATCCAGAAGGTTCGCTTGTCCTCTCTGGTGGTGTAAGAATGCAAGGTAAATTAAATGATTGGGTAACTATTTTCAGATCATTAACTGCAAATACAGCCCCAGTTGATTTAAGTGATTATGAATCAATCAGATTTACCATCAACGGCAATGGTGTTGTATGGTTAAGACTTGAGCAAGACGGAATTCAAAACTTTAACTTCCATATGAAGAAGTTAGTCCTTGATGGAACAGAGAGAACTTACACAATTCCATTCAGTGAATTCGTTCAGAGAGAAGGTAATTCTGTTGCTCTTGATCCTTCCAGGATCAGAAAGATATCTCTGGTTTATGAAAAACGAGATAATATGAATCTCACTAATTATGATGTTGAAATTAAGAACATTGCATTCCTGAGCAAGAATGGTTCAAAGAGATCCGATGAACTTGAAATCCCAACTGAATACAAGTTAACGCAGAATTATCCGAACCCATTCAATCCATCAACAATGATTGAATTCTCAATCATTAAACCTGAATTTGTTAGCTTGAAAGTTTACAACATTCTTGGTCAGGAAGTCGCTACACTTGTTAATGAAGTAAAGAATCCTGGTACATATTCAGTCCGCTTTGATGCAAGTCATTTAAGTTCTGGTGTTTATATCTACAGATTACAAACTGAATCATTTACTGCGACTAAGAAGATGATCTTACAGAAGTAGTTTTCTAAATACGGTACTCTCCCTTCCTGCAGGCGTCCCTTAGGGGACGCTTTTTATTTTAAAATCAACTTCTCAAACAAACAAAGATTTTCTTAATTTAATCTTATTAAGAACTATTTTTGACAATATCTTATGTGTGGAATCTGTGGAGTAATCAGCTTTAATCATTCTGATGTCAGCGAATCAGTCCTCATTCAAATGCGGGATGAAATGAAACATCGAGGTCCCGATGCGGAGGGATTATTTATTAATAAATCAAAAAAAGTTGGATTTGGTTTTCGGCGACTTGCTATTATCGATCTCTCCCCTGCTGCAAATCAACCTATGTGTAATCAAGATCAATCAATCTGGATTGTTTTCAATGGGGAAATTTACAACCATCTTGAAGTCAGAAAAGAATTAGAAAAGCTCGGTTATAAGTATAAGACAAAAAGCGATACAGAAACTATCATCTACGCTTACGAACATTATGGGATTGATTTTATTCACAAATTAAATGGAATGTTTGCAATCGCAATCTGGGACGAAAAGAAAAAACTTTTTATTGCATATCGAGATAGAATTGGTAAAAAACCTTTTTATTACACATTTCAGAACGGACAATTCATATTTGCTTCAGAGATTAAATCTATTTTCAGACATCCATTAATCCGAAAAGATTTGAATTTAAATGCTCTGTCAAATTATCTAACATTTTTAATTCCTCCTGCTCCCGAAACAATGTTTGAAGGAATTAAAAAACTCCCTGCCGGGCATCGATTAATTCTTACTGAAAATGGGGAGTTGAAAATCGAAGAATATTATGATGTGTTGAATTCGAATAACGAAATCATCGAAAGTGATGAAGCAACCATTAAAGAAAACATAGTGCGTCTCTTACGGCAATCAATTAAAGATCGAATGATTAGCGATGTTCCGTTTGGTGTTTTTTTAAGCGGTGGAATTGACTCGTCAACCAATGTTGCGTTGATGGCTGAACTAATGGATCGACCTGTTGATACTTTTTCAGTTGGTTACAAAGATTTCAAAGAATACAATGAATTTAATTATGCAAGAAAAGTTGCGGAAATTTTCAAAACAAACCATCACGAAATTTTGATTGATGCTAAAGATGCACTTAATTTTTTCCCCGATCTGGTTTATCATCAGGACGAACCAATTGCCGATCCTGTGTGTATTCCACTTTATTTTGTTTCAAAACTTGCGAGGGAAAACGGAACAATTGTCGTCCAGGTTGGTGAAGGAAGTGATGAAGAGTTTGCAGGTTATCCTTGGATGTTAAGAGAACTCCGGTTAACAAAAATCAATGAACATTTTCTTAAATATTTTCCTACTCCTCTTAAAAATATTTTCTATTCGATAGCCCATCACTTATGGAATGAAGAAGGAAAATTGCTCGAATTAGATTACATCAGAAGAATAAAAGATAATCAATCAATTTACTGGGGCGGCGCAATTAATTTTACTAACGAGCATAAGAAACGTTTATTGTTTAAAGAATTGAACAATACTTATGATGTTTTAGATAAGATTTATAAAAATTATGGATCAAAAAGTAAGATAAATGATCTACTCAGAAAAATGATCTATCTTGAATTTAAGAACAGATTACCTGAACTGCTATTGATGCGAGTTGATAAAATGGCTATGGCAACTTCAGTTGAAGCAAGAGTTCCATTTCTTGACTATCGCCTGGTTGAATATTCATTCAAAATTGATTCAAAAATTAAAATCAAAAACTATATCACTAAATATATTTTGAAGAAGTCAGTTGAAGGAATAATTCCTCACGAAATAATTTATCGCAAAAAGCAAGGTTTCGCTGCACCAATGAATTTCTGGTTGAGGAATGAATTATCCGACTTTACGAGAAACTACTTGCTGAATTCTAACATTCACAAATTAAACTTATTTAATAAAGATTTTATAAAATTTTTACTTGATTCACCTTTATCGAATCGTTATGACTTTGTTCAAAATACCTGGAATCTTCTAAACCTTTTTATGTGGTATGATTACTGGTTCGAAGGAAGGTTAATTGGTTAATGGATTATTTATCTAAAATCAATCTTTTCAATCTCACTCGAACGGCAAAACAAACCATTGCTCTTTATCTTTCGCAAATAGGAGCAATGATCTTCGGCGTATTATTTACGATCATAAATACAAGACTTTTAACCAAAAGTGAATTTGGGACACTTAACTTTTACATTCAAGTTTTAACATTTATTGCCTTGATTTTTGAATTCGGTTATTACGCAGCAGGTTCTCGCCTGATTGCACTCGAAAAAGATTATAAGAAAGAGCGTGAATTAATCGGCGCACTTTATATAATCGGGACATTAATTTCCGTCGCTTATATAGTTCTACTATTCATCATTTCATTTTTTATTGATGATCTATTCAAATCAAATGTAAAATATTTAATTCTGATTGGATTGTTACCATCAATTGCATTCCCCTTTCAATTTCTAATTCAATTAATTTTTCAGGGAAGTAACGAAGTATTAAAACTATCTGTATACACTCTCCTTCCAAGATTACTCTACTTTGTTTTCATTGGTTTAGCTTATGCGCTGAGCTTTTTCAATTTAAAGATGACCGCTTTCTTTTATGTATTCTCTTTTTTTGTCGCAACAGCGATAACAATTCTGATCTCAAAACCTCAGTTCAAAAATTTCAAAATTCACCTCGAAGAAATCATAGAAGAAACTAAACGGTACGGATTTAAGGTTTACATTGGTCGGGTTGCAGGAATGATGGGTTATCAATCTAACGTATTATTGATTCAATATTTTGTTAGAGAGATAGAGGTAGCTAATTATTCTCTAATAAATTTCTTTACATCACCAATCTCGCTTTTTTCAAGATCATTATGCACTTCGTTATTTAAAGGATTTGCAAGTCAAAATGAAATTCCATCACGAGTATTTAAGATAAATTTAATCTGGCTGATTGGGGTTAGTATAATTTATCTGATAACAGGAAGCTTTGTTCTGGAGTTTTTGTTCTCAACAAAATATTCTGAAGCAATACCATTAATATTGCCAATGGTTGCGGCAAACTTTTTTATGGGGGCATATCAACCTTACAATTTTTTCTTAAGCGCAAAAGGAAAAGGAAATTATCTGAGAAATACTGCTTTGGTTCTTTCATTTAATACAATTGTCTTTAATCTTCTTTTAATTCCAATCTCAGGAGCGATGGGAGCTGCATTGGCAACTTTAATATCGATTTTCATCAATTTCGTTCAGCATCTGTATTATTATAAAAAAACAACTCAGGAGAATTCATAATGAATCAAGATCAAAAAACTGTTATCGAAAAGTTTACCAAACATCTTAATCCTGATGATGTTTTTGATGTTCGAGAAGACTGGCATTATATGTTCCAATCAAAATTCAAAGTAGATTACAGATTGATTTCGAAAATTCCAGATGGATTGAAAAATAAGAAAGTTTTAAATGTCGGGACATTTTTTCCAATTGATGAAATTTATTTTGCTTCAAGAGTGAAAGAGTTTTATTCAATAGATATTGCTCCTGAAATTATCAGAGTAGCTAACGAAATAGCTGATAAAGAAATACATCCGGATTTCAGAAATAAAATAAAAATTCAGGTAGCGGACGCCACCAATCTGCCATTCGAGAGTAATTATTTCGATGTCTCTTTCTCCTTTTCTACACTTGAACACATACCAGATGAAGAAAAACGAAATAAAGCTTTTCAAGAATTAGTTAGAGTTACGAAAACTGGCGGTTATGTAATAATTACTGTCCCAAACAAATTAAATATCGGTAAATATCTCAGAAGTCTACGAATGCAAAAAAATGGAACAAGCCCTTTTGGTTATGAGCACCATTATACTCCTAAACAACTAAAAAAAATTTTAATTCGTAATGGAGTTAAACCGATATTTTATTGCTCGAGCGCCGGTGATTTATCGGGAGTGTTTTTTAGGATCCACGATTTTATCGTTAGACCTTTTGGTCATCGAATGGGCTGGATTGGAATAAAAGAGTAGTTTCTTTATGAACGCTTTTTTAAGAAAGATTAAAATAGCTTATATACACTTTATAAGAAAACCAGTTTTCATCTTGCGCGTTAAGTTTAAATTATTTTTTTACCCAAAGAAATTTAAATCATTTTATTTCATTCCAAGTAATGAATTTCTATCTAACGAATTCGCTCAAAGTTTAAGTGAAATTGAATCAACTGAAAAGATTATAAGTGAAGCCAATTTAGTTCTAGAAAACAAATTCCAAACTTTAGGTTCAGATTTAGTCTTTCTAGGTCAGGAAATAAACTGGCATCAAGATTTTAAGTCTGGTAGAATTTGGAATAAAGATTTCTATACAAAAATTGATTCAAAGCATTCGGTGATTGGCAGCGATATCAAAGTTCCATGGGAATTAAGTCGATTTCATCAAGCACAATGGCTGGCTAAAGCCTTTATAATTTCAAAAGATGAGAAATACTCAAAAAAATTTTTCGAGCTTGTTGAAAACTGGATCGATCAAAATCCATTTTGTTACGGTGTTAATTGGAACTGCGCAATGGAAGTAGCTATCCGAGCTGTTAACTGGATATTTGCTCTCCACATCTTTAAAGTTTCAAATCATTTCGACAAAAAACTTGAGCAAAAAATTTATTCATCACTTTATCAGCACGGACTTTTTATTCGCAATAACCTTGAATACGGAAGAAGAAATGGTAATCACTATTTAAGCGATTTGATGGGCTTGATCTGGTTAGGTGCATTTTTCTATAATCATTCATTTGGCAAGAAATGGTTTAGATTTGCTCAAAAGGAACTGGAACGAGAAATTCAAACTCAAGTTTTTGATGATGGTGTTGATTACGAAAAATCAACTTATTACCAAAGACTTGTAACAGAAATTTTAATGTTCTCTTATTACGCAGCAATAAAAATCCAAAAACCTTTTTCATCTAAATTCAAAGACAAACTTCACAAGATGTTTCATTTCATCTCTGCTTACCTTCTTGATGACGAAGTCCCAAACATTGGCGATTGCGATGATGGCAGAGTGATTAAATTCAACTTCTTCGAAAAAGTAAGTGAAATGAGAAATCTATTATCAATCGGAGCTGTTCTGTTTGAAGCTTCATTACTGAAATCTAAAGCTGCAAAAATTTTCTGTGATGTTTTATTTTTGTTCGGCACTGAAGGTTATCAAAAATTTAAGAGATTAAATCAAATCGAAAGTGAACATAAGTCTATCTCTTTTCCAAATGGCGGCTTTTACATTTTAAGAAATGATGATTACTTCATTTTCTTCGATGCAGGCGATATTGGAATGAATGGCTGGGGTGGTCATGGTCATAACGATACTTTTAGTTTTGAACTTGCTTACAAACAAAAAAGATTCATTGTTGATTCAGGTACTTATGTTTACACTCCTGATCCAGAACTAAGACAGAAATTCCGTTCGACTGCGGCTCACAACACAATAATGGTTGACGGCGTCGAACTTGTTGAATTCTTGAATCTTTTTAGAATTAAAGAAGATTTTACGAATCCAAAAATTTTAACAACTCAACTTAATCACGATGTAGTTGACTACATTGAAGCCGAACATTACGCCTACACCCGCTTGAAAAATCCAATTGCCGTGAGAAGAAAATTAGAATTACATAAATTAAATAAACATTTAATTATTCAAGATACTTTCTCAGGAGATGGTCCGAATAAAATTGAGATATTCTTTCATTTCCATCCAGAAGTCAAAGTAAATAAAATTGCAACTTCGGTTTATTTGTTAAGCAGAGATGATCATAAACTAAAAATAGAATTTCCTCATTTTGGAAATTTTATAGATAGGCTTGAAGGAAGTCTATATTCAGAGAGTTATGGTAAATTAACTCAAAACCTCAGACTAAGAATTATAATTGACAAAAAAAATCAACATCACAATTCTTTTATTACGCTAATTAAACCGGTAGACTAAGATGAAAATTGCTGTTATAGGTCATCCCTGCATTGACCTTATTCATCGAGGTGAAAACATAACTAAATCTTATGGCGGAGTTATATACAGTTTGATTGGTCTATTAGTAGTTGTAAATGATACAGATGAGATATATCCTGTATTCCGAATAAACGAAGATGAATTCACAAGTTATTTTCAATTTCTGAATGTATATCCTCAACTTAAATTTGATTTAATCGAAAAATCTAATTCCCCGATGAATCTTGTTCACTTATTTTTTGAAGGTGAAAATTTAAATTTTGAATGTTATCAATCAACGGCTCCAAAGATTCAAATCAAAAACTTGATTGAGAAAATTCCGACTGATACAAATTTTTTAATCAATATGATTAGCGGATTTGAAATCGATCTTGAGGATTTAAATTTTATTCGAAAAAACTTTTCTGGAAAGATTTATTTTGATTTCCATACATTAACACGTGGAATGAATGAAGAAGGCAAAAGAGTTTATCGCCCATTGAGTAATTGGAGAGAATGGGCAAAACTTTGTGATGTAATTCAAATGAATGAGATGGAGCGAGAAAATCTCACAGAAGAAAAATTTTCCGAGTTTGAATTTGCTCTGGAAGCATTAAATGCTGGAACAAAAATCATAAACATCACAAAAGGTTCGAAGGGAGCTATAACTTATTTCGAAGAAAATGGTGAAATCAAAAATATTACCGTTGAACCGGCTAAAAATTTAATTTTTAAGAGCAATGTTGGTTGCGGCGATATATTTGGTGCAGTATTCGCTTATAATTATTTTCGCAACGAAAAAATTGAAACTTGCTTAAAAAAGGCAGTTGAAATTTCTTCTAAAAGAATTGAAATAGAAAAAATTGAAAACATAATTGAATATCTTCATTCTAAATAAATTTTTGAATTGCAATGAGTTTAATAAAAACAAGAATTTTAATCGTAGGATGCAATGGCTTGCTGGGACAGGCACTTGTAAATTACTATTCAAAGAGAAATGATGTCGAATTACATTTAGCTTCAGTTGAAGAACAATTTGTAGGAGATAATCTCTTCACTTACTCTCAAATCGATATTTCAAAACGAGCTGAAGTAAAAAAACTTTTCTTAGATTTTTTCCCTGATATTGTTATAAATGCCGCAGCTTATACCGATGTGGATGGCTGCGAAATAAATCGTGAACTCGCATGGAATGTTAATGTCAATGGTGTCAAACATTTAGTTGAAGGTTGTCGAATCGTTGATGCAAAACTTGTTCATCTCTCAACTGATTTTATATTTGATGGACAAAATGGACCATACCATGAGGATGATCGACCAAATCCAATCTCATATTATGGAAGAACAAAATTTGCAAGCGAGAATGAAATCAAAATCGGTGGAATTAATTATTTAATAATCAGAACCAATGTTTTATATGGAGTTCAGAAAGGCGTTAAAAAAGATTTTATTGAATGGGTTGTCGAAAATTTATCTCAGAGTAAACAAATTAATGTTGTAACTGACCAATGGAACAACCCAACTTATGTCGAAGATCTTGTAAATGGAATTACTTTAGCAATTGATAAAATGAAAAATGGTATCTATAACATTGGCGGATTGGAATATTTAAGTCGATACGATTTTGCCATTAAAATAGCCGAGATTTTTAACCTCGATAAAAATTTAATTAATCCGACAACAACTGATAAACTTAACCAGAAAGCGAAACGACCTTTAAGAGGTGGATTGATTATTTTGAAAGCTCAGGCTGAACTTGGGTATAAACCTCACACAATTGAAGAAAATCTCCTCGATATAAAGTCAAAACTGGGAATGTAAAATTGCACGAAATTTTACAACGTTTTAATGGTTTTATTTTTGACTTGGACGGAACAATTTATCGCGAAACTAAACTAATTGATGGAGCAAAAGAAGTTTTTCAAAAATTAAATGCTTTAAAGAAAAAATATGTCTTCGTGTCCAATCGAACTACCTCCACAAAAACTCAATACAAAGAAAAATTAAACTCATTTGGAATTGATTGTGATGAAGATCAAATCATTACTTCCGCAGAAGTCACTAAAAATTATTTAATGAAAAATCATAAGGACGAAAATGTCTTCGTTATTGGTGAACCAATTTTTATTGACTACTTGAAAAGTTCTGGAATTAAAATAGCAAATCATAAGATTGATATTGTTCTCATCACATTGGATCGGACATTATCATTTGATAAAATCTACCAGGCTCAGAAAGCGCTTCAAAGCGGAGCAAGATTCTTTGCAGCCAATGCCGATTTAACCTGTCCAATTGAAGACGATGAAATTTTAGATGCGGGCTATACAATTACAGCTCTTGAAAATCTAACAGGTAAAAAATTAGAAATTAATTTTGGTAAACCCTCAAAATTTATAATAAAGGAAGTGTTGAAAAGAATTTCACTTCTAAAACAAGAATGTATTTTGATTGGCGATCGGCTTGAGACAGATATATTGATGGCGAAACAAAATCAAATATCATCAGCACTCGTATTGAGTGGAGTAACCAAAAAAGAGCAGCTTTCAATTAGCCCCATCAATCCAGATTATATCTTAAATTCTATCGCTGACTTAATTAAAGAGTAGGATAAATTCTTAAATAAAAAATCCTTCTTAGAACTTTTTCCAATGAATTAAAGATTCTCCAATAATCAAATTGAATCTAAAAGCAAAAAATCCTTTTTAACATTATTCCTTGCAGTAGTTTTCTCAACCTTCAAATTTTTATTCCCATATTGACAGATTTTTTCTAATGGGCATTCAAAACATTTTGGTGTCTGACTTAAACAAATATTTCTACCAAGCTTTATTAAGTTGGTATGGAATTCGTGTGCGATATTTGGTGGTAAATGTTTGTGAAGTTCAAAAAAAGTCTTATCTCTATCCTTAGTAGTTACCACTCCAATTCTATTCAGTATTCGATGAACATGCGTATCTACAGGGCAAACATTTTTGTGCAAACCAAATAGCAAAACACACGATGCAGTTTTTAATCCAACACCATCAAATGATGTCAGGTAATTAATTGCATCGTCAATTGTGAATTCATTTAAGAAATTTAAGTTTAGCTTTCCTCTTTCCGCTTTTAACTCTTTAATAAAATTTTTAATTGCCTTTGCTTTTTGTTTGCCTAATCCAGCGACTTTTATCTCCTTTTCAATTGATCTAAGATCAGCTTCAAGAATTTTTTGGTAATCAGGAAACTTTCTTTTCAGTCGGAGGAAAGCTTGATGGGAATTTACATCGTTTGTATTCTGAGATAGAATTGTGGCTATTAAAATATCGAGCGGATCTGATTTAAGATTTCTTTTTGGTTTACCAAATTTTTCAAGAAGGAGCTCATTAACTTTTAAAATAAAATTGGCGGTCGAATCCAAATTTTCAATTTTTGAATTGACCGCCTTTTTCATAATTAAAACTTAACTACTACATCCATAAATTGAACATTCTTCAACCTGCCATAATCGGCAAATCCATAATTCAATGAAATAAGGATATCATTCATAATAGGATAATTAAGACCAAAGCCAAATGTGTAGCTCTGTTCACTATCTCTCAAGAATAATGATTTATATCCTGTTCTTGCATAAAAAGTATTGTTGAAATTAAATTCAAGTCCGAGATTTAAATACTCAGTATTATCATTCGGATGAACTGCATCAACAGAAGTTGTTAAAGTAAGTAACTGAGACTTAATGACTTCCATAGCAAGCCCAACTCTAAACGAAAGCGGAATATCATAGTAAGCCAGGCGATATTCAGCAGGAATATTGTTTGGTCCTGAATTTGGATCATTGTTTGGGTCAATATTGAAATAAGTATTTCGTCCTTCGAGCTTCATTTTGGTTCCAAAGTTGGAAATACTTGCTCCAATTCTCAATCCATTGAAAGGTGTTGTATACATTGTACCTGCATCCAAAGCCATTGAGCTTGCTGACATATCCCAGACACGATCTCTGATATATTTGAAATTAAATCCAATAGAAAAATTATCAGTAAGATTTCTTGCATAAGAAAGACCAAGAGCAAGAGAACTTGCATCCCAGTATCGTCCATCACCTTCAGGATTATCAAAGGTTCGTACTTTTTCTTCTGGTACAGAAAAAGAAGTTAAACTCAGTGCAATACTTCCAATATCACCAAGATTAATCGCAAGTGCTGCAAAATCAAAAGACATATCAGCTAACCAGTTTGCATGATTAAATGCTGCTGCACCAGTCCCGGTAATTCGAGAAATACCAGCTGGATTGTAATAGATAGAATAGATATCATTTTCCATTGCAGCAAAAGCACCTGCCATTCCAATAGCTCGAGCACCTGTATTTATTTTCAAGAAAGTTGCTGCAGTTGTTCCAACTTTCGAAGTGCTTCGTTCAAGCTGAGCAAAAGTTGAAGATGCCAGAAAGCTTATAATTATAACCGTAAAAATTATTTTTGTTTTCATTTTCAAACTCCATTAATTTATTTAATTACGGCAAATCGACCGATCTTTTCACCAATTCCTGGTGCATCAACATGATAGATATAAACACCGTAAGCAATTCTTTGACCTTCATAACTTAATAAATCCCAATTAACGATACTTCCATCATCATTTTTGTGAAGAGTTTGAACCAACTCACCAGCAATTGTGTAAATTCTTATTGTACACTCCTTCGGAAGATTTCTAAATTGAAGAACTTTCTCACCTCTTCTGTTTGGTTGTCTTGCAGGCTGCTCTGCATCTGAATAAGCGACATATGGATTCGGGACTACATAAATATTCTCGAGCTGAGTCTTTGCTAACTGATTGTCATATTTTTCACCGATTGTCTTGAATTTATAAAGCTCACCTGTTTTAAATGGTTTGGTTGTTCTTAAGAAATAAACATCACCTTGTGGAGGTATAAAATTACCAGAAGGTAAGGAGAAAGTTATCTGATAAGATGTTCTTGATCTTTCTCTTACTCTTGGGAAGAATATAATATCTTCACCTGGATCCCATCTTCCATTTCCACGAGTTGCAGGTACACCTTCGAAAATTAAATAATCCGCTTTTCTTCCATACATTGTGTCAGCAGTTTCTATTGTTATTCTAAATGGACACACAATTAATTGATTTGATTGATTTCTTACAGTATCTCCTGGATTTGCATATTTACCATTTGCCAATGTATCGAAGTTTGTAAATTCAATTCTAAAATCAAGGTCGGTTGGTAGATGAGGATTGGCCGGTGAAGCTGTTCTTGGAACCCAGAGAATTGTATCTTTCAAATTAGTAGTTTTGCCTGGCATCCAACCGGAATTTTTGTAATCTATTCCGAGAGTGTCATTGTAAATAAATAACCTCATCCCATCGAAAGAAGGATTAGCATCTTCTCCTTTGATATAATTACTTTGATAGACTGGATAATATTTATAAGTCACATAATAAACATTCCCTGCAGGAAGATCATTCGGATTTGCACCTTTGATTTTACCAGTTGTTGGACTAACAATATACTTGTTCGATGGAATGATATTCCCAGCTTCGTCTTTAACAACTACACTGCTTAAAATTATATTCTGATTGGAAAGATTGACTAAAACAGTGTCTTTGGAAATAATTTTATCTGTGACTCCAGTTTCATTTATTAAATTAAATTTATCTACTGCGGTAAATTCTAAGGTGTATTCATTATTATCTTTTACCTGTTTGCTATCATAAGTCTTCACATAAATTTTACCAGTTGCAATTCCATTTAAATGTTCAACCATCAGATTATTGTTCAAATCGGTTAAAGTACCTTTTGCTCTTGGCTGTGGAGTTACCATAACAGTATTAACATCAAACTTCAACTCACCAGTTATTGGATCCTGAGAAATTACCATTGGAGATTCCGACGGTGGGAGTTCTTTACCTTGAGCTAATGAGCCTCCATCATAAGAGACAACAGCGTAATAATATGTAATTCCATTTTTAACAGTTGAGTCAACATACTCATGGACTAATCCAGTATTGTTCCCAATCCAGTATTTGACTCCCCTGCCAAGATATTCAACTGGATGGAATCCTTTTAATGAATCAATCAAATCAAATTGAGCATACTTCCCGGTATTTGGATCAAAAAGTGGAACTCCAATAAACGGAACACCATTTCCATCTGTAATTTTGAAAACATCATTGAACTTTGGATCCTGACTTCTGTAAATTTTATAACCTTGAAAATCTTTCAATCCAGTTAAAGGATCAACTGATTGTTCAGCTCTTGTATCCCAGTAAAGAGTAACCCTGCCATCACCAGCTACTGCCGTAACAATTGGTTTTGCTGGTGGTTGAGCAAAGCGATAATCTGCTTCAAGAATTCTCGTTGATATTTCAGCATTCAATACTAAATCATTCAAATTCTCGCCAAACAAAATGCACATCGAAAATCTTTGAGTTTCACCAGGCTCGAGTTTAAAAGGACCTGTTCCAAAATTAAAAACATTGTCACCTGGTTCGTTCAATAATTCTTGATTTGGATCAATTGTTTCGCTTGATAGCCATTCCCACATTAACTCATCATTCATTGGTACATTTGGAAGAGAATTTGTGTAAACAGCTGCGTGAAAACTTGTTAATCCTAATTGATCTGATTCAGAAATATCTCTTAAACCAAAGTTCGGTTCAGAACCTGCCCATTTGTAACCTGGTAATCTAACTTCAGATATTGGTTCACCAACATCATATTTTCCATTTTCATTAACATCAACATACCAGGCTTGTGTTGGTTTTCCATCGCCCTCGCCATAATCCGGTCCAGGATAATTTGGTGAATCGGGACCAATACCATCAATTCCTATGTCGTGAATTGCAGGGTCCCAGTCACCATCTTCATCACCAGACCAACGTGGCTTTGGTGCACCATAAACTTCAGTATATTTTGCAACATTAGAAATTCCATAAGTTAAAGGATATTGAACCCCATCGATATAGAAACCAGCATCATTGAATGGGCTTTCGTCTGTTATTCCGTCATCATCGTTATCAAATAAATCAGTGTGTTTACTTGGGCTTTCGAGGAATTTCCAACCGAAGTAACCGCACCATTTTCCACCATCACCTTTCATATCATCATCCCAGGCATAGACCATACTTCTTGCTCTTTGTGGATAAGGATCGGCAAGTGGTCCTAAAGGTGGAATAAAGAAAGCTCTATCATCTGAGTAATTGCTCGGACCACCAACGTGTGGATCTCCGTGCATTCCAAAGTAAACTCTCGGTAAAGTTTTGGGACTTGCATTGGTCGTTTGGTAAACTAAAAATACAATATCTTCAGCAAGCGGGTTATTAAATTGTAAAACACGAACTTCCATATCAAGTCCGAGTCCTCGTTTCGAAGAATCATCTGGGAAAGGATAATATGGGAATTCAGCATTTGTATAATCATCAATTACGAAATAAACTTCTTCATCGGGTGCTGTTGCTTGATCTCCAAGAAAAGCAGGCCACAAATATTTTCCTGCACCAGCATTATACCAGCTTTCTGGCCAGCTGTCAGGTTTGCCATCACCATTTAAATCTGGTGCATTTAATCTTGCAATTTCATTCTGATTTGGATCAACATAACCATCTTTTGGCAGCCAACCCCATTTTATTCTTCCTGAGGGATCATAATCTCCTTGAAATGTTCTAATAAATGAGTCGTCAACAATGTGAAGCGTATCTCCGTTGCCATTTACAACTTCTGCGGCTGCAAGTGGACCGAATTCAAAACCATATCCTAAACCATTCCATACGAGATCTGCAATATTACCTAAATAATTTGGAGCGCAAATTGAACCGTAATTAAATAAAACTGTTTTTACTTTATTACCCTGAATTATGCTCTCTTTAATCAGATTAGGATTACCGAGTGATTTTGAAAGTCTTTCTCCAGGTTTCCCAAAAATTTGAAGTGCCTGCTGTTCTGTTAATTCTTTAAGAATATAGTTACCATATTGATCTTTTTTTTGAGCATAAATGTTTGAGATTACAATTAATGCTAGAACAACTGATATAAAAATTTTTCTTTTCATCTTTTTTCTCCTCAAGAGGTTCAGTTAAATATTAATTGAAAACCTAATCGAACTTCTCTCGGACGATTTACTCTTTCGGGTCTGAGAGAATAATACTTTTGAATTTCATACAACGGGATTAATCCTGGATCACCTCTGTTAATTCTCTTAATCATATCTGAAAAAACAGTATTTATATCTTTCTCTTCAATTGCACTCAATGCTCTTCCGGTGGAAGCATAAACATATAATTCATTTTGAGTATCGAATAGATTTTCAATCTGAGCAAAGAGAGATAATTTCAAATTTCCAAGCATAAAGAATTTTTCAAATTTAAAGTCTACATTCCATTGAACGGGTTGACGAGCAGAGTTTTGCTCGAATGTAATATCTACAATATTTGAAGGGAAAATTGGTGTATAAGGTGTACCCGTCTGGAAGTAACCAACAAATGAAGCAATCCAATTATTGGGTTGAGTGAATGTTAAAGTTGCATTTATAACATGAGAACGGTCAAAGCTAAATGGAACTAGATAAGTCTCGCTTTGTTTTCCACTCTTTTCACTGAAGAAAATTTCATCTGCGGGATAGGTTCGATTACCTTCAGCAATAGAGAAGGTGTAATCTAAAGTTGCCGAGAAGAAATCTTGGGGTGATCTTCGTTTCAATAATGAAACTGTAATACCTTTACTACTTGAATATGCAAGATTTGTGAGGAGATAAAATGCACGACCTTCGTTGGTATAAATCTGCTGAGTGTAAATGTAATTGCTTACATCTTTGTAAAAACCAGTCACTTCTAATTTCAAATCATCAAGTAATAATTGTTGAAGTCCAAGTTCATATTGGACGCTTTTCTGTGGTTCCACATTTGGATTGCCAAAAGTTGGATTTTCACCAAAATTAGCAACATAGAAAAATGGATTAGCATAAAGGCTTGAAAGTGAAGGTATTTGATAGAAGTGACCATAAGAAAATCTAATCACACCACGGTCTGTAATCGGATAAGACACACTCACTCTCGGACTAAGGCGATGCTTTGGTTTTGCATCGGTTGCGCTTCTCGTAATACTTCCTGCTTTTAAATCACTTAAATCTTTGCTTACGTTTGGATTGTATTGAGCTGCAGGATTGAAGAATTCATATCTTAAACCAACATTTAAAATCATTGATGAAGCAAGTTCAATTTTATCTTGAATGTATGCAGCTGCCTGAACTGGCAATCTCTCATAACTTGTATAAAGTGATGTGTCGCTTGGAATTCTTCTTACCAGCTGAACACTATCGTATAATAATGTCGCAGGTGTTAATGTTGTGAATAAACCTTGATTATTGATATAACCAACCTGAACTGTATAACTTTCAACATTTAATCTATGCTTTCGAATCTCAAATCCCATTTTGACTTCATGCACATTAAACAATTGAGCAACTAAATCACCTTTAATTCCTAAGGTTTGTGTTTTTCTGAAAAATCTTGAGTTGTCTGTTCCACCTGTCAGATAAGTTGTGTTGCCAAGCGTTCTTGCATAAAGGGAAGGTAGATATCTCGGATCGTAAGGATCTTCATAGAGATATGATTTATAATAATTTGTCCCATAAGATAATTTTAATGTATAAAACAGATTGTTTGATACTGTGTGTGTCCAATCGAAGGCATGAATAAATCCATTTGAATAATTTGTAGGACGTCCATCAGGGTTGAATTTATAAGATCTTTGAAAATCCTGTGATGTACCTTTATCAAAAACATATTCATATTTGAATTTGATAGTTGGAAGAGGCTTAAATATCAAGTTTCCTTGAAAATTAAATGATCTTGACCAATTCATTGGTACCCATGCACCATCACCAGTTGGCAAACCAGATGAGTCAGTTTTACTGTATGGATTGAAGAAATAACTTTGTGTTGAAGTTCCATATCTTGGATCGCCAGATCGGAAATTGTTTCGCTCAAGGTAAGAATCGGTTGGATTGTATAATCTCTTTCCGTAAAGTGAACCTTTGAAATCTTCATAGACAGATGAAATAAAGAAGTTCACATATTTATTTAAAAATGGCAGTGGACCACCAAAAGTAAATTCTGTTCGAGCTCTATTTAATGGATCAATTTTATCGAGGTTTTCAAATAAATCAGTTCTATTTGTTACATAATCACCGCTATAAGCACGAATACTTCCAGTATATTTTGAAGGACCCTCTTTAGTTACATAATTAACGACACCACTTAAAGCATTTCCATATTCAGCACTAAATGTTCCACTTGAAACAGAAACTTCCTGGACTGCATTAGTTGCAAGTCCAACTGCTCTTCTATTACCATAAGGGTCATTTAAAGTTATTCCATTTAATGTGTATGCAATTTCATTTCCATAACCACCTCGAATGTGAATATCCCCATCATTTCCAACAACAACACCAGCTTGTAATTTAATTACATCAGCAATTTGATCAACGGGTAGTTCATCTATTTTATCACTTGTAATTGAAGCAACCGGATTAGTTAAATCCTGTCTGATTAATGGATTTCGCTCTCCTTGAACAACAACAGGAGGTAGATCAATCGAACCTTGTGTAAGAGCAAACTCTAATCTTGTAGTAAAATCGACATTTACTCTTACATCTTTGATAGTTTGTTTTTGATAACCAACTACAGATGCAGTTACATTATAGACTCCTGGAGGAACATTAAGAATAACAAACTCTCCATTAAGATTTGTAGCTGCACCAAGTTGGGTTCCTTCGACAATGACATTGGCAAAAGGTATTGGTTCCTTTGTATCCTTGTCGATTACTCTACCGGCAATTTTCCCTGTATTACCTGCATAGATAAATTGAATGGTCAGGAAAATTGTCAGGAAGGCAAGAAGAATTTTGTTTTTCATTTCAACCTCACTTATGAAGTTTTTTGATTTAAATTTTTTCAAAATTAAGTAATAAAATTATTTCAGTTCAAGCTAAAGAGGTTCTATGACGATAGAAATTTAAAGCGGTTGCGATCATCATCATATTTGTGACAAGCGCACTTCCACCATAACTCATTAAAGGTAAAGGAATTCCAATGACAGGTACTAATCCAATAGTCATTCCAATGTTTATAAATATATGAGTTAAAAAAACTGATATTATCATTATGATCACACTGCTTCGAAATACAGAATCAGTTGTTCGAGCAATGTAAAGTAATCGTGAAATCACAATAAAATAAAGTATCAAAACAAAAACTGATCCTACAAATCCAAATTCTTCACCAACTACACAAAAAATAAAATCGGTCCACTGCTCAGGAATAAATTTCAATTGGGTTTGACTGCCCGACATAAAACCTTTGCCGAATAAACCACCTGATCCAACTGCAATTTTAGCTTGAAGTGCGTTGTATCCACTGCCAAGTGGATCATAATTAGGATCAAGAAAGTTCTTAATTCTGTTAATCTGGTGAGGTGATAAAAATTTGAAAAACAATTCAACCAAAATAGCTGCAGATAAATTCAATCCAAAAATTCCAAGTGATAGAAATAATTCTTTTTTGAAATAAATCAATACAACTATCACGAAAATTAGAGAAATTAAAAGCGGGATAAAGCCAAGCAAAGATAAAACTGCAACAATAATCGGACTTATTAAAACAAAAACTGAAAAACCTGATAATCCATTCCAGAACAATCCAAATAAAAAAATCGAGAAAAAGACAATTGCAGTTCCAATGTCTTTCTGAAGAACTATTAACATTGCGGGGATTGCAACTATTAAACTTACTGTCAAAAATCCTTTTATAGAATTAACATTAAAATCTTTTCTCGAATAAATACTCGAAAGCATAAGTATAACAGCGAATTTGGAAATTTCTGACGGCTGTAAGGAGAAAAAACCAATGTTAATCCAGTTTTGATTTCCAGATACTTTTTTACCAATGAATAAAACAATTACCAAAAGTAAAATTGAAATAATGTAGAATGGCAGTGCAGCAAGATTAAAAACTTTTAGAGGCAGATTATAAACAATCAAACCAAGTAGTAAACCCAAAATTGCAAATGTTAGCTGCTTATAAAAGTTAATGTGAAGATATGGAAGATTATAAGTCGAACTATATATAGACACAAGTCCAATGACAATGATTAGAAATGAAGAAATAAAAAGGTAAAGATCAAGATCCCTTGAAAGATTACCTTCAATTTTTTCAGATTTAATTTTTGTTTGCTGCCAGGGCTTGAACATCTTTTGTTTTATCTTTTAGATAGAATTCAATTAATCGTTTAGCGATTGGAGCTGCAACTGCACCGCCAAAACCTGCATTTTCAACAATTACAGCAATTGCAATTTTTGGATTTTCAAAAGGAGCAAAACCAATAAACCATGCGTGATCTTTCCCGTGCGGATTTTGAGCCGTTCCTGTTTTACCAGCCACATTAATTCCTGGAATACGAACGTGCGTGGCTGTTCCTGCACCGTTTACTACTAAAAACATTCCTTGTTTGACCAATTCCATCGCTTCAGCTTTAATTGGAAGCTTCTTTCCTTCAATCGGAATGATTATTTCTTTTGGATCAGCTTCTGGATTAAAAAACTTTCGTACCGCATGTGGTCTATAAAGAGTTCCACCATTAGCTATAGCTGAAACATAAACAGCCATTTGCAGTGGTGTAACTCCAAGCTCACCCTGACCAACACCTAAGCTTACCACATAACCTTTCGTCCATTTCCCTTTACCATAAATTTTATCATAAAACTCAACCGATGGAAGAATACCTGATATCTCTTCGTAAATATCAATTCCAGTTTTTTGACCAAACCCAAACATTCTCCCATATTTAGTCCATCTTTCAAATCCATTTTTCAAAATCAAACTAAAGAAAAATGTATTGCAGGATTTTTCAATTGCGTGAACGACATTTAATCCCCCATGAGTACCCATACATTTGTAAAAATGATTCCCAAAAGAAAAACCTCCACCACACGGATATACATATTTTTCATCTATTATTCCATCATTTAAAGCTGCCAGAGCATTGATTGGTTTAAAACAAGAACCAGGTGGATAAATAGAACTTGTTGCTCTGTTAAACAAAGGTTTATTCTTATCAGAATTTAACTGTCGCCAGATTGAAGCAGGGGTTAGACTTGCAAAGTCTGACAAATCAAAATCAGGTTTACTAACGAGTGTTAAAATCTCTCCATTTGAAGGATCTATTGCTACAATTGCACCGCTTTTATCGGCAAGTAGTTCCTCAGCAAGTTTCTGCAGTTCACCGTCAATTGTCAGCTGCGCATTATATCCAGAAACCGGTTTAACATCATTTTTGCCCTCGTTAACTGGACCGACTTCTCTTCCTTTTGAGTCTACATAAACAAATTGTTTCCCTTTTACACCACGAAGATACTCTTCATAATATTTTTCCAGACCGCTGTGGCCAACAAAGTCACCCATTATATAAACATCTTTTTTCTCTTCTAATTCTTTTCGAGAAATTTCTTTACAATATCCAAACAAGTGAGATGCTCGAACCCCATATGGATAGGATCTTTGCATATCAATTTTGTAATCAACACCGGGTAACGCTTCTTTATTTTCTTCAAGCCAGCTTATTTGTTCAAATGTTAACCCTCTCTGAATTCTTAAAGGGATGAATGGTGAAAAGTTTTTATTAGCTTTTAATAAATATTTGATATAACCAGGTTTTAATTTGAAATAATTTTCAAGAATCGGGATTAGTGTTGTGTCAAAGTAATATGGAGTAATTCGAAGAGTAAATCCTGGTTGATTATCAACTAAAACTTTCCAGTTTCTGTCATAAAATATTCCACGATAAGGTTCGATTATCTTTTCTTTAATCGCATTTTTTTCAGATGTTTTTTGATACTTTTCATTTTCAATAATTTGAATTTGATAAAGCCTGAAACCAAGAGAGAGAAAAAGTATAATTGTCATAAAAGAAATGATACTCGTTCGAACCTTTGGAGATATCTCTCTTGTCGGCGTCATTACCTCACCTCTCTCTTTTTCTGGAAGAACAATAAAAACAAACTGAAAACCATAGTGACCAGTGTTGGAATTAATCCATAATTAACATAAACTAAAATAAGATATTTAAAATCTACATTGCTTGTGATAAAAATATAAACAAGTCTTTCTATCAATGATGAAACCAAAAGAATTATAAAAAATGCAGATGAAATTATATCTCTTTCATCTAAATCCTCTTTAGCAAAATAACCAGCAAAGAAAGCAGCAATTAGTTTTGAAAGTGCGTTTGCACCTATCACACCATAACTAAATATATCCATCAAAAGTCCAAATATAAAACCTGATACCATTCCAGGAATTTGACCATTCAAAAGCGTGAAATAAATAAGTCCAATCAACAATAAATCTGGTTTTATGTAATTAAAAGAAATTATCTCAACAACAATAAGTTGAAAAAAAAGTAAGATGACTAAATAAATCGTTGAATTCAGTATTCGATCATTCACTTTGACTTAATAGAAAATTTAATTTTTGATTATTTAAACTCGTCTCACTAATAAAACAAAACCTAATTTCATTAAGATCGCAGGATGGTTTTGCTGTAATGTCATAAAATAAAGTCTCTTTTGACTGAGAAGCATAAGTAACTCGGGCAACTGGTAACCCTGAAGGAAATAACGAACTGAACTCTGATGTAATAAAAAGGTCACCTTCTCTGACATCGGCGGATTTATTTACATTAAAAATTTTAAACTTCTCACCGTCCCAACTTAAAATTCCCAGTGCACCAGATCGAGCATTCTTTACACTAATTCTAACATTTAGATTATTGATTGTATAAACAACTGAATAATTTGACATTAAATCAGAAACATATCCAATTAAACCTGATGAACTAAAGACTGTAGCATTTAATCTAACCCCATCGTTTTTACCTTTGTTAATAATAAATTTGTTACCCGCCGGATCGCTAGATTTTAAAATTATCCTTGCATTGATAAGTTTAACTGGATTTTCTTTTTCGAATTTTAAAAGTTCAATAAGTTCATTCCTTTCCTTTTCAAATTCTCGAAGTTTTAAAAGCTGCTGAGTTAGTTCAGCATTTTCTTTTTTTAAGATTTCTAGTTCAGTCTTTGAATAAATGAAATCTTCGAATGGAGATTTTATATAATCAATTAAACCGTAAATAATAAAAGATGTTTTTCGAAGGTTGGAAATTTCTTTTGAGTCATTCAGACTTAACAAAAACAATGAAGCGAGTAAAAGGATGGAAAATATAACATATTGTCTGTAATTATTTATAAATCTAACTAACCAGTAAATCATCTCAATATCTTCTGCTTCGGATTAAAACTTTTTCATACTTATCGAAATTTTCCAAAACTTTACCAACTCCACGAACAACAGCAGTCAATGGATCTTCAGCCACATGAACAGGGAGATTTGTTTCCAATTTTATTCTTTCGTCAAGTCCTTTAAGTAAAGCACCGCCACCAGTTAACATTATTCCACGATCAAGAATATCTGCACTAAGTTCAGGAGGAGTCTTTTCAAGTGTAACTCGCACAGCTTCTACAATTTGATCGATTGGTTCTTTTAGAGCTTCTCTAATATCTTCAGAACTTACTTCTACAGAAGTTGGAATTCCCTGAACAAGATCCCGACCTTTAACCTGAATAGTGATTTCTTCTGGTAATTCAATTGCAGAACCAACTTGAATTTTTATCATTTCAGCAGTTCTTTCACCGATTAATATGTTGTAATTTTTCTTGAAGTACTGAACGATTGCATTATTCATTTCATCACCAGCAATTCGAATTGATTCATCAGTTACAATTCCTGAAAGAGCAATTACGGCAATTTCCGTTGTTCCACCACCAATATCAATGATCAGATTTCCAACGGGTGATTCAACATCACATCCTATTCCTATTGCAGCTGCCATTGGTTCCGCAATCAAATGAACTTCTTTTGCGCCTGCATGCTCAGCTGAATCTCGAACTGCTCTTTTTTCAACTTCAGTTATGCCAGTTGGAACTGCAATTACAATACGTCTGCTTGGTAGCAATCCGCCCTTTGCCATCTTGATGAATGTTCTCAACATTCCTTCAGCAATTTCGAAATCAGCAATTACACCATCACGAAGCGGACGGCTAACTCTTACATCTCTGTGTTCTCTTCCCTGAATTTCTTTTGCCTGATTTCCAACTGCAATAATTCTTTTTGTATTTTTATCAAATGCAACTATTGAAGGTTCATTTAAAACGATCCCTTTACCTTTAATGTAGATTAAGGTATTGGCTGTCCCTAAATCAATTGCAATGTCTGATGAAAAAATATTAAATATTCCCATATTTAATCCTAATGTTTAAAGTGCCTGATTTTAGTTAATACCATTTTTAAGTTATTGTCATTTGCAAATTTTATAACTTCAGTATCTCTTACAGAACCACCAGGTTGTATGAAAGATTTTGCACCAGCTTTGTAAGCAATTTCAACTGAATCAGCAAATGGGAAAAATCCATCTGAAGCTACAACTGAATTTTCCAGATTATGATTAAACTCTCGCGCTTTCATTATTGCAATTTTAACTGCATCAACTCGTGAGGTTTGTCCACCTCCTATTCCAAGCGTCATTCCATTCCTTGCGAAAACAATTGCATTTGATCTTACATATTTCGCAACAGTAAAAGCAAAGATTAAGTCTTCAAGTTCATTTTCATCTGGTCGTTGATAAGTAACAAATTCAAGCTCATCTTTATTAATCACAATTTTATCTTTAGACTGAACTAATAAACCATCAGGGATTGATCTAATTTCATTTTTGCTCAGGAATGATTTCTTTTCTTTAAAGTTTTTATCTACCAAAATTAATCTGCGATCTTTTTTCTTTTTTAAAACTTCAAGGGCATCATCTTGAAATTCTGGTGCAATTATGACTTCTAAAAAGATTTCATTTAATTTTTCAGCCGTTTGCTTATCCACCTTTTGATTGAAAGCAACAATCCCACCAAACGCAGATATTGAATCTGATCTTAAAGCTTTTTCAAATGCTTCTTGAACTGAATTACCCAGAGCTACACCGCAAGGTGAATTATGCTTGATTATAGCGCAAGCGCATTTGTCAAATTCAAAAACAAGTTCAGCGGCTGAAACAATATCAAGAATATTATTATATGAAAGTTCTTTACCATGAATTGGTTGAAATATTTTTAAGAAATTACCATAAAGTTTTGCACTTTGATGTGGATTTTCTCCATATCTCAAAACCTTTTCCAATGGAAACGTGAGGTTCAAATTGACTTCTTTACTGAAATATCTGCTTATTGCGATATCATATTCTACAATTCGTTGGAAAGCTTCAGCAGCAAGCATTCTTCGAAAATCAACCGTTGTTGATCCATTATGCTCTCTTAATTCTTTGATTAAATAATCATATTGATTTATTGAAGATACCACAACAACTGATTCATAATTTTTTGCTGCCGAGCGAATTAGAGTTGGTCCACCGATATCAATATTTTCAATCACTTCTAACTCTGAAATATTTTCTTTCTCTACAACCCTTTCAAATGGATAGAAATTAACAATCACAAGGTCAAATGGCTCAACTCCAGCTTCTCTCAATTCATTTAAATGTTTTTCTGAATCTTTTCTGGCAAGAATTGCGGCATGAACTAAAGGATGAAGTGATTTAACTCTTCCATCGAGCAGTGATGAGATCCCAGAAATTTCACTCAAGGGTTTGATATTGAGAAAATTATTTTTAAGAAACTCGAATGTTCCACCCGATGAATAAATTTCAATTCCAAATTTCTCCAGAACTTTTACTAATTCAATCAAATTAGATTTGTCGTAAACGCTTATTAATGCCCGCTTAACTGGTAATAAATTTATCATCTTAAATTGTCTAAATTAATCTTTCCATCTATTATTTTTTGAATAACCTCAGGATAAACTTTATGCTCGAGTTTCAAAACTTTTTCTGCAATTTCTTCAGGACTTCTGCAATCCGAAATATCGACCTGCTCCTGATATATAATCTGCCCTTCATCATAATTTTCATTAACTAGATGAACAGTTACACCCGAAACTTTTTCACCCTTCTGAAATACAGCATTATGAACATTCATTCCATACATTCCTTTTCCGCCAAATTTCGGGAGCAAAGCAGGATGAATGTTTATGATTCGGTTTTGATATTTTTTAATTACTGAAACAGGCACAAGCTTCATATAACCTGCAAGCACAATTAAATCTGGTTCATACCTATCAAGCAAATCAATGAGCGATTCTTCAAAATTATTTTTATGAAAAAATTTTTCACTGAGATGAAAAGCAGGAATGTTATTTCTCTTTGCAATTTCTAAAGCACCAGAACCTGAATTATTACTCAACACAAAAACTATTTCACAATTTAATTTACCCTCTTCAATCCTATCAATAATTGCCTGCAAGTTTGAACCTCTCCCTGAAGCAAAAACACAAATCCGAAATTTTTCAACATTCATCTCAAATGGTGTTGCAATTTAGTTAATGATTAAAATTTTATCAATTTTTTGAGAAATTTAGCTGAATTTTGTGATTTTTCCCTCTGCACAGTTCAGACAAATTTTAAAAATTATTGTTTATTCTCTCCCTTAAATTTTTAGCCTGTGACTTAACCGAGCTTTCAAAATCAAAGTCATCAAATTCTAAAATCTTAGAAATATAATTATCAGCTGTTGTATAATTTTTACTATTGAATTCAAGTCTTGCAAGATATAAGAATGCAAATGCTTTAGCCCAAAGTTCTTCATTCGAATTAATTTTAACTACATCCCTAAGGAATCGTCTCGCGTTTACAGTATCATTTAATTTGTAATAACTTAAACCTTTCAAATATAAAGCAATGATTCTCTTGTTGTCATTAATATTATCTTTTAATATTTCATCGAATTGATTGATGGCTGAATTGAATTGTCCTGAGCGAAGAAAATTCCAGGCATAGAAAATTTTTAAAATGGTTTCATCAAAATTTGAGTTAATGATCTTTTTAGCCATTCGTTGATGAAATTTATCTTCGCTTATTTTTGAATTAACTGATATTGCTTTCTCGAAATTAATCTTTGACAATCCTCTGTTATTTAAAAAGTAATAAGAAAGAGCCGTACGAAAATATGCTGTTGGTTTGTATTGATCCTGTTCATATTTCTGAATGAAGATATTATAGTTTGAAATTGCCTCGGAGAAATTATTTTGATAAAAGTTACAATCACCTATCAAGAAATAACTTAAATCCTTCACAGCAGAAATTTCAACAGAATTATTTGAAATGATTTTTTGAAGGTAATTTTTTGCTTCATCAATTCGATGAAGTTTAATAAGCTCAACGGCTGCAGAATAAACGAACAATTCATTATCTGGATATTTTGAAGCAAGTTCTTTCAGCAAATTAAAAGCTTTTTGATTGTCATTTAATGAGGCAGAATAAAACTGGGAAAGAAAATACATTGCTTCGACCCTGGCAAAATTTCCACGAGTCGCTACAAGTTGAATATCCTTTAATCCCTGTCTAACATCTCCTTTCAATCCTACAATACTTAATAAACCTCTTAATGAAGATGGAACTAGATTTAGTGAAAAACTGAACAACCCTCGCCACAAATAACCATCATAAAAAGCTGGGTCAAGTTCAATTAAATCATCAGTCCAGCTGATTGATTTTTTAGCAGCCCAGAGTCCATCGATGTATTGTCTGTCCATAAAAAACATTAATGCCCGATATCCATAAATGCTCGAAAGACAAAAGTATGCCCAGCGATCATCTTTATTTTTATTCAGGATTGATTCAGCTCTTTCGATTGTCTCTTTACTCAAATTCTCAAATTTCTCGAAATCTGATTTTCTTTTATCGCCAATAAATCTCCACACATAAATATTGGAAAGATACAACAAAGGACGAGCATCATCAGTTCTAAGCCTGGATAAAGTCGAGAGATGATTTTCTGCTTCATTAAACTTGAAGTTAAAAACTAGATCAAGCGATTGCTTTAATTTCTTTTCATAATCATTTGAATTTTGAGCAAAGACACTTGAAATTAAAATGAAAAAAAGCAGCGATAATCTTTTCATCATCAGGATTTCTGGCGAGAAGTTTTATGCTTATAAGAAGCTTTCACAAATTCTCTAAACAGTGGATGAGGTTTTAATGCACGAGATTTTAATTCAGGATGAAATTGACAACCAAGAAACCAAGGGTGATCTTTCAGCTCAATAATTTCGACAAGAGTTCCATCAGGTGATAATCCACTGAAAATCATTCCATTATCTTGAAGAATTTTTCTGAACTTATTATTCACTTCATAACGATGTCGATGTCTTTCTGAAATCAATTCTGTTTTATAAGCCTCGTAAGCCTTAGTGCCCTTTTCAATTATGCAGGGATAAGCACCAAGTCTCATCGTTCCACCTAAATCTTTTATCTTTCTTTGATCAGGCATAAGGTCAATAACATTCTGTCTCGTCTTTCGAAATTCTGTACTGTTAGCTTGTTTTAATCCACAGACATTTCTTGCAAATTCAATTACAGCACATTGCATTCCAAGACAAATTCCAAAAAATGGCAACTTATTTTCTCTTGCGTATTGAATTGCTCTTATTTTACCTTCAATTCCTCTTTCTCCGAAACCACCAGGAACAAGCAGTCCATGAACATTTTTAAGTAATTCAGCTGGATCTTCATACTCAAATTTTTCTGCATTTAACCAAATAAGGTTTACCTTTAATTTGTTTTCAGCACCAGCATGAACAAATGTTTCAATAATGCTTTTATATGCATCATGCAGCTCAACATACTTACCGCAAATTCCAATATTAACTTCATCTTCAGGCTTCTTAATTCGTTCAACGAAGTTGATCCATTGATCAATTTTCAATTTACCTGGATTGAGGTGAAGTTTTTCGAGAACAAGTTCATCCAATTTTTCTTTTAATAAAATAAGTGGAACTTCATAGATAGACGATGTATCGTTTGCTGAAATTACTTCATTAGGTTGGACATTGCAGAATAAAGCTATTTTGGATTTTATTTCTTTTGGTAATTTTTTTTCAGAACGACAGACGATTATATCTGGTTGAACTCCCATTTCAAGAAGGCTTTTAACTGAATGTTGTGTAGGTTTAGTTTTCAATTCACCTGATGCAGCAATAAACGGAACCAGAGTTACATGAATACACAAAGAATTTTTTCTTCCCATAGAGAGCATAATTTGTCGCATTGCTTCGATGAACGGCTGACTTTCAATGTCTCCGACGGTTCCACCAATTTCAGTAATCACAATGTCATAATCACCGCTGTTGCCTAAAAAGGTAATTCTTTTTTTTATCTCATCGGTAATATGTGGAATTACCTGAACCGTTGCACCTAAATAATCGCCTCTTCGTTCTTTAGTAATTACTTCAAAATAAACCTGACCAGCAGTTGTATTATTATGCCTTGTTGTAACTATATCAAGAAATCTTTCATAATGACCTAAATCGAGATCCGTTTCAGCTCCATCATCAGTGACATAAACTTCACCATGCTGAAAAGGACTCATTGTCCCTGGATCAACATTAATATATGGATCGAATTTTTGAATTGTAACTCGATAACCTCTTGATTTTAGTAACAAACCAAGGGAAGCCGCAGTGATTCCTTTACCAATTGAAGAAACAACTCCGCCTGTAAGAAATATATATTTAACTTTTTTTCCAGCCATAATTAATACGAAAATAAGTGATTAATAAAAATTTCAGAAACTAAATTCAGGGGAAACTCAAACAGCAAACAACCAAAAAATCGAAAGTAAAACTGCTTCTTTAATTCGATACCAGATATTGTTTATCAATTCGACTTTTAAGTTCGACCTCGCAACTTTGATATTAATCGATAAGAATTTTGAAATTTCAATTGTACGAGGAAGGTGGAATGCATCGCTGACAACAAGAACTTTATTAAATTTTTTTTCTCCAATTACTACATTTTTTATAAAATGAACTTGCTCAATTGTGCTTGTTGTTGTTTCTTCCATATAAATTTTTTTTGGGTCAACACCTTTCTGTAACAAATAATTTTTTCCCACTCTTGCTTCAGAAAGTTCAAATGGCGCATTGCTCCCAGTTAGAATAACTCTGTTCGATAAGTTTTTATTAAGCAAATCAATGGCTTTGTTTAATCTTCCTGCATAAACAGGACTTGGAATATTACCCTTCCAAACTGCCGCGCCTAAAACAACAATTGCATCAAACTTTTCATCTTTTTTCAAAACATATTCATCTCCTGTTCTGGAAGTGATAAAGATCTTTAAAAATCCAAAAGATATTAGTATCAATGAATATACAGCATTTAATAAAATAATTTTGGGAATAATAGCTCTCTGGACTTTTAGAAGTTTAAGTAATAGAAAATTTAATCCAGAAATTTTAATGAAGAAATAAATAAGCCAGACCAAGACACTGACAACTTTTTCAAATTCATATTCATCTGAACTTAACATCTTCAGTGTATAAAAATCCTTTGAAAGTAAAAATACCAGCAAAAGCAAAAATAAAATCGACAGGAAAAGAAGATTTAAATAAATCTGCACATCGACGAGTTTAATTCTCTTACTCGAAAAAATTGAGATAAGCAATACTATTAAAATTAAACCAAAAATAATGAGATTTAGAATGTTGCCAGTATAATTCAAATTAATTTCGCTGAGCAATAAATTATGAGTTCGATATTTAATGAAGAATGTAAAAATCAACGAGGCAATTTCACCAAATATGGCAATTAAGATTAGTAAAAATTTTTTTATAGATTTAAGATTGATCAAATTCTCTTCCTGAAAGGTTTAATTATCAATTGTGGAAAATTACCAACTGGATCAAAAACAACTTTATTCTCGATCTCAAAAACATCTTCAATAATTTCTTCTTTTAAGACTGAATTAATATCACCATCATATTTTATAATTCCATCCTTCAAAAAAATTAATCTATCTGCATAAAAGGAAGCAAGGTTTATATCATGAGAAACTGCAATGATTGTTTTGCCCTGCAATTGAAGATTCTTCAGCAATTCAAAAATTTGTATTTGATGTTTTAAATCCAGATGGGTATTTGGTTCATCGAGCAATAGAATTTCTGAATCCTGAACTATTGAACGAGCAAGAATTACTTTTTGAAGCTCTCCACCACTGATTTCTGTAATTCGTTTTTTCGCAAGATGTTCAAGTCCCAATTGCTTCAATACTTCATTTACTTTTTGAATATCATCTTTATTCTCTAAGCCTAAAAAATTAAAATGTAAACTCCGGCCCATCAAGACTATTTCAAAAACAGTATAAGGGTAAATAGAAAAAAACTTTTGCGGTACATAACTAATCATGCGATAGAAGTCATTAGCTCTGATTAACTCGAAAGGTTGATTTTTGAGAAACAATTTCCCTGAATTGGGTTTCAGCAATCTTGCGATTAATTTTACGAGAGTTGTTTTACCTGAGCCATTCGGACCCAAAATCACAGTAAACTGATTTTGATGAAAAGTCAGATTGATATCGCTTAAAATTACTTTGTTTGTATCAGGGTAAAGGAAATTTAAATGTTCAATTCTAATCATTAATCCTCATAGAAAGTCAATTCAATTTAATAAAATTTTAAGAGAGAGAAATTTCTTTTAATGAGTTGATTCATTCATTTCAACAATTGGCTTTTGGCAGGCAAAATTCTCGCAGATGAATAAAGTAAGTTTTGAATCAATTGAAGATTTATCTTTCATATATGAAAAGCTTAAAGTTGATTTTTTCTTTTTGTAAAGAATAATTTGTGAAGGATAGATAGATTTTAAAAGATAACCTTTGAAAAAATTAAATTGTGAATTGTCCTCTCCTTCGACTAAAATTAATTCTTTAGGTGGAACAAGTTCATTCAAGGCAGCAGAGAGAAATTTTCCTGTACCGAAAGGATAATCAATCGCTTCTTTTAAATTTTTCTTAATAATTTTTTTAGCGGTTTCAATTAAGTTATCGTCCTCAAAAATTTTCCCAAGTTTAAATAAGACAGATAATGCAAGTGAAGTTGATGAGGGCTTTGAATAATCTTTATTCTCAGAAGTTCTGAAAGGTAATGAACAATCCTGTGATTGTTGATAGATTAAATTTCTTGAACTGTCATAAAACAGTTGAAGAGCTTTTTGATTAAATTTGAATGCTTCTATCAAAAATTTTTCGTCAAATGTGCATTCATACAAATCAACTAAAGCTTGGATAAAACCGAAATAATCATCTGAATAAGCCTCAATTTTTAATTCCCCTTCCACATAAGAATGATAAAGTTCTTGGTCAACCATCATTTTTTGAGTTATAAAATCATAAATATTTAACGCTTCAAAGAGAAATCTTTCATCTTGAGTTGCACGATAAGCAAAACAAAAAGCAGAGATTAACAAAGAATTTAGATCAAGAAGGATTTTGTTGTCCTTTGAAGGGAAAACTCTTTGAGCTCTTTTTTCTCTCAAATGTTTGAGAACTAAACTTAATTCATTTAATAAAATTGAGTCATTCTGGTTTGGAATTTTTTTCAACGAGATATTTCCAATCCCATTCTTTTGGTCTATAAGATTAAATTGATAGTATTCGAAAAATAAATTGACATCAAATTTTTCTTCGATTGCTCTTTTAAGCTCATCAAAATTCCACAAGTAATATTTGCCTTCTTCCCCTTCTGAATCAGCATCTAAGGCTGTAAAATAACCACCGTAAACATCTCTCATCTCATTCATCAAAAAATTTATTGTTTCAATTAATCTTGATCTAAAAAATGAATTATCGTTCAATATTAAATATTTAGATAAAACCTCAATTAACTGTGCATTGTCATAAAGCATTTTCTCGAAATGCGGAACAATCCAATTATTATCCACAGTGTAACGATGAATTCCGCCATCAAGGTGATCGTAAATTCCTCCTGTTAAAATTTTAGTGAGATTGTGTTCAACGATTTTCAAAGAATTTATATCATCAAAAGCTGAGTAATAATCGATTAAAAAATTCAAGATTGGAAACATTGGGAATTTAGCTCCTTTCCCCCAGCCTCCATTTGACCAATCATAATTGTTTATTATAGTTTGATATGCTGCTTGAATTTTTTCTTTAGTGATTTCATCTTCAATTAATTCGGGTGAAAATGATTTCATTAAAAATGAATTAACATCTGCTTTTATCTTGTTTAATTCATCTCTTTTATTTTTATAGAAACTCAAAACCGAAAGTAAAATATCTTTAAAAGATGGTTTACCGAACTTTGGAGTGGGTGGAAAGTAAGTTCCGCCGAAAAATGGCGTTTTATCCGGGAATAGGAAAACACTAAGTGGCCACCCGCCGCTTCCTGTAGTTGAAGTGACAAATGTCATATAAAAATTATCAACATCCGGATGTTCTTCTCGATCCACTTTGATTGATACAAAATTCTCATTTAAGATTTCTGCAATCTCCTCATTTTCAAAACTTTCCTTTTCCATTACATGACACCAATGACATGAACTATATCCAATGCTTAGAAATACAGGACAATCTTTTTCCTGGGCTAATTCAAATGCTTCTTCAGACCAGGGAAACCAATCAACTGGATTGTATGCATGCTGCCTGAGATAGAGACTTTTTTCATTAATTAGGCGATTGGGTTTGTGTTTACTCATAATATTATCTTTTCAATTAAATTAACTTTTTATTTGTTTGTAAAACAAAGCTAAGATTGATTTTGTTCATTAAGAATAAACTTTGCCAAAGTTAATTTTATTTAATTTCTGACATAAAACTCGTCTTGATTGAATTCATTCTATGAATTATATTTGCAGTGCCTTTGAAGATAAATCGTTCTAAAAAAATTTGAAATGCGGGAATAGCTCAGTTGGTAGAGCGTCACCTTGCCAAGGTGAATGTCGCGGGTTCGAGTCCCGTTTCCCGCTCAACTAAAAATCCCGATGAAACAAACATCGGGATTTTTAGTTTTAGAAAGTGAATTGAAAATCTGGCGCGGTACCCAAGTGGCTAAGGGAGAGGTCTGCAAAACCTTTATTCGCCGGTTCGAATCCGGCCCGCGCCTCCAAAAACTAAAAAGGGATAATCTTACGATTATCCCTTTTTTAATTTAAACTCAAACACTAAACATCAAAAGCAGAATTAAATCAGTATCTTAAAATTGCACCAATCTTTTGATAATCTTTTAATTTTCCATCCTCGTAGAAAAAGACTTTTCCTTTCTGTAAAAAGACAACTTCAATTATCTCTTCAACAAAATCTTCAATCACGTAAGGATCGTTTGTATCTGTAATGAGAACAGGTTGATCACCTTCAAACTTTACTGGCTGGTGATAGTTTTCTTCAACAAGCAAAACTTCCACTCTGCCTTGATTTGCCAGATTCCAGATGTCTAATAATCCAAAAGCAGCTTTTTTGAAACCAAAACTTTCTTTGAATTCTAATAAATACTTTTCTCTTTGTTCAGTAAGAAATTTTTCCACAACTTTATTAGCCTTTTTACCCAGCTCAATTAAATTTTCTGAATTATAACTTCCTTCAATCTTCCCGATTAGATTTTTATAATCAGTCAATTCTTCAAATAACGAAATCAGTTTATTCACTCCTGAAACAATGAGCGGCAGATTATCTTCAGAATTCTTTTTGAACCTCTTATAAGTTTCTCTTATATACTGACGAATCCTTTCCCGTTGAGCCGATTCATATCCCCAAGTCCCCTGGTCATACTTTAAATCAACTACATCTTCAATAGTAAATGGAAAATCAACTGATTGAACAGGTTCGAGTATTTCACCAAATCCTTTAAAAAGATTAGTATCTTTTTCGTTCAAATTAATCAGAAAATATTCAACCGATTCGATTGAATTGTTTAATTAAAAATTTTGTCTCAAATGTATCGTCAACCACAACCATTTGAGGTACAGGAAATGGGAATTTTATATAAAACGCTCTCTTTTCATTCACAAAAATTCCTAATCCCTCACTCAGTCTGAATAAATCGATTTCATTTATAATCTGATTCGTTTTTTCGAGAATTAATTCAGCAACTTCTTTATCAACCTTTTGATCTAACTTCTCCTTTAGCTCATTTATTAAGTTCTTCAATTGAATTTTTTCTTTATTTGCATCAACTGTAATTCTCGTTGTTGGCATCAATAAAGTTACAGAAGGATAAATTTTTTCCTTCTGAAGATTTAATAAATCATTCTTTAACATAATTCGTACCTCCTTTTAGATTAAAGATAAAAATCCCCCGCGAAAAAGTGCGAGGGATCTAAAAATTTTCAAAATGTAATTATGAATTTTTTTGTTGAAATTCTTTCATAAATTCAACTAAAGCTTTAGCGCCTTCAATCGGGAATGCATTGTAAACCGAAGCCCTTAAACCACCAACTGATCTATGACCTTTTAATCCAACGAGACCTTTTTCGGTAGCCTCCTTAACAAATTTTTTCTCCAGTTCCTCATTTGGAAGTCTAAATGTAATATTCATCTTTGAACGACTATCTTTATCAGCATGTCCACGATAAAAACCATTTGAGTTATCAATTGCATCATAAATTAGTTTTGCTTTTTCCTCATTAATTTTTGCGATAGCTTCCAATCCACCAAGATTTAAAAGCCATTTTACAACTAGTCCAATAATGTAAATTCCAAATACTGGAGGAGTATTGTACAATGAATTGTTATCTGCATGAATTTTATAATTCAGCATTGTATGAAGTGAATCTTGAGAGCGTTCAAGTAAGTCTTCACGGATAATAACGATAGTAACTCCAGCAGGACCGAGATTTTTCTGAGCACCTGCGTAAATTAAACCAAATTTAGAGACATCAAACGGATATGAAAAAATATCAGAACTCATATCGCAAACAAGCGGTACGTTACCAACTTCAGGAATATAATGCCATTCTGTCCCGTATATTGTATTGTTTGAAGTATAATGAACATAAGAAGCATCTGGATCTAATTTTAATTCTTCCTGCTTCGGGATTCGTTTGAAATTTTCTTCTTCTGTTGATGCTGCAATGTTTACGGTACCAACTCTTTTTGCTTCTTTAACTGCTTTTTTACTCCAAGAACCAGTAACAATATAATCAGCTTTATTTTTTGGAGGCATTAAATTTAAAGGAACCATTGAAAATTGAAGACTTGCCCCACCACCGAGAAAAAGTATTTTATAATTCGATGGAATGTTAGCAAGTTTTCTGAGATTTTCTATTGTCTCATTGAGTATGTTCTCAAAAGTTGATGAACGATGGCTGATTTCAAGAATAGACATTCCAACATTAGGTAAAGCCATAAGATTTTCTTGAACCTCTTTCAATACAGGTTCAGGAAGAACTGCAGGTCCAGGATTGAAATTATATACTCTATTTGTCATAATAACCTCATTTGTTATTAAATTAAATGAATTAATAAACCATCTCTGAGTTTTGGTTCAAACCATGTTGATTTAGGCGGCATAATTTCGCCTGCATCTGAAATATTCATTAAATCTTCAATTGAAACAGGATACATCGAGAAGGCAACTTTTGCTTTTCCGCTGTTTACCAATCTCTCAAGCTCTTTTGTTCCTCTGATTCCACCAACAAAATCAATGTTCTTACTTGTTCGTGGATCATCGATTCCCAAAAACGGCTTCAATAAATAATTTTGAAGAATACTTACATCGAGATTTTCACCATAAGAGTTTCCCTCTTTTACATTTTCATTCGGAGTTAACAAATACCATTTGTTTGAAAAATACATACAAATATTTCTTTTCTGTTTAGGTTCTGAGTAATCAATCTCGCTTAAATTAAAATTAATTTTAACTTTTTCTAAGAATTCTTCATCAGAAAGGTTGTTCAAAGAAAAAACAATTCTATTATATGGCAGAATTTTTAACTGAGATGCAGGGAATAGAACCGCAAGGAAGAAATTATATTCTTCATCACCACGATGTTCAGGATTTTGTTCTCTTTTAATTGCTCTTACTCTTGAAGCACTTGCAGCACGGTGATGTCCATCGGCAATGTATATTTTCTCAACTTTTTTTATTTCCTCGATAATGTCTTGATTATACTCTTCAGGAACAATCCAGACTTTATGCTGAACACCATCCTTCGCAATAAAATCATAAATTGGTGCAACTTCCATTTTTATTTTATCCACAAGCTCATTTATCGAGCTTACATCACGATAGGTCAAAAAAACTGGACCAGTTTGAGCTGAAGTTGTAAGAATATGATTTGTTCTATCGTCTTCCTTTTCCTTTCGAGTTCTCTCGTGCTTCAAAATCACATTATTATCATAATCATCAACAGAAAAAGTAGCAGCTATGCCTGTTTGTGATTGTTCTCCCATTATTAATTGATAAAGATAGAATCTATCCGTTTGATCTTGTATTAATGGGGCTTTTTCTGAAATGAGCTGTAAATTTTTTCGTGCAAGTTGATATACTTCTTGTGAATAGGGATTAACATTTGGCGGCAATTCAATTTCAGAGCGGGTTACTCTTAAAAATGAAATTGGATTGCCTTCCGCAAGCTCGAATGCTTCTTCCCTACTCACAACATCATAAGGAACACTTGCAACTAAATGGGCGACATTTCTTTCTGGTCGGAGTGCTTTGAATGGTTTAATAATTGCCATAAAATTCCTTTATTTTTTTTCTCTCTGATGCAAAGTTCGTAAAAATTTGACTGATTTTCTATTTTATTGGCTGACGGTTTTTTAGGTTAGTTTTTGTAAATCTTAAATGATTAGATGGGATAATTCTGATAAATTTTCTTTAATAATGTTTTAATAAAGAACTTGGGAATTACCGGGAATGATTGATTGACAATTAAAAGTTGAGCGGGCGACGGGATTCGAACCCGCGACCCTCAGCTTGGGAAGCTGACGCTCTACCAACTGAGCTACACCCGCAAAATTTCAAAATTCATTTGCAATCTTAATAAAAAATCAATGTATTCTCAATTGTCTATTTGTCTTTCTTTTTCTTCAAGAATGGTTTGATTAATTCAATTGGTATCGGAAAAATAGTTGTTGAATTCTTTTCACTTGCAACTTCACTTAATGTTTGTAAAAATCTTAATTGAACAGCAACCGGGTGGTCTTCAATAATTTGTGCCGCTTCTTTTAATTTTTGGCTTGCTTGATATTCACCTTCGGCGTGAATGATTTTTGCTCTTCTTTCTCTTTCAGCTTCAGCTTGACGAGCCATTGCTCTCTGCATTTCTATCGGCAGATCAACATGCTTAATTTCTACATTAGATACTTTTATTCCCCATGGTTCAGTCTGATGATCAATTATTTTTTGTAACTCACGATTTATTTTGTCTCTCTCAGCAAGTAATTCATCAAGCTGAGATTGGCCCAAAACACTTCTTAAAGTGGTTTGTGATAGTTGTGATGTTGCGTTTAAATAATCTTCTACTTCAACAATTGCTTTTTCAGCCTGGACGACTCTGAAATAAACTACTGCGTTAACTTTTAAAGACACATTATCTTTGGTGATTATGTCTTGTGGTGGAACATCCATAACTATTGTTCTTAAACTTACTCTAACCATTCTATCCACTAATGGAATAAGAAAAATTAATCCCGGACCTTTCGCACCAATCAATCTTCCTAATCTAAAAACAACTCCTCGCTCATATTCTCTCAGAATTTTGATTGCACTTGAAAGAATGAGTATAACAAAGAAGATAATCGTGAATAAAATTGGTGAAATCATAATAACCTCCTCACTATAATTTTTTTACTTTTAATTTTAGATTTTGAACTTCTATAACCTCAACCTTAGAATTGGCTTCAATTTTCTGATTATTGATTGCAATTGCTGTCCATATTTCTCCATGAACTCTCACCTGACCTTCGGGATTTAGATCAGTGATTGCTTCGCCAATCTCACCAATCATTCCTTCAATTCCAGTAGCAGCTTTTCTTTTTTGGGCTTTGATGCCAAGTCCAATTGCAAATGAAAAGAATAAGAAAGTTAATACAGCAAGAACAATAATTATCTGATAAGAGATTTTAAATACCTCGAGAGCTGATTCTGTTCTAATTAACATAAGCGACCCCAGAATGAATGAAACAATTCCACCAATTGTTAGCAGTCCATGACTTGCAATTTGAGTTTCTAGTACAAACAAAATTATTGCAACGACAATTAAAGCAATTCCCGCAAAATTTACAGGAAGAGTGTGCAACGCATAAAACGCTAAGATCAGAGAAATAATCCCAATCACACCTGGGAATATTGAACCCGGATTGTACAATTCAAAGAGCAAACCATATAAGCCAATCATAAGAAGAATGTAAGCGATGTTCGGATCACTAATTAAACGTAAGAGTTTTTGACCAATGCTCATCTCGAATTCTACAATTTCTGCTTCTTTAGTTGAAAGCAGTTTTTCACCAAATGCACCCTGGACCTTCATTGAGTCAATTTTTCTTAATAAATCTTTTAAATCTGAAGCGATTAAATCTATTACTTTTAATTTCAAAGCTTCAGTTTCTGTAATAGAGAGATTTTTACGAACTGCATCTTCAGCCCACTTCACATTTCGATTCCTTTTCTCTGATATAGTTCTGATAAAAGCCGCTGCGTCGTTGGTAGCTTTTTCAATCATTATTGTATCTGTTTTTTCAAGTGAAACTGGATGAGCTGCACCTATATTTGTTCCAGGAGTCATTGCAGCAATATGTGCTGAAAGCGTGATAAATACTCCTGCAGAAGCTGCCTGCGCTCCTGAAGGTGTAACATATACCACAACAGGAACTTTTGATTCTAAAATTTCAGAAACGATTACACGAGTCGATTTTAATAATCCGCCTGGTGTATTTAATTTAATGATTACACATTCACCATTCTCAGAAACTGCAGCCTCAATTCCTTTTTTTATATATTCAGAAATTGGAGGCGAGATAGCATCATCAACAGTTAAGACAAAGATCTTTCCTGATTGAGCATAAATTAAATTTAGAAATAATGGGAGGTAGAAAAATATTTTGATAAATATTCGCTTCATAAACATTTCTGAATCAAGTTATACAAAAAATAAAATCGAAACAAGTTTACTTGAAGCTGAATCTATCCTTAACAATTAAAAGTTTTTTACATTAATGAACTGGTCAAAATTAGTTTTATTGTGGAAGGAGTTTTGGGAAAAATCTACTAAACCGGCTTTGTCAAATGTTCTTTCACTTTGCTTAATAAAAGCATTCCGATGGTGAAAAATAATCCCATACTCAAAATTGCAATTCTTTGACTTCCTGTCTGCCAGGAAACAAATCCGAAAACCAATGGACCAAATATTGCTGAAGACTTACCAAAAAAAGAGTAAAAACCAAAAAATTCAGTTTTTTTGTCAGGTGGGGTTAGCTTGCTCATTAGACTTCTACTTACAGACTGCGTTGAACCCATTCCAAGTCCAGCAATACATCCAACAATGAAAAACTCATACTTATATCGAATAATCGAAGCAGTAAAGATGACAATAAACCAGATGATTAAAGTAATGTATATTGTTTTTTTCTGACCGATTGAATCAGCAATCACACCAAAAATAATTGAACCCGCAACTGCTGTAGTCTGAGCAATCATAAAAAATAAAGTAAGTTCAGTGAAATCAAAATTTAATGTTGATTTTGCATAATTACCTGAAAAATAAATTGCTGTATTCACACCTTCGATGTAAAAAAAGAAAGCAATAAGAAAGAGAGCTAAATTCTTATAATTCTTCAAATGAGTTATTGTAAAGACAATCCTCTCCAAGCCAATTTTAAAGTATGATTTATTTCTCTGGATATATTTCTTAGTATCTGGCAAAAATAAAAACAAAGGCAAAGAAAAAATCAAAAAGAAAAGAGCCGATGCTGGAAAAGATAGTCTAACCATATTATTAGTTATTAGCGGATAAATAATGACCAGAGATGCAAATGAACCAATGTATCCCATTGCAAATCCGAAACCTGAAGTACGACCATAATTTTTTTCATCTGAAATTTCCGGCAAAAAGGAATCATAGAAAACAAGTCCAGCTTCAAAACCAATATTTGCAAGGATAAATAAAATTAATCCTGCTAAAATATCGCCGGCAGTTATAAAATAAAGTGAAGCGGTTGAAATTATACACATTAGAGTAAAAAAAAGCAGAAATCTTTTTTTGCCGGCTGAATGATCAGCAATTGCACCGAGAAATGGTGAAATAATTGCTACTATGAGCATTGAAATTCCAGTGCCCAGACTCCAATAAAAATCACCGATTGGTTTGTTGCCTGCAACAGTTTCTTTGAAATATACTGCGTAAACAAACGTGACTATGGTGATTGAGAAGGATGTATTCGCAAAATCAAAAAGTGACCAATAAAAAACCTGTCTATATTTTTTTGATAATAATTTTCTCCAGTTAATTTTCACCAAGGTTCCAGACTGATTTTAGGTTTCGATAAGCCCGCGTCCTTTTTTATGAATGCGATTTTCCTGTTTTAATCTCTTCAAAATCGCATCGAGGACGCCATTGATGAATTTGTCACTTTGATCTGTTGAATACCGCTTTGCTATCTCAATTACTTCATTGATTGAAACTTTTGGAGGAATTTCAGGAAAGTGGAGCATCTCACAGGTTGCCATCCTTATCAGTAATCTATCAATTACGGCTATCCTATCTAACTCCCAATTTTTAACAACCTGTTTAATCATTTCATCGTATTCATCACGATGCTTAATTGTTAGAAGAGTTAGAGATTTTACAAATTCTTTTGCTTCTTCATCCTGTATCTCTTGAAGAAGTTCTTCAAACATTAAATCAAGTGAATCATTTGAGAGTTCATAAGCGTATAGAATCTGAAGTACTTTCTCTCTTAATTTTCGACGCGAGATTGTCATTTCCATAATTATAAATTTTTATGCAAAGTTAAAAAAATGAGCACGCAAGTTAAAACCTATAATCTTGAACAAATAGAATTAAAAATTTAATGATCTCATAGAAAAGAATTAATTAACTTAGATAAACAAGAAAAAAATTTAGATCAAAATCTTTAAAGAATAAATTAAATCTTACTTCCAAATCATTTAAAACAAAAAAAGCTGTTCGGCATAAACCGAACAGCTCGAATAAATTACAATATTAAAATCAACCTTGCTGCATTACATGATTTTTAATCCATTGAGTTGTAACAGACTTCGGCCTTACGATTGGCATTCCAACAGCTCGTGCAATAACAGTTTGTGCAGTAACTCCAAGCGTACGTGATACTGCAAACAAAACTGTGTAATAATCAAATTCCTTCATTCCATAATGCCAGAGTAAAGCACCAGAACCAGCATCAACATTAGGCCATGGATCTTTCGCTTTGCCCTGTTCCATCAATACTTGTGGAACTACATTAAAGATTTTCTCAACTATCTGGAAGATTTGATCATTTGCACAATAGGTTTGACCAAACTTCAAGAATGCATCAAATCTTGGATCAGTAATTCTTAAAACTGCATGACCATATCCAGGAATTACTTTTCCACTATTTAACCAATCCCATGCGAATTGACGAAGCTGTTCATCAGTCGGGACACCTTTGAAATGTTTCTTAAGATCAAGAACAAATTTCAGACATTCTTGATTTGCAAGTCCATGAAGAGGACCAGCGAGTCCATTCAATCCAGCTGAGAGAGCATAGTAAAGATCAGACAATGCAGAGGCAACTGTTTGAACTGTTGATGCGCTAACATTTCCACTTTCATGATCAGAATGCAGAACAAGATAAAGTCTCATTAACTTTATAAATTCACCCTTTGGATCTTTGATGCCAAGCATCTTTGCGAAATCAGCACCCATATCGAGCTTTGGATCACTTGGAATTCGTGGACCTTTGTTATATTTCATTCTGTAGATACCAGCTGCAATAATTGGAACACGAGCAACTAAATTCAATGCATCCTCAAGAGTATAAATCCAGTAATCTTCTTTCTTCAATCCTTTATCATACTGTTTTTTGAAAACAGACTCTTTCTCCATTACGAGAATCGCAGTGTTAAGCATACACATCGGGTGCGAATCTTTAGGCATTGCTTTCAAAACTTTCCAGACATAATCGGGAACTTTACGACGTTTTCTTAAATCTGCCATTAAAAGTTTTAGTGATTCTTCATCTGGCAACTCACCTGTTAAAAGTAAATAAAAAATTTCTTCAGGTAATTTGTCCGCTAATTCAGCAATTGGAATTCCACGAATCAGCAAACCTCTTTCTGGTGGAACAGATGAGGTATCACATACAAGTGCTTTAACTCCTCGCAACCCACCGAAAATTTGGGCAACGGTTATTTTATCGACTTCTTTGTCGCCGTATTGTTTAACGAGGTTCTTAACCTCTTCTCTTAGTGCGGGAATTTGTTCGGCGAGCTTTTCTTTTAATGTGGGCATTAGTTCCTCCCTTTTGATTGGTTTATATTAATTGATTTAATAATTTAGAATATCAAGTAATTTTTCTGTTCAAACTTAATTATTAAATTTTTTTAATTCAATGAGTGAGAAATGAAATGAGAGCATTAACTTTAATCTTAATCCTTATCACTTTCAACTTATCTCTATCAGTTCCAAAAGAATTTCCAAATTCAGAAACTCAAAAAACACCTTATTTTTCAAGCGTTTTTGATACTTTACGGTCAGGGCTTGAAACGGAAATCGATAAATTAATTAAAGAATTCGGTTATCCTACTGGAATTGCCTTCAAAGATTTAAGGAGTGGTGAAATTTATAATTACAATGAAGATGAAATCTTTCCAACAGCAAGCGCAATTAAAATTGAAATACTTATTCATTTAATGAAAGAATACCAAGATGGGAAAATAGATATTTATAAAAATGTTCCTGTCAATTTGAAAGTTGGAGGAAGCGGACTTCTTCAATTTTTCGATCAAAGTAATTTGAACTTAAGCTATTATAATCTTGCCGTCCTGATGATTCAACAAAGTGATAATACCGCAACAAATATTCTAATTGAAAAACTTGGGATGGAAAATATCAATCAAACAATAAAGTCACTCGGACTTAATCAAACAAAACTTCAAAGAGTGATGATGGACTTTGAAGCAAGAAAATCAGGTAGAGAAAATATCTCTTCACCGAAAGATAAACTTACATTACTTGAAATGATTTATCGTAGATATATTTTTCCTGATTCAATCAATAACGAAGTGATAAAAATTTTAAGCATTCCAAAACCAACTCCTCTTTTAAGCGAAATAGATGGCGATATAACACTTGCAAGTAAAGGTGGTGAGCTCGATGATGTAAGATGTGAAATGGGAATTTTTTTCTGCGAGAAATTCGATTACATACTTGTTGTTATGACAAAAGATTTACCGAACTCAAATCTCGGAGATGAATTTATCAAAAAAATCAGCGGTGTGTTTTACAATTACCTAAAGTCGAAATATCAACAATAAAAAACTTTGATTTGATTATTGACCGCATTCTAAAATTTTGTGGTTAATGTTTTTGCCTTGGAAATAAATCAAACTAAGAGAATCTTTCATTAAAATATTTTCTTGTTCCGAAGATTTTAAAATTTTTATATCGAAGAAATAAATTCTAAGAAAATTTTCGATGGGCACAATTTGATCTAAACTTTAGAATTTGTATTCAAAATTTTTTCTGCAACGAGTTTTCCACTTTTGACTGCACTTTCAATCGTGGAGGGAAAATTTGTATCTGTAAAATCTCCAGCGATAAATAAATTCGGATAATCTGTTTCAGTCTTTACTCTGTGTTTTATTGATGAAAAATCAGAAATAAATGTTGCTCGTTTTTCTTTGATGATTTTGAAATAAACAATTTTTCTGTTTTTATATTCAGGAAAATAATTTAGAAATTCCGTCAGAAAGATTTCCTTCAAAGTTTGATCATTTAAGTGAACGAATTCTTCAGCGTTACTTTTTGTTAATGTAATGTGAGTTTTATGAAAGAATGCCCAATGGACTGGTGAATTCCATAATGCAAAGAATTTTATTTCTCCATTGTAATTTTCAAAAATTATGTGGGCATTGATTATTGATTGAAAGCTAAGTTTGATTTCTTTTTCATTCATCAATCGGAGATATGAATGATAGGGAACAGCAAGAATGAAATAATCGGCAAAATGTTTTTCTCCATGATTATCAATTGCACAATGAACTCGACTATTCTGAAACTCGAGTTTAGTAATTGAGCAGTTCTTAATGATTTCAACATTTTTATCAAATAAAAAATTTTCCGCTGGAATGAGGAAACTTTCGAAGAAAGATTTCTCTGGGATAATTAAACGAGCATTCTTAAAATCTTCAAAAAACATTTTTTTTAAGATGAAAATGAAAACCTTTGCTGAAGCTTTTTCGATTGGTGAGTTCATTGTAGATTCAACGAAAAGCTGCCAGAAGTTATTAATTAGATTTTCACTTTGCTGATGAAACTTAAGAAGATCTATGACTGATAAATTTTCAAAGACTTTCTCTTCATATTTTCTGATACGGACAAGAAAATTCAACAATCTGAATTTATCTTTTATTTCAAGATTTCTGAATTTCAAAAGATTTATAAAATCTTCAAATGAATTTGAATATGTCAGTGACCATTCTTTTAGTTTTTTATCTCGAAATTTTACTGCGAATTTATTTTGAACTAAGAAATTTTTTTTCACATTAATTTTGTCTAACAACTCCAAAGTCTCGCGATAACCCGAAATCAAAAGATGTTGACCATTATCAAACCACAAATTCAAATCTTTCTCGAAGTAAGATTTAAATCTACCGCCGAGTTGTGGAGAACTTTCAAATAATCTAATCTTTAAATTTTTTTCTGAGAGATTAATTGCCGCCGATATTCCAGCGAGTCCACCACCGATTATCAATACACTCTTCATTTGTTGAGCAAGTGATATTTAACATAATTTTTAATTGTAATTCTCATCTTTTCGAATGAATTCAGATTATTATTTTTTGAATAAACATCATAAGAATTCTTTTCAATTTTCTTTAAAATCTTGTAATAGATTTCCTGCATTGCTCTTCCCATAGCCAGAACTTTGTGATCTTCTGGATGAAAATACTCATTCGCTTTTTGATAAAAATATTCAGCCCTGTGAGCTTCAAACTTCATCAATTCAATGAAATTATCGTTATAAATGTTTTGCTTTAATTCTTCATTTGAATAATTAAATCTTTTTAAATCTTCCTGAGGCAAATATATGCGGTCATTTTCTGCATCAATTTTTACATCTCTTAAAATATTGGTCAATTGCATTGCGATACCAAGATTATAAGCATAATCTCTACTTTGAGGATTTTTATATCCGAAAAGTTCAATGGACATTAATCCAATGGTTGAAGCAACACGATAACAATAAACAATTAATTCATCGAAAGTCTCATAGCGATTTTTCGTCAAATCCATTTTAACACCCTCAATCAAATCCACAAAAGGTTCAACGGACATTTTAAAATTTTTTATTACCGAAGCGACTGAGTTCAATAATTCAAATTTAGAATTAGAAGAAAGAGCTTTCTGAAATTCTTTTTTCCATTCTTCAATGCGAATAAATTTCTCTTCATTTGAAATTTCTGAATTATCAACAATATCATCAGTAACCCGACAAAAGGCATAAATTGAATGCATCGCTTTTCTTTTATTTTCAGGAAGAAAAAGAAAAGTGTAGTAGAAACTGCTTTTAGCTTGTTTTGTGATTATATCCTCGAGATTCTTAGCCATTAAAAATTACTCGTGTAATAATTTTCAACCAGTCAAGTTTACTTAAGGTTGGTCTAAATCGTATTGTATCAAAATCAGCTTTTTTAATTAATGAAAGAATCTTTAGTCCCCCTTCAATTGTTAATTTAATTTCTATTCTGAATAAACCTGATAAGTAAGGGAGTAAATTCTTTCCTTCATTAAACAAATCCTCAGTAAAACTTATTGCTTCATTAAGAGTTGTCCTCAATCTATCATCAACAGAATTATTCTTAACAAAATCAATCAAGTCAGCATTTGAAAGATTATTTTTTGCAAGAAGAGACTGAGGAAGATAAAAACGATTCCTTTTTATATCGATCTTCAAATCCTGAAAAAAGTTTGTCAATTGCAAAGCTGAACATATCTGGTCAGAGTAAAAAAATGCTCTATCATTTTTAACTTCAAATAATTCAAGCAGAATTCGTCCAATAGGATTTGCTGATTTAGAACAGTAATTAAGCAAATCATTCCAATCTTGGTAAAAGTTTTTCTCATTGTCTTGAATAAAAGCATCAATCAAGTCAATAAAATTTTTTATAGTAAGTGAATTCGTTTCAATGGTATCAAAAACAGCTGGTAAATGCGGGTAATTTTTATCGTGAGTTTTTTGAATTAATAAATTTTTGTACTCTTTTAATTTATTTATTCTTATTTGTGGTGAAATATTTCCTTCATCCGCAATATCATCAGCAATTCGAGCAAACGCATAAACTGCTGCTATGAATTTTCTTTTGCTTTTGGGGATTAGAAGAGATGCAACTGGAAAATTCTCGTAATGTTTTTTTGCTAGTTCAATGCAAAAGTTATAAGAGCTCTCTAAGATTTGATTCATTATGGATAAAATTTTTGTGCCGAAGAGGGGACTCGAACCCCTACGGGATTACTCCCACATGACCCTGAATCATGCGCGTCTGCCAATTCCGCCACTTCGGCAATTCAATGAGCTAATTTTCAAATGCAATTTAAAATGATATCGATTTTTAAACAAACTTATGAGAAAAATTCACTATAATTACAAAATTTAATGTCCAGAGTTTTTAATACGAAAACCCGAAGATACAAATCAACTCACACAGCTTTCTTTTAATTCCACAATTCCTTTACTACAGTCAATTTCAGCCAATGCACCAATTGGAATTGTATTCTTCGACTTGATGTGACCATGAATTAAGTTATATACAACAGGCTTTTTCAGATTTGAAAAGTAATCACTTACCACATCGTTTAGTGATAGCGATTTTTTCGATGGATCAGTTTCTTCGCAATCAGTGAAGTTACACAGAACGATACCTGCTACTTTATCAAATATCTTAGCAAGTCTCATTTGTGCAAAGAAACGATCAATACGGTAAGGTTTTTCTTCAACTTCTTCCAAGAACAAGATCGACTTATCGAATTTTGGCAAATAAGGAGTTCCTATTAATGAACAAACTAAAGACAGGTTTCCACCAAGCAATCTACCTTTCGCTTTACCTTTTGTAATACAGGAGATTTTTTCTCCTTGAGGATTTTTGAATTTACCAAAAGGTTTTGTAGAGTTTATCATTCGCCAAAAATTTTCTTCAGTAAATTTATCCACTTCTCCTGAAAAATCTACCGCAGCCATTGGACCAGCAAAAGTAATTAAACCTGTCTTTTGAAAAATTGCAAGTTGAAGAACTGTTATATCACTGTAGCCCACAAAAATCTTTGGATTTTTTTTGATCAGATTAAAATTAATTTTATCAAGAAATCTTATTGAACCATACCCGCCTCGAACGCAAAAAATTGCTTTTACTTCCTTATTTGAAAACATCGAATGAAAATCTTCCAATCGTTCTTCGTCAGTTCCTGCAAGGTAACCCCTGACTTTACCGACATTCTTACCAACTATTACTTTGTAACCAAGTTTTTCAAAATAAACTACTGCTTGATTAATTTTTTCCAAGTTATCGGGAGTAGATGCAGGTGAAATCAATCCGATCAAATCCCCTTTTTGAAGATGTTTAGGTTTAATTACTTTCATCTTTTCTCCTTTTTGATTAAAAATAAAATGGGGTTTTAATTCCAAAAACAAAATAATTAATTCTATACGAATTAAAATTCGCTCTCTGATACTGAATTGCTGCTACAAAATTTTTGTAAAAATTATAATTCACCTGAACGGAATAATTTGAGATTTGAGTTTCAAGTTGATTATAGAATACCATTAAATCTGGATTATAGAAAAATGATCTCGAGCCAATTGATACACTCCCTTTAATTGAAAGTTCATAAAAAGGAAAATATAAAAGGGATAATTGCAGTGATGTTTGTTTTCGACCATCTGAAATGAGATGTGTGGAAAGAATTGTGTTTATAAGAAACTTATAATGCGGATAATAATCTGTCCTTAAATAAATCTGCTTTGCATTAAGATTATTATTTCCCGTTTGTTTGAAATAAGAAAACCCAGCGCCGTAATAAAAAGGATATACACCAAGAACTATTTCAGGTGAAATTAAATAGCCATCATCAACCAAATTATTAGAGATGTAATCATCTTTATAATTACCATCAATTTTCAGTAAATCAAGTTTAAGTTTCATTTTTAATTCACTTAACCAGTAATGAATTCCTCCGCTAAAATTATTTTGATAATATTCCCACAGCAAGTTTCTTGTTTTATTTTTGATACTAATTCTATCGTAACCTAAAACCAGGTAATCATAATTATTCCAGCTGAAGGTGCTAAACACTGAATACTGCTGCGAATTTGTCCGATCCGAATAATCTCCATAAGTGAAATAAATTGAAGGTTGAAAAAAGAAACTTCCTTGAGAGAATAATGGAATAGAATAATATAAAGTTAAGAGCACAATTTTATTTAACAAGTTTCAGTCCCTCCAATGCCGATTTATCATTTTCACTTATCATCAAAGTATTGATAAAATGAGACTTCGCTTCAGATTTCTTGTTGAGATAAAAATAAGTCCAGCCAAGATAAAGATTTGCTTCGTAATCACTTGGATATAAATCATAGACTTTTTTTAAGAAATTTTCGGCTTTTGAATATTCCCTCCTGTTGAAGTAGAGTTGTCCAAGTCGAAGATTTGCAGTATAATTATTTGGATCAAGAGTAAGAACCTTTTGATAAATTTTCTCAATCTCATTCCATTTTTCCTGCCCAGAAAGAGGTAATGTTAAACCAAGATATGGTTCAATTGATTTTTCTTGAGTAAGTCGAATTGCTTTTTGATAATAATTGATTGATTGATCATATTTCTTCTGAAGATAATAAAGATAACCAAGCCTGAGATTTAAGAGATAATCATTCTCATTATTTTTATAAACATTAAGTAATGCATCTGTTGCTTTCTGATAATTCCCCTTAAACGCTTCATTAATTGAGGTATTAAATGCTGAGATTTTCTCATCCTTTTGTTGAGAAAAAACTACATTTGTTAAAATAATTGTGCTTATAACAATTGTAAAAATGCCCAAATAATAAATTATTTTTTTCATACTTCTTCCTCCGTTAAAAATTTAAACTCACATTTGATTTGATCATTCTGGATGCATTTAAAAGATTTGATGTAACCATCTTTTTCAATTTCAATCATATAGTCCCGATATAATTTTACGAATTTAAATATACCTCTGCCTTTAAATTCAATTTTATTAATGAAAAGATAATTCCCGCTAATATCTTCCTTTGTTTCAAAATTACCTCTTGCTTCAAAAGGATTTGAGATTAAAATCATTATATCACTTAAAATCATAACTGGTTTACTTGCAATCATAGAAACAGGATAGGAATCGCTCCATCTTAAATTTAGCATTGTTGAAAAAGGAATTTGAATTGCTGCAAGATAAAAATGATAAAGTGCATCTTTTTTCTTTCCAATATAACTTGTGAAATAAAAAACTTCTTCATCATTAAAGAAAGTTGCAATAGAACCAGTTGACGATTCAATGTAGGGAATATTGTATGGGTCAATTTTTACTTCCCAGAATTCGGATATTATCTTTCCGTCTTTTTCATATTTAAGATAGAATTTATCACCATATTCAAAATTAAATGCTTCTTTAACTTTAGTGTTTATCTCAAGATTCTGAACTTTATCATCCTTTTGCGGATAATCATAAGATTTTAATTGCCAAACATTTCCATAACGAACTAGAAAATGACCAAAAGGAAATTGAATTGTTGGTGCGCCAATCTTGTCATTTTTCTGAAATTGAAAATGAATATGTGGTTCAGGTGATCTTCCACTGTTTCCGCAATTGCCTAATATATCACCTTTTTGGATTTCGTCCCCTTCTTTAACTCTAATCGAATGTTTTTTCAGATGTGATATTGCTGAAAATAAACCTTGACCGTGATCGATCACAACTGTATTACCCCAATTCTGCTTAATGTTTATCTTTCCGATTTCATTCTCGTCAATTCCATCAACTACTTTTGCAACTTTTCCTTTATAAGGAGAAATAACCGGCAAACCATAACAGTGATAATCTTCTGAATTCAATCCTGAACCACTATAAGTTTTTTCATCTTCATCTTTAATCACAAAGTCAAAAGCAAATCTCCAATCTTTTTTGTGAGTATATTCACCATCAACAGCCTGAGAAACATCCCACTCCCCGTTGAAAGGCAATGATGCATTAATGTATTTGTATTTTTCAAATCTTGCTTTTTGATTTTTGTGATAATAATAATTTTCTTCAGGGGATCCGGGTTTGAAATAAAGAAGGACAACTTCTCCTGCTTTCTCTCTAAATTTCAAAGCATAAATGATGAGAAAAACAGTAAAGTTAAAAGGTAAAACAAAAACACTAAGATTTACTTTCTGGAAAATCGATTGAAGAATTATTGTTAGGACACTTGAAATGGTCACTCCGATAAAACTCAAGAAAATAGATCTATTCGATGGAATTATCAAAGAACCGCCAAGTGCGATTGAAACAATTATTGCATTGATTGTAATTAATATGCCAAGCGGAGATAAAATTTGAATTGAAAATAAATCCATTAATATAACGGAAAATGCAAAACCTAATATAGATTGTATGAACATTATCCGGGAGAAAATCAAAATTGCAATAACGATTATAATTCCAGATATAATTGAACTTTGTAGAACTAAATAACCAAAATCCTGAAAGAAAAGGTTGATCGTAGCCGGCAAAATGTTTATTGTCTCATAAGTTTGAATATTCGCTGTGCTTATTTCAAATATTTTTAAAGAGCGATTAAAAATGACAAAAAGGTAAAATGAGATCAAGAAAGGTAAACTTAGCCCTGGAAGATTGAAAGCAAAGGCAAAATAATTTTCAATGGATGTGTTTATAAAAAAATTAATCAGTAAGAATAAAACTAGTATTGGGATGAAATACTCATTTGGTTTATAAAAAAAACTTAATGCAGCGCCAAATAATAATCCATTAAATCCATAGAAACCTTCACGAACTTTCTTTTCTTCATAATTAAAAATTAAAGCTATTAAGTTGGTGATTAGAACTGAAAAGAGAATGATTGAACCGTGGACAGGAGAAATAAAAGTTGCAGCCAGAACTAATGCACCGAACCATCTTCTGTTTGAAAAGAAAATTTGCGAATAACTGAAAAGAGTTGAATCAATTAGGATTGATAGATTCATTATTGTTTGAGTTTTTCTGGTATTCTCTCGAGCTGAATGATAGTTTCTAAATTCTCTTTTTCACGAACGATTTCAACTTTTCCATCTTCCATAATCATTACAACTCTTGGCCTCAAATTAATGAACTGCATCCATTGAGTCATATTATAGGCACCAACATTATGGAAAATGATTTGTTTACCCACAGAGATAGGTGGTAAATAAACACCATCTCTCAATAAATCAATATTCATACATAAATTACCATAAATTGCACTCTCATCTCTTACTTCTCCATAAAATTCAGTCGTTGAAATACGATGTTTATACCAGAAACTTGTAAATAATAAATTAACTCCAGCATCTACGATAATGGCTTGTTTACCATTACTCAAGCGCTTATTGGCAACAACGCTTGTAATTAAATATCCAGCTTCATCAATTAAAGCCCTTCCAGTTTCAAGAATTAAAAGCGGTAACTCATCCTGTTTTAATCCATGCTCTAAAATTCCCGAAGTAATTGCATCAGCATAATCTTCAAATGAAGGAACCACAACAGAAGCATCAAGATAATAAGCTTGAAGGGTGTTTTTGCTCGCAAATCCACCACCGATATCAATATAATCTAATTGATGATTATACTCATATTTAACTCGCTTATATAAATCCATTAACTTCGAAGCAGCAACTCGATAAGCATCAGCCGTAAGAATGTAAGTTCCAATGTGACAGTGCAATCCAACGAGTTTAAGTTTTTCTGAAATCATTATTCTTCTTATCGCATCATAAGCTTCGCCATTTTCATAATTCAATCCAAATCTATCCCATTTAGGATAAATTCCCGTATCCATATTTACTCGTATCGCAACTTTAGCTGTTTTATTAATTTCTTCTGTGATCTCAATTAATTTATATAGCTCATCAAAATGATCAATGTGTATTAGAGCTCCGTCATTAATTGCTTTTATTAAAGCTGAATCTGGTTTGTGTGGACCATTAAAAATTATTTTTGAACCGCTCACTCCAAGTAATTTTGCTTTATCATATTCAAATTCAGAAACAACCTCTGCCCATGAACCTTCCTGATGAAAGATTAAACAAACAGCATTTAGATAATTTGTTTTATAAGACCAGGCAAATTGAACTTTGGGATATCGAGTTTTAAAAATTCTTAAAGCTTTTCTATAAGTCTGTCTGATTGTTTTTTCTGATAAAACAAATAATGGTGAGCCAAAATCTTCAACTAACTTTTCAATAGATACACCGTCAATATTTTCTAAAACTGTTAATGCCCCTGCTTTACCAAATTTACTAATAAAACCAGTCTTCTGTCTTGTAATGATTGGTTTTGAGTAAGGTTTCTTATTGCCCATTATAATTCTCCATTAATTGAAATTTTTTCGTATGTTTTTATATCTGTAATTAGATCAATTGAGCATCGCACAAACATTTTACCTACTTCATAATCTTCGTAAGGTTTGACACTTTCACCAAGAGCAAGTTTAACAAGCAAATATGGAAGATTTTGACCTGCTGCCTGAGTTAAGTATACCCATGCGGGCAATCGCGAGTTTATTTCAAGTAAATAATACTTTCCGTCATTCCGTGATTTTAAAATTTCAAGTTCAAGTCCACTTCGCCATTTCAATGCTCTAATCACTTTGTGCGTCATCTCAATTAATTTTTCATCTTTGATTGTTACTCCACTCCAGCCTTTTCCTTTATCAGTAATAAACAACTTTCTCATCGCAACTGCACCTAAAGTATTACCTTCGCCATCACCTACAGCCGCTACATTTAATTCATCTCCAATCAGATACTCTTGAATTAATACTGGCAATCCCCATTTAGATACAATCTTTGAAAAATTAGAAAAAACTTCATCAATTGAATAACAGATATATGCTTCGTAAAAAATTCCTTTTGTAACCACAGGAAACTTTAATTTTTTCAAAACTTCATTTATTTGAGATTGAGAATTAATAATAAATGTCTTTGGTGTATCAATTCCTGCACTCTGACAAAATTCTGAAAGTTTATCTTTGGCTCTTTTCTCTAAATTCTCAAATGTTGGCAAAAAAGTCTTAATCCCAAGTTTGTTTAATTCATCAGAAATGTAAATAAAATTATAAAGTTCAGAATCTAATGTCGGTATAATTATGTTTAATTCTTCCTGAGAATGGATATATTTTAATCTTTCAAGTAATGTTTCCGGTCCTTGGGAAGGATAAGGTATCATATAAGAACGGGACTTGATCCCATCCATGTAAATTCCAGGTTCAAGATTATCATAATGTAATCCAATAATCTCACCATTAAATTCTGGTTCAGCCAGTATTGAACGAATAACAGGCACACCAGGTCCTGGATTATCAGTATTGTTTAATCCAGTTACGGCAATTTTCATTTTAGTCCTCTAAAAGATTAAAAATTTTGAGTTGTGTGATAAAATCGTGAAGGTCTTTTTCTGCTTGGATGGGAGTTACTTCATATTCATTGAGAAGTAAATTAAGTATTTCTTTTTCTGATAAGCCTTCTTTAATTTTTTGTAGGATATAAGTTGCTGGTTCATTAAGAATGAAGGAATCACCTGTTGAACCATTAAAAGCGAAGCCTGATTCGCTTAAGGCAAGATTTTTATTAACTTTCATATTGGGGCTCTTATTTAATTTTTATTGCCCCTCTCTCCGAAAAACTTAGTGACCCCAACGGGAATCGAACCCGTATTTTCACCTTGAAAGAGTGATGTCCTAACCGTTAGACGATGGGGCCATTATTTAGGGTGAGCGACGGGGCTCGAACCCGTGACCACCAGAGCCACAATCTGGCGCTCTACCAACTGAGCTACGCTCACCATAAATTGGCAGTACGCCCGACTGGACTCGAACCAGTAACCCTCAGCTTAGAAGGCTGATGCTCTATCCTGTTGAGCTACGGGCGCGTTCAAAACTTAAAAGAACTTTAATATTTACTCAACAGATTTCGTTTGTTATTACCAATAAAAATGATTAATTGTTTCAATTATCAATGTGGAATAGAACGAATTAAATTTTAAAGCGATGCAAATTTAATAAATTTGATTATTAATCAAAAATTATTTTGCAACATCTTCAGGTAATTGGATAAATTTTTTTAACTTATCGAACAATTCTTTTTTTGTCATTGGTTTTGCAATATTTTCATCGCAGCCGGCTTCAAGTAATCTTTCTCGATCACCTGCAAGTGCATAGGCAGTTAACGCAATTATGGGAACTTTCTTAAACTTTTCATCTTGCTTTAAATCTTTTACAAGATCGACCCCGTCTTTTTTACCTGGAAGATTTATATCAAGCAGAATTAGATCAACGGAATTGTCTTTAAGAAAATCCATTGTTTCTTCATAAGTTTCCGTTATAAAAACTTCGCATTTATTCTTTAAGAGGGTTCTGACGAGTAATGCACTTTCAAGATGATCCTCTACATAAAGTATTTTTGGTTTTTCCATTGGATGACTCTCATTTTTATTATTTTCGATGTAATTTTAATAAATTTATTTATTTGATACAATTAGTATATTGAAATAAAACACAGAGAAATTGCAATGAAGAGAATAACAATTTTTTTAATCGCATTAACTTTTAATGCTTTTTCACAGAGTGTTGTGATAAATAAATTTTATAATAGTGGAAATTCGAGTGGTGTTGATGATGCAGTTGAACTGTTGGTAATCGAAAAAGACTTAAATATGTCAGGGATGATTCTAAAAGATTTTTCTAGCAGTATGAATAATGACAATGGTGGGAAGTATTTATTCAAAGATGTAGAGCTCTGGCAAAAAGTTCCCGCTGGGACTTTAATAATCATACGAGTTAATAGCCTGTCAAATGATTTAGATACTTCTGACTTTGTTCTAAATGTTGGATTAAAAGATACAGCATATTTTCAACAATTGGGAACTGGGACATTCGATTTAGCAACTACAGAGCTCGTGATGATTAAAGCCGCAGGAAGTGATATAAGTGGTGTTGACGGATGCATCCACGCATTCGGCTCTGGTACTGCTGGAACATTTTTTAATCTTGCTCCTGAACCAAAACTCAGAAGTACGGGAACAACAGGTACTGGTAAATTTGCATTTGCTAAAAATTCTAATTCTTTACTTTCAGATTTTAATGGTACCGATGCAGATACTTCATCCTCGCTCGTATTAGGAGAACCGAATAATCAATCAAATTCTTTGTTTATTAATCTTTTAAGAAGTGGTCAAACGCAAGTTGAGAAAAACACTTTAAACATAAAAAATTTCTATCTTTATGATAATTATCCTAATCCGTTCAACCCTTCTACAAACATTAAATTTTATTTAAACAAAGATTCAAATATCGAATTAAGTATCTACAGTTTAAACGGAAATAAAATTCATATTCTTTTAAATGATTTTTATAAAGCAGGAACTTATGAAATCAATTTTGATGGCAGTAACTTATCGAGTGGCGTATATTTTTATAAACTGAAAACTGATTTTGGCAGTTCAATTAAAAAGATGATTTTAATAAAATAATTTTTTTCTTTGTTCTCTTGTTTTATTCTAAAAAAAAATGTCAGGCTAAGCCTGACATTTTTTTTAGAACATTTTATACTTACTCTTTAAACTTAAACTTTACTCAAAATACTTTCGGAAATTCTTTTACCTATCTCGTAAGCTTCTTTGTTTACCGAAATTAGATTATGATATCTCTCTGGAAGAACTTGTTGTAATCCATAAATTATTGATTCATCATTCACAATTTTCACGACTTCAATAAACGCTCCGAGCATCAACATATTCATCACTTTTAAATTATTTAGTTTATTTGCTTCTTCTGATGCAGGGATTGGAAAAATATTAATGTCAGTTCTGGTTGGTGGATTAATAATGTTAGTTGAGTCATAAAATAAATTTCCACCCGGCTTAACAGCAGATTCAAATTTATCCAGTGATGGCTGATTTAAAGCTATAACCGAATCAAATCTTGAAATGATAGGCGAGCTTATAAGGTTATCCGAAATAATTGTGATGCAATTGGCTGTACCACCACGCATTTCTGGTCCATAAGAAGGCATCCAGCAAACTTCTTTACCTTCTTTCATTCCTGCGTAACAGAGTATCATTCCCATTGTTAAGACACCCTGTCCACCAAATCCAGCAAAAATAGCTTCGTGTTTCATTTTTGTACCTCCTTCGGGACTTTCAAATCACCAAGTGGATAAAAAGGTAACATTACTTCTTCAACAAATTTATTTGATTCGACTGGAGTCATTTTCCAGTTTGAAGGACAATTGGATACAATTTCAATAAAACAAGTACCTTTCTTCTGCTGTAAATATTGAAAAGCTTTTTGAATTGCCTTTTTAGCTTTTCTCACATTACCGGCATTATTTACAGCTTGCCGAGTGACATAATAAGTTCCTGGCAATTGAGCGACAAGGTCGGTAATTTTTAATGGATAGCCAGTTATCTTAACATCTCTGCCAAAAGGAGTGGTTGTAGTTTTCATACCTGGTAAGGTTGTTGGAGCCATTTGACCACTTGTCATTCCGTATACAGCATTATTAATAAAAACTATTAAAATATTTTCACCACGGTTGCAGGTATGAATAGTTTCAGCGGTTCCAATTGCTGCAAGATCACCATCACCTTGGTAAGTAAAAACAAGTTTATCTGGCAGAACTCTAATTATTCCAGTTGCAACTGCAGTCGCTCTACCATGAGCAGCTTCCTGCATATCGATATCCATATAATTATATGCAAATACAGCACAACCAACTGGGGCAACACCAATAACTTTATCCTGTATATCCATTTCTTCAATCACTTCCATCAATAAACGATGCACGATACCGTGGCCACAACCAGGGCAATAATGCAAATCGGTATCTGTTAAAGTTTTCGGTTTTCGATAGACTAGATTTTCAGCAACACAAATATCTTCTTCAAGGAATTCCTGCTCTTCAGTTTTAACAATTGTCTCATCCATGGTTATTCTCCTTTCAAAAAAGTTTTTTCAAAGTGTTCTAATACTTCCTCAGGAGTAGGAATGATTCCGCCCATTCTACCATAAAATTCAACTCTAACTTTACCTTCAACACTTAATCTAACATCTTCAACCATCTGACCAGAATTCATTTCAACATCTAATATTCCTTTAATTTTTGTTGCAAGATCTGCATAAGCTTTTTTAGGGAATGGGAATAATGTAATCGGTCTGATTAAACCGAGTTTATATCCTTTTTCACGACCGATCTCAACAACTTTTTTACAAATCCTTGCACCTAATCCATATCCTGTCAAAATATATTCGGCATCATCAATCATGTAAGATTCATAACGAACTTCTTTCTCTTCAATCTCTCTATACTTAGCTTGAAGACGAAGGTTAATTTGCTCCATTATTTTTGGATCAATGTGCAGAGAAGTAATAATATTTCTTTCACGATCTTTTGTCTTACCAGTTGTTGCCCATGGTTTTGGTATAGTTCCGCCTTTTGGTTGTTGTTCAAAGAGTTCAACTTTTTCCATCATTTGCCCAATTGCACCATCGGCCAAGATCATAACTGGATTTCTATATTTATCAGCTAAATCAAATCCAAGTCGAACGAAGTCAGCCATTTCCTGAACACTTGAAGGAGCAAGGACGATTAATTTATAATCACCATGGCCACCACCCTTTGTAGCCTGGAAATAATCACCCTGAGATGGTTGAATTGTACCAAGTCCTGGACCACCACGATTAACATTCACAATTAGACATGGAAGTTCTGCTGCAGCTATATAAGAAATTCCTTCCTGCATTAAACTAATTCCAGGACTTGATGAGGAAGTCATTGCTCTTTTGCCTGCACCTGCTGCACCATAAATCATATTTATTGATGCAACTTCGCTTTCCGCTTGTAATACTACCATACCAGTTCGATTGTAAGCTTCTCTTGAGAGATACTCAAGGACTTCGGATTGAGGAGTAATTGGATAACCGAAATAAGCATCGCATCCAGCTCTAATTGCGGCTTCAGCTAATGCTTCATTCCCTTTCATCAATCGGAGTTCGCCCATTTCAGTTAACCTCCAGAGTCATATCTTTTTGGATGTTGGTTAAAGTTGCGACTTTTTCTTTTTTCTTACCAGTTTTTCTATAAACTGTGATAACTGCATCGGGACAAACAAGCGCACAATTCTCACAGCCAGTGCAGTTATCTTTTATTTTTACCATATAATGGTAACCTTTTTTATTTATTTTGTCGCTAAGTGCAATCGTATCCTGAGGGCATGCAACAACACACAATTCACACCCCTTGCACTTTTCGATATCGACTATAATATCACCTTTTACTTTTGCCATTTTTGACCTCACTAATTGTTAATGGAATAATTAAAAAAGTGGATGATTTTAGATAATCTTTCGGTGAGGAAAGAGTTCTTTTGTTAGGAAGGATTAATAAATAATAATTGAAAGAAACTTGATTACTTATCCCATCATAAATTTTCCCTTGCGTGTTTATCGGCGTGATAAGATGAGCGGACAAGCGGCGCAGATTCAACAATTTTTAATCCTATTTTTAATCCTTCTATGCGAAAATACTCAAATTCTTCAAGTGTAACAAAACGCTGTACAGGTAGATGTTCCTTTGTCGGCTGTAAATATTGACCAATTGTAACAATATCACAACCATGTTCATAAAGATCTTTCATCACACCGATTACTTCCTCGTTTGTTTCACCAATTCCAACCATTAAACCAGATTTAGTTCTAAGTCCTCTTGATTTGAACCATTTAATTAAATCAAGACTTCTTTGATATTTTGCCTGAGGTCTTACAACAGGATATAGTCTTGGAACGGTTTCAACATTATGATTTAGAATATGAGGTGGATGTTTCATTATTATTTCAAACGCTTTTTCATCACCTTTAAAGTCAGGTATTAAAATTTCAACTGTGCAGTCCGGCGAAGTTTCGTTAATCAATCTTACAGTTTCGGCAAAGATAGATGCGCCACCATCTTTTAATTCATCTCTATTGACCGAGGTGATTACGCAATGCTTCAAACCGAGTTTCTTTACAGCATCTGCAACTCTTCTTGGCTCATCCCAGTCAAGCGTTGTTGGCATTCCCATCTTAACAGCGCAGAATCCACAGCTACGAGTGCATATATCGCCCAATATCATAAACGTAGCTGTTCTGTGATTCCAGCATTCAGAGATATTTGGACAGTGAGCTTCTTCGCAGACTGTGTTTAAATTATATTCGCGCATCAAGCGATGAACATCACTAAAGTTTTCACCAACGGGTAATTTTACTTTAAGCCAGGGTGGTCTGTGAGATAAGACCACCTTCTTTTCAACTTCTTCTTTAAATTTTCTTTGATATGAGTTAATCTTCAATTTTATTCACCTTCAAAATTTTCGAGTAATTCTTTAATTCTTCGCATAAATTTACCAGCCAATGCACCATCGATTAAACGATGGTCGTGGCAGAGAGAAATATACATCATATGTCGAATTGCAATTGTATCTTGACCATCAACTTCAACTACAACTGGTTTCTTAGTTACAGCGCCAACACCAAGAATTGCAACTTCAGGTTGATTGATGATTGGATTGCCAAAGAGTGTTCCATACAATCCGTAATTTGTAATTGTGAATGTACTGTCTTTAACTTCATCTGGGAGAAGCTTTTTACTTCTTGCTCTGGTTGCTAAATCATAAATTGATTTTGCTAGTCCAGTAATGTTCTTCTCATCTGCATTTTTAATTACCGGAACAATTAATCCCATTGGTTCAAGAGCTACAGCAATTCCAATATTTATGTAATTTTTCAGCACTACATTTGTCCCATCAATTGAAGCATTTACATACGGAAATTCTTTCAATGCTTTAACGGTTGCGTCAACTATGAATGGTAGATAAGTTAATTTTATCCCTTCTCTTTGCAGAAATGCTTCTTTATTCTTTTGAATGTAATTATGAATTTTTGTCATATCGACTTCTTGAATTCCGACCACATGAACTGATGTGTCTCTACTCTTTACCATATGTTCCATAATTAACTGGCGCATGTGATCCATCGGCTCAATTTTTACTTTCTCACCTGGCTCAAATTTTACTTCAACCTTTTCTTCTACTGCCGGTTTCGAAACTACCTTTTCTTCTTTTCGAGCAGGTGCAATTTTACCAGCCTTCTTAAGCTCAATATAATTTAAGATGTCTTTTTTAGTTACTCTTCCACCTAAACCAGTTCCTTCAATTGTTTCAAGCTCTTCAAATGAAATACCTTCTTGTCTTGCAATATTTAGAACAAGCGGAGAATAAAATCTTGATTTTTCTACTTTTTCAACTTGTTCTTTTTGAGTTGTAGTTTTAGCTTCTTTACTTTCAACTTTCTCAGTTACTGGTGTTTTAATTTCTTCTTTAACTTCTTCACGGGAAACTTTTAAGACATAACCGGTTGGAGAAATTCGAGCGACTACTACTCCTACATCAACAGTTTCTTGTTCATTCACTAAAATTTCAGCTAAAACACCTTCTGCTGGGGAAGGCACTTCAGTATCAACTTTATCAGTACTTATTTCGAAGAGTGTTTCATCTTTTGCAACTTTATCTCCAACTTTTTTATGCCATTTGATGATGGTTCCTTGAGTTACACTTTCACCCATCTTCGGCATAACAACATCAATAAGTTCTTGTTTGCCGGAACCATTTGATTTTTGCTCAACTGGCTTCGTTGGGGTTTCTGCAGGTTTGATTTCAGCATTAACATCGGTTTCAATCAAAGCGACAACTGTTCCAACAGGAACGGTTTCCTGTTCAAATACTTTTATCTCTGCCAATATTCCCGATGCAGGTGAAGGTATTTCGGTATCAACTTTATCGGTACTGATTTCAAAAATTATTTCGTCTTTATCAACTTTATCACCGACTTTCTTATGCCATTTAATAATAGTTCCTTCATTTACGCTTTCACCCATTTTGGGCATTACAACTTCTACTTTCATTTGTCCTCCATTAAAATTCTATTATTTCTTGAATAGCTTTTTTTATTTTCTCTTTGTGTGGTAAAACAAAATTTTCAAGATTTGGATGATAAGGAATGTGAGTATCGTGTGCAGCTAATCTTTTTACTGGACCATCAAGATATTGGAAGCAATTATCAGAAATTAATGCAGCAATTTCAGCACCGAAACCTGCTGTTAATGTATCTTCATGAACAATTAAAACTTTTCCAGTTTTTCTAACACTATTAAATATAGTTTCTTTATCTAATGGAATTATGGTTCGAACATCTATAATTTCAATTGAGTAATCTTTCAATTCTTGTGCAGCTTTAATTGATTCATGAACCATCAATCCCCAGGTTACGATTGTTAAATCGCTGCCTTCTTGTTTAATTGCTGCTTTACCAAATGGTATCATATAATCGATATCAGGTTCTGGCGACATCGCAAAAGTCTGACGATATAATCCCTTGTGTTCTAAGAATAAAACTGGATCATCCAGATGTATTGCTGTTTTAAGTAAACCTTTCGCATCTGATGCATTCGAAGGATAAACAATATAAAGTCCAGGACAATGAGCAAAAAATCCTTCAATGTTTTGACTGTGATAAAGTCCACCATGAATAAAACCACCGCAAGCTGTTCTAATTACAACCGGTGCTGACCAGACACCATTTGAACGATATCGAATAGTTGCAAGTTCATCTCGTATTTGCTGCATTGCAGGCCAGATATAATCTGCAAATTGAATTTCAACAACAGGTTTTAATCCTCTTAACGCCATTCCAATTGCAACACCAACAATACTTGCTTCGGCGAGTGGAGAATTAAAAACTCTTTCTTTACCAAATTTTGAGGACAAACCTTTTGTTGCAGTAAAAACACCTCCTTTCGGATCAGCAACATCCTCGCCAAAAATATACATATTAGGATGTCGTTCCATTTCTTCCTTTAAAGCATGATTAATCGCATCAACCATTACTATTGGTTTACCGGGCTTTTCATTTTTCTCGTATTCAATATCCTTTCGATTTATTGAGTCAGAAAAAACATGTAAAAGTGCAGATTCAGGTTTTGGATCTGGTGCTGTCTCAGCCCAGGATGCAGCTTCTTCAACTCTATCGTGAACCTCTTTCTCTAACTCTTTGAAAGCAAGTTCAGTTAAAACTCCTTTTTCGATTAAAAGATTTTTGAATCTCTGAATTGGATCTTTTTGCTTTTCAGCTTCTAACTCTTCTTCACTCCGATATTTTCTATGATCATCGGATGATGAATGTGGTAGTAATCGAACCACATCTGCTTCTATCAAAACTGGTCCCTGTTTGCTTCTTGCATATTTTACTGCAGAAACAGCGGCAACATTTGCTTCGAGATAATTTGTCCCATCGACTTTTAATCTCAATAGGTTTTTATAACCTTTTGTCATTTCATAAATAGAGCCACCTTCGCCTGCTGTTTGATTTTCAACAGGAACAGAAATTGCCCAACGATTATTTTCAATTAAGAAAATTACTGGTAGCTTCTCTCTGCTTGCCCAGTTAACTGCTTCATGAAATTCACCTTCGCTTGTTGCACCTTCACCGGAAGAAACAACTGTAACTTCGTCTTTACCCAATTTTACTGAAGCTAAAGCACAACCAACTGCTTGAAGATATTGCGAACCTGTTGGACTTGATTGAGTTGGAATATTCAAAGATTTAGAGCCAAAGTGTCCCGGCATTTGTCTGCCGCCTGTGAATGGATCATCTGCTTTACCAAATGAATGAAGAAAAATTTCTTCTGGTTTGATTCCTAAGGCAAGCGAAAAAGCAATTCCTCTGTAATAAGGAAAAGCCCAGTCATAACCGGGTTTAAGAGCTTTTGCCATTGCTACTTGAATTGCTTCATGTCCTGAACAGCCTATGTGGAAAAATACTTTTCCCTGTTTGAGTAACTTCATCAACTTGTCATCAATGGTTCGAGAAAGAAGCATAACTCTCAAAACAGAGATAAGCTCTTCTTTTGTCATTCCCCCAGCAATTTCTTTTCTGCCAGTTGGTTTTTTTACGGTTTCTTTGTTTTTGTCGTTAAACGCCATTTACGCCCTCCAGTAATATCGATGATTGTGAATTTGAAAATTCTTCTATTGAAAAGTAATAATGAACATCATCATATCTAAAAATTTGCACGAAGTTTTCAATGAGATGGCTTTTCACTTCTTCGATCGAAATTTTTTTCTTTAAAATATTTTCAAGAGAAGTTACACCCTTATCAGTAATTCCGCAGGGAATTATTTTTCCGAAGTAACTTAAATCAGTATTTATGTTAAATGCAAATCCATGCATTGTTACCCAGCGAGAAACCTTAATTCCAATAGCTGCAATTTTTTCATTTCCTATCCAAACTCCAGTATATTTTGGATGGCGCTCTCCATCGATTTGATAAACTTTGAGAGTTTGAATAATAATTTCTTCAAGTTCTCTTAAATATCTATGAATATCCTGATACAAGTTGTCAAGTTTAATTATTGGATAACCTACAATTTGTCCTGGACCGTGATAGGTAATATCGCCGCCACGATCAATTTCAAACAAATCAATTTTTTCTTCAGTTAACTTTTGTGGACTTACAAGAAGATGTTCTCGTTTGGCGATTTTACCAAGTGTGTAAACATTTGAATGTTCAAGCAAGATAAAAACATCATCAATCCTGCCATCAACTCTGAGTTTATGTAATTGATGTTGAAAATCCCAAATCTTTTTATAGGGCTCAACGCCAAGATTGATAATATTTAATTTTCGCTTCTGCATTTATTTATGATTTCAAATTATTTCATTTTGTATTCAATCATTTATCTCAAACAAAAAGCAATTTATTGTCACTAAAACAAAACCAGTTAAAGATTGGTTCAATTCAAATTTTCAAAAATTATAAATGAATTGCTTCGTCATAAGCGTTTGCAGCTGCTTCCATAATTGCTTCGGAAAGAGTTGGATGTGCATGAACAGTTTTAAAAATTGATTCTCCAACTGCTTCCAGTGACTTTGCCAAACCAAGTTCTGCGATTAATTCTGTTGCATCCTGGCCAATAATATGCGCACCTAAGAGTTCACCATATTTTGCATCAAAAATTAATTTGACAAATCCTGTATTCTCACCAACTGCAAGTGATTTACCATGACTTCTAAATGGATACTTTCCAATTTTAATTTCGTAGCCAAGCTCACGAGCTTTTTTCTCTGTCAATCCGATGCTGGCAACCTGTGGCTGGCAGTAAGTACATCCAGGAATGTTTGTATAATCCACGCCGGGATGATGCAAACCTGCTAATTGTTCAACACAAGCAATACCTTCAGCTGAAGCAACATGAGCTAACCAGGGCGGACCATTAACATCTCCAATTGCATAAATATTTGGAACTGAAGTCTGATAAGTTTTTCTATCAACAACAATAAAACTTTTTTCTGTTTTTACTCCCACATTTTCCAGTCCAATATTTTCAATATTTCCCTGAACTCCAATTGCAACCAATGCAATTTCAGCATTTAAGGTTTCTTCTTTCCCGTTTGATTCAACTTTTACTTCAACGCCTGTATTAACCTTTTTCGCTGAAAGAACTTTTGTGTTAGTTAAAATTCGAATTCCATTTTTGGTAAATTCTTTTTCAAGGGTTTTGGCGACTTCTTCATCTTCAACAGGAAGAATTTGAGGCATCATTTCGATGAGAGTAATTTTAGTCCCAAGCTCATTGTAGAAATAGGCGAATTCAACTCCAATCGCACCAGCACCAATTATAATCATATCCTTTGGTTGTTTTTCTAAAATCATTGCTTCAGAGCTTGTTATAATTGATTTACGATCAATCTCAATTCCTGGAATTTGTCTCGGACGTGCACCTGTTGCAATAATGATGTTTTTCGCTTTTACAAGACTTTTATTTCCAGAAGAATCTGTAACTTCAATTGTATTCTTATCAATCAATTTCCCATAGCCATCATATTTATCAATCTTATTCTTTCTCATTAAAAATTCTACACCTTTAACAATGCGGGCAGAGACATCACGACTTCTTTTAATTATTTTAGAAAAATCTACACTATAATCTTTGATTTCAATACCAAACTCTGATGCTTTTTTGATAGTGTGAAGAACTTCGGCATTTTTAAGAAGTGCTTTTGTGGGAATACATCCCCAGTTCAAACAAATACCGCCGAGTTTATCTTTTTCAATAATTGCTGTTTTAAATTTTAATTGTGCAGCGCGAATTGCGGCAACATAACCGCCTGGACCACCGCCAATGACAGCAATATCATAAATTTGTTCTGACATATTCTTTTTTCATCCTTATTTTGTTCAATTTAAACATAGATTAAAGTTTTTTCAATGAAATTAATTTGGTGTTGACTGTTTGCTTTAATTAGATGTTATTTAAATGATAAAGTTTTAGGTGTGAATTCAGAAATAAAAACGAACCCTTTAAGCTCAATATTCTATTGTTTCTGCTACCAATTTTTTTATTCTTTCACACTGCCAAGAGTTAATCCTGAAACCAAATATCTGCTCAGAACAATGAAAAGAATTACAACTGGAATACTGACAATTAAAGATGCAGCAGCGTATAGTCCCCATTCAGTTGTAAGATTTGATTGGAATGATTTTAATCCAATTGGTAAAGTATAAAGATTTCTATCCTGAAGAATTTGAGCTGCAACAATATACTCTGACCAGGCAGACATAAATGAGAAAAGAGCAGTAATAACCAAAGCGGGTGATGCAAGTGGAAGAATAATTTTATAGAATGCCTGCCATCTCGTACATCCATCAATTCTTGCGGCCTCCTCGAGACTGAATGGAATTGTATCGTAGTAACCTTTCATCTGCCAGACACAAAAAGGAAGCGCAGTAGAAGAATAAACAATAACAATTCCAAGATAACTATTGAGTAATCCCAGCTTCATCAACATAATATACATTGGAAGTAAAAGCATCGTAGCTGGAAACATTTGAGTTACCATTAATCCAAGCATTGCTGATTTCTTTCCGATGAACTTAAATCTTGAAAGTGAATATCCTGCAGTGGATGCCAGTGAAACTCCTGTCAAAGTGACTACAAAAGAAATGAAAGTTGAATTAAAAAGCCATTTCAAAAAATCGGTTTCGGTAAATAATTTCACATAAGACTCAAAGGTCGCATTTTCAGGAATGATTTCGAGAGAAGTTGATAATAATTTATCGCCGGGACGAAGTGAGACTGTAAATACATTTATTACCGGATAAATAGTGGCTAAAGTGAAGAAGATTAGAAAAACAAAGATAATCCAATTGATTAATTTACTTTCTTTCATTTTAATAAACCGATTCTGTTGCTCTTGTTCGTTTTAAGAAAGTCAAACTCATCACAAGTAATATCAAAAAGATTATCATACTGAAAGCAGCAGCATAACCATATCTATAAAGATTAAATGCAGCTTTATAAACATATGATACGAGAATATGAGTTTGATCCGAAGGTTCACCAGCATTACTAACAAGCCATACAACATTTAAGTTATTAAATGTCCAGATAATTCCGAGTGTAATTGCTGGTATCATAACAGGCTTGATTAATGGAATTGTAATTTTACGAAGTTTTTGGAACCAATTTGCCCCTTCAATTTCAGCTGCTTCATACAACTCATTTGGAATGCTTTGAAGTGCACCGAGTGCGATCACCATCATAAAAGGAAATCCAAGCCAAACATTCGTAATGATTACTGCAATGAATGCTTCAAGAGGACTTTTTAACCACTCAACTGGAGGAAGTGATAGATATTTTGTTAAGATTATATTGATAGCTCCATATTCATAATTAAACATTCCACGCCAGGTTAAAGCAACAATGTATTGTGGAATTGCCCAGGGTAAAATCAATAAAGTTCTAAAGATTGTTTTACCCGGAATTTTTCGATTTAATAAAATTGCAAGTGCAACACCAATTGTCACATGAAAGAACACATTAACAACTGTCCAGATAATTGTTTTTAAAAAAACCGTATAAAAAATTGGTTCAGAAAAAACTTTTATATATTGATTAAAGCCGATGATACTCCAATCGTTTATGTGCCTTAAATTCATATTTGAAAAAGATAAAACAATATTGTAAACAAACGGATAAATAATGACCAGTATCATCACAATAAATGCGGGAAGGACAAGATAATAAGCAAAACTATTTCTCGATAAATCTTTTATGAATGCTAAAATTGTCTTCCGTGATAAAAACAAGACTACAATTAATCCAATAGTAAATGTTAAGATAAAAATCAGCTCTGCATAAGTTGAAGAAACATCTTCATTCATTTCCTGTATCTTTTTTACAGCTTCTTCCTGCATTTTCTGAGCTGCGATTTCAGGTTTCATTGCACCGCCAAGCACAGCCTGATAATATGGACGCATCGCATCCCAGACAGCTCTCATTTCCGAGATAATTGGCATTGGTTTGCCAAGCTCAATTTGCCTTTGCGAGTTAATCAAAATCTCGTTTTCTTTTATGAATGGATCATTGTAAACTGATTTATGAGTTGGGAAGGTATTTAATTCTTTTGCAGTTTCGAGTTGCTGTTCAGGTGCAAGTAAAAATTCGAGTAACAATTTTATAGCGGGTAATTTTTCTGGATTAACATTAGCATTAATTGAATATCCTTTCCCTGAAATCATCGGTGCTGCATAAAGTCCTGTCTCTTCAATTAATGGCAATGGAGCAATTCCATAATCAATTCCTGCTTTGCCATAACTTGCCCAGCTCCAATCTCCATTTATAATCATACCAGCTTTACCTTCCTTGAAAAGAACATCAGCAATATCATAATCAGCTTCGCCGGGAATAATTTTATACTTATCTCGCAGATCAGCAATGAATTTCAAACCTTTTATCATTGCTTCAGAGTTGAGTGTTGGGTTGTTTTTTTCATCAAAAACCCAGCCGCCAAATCCAGTCAAAAATGGTATAAAGAAAAACGGCTCCGTATAATTCCAGACCAAACCATATTGCTCTGGCTTTCCATCGTTATTAAAATCTTTTGTGATTTGTTTACCAATTTCAATTAATTCTTTATCTGTTTTAGGTGGATTTTTGACAAGCTTTTTGTTATAAACAAGTGCAAGATGATTACCAAGCTTATCGGCTATCATCCACAGATGATTATTGCTCCAGATCAACCCTTTCTCATTAAACTGATTTAAGAATTTATTTGAAAAAATTGTATCGAGAGGAAGAATTATATTCATTATTTCAAATGGTCCAACTTGATCTTGCGGACCATAAACAATCTCAGGTCCCTGACCACCAATTGCTGCAATAATAAACCCACTTCTTAATTCTTCTGTTTCCTTATAAATCTGATTGACGCTGATTTCAGGATGTAATTTCATAAACCTATCGAGTTGACGCTGAAGAACTTCTCGTTCATCAACTCTCATTTGATGCCAGATCGTAATTTGAATTTGATTGTTAGGTTTTTTACTGCAGGAGAGAAAGATGAATGAAATGAAAAGAATTGTTAAGATTAAAAGATTAAATTTTGATTTTATATACTTCATTTCTGTCTTCTTCAAATTTATTTATTCAGTAATCAACTTTACCTGAATTCTGTCATTCTCTCATCAATCTCGTTTCTTAATTCATTACCTTCTTCCTCAAATACATCTAACAAGTCATCATAAATTTTATCATTTGCAATAAAATTCCAGTAATCTTCACCAATCAATATTTCGTTATTATCAAGATCATAGAGGCCTTTAAGTGTCCATCTCTCATAAGGCTCTGGATGATATGGATTGTAAGGAATAGCTAACCTTGTAAAGGCCTTCGCTCTTCTATTCTGACTTAAGCGAAGAGCCGTCCACCTTAATAATTTGGTTTTCAAAATTTGAAATTCTTTCATGTTTGGTTTTGCACTTGTAATATCAAAATAATTTTCTTGGGACCCAATTTTTACAAATAAATCTACTGTTGAATCAGGATCTTCTCGTTCTTCGCCTCTTTTAATTTTATTCCTAATTAAATTTATTTCGCGTTCTTTATTAGGTGATAATTTACCTTTCCGCAAATCAAACACAATTTTTTGAATTAATTTTTCTGTATCTCGATCGACTTCACCCTTTAATTTATATTGTCTTTCAGCTTCAAATCCTGCATCCCTTGCAATAATTACAGATACTTGTTCCCAGATTGAAATTCCAAAAGTTGTATTCATAGATTGAATAAATGAAAACATTGCATATCTATCTCTGCCCAATAATCTAAAATGAAAAGGCATATTAGAAGTTTCTGGATTATACTTATCTAATTTTTGCCTTATAACGTCTTTAAGCAGATCTTCTATTTTTAATTTGGCATTATTTGAGAGCGGCATTTCTATCCTTTTTCAAAATAAAATATCGATTCATAAAATTTATTTTCATCTCTTTCAGTCCTCATCAATACTGGTCTGTGAAATACATCAATCAAATTGTAACCACAAAGTTCACCGATTCTGGGGAACAGATTAAATTTATCATTTGCAACAATGAAAATTTTCGCTCCTTTAACTAAATATCTATTAAAATTATTAAAAACTTCAACTATCCCATTTACATATTCAGCACGAGCTTTCTGACTTGTTCCTTTCATCGCAGAACCAATTTCAAGCTCATCCTGTCTTTGAAAATCAAATAACTCATAGGCGTACCTGTGTTGTTCGTGATAATCAATCAAACCAACATAAGGTGGTGAAGTAAAGACTCCATTAATTTGTATGTCATCATTAAGAGAAACATTACGTGCATCACCCTGAATTATTTGAATTGAAGCATTTGTTCTTATCTGGTCAAACTCTTTAATTCTTTTTATTGTATCTAAACTATAGCGATTAATAAACTTATATGCTTCTTTAATTGGTTCACAATACCTTTTATGTTTAATACACCAATATCTTTCTCTTATTGGCTTTTTGGGTCTCGCAAGATCGTAATGGGGTATCAAACGGGCTGATCGAGCTGAACGTGATAAAATAATTTTCAAAACATCCTGATATTTGTAATCGTTAATTAACTCTTTGTAAAAAAGAATTTCTTGCAAAGCTCTTTCAGAAAACCATTCATTCAAATATTGACTATCTGTTTTTAATTTTCTTGTTTCACTTTCAAATAAGTTATTTACCCCAGAGTTTAAGTTTGAAGTAAATTTTTTTAATCTTCTCAAAGCATCTTTGATTTCAAATTCCAGCTCATCGATGTTATATTTTTTTGTCTTTACACTCTGAATTAAAACATTGAACGGCGAGAGTTCAACTCCGATAGAATTAATTCCCAATACATTTGCTTCAATTAATGTGGTCCCAGAACCAGAAAAAGGATCTAAAATAATGTCCCCGGCTTTGAAAAATTTTTTTAAAAAAACTTCAACCAATTGAGGTATAAATTTGCCCAGATAAGGATGTAAACGATGTACATGTTTTGTTCGCTCTTTTTCAGTAACACTTAGAAATGTTAAATCATTTCCAAGAATTTTTAAATTTTTTTCTGCATTTATATTCTTAGAAATTTGATCAGCATCTAATCCATATTTTAATGCTGCTTGTCTATTATCTTCATGCATTTTAATTAATCAATTTTATTACTACAGCTTCTTTGGGATACAAAGTCAAATTTTTGAATAAAATTCTGTTTTGATTCCGCTTTTCTCTCATAAACTCACTCAATGCAAAAATAACCATTCCATTTTTATTTTTTTGATTGAAATTTTTGAAAGTTAAGTCTTCTATTGTCTTATCAGAATTATTAATTAAGATCATAATTTGATCTTTTTTATCATAACGAAGATAAGCTAAAACTTCTGGATAATTTGTCTCGATAAATTTTATGCTCCGTTTCTTTGAATCATCAGGTTTAGAAAGAACTGTATTAGCTTTTCGAATTTTTATTAAGGCTTCATGAATATTTAGAATTTTGTTATCGATTAATTTTTCCCAATTCATATTTTGTCTAACATTCTCAGGTGGAGTTCTGCCAATCAAACCAATTTCATCACCATAATAAATCATTGGTGTTCCAGGTAAAGTAAAAAGTAGAACTAATGCCTGAAAAAATTTTAATGTATCCTGATCAAAAAGTGATAATGCCCGATGATTATCGTGATTGCTCAAAAATCTTAGCATCTGAAAATTAGGCGGATAAATCTCTCGTTCTTGAAGCAAGGTTCGTTCTAATGATTTCAAATCACTTCCATCAAAAAATCTCTGAATTGAATAATAAACAGGATAGTCGAAAAGCATATCAAATTCATCTTCAAAAAATGGAATTAAGTAATTTGCTCCATCCCAAACTTCACCTAAAATCAAAAAATCTGGACGAATCTTTTTTAATTCTTTTCTTAATCTATTCCAGAATTGGTGAGGTATTTCTTTAGCTGCATCACATCGAATTCCGTCAATTCCATCTTCAAAATTTCCATCACCATCTGGATCCATCCAATACTTTACAAAATTTATGAAGTAATCCTGTACCTCAAGATTTTCAAAATTAAACTTAGGCATATCTTTTTCGATGCCGAAATGTTTCCAATCAGAATTCAAAGAATCAACAAACTGAAACCAATCCGAATATTTTGAGGAAGGATTGTTTTTTGCTTCACGGAAATAAACAAAAGATGTATCGCAATGATTGATCACAATATCTTTAATGACTTTAATTTTTCGCTTTTTGCATTCTTTCAAAAAGTTAAGATAATCAGTCATAGTTCCATAATCTTTTTCAATCGAGAAGTAATCAATAACATTGTAACCATGATCTTTTGAACTTTCATTAAAAGGCATAAGCCATAATGCATCAACTCCAAGTTCTTTCAGGTAGTCAAGTTTACTCGTTAGTCCATTAAAATCTCCAATTCCATCACCATTCGAGTCTGCAAACTTTCTAACAAAGATTTCATACATAATTGCAGAATTGTAAAACTCTGGAGTTTTAATTTTTGCTTTGTATCGATCAACAAAGAATTTAGTTAAATAACCATTGTTGCGATTTCCTTTTTCGTCAGCAAATTCAATTAATATTTTATGTTCGCCTTCAGAAAGATTTTTTGGCAGATTAATTTTTAGAACTTGAGAATATTCATCAAATGAAAATTTAATTGGTTTATCATCAAGAAAAACTTTTATTGACGATTTTACTATCCTGCCCTCTCGACTCATCAATCTGCATGTAAAAGCTGTGATTTTGGTAATTCTCTTTCCAAACGGTGGATTCACATCAATAACAAATGGTGAATTATAATCTAACGGAATTAATATTCCATTTCGCCATTCGTCCTCAGTTACATCAGGTGCATTTGGATCTGTTATCCAGATTGAGTCATTGATTACAAATTTGTAATGGTATTCAATTCCAGGTTTTAATTTGATATCAACAAACCAGATTCCGTTCAAAGAGTCATAACTCATTAAATATTGATTTTTCTGCCATTGATTGAATGAACCTGCAACTGAAATGGAATTAATTTTTATCTCTGATAATTTTTTGATTTCAGATACTTTAGAATGAATAATTTGCGAAGGCGAAAAAGAAAATCTTATTCCATTTTCAACTGGATGTGGACTCAGGATAAGATTTTGTGAAAAACTTAAACGAATTAAAATTATGGATAAAAAGAATAAGTATCTAAGCTTCATTGTTCTTTATGTTTTTGTAAATATAACAATCGATTTGTTTGTAAGGCATGCATAAAAATAATTTCAAAATTTTGAATGGTAAATTAATCGAAGGAAACGTTTTAAATTACTCAGACCTAAAAAACTAAAATAAAAATATGTCGGGCTCTTTAATAGCCCGACATTAAATTAACTCAACTTATCTTTTCTCGTTTTTCAACCATCTTGATATTTAATTTTTCAAGTTCAGCAAGGACTGGTTCGTAAATATCTTTTGTGTTTGGAATTCTTACACCAATCTCATTTATCTGACCATTTGCAATCATTTTAACTGCAATTGCCATTGGAAGACTTACCGTTCTTGCCATTGATGTGTCGCCGTATGGAATTCCAAAATCAATTAGAGTTGATGTGATTTTATCCATTGAGCCGTCTTTATTTTCTACAATGAATGTGTGTTTAAGTAAAAGCATATCAACTTCGCCAGGTTTATATACAAGTTTTTCCTGCAAACGATTGCTTAACATATCGAGCAAATTATCTGCATTTGAAACAACTTCATCACTGAAAAGACCAAGCCACTCAAAGCGATAAATTACATCATCAATCTTTTCGATCTTAACTTTTTCTTTGATAGCTTCCTTCAAATTGCTTTCAGGACTTACTCCAAGAACTTTTGCTGTAATGTTTCTGTAAGTATTTCCATTGACAAAATCTCTCGTAGTTTCATCAATGAAACCGAGTTGATTTAGAACATAAAAAGTATCGCACCAGCCAAGATTACGATATGTTCCTCTTTTAACTGTCAGTGCATCTTTCAAACCATACAAATCTTTGTAAGGAACAGAATCACGGTTTGGATAAACTTCAAATTTCCCAAGACCTTCAATTTCTTCTACAACATAATTTCTAAATAAATCTTTTCCATCAATTTCAACTATTTTACCATTCTCCAAAAACCTTGCAGGATTTCGAGAAGCCAATACAACACCTCTCGGGCTCCAGCTGAACTTATATCCAAATGGATTGTCATTATGCTGCGGTGCTGGTAGTCCACCACAATAAGAATAAAAATGCAAAACTTTTCCACCTTCGTTTTCGACTTCGTTAATAATTTTCATTGCAGACATATGATCAATTCCAGGATCAACTCCAATTTCATTCAAGAACAATAAACCTTTCTCTCTAACTTTAGAATCAAGTTCTCTCATTGCTGGGCTGACATAAGAAGTTGTAACCATATGTTTACCGAATTCAACACAAAGCTCAGCAACTTTTATGTGATGAATCCAGGGAAGTAAACTAATTATTATATCGTTCTCTTTTATCAATTGAGCAAGCGCATCATGATCTTCAACGTTTACCTGTCTGGCTTTACCATTTGGGAATCCTTTTACTAATTCCTCCGCTTTGCTAACTGTGCGGGAAGCAACTGTCACCTCGAGTTCAGGTTGATTCAATAAATAATGAACTCCAGGACGACTGACTAATCCAGCGCCAAGAACTAAAATTTTTTTCATTGTCTTTCTCCCTTTAAATATTTTTCGATGTATTTGTATTCTTCAGTTAATTTACCTTTATGAAGGATAATTGCTTTTTTAATCGGATAAGGAAGATTTAATTCAGAAAAATCTTTATCAAAATGATTTTTTAAAATCTGCGGGATAAAGTTTTTTAAAACTTTCGAAAATTCCGATGAAGCTTCTCGCGAGAATTCACAGGGCAAATTGTCTACTGCCATCACAACTATTCCATCTTTTTGAACATCATCATAAAATTTATTTTCAAATGGATTAAAAGTAAAACAAGGATTATCAGGTTGAGTAGCCTTGTAAGTAATCTCAATTGCTCCTTCGATATCGCAACTTATATCTCCAATTACTAACAATGATTTGCTGATTTCAGGATTTGCGAGCAGAAACTTTTTGGTAACCAGTCTTGGATATTTTTCTGTCCAGAAAATGCAATTAAGAAGTACTCTTAAGTTTGGTAAATATTTTTCAAAATCGGACTGATAATTTTCGGGGTTGGTAAAAAATTCTTGAAGATTGAATTCACCTTCTCTTCTTCTTACTGTATCTTTTTCCTTAAAAACAATTTTGATTAAATGATGCTTTTCGTTTCTTAGGGATTCATAATTTTCAAGAAGAGCCTCAGGAGTAATCTCTTTATGTGGTAAGATATCAAAAAATTCTTGAGCACCTTTTGATACATTACCATATCCTGCAAAACCTACAGTTAAAGGCAAAACTTCATCTGGTAAACCTTTTTCGGAAATTTCTTCACCAATTCTTTTCAGAGCATCTTTCGCTTCTTCAACACTTGAATACTCATAAGGCTGTTTTAATTTATTGAAGGGATTATTAATTCCCATCAAATCTAACTTCTTACCTAATGCATAAAATGTTTCAACAAGTCCAGCATAGCCTGCATATTTACCAAAGAAAATCAATCTTCTGCCCTGTTCATCAACAATTCTTTCATAATCAATCAAATTGCATTTCAAATCCATTAGTTTCTGAAGCATAGGCATATTATGCTTCTGGCCTTTAATTACATGTGCAAAAAACACATAAGTTTTTTCTGGAAGAATTTTCTCTGGCGGAATTTCTTTTACTCCGAAAATTAATTCAGCATTTGAAAGATCCTCCGAAATCTCTGCTCCAGCCTGGAGATATTCCTCGTCTTTAAATATTCTAATTTCCGACGGTTGTACTAAAATTTTTATACCAAGATTTTCGATTAATTCTTTTACATCCGATGGGATAAGGGGTGTTCTTCGTTCCCAAATACTTTTATCTTCACGGCGGATTCCAATAATCATACTTTACTCCTTTTTTGGTTCAAAAATTAAATGCGAGAGTAGAGTAAAGAGTTTTATTTAAAAGACATTTTCGTAGCGGGAAGGCAGATAATTCCGATGCCTGAAATGAAATTTAAGAGGTATTGATCTCGATTTATTTATCTGAAAAAACTCTCTCATCAATTGCAACTTATGAAGGATTAGAAATTTTATCAATCACTAAACATAAGTTTTAATATCAGCAATTAATTGAAAATAATATGAGCTTTTATTTTTTGCTCAAGATCATTTCTGGATGTTCTCGATTCTCATAAACATCTTTACCTTTTCCATGACATTCAGAACAATTTACTTCCATCCAATCTCGCCCAATATCGACAGGATGTTTGTATTCTAAGCCCTGAAGTGATAATCTTACAGGTTCATTTTCAAAACTTTGAGAAAGTATTGTGTGACAGGTATTACAATCTTTAGTTAAAACCTTTCCTTCGTTGCTGATATGCTTTCCATCGTGACAGCGGAAGCAACCTAAATAATACATATGACCAATATTATCAAAATGATTTTTCCAGCTCACTTTCATTTCAGGAAAGTAATTTCTTGAATAGATCTTCTGGATTTGATCTATTGCCTGTTGAATGTCTGACTTCATTGTCTTATAAACTTGCGGGTAATTCAAAGAATAAAATTCATCAATAATCTGGTAGATACTATCGAGAGCTATTTGCTTTGTTGTATAATCTTGTTCAAGTGCCTCTAAAGCTATACTTTTAATGTAGGGAAGTTTTCTATTTATCATTCCCTGAGAAATTAAATGATTTATTGATCTTGCAGGAGGATGATAAATATGAGTTGGTCGGTTATGACAATCAATGCAATCCATTCTCCTGGAAATTGCTTTTTTTCAGATCGTCATTTGAAAATTTTATTTCAGTGCTTTTGTAAGTTGTCTTTGTTCCATCAAGTCGTTCAACTTCAATATAAGGTATAATTTGTCTTTCTTTATCAAGTGCGTAATAAGTAATCTTATTTTTAATATTCATATGCCAGTGAATTCCGGAAGTAGGACCAGCTTCTTCATTTCCTCCTCCGATTTTCATTAATAAATATAAATTCCATTTTGTATTTTTTTCGTCACTTTCATAGTAATCATTAACAATTTGTTTTTCACTATAAAAGTGTTTGGGCCAATGACATTGTTCACAGGTCTCCTGAGCTGGTCTTAGATTCTCAATTGGAGTTGGAATTGGTCTTGGATACTTATTAAAAATTGTTGCATACACCTGATACGCACCTGAAAGTTTTGATCTTACAAACCATCCTGCACCTGGTCCTATGTGACATTTAACACAACCAACCCTTGAATGTGGAGATACTTTGTAAGCTGTATATTCTGGAGACATAACGCTGTGACAGAGCTCACCACAAAACGCATCTGAATCTGTATATTCATAAGCTTTATAACTACCAAATGCACTGAATAGCAAAAGTAAAATTCCAGCACTCGAGAAGAAAACAACAGCTTTTCTTTGGTGTGGATCATTCAAATTAATAACTGGGAATTCAAATTCTTTAGAGATTCCAGCCTTGATCCTTCGATTTTCTCTTAAAGCCCCAATGAAAAATATCGCTATTCCTATTAATAAGAACGCTGGCAAAATTACAAAAGCAATAATGCCCATATAAGGTTTTTGTTCTTTAGCTAGTAGTTCCAATAACATTAAAAATAAAATTAAACCAAAACTAACAACTGCCAGAGAACCGCCGAACAGAGAAACGGGATTATAAAAAACTTTTGGTAAAATTTTTTTCATAACTCTACCTTTATTTAGTATTAATACTTTACTGGCATTAAATATCTTTCAATAAAAATGGGGAATGATATTAAACCATTCCCCGAATTTTTTTTCTCAAGAATTTCCTTGTTGTTCTTTTTCTTCTTTTTGTTGTTGGGCTTTAATTCTTTCAAGTTCGAGTGGATGTTCATCAGCCATTTCTTCTTCAGTCAAATAACCTTTAATCCAGGCAAGGCTCATCGGGTAAACATCGGGATTAAACAGAACAAAGTAAAAATGCCATACTAAGATTGATAAGAACGCAAGCCATGCTTCAAAGTAATGAATTGTCCGAGCCACATCATAACCAAGTTTTGTAAATATTCCAATAAAAGTATTTTCAAACCACATAATAATTCCAGTAATAGTCATCACAACAGTTCCCCAGATTAAAGCCCAATACTCTGCTTTTTCGGCATAACTAAATCTATCGAGTTTTGGTTTGACAGGAGATAATCCAATGTTATACTTAAACACCCCAATTGCATCTTTGACATCTTTAAGATTTGGCAATAAATCTTTGAATAATTGTCTTCCTCTTTCAGTAAAAGCAAGATAGAAGATATGATAGATTGAATCGACAACCATTACAACAGCAGCAATTCGATGTAACAAACTTCTCCATTCAAAGAATCCTGGAATTAAATCTCTTAAATGTCTGACCCACCATGCATCAGGAAATCTTAAAGCAAATCCAGTTATTACGAGAGTAAAGAAACTTATAAGAAGGAGGAAATGCTGTATTCGTTCATTCACCGTCATTCTCAAATACAATGAATGTCCATGGTATTCGTGTTTAATTAAGCCACGTTGAATCATTTTTTTCCTTTTTGCTCTCTTAATAAAGTCTAAAATATTATGAAGCAGCATCCCACCAATAATTGTTGCAATAAGAATGATATAAATTGTTGAGATCCAGTAAAGTATTGGTTCTTCTTTTTCAGTTTCCACAACATGAATTTTCCCCATTGCAAATCGTTCATTCGCACCAGGATGACACTTACCGCAAGTTTTTACAAGATTTGCTTTATGAATGGTTGATGTTGAATCAGAAGAAGGCTTAATATTATGGTATCCATGGCAGCTCGCACAATTTGCAGCTTCTGTATCTCCACCTTTTATAGCAAGTCCATGGTAGCTTGTAAAAAATGTTGCAACTTGTTTGGTATTTAAACCATATCTTTCACTTAATTTGACAGAACTATGGCAAGGGGCACAAACCTGTACGGAAACATTTCTGATTGAAACAGGTGCTTTTGGATCATTGGGGCTTAATATATTATGTTCTCCATGACAATCTGTGCAGGTAGGTGCATCCATATTCCTTCTTTGAAGAGCAACACCATGAATGCTTTCAGAGAATTCTTTTGCAATTTTATCATGACATTTTCCGCAGGTCTGAACTACATTAAATTTTGAAACTGGTGATTTTTCATCTGAAGATTTTATAATTAAGTGAGAACTGTGACAATCGACGCAATTCGCTGCTTTAGAGTTACCTTTCAATAATGCCTGCCCATGAATACTATTTTCATAGGCTTTAATAAAACTTGTTTTTGATGCAACCAGACTTGATACTTCTGGCTTCTCTAAATGACAATTAAGACACAATTTTTCCTGAGCAATCTTTGTCTTCAGCGTATCTTGAGTTAAATAAGTCTTTGAAATCTTTGCTTTATGACAGGTTAAACAATTCGGAGCAAACGGATTTTCTTCAACCAAAGCCTTAAAGTGGATGGAATTCGAAAAATCTGACTTAACATCTTTATGACAATTTCCACAGGCATCGGTTAAATTCGAAACATAAAAAATAGATTTTTTATTCTTTGGGGATACAACATTGTGTGTTCCATGACAACCTTTGCAATTCAACGCTTTATCATCAAACTTTTCACCCATTTTAAATAGCTTAGGATGGAATGGGTGCTTGACCGCCGCATCTTTATGACAACTTGAGCATTTTATCGGTTCAATATTTTCTTTATGTGGAATTTCTTCTGCGCTAAATCCTTTGTGACAGGATACGCAACTTAACTTTTTATGAGGCGAGTTCTCAAGTATTGTTTTATCTACAAAAAGAGAAATCGTCTTTCCGTTGCGTTCCATTGTGAGTTCATTATCACTATGACAGGAAAGACAATCTTCATCCGTTTGTGCAAATAGAATTGAATTGTTAAAAAAGAATAAGAGCAGAAGAATGAAGGAGTAAGTTATTTTTCTTCTCATGCAGCTTTTTCCTCTCCCTATAGATTTTTTATTAGAATTCAAAAAAGTCATCTGGTTTATATTTTAAATGTAATTCTTTTTCCACATCTTCCCTTGTTAAGAAAGATGAAGTGAATTCTTCTGGTTTAACAGTTAAAACTGGAACTGGAGAATATCTGACAATTTTTTCTGCTACACTTCCCATCAATAAATGAGAAAAACCTGTTCTTCCATGAGAAGCAACCACTACAAGACCAATTCCATGTTCAATGACAAATTTTAAAATTTCTTTATAAGGGTTTCCCTGCAAGACTACAATTTCAACTTCTTCAACAAGATTTAATTTCTCAATTGCGATATTCTTCAATTGCTCTCTAATGTTTTTCTTCAATTCTTTGAATTTTTCTTTAATCTCTGGGAATTTTTTTTGCTTTTTTTCTGATGGAACCTGCTCACAAACATAAACCAGATAAACTTTTGCATCGTAAGTCTCTGCTATTGAATTTGCATATTCAAGAGCAATCAAAGAAAGTGGAGATAAATCTGTCGGAACTAGAATCTTTTCTAAGATTCTCTCTTTTTTTAACCTAACCAGAACCTGTGTTTTTGGTTTTTGCTTCATTCATCAACTGATTTTAATTCTCATCAGATTTCAATGACTAATTTTTTTTGTTTGTTCAATAATTAATTTAAAATAAAAATCCATCACAAAAATAAAATTAATTCTTTTCTTAGTATTTCAACTTATCTGGATCAAAGGTTTGCAGAATTTTCATATAGTTTGCACGTTCAAATGCAGCTGGATTACTAACTGATTTATGACTCATGCTTCCTTTCATTTGTTCGACGGATTCATATTCATGTTCTTCCATCCATTTTTTCATATCGTCAAGTACTTTAGCAATATGATTCTCACCATATTTAATCAAAGCTGAAAACATTTGAGTAACGCTCGCACCAGCCATAATCATTTTTATCACATCTTCTGCTGAAGCAATTCCACCTGTTGCTGCAAGATCTGCATTTATCCTGCCATATAAAATCGCAATCCATCTTAAAGGTAATCTATTTGCAAAAGGAGTACTTAAAATTACATTAGGCACAACTTCCAAATTTTCAAGATCAATATCCGGTTGATAGAAACGATTGAAGAGAATCAAACCATTTGCACCAGCTTTTGTTAATTCGTTCGCTATCCATGCGGTTGAGCTAAAGTAAGGACTAAGTTTAACCGCAATTGGAATTTTAACTACTTTTCGGACTTCTTTTACAATTTCTATATAAAGTTGATCAATCTCATTTGAACTTTTTGTTGGATCTGTTGCAAGAAAATAAATATTTAATTCAAGAGCATCAGCGCCGGCTTCTTCAATTTTCTTCGCGTAATCTGTCCAGCCTCCCAGAGACTTTCCATTCAAGCTGGCTATTACGGGTATATTCACCGATTCTTTAATTTTTCTTATCTGTTCAAGATAATATTCAGGGCCAATTTTATATTCACTAAATTCAGGGAAATAACTTAATGCCTCAGCATAACTTTCCGAATGAATTGTAGTTCGGTAATGCAATTCAAGCTGTTCTGATTCAATTTCTTCTTCAAAGAGTGACCATAAGACAATTGCTGAAGCACCTGCATCTTCTAACTTTTTTACTTTTCCAAGATCTTTAGACAAGGGGCTTGCTGAAGGCATCACAGGATTTTTTAATTTCAATCCAAGATATGTTGTGGATAAATCCATATTAAATTCCTCACTAAAATTTATTTCAAATTACACTTCAAAATCTAATTTAATCTTGATGTCAGCTCGCCTATCAACGAGCTGACATCTTAACGATAAATTATTCTCAAATTTTCAAAACTTAACTGATATCAAATCTCAGTTTTTATCTTTACCATTATGGCCATTGCCATTATGTGCATTAAAGAACATTTCATAAATCTTTGAATTCGCTAACTCTTCATACTGACGATAACGGATTTCAATTTCTTTCTGAGCTTCTTTCATCAACTTTTCAGCAACATCAGGATGAGACTTAGTCAACATTTTATAACGGGTCTCGTTGTAAGCATATTCTTTAAATGGAATTTTAATTCCTTTAGAATCAAACCTAAATGGATTCTTACCTTCTTTAATTAAATCAGGATTGTAACGATACAACTGCCAGTAGCCAGAATCAACAGCTAATTTTTGTTGATACATTCCTTTTTCCATATCAATACCATGAGCAATGCAATGGCTGTAAGCAATGATTAATGACGGACCTTCATAAGCTTCGGCTTCAAGGAAAGCTCGAACTGTATGAGCATCATTGGCGCCCATTGCGACTTTTGCAACATAGACATTACCATAAGTCAAAGCCATTAGACCCAAATCTTTTTTAGCAGTTGGTTTACCGCCCATTGCAAATCTTGCAACTGCTCCTTTAGGTGTAGACTTAGACATCTGTCCGCCAGTATTTGAATAAACTTCTGTATCAAGAACTAAAATATTTACATCTCTTCCTGAAGCTAAGACATGATCCAATCCACCATAACCAATATCATAAGCCCAGCCATCACCACCTATTATCCACACAGATTTCTTTACGAGATAATCTGCAATTGCAAGCAAATGTTTGACATCATTTGGATCTGCATTTTTAACTTCAGCTAAGCGTTTTTTCAATTCTTCGACGCGCAATCTTTGTTCGTAAATTCCAGCTTCATCCTTTTGATTTGCATTTAAAATTTCATCGACTAATTTTTCACCAATTTCAGAAGCCATCTTCTTTAAAAGATATTTTGCAAATTGATTGTGCTTATCAATTGCAAGTCTGAAACCATATCCAAATTCAGCATTATCTTCAAATAGTGAATTAGACCAGGCAGGTCCTCGACCATCTTTATTGTAGCTCCAAGGTGTGGTTGGTAAATTACCACCGTAAATAGATGAACAACCAGTTGCGTTTGCAATAATTGCACGATCACCAAAAAGTTGTGAAACTAATTTCACATAAGGAGTTTCACCGCAGCCAGCACAGGCACCAGAGAATTCAAACAATGGTTCAAGGAATTGCGAATCTTTTACATTTTCTACTTTAACTTTTCTTCTATCAAGCTCTAGAATGCTCAAGAAGTAATTCCAATTGACTCTTTCCTGTTCTCTTAATGGCAGTTGAGGCTGCATATTGATTGCTTTGAGTCTTGTTTCTTTCTTATTCTTTGCTGGACATACCTCAACACAAAGTGAACAACCTGTACAATCTTCTACAGCAACCTGTAATGTATAATAAAGATTTTCACCGTATTCCTTGGATTTGAACTTTGTGTATTTAAAGGTTGGCGGTGCATTCTTGATATATTCTTCTTCATATACTTTAGCTCTAATAGTTGCATGTGGACATACAATCACACATTTATTGCATTGAATACAAACTTCAGGATCCCAGACTGGAACTTCCAAAGCAATATTTCTTTTTTCATATCGAGCCGTACCAGAGGGAAAAGTACCATCGACTGGCATTTTGCTAACTGGAATTAAATCTCCTTTACCTGCAATGATTTTTCCTAAAACATCTTTAACAAATTCAGGGGCATCATCTGTGACTGGCGGTTGTAATTGCTTGGTACTTGTAATTTTATCAGGAATTGGAACCTCAAAGAGATTATCAAGAGTCTTATCAACTGCCTCAAAGTTCATCTGAACAACTTTCTCACCCTTTGCACCATAAGTTTTCTTGATTGCATCTTTTATCAAGGCAATTGACTGTTCCTTTGGAAATATATTTGAAATTGCAAAGAAACATGTTTGCATAATTGTATTGATCCTTACACCCATACCAGTTTCACGAGCGACTTTATAGGCATCAATTACATAAAGTTTCATCTTCTTATTAATCAAATCTCTCTGTGCTTTTTCGGGGAGTGAATCCCAGACTTGATCGGGAGGCACCTGTGTATTCAAAAGAAATACTGCACCTTCTTCAGCATCATCAAGCATATCGAATTTATCAAGGAATACCTGCTGATGGCATGCAATAAAATTGGCCGATGTAATTAAATATTCTGATTTAATTGGTTTGGGACCAAATCTTAAATGAGAAACTGTTGTGGAACCTGATTTCTTAGAATCATAAACGAAATATCCTTGAGCGTAATAATCAGTTCCTTCACCAATTATTTTAATTGAGTTCTTGTTAGCTCCAACTGTTCCATCAGCACCAAGCCCATAAAATTTGCAACGAATCGTTTCTTTAGGTTCAATGTTTAACTTAGGATCAAATTCAAGACTTGTATTCAAGACATCATCAACAATACCGATTGTGAAATGATTTTTGGGTTTTGATTTACTTAATTCATTGAAGATTGAGATAACCATCGAAGGAGTAAATTCTTTGGAAGAAAGTCCATAACGGCCACCAATAATTTTTGGCAATCTGAATGGCAGTTCATCGTTGTTGAATTTTTCAGTCAAAGCATTGACAACATCGAGATAAAGCGGCTCACCTGCTGAACCTGGTTCTTTGGTTCGATCAAGAACGGCAATTGCTTTGACAGTTTTTGGTAAAGCTTGAATAAAATGATCTACTGAGAATGGTCTATATAATCTTACTTTTACAACTCCAACTTTTTCACCTTTATCCATTAAATATTCAACTGTTTCTTCAACTGTCTGCGCACCAGAACCCATAAGAACAATTACTCTCTCTGCATCGGGTGCACCAAAATAATCAAACAAATGATATTGTCTGCCAGTTAACTTCGCAAATTTATCCATCTGCTTTTGAACGATTTCAGGGCATTTCAGATAAAATGGATTTACAGTTTCTCTTCCCTGGAAATAAACATCAGGGTTTTGAGCAGTGCCTCTAATAAATGGTCTTTCTGGATTCAAAGCTCTCATTCTGTGTGCGATAACCAGATCATCATCAATCATATACTTCATATCTTCGATGGTGAGCTGTTCAACTTTCATCACTTCATGGGAAGTTCTGAAACCATCAAAGAAATGTAAGAATGGAACTCTTGCCTCTAATGTCGCTGCTTGGGCAATTAAAGCAAAATCCATTACTTCCTGAACTGAATTTGATGCAAGCAACGCAAAACCTGTAGAGCGGGTTGCCATAACATCTGAATGATCACCAAAAATCGATAGAGCCTGTGCAGCAATTGAACGAGCTGAAACATGAAAAACTGTGGAAGTTAATTCTCCAGCAATCTTAAACATATTTGGTATCATTAAAAGTAAACCTTGTGATGCAGTGAAAGTGGTTGTTAGAGCACCACTTTGCAAAGCACCATGGACGCTTCCAGATGCGCCACCTTCACTTTGAAGCTCACTAACAATCGGTACATCACCCCAGATATTTTTTTTGCCCTCAGCTGCCCAGGCATCACACCATTCACCCATTGGTGATGAAGGTGTAATTGGATAAATTGCTATTACTTCATTTGTATGATAAGCTATATACGCTGCAGCTTCATTTCCATCAATTGTGACTTTTTTTCTTTCCATTTTACCCTTCCTTTAAAAATTTTTTGGATGTCAATTTTTTTTGAAAGTAACTATTGTCTTTTTTAAATAAAAATGCAAAAAATTCTCCAAATAATTTCAATTATTATGCCTATAAAACTTTTAAAAAATCTTGATTTATTTGATAATTATTAAGTTTTATCTCTCAGAATCGAAAAATTTGAAAACTTATTTTCAAAATTGAGAATTTTAGATATCAATTGTTGAAATCAATCTGCGGTGTAGAAATTTAAGACCTGGTTGAATTCAACAAGATCAATTGGTTGGTAAAAGACTTTATCGACTTGTTTTTGAACTTGATTTACAAGCTCTTGATGAATAATAGGGTGAGATGTAAATACAAAAATCTTAGAATTCGAACTTGTAGATCTGACTTCTTCGATCAGTTTTAAAGTTGATACATTTAAGGTAATATCAATTACAATTATTTCGGGTTGAAGCGTTTTAACAATCTGGAGAAAAGTTTCTCTATCGTTTACAGTCACTATTTTTTGAAAATCTTTTCTGAAATAAAGTGAGAAACTTTGAGCGAAGTCAAAATCTTCTGAATAAAGAACAATCTTAATTCTTCGATATAAATTTTTTTTACTTTCGGAGTTTGAATTTTCTATTTGAACTTTACCTTCCATATAAGAAATAAATTTCAATCATTATGCCACAAAAAATATTTCGATATTTTCTTATTTCCAGTTCAATCAGGATTTTAAACAAAGAATTTTTAAGAATTTTTAAGAATTGGTTTATGATAGTAAATTTTATTGCCCAAAATTAAGCTAGATATTCTCAATAGTGAAAATTAAATAATAAAAAAATATCACAAATGAAATTTACGCGAGTATTTTCAATTCCTTAATTCTCCTGTACAATGTAGCTGTGCTGATGCCAAGCATTCGTGCGGTTTTTTCTTTGTCATAATCATTCTGAGCAAGAGCTTTTTGAATGTAATCTTTTTCAAACTCGTTTATAGCGATATCAAGAGTTTTAAACGTACTTATAGAACCATTAGACTGCGTCAGATTATTTATGTATGAAGGCAATTCATTTAAAGTAATGTAATCTCCCTTACAAAAAATAACAGCTCGTTCAATAACATTCTCAAGTTCGCGTACTTCACCTTTCCAGGTGTAATTAATTAAGGCTTTCATTGCATCTGCATCGACGCCTTTAATATTTTTATTCATCTCTTTACGATATTTATCAAGGAAAAATTCAACAAGTAGAGGGATGTCTTCAACTCTTTCACTTAAAGATGGCAAATGAATTTCAACAACATTTAATCTATAATAAAGATCTCTTCGAAATCTTCCTGCTTCCACTTCTTCGTATAAATCTTTATTAGTAGCTGATATAATTCTAACGTCAACGGGAATTGGTGTTGATGAACCGACAGGAATAATTTCTTTTTGTTCGATCGCCCGCAATAATCTTACCTGAGATTGAAGAGGCATTTCACTAATCTCATCTAAAAATAATGTTCCACCATCTGCAGCCTGAAAATATCCTTCTTTATCTCTAATGGCACCTGTGAAAGAGCCTTTTTTGTGTCCAAATAATTCACTTTCAATTAATGTTTCAGGTATTGCGCCACAGTTTACCACGATGAATGGTTTATCTTTCCTTGGACCATTATAATGAATTGCTCTGCTAACAAGTTCTTTACCTGTACCGCTATTACCTGTAATCAGAACACTGCTATTTGTCCCTGCAACTGACTTTATCATCTCAAACACTCTTTGCATTGCGGGACTCTTACCAATGATATTATCAAAAGAATATTGCTTTTGTAATTCGCGGCGATAAAGTTGATTCTCGATCACTAACTGTTTGTAATCGAGCAGTCTTTTAATCTTTAAGATCAATTCATCGAAATCAATGGGTTTAAGGATGTAATCGCTGGCGCCTAATCTTAATGCTGCGATTGCCGTTTCGAGTGAACCATAGGCTGTGATAAAAATCGATAACAACTGAGGATCTATTTTGGAAACTTTTTCTAAAAGCTCTATTCCCTTCATTTTTGGCATTTCTATATCAGAGATCAGCAAATCATATTTATTATTTAAATACTTTTCATAAGCCTCTTCACCGTTCGATGCTTCATCAACTTCGTAGCCTTCCTGTCTTAAAATTAATGCAATGTTTTCTCTTAAAATTTCTTCATCGTCTACGATTAAAATTCTTGCTTTCATAGTTTATTCCATGTTTCAATATTAATTGGTAAAACGATTGTAAACGTTGAGCCTTCGCCTTCAGTACTATTTACTCTAATCTCGCCCTGAAAGCTTTTTATAATATTATAACTAACCCACAATCCTAAGCCAGTTCCTTCACCCACTTTTTTAGTTGTGTAGAATGGATCGAAAATTTTTTCCATTGTTGATTCAGACATTCCAATTCCATTATCTGAAATTGAAATATAAACTTTATTCTCATCACGATAAGTTTTTGCAACAATTTGTGGATTAGGATTAAAATAAATCATTCGATCTGCATCAATGCAAAGAGCATCAATAGCGTTGATTAAAATGTTTAAGAAAACCTGCTGCAATTGATCTGGGACAAGATAAAGAATTGGAATATTCGAACCGTATTCCTCAACAAAATTTATTCCTTTTGCTTTTTTACTGACCCTTGCGATCTCTATTGCAGATTTTAAAACTTTGTTAATTTCTGTTGATTGAAGTTCATAGGTAGATTGACGGGAAAAATTGACAAGGTCTCTGATTATCTTGGAGATACGATTTATCTGACTTTTAATTAATTCAAGCTTTTGATTTGTAAATTCATCTTTATTAGTTCGTTGAATGACTTGAACAAGAGAAGATATGGAAGCAAGAGGATTACCGACTTCGTGAGCAAGACCTGAAGCAAGTAAACCCATACTTTCCATTTTCTGAGCATGAATTAATTGCTGTTCGAGTTTTTTCTGTTCTGTTTTATCGCGATGAATTCCAAAGTAGCCAATTAGTTTCCCATTCTCATCAATTATTGGTGATACTAATAAATCAGTATAAAAAAGAGTTCCATCTTTTCTTTTATTAACAACTTCACCAATCCAGACCTTGCCCTGCTTAATCGTATCCCACATATTTCTCCAGAATTCTTTTGAATGTTTGTGTGAACTAAAGATATTAGGATTTTTACCAATTAATTCTTCTCTTGTGTAGCCACTTGATCTTTCAAACGCTGGATTGACATAAATTATTTTTCCCTCGATATCAGTAATTTCCAGCGGATTGACAGTATACTCAGCTACATTTGCGAATCTGACTAAATCAAGTTCTTTCTTTTTTTGAATAGAAATATCTCGCGCAAATACAAAACATAATCTAGTATCGCTTTGATTATTTGAGTGGTTAACCTGGAAGAAAGGTGCAAGAATAACTTGCACAAATTTCTTATTTTCACCAGCAACAAAAATTGTCTCAATCTCTTGATTTATTCCTTCTTTAATAGATTTATTAAAGACTTTAGCAAACTCGTCTCTTTTATCTTCACTTATAAAATCAATAAAGTTTTTATTTACAATTTCTTGTTTTGAGGAAAGAAAAAACTCGGATGCAGCTTTGTTACAGTGAAGTATAGACATTGATTGGTCGATGACAAAACTAATATCTGGAAGAATATCAAAGAAATAACAAGGAATATGAAATGTTTGATGCTTATGATTTGTTTTATCTTCCGTTACCAAAATTTTGTCGTTCAAATTTATTTCCATAATTCTTCGAAGCCCTCACTAATAATTAAATATTTTTATTGCAAATTAATTGATGGTTTGAATAAACTCAATTCATTGAAAATTAGAGAAAGGTGAAAAATTAAATTCAAAAATTACCAATCTACCCAGTTAGATACGATAAATTTTGAAGATTTAAGCTTTTGCTGAATATTATTGATAGCCCTTGAACTATAATTTATGACGGCAGAACCTGTTGCAGAAATATCCACGCTTGGACCAACTACCAGCATTCCGCCATATATTGCAGAGTTTCCCGAAGCAGATGCAGAAATTTGAGTATTACCATAAACGATAACTAATCCCTGATAACTAAAATTACCAGCACAACTCATATCCCCATAAATTATTAAAATACCAGCGCCCGATGCATTCCCTGCAAAATTCGCATTACCCGAAATAAAAGTAATTTTAGGTTCTTCCGGCGTGCCCAGGATTGTACCTGTTGAATATGTTCCTGAAGGTAATATAATATCAGCGGATTGTATATACTGATTTATTAACTCACTAAGGTTTTGTGAATTTTGATTTACCAAAACACTTGGAGATGGAGTTGAACCAATTATCTGTGGTTTTACATTATTTGGGATCCCATTGACTATCCTTATACTATCATTAATATTTTCCACCGATATTCCACTCACTGGCTGGGATGTTCCTGGAGTTCCATCGGAATTTTTATCAATGCCGCTAATCAAAATATTCCCATGAAGCGAAATATCAATATTCGAAGATGAAATACTCATAGCAGCATTGATTTTTGGTAAAGTGATTATATTCCATATTGTTATCACAGAAGCATTAGCTTTCTGTTTCATATAATTTGCGTTTACAGAAATTAGAACTGTGTCCGTTCCTTTGATAGAAACATTGTAAGATCCTCCAAGCAATAAATTATCATTAAAATTACCTCTCAATTTTTTGTTTAATCTGAGTTTATTTAGTGTGATATTCAAAGCTGAATTTGCAATGTATTTGGCTTGCTCAATATTAAATGCAGAAATTACCCGATCAGTAATTCGGGTTGAACTACCTCTTAAATTTAAAACGACGAAAATAATCAGCAACAAAGTAGCAGAAGTTATTATTAAGACTTTATTCCCCACATTTAACCTATATTTTTGGGTCTAACAATAAATTTATCTTCAAAAAATAAATAGCATCCATTAACGGGATACTCAGATTCAATTCTCAAAGAGACAATGATGAATCTTATAAATAATTTTTCATTAGTAGGAATACCATTTACATCCAGATAATCAAATTTAAATTTTGTCACTCCATAAGGCGAAATCGTTTGTTCATTACTATTTTTTACTAATATTAATTTATAATCCGAAGGATTTTGAGAATTTTCTGCCAACTCACCTATTCTTATTTCAAGAGAATCTACCAAACCATCTCCATCTTCATCACAGTAAAATTTTATTTTTAAAGAATCAGCCTCAATTATGGGATTCACAGGTGACCTGAAACCGATTTTCTTTAAGTAATACTCCAATATCTGTTGAGTTGTTATAAAATTTTGTAAAACTTTTTCTTCTTGTAATTCTTCCTGCTGGCTTTCGTTTATAAAAACTGTAGTTCTTGTTAGTATCAAAATAATCGATGTGCCAATTACTATGCTTATTAATAGGTAAATTGGATGATTCATTACCAGACAGAAAAAATTTGTTTGAGTTCAAATTTCTTTGCTTGATTTTGCCCAAAGCACTTTATAGTTACTAATTTATAAAAAGTTGGGCTCGAGCTTATGATATCTGGATTATCTTCTTTTACATAATTTACAGTGACTTGTAGAGTATAAAATTTACTGTTTTCCAGATTTAACTCTCTCGAATAGCCGTTATAATCATCGATATCATCGTATTCGGGATAAATTTCATTATCTGGACCGAGCATTGAAGTATTTGTTAAACTATCTCGATTGATTGAAGTCATTGAAATAAGTTTTTCGTCGAAAATTTTTGATCTCATTTCTTCGAAAAGATTTTTTGCTTCGTTTACTGAATGGTACAAGTTTCTTGCTTCAATTTTTTCATCTTTTGTTTCTATGTTAGCTCGATTAGTCAAAATTATAATTGTTGAAAGCAAGATTAATGATGCAATAAGTATAATAAGTTGACTCGAGTTCATTTTGATTTTATTTGTGATTTAATTTTTTCAATTTGTTGATCATAATCTTCGATCTTGTTTCTAATTAAATCCTTTTCTCTCGAAACCACCCTCTCGTAAAGTGATGGATTTAGCTTAGCCTTTAAAACAATAATTAATTCCTTACGTGCTGAAGTTACTACATCCCTTCCAGCAAGATATTTAATTCCAAAAACCCACCAGGGCAAATCTTTTAAGAAAGGAATACCAGTACGTTCTTTTTTGTCTTCATTAATAAATAATCCACCAATTATAGTTTCTTCTCCGTCAAGTAGTAAAACATTTGTGTTGGCTTTTGTTCTTTTGACCTCGGTAGAAATTTGTCCAGGAATTGCTGAACTTCTTTCAACGTTTAGATCGAGCAAGATGTAGTCTTTACCATTCTCGTTTAAAACATAAGGTGTGACTCTAATAATTGTTCCTGTGCTGTAAAATCTTTCGATAGTATTTCCTGCAAAATCTTTTTCTCTGGTTGAAAAATCTGAACCAACCTGAATTTCCCCTTTAACTCTGTCTCTTACTGTAATTTGTGGACTTGCGATAACTTCACCTAATTGATTGGACTCAAGGAAATTGAATAATGATGTAGCTTTAGCAATTGAACCAAAGACATTTACATCTCCTCGAATTCCAATATCAAGTGCTCGTGAATCAGTTGTTGAATTCCAATCGAATATTTCATTAGAAGTTTCTCCGAATCTTATTCCGACATCGGCACCACCTTTTGAGAATAGCGTTCGCCAGTTGATTCCTCTTTCTTTTGCTTTGTTTACATCGAGTTCAAAAAATACTGCTGAAATGGTTACTTCCCTGGTTCTAAAATCGACACCTTTTAAAATGTCCGGTATTTCTGCCTCAGAAAATTTTTGCTGAGGAACTAATTTGATAAAATCTTCTTTTTCAACTAATTCAAGGTTATGTAACTTGGCAATTATTTCAAGTGCTTTATACCAGTTGAGATTTGTGATTTCAATTCCAACTGGTACCGGCATATTTTGATCAAGTATAATCACTTTATTAATAACTTGTTTACTTATCCTGCTCAAAACATCGATTGCCTGATCAACACTTGCTGTTTTAGAAATTGTAACTAAATTTTCAGAATCCTGTGAAAGCATCGCTTTCAAACTTCGATAGCTTTGAGCTGAGATGCTTAATGAGAAAAATAAAACTAATATCAAAATCTTTTTCATTTTTTTTGCTCCTTATCTTCAAGAACTAATGTAACTCGTTCAAGTATTCCACCTTTGTTTAAGAGAAATTGACAATTGTGTTGATCATAATTTATTTTCGTTAAGTATCCAAGATAAACTTCATCACCTTCCATTAGTGTGTATGAATTACCCTTTTTATCAATTAAATAAACTGCATCAGGCATAATGGCAAGTAACTTTGCACCTTCAACTTCAAATAATCCTTGATCGTTTGGTGGAATGTCTAATTTGATTAATGATTCAAAATAATCTGAAACATAGGTCAAAAACTTTTGATCTTTTCTCTGGATTAAAGTATCCAGATTAAATTCAGGTGAAGTTGTATAAAGATTTTCAATATGAAATGTAAAAACTACTTTTTCCTCTAATTTCCCTGATTTATCAGGTTCATATGTCTGCCTGATTTCATTCAAATGAAGTCTGTAAATCTCTGGTGAACTTTCAAACAAGTTCATCAAAGAAAATAGATCTCTGAATTTACCGCTCCCAGTAATCTTAAATCTATCGATTCTCAAAGGTGGTTTTTCTTCGGTAGAAACTCGATCAATGTTAATATCCAGACGATTTTCAAGAAGATTGATTTTGCTTAGGATTTTACTATATGCATCTACCTGCGAAGGATAGTAAGGAATAATTTTATCCGTAACTTTTATAAATGACGAAAGTGAATCAATCTTTTGTTCGAGCTCATAAATTACTTCATCAGGAGATTTATTACTTAGAAGTTCGTTGGTCTGAGACTTGCTCTGTTCATTTAATTTTTTCATTTCTCTTGTGTATGAATATTCTACAAAATAATAACTGGCAGCTGCAGTTATTAGTAATAAGATCAATAAGAATATTCTTCGAGATTTTCTTTTCATTTTAATTTTTAACCAAAGTTGTTAACTCAAATTGATAAATCTTTTTATTTCTAATCTCATAAATGTAGATATTCTTAAGTTCAGCATTGTGAAGAGCAGCCATCAAATCTGGTATTTTCGATCGGTCGATTGCCAATCCCTTAATCAAAAATAAAGATGGATTTTTTTCATCAACGGCAATTGATGTGAGCCATATCTTATTTTTATGCGGGTTGAAAGATTCAATTAATAAAAGTTGATCTGTAATTCTCCTTAAATTTTTCTCAGCCTCTTCTAAGTTCTGTTTATATGCATTTAAAATTTCATAACGATTACTTAATTGATTTATCCTAGCTAAATCGGCAGATGAGATCGACTTAATAACTTCCATTCTTGAAATTTGCGCTCGAAATTTTTTCAAATTGCTTGACCGCTCTTTATACATCTGAAGTGAAAAAAACATTAAAGCTCCAATTAACATCACTAAAAAGATTGACAGGAAATCAATCTTCTTGAAAAATGAAATTTTAGAAAGTCTTTTTGTTTGAAATTCTAAGTTCTTCTTAATATTAGAGAATCGGAAAACTTCATCACAAACCGCAACTAAAGGTAAAATATATGATTGAGCTTTATGAACAGCTTCTTCTTCAAGCGAGGAAAAGTCAAAAATTTGTAAGTCGAGAAGATCTACGCTTGCGAAAGGAAAACTCTGCTTAACTGCTAAGAGCAAATCATCATTAATTTCACCTGTAAGAATGATATTTGTCAATTCAGTTACATTGGCATATTCCATCTCTAAAACAATCTTACTTGATAGAAAACTAACAATCCCCTGCCGTTCTAAGCTTAAACCGAGATATTTGTTAATGTGAGTTACTTTACCATCTTTAATGAAAATCAATCTAATTGAATCAGTTCCAATATATATCAAAAGGTATGTTTCATCTTTAGCGGGTTTATAAATGTTCAAAGTATAATTAATAAGTGCGATATCAGCACTTCGAAGAGGTAATATATCAAGCGTTTTTGACTCGGCTATTTCAGCTAAAGATTTGAGCTCATTTAAGATTGGGATATTTTCTTGAACAACAGTTGAGATTAAAAAATGATTTTTATACTCAATGTAATCGATTCGGTCTGGTGAATAATCAATGTTGGTATTTTCTTTCCATTCAGCGGCTATTTTACTTTTTAAATCACCCGGTTTCTTGCCATTATCAAACTGATGAACTAAATAAGATATATATGGTTCGGTTATAACAGGAATAAAAGGTAATTCTTCTATTCTATAAAAATTCGAGATTTCAACAAGGTTAGTTTTTATTTGATTTGGCTCATCAAACTCGGTAATATCAAAATCCAGATCAGCTGTTTTTCCACCATTAATTTCTTTAGTTGAAAAAACAAATTGATTTTCAGAACTCGGGACAGAAATAAAATTCAAAATTTTTATTTTGCCACCCTGTCTTTCAACACAAGCTACTTTAATCTCAAAACCATCTTGAAATACCGAACAATATTTTTTCATAGCAGCCCTCTTTTTTTAAATAAAAATAAAACTCGGAAAATCCCGAAAAGGAATTTCCGAGTTGTAAATGAAATCAAATCAATTGTTAATCGTAACAGTAATATTATCTGGCGTCACTACTGCGGTTGCTTTAACTTTATTTTTACCATCATTACCAGTTTCATTACCAGTACCAACTATGGTGACAACAGTCGCACCAACTGTTGCAGTATAAGTACCATTACCCGTAGTTGTTAAAGATGGTGGGATGGTGAAACCTGTAAATGAATTGCCTCCACCACCAAGCGCAGTTGGTTTTCTATAATATTGTTGTGCGAATGCACCAATATTGTTCAAATCTGCAATGACAGCATCTCTATTAGCGCTTTGTGCACTTGTAGAGGCAAGATTGATTCCCACTACTATAGCAATACCGACAATAATGACTCCGATTACGATTAATAATAATTGTTGTTGACCCATTTTTTAACTCCTTTCTTTTATTTTGACTTTATTAATTCACGCATAAAAATGTATTGCAGTAAATATGCCAAACAGTAAAATTACTGTAGTTGATAAAAAATTTTGAAATATGATTTGATTTTTAAGAAATGATTAAGAATGATTTGAAAGCAGTTTTCGAGGAAATGAAAAAATTACAAGTAAAAAAGTAAAACTGTAAAAAGTTCAGTGATTATTCGGATTTATATTTTTTTGGATATTCAAAAAATTGAAGTGTACCAGTTCCACTTTTAATATTTGCCCAGCTGTCTAAATCTAAATCAATTCCAACAATTGCACAGGTTGGAAGCTCATAATCAAAATCATATAAAAGGAAATGTGTGAGGTCAGTTAATCCTGGATTATGACCAACAATTGCAATAGTGTTTAAGTCATCATTTAACTTCTTTATAAAATTCAATATACTTCTTCGTGAAGCATTATATAATTCATCTGTATATTCAATTAAATTTTCGGGCAATTTTAATTCGGTAGAAAATATTTCTGCGGTCATTTTTGCTCTTAGAGCTGAGCTTGAAAAAAGTTTATCAATCTTAAAATTATAATTCTTTAATACATTAGCCATTAAAGGTGCATCCTCTAAACCTCTTTTATTGAGTGGTCTTTCTTTATCGTCAAGGTCGGGATTATCCCAGCTGGATTTGGCGTGTCGGATTAATATTAATTTTTTCATAATTAACCATTTTAATTTTTGGCTATATCAGAAATTTTTCCATCAGTTTCAAGTAATCAATAAAATCTAAATTCATTATAATTGAGTATTATTATTTATCTTTCAATTAAGCTAAGGAGTAAAATATGAAGAGAGCACTCACACTTTTAATCCTATCAATTTTATTTTCCAATCTTTTTTCACAAACAAATCTTTCATATCAAACGAATTATAATCTGTTCCCTGCATCTCCAGGTTCATTAAGATTTGGACTAAACGGATTTGATAATCCAGCTTTATTGAACTATGTAAAAGAACCGGATTTATATTTTATCTGGAATACAAGCAATAAATCTTTTTTCAAAATGAATGATTATGGATTCTTTTCTGCTTTTAAAAATTTTAGTTTTGGTTTTTATTCAAATAATCTAATCGGATTAGGACGAATCAACAATTATAAACTGGCAGCATCAACTGGCAACAAAAGTTTCGGTATTGGTTTCGCTTATAATTGGAGATCAACTGATATAGCAAATCTTGAACTTAAAAACTTATTTACGATTTCGACTCTCTCAAGACCAAATAAATATTTTTCTTTAGGTTTAATTGGAAACTTTAATTCAAAATTTGAAGATTACGAGGGTGTAATAGATTTAGCAGTCAGACCACTTGGCAATGAAAAATTAACTTTATTTGCTGACTTTGTTCATCAAAATTTTTCAAACACTAAATCAGACAAATGGAGCTCAGGAATTATCATTGAACCATTTGAAGGTATTCAAATTATCGGAAGATACTTTGATACAAAATCGTTCTCTGCAGGCATTCAAATCAGTTTTGGTAGATTTAGTATTCTTCAGTCCAATGTATTTGATAAAAGTGGCAATGCAATAAATCAGATTCAGGGAATTCGCTTGGGCTCTTATGATAGAAATATCTTGAACAAAGTAATCAAAAAAGAAAAGACGCATCAAATTGACCTTAATGGACAAATTAAATATCAAAAATTTCAACTCTTTGATAACTCCAAAACTTTTTATGGTTTAATTGATCGCTTGAATAAAATAAAAGATGACAAAAGCATAACGACCATTGAAATTAATACTTCAGGAATCGCAGCATCAAGAGTTTTTTTGTGGGAACTCCGAGAGAAATTGCTAGAGCTGAAAAATTCCGGCAAAAAGATAACCATATTTATTGATAATGCGGATTTCAATTTATATCACTTCGCTTCAGTCGCTGATAAAATTGTGATGGATCCACTCGGACTAATAACTCTTGAAGGAATTCTGATGGGCCGAAATTATTATAAAGGAACACTTGAAAAACTTGGAATTGGCTTCGATGAATTACGATTTTTCAAATACAAATCTGCTGCAGAAACTTATTCAAGAGAGAAAATGTCTGATGCCGATCGAGAACAAAGACAATTAATTGTTGATAATCTTTATAATACAATCAAAGAAGATGTTGAATCATCAAGAGCAAACTTAAAACTTCCATTAGATTCTCTGGTAAATAATTATGTTTTGTTCACTTCAACTTCGGCATTAAACTATGGACTTGTTGATTCAATTGGACGATGGTATTCATTAAAAGATGGATCTGAGCTGGACAAAATTTTAAGAGTTGTAAAAGATAATACAATCGAATCAATGGTGACTAATGAAGATAATTATTGGGGCGAAAAGCCTAAGATTGCAATTGTCTATACGCTTGGTGCTTGCGCTATGGACGAAGGAATTAGAGCACGAAGTCTTATAAAAGATGTTGAAAAAATAGCTAAAGATAAGTCCATCAAAGCGGTTATTTTCAGAATAGATTCACCAGGTGGAGACGCTTTAGCTTCTGATGTAATTGCCGAAGGAATGAGGAAAATCAAAGGCAAGAAACCAGTCATTGTTTCTCAAGGTTTGGTCGCAGGTTCGGGAGGATACTGGCTCTCTATGTATGCTGATACAATTGTTTCAAATAAAAATACAATTACTGGTTCAATTGGAGTGATAGGAAGCTGGTTATATAACAAAAGCTTTAAAGAAAGTGCTGGGGTTTCAACTGACTATGTTAAGAGAGGAAATCACGCAGATGTGGGATTTGGAATGATCATTCCAATTCTTAATACCGTTCTTCCAGATCGAAAATTAACTAATGATGAACGTTCTAAAATTGAAATGATGATTAGAGAGATGTATGCAGAATTTGTGAACAAAGTCGCAAATGGCCGGAACAAATCTCCAGATGAAATTGAACAAATTGCTCAGGGACGAGTTTGGTCAGGAATTGATGCTAAAAAAATTGGTTTAGTTGATGTTTTAGGTGGACTGAGCGATGCAATTGAAATTGCTCGTGAAAAAGCAAATTTGAAAAAAGATGAGTTTCAAGTAGTCGAATTTCCAAAACCGCAATTATTTGATTTGAGTTTTGTTTTACCATTATCACTTCAATCAATTCAGAAGAATACACCTTTGATTGATTTTATAAATTTCAATTTGAAGAACAACGGTAAACCAATGATGCTAATGCCTTTTGAATATATTCCCGAGGACTACTTCTTGAAAGGATTTTAATTGCAATTTATAATCAAAAAATATGAATGGAGAGTATTACGCTAAAACGATAAAGCTATTCAATAATCCTGAATTCAAAAAAATAAAAAAGCAGGCAAAAGTGCCTGCTTTTAATTTTTAATGAATTAATCCTAATCGATTTTATAGTCAATATACTTATCAGGAATTTTATCAAATGAATTTTTATCTCTTACATAAAAATCAAACCATTCCATTGTTCGAATGGCATAGTCCAATCGAGATTGAGTTCGTGCATTGCCATGTCCTTCACCGGGATATAAAACTAATCTGACTGGTGCTTGATTTAATATTTTTAATGCTCTATACAATTCCATTGACTGCGTTACACTTACTCTCGGATCTTCTTTACCATGTAAAATTAAAATAGGCGTTTTGCAATTCGTCACATATTTCAATGGACTTCTATCCCAGACAAGATCAAAATTTTCCCATGACCAGATTCTCCAATGGACATAGTAATCTTCATAAGGAATATCTGTGGTTCCTCTTTTAGAGATTTGATTTGAAATTCCGACAAACATAACTGCCCCTGCGAAACGATCTGAATATTTTGTTGCAGCCCAGGCTGAGAAATAACCGCCATAACTTCCACCGCCGATTCCAACACGATCTTTATCCACTAATCCTTTATTGATCAGATAATCAATTCCATCAATAACATCGTCAAATTCTTTACCTCCTAAATCCATTTGACCCATTTTAGAAAATTCAACACCGCGGCCATTACTTGCACGATAGTTTGGCATAAAGACAAAATATCCACGTGCAGCAGCCATCTGTCCCCAACTACCATAGGAAGTTACCCACGCATTTTGATCTGCAGCTTCAGGCCCGCCGTGCACATTCACAATTAATGGATATCTTTTACCTTCTTCATAATTCAATGGATAGATCAAAACACCAGTAATTTCAAGTCCATCTCTTGCGTTATATCTTACTTCTTCCTGTCGGGCAAATTTAACTTTATCAAGCCAGGGATTTACATTTGTTAATCTTCTGAATTCACCTTTTTTATTAAACAAATAAATTTCATTTGGATAATTAAACTTGCTTAACACCAGGATAAAATTTCCAGAATTCTTATCAAAAATAGCTCGTCTGACAACAGTATTTGCTGGAGTAATTAATTTCCTCGATGGGGCATTAATATTTTGTTCACTCAAAGGCAAATAAACACCTTCTTCCGCTGTGAAAAGCAGAGTTTGATTATCTTTCCAGCCTACCCAATTTACAGTTCCTTCAAATTTATCAGAATAATTTTTCAGGTCGGTAAATTTTTTATTTTTATTTGGAACTTCAACTACAAACATACTGCTTGAAGCAGGATCGTAAATATCGACTGCTGAATTAAATACTAAATATTTATCATCTGGACTAAATTCGAAATTCCCCAATTTGCCGGGATTATCAATCAACAATTCTTTCTGGTTTGTTTCAAGATCAATTAAGTGAATTCGCTTAAACATATAAGAATCATCAACAAGATTTCTTGGAGCAATAGCAGCCGCAATGTATTTCCCTGTATTTGAAACCACAAAATCAAAAACTGTACAATCACTTGTGATTTGTTCGGACTTCTTTTTTTCTAAATCGTATTTGTAAAGATTGATATGCTGCCAGTCTTCTTCGTAAATGATCTGATTAAAACCTTTCCTTTGTAAATTTTTAATTTTATCTGGAACTGGACTTTGAGCAGTGTAATAAATCACCTTTCCGTTTGGATGATATTTAAATTGTAAAACACTCTCAGTTGTCTCAAATAATTTAAATTTTTCACCACCATCAACTGGAATTGCGTATACTTGAGTAGCTTTATCGTTTTCAAATCTTGCTGTAAAAACAATTAATTTACCATCCGGTGAGAATGTGATATTACCAATGCTTACTTTACCAGAAATAAATGGTTTTTGATTGCTCCCATCACTTTTCATTACATAAAGTTCTCGATAAGCAAATCCGGGTTCGTCATTAACATCTCTCGGAACAATTACTGTGTAAGCAATTAATCTTCCATCTGGTGATAAAACTACTTCACCAATAGATTTTATTTTTACCACATTGTATGGTGTGATAATTGTGTCAGTTTGCGAATAAGAAACTGAAAAAAAGAACAGTAGATAGATTAATTTTATAAAGATAAGATTTCTGATTTTCATAAGGCACCTCATTTTAGTTTAGAAATGATGATATTTCTTCCCTGACTTTATCTAGGTTACAATTAACTGAAAGATGTCCGCAGTTATCATCAAGAATTAAAGTTTTACAGTTTATAATTTTTGCAAATTCAAGAGAAGATGACGGATGAAGAATATGATCTTGCTTTGCAATTATCAGAAAGATTTCTGCTTTAATGTGGTTCTTTAAATCTTCCTTGGATGAAAATCCTTTAGAGATATCATGAGAAATCATTGCTCTTAATTGACAAAGATAGTCATAACTGTTCCAATATGAAGGTGCGTCTTTGTCAAAGCTCTTTAAAATTTCTGGAAATTTTTCTCTCGGATTATTTTCAACATACCAATCTGGAGTTCTGGCAACAAGCTGAGTAAGCATATTAATTGATTTGAAGATTTCCTTTTCACTCATTCCACAATTGTGGGCTGAAGTGATTAATTGTTCTCTTGTTGTCCACAAAAGCATATCGTAAGAGCTTGACCAGGGCGTTGGCACATAAGCAATAATTTTTTCAACAAAATCTGGATACATCACAGCAAATTGAAGTACCTGCATACTTCCCATCGAGCCACCAATAGCAGCATAAATTTTTTCAAAACCCAGAACCTCGTGAAGCAATTTATATTGAGTTGCTACTATATCTCTCATTGTAAATGAAGGGAATTTTTCATTTCGCTGTTTTGTACTGTTGGATGGTGAAGTCGAAATTCCATTGCCAAGTGCATCAACACAAACGATAAAATATTTTGAAGAATCTAAAAGTTTATCTTTTCCATCACCAATCAAATTACCTAACATTTGACTTGTTCCACCAAACCACGTTGAATATAAAATTACATTCGATTTATCACTATTTAATTTTCCAAAAGTCCTGAAACCAATTTTACAATCATAAATCACTTCTCCACTTTCAAGCTTAAAGTCACCAAGATCAGCAAATTGCTGTTGAGCTTGAAGATGAAGAATAGGAATAAACAAAAGATAGAAAAATAATTTTGTAATGCTCTTCATTTTAATTCTCATTATTTATGATATTTTTTCTCGCCAGCTTCAATTCGAAGATTAATAAAATCTTCATCTCTGGGAATTGCACAGGAATAAAGTGGTGTATAAGCGCAATAAGGATTATAAGCTTTATTAAAATCTAATGTATAAAGGAAATTCGGATCAGATGATTCTTCTTCAACATCAAGGTAACGTCCAACTTCGTAAGTTTCATCGCCAGTTGTTAGGTCACGAAACCAAACAGCAAGGTAATTTCTAAGATATTCTTTTCCCTCTTTGATCACACTTTCAGGATATTTATAAACATTTATCTTATAGGTTTTGCCTTTATAAGTGAATTGGAAATACCCGTATTTTATTTGCGTTCTTTTTTCACCTTTTGTACCAAGCACGATTACCGTTTCGGGGAATGCGTATTTATACAACTTCGATTTAAATACGAAATCCGGATTCACCTCGAAATACTTTAATCCTGAAAATTCGACAGAAGTATCTCGCTTAAAAGGTGAGTCAGGACTGAACCGAAATAATGAATCAATCTGCTTTCTATGATTTTCAATTTCCTGAAGATATTGTGGATCTATTGATTTTTTTGAACAAGATGTAAGGAAAACAAGAACAATTAAAAAAAATGTTAGCTCTCTCATATACTCTTTTTTGTTTTTTTGTAAAGCAAAGATAAATAGTTAAAAGAAATTTTTAAGCATTATAAACAAAAACTTGATTATAATTGACTTTAATTTCTCCCAAAAGACACTTTACCGTTAAACAATCACCATAAGCGAAAATTTTAACTTTTAAGAAATAATGGGAGAAAATTTGGTAGGAATTTTATCTCAGTGCGCCCGGAAGGATTCGAACCCTCAACCTTCTGATCCGTAGTCAGATGCTCTATCCAATTGAGCTACGGGCGCAAAATCTAAAGAATTAGCGCACCCGGAAGGACTCGAACCCTCAACCCTCAGATCCGAAGTCTGATGCTCTATCCAATTGAGCTACGGGTGCACAAACAAAAAATTTGAAATAACTATTTGACTTAATCCAGAACTGTAAAAAATTCGTTGCAAATATAACTATGGCATTATTCAGTTTCAATTAACAGAACTAAAAAAGTTTTATATTTAAATAACAAATCGAAAAAGAAAGATGAAACTAACACGACTTATAAAACCATCAATTTTACTATTGGTTTTCGTTTTCAGTTCTTGCAGTATTATAAACTATTTACTGGAATCCCCTCCGCCATCAAAAGAGGAGATATTATTGAAAGAACTTCGGGACTTTGTTCAGAACTCTTTATATAACATTAATTATAATTCTCTCAGATTGAGTCCTGAGGCTTATAAGTCTAAAAAAATTCGTGTTTTTGGGGTGATAGTAGAGGAATTCGAAAATGATTTTCTCCTTTTCACCAATCCATTTGAAGATAACGAGTATGGATTTTATAGAATTAGAATCGACTCACCACTTCCAAAGCAGGGAGAATTTCCTAAACCATTAAAGTATATTTCACGAGGAAGTGAAGTTAATGTTTTTGGTTATTATTCAGGATTGACTTCTATCGATCCGTCAAAAATTTCATCTGAAAGTAAAAGATTAAATCCGCATTTAGATTTTACAAGATTAAGAAACATACCCACAATCGAAGCGGTAGTAATTTACGATCGAGCTGATCAAAGATTTGAAAAACCTGTATGGATTTCACAAAAATTTATTAATCAATATTATAAATAACTCGAGGGATAAAATTGTTCTCAGAACGAGATTTATATTTTATGAAACAAGCGTTAAGAGAAGCAGAAAAAGCATTTGAAAAAAATGAGGTTCCTATTGGTGCTGTTGTAGTTTTTGAAGATAAAATAATTGGGCGAGGTTACAATCAAACAATTTCATTAAAAGACCCAACTGCTCATGCAGAGATAATTGCAATTACTTCGGCAGCAAATTATTTGCAAGATTACAGACTGGAAGGTTGTAAAATTTATGTAACTCTTGAACCGTGTCCAATGTGCGCAGGTGCAATCGTTAATGCTCGAATTAGTACGCTATATTTTTCTACATTCGATCCAAAAGCTGGTGCATGCGGAACATTATTTAACATTACCAATAACAAATCATTAAATCATCAGATAAAAACATATAGTGGTCTTCTTGAAAACGAAAGCAAAAGCCTTTTAAAAGCCTTCTTCGCAAATCTTCGAAATCTAAATTAAAATATTTTTGAGAGAGGAGCTAAATATAAAATCTATTTTCAAGATTGCTTCAGTTGAGTTTCAATTCTTGAAGCAAGGCTCTCAGCATCAAATCCATATTTCTTATACAAAGCCTCTGGCGTACCTGATTCTCCAAAAACATCTGGTAAACCAATCCTTATTATTTTGGCAGGATAATTTTCACTTAAAACTTCTGCAACAGCAGATCCAAGTCCACCAATTATATTATGATCTTCGGCAGTGAAAATTAATTTACATTCCTTTGCAGATTTAATAATAATTTCTTTATCAATTGGTTTGATAGTGTGAATATTAACGACTCTTAAACTGTATCCTTTCTCTTTTAATATATTTGATGCTTTAAAAGCTTCAGCCACCAATGCACCAGTTGCAAAGATAACAGCATCATTTCCATCGGTTAATTGAACACCTTTCCCAAACTTAAATTTATAATTATCATCAAAAATTTTATCCACATTTTGTCGCGTAAGTCTGATATACATTGGTCCATTATGTTCAACACTATATTTAATCAATTCACGTGTCTCAATTTCATCACATGGTTGACATACACTAAAGTTAGGAAGCGATCGCATTAAACTTACATCTTCGAGTCCCATTTGAGTCGTTCCGTCTTCACCAATTCCAATTCCTGCGTGTGTTCCAATTATTCTAACGTTAGCTTTGGTATAAGCGACCGAGATTCTTATTGTATCATATCTTCCAGTTATAAAGCAAGCGAAGCTACAAGCGTATGCAATTTTACCCGAAAGAGCTAATCCTGCACTTACGCCAATCATATTAGCTTCTTGAATTCCCATTTCAAAAAATCTTTCCGGGAATTTTTTCGCGAATAGACTGGACATAGTGGATTTTGACAAATCGGCGTCAAGAACAACAATATTGGAATTAACTTCACCCAATTGTGCAATTGTTTCACCGAAAGCTAATCGCGTTGATTTACCCATTTTTCACCAACAATTTTTGAAGTTCCTGGAGAGCTAATTCAGTTTCTTTTTCATTTGGAGCTTTACCATGCCATTCAACATTATCTTCCATAAATGAAACGCCTTTACCTTTAATTGTATGAGCTATGATATAAGTAGGTTTGCCATTTGCTTCACGAGCAATATTAAAAGCGTTTTCAATTTCAGCAAAGTTATGCCCATCAATTTCCAATACATTCCACTTAAAAGCTTCAAGTTTTGCTTTCAATGGTTCAAGATCCATTACATCTTTTGTAAAGCCATCAATTTGACTTTTGTTGTAGTCCAGGATCACACAAAGATTATCAAGATTAAATTTTGGAGCTGAAAGAATTGCTTCCCAGATTTGACCTTCCTGCGTTTCACCATCACCAGTCATACAATAAACACGATAAGATTTTTTATCAATCTTTGCGGTAAGTGCCATCCCAATAGCAACAGAAAGTCCTTGACCAAGCGATCCAGTCGAAGCTTCAACATAAGGCAAATCAAGATAACTCGGATGTCCTTGTGTACGTGAACCCAATACTCGCAAATTCATCAATTCTTCATAAGAGATTAAACCAATTCTTGCCAGAATTGCATAAAGTGCTGGAACACCATGACCTTTTGATAAAACAAATCTGTGTCTATCCGGGTCAAGTGCATTTTCCTTAGTTCTTTTTATCTCATTAAAAAATAAATAAACCAGAATATCAATTGCACTTAATGAACCACCTGGATGACCAGATTTAGCTCTTGATATCGCCTTAATGATATCAATTCTTAATTCATTTGCAATTTGTTGTAATTGATTGTGTGTATACATATCTCAAAAATTTTTCAAAGTTAACAATTGACATTAAATGTTCAAAGATAAAATTTTTAGCATTTAGTTTGAGTTCGACATTAACATTATATATTTTTGAGTGGCATTCAGAATAAATTTTGAGGTGACAAATGGAAAAATTCCTTTTAGTCTTTCTTTTGCTCTCAAACACATTACTCTTTTCACAAACTAAAATGGGAGAATACAAATACGAGGATTTCAAAACTCCTGAGTATTGCGGGACTTCATGTCATACAGATATTTACCAGCAGTGGAAACAGGCAATGATGTCCGAGGCCTTCACTCATAAATGGGACGAAATAGAATACTTTGATTTAGCTGTACCACATTCTGAAAAAGATGAAAAGGTTGCAGAAGTAAAAGCTGGCTGTAATGGTTGTCATTCTCCACTTGCATATGTAACAGGAGATATCCCGCCAAAAAGACCTTCTTTTAATACAAGAGCAAATGAATCTGTTTCCTGTGAAGTTTGTCACAGTATCGTTGGTTATGCAGGTGATATTCCTTACAATTTCAATTATATAATGAGACCAGGCAAAACAAAATTTGGTGCTAGACAAAGCGATATTCAATCTCCTGCCCACATAATCGAAATTAATCCGCTTCTCAAGTCCGGCGATTTTTGTGGAATTTGTCACAATGAAAAAAGTCCTTATGGTGTTTGGGTAAAATCAACTCATCTTGAGTGGAAAGAAGGTCCATATTCAAAGGAAGGAGTTCAATGTCAGGATTGCCATATGCCAAAGGTAGAGATGAGAGCTGCAAGTATGGGTAATTTATATAAAGATATGAGAGCTCATCTTTTTCACGGTGCACATGATAAAGGAAAACTTAATGGTGTAATTGAATTAAGAATAAATCCTGATATTAGAGAAGTTGAACCAGGTTCAACGGTCAAATTCACAGTTATTCTTTACAATGCAAAAGCAGGTCATAAATTCCCAACAGGTTCAGTTGAAGATCGAATTGCATGGCTGGAAGTTACAGCAGTTGATGCAAAAGGAAACAAATATCACTTACCTGTTGACAAAAAAGGATTTCAAGGAGAAGAATATACAATAAGCGACGAGAAAGCACTCGCCTATCAAGATTTAGGAATTGCACTGAATAAGCCTGATTTCAAAGGACTTGAAAGAGATGGAATTCCATCTGGTAATCGAATTTTTAGAATGGCATATTTTGATCCACAAGGAAGGATGACAATGCAACAATGGAATACAGCATCACTTGGAGTTGATTACAGAATAGGTCCGCGGGAAACAAAAGTTGAAACTTTTACATTTCGAGTACCTGATAATTGTCCTCCAGGAAAAATGAAAGTAACAGCCGTTTTGAATTATCAACTGCTTGTTTCATCAGTTGCGAAATTTTTAGGTGTTCCAGAATCAGAATATCAAACAATTAAGATAAACGAACATTCAACTGAAATTGAAATTCTAGAATAAATTTAGGGAGATAAATCAATGAGAAAACTTCCTCTTACGCTTTTTGCAGTTTTCCTTCTTATAAATTTCACTTCAGCAGAACTTTTTGGTATTCCTGCATTTGCAAGAAAATACAGTATGAGCTGTCAGACCTGCCACTCACCTTTTCCTAGATTAAAAGATTATGGTGATGAATTTGCTCGAAACGGTTTTGTTCTTGCTGATAAAGATGCACCAAGATACTTTTTGGAAACTGGTGATGCTGAATTATCTTTAATTAGAGATTTTCCTTTAGCAGTTAGAATTGAAGGATTTGCAACATTTAAACATAAATCGAACGAAGATAGAATTGATCTGGCAACGCCATATATGGTAAAATTTCTTTCAGGCGGTGCATTGACAAAAAATGTTTCTTATTATTTCTATCTCTACTTAAACGAAAAGGGTGAGATAACAACTGTCGAGGATGCATATTTGATGTTTAATAATGTTTTTGGTACTGATTTGGATATTTATGTAGGACAATTTCAAATTTCCGATCCACTATTTAAAAGAGAGCTAAGATTAACTCGCGAAGATTATATGATTTATAAAAAGAAAATTGGTAATTCTCAAATGAGTCTCGGTTATGACAGAGGAATTATGTTGAACTTACCTCTTAAAACTAAAACAGACTTAACCTTTGAAATTGTTAATGGTAATGGAATAGGAGCCGTAACAGATAATTTTGACATTGATAAATATCCGAGCTTTTTTGGAAGAGTATCTCAAGATATTGCAGAACCCTTAAGGTTTGGTTTATTTGGATATTACGGAAAAGAAAAAGTAAGCCAAAATAATCCAATTAATAGAGCCACAATGTTCGGTGTAGATGCAACTTTAACCTTAAGTGATAAATTTGAAACTAACTTTCAATATGTAAAAAGAAAAGATACTCAAGCTGATGCAGTTAGATCCGCTAACACAAACGGATCATTTCTTGAACTTGTTTACACTCCCAAAGGTGATGAAAGCAAATGGTATGCTGCTGCACTAATCAACTATATAACTTCAGATTATCCAGGTTCAGATTATAAAACTTCAGCGTTACACGTAGGATATTTACTCCGAAGAAACATTAGACTTTATGGCGAATTTATTTACGACTTCATTAATAAATCTAATCAATTATTGGTCGGATTTGTCACTGGATTTTAAGTGATATTATTTACCAAACAAAAAAAGGCGAGCATTGTCTCGCCTTTTTTTTTAAATTCTATTTGAGCAAAAAAATTATTTATAAATCTGTTTAATAAAATTTTGAACTAAACTTAAACTTTCAATTTGTCAAACTTCGAACTGGTGCTGGAATTCTTCCTCCCCGCAGCACAAACTCTTTTGATGATAAATTTCTTACTGGCATAATAGGAGCTGAACCCAACAGACCGCCATACTCAACAATATCACCAACTTTCTTTCCATAGGCTGGAATTATTCTAACCGCAGTTGTTTTATCATTAATTACACCAATTGCACATTCATCAGCAATTATTCCTGCAATAGTTTCTTCAGGTGTATCTCCAGGAATTGCAATCATATCAAGACCAACAGAACAAACGCTTGTCATTGCTTCTAATTTTTCAATTGAAAGATGTCCTTTCTGAACTGCTCTAATCATTCCTGCATCTTCAGAAACAGGGATGAACGCACCGCTCAATCCACCAACAGATGAGCTTGCCATCAATCCACCTTTTTTAACAGAGTCGTTAAGCATTGCTAATGCTGCGGTTGTTCCAGGTGCACCAACTGATTGAAGTCCCATTGCTTCAAGAATATCTGCAACTGAATCACCTTCAGCTGGAGTTGGTGCAAGAGATATATCGACAATTCCAAATTCTACTCCGAGTAATTCGGCAACTTTTCTGCCGATTAATTCACCTGCTCGTGTAATTTTAAAAGCAGTTTTTTTGATGACCTCGGCTAATTGTCCCAGATCAACTCTACCTGCTTCACGAATTGCCTGAAGAACAACTCCTGGTCCGCTTATGCCCACATTGATAGATGCTTCAGCTTCTGAAACACCATGAAATGCCCCTGCAACAAATGGATTATCTTCAGGGACATTACAAAAGACAACAAGTTTTGCACAACCAATCGAACCATCTTTAGCAGTTAATCTCGCTGTTTCCTTTATCTGATGACTCATTAAATTTATGGCGTCGATATTTATTCCAGCTTTTGTGGAAGCGACATTGACAGAGGAACATACTCTTTTAGTATTTGCAAGAGCTTCTGGGATTGCAAGAATTAATTCTTTTTCTCCTTTTGTAAATCCTTTTTGCACAAGAGCACCAAAGCCGCCAATGTAATCCACTCCAACTGCTTCAGCAGCTTTATCCATTGTCTCTGCTATTTTAATGAATTCATCTTTTTTTAGATTATCAAAAGGAATTGAAACGGGAGTGACCGCAATACGTTTATTCGCAATTGAAATACCAAAACGTCGTTCAATATCCTCTGCAATTTTTACATGATTTTTAGCTACTCGAGTAATTTTATCATAGACTTTTTGACAGATGACATTAACATCTCGATCTGCACAATCTCTCAGATTGATTCCGAGTGTGACTGTTCGAATATCGAAATGTTCAACCTGAGTCATTCTAATCGTTTCAAGTATTTCTTCAAATTCGTAAGGCATATTAAATTCCTTTTAATTCATATTCTGTGCATACTTTTAAAAACATCTTCGTGTTGTATCATAATTTTGATGTTCATTTCTTCAGCAGCATTTGCAAGTCGATCGTGAAGTTCTTTAAATGATAGCGGAGAATTTGAAATATCAACAATCATAATCATCGTGAAAAATTCCTGAAGAATTTTTTGAGTAATATCCTGAATGTCACAATTAGCTTCTGCAAGAATTGTTGAAATTTTACTAACAACTCCAGGCCGGTTAATACCATACGAAGTGATAATTACTCTACCGCTATCCATTGAGTTCTGTGATGTAGAAGGTTTTTCAATGTATTTTTCTATTCTCTTATAAACTTCTTCTCTTAATTTTTCTGGAGTTATATTATTACCGAATTCTTTAAGAACTTCAATGGTAATTTCTCTAATTTTTTGTTCTGAAACGCTCAAGATTTTCACCTATTGATTTAGTTCTGAATGGATTTTAACTAATTAAAATTTCAATCTTTTAATAAATGTCTTGCAATTACAATTCTCTGTATTTCAGATGTCCCTTCATAAATTTCTGTGATCTTCGCATCGCGTAAATATCTTTCGACTAAATATTCACGAACGTATCCATATCCTCCATGAATTTGAATTGCTTCATCGGCACATTCCATTGCTGTTCGAGATGCAAAAAGTTTTGCCATTGCTGCCTGCATTGCAAAATCTTTATGCTGATCTTTTAATGATGCCGCTTGAAGAGTGAGCAGTCTCGCGGCTTCAACTTTTGTTGCCATATCAGCTAATTTAAATTGAATTGCTTGAAGTTCTGCAATTGGTTTCCCAAATGCTTTTCTCTCCTTTGAATATTTTATTGCTGCTTCTAAGGAAGCTTGAGCAATTCCCAGAGCTTGCGCAGCGATTCCAATTCTACCTCCATTTAATGTGTTCATTGCAAAATTAAATCCTTTACCTTCTTCCCAGATTAAGTTTTCTTTCGGGACACGACAATTAGTAAACATTAATGAACAGGTATCGGAACTTCGAATGCCTAATTTGTCTTCTTTTTTACCTCTCTCAAATCCAGGAAAATCTTTTTCAACAATAAAAGCACTAATTCCTTTATGACGCAATTCTCGATTTGTCTGAGCCATTACAAGATAAACATCTGCGGTTGTTCCATTTGTAATCCAATTCTTTGTCCCATTTAGAATCCAGTAATCACCATCTTTCTCAGCGATTGTATGCTGATTAGTTGCATCACTTCCAGCTTCGGGTTCAGATAGTGCAAAAGCACCAAGCATCTTCCCTTGAGCAAGAGGTTTTAAATATTTTTCTTTTTGTTCGTTTGTGCCGTATTCTTCTAGTCCCCAGCAAACAAGACTATTATTTACGGACATAATCACACCGACACTGGCATCAACTTTAGAAATTTCTTCCATCGCTAAAACATAGCTAATAGTATCCAGTCCAGCACCGCCCCACTCAGGTGAGACCATCATACCCATAAATCCAAGCTCACCAAGTTTTTTCACAATTTCGTATGGAAACTCAGCATTAATGTCTCTATCAACCGCACTTGGTGCAATTTCGGTTTCTGCAAATTCCTTTGCAGTTTGTTTGATCATTAATTGTTCTTCTGTGAATGTAAAATTCATTTTCTATCTCCTATCTCAATTTTGCTTTAATATTTGTCTGGTATGATTGTCTGTAAACATCAGGATCGTTTGATTTGTAATCTTTGATAGGGATACCATAATTTCTAAGTCTTGCTTCAGCTGTTTTAATTCTGTCAATTGGATCTGGATGAGTTGAAAGGAATGTTTTTACTTTTGACGGTTGAGTATCAATTAATTTGTCATCTCTCATTTTCTCAAAGAAGAATTTTACTCCTCCCGGATAAAATCTTGCAGCTCTTAAATATTTAATTGAATACTCATCTGCTTCATCTTCAAAGGTTCTGCTGTTAGCAAGAAAAGTCAGACCCGTAAAGAGGTTTGCTGCAATTTGCGCGATTTCATTTGGATTTTCTCCCAATACTAAACTTGCAAGCATTGAAATACCGTAATAAGATGTCAGATTTTGAGTTGCATGTCTTCTTTCTGCGTGAGCTATTTCGTGTGCAAGTACTCCAGCAAGAGCGGCTTCGCTATCCAGATATTTCAAAATTCCTGTATAGACATAAACAAAACCACCGGGAGTTGCAAACGCATTTAATGTGTTGTCATCCTGAATTAGTTCAAGTTGATACTTGTAAACATTTCGTTTTTTAATTTCAGGGGAATTTAAAATTTGTAAAAAGATATTTTGATAAATGTAATTCTTCACTGAAGGATCACCAGAATAAATGGGATATTCCTTTGGATTTTTTCTAATTTCCTGATCAAGCTGCATTCCTAAGTTAACTTCATCCTGATCCGAGAAAATATTTAATCCCCACTTTGCGCAGCCGGCAAAAAGAATCATTATTACAATGAAAACACTCAAAGTTTTTAGGTTGGAATTTATTTTCATCATTTATCCTCCATTTAAAGTACTTCTATGTTTTAACAAAAATATAAAAATTGGTGAACCTATTACAGCTGTAATCGAACCGATTGGAATTTCAACTGGAGAAAGAAGAATTCTCGAAATAAGATCAGCAATCATCATAAAGATTGCTCCAGCAAAAATTGATGAAGGAATGACAATTCGGTTATCATATCCAAATATTAATCTGCATATATGTGGAACAACCAATCCAACAAAACCAATTATCCCAACACTCGAGACCACAATTCCTATTAATAGACTTCCAAATATGAATGATATATTCTTCAGAAGATTTGTATTTACACCAAATTGTTTTGCATTCTCTTCATCGATAGAAATCAAATTGTAATGGTTAGAGAAAACTAAAAATAAGACTGCAGAAAAAACAAAGACGATTGTAATTACTAAGATTGATGAATAATCAGTTAAAGACAAATTTCCCATTAGCCAGAATAAAGCTGTTCTAAAACTTTGATCAATAAGCGAAACAATAAATAGTATTAAAGCCGAAAGGAAAGCATTAATCATTACACCAACGAGTAAAATTGTATTTGGATCCACCTCACCCCATCTTCTGCCTAAAAGAAATACAATCAAAAAAGTAATCAAGCTGCCAATAAATGCAAAGAATGAAATTCCAGTAAATTGAAACCCAATTGCAATTGCTATTATTGCTCCCAAAGCACCACCGCTCGAAACACCTAGTATATAAGGTTCAGCTAATGGATTTTTCAACAATGCCTGAAATACTGTTCCAACTAAAGATAATGAAGCCCCAACTAACATAGCCGTTAAAATTCTTGGAAGACGAAGTTCCAAAATTATTTTTGATTGAATTGTATCTCCACTCTTTCCAGTTAAAATTTTTAAAGTTTCCATAAAAGAAATTTCTTTTGTCCCAAGACTGAGACTAACCAGAAAAACTGTTACGAGTAAGATAAATAGTAAGAGTAGATAAACAAATAATTTTTCTTTTGTTGATTTGATTTGATCGGTCATTTTATTGTGGTTTGCTTAAATCACTTAATGTTTTAGCGAGAGAATCAAGTAAGTTATCAATTCCAATTTTTGCGACTGAAGAAATGAAAAGAATTTCAACAGGTTTCTCTACACCTTTGAGTGCAGTTTTGAATTTAGATTTTATCTTCTTCTCGAAGTTAAATCTTTCGCTTTCAGGAATTAGATCCATTTTTGAAATAGAAACAAGATAGGGCTTCTTTAATAATTCTTTGCTGTAAGCTCGTAATTCTTTAACAAGAATTTTAAATTCTTCAAATGGTTCTTCAGATGAAGCAGAGATTAAAAACAATAAAACTTTTGTCCGCTCAATATGTCTCAAAAATTTTAATCCCAAACCTTTCCCCTGTGCCGCTCCTTCAATAATTCCTGGAATATCTGCAACAACAAAACTTTTAAAGTCTTTGTATTGAACAAGCCCAAGAACAGGTTCGAGTGTTGTGAATGGATAATCAGCAATTTTTGGACGCGCAGCTGAAATCACCGAAATTAATGTTGATTTACCTGCATTTGGAAATCCAACTATTCCAACATCGGCTATTAATTTAAGCTCGAGAATAATCCATCTTTCTTCACCTGGTTTTCCCGCTTCGGCTTTTCTTGGAGCTTGATTGGTCGGAGATTTGAAATGTGTGTTTCCTTTACCGCCTTTGCCTCCACGAGCAACTACAAAGGTTTGATCTGGTTCAGTGAAATCAAATAAAACTTCTCCAGTTTCTTTATCTTTAACAACAGTTCCAACTGGAACACGGAGAATCACATCTTCGCCATTCTTACCAGTCTTAAGTGCTCCCATTCCGGGCTCGCCATTTTTAGCTATATATTTCCTTTTGTATCTGTAATCAAGTAAAGTTGACATATTCGGATCAGAGATTAATATTACATCACCGCCTTTTCCACCATCTCCACCATCTGGACCACCTTTAGGCACATACTTTTCACGGCGAAAACTGACCGCACCTCTTCCTCCGTTTCCTGCTTTTACATAAATTTCTACAAGATCTATGAACATAAGATTTTCACTTTATGTTTTCGTAAAGGAATTCTGCAAATTTATTTGCCCATTTAGATAAAGGTTGAATGTTTTTTTTGTCAAATAAATCTGTTAATAAAAGGGAAGCTTCGTCCCAATTGTTCACAGCATTAAGTTTTTCCATAAATTCAATAAACTCAATTTCATTTTCATCAAAAATCTTTTTAATGATTTTCTTCCTTAAGCTTTTAGGCATCAATCCATCAAGATTTCTATTGTAAAGTTTTTGAAAACTTTCTTCTTTCTTGACAGCATTTTGTTCAAAATTATTTTCGTTTTTTTGAATTGATAACTCAGGAGAGACATTTTCTGAGTTATTCAAGACTTCTTTAAAGTTTTCTTTCTGAACATAGCTTTCATAATTTTCTTCAAAGGTCACTGACTCTGATCCTTCCTTAACAACTTCCTCGTTCGTAATTTTTTCTAAAGATTTATTTTCTTCCTCTACTACCATATCTTCAGCGAGGGATTTAGTTTCAACGACCTGCTTTTCATAAACACTTGAATGAAGAATAGATCGAATGAACGAAACAACTGTTTCACCAGAAGTTTTAAATTGTTCTCGATGTTCTTCAAGAAAACTTGCGAGCTCGTTTCTCTGTTTATCTTTCAAATAAATAATAAATGCCTCATATTCCGCTGAATCCGTAATAGAGAGATTTAATTCAAAAAGAAAGTTTTTAAATCGACTGAATAAATTGTAATGGTCCAACAGAGTAAAATCTCGTGTGTATTCTTTATCAATCTTATAAAGCAAATTTTGAAAATCGTTCTTGCCAATTTTGGTTAAACCAGTCTTTTCAAAATATTTATTTACCAGAATTGGAAAATACTCGTATTCGACAATAAATTTTAAACGGTCTCTAATAAAACTTACCGATTGGAATTCCTCATATTTCATTATAAATGAAGTTAATGTATCACAGGGCTTTAACAAATAATCTAGATTTAGGTCTAAGGCGAATTTCAAAAGAATAGATAATTCCTTGATGTCTAATTCTTTTGTTAATGTGAGAAGAATTTTAAGTTCATCGACAAGAGGTTTAACTTTTATATGATCGAAATTGAACTTTGAAAAGTTTCTTATTGCGCTAAATTCTTCTTCAACTCTTCTTTCTATTTCTAATCGGATATAATGTTTAATTGAATCAGGAATGTTTAAGTTTAAAATTTCAGAAACTGAGATTTTATCAGATGCGTCAAAAATAGCTCTGCAATATCTATTAATTATTACTTGTTTTTCACGATCAAACATTTTTCCACTACATTTTTAAGTTAATTTAGATAAGGAATAGGGCTTTGTCAATTGAATTTTTATCTAATCTTAGACTCATATCTCACTAAAAAGTGAATTTACCTTATAAATTTTTTACTGTGTTGTACTTGTTTCAATCACAAAAATTATTTTTGTGAAAATTTTGTGAGGTAATTATGAAGTCCTTTTACAAAAAAATAATCTTTATGATAAGCTCTTTAATCATTATTCTTTTCATAGTTTTCTTGATTAATCAAACTGCCCAGGTTATTGAATTATCAAAGAATGTTTCGGAGGATTTCAGCAAGTTTGTACTGTTTTTTCTAATCATAATCTACTCACTACTTATAATTATACCGATTTATCTTTTTATTTCATTACCCAGTTCGCTCAAAATTCCAGAGAGCATTAATTCGCCTGAATATCAAAAATATATTCAGCAGTTGAGAAAAAGACTTAAAAAGAACAAATATATAAAAGAGAAAAACATATCAGTCGATTCTGAAGAAGACTTAAAGAATGCTTTGAATTATTTAAATGAAATAGCTGATCAAGAAATTAAAAAAAATGCAATTGGCGTTTTTACAGTTACGGCTCTTTCTCAATCAGGAAGACTTGATGGTTTAATTGTTTTGACGCTTTTGACTAAAATGATTTACAAAATTGCATTGATCTACAATCAAAGACCAAATATTTCTGATTTAATTCAATTATATGCTAATGTTTTCATGACGACATTTCTTGCATACACAATTGAAGAAATCAATATTGAAGAACAGCTTGATCCAATTATAGATAATCTTACAGAGATTTCAGCTATTGGAGTAATGAAGTCAGTTCCATTTTCAGGACTTGTCGGCAAAATGCTTCTTGATGGAGCAATCAATGCATATCTTACATTGAGGGTTGGGATAATCACAAAAAATTATTGCTCTTCACTGGTCAAACCTGAAAGAAAAACTCTAAGAAGATCTGCCTCGATTCAAGCTGCGAAAATGACAGTTGTATTAGTGAAAGAAATTGGCATGGACATCACCAAAAAAATCGCTCGTAAAATGAAAGATAAGTTATCACAGGCAGGAGAAACTTTTATTGAAAAAGCAAAGGGAATTTTTGGCTCATTTAAAAATTTATTCGGTATTTAATGATTTAATGAGTTTTGATCGTTAAGTAATTCTTGAACTTTTTCAAGAACTAAATCTACACTTAATTCTTTGATACATTTAAATTGAACATCGGTGCGAGAACAACTCAACGGTTTTGGCGAGTAATAAAAACAAGGCTGACAATCTAGATTGAGCTTAGCAATTTTGTAATTCGTTTTAAATGGATGAACATAATTTGGATTGGTGGGACCAAATATCGCAACAACTTTCAATTTTAATGCTGATGCAATATGCATTAAAGCTGAGTCATTTGTAACAAACAAATTTGAGCGTTTCATAATTGCAGCAGTTTGTAATAAAGATTCAGTCTTTACAACTACAGCCTGATTTTGCATTGTGGAATTAATTTTTTCATTTAATTCGTATTCATCTGGTCCACCGAAAAGTAAAATCTTTGCTTTATATTCTTCTCTCAGTTTATTTCCAAGTTCAGCAAACTTTTCCGGTTCCCACCTTCTCTTGATATGATTCTTTAAAGTCGCACAACCCGCATGAAATCCAACAACGAAATCATTCTCATTAATATTATTTTTCTTCAGCCATTCGTCAGCAAATTCTTCTACATCAGAATTAAAATAAATCTCGAGTCCCCCATCCCATTCTTCATAAACGACATTGTGATTTTGAAGAAATAATTCAGCGAGCAATAAATTTTCTTCAACATTATGAAGAAAATCATTTTCAACAATTCGCTGATTGTTAAGAAATCCCAAATTCTCTAAATCTTTCCTCAAATATCTGACAGCGTACCTTTCACCTGTACCGACAATGAATGAAATTACATTATACTCTTTACGATTAGATGGGTAGACATTAAAAGTTACATCATATTTTTTTCTAAGTTTAAACAAAAAAAAGAGGGATTTAACAAATCCCTCTTTCATAAAATTAAAATAAATGACTTGATTAATCTTTGGATTAAATTCATAAACATCTTTAACACCTTTAAACATACAGAGCAAATCAATCTCCGCATCAGGAAGATATTTCCTAATCAGCGAAATAGCTGGTGAAAACATCAATGCGTCACCAATACCTGAAAGTGCAATGACTAATATCTTCACTTTTATTTAGTCGTATCGTTTTTGATCTCAAAGTTCATTTTCTGTTTGAAACGATTTATTTCTGTATCAATCGTTCTTGAATCATTAACAAATGAACGTAGTCCATTTAGAAGATTAATCGCCATCTGGTAATTTTCTTTTGCTTTGTCATTCATACCTTTTTCTTTATAGATATCCCCACGACCCTCATATATCTGCAGTAAGATTCTATAAGGATTATAATAACTCGAAACATCGCCTGGATTACGATCTCTATCTTTTTCAGCTAAAGGTTCAATTTCATCGGCAATCTCTATAAATCGATCTCCTCTGCCTGCTAATTTGTAAAGACTTGCGATATCTGAAAGTAATCTATAATCCAGAGGAATATATTTTCTTGGAAGTTTCTTTTCCATTTCATCCAGAACCTGACCTATCTTTTCATATTCGTTATTGTTCATATAATAAAGAGCGAGACGCAAAAAAGAATTTCGATAATTCATCATCATTCGTCTTTGATTCTCATCTAGATAAATCTTTCCTGTATTAAGTCCCCTAAACTTGAATCCAAGATGATAATCTTTATAATAACCTTCTGGTTCATTGAATAAGCATTTTTCCATTTTCTCACGATCAACATTTTTCTGCTGATTAGTTCCTCTGACAGGAGTAACCATAAAAGTCATTCCTTGCATAACCATATATTCATCTAATCCGAGTTTTGAATCATCTGAACAGGTAACGGAGAAATGAATTGGTCTTTTCCAACCCTGCTTTGCATTAGTTACAATAATATCTTGAACAACTAAATCTTGGACACGAATTATTCCTCTTGGCCCAACCTGTGTCTCGTATTGCATTGGAGGATTTAATCTGAAAACAATCTTTTTGTTCTTTATGACTGAAGAATCAGTCACGCCGAATTTTTGAATTGCTTCATCGGGAACTGGAATTTCAATATCTCTGCCAGAAAATTCCATCGGCATCAATCGATCTATTTGATCATCTGTGAATGAAATTGGTACTTTTTGTGCACCGTAAGGTTCTTCATTTTTAGCTTGCTTTATGTACCAGTTTGTATTAGCCAGACTCAAATTCACAATTCTAACATCTCTTCTAACTCCTTCAACATCCTGTAAATACCAGAGAGGGAAAGTATCGTTATCACCGTTCGTGAAAAGAATTGCATTTGGTTCGCAGCTTTGAAGAATGTTATAAGCAAAATCCCATGGTACAAAGTTTTTTGAACGATCGTGATCATCCCAATTTTGAATTGCCATATTAACTGGAACAGCTAAGAGAGTAATTGTAAATAATCCAACTGATGCAGGGATTAAATTTTTCTCTCCTAATTTTACTTTCAAATAATGCAATAATCCTTCAAAAGCAATTCCAATCCAGATTGCGAAAACAAAGAAAGATCCAACATAAAAATAATCTCGTTCTCTTGGCTGTGGTTCCTGTTGATTTTGATAAAGTGCAGTCAGAACTCCCATTAACAAAAACATTGCAAGAAAACTCAATCCCAATTTCCAATCTCTTCTGAAATGATAATACAAACCAATTAATCCAAGTATAAATGGAATTGCATAGTATCTATTAGGAAATCTCTGAGGATCACCGATGAAATTTTCGTCGGGTTTTCCAAATAAGATAGTTTTAGCATCTTGAACATCACCTTCTCTGCCGATAAAATTCCAGAATAAATATCTGTTATACATATGATTTATCTGGTAACGCCACATAAAATCTAAATCACTAGAGTAATTATAATAAATTCCCTGTTGGTGTGGTTCCTGACTATATCTTCTCTTAAATAATGGGAAATCTCCATATTGTTCACGATTAATGTAATAGACAAACTCATTCATCGTGTCGGGTTCATTTTCATTCATTGGCGGGTGAGCATTGGCTCTAATTATCACCATTGTATAAGATGTGTAACCAATAAAAATTAAAAACAATGAAGCGATAACGAGGAACGCCAGTGCCTTATTATTTTGTTTCGTCCAGTACATTCCATAAATAAGCAAAGCGACAAAGGCAACAACAAGTGAAAGTTTGAGTGTTAAATTAGTTCCACCAAACTTGGCCAGCAAAGAAGGGAAAAATTTTATAATCCCGGGATAAACAGCCCAGAAGAATAGGACGGCAAAAATACCCATATAAATAAATGATTCGAGATTAACTTCGTATTTTCTGAAATAAACAACCATTACAATTGTAAAGATTGCTAAAACACTCAAAAGATGAACACCGCTCGCCAAACCAATTATGTACATAATTAATAAAAGAATTTTTTCATTATTCACATCTTCAGCTTTTTCATACCACACAAGTAAAAGCCAGGTAATGATTGATACAAAAAACATTGAAATTGCATAAACTTCCGCTTCAACACCATTAAACCAGACTGTATCTAAAAATGAGTAGGTAATTCCTGCTAAAAATCCTGAACCATAATATGAAATTGCATCAAAGAAATTTTCTGGTCTTCTTCCCTTATAAAATGAAATCAGTTTAACAACTATAAAATAAAGGAACATTGAAGTAAATGCTGTCGATAGAACTGAGACATAATTCATTCTCAAGCCAAGATTTTCGACGAAAGGAATCATCATGAAAAATCTTCCGATCAAAAGAAAAAGAGGTGCACCTGGCGGATGTGGAACCTGCAAATAATATGATGCGGCAAGAAATTCACCGCAATCCCAGAAAGAAACTGAAGGTTGAACAGTTAAAGAATAAACTATAAAAGTAATTATAAAAACAAGACCGCCAATTATTCTATTAATGAGCTTGTGATTCATTTTTACCTCATTTTAATATCAGTTTTACTTTCAAAATTATTACATTAAAATAAGAAAATTCTGAATTTAATTTTTTACATCAGGAAAGTCTCGCCGGACCAAAATTTTCCAAATTAATTTTGATCGAAGTTTATTAAATCACAGTTTGATTTAAAAATTTTTCAATTACTTCTTCAATTGACATTGCAGACGGGAAGAAGGAATGTAATTTTCTTAATACACCTTCAATCACTGAGTCAGGGCAGGAAGCTCCGCTGGTGAGAAGAATAATTACTTTTTCTTTTTCTGGAATGTAATTCTGAGTCAGTACTTCTTTTTTAAGATTAATATCGTAATGAAGAATTTTATCTCGACTTAAAATTTTTTCTTCAGATGAAACGAAAAATGTTTTCACTTTCTCCTGAGAGAGTTCAACAATATGTGTGGTGTTTGAACTATTGTATCCTCCGACTACAACAGCGAAATCTGCCGGATACTTCAACATCTCGAGGGTTGCTTCTTGATTATCATAAGTTGCATAACAGAGTGTATCGCTTGTATCTGCAAAATGATATTTAAGATTTTCTTCACCATATTTTTTCAACATAACTGACTTAAAGTAATCAGATATTTCTTGGGTTTCTGATGCAAGCATTGTAGTTTGATTTACAACTCCAATCCTTTCAAGATGAACTTTGGGATCAAAACCTTCTGAATGTTTGTCCTTGAAGTATTCATAAAATTTCTCCGAGGGAATTTCACCAAGTATAATTTTGCCGAGTAATTGAGCTTCTTCAAGATTCAAAACAATCACTGAGTGAGACTTTTGAACACTATGGGAAAATGTCGCTCTTGTTTCTTCGTGTTTATATTTGCCGTGAATTATGATTGTGTAACCTTTTTCACCAAGAGCTGCTGATCGATTCCAGACTTTTTCGACAAACGGACAGGTTGTATCATATTTCTCAACTTGCAATCCAATAGATTTAAGTTTCTCTTCAATTTCTACTGTAGTCCCAAATGCAGGAATTAGAACAATGTCATCAGGTGTAATTTCTTCCCATGGGATTATTTGCTCACCTGTTGGTTTCATTATAAAATTAATTCCACGAAATAGAAGATCTTCATTCACAATTGGATTATGAATAATTTCACTGAGAAGAAAAACTCTTTTGTCAGGATTTTCTTCGAGTGTTTTATAAGAAATCTCTATTGCATTTTGTACGCCATAACAAAAGCCAAAATGACGAGCAATCAAAAACTTAACTGGACCAAAATCCAACTCTGTTGGAGAAAGATCTTTTTTCTTTGGATCAATTAGATTTCTAAAATCTTTAAGTCTTGTGATAATAGAACTTTTATAAAAAACTGGAATATTAAACTTTCTCATATTCTAACCTTAACTTCGCGTGCAAATTAAAGAATATTAGACTCACTAAAAATCTATAAATTAATCCCATCAAATGATCATCAATTAAAAATCAAAAAACTTTCTCTGGGATTTTATTCCATAATTATTTCGAAAATTCTTATTTCTTATAAACAATTTTACCATTCACAACTGTCATTAGAACATTAGTGTTTAAAATTTCTTTTGGCGAAATGTTATAAAGATCTTTATCTAAAATTGTAAAATCAGCCCACTTACCGAGTTCAATCGTACCCTTTTTGGTTTCTTCAAAGACTGCAAAAGCTGCCCATTTTGTAAAACATTTTAGTGCCTCGTCAATTGTTAATTTTTGATCAGGATACCATCCATTCTCAAAATTTTTAGGATCCTTAATTCCACTTTTGGAAAGAACCCATTTCTTTTTCTTCACGAGCTCTAAAACATCATCTGCGTTTTTAGGAGAACCGTTTTTATCCTGTCGCGTTATTGCAGCATAAATTCCTTCAAGAACACTCGGATTTTCAACAGGGAAATCAGAACCTCCTGCAATCAGATTGGTTTCGTTTAAAACCGTTTTATATGCATAAGACCATTTTACTCTTTCCGGACCTAAACGAGCTTCAGCCCAGGGCATATCCGAAGTTGCGTGAACTGGCTGCATACTTGGAATCACTTTCAATTTCGCAAGTCGTTTAACATCCTCAGGATTTATTACCTGAACATGTTCGATTCGTAATCGTGGATCTTTGTGATTTAATTCGTTCATTGCTCTTTGATAAGCATTCAATACAAGATAATTACCAGAATCACCTATTGCGTGAGTGGCGACCTGCAAACCTTTACTCAATGCATCTTTAGTAACTTGATAAATTTGATCTTCGCTTAAAAGCAAAAGACCATAATTATCAGGATCGTCCTGATAAGGTTCAGTCATTAACGCACCTCGTGAACCCATTGCACCATCGACGAATAATTTTATTCCATCAACATTCACAAAGCCATTTGCATAACCCACAAGCTTCCCTTCTTTAAGATATTTATTCCAGGTTTCTCCTATTCCATCCACATAAGCATGAATCCGGATTGGAAGTTTACCTTCATCTGCAAGTTTTTTATAAACTTTAATTGTTCGTTCACTTACACCCATATCATGAACTGAAGTAATTCCATATTTAGCCAGATTTGTTGTTGATACAAGAACTGTATTTTCAAGTTCTTCGTCTGTTGGTGGTGGAATGACTTTGTAAATAAGATTCATTGCGTTGTCAATCAATAGACCAGTTGGATTTCCATCTTGATCTTTCTTAATCTCTCCGCCTTCAGGATTTGGAGTATTCTTATCAATTCCTGCAAGTTCAAGCGCTTTTTTATTCACCCAGAGAGCATGACCATCAATGCGAGTTAATGCGACTGGATTTTTAGGTGCTGCTTTATCAAGAATTAAATGATTAGGCCAAGATTTATTTTCCCAATCGTTTTGATCCCAACCAACACCAAGAATCCAATCACCTTCTTTTAATGTGCTCGCTTTTTTCTTTACTAGTTCGGCAATTTCTTCCTGCGAATTCGTTCCAACTAGATCAATTTGAAGTAAATTATCACCATATCCTGTTATATGACCATGAGCATCAATAAAACCTGGATAAACAAACGCTCCTTGTAAATCGATTCTTTCGCTCTGAGGATATTTTCTTATCAACTCTTCTGAAGAACCTAAGTCAACGATAATTCCATTTTTAACTGCAACTGCTTCGTAAATTGAGTTTTTATCATCAAGTGAATAAATTTTTCCATTGAAGAAAATCTTGTCAGGCATCTCTTTACTGCAGGAAGTTAATATTAATTGAAATGATAAGACTAAAATTAATTGAGCAAAAAATTTTAATGACTTCATTTCGTCTCTCCTTTAGATAATTATTATAAAAAAGCTTTGCTTTCATTTCAGGAACTAAGAATTTCATTAAGAACATTCACAATTTTTTCAGTTGCACCAATATTTCTTTCAACAAAACTTTTTGCATTAGTTCCAATCTGTAATCTGTAACTTTCATCAGCAAATAGTTTACGAAGATAGCGATACAGTTCAACTTTATTATTTACAGAAAACCCACCGTTGTTATAAATTAAATGGAATGCTTCCTGACTATTTGAGTATTTAGGACCAAATAAAACTGGAATTCCATATACAGCTGGTTCAAGGACATTATGAATATTCGACTTAAAGCCGCCGCCGACAAAAGCAACATTAGCATAAGCATAAAGAGTTAATAAAATTCCAACTGAGTCGACAATTATCACCTTTTCATCCTTATATTGATTTAATGCCGAGAAACGAATCGTAGAAATGTATTCTTTTAATTCAAATTCAATTTGTTCAAGAGTTGGAATAGATGGTTCGTGAGGAACGATAATCGAAATCAAATTTTTTTCAAATTGGTGAAGTTTAATCAAGGCAGGGAAAAGAACTTCTTCATCTTCCCGCCAGGTGCTTCCTGCAACAAATATTTTTTTACCTTCGATAATTTTTTCATTTAGGATTTTCTGTTTCAAAGCTGTTCTGCTTTTTTGATAAACTCTATCGTATCTCGTATCGCCAGCAACAATAATTTTATCTTTACTTACTCCAATCTCAATAAAACCATTCTTATCCTCTTCAGAAATAGTTAATATTTTACGGAACATATTGAACAAAAACTTATGAAAACTTTTTACTACTACTATTTTTCTCGGTGAATTTTTTTTCATCGTCGCATCTACCAAAACAACAGGAATATTTCTTTTAGACAATTCAAAAACTGAATTGGGCCAGATGTCGTATCTCATAAAAATTAAAATTGCTGGTTTCACTATCTCGACAAAACGTTTGATATTCTTGATTGAATCGAAGGGATAATAAGTTATTAAATCAGCACCTTCATATCTTTTTGCTGCGTTGTAACCGCTGGGAGAAAGAAATGATGCAAGTATGTTATAATTTTTTTCTGAATTTAATTTCTCAATTATCGGTTTCGCCTGTTCAAATTCACCAACAGATGATGAATGAAACCAGAGTAATTTTTTTGTTTGATCTAATTTTTTCAACTCAGTTTGAAGTCGATTAAAAAGATTTTCTCTGTCTCTTAAGGCTGTTTTAATTTTCTTATTGAATAACGAAGCGATTTTAATACTCAAATAAAACAAAGGAATAATTAAATAATTATAAATCCATTTCCAGAAATTACTCATATTAATTTCCTTTTGTAATCAATTCTTCTAATTTTTGAACAATTAAATCGGGAGTGATATCCCTCATACATTTAAAATGCTTCTTCGGGCAACTCGATTTTCCAATATGTGAACAGGGCCTGCAATCCAAATTTTCATTCTCAACGATTATAGACTTTTCAAAGATAGGAGCGAAACCAAACTCTTTTATAGTTGAACCAAAAATTGCAACAGTTGGAATCTTTAATAATGAACTCAGATGCATTAATCCCGAATCGTTTGTAATTATTGCTGAACATTTTTTCATTAATGCTGCTGTTTCAAAGAGATCATTCTCATTTTGAAAATTTTTTACTGCTGCTGAATCTATTTCTAAAGATTTGCAAATTTCTTTATCGTTACTTCCGCCAAAAAGTGCGATAGAGTAATCTTTTTGAATTAATGTTTTTATAACCTGTACAAACAAATCAACAGGATATCTTTTGGTAAAATGTTTTGAACCAGGACATATTCCTATCAAGACTTTTTCTTTAAAATGTTCTGGCAATAGATTATCTGCTCTTAGTTCATATTCTTTTGGAATTTCAAAATACAATGGAAGTTGATTTAAATCTAACTCAGGATAAACTGTTCTTATATATTGAAGAGCAATTGATTTATTATTCTTCAAAAAATTGATTTTGAAATTGACCAGTAAGAATTTTTTCAGTGAAGGTTTCTTAAATCTATAAATACGAGTTTTCAAGCTAAATGGATAGAGTTGATGACTTCTAAAATTATTTTGAAGGTCAATCACTATATCAAAGTTTTCATTTTTAATAAATGACTTAACTTCTTTTTGATTACGCTCATTTAATTGAATTACTCCATCAATAAAAGGATTAGTTTCAATTGCCTGAGCAAATTTTTCCTTAACCAAAAAGTAAATTACCGGTTCATTTTCTCTTTCTTTCAAGATTTTTATCAATGGATAAGTTAAAAGAACATCACCAAGAGAGCTCAAACGAATGATTAGAATTTTTTTCTTTTTATTATCAATCATCACAACTAATTTAAAGAAATTTGATGAGATGAAAATTCGATTTATAGATGACTTTTCATCTGAGTAAACTAAAAAATTCATTTTTGTTAAAACTCACATCATAATTAAATTGCAATCAAAAATTTCAGAAATGAAAATTATTTCAGAGAGGAAAGAAAAATGACTTCATTACCACCTGCACCTGTAAAACCATATCCAGATAATAGTATTGAAAAAAAAGCATATTCAATTGCAGAAAGTTTATCGGAATATTTACCAGTAATGAATGATAGAAATCGACTTGGTTTTAACTTATACCGCCATCTTAAAGGTGAAGGTGATGATATCGCTACAATCGTAAGAACTAATAAATTCACTATCGAAAAAATCTCTAAAGAAGAACTCATCCAATTACTCGAGCAAAAAGTTGAAGAAGTGAAAAAAGAACTTTTTGCATAATCACTTCATACTAATTTGAAACTTACCAGCTTCGAATACGTCTAACGGCTTCAAAAACTATTACTATGAAAAAGATTATCATTCCCCTCTCAATGGCTTTACTCCTTACTTCAGTTACTTTGTATTCGTTAGAAAAACCTGGCAACTCAAAAAAAGTAACTGCTTATAGGGTTAATGAAAAGATTTCAATTGATGGAAAACTTTCAGAAACAATTTATCAAACAATTACTCCAATCACCGAATTTATTCAGCGAGATCCAGATGAAGGCAAACCTGCAACAGAAAGAACTGAAGTCTGGACTTTTTATGATGATTATAACTTTTATGTAGCCGCAAAGCTTTACGATTCAAAACCTGATTCAATTACAAAAATTTTGGGCCGCAGAGATAACTTTCTTGCATCCGATTACTTTGGATTTGCAATTGATACTTATCTCGATAGAAGAAATGCATTTTTCTTCCTAGTCAACCCAGCTGGTTCAATCATAGATGGTCAATTTTTCAACGATAGCTGGGATGATGAAACCTGGGATGGAGTTTGGGACTATGCAGTTTCGCTTTTTGACAGCGGTTGGTGTGTTGAAATCAAAGTACCATTTTCTCAACTACGATTTAAAAACTTAGAAGAGCAGATCTGGGGAATTAATTTTTATCGAAGACTTAATCGGAATAAAGAAGAAGATCATTTTATTTATGTACCAAAGAGAGAAAATGGCTTTGTTTCGCATTTCGCCACATTAACAGGCATCAAAGGAATTAAGCAAAAACAGAGAATCGAATTTTTACCATATGCTGCTGGTAAAGCCCAATATCTTATTCACGACCCATTGGATCCTTTTTATAAAAAGAATCAGTATCAAAAAAATCTTGGTGTTGATTTTAAATTTGGTGTTGGAAGCAACCTGACAATAGATGGGACAATTAATCCTGATTTCGGTCAAGTTGAAGTAGATCCAGCTGTTATTAATCTTTCCGCCTTTGAAACATTTTATAATGAAAAAAGACCTTTCTTTATCGAAGGAAGAAATTTCATCAATTTTGGTAATGGTGGTTCGAATAGTAATTTTTCATTTAATTGGCCCAATCCACAAATTTTCTATTCAAGAAGAATTGGAAGAGCACCAAGAACTCCAGTCGAACATAATGGTTATATTGATTACCCAAATGAAACAAGAATTTTAGGTGCAACGAAATTATCCGGCAAGATTACCAATGATTGGTCAATTTACTTTTTGAATGCATTTACAGAAAGAACATACGCTCAGATTGATTCTCAAAATGTTCGCTTTGATCAAGAGATTGAACCCTTTACTTATTATGGTGTTTTTAGAACTCAGAAAGAATTTAATTCGGGAAAACAATCAGTTGGATTGATCTCAACAGCTGTAATTCGTGACAATCAAGACCCATTCATTGATTCACGATTAGTTCGTTCAGCGACCACAATTGGTCTCGATGGCTGGACATATATCGACAAAGAAGAAAATTATGTTTTTACCGGTTACATAATTAGATCTCAACAAACTGGATCCAACAACTCTATTCGAAGATTACAGGAAGCACCTCAAAGATATTTTCAAAGACCTGACGCAGAGAAATATAAACTCGATACAACACGGACAAATTTTTCAGGTTACGCTGGAAGATTTGCACTGAATAAACAGAAAGGAAATTTTTATCTCAATTCAGCATTTGGTTTTATCTCTCCCGAATTCGATGTAAATGAACTCGGATTTCAATATAAAGCTGATGTATTAAACTCACATTTGGTTATTGGTTACCGCTGGTTTAATCCCGATGGAATTACAAGATGGAAAAACATTCACTTTGCAGTTTTCGCTAATTCTGATTTTGAAGGCAACTTGACAAATAAAGGATTAATGTTTTTTGGTGGTTTTCAATTAATGAATTTCTATTCATTTAATCTTGATTTTGGATATGCACCACAAGTCTATGATAAAGATTTAACTCGTGGTGGACCACTTGTAATCAGACCAACAGCTTACTGGTACAGTTTTAATTTTGAAAGCGACGAGTCGAAAGATTTTGTTGTTGAATTTGGACTTCATGGTGAACATCTTGTTACAGGCATGAAAGGAATAAATTCAAGTATCTCTTTCGAGTGGAAACCAAATTCGCAACTGAACATTTCATTTGAGCCGCAATACGAATACACATTAAATAAAACGCAATGGATAACTAAAATCGATGACATATTTGCAATAAAAACTTATGGATCAAGGTACATTTTTGGCGAGATGACTCAAAAGACAATCTCGGCAAATATCAGATTGAACTGGACATTTACTCCGAAACTAACACTTCAATTATTTGCTCAACCACTATTTTCAGTTGGAAGTTTTTCAAACATCAAAGAACTAGCAGAGCCAAGAACTCATAATTTTAATGTTTATGGTGTAGATAGAGGTTGGATAATCAAAGGACCTGATAATGACTTTGAAATTGATCCAGATGGTAGTGATTCGGCTCCATCATTTATTTTATCGAATCCTGATTTCAATACAAAATCCATCCGCGTAAATGCTGTCTTGAGATGGGAATTTTTACCAGGCTCATCATTATACTTCGTCTGGACACAGGATAGAATGAATTTGGACAATCCAGGAACTCTTTCTTTCAAACGAGATCTAAAAAATTTATTCAACTCAGATTCGAACAACATCCTTATGTTAAAACTTACTTATTGGCTTGACATTTAATCGTTAGCTCAAAAATTTTTTATCAGCATCACAAATACTTTGAGTTTTTTCCTACGCTAAACTAATTGATATTACAAATCACTTTGTTTAAGTTTGTAATCAACTTATGAAAAACATTAGAGCAATTATCCCGGTAGCAGGTATCGGTACAAGACTGCGACCTCATACTTATACACTTCCAAAAGTTTTGTTGAATGTCGCAGGAAAACCGATTTTAGGCCATATAATGGACCGAATTATTCTTGAAGGAATTTCAAAGGCGACCTTTGTCGTTGGATATCTGGGGGAAAAAGTTGAAGAGTATATTAAAGATAATTATCAAATTGAAGCTGATTTTGTTCAACAAAATGACCAGTTGGGTCTCGGTCATGCAATTTACACTGCAAGGGAAACTTTCAAAGGTGATGAGCTGCTTATCATTTTAGGCGATACAATTTTTGATGTCGATTTGAAATCTATGCTTTCCAAAGAATATTCAGCTTTAGGTGTCAAAGAAGTTGAAGATCCAAGAAGATTTGGTGTTGCAATAGTGGAAAACGGATTTATAACCAAACTGGTAGAGAAACCAGAAACACCAATCAGTAATCTCGCAATTGTTGGATTGTATTATATCAAAAATTCTTCTTTGCTTGAAGATTGTCTTAATGAAATTATCAAGAAAGACATCAGAACAAAAAATGAATATCAATTGACCGATGCTTTACAATTAATGTTAGAGAAAGGTGAAAAGTTTGTTCCTTTTACAGTTGAAGGATGGTTTGACTGCGGTAAACAGGAAACATTACTCTCAACAAATCATCACCTGCTCGAAAAATTAAACAATACAGAGAAAATTGAAGGTGTAGTAATTCAAAAACCAGTTTATATTTCACCAAATAGCAAAGTTGAGAATAGCATAATTGGACCTTACACCACTATTAACGATGGTGCTGAAATTAAAAACTCAATTATTGTGAATAGTATAATTGGAGTAAATGCAAAAGTATATAACGCTATTTTGCGTGACTCAATAATTGGAAATAATACAATCATTCGGGGACAGTTCAAAAGATTGAATACTGGTGATTCAACTGAAATAGAATTTTATTAAAAACTAAATGGAGTAAAAAATATGTCAATGTTATTCACATCTGAATCAGTTTCGGAAGGGCATCCTGATAAAATCTGTGATCAAATTTCAGATGCAATTCTTGATGAATACTTAAAACATGACCCAGAAGCTCGTGTTGCTTGCGAGACATTCGTCACAACCGGCCTTGTCTTAGTCGGCGGAGAAATAACTTCAAAAGCTCAGATAAATATTCAAGATGTTGTAAGAGAAACAATTCGCGAAATTGGTTATACAAGTCCTGTGTACAGATTTGACGCTGATTCTTGTTCCGTCTTGAATTCAATTCATTCACAATCACCTGACATCGCAATGGGAGTTGATAAAGGTGGTGCCGGCGATCAAGGAATGATGTTCGGTTATGCAACCGATCAAACTGAAGAGTATATGCCCGCACCAATTATGTATGCTCATAAACTTGTCAAAAGACTTGCTGAAATTAGAAAAAAAGAAAAACACTTAATGCCTTACCTCAGACCTGATGCAAAATCTCAGGTAACAATTGAATACGATGAAAATAAAAAACCTATAAGAGTTCATACTGTTGTCGTTTCTACTCAGCACGATGGAGATGTAACTCAGGACAGAATTCGTGAAGATGTAATTGAATATGTAGTCAAAAAAGTTATTCCTGCAGAATTGATTGACGACAAAACAATTTACTATGTCAATCCAACTGGCAAATTTGAGATCGGCGGACCTCACGGTGATACTGGTCTAACAGGAAGAAAAATTATAGTCGATACATACGGCGGTTATGCACCACACGGTGGTGGTGCTTTCAGCGGAAAAGATCCAACCAAAGTTGATAGAAGCGCAACTTATGCAGCAAGACATATTGCAAAAAATGTTGTTGCATCTGGACTTGCAAAAGAATGTCTTGTTCAGGTAGCTTACGCAATTGGTGTAGCTCAACCAGTTTCAATTTTTGTAAATACTTTTGGAACTGGATTAATTCCTGACAAACAACTTGCTGATTTCATCTTAAAAGAAATCGATCTCACGCCTAAAGGAATTATTGAACGGCTCGATTTAAGAAAACCAAAATACAAAGCAACTGCGGCTTATGGTCACTTTGGCCGCAACGAGAATGGATTTACATGGGAAAAACTTGATCTTGTAGATTTATTCAAATCATTAATAAAATAAATGTAAAATAAATTTGGAGAATAAAAGTAATGGATTATAAACCTGGTGTTTACAAAGTTCGTGACTTAAAATTAGCTGATGAAGGAAGAAAGAAAATCGAATGGGCTGAATCTCGAATGCCCGTTTTAATGGAACTTAGAAAAGAATACAGCAAAACTAAACCACTCAAAGGATACAAAATTGCCGGCTGTCTTCATGTAACAAAAGAAACTGCTGTCTTAATCGAAACTCTTGTTGCAGCTGGAGCAGAAGTAAGCTGGAGTGGCTGCAATCCCCTTTCCACTCAGGATGATGTAGCTGCTGCACTTGCAAAAAAAGGCATCTCAATTTTTGCTTGGCATGGAATGAATGTTAAAGAATTTTACTGGTGCATTGAACAGACTTTGAAATTCGAACCTAATTTAACTCTGGATGATGGTGCTGATTTAATTTTCACTATTCACAATAAATACCCAAAACTTGCTGAGAAAGTTATTGGCGGAACTGAAGAAACAACAACCGGTGTGAAAAGATTGCGAGCAATGGCTGCCGATGGCGCTTTGAAATATCCTGTCATTGCCGTCAACGATGCCGAAACAAAATGGGATTTCGATAATGTCTACGGAACCGGTCAATCATCCATTGATGGAATTTTAAGAGCAACAAGTGTTCTACTTGCAGGGAAAAATTTTGTTGTAGCAGGTTACGGACATTGCGGAAGCGGAGTTGCGAAAAGAGCCGCAGGAATGGGCGCCAATGTTATTGTTACAGAAGTAAAACCAACTGCAGCATTGAAAGCCGCCCTTGAAGGTTTTAGGGTAATGCCAATGGATGAAGCAGCGAAAATTGGTGATATCTTTATTACTGCAACTGGCGTCAAAGATGTTATTGTTAAAAGACATTTCGAAAAAATGAAAGACGGTGCAATCGTTTGTAATACAGGTCATTACGATTGCGAAATTAATCTTAACGATTTAGCTAAACTTGCAAAATCAAAACGACAGATCAGAGAAAACAACGAAGAATATGTTTTGAAAAATGGAAAGAGAATTTATGTCCTTGCTCAAGGCAGACTCGTGAATCTTGCTGCTGCCGAAGGTCATCCGTCAGAAGTTATGGATATGTCCTTCGCAAATCAATTTATGTCTCAAATAAGATTAGCTGAACTTGATAAAAAAGGTGTAAGACTAGAAAATTCTGTTCATGAAATTTCTGAAGAGCAAGATCAATATATTGCATCAATTAAATTGAAAACTCTTGGTTATAAGATCGATAAACTGACAAAAGAACAGATACGATACATTTCTGACTACTCTGAAGGTACATAAAACTTTTTCACAAAAAACATTTTAGATTTCAAAAAGTCAGGTTAAGTTAAATCTTAATCTGACTTTTTGTTTTTTAAAGTTCAGACCAATTCCGTAATTAAAAATTTACAAACAACAACTATCCAGCCTAAAGTGAATTTTTATCAAACTTGAATTTCCATATATTGAAACAAAAACACTAATTCAAAATGAAGCTCAGGGCATCTTCAATAACTAAAGACATTATAACTATTATAAGCCTGACTATTCTCTTTAGTTTTTCTTATACTCTCATTATTTACAAAGACTTCAATTTTTTAGAAAGGGCTATTCATAAATCCCATACAAATGACAATTCACTAAATAAACAGATAAAAGAAATTTCTATTGACGAAGCACTAAACTTGATTAAGCTTAGTCATCCTGTAATAATAGATGCGAGAAACGAAAGCGATTATCAGAAATCAAAAATCGAAAACGCGATTAACATTCCAGCGAAAAAATTTGAAGAATACCTTGAACAAGTTCTTGCAATTCCCCAAGATGCGCTAATAATCATTTACTGTGAAGGAATTCATTGTAATTTAAGTCATCAACTCGCAGATAAAATGACTGCCTTCGGTTTTAAAAACCTCAACATAATGTATGAAGGAATTGAAGGTTGGCAAAAAAGGAATTTACCTCTGGTGAAAAATGAAAATTAATTTCAAAAAATATCTGATTGAAATAATTCGTTTAATACTTGCATCTTTATTCATAATCTCGGCGCTTGAAAAATTTAAGTCTATAGAGAATTTCGCTTTGAATGTTGATGCTTATCAAATCTTCCCGTCTCTTCTTGTTAATTTTATTGCTGTATTTATTCCTTCTCTTGAACTATTTATAGGGTTTGGTATTCTTTTCAAATTCAAACTAAAAGCAAATTTATATCTTTATTTACTGTTAATGATTTCGTTTACAATTCTAATCATCATTGCAATGATCAAAGGGCTGGATATTGATTGCGGTTGTTTTGGAGAAAGCTCTGTTAAGGTTGGATTTGAAAAGCTTGCTGAAAATATCCTTATTATCATTGGAAATTTGTATTTAATTAAATTCAGCAAGCTCTTTGAATAGACTATAATATTAATTTATATGAGCCTGTCCAAAAAGTTGGCACGAAAAATGAATTTATATTAAGTATGCAAAAAGAAATATTTATAAAAAGGGAAAAAAGAAAAATTTAGGTGAAGAATTATGATGGATTCTCTATTTGGAGAACAAGGAATTTCAGAAATGAGAAAAAGGAAGAAGAAGAAAGGTGGTCGACAGGTATTTAAGGAATATAACCAGGCACAGCTGAAGTTGTTACCGCCATCACTTGATGAGTTAATTCCTCCAAAACACATAGTGAGAGTAATCAATCGGATAGTTGAAAATATGAACATCAAGGTTTTGGAGGCGACATACAAAGGAGGAGGAGCCAGTGCATACGATCCGAGGATGATGTTAAAAGTTGTAATATATTCATTTGTAAGTAAGATATATTCAGTTCGACAAATAGCTAAAGCACTAAGAGAGAATATTTGTTTTATGTGGTTAGCAGCTAATAATAAACCTGATTTCAGGACAATAAGTTATTTTATATTAAATCGATTAACTGGGGAAGTTCTTACAGAGATATTTACGGAGGTAATAATATATTTAATTAAGCGTAAATACATTGATATGAAGGAATATTTTGTAGATGGTTCGATCATTAAGGCAAATGCAAATAAGCATAGTTATGTATGGAGGAAGAATATTGAACGATATAGGGAGAGGATAGAATTAAAGATAAAGGATAGAATGGAAGAGATGATAAAACTAATCGAAGAGGAGAACTCAATTTATGGTGATAGAGATTTAGAAGAACTTGGAGAGTGGTCAAAGGATTTAACATCAGAAGAAGAACAAGAGAGTATAGAGAGATTAAATAAATTAATAGGTAAGATAGTCAAAGGGATAGATAGTCAAAAGGAGGTTAATAAAAGATTAGATAGAGATAGAGCCAAGCGAAGGAGACAGATAAAAAGTTTGAATAGAGAGATTAATAAGTTTGTAGAGAAGAAGAAGATATATGATGAATATCTCAGAGTGTTAAAAGATCGAAATAGTTGTTCAAAGACAGATTTGGATGCGACATTTACGAGCTTAAAGACAAAGGGAGTTGAACCGGCCTATATGGTAATGATAGGGACAGAGAATCAATTTATAATAAATGGAACAGTATGTAGAAGGTTATCAGAGGCAAAGGGATTTAAGGAACATATGGAAGAGTTACTTAAGAGAGGATTGAAGCCTGAGAGAGTGGTAGGAGATAGTGGATTTGGTTCAGAACAGAATTATGAATTTTTAGAAAAAGAAGGTATAGAGGGGTATTTGAAGTATAATACATTTAATAAAGAAGAGAAAGGGAATAAAAGACCAATTAAGGGATTTGTTAGAGACAATTTCAAATATGATAAAGCTTTGGATGTGTTTATATGTCCCGAGGGAAAAGAATTAAGATATATAAGAGATGAAGAGAGTAAAGTTGAAGATGGACATAAAAAGAAGTATCGTGTATATAGGTGTAATAGTTGTATAAGTTGCAGTTTCAGATGGGAGTGCATAAAATCAAATAATAATTATAAAGAGATAAGGTTAAACACAAAATTTGAAAGATATAAAGAAGAAGCTTTTAATAAATTAACTTCAGAAGAGGGAAAGAGGTTAAGAAAACGGCGGAATTATGAAGTAGAGAGTGTATTTGGTATTATAAAAGATGCTATGGGATTTAGAAAGTTTTTGAGACGAGGAATTGAAAAGGTTAAAAAGGAATTTAATTTAGTTTGTATTGCATATAATCTAAAGAGATTAGCAAATTTTGAAACAGCCTCTTAAAGGTGTATTTTTTTCTCCTCATATTTTTAGAGTTTCAAATGTAATTTCTTCAACATTTTTGATCTGAAAAACTTACTTTTTGGACAGGCTCGGATAAAACCAGTGAGTGTCCAATGATCACAAAAGAACTGATTTTTAATTTATTATTACTTCTTAGTGCAAGTGCAATTGCAAATCTCTTCAATATTTTACCTTCTTTTAAGCCCAGACTAAAAAATATAATACTCGGTTTTATATTTGGATTTATAACAATTCTTGGAATGATATTTCCGTATGTAATGGATCAAGGTTTAATATTTGATGGAAGATCAGTTGTTCTCAGTCTTGTTTCGTTTTTTTATGGATTCTCAAGTGGTTTAATCGCAGGTATTATTGCTTTATTTTATCGAATTTTAATTGGCGGCCCTGGAGTTTATGCAGGAACTTTAACTATTATTTTCTCAGTCGCCATTGGATTAATATTTAACTATCTATTTTTTAGGCGTAAAAAATTTGAATTAAGTAATTATACACTTATCCTGTTTAATGTAATTGTTCACATTTTTGTATATGCTTCGATGTATTCTGTATTAAGTCCTTACAGACCTCAAGTTCTTCAACAGATGGCATTTTCTTTTTTAGTTGTTTATCCAATCATTGGTTTTATAACGGGAAAAATTCTTTGGTTACAGTTAGACTACATTAACAAAGCAAATAAAATTAAAGAGAGCGAAGAAAAATTTTCAGTCTTATTCTACAGATCTATAATTCCAATGTTAATTGTTGAGAAAAGATCCCTTGTAATCATAGATGTTAATGAACCATTTTTATTACTTACAGGACAAGAAAAAAGTGAAATTCTTAATAAATCAATCAGCGAATTAAAATTATTTGAAGAAAAGTCATTAAACGATATAATAATACCTCGCCTCAGGTCTAAGGTACAATTCAAAAATTTTGAAACAGAAATATTGACTAAATCAGGACAAAAAGTCGATGTCATATTCAGCTATGATGAAATTAGTATTAATAGCGAAGATTTCTTTATAATCAGCCTGGTGGATATTACAAATCAAATAGAAGCAACTAAAGAAATTTTAAAACTAAATAGAATTTATCTTTTATTAAGTGAAATAAATCAATTAATTGTTCGAACAAAAGATGTTGATCAATTAATCAAAAATGCCTGTGAAATAGCCGTTAAAAATAGCAGCTTTCTTGCAGTATTTATTGCCTTTTATGATAAATTAAAAAACTCTCTAAAGGTTGTATATTCCGCTGGACCCGCAAAAGATTATTTTAAGAACATGGAAATTTCTGTTAATAATGAACGCTTTGAAATATACCCATCTTTAAGATGCTTTAAATTTAAAAAACAAGAAATCATAAATAATTGGGAAACCGATCCAGCGGTTGAACCGATCAGAGATTTAGCACTTAAATATGGTTTCAAATCTTCGGCTACATTTCCTTTAATCGTTCATAACGAAATTTTTGGAATTTTTGGCTTTTACTCAGCTGAAAAAAATTATTTTGACAGTCCAGAAATCGAACTTCTACAGGAGCTTTCTAAAGATATTAGTTTTGCAATTGAATCGATTGAAAACGAAAATAAACGAAAAGAAGCTGAATTTAAGCTCAAAGAAAATGTAAGATTTCTTTCAACTCTGATTAAAAATCTACCAGGTTTTATTTACAGATGCCGAAATGATCGCGATTGGACGATGGAATATATCACTCCTCAAGTTGAAGAAATAACCGGCTACAAACCAGAAGAACTAATTTATAATAGAGATTTTAGTTTTAATGATCTTATCCATCCTGATTATCGGGATTATTTATGGGAAAAATGGCAAAGAGTTTTAGCGGAAAAATCTGTGTTTGAAGATGAGTATCCAATCATCACAAAATCCGGCGAAATAAAATGGGTCTGGGAAAGAGGGCGAGGAATTTTTGATGACAATGACAATTTAATTTGTCTCGAGGGCTTTATTACTGATATTACTGAAAAGATAAAATTTAGAGACCAATTAATTGAGACAAATGAAAAATTAAAATTATTGGTTGAAGGTATCCCCTATTTCTTCTTTTATACACACGACACTGAAGGAAGAATTACATACATTTCCCCTTCAGTTGAAAAAATAACTGGATACACTGTTTCCGAATGGATTGGAAATAACAGTTGGTTTTTGACTGATAATCCAATTAATGAATTAGCTCGAGAAAACACAAGAAAAGTTTTACGTGGTGAACCGGGGAAATTTCCAATTTATATTGAAATATATCACAAGAATAGTGATAAAATAATTTTAGAAATTTTTGAAGTCCCTTACTATAAAGAAGGAAAAATTATTGGGCTGCATGGAGTTGCAAGAGATGTAACGGTTGAAAAACGATACGAAGAAAAATTAATAAAAAGCGAAGAAAAATTTAGAAAATTATTTAAAGAACATTCAGCAGTAAAAATCATATTTGATCCAGAGACGGAAAAAATATATGATGTTAATAATGCTGCCATAAAGTTTTTTGGATACGATTATAATGAAATGGTAAATATGACTATGAGAAATCTAGCTGTTGAAGCTCGTGAAAATATTTTAAAGAAAGTTACTGAAGTAAGAGAAAAAGGCTCACCATTAATAGAAACAAAATACAAACTAAAAGATGGTTCAATAAAAGATGTAGCGGTGTTCTTTAGTAATGTAGAAATCGATTCAAAAAATTATATTCATTTAATAATCATAGATATAACTGAAGCCAAAAAACTGGAAAAGGAAATAGAATTGGAGAGATATAAGTTCCAGCAGCTTTTCGATAACTCCCCAATTGCAATTACAATGATTGATAAAGCGCAAAAAATAGTGACGACAAACTCCCAATTCTTAAATTTCTTTAATCTAAAACAGGATGAGGCAACCGGGAAAATAATTACAGAGATTTGCTGCAAAGAAGATTTCGATATTACTTTAAAGAATTTTATTAACCGGGTTTTAAATGGTGATAAACAATCTACAGAAACTTATATTCAGAAATTGAATGGTGATTTTGCTTATGTACAATTGATGGGCCTTCCAATTTTTATTAGTGGCGAGATTATTGGAGCTTTTATAATGATTGTTGATATTACCAAAATCAAAAAAGCTGAAGAAGATATGCGAGCAGCAAAAGAACTCGCCGAATTGGCAAACAAAATGAAAGATACTTTTATTGCTAACATTTCTCACGAAATTCGAACTCCACTTAATGCAATTCTTGGTTACAATGAATTGATCAAAGAAATTACATTGGACTATCTGGATCAGGAAGAACAAAATTATTTTAATATTATTAAATCTGCTGGTGATAGATTGATGCGAACAATTGAAATGATTATGAATTATTCCAGGATTGTCTCGGGTGATATGCCAATAAGAAAAGAAATCATCAATCTTAATGATATTTTAGAAAATCTCTATAATGAATTTCAGATAAGAGCTACTCAAAAAAATCTTGAATTTACTCTGACAAACGAATGCGGAGATATTAAAATTTTTGCGGATAGATATTGTATCACTCAAGCTATTGCAAATTTGATAGATAATGCGATTAAATACACCAAAAAAGGTAATGTTAAAGTTTCTTTAAGACGAAATGAAAATTCTGAAATAGAATTAGAAATTTCTGATACAGGAATTGGCATTTCCGAAGAATATCAAAAAAGAATTTTCGAACCTTACACTCAGCAGGAACTCGGTTGGAATCGTCCTTACGAAGGAGTTGGGCTTGGATTGGCTCTTGTAAAAAATTATCTAAATCTGAATGGGATTGACTTAACATTTATAAGCAAAGAAAATGTAGGAACGACTTTTATTATTCACTTCAAAGGCACTGAAGTAAAGGATTAAAAGATTTTATTTGAGCATTAAAATAATGTCATCCCTTCGGGATTTTATTTTTTTGGGGTGCATTTTCATTTCTATAATAATTTCATCCTTTCAGGATTTTATTTTTTCCCGTTGTTCATAAATCTATAACAATTTCATTCCTTCGGGATTTTATTCCCGTTATTTTCAACCCTATAATAATTTCATACTTTTAGGATTTTTATGTTGATCGAATTTCTTTTTAAAATTTTTTCATTTGATCTTTGCGAAACTTTGCGTTCTTTGCGTCTCAGCGTTTAAAATCATTCTCAACATTCGTTTTTTTAATAATGTCATCCCTTCAGGATTTTATTCTTTTGGGTGCATTTTCACTTCTACAATAATTTCATCCCTTCGGGATTTTTATTTTTGGGGTGAGTTTTCATTTCTATAATAATTTCATTCTTTCAGGATTTTTATTGTTGAAAAAACTTTCCTTTCAAGATTAGAATTAAAACTAAACATTTAACCTCGAAGAGGTGAAATTATTATAGAAAAGTTTTTTGAGTTCATTTATTAAAACTCTGAAAGAGTGACATTATAGCAACTTCTAAGAAATCTAATTTTTATTCCAACCATTGAAATAAATATTCTGGTTTGTATTCAATTTCAAATTTTTTCAGAAATTCAATGTATTCATCATGGAATGTTTTCTTTTTGTGATGCTCTTCTTGTTTTAGAATATAACTGTATACTCTATTTAATTGAGAGTGTGAATATGAAAATGCTCCGTAACCTTCTTGCCATCTAAAATGGCTTTTTATGAATTTTCTCTCATTAATATATTTTGATGAATTATTCTTTATATCACGAACTAAATCTGAAATTGATGAATATGGTTTTAATCCAATTAAACAATGAACATGATCTTGTTATCCATTTACTATGATTGCCTTATGACCTTTATTTTTAATTATCCCTGAAATATATCTAAAGACTTCTCCTCTAAATTCTTTTCTCAGTAAATTTTCTCTACCCTTTACTGCAAAAATGATATGAACATAAATTTGAGTATATGTTCCTGCCATGAGAAACCTCAATTTTGAATAGAGATATTTAAACGACAATTATAAATTTTTTTAATAATGTCATCCATTCGGGATTTTTATTTTTTGGGTGCATTTTCATTTCTATAATAATGTCATCCCTTCGGGATTTTATTTTTTTGGGGTGCATTTTCATCTCTATAATAATTTCATCCTTTCAGGATTTGATCAATAGTGCATACAACTTTTTTAAAATTACATCAAATAATATTTTGCTCAACTTTGCATCTCTGTATTTAATATAATTTTCAAAATTTATTTTTCAATAATGTCATTCCTTCGGGATTTTATTCCCGTTATTTTCAACCCTATAATAATTTCATCCCTTCAGGATTTTTTGAAGGTTTGTTCAATCTATAAAGGTCCGACTACTTCGAGATATTTTTGTTTGCCCTACCTAAAAATGAATTTATCTCTCTAAGATTGTAGGTTTTATGACTCTTTTAATCATCCTGAAATGAATTTCATTAAAGCTTGTTAGTTCAAATGAGAAAATTCAACAAGTCGGTACTGATCAGAAAAAAATTTAAAGCTTCATCATTGAAGCTTCATCAATCTTTCTCTGAATATTTTTGCTTCATCAAAATTCTTTTCAACATTTTCAAGAACTGTGATTACTAATTGTATTGCTTCTTTCAAATCCGGTTTGTACTCGAGAGATTTTAGAGCGCTTTCTTTAGCTAAATCATATTTTTGTTGCAAAAAATAAACTCGTGCAAGTTCATAATGTGCTTCGTAATATTCTGGAAATAATTCAATTGCTCGTTTCAGATACGTCTCAGCATTTTCATAATCTTTTAAGAAATCATAGACATTGCCCAGAAGCAAAAGTGTACGAGATGATTTTGGATCAAGTCGTAAAGATCGCATCAGAAAGTCTAAAGCGGCTCTATAATTTCCATTTTGAACAAAAAACAAAGCCCGCTGGTTATAGAACGATGCTTCCTTCGGCATTAAATGAAATCTCTGCGGATCAAATTTAAAGACTTCCATAAATTCAAACTCGTTAATAGGAATATACACAGGTCTCTGATTAACAGCTTCAAACCAGTTCCTCATTGTCACAAAATATGAGACATTATTTTTGATAAAATAATTTTTCAAATAGTCAGATAAATTTTTGTCATTGAGATGTTCAATCACTTCAGGATTGACAAGTCCAACCATATCAATAATTTTTCTATTGCTATAAAAAGCAATTGCGCCTATATCGTGTGTTGCAATAACTTCATTTTCTTTTGTGTTCTGTTTAATCCACTCAGCTATTCTAATGTGACGGTCATAATGATATTTACCGGTGTAAGCAATCTCTTCAGCATTCTTTGGAATTTGATTTAAAGACAGTACCAGAATGAAAAGTCCAAAAGCAACATAAATTATATTCAAAAACTTACTTTGATCAGATTTACTCTTAACCTGCAAATAATTCAATATTCTCTGGAAACCATCAAAAGCTGTAAGTAAATAAATTGGAATTACAGGCATTAAATACCTTCCGAACCTGTGCGTAAATGGAAGCTGGATGTAATAAATTAAAATGAATGATAAGATAAATGAAAAATAGACAATCGATTTATTGTATTCTTTTTTGAAAATGTCCCTCACTATGAATAATATATTAAGAACAAATGGTATCCAGATAAGAATAAATTCTTTAGTCGAGAAATAGTCGATTACATCTCGCTTGAGAAAATTCTTTCTATCAGAACCAAAATAATAAGTCAATTTAGCTTTGTAAGTATTTGGCAAAATATTACCCGACAGGATGTAATTAAACAAGAAATAAGAAATTATTATAATTAGAATCGGCAGAACAAAATGAACATATCTTTTTTCTTTAATAAATTTTTCAGCAAACTCTGTCTTGAAATAAATTATTTGAATTATCAAATCAAAGGTCAAAATTGCAATTAGAATTAAACCTTCTGGTCTTGCCCATACACTTAATCCAGAAAATATTCCAGCAATTAAATAATTCTCTCTTCTATAAAAATATATAGACGAAATTATAAAAAAGATAAACATCGTTGTCTCCATCCCCGAGACAGATATCAATCCAAGTTTCGGTTGAATCGCAACCAAAATGCTTAAAACTAATGCAGCATAATTTGAATTAAACTCAAACTGAGTCAACTTGAAGAAGAAGTAAGTCATTAAACCAAAGAATAAAATTCCAATTATGTAACTTAAAATGAATTCATTTTTGATAATTAAATAAAGTAAAGCAGCCAGAAAAGTATAAAGCGGTGAGGTTGATCCTGAAGTTATAACCTGATCTTTAAAATAAGAGTAAGCACCATACTCAATTAAATTTCTTGCAAATTGTAAATGGATCCAGGGATCATCAAGCGGAAAAGAAAAAAATCCATTTTTCGAATACTGGTAAATTACATAATAGACAGGAAGAGCTATGGCAATTAAAATTGGGACAATTAGAAAAACAAATCTTAACCTTACCGCCGACACTTTTTGAAATAAAAGCGGGCTTTTGGATATAATTTTCTGATGATGTTTTTCTTTTTTAATCTTCTTCGTTTTCATTTTTACTCTGAGTTATTTTTTTGAAATGACAATTAATCCAGTGCCTTTATCTATTCTGGATTTTGTGTCGAGATAGTTTAATAAAATAAAGAAAGGTAAGATCAGGATATAATAAAAAGGTAAGAGCAATAAAAATATTTTACTCACATTTAAAAGCAGCATTGGATATTTAATTCCAATTCGCCAGGCTTTATCACCCCAGAAACCATAAGTGTAAAACCCTTCGAATGAATTAAAACCAGCTAGTTTTAATTTTTCAAACATTTCCTCCTTTGAGTAACCAGTTCGAAAATGTTCACCAATAAAACTTTCATCTTCTTCACCGTGAGCGTCACTGCCGCCAAAGATTGAAGGAGTATTAATAATTAAATATCCATCCTTCTTTAATGCACGATGAAAGTTTCTTAAAACACCAATATCGTTCTCGATATGTTCCATCACATCAACGCATACAATCAGGTCAAACTCATTATTGTATGTGATTTTTGTCAGATCATCAATTTTGAATTCGACATTTTTCAGGTTTGATTTTTTGAAAAATGTGGAAGCGTCGTTTATGTAATCTTCCTTTATATCAACAGCAAGAATTTTTGTGTTTGGGAATTTCTTAGCTATAAAGTAGGAGTATTGACCAAATCCAGTCCCTGCATCGAAGACAACCGGCGCAGATGTATTAATTTGTGGAATTATTTTTTTTAATAACTTTCTGATGTACCAGCTTCTCAGGAAAAATAAATTTAAGAGAGAGTAAAAAATCTTTCTTAGTAATAAATTCGATTTGATAAATTTTGCGAAGATATTTTTGATGGGATCGTAATGCATTTTATTCCTTCATTTGTTCAATTAATTTTTGAAATACAGTTTCGGGTTTAATTGAATTCATACAATTCGGATCAAAATCGCAATCCATCTTGTAACAAACAAGACAATCGAGGTCCGATTGAATTTTTGTAATCAATCCATAATCTTCTATTTCATTGGCAGAGGTAGGACCAAATAATGCAATTATTTTTTTCCCTAAAGCTGTTGCTGTGTGCATTGCAAGAGTATCGCCAGTAACTAATAAATCGCACAAGTTCATCAAAGCAAAAAATTGTCTGAGAGAGTTCTCTGTGCCAGTATCTACAACTCTTGTGGAATGCAATTTTGCAAGATAATTATTCCTTTCTTTTTCAAATGGACCACCGTAAAGAAAAACATAATAATCAGTTTTATCCAAAATCATTTTGATGAGAGTTTCAAATCCATCGAGCGTCCAGCTCTTAAATTTCCATCTTGTACCAGCTCCAGTGTTTAGTCCGATAATTTTTTTTGATTTATCGATATTGCTATTGAGCAAAAATTTTTTTGCAAATTCTTTTTCCTTCTCATCAAGGGTCAAAATTATTGGGAAATTTTTTGTTTTTATTTTCGCAATCTCAAGAATAATAGATTGATAAGTTTTCGTGTTTTTCTTTTTCACATCATCGAAAGCACCCATAATAAACCATTCTTCAGCTTCTTTATTTATCGGATAGACTTTGCCTTTTTCATCTAATCCGTATCCTAATTTCTCCTTACCTTTAACCGCAGAACAAATTGCTGAACTGATTGTTGATGAATCTAAATTTATTACAAGATCAAATTCTTCCACAGATAGAAAATAGTTTGTTTCGTTTTTCTCGATTTCAAGCAGACGATCTACAAGATTATTGTTATAAAAAATTTCTTTTGCACTTGAGCGAGTTATCCAAGTGATGTGAGATTGTGGATATTTTTCTTTTAGACCTGGCAGAATACAAGTTGTTCTCAAAACATCACCAACTGCATCAAGTTTAATGATTAGTATTTTAAAACTTATCGTTTCATAGTGTGGACAATCATCACATTTGATTCCAGTAAACTTATGAAACGAGCAAGGTCGATCTCCAGGAAAATGTTTACAATCTCGTTTTAACATAGCTGAAACTTATTTTTTCAAAGTTAAGAATTTCAATATTTCTTTGATTAATGTTTTCTCAGCAAAAAAATCAAAACAGAATTCAGGTTCAGAACTGTTAAACTTTATTATTAATAAATCTTAATTTATACTTAGTAATAATTTTAGTATGTGAAATTGAATTCAAAATAATTATGATACTAAGGATAAAATTTAAGTAAAATAATCTAAAACATTTTAATTTTATTTTGGTTATTCGACTTACCGTAGGCAGACCAATCGTAGTCCCTTGAGTGGGAATGAAAGGAGACAAAACAATAATGACAATTGTCGAAGGCCAATTAGCAGTAATAATATACAAAAGCGAAAGTACAAAAAGTTTGTTAAAATAGTTTAGAATATTTAGTTACTTATGAAAGATAATTTAAGATTTAAATTGGCAAGAAAATAGTTTTTAGAGTCGCTCGGCTGAGCGACTCTACGGTAAAATTTAATTTGTTAAGATTTTTCTACCTTAGGTAGATGCATCTACCGTAGGTAGACAAACTTCTTTGTCGAAGTGAATGAACCTGAACGTAGTTGATATAAATAGATTCCTGAACTCAATCCATATTTACTTGCATCAAACTCAACTTCATATTCACCGGCTTGCATTGGTTCATTTACAAGTACGGCAACTTCACGGCCGAGTAAATCAAAAACTTTCAATGTAACAAATTGTTCTGCGCTCTGATTACTGCCTACTGCATATCTTATTTTTGTTGTTGGATTGAATGGGTTGGGGTAGTTTTGATGCAGAACAAATCCATTTGGATTCTGTACTTCCAAGGAAACATCTGTAGTGTTCCGCTCTATGATTAGTTTTACCGGCATGTCAACTACCAATCCCCAATTTTGACTCGTTTCGTAAAATCCGATTGAGTTACCGCTAATTGGAATATTAGTTGGCCACACCAAATCAAGTGGTCCAATCAATCCGTAAGGTACCTCTATTACTCCCTGGATAGGAATAAAGTTTGTATCAACAATTACCTTATACCAATTCGGATAAACATCTACTGAATCTAAAATATCATTAATCGTTTGTTCAAACACTTTTGTTTTTAATGTATCTTTATAAAAAGCGATTGCTTTTAATGTATCACCAATTACATTATGCGAGAATAGGTAATGAATTTCTTTTATTTTATAAGCTTCCCAATCATCCTTTGGTCTAAATCGGCCATGTCGATAATAAATTTCATCAGTTAAAGCGTATTTAACTAAAAACCTTGCTGTATCAGGAAGATAATAAAGTGTATCTATGTCTGTTAGCGTTTGTTTCTGAACCATTGTTCCTCTGGTAGAAACTGAGTTCGAAGAGGATGATGATAGACTATTGTTTTTCGCCTGAACATAATAAAAGTATATTTGACCTCTACCAATCCCAATTTGATTATCAATAAAACTCAAAGTGTCTTTATTTGTAAAACCGATAAGTGAATAGTTGTTAGGTGGTGTTGATCCATCGAGAGAGACCCCTCTATAAATATCGTAACCTGTAACGAAGTTATCTGGAGAGGCGTTCCAAGTAAGTTTAGGATTTCCATTATAATTTGTTAAAACCAAATTAGAAGGTGGATTAGGAAGCTTACATGAATTCCCCCCTGAATTACATATTAATGAAGAGCCATTTAAGAATGTTATGTTTGCACCGGATTTAATTAAGACACTTCCTCCTTGCTCAATGACTATGTTTGTATTTACAGTTAAATTTCCTTCTATTATCAAATTACCGTAAACAATAAATTGGCAATTATTATTGAATAGTAATTGAGTATTTGGTCTTAGCGTTAAACTTACATTTTGTGCAACAGCAATTGTATAATGCGGTTTTAATGTTTTACTCCAAATGGTATTTTCTGTAATATATCCATTGAAAGTTAATGCTTTGTATGCATTCAATAATCCATTACCTATCAGTCCATAGAAGTCAAAATTGCAAATGTTGCTACTTGCCCTGTTTTGTTCATCTCTATTTGTACATGTCATTAAAATCTGATTTATAATTTTTTCGTTGTTCCATGAATGATATTTTGCAGCCAATAAAGCGACAAGACCTGATGTCATAGCGGTTGTTCCAGAAGAGTGAACTGTCCATCCATAAGTATACTGTCCAGAATTATACCAAGGCCATCTAACTAATTTTGATCCTAGAACATCTATCTTGTTATTGACATAAGAATTCAATCTCATATGAACACCATCTCCATCTAAGACTGATGCGGCGATAACATTGTTATATGAAGCGGGAAAGGTATAAGTATTGCTCGGACAATTAGAGTATGTAAAGCCACCACAAGCAATCAACACACAGTTTTTGACATTATATGCATAATTAATTATATCTTGTTCATATTGACTTGGTAGAGTATCGATGCTTGGATAGAAAAAACTCATATTGATTGCTTTAACCCCCTTGTTTGCTGCATAATAAATAGCATCTACCCAATCTCCCCCTATAGTTCCATTTTCACCAGCTTTAAGATGTAAAACTTTACTATAAAAAGATACTCCAGCCGCACCCTCATTGTTATTACCCTTTGCCGCAATTATACCGAAAATTGCCGTTCCGTGAGTAGAATTGGGATCGGGTGGAATAATGTTGTTATTTCCATTTAAAAAATTCCATCCAGCAAAATCATCTATCTTTCCATTTCCATCATCATCAATTCCATTAATATCACCTGGGTCAAATACTATTTGGTTATTAATAATCTCAAGCGTATGACCATCTCCATCTGCATCTTCACCATAATTTCCCGAACCACCAGTAATATTTTGATAAACATTATCCATACCTATATCAGGATGTCTCCAATCCAAACCATTATCAATCACGGCAACAGTAATCCCACTGTTTCCTGTTTCTACATCCCATGCTTCTGGTAGATGCATATCCCAATATGCTTTACAATTTACGGAATCAAGCAAGGGATCATTTGGTAAAAATGATGTTATCGGGATACTCATTTTTTCTACATAATCAAAGTAATCAGTGAGCAATGAATATGAATTGAATATATATTCAATATCCTCTGGAGATAAAAATTTAAATAAGTACCATCGATTAATATCATATTCATTAACATTGGGAAATTTTTGAACTACTTCAGTGCAAAGAAATAATTCATTCAATCTGTCTATGTCCTCAACTCCTGTAAATGTTATCAAGATTCCACTTTCATTATACCTTTGCTTTATATTAAAGTTAACATCTTCTTTGACTTTGATTATAAGTCTATCATTGTGAAAATTTTGTTGAGATATTGCACTTGTATTTAAAAAAAATAAAAACGCTAATAATAAAATTTGTGTTTTCATTGTATTTTTCCTCCTTAATTTTTAAGATATATTTACAATTGTTTCGCAATATCTTCCTCAAGTAAACCCTGTAGTATAAAAATATTGCCCCTTTGTTGATGAAGGATTAAATCTAACATCTTCTTTACATCTTAAACCATTGAGTAATTCTGAAAAAGAAATGAAATAATTAAGGCTATATATATGCCTGTTAATCAGTCTACAGAAAATATCTAATTTTCCAAACCCACAGACAAATTCTTTTATGCCCGAAGAAAAATATTTTGAAAAATTAAATAACATCTTTATCTCATGATTGAGATTAAGTTCTAACAAAGGTATAAATTGAAACATTGAAAAGCAAAAGTAATCTCTCATCAAAAGTCTTCAATCTCAAAAACAATTGTAGAGACACAACTATTTGTGTCTCTACTTAAATAGATATTTAAAAAATAAAATATACCTGAGAACTGTACCCGGCTTTTCACTCACTTATCGCCTGTTCATAATTTTCTTCAAGAGATAGGATTCAATCAGCTTTTAATTTTAAAATTATTTTAAAAAATCTTAGAACCGTCAAAATTAACTATTTCTTTTTTTTCACATTCCGATTTTTACTAAATACTTGTCTTTTTCTAATTTAATTTTGAAGGTTCTTCATTTTTCAAATACTTTTTGAACCAATTCAATCCTCTATTCAACATATTTAGATAATGTTGTGGTTCATTTCTAATTCCATGACCTTCTCTTGGATAAACAACAAATTCAACTGTCCTACCCAAAATTTTTAATGCCTGATACATCTCCTGTGAATTCGCAAGGTTCGTGTATTTATCTTTATCACCTTGAAGTATGAGAACAGGTGTTTTTATATTCTGTACATAAAATGCTGGTGAGCGATTTACCCAAAGATGATTCATTTCAATTGGCTTTTCCCAGTAGTAATATCCAAAATACATTTTCTCAAAAATCGGTTGCCAGGAATTTGAAAAATCGGTGAAGAAACTGAAAATTCCATACATCGAAACTGCTGCAGCAAAACGATCGGTTTGTGAAATTATCCAGTTTGTCATATACCCGCCATAACTTCCACCAATCACTCCCATTCTGGTTGAATCAACAAATCCCATTTTAATTACTTCGTCAACAGATTGCATTGCATCTTGAAAGTCACCACCACCCAAATCATAACGATTTGATTGACCAAATTTATCTGAATAGCCCGCACTGCCTCTTACATTTGGAGCGACTACGACAAAACCTTCATTTGCATAAACCTGCATTGGATAACTCTGCAAAAATGTTCTCTTGAATGCACTGTAAGGTCCGCCATGAACACACAAAATCAAAGGATATTTTTTCGATGGATCGAAATCAACTGGTTTAACTAACATTGATTCAATTTCAAACTTTTTATCGTAAGACTTAAATGAAAATATTTCAACTGACCCTTTCTTGAATTTCTTAATTTGCTCAGAATAATTAGTCAATAGTTCGATCTGATTTTTTGTCAGCTTACCGATTTCTTTCAAGAGATTTTCATTCTCATAGATGAAAAACAATTCACCATTACCCGCAATTTTTAAATTACTTATAACCGAACCATCATCAATAATTTTTTTAATTGAGTTTTTCTTAACATCAATTTGATAAATAGAATTTGTATAACCTTCATTCACCAGTGCAAAAATCAAAAAGTCCTTTGGATGCCAGATGTAATTAATTATTGAAAAACCAAAATTTTTCGTCAGATTAACTCTTGTCATATTTTGAAGATCGAGCAATTCGATATCCGTTTCGGCGAATTCAATATCAGGGACTGTCTGAGAAATGAATGAAACAAATTTCTCATCTGGAGAAGTTTGAGGTTCTGTCTCTGGTCCTTCAAAATCTGTCAATTGAGTTACAGTACCGTCAAGAGTCAATTTGTAAATATCGTGATGTTGTTCGTCATTATATTCACCGGTATAATTAGTCTGATAGAGCAAAAAATTTCCTTTTGATGAAAATCGAATATTGCTGATCCCGGCATCACCTTTAAAAATTTTTTTCAGTTGTTTGCTCGAAAAATCATAAAGCCATATTTCTTTTTTGGGATTTTCTTTTGGATAAACAATTTCATCATTTTTTGTTCTTTCTTTTTCATCAAGAATCTTTTGAAGACTATCGGAAATCTCTTCATCTGAAAGAAGTGCCAGATATTTTCCATCATTAGAGAATGTGAACTCATCAACTCCATTTGGTAATCTTAAAAAATGTTCTGCTTCACCGCCATCAATAGAAATTCTCCAGAGCTGTTTTTCACCTTTAATGGTCTTTCCATCATCACTCTGAAATTCCCTCGACGATAAGAAGTAAACAAATTTTCCATCCGGTGAGAAGGTAAAATTCCCCACTCCGGATTTGTGAGTTGTTAATTGCCGAATTTGTTTAGTTTTATTGTTCAACAAGTAAATCTGACTCGCCCACTTCGCATTTTCAAAATCTGGTTTTCGAATATTGAATGCTGTAAAATTCCCATCATTCGAAACCGAGATTGATGATGGATACTCAAGTTTGAATTGGTCTTCCAATGTAAATTTCTCTTGACCATTTAATACCTGTAAAGTAAATAAAAGAATAAAGATGAATTTACGCATATTAACTTCTCCGATAATTTTTCATTTAATTTAATTAAAGAAGATGAATTATTGAACGTGGATTTTTTGTTAATTCAATTGTTAGATATTAATTGAAGGGCAAAATTTTTATCGGTAACTTTGTAAAAATTTGAGGAGATAAAACAAAACATGGCTAAACTAATTCTATTAAGACACGGTGAATCGCAATGGAATCTTGAAAATCGTTTCACCGGCTGGGTTGATGTCCCATTAAGTCCAAGAGGCGAAGAAGAAGCCCGCAAAGCTGGTGAGAAGTTAAAAAACATTCAAATTGACAAGAGATATACTTCAGTTCTTAAGCGTGCAATCGATACAGATCGAATTGCAATGGAAGTCGCCGGAAAGCTTGATGTTCCTGTAGAAAGAGATAAAGCCTTGAATGAGAGACATTACGGTGCTCTTCAAGGATTAAATAAAGAAGAAACTGCTCAAAAATATGGCAAAGAACAAGTTCATTTATGGAGAAGAAGTTACGACATTGCTCCACCTAAAGATGTAACTCCACTAAATCCGGATGGAATTAGCGAAAGTTTGAAAGATACGGCAGATAGAGTCATTCCATACTTTTTAAATAAAATTAAACCCGACATTGATGCCGGATTAAATGTTCTCGTAACTGCTCACGGTAATTCACTGAGAGCGCTGGTGATGTATCTTGACGGATTGACAAAAGAAGAAGTTCTTGAATTAAACATTCCAACTGGAGTCCCTATTGTCTATGAATTCGAAAATGGTAAAATCGTAAATAAATATTACTTAGAATGATCAGTAAAAATTTCATACATAAAATTCTTTCTGAAGTCGAACTCGAAAAAATTGCTGAAGAGATAAAATCACAGGAACTCAGAACATCCGGCGAACTTAAAGTTTCGATTAAAAAAGGTCGCAGCCTTTTTGATAAAAGAAAAAGCATCCGAGAACTTGCAATCAGAGAATTCCACCGTCTCGGTATGACAAATACTCGAGATAGGAGTGGAATTCTCTTTTTTTTATTGTTAAATGACAGAGAGTTTTATATTCTTCCAGATATTGGTATCTCCGAAAAAATCCCGCAAACTTTCTGGGATGAACTTGCAAAGGAAGCAGAAAATTCATTCAGAGAAAAAAATTTCTTTGAAGGAATATTAAAAGTTCTTAGAAAATGCGGTGATGTTTTAGCCGAACATTTCCCCCGCAAATCAGATGATATGGACGAACTAAGTAATAAAGTGGAGATAAGTTGATGGAACAAGACTTAAAAGAAATTTTATTAAAAATTTCAATATCATTAGATAAAATTTCAAATTCACTTGAATTAATTAATAAACATTTAACGAAAAAAGCAGAAAATATTAAACCTGATAAACAAATTTTTATTGAAGACAATGCAGAGGAATTAAATGAACCTAATAAAATTGAAGATGAAAATAAAAATAATGAAACATCAAAATTAGCCTCATATTTTGCAAACAAGCAGATAATTTTAAAGTCCGCGGAAAGCACTGATTTTGTAGAACATAATTTATCAAAGCTGGCGAATTTCATTGGGAATAAACATAATTTAATAGTGCCTTTCTTAGAAAAAATTAAGAGCGCTTTAAACAATGGTCAAACTATTAAAATGGATTTAAAGTATGAAAGTCCTGAGCGTATTTCTGCTATTTGCCAATTAGGTAAAGACTTGCAGAACTTAGCTTTTTTAACAAATTTCTTTTACAGGAATTCTCCTGTTTGTGCTTTAACAGCTACCCCTAACAGGATTCCAGAAGCAATAAATTTTTTATCAGGTAAATGGGCTGAAATATATATTTCTGATACTCTAAAAAAAATTTTATTGCCTCTAAAGAATAAAATTTATTTTGAAGTTTTAATTAATCCAGTTTTCAGACTTCCAGACTCAACAGAAATCGAAATTGATATTCTATTATTAATAAATAATGAATTGTACTTGTTTGAAGTTAAAACTGGAACTTATCAAAAGTTCATACAGCAGTTCAAAAAAATTCAAAAGTATTTTAAAATCGATTCAAAAAATTGCTTTTTAATTCTTACAAACAATCAAAGTCTTAATATAGACTTGCTTTCCAATCTTTATAATTTGAATTTCGTTGAAATTCAAAACTTTAAATCACTGTTTTTATCATCGCTTAATATAAAATTAAATTTGCCTTGATCTTATAAATTTAACCATTTAATACTCTAATATTATTAATTTTATAATCCTTCCACTAAAAATTTCTACAAAACTTTCACAAAAAATTATTTACTTCTTCATTTAATCAAATTGTTTTCAAGATTTCAAAACTAAATATGTTATTTCACTTTGCAAGTATGACTTTTATTAATTCAATAGTTCAAACATTGTATTTGCCAGAAAGAATAATTTTTCTAACACCTAATTTTAATTTTCCTTATTTAGTGTATTTTCATTCTGATTTATCATAGGATTCTATGGTAAAAAAGGATGTCGGAAGGAAAAATTAATATGCTTCTGGTAAATTTTTATCTAACAATTTGAGACAAACATTGGATATAGGACATTTATTACATTCAGGATTTTGGGGATGACAATATTTCCTTCCGATTATCCAACAAGGAAAATCTAATATCCCGGGATATTCAGGATTTAATTCTCGTGCTGTTTGCAAAATAAGGTTCATATCATCTCTATAAACCAATCCTGTTCTCAAAAATATCCTCCGGACTTGAATATCATAGGAGACATCAATACCTCTTTTATCTTTGATTTCGATCTTAAAATCTCTAACTAACATATTTGTCCCCATTGAAGCTTTCTTTTGTCCAATACCTTGAAATTCTAAAAATCTTTGATGAAGTTCATTACTTTCTGGCTTATCATTCCAAATGTTTTCAACCTTCCCATTATATTTTTCAATAATATGTTGACAGGCTTTTTTAACAAACAAAGCCATTCTTCTGGGAAATCGATGAAGTTTTGGTGCCTCCATAAACACAGATATAATTTCTTCATCTGAAATACTTGCGATTTTAAAGACATCCAAGTGCCCTAATCTCTGTTTGAGTAAATAAGGAATTTCCCAGGCCTTTTCAGCCTTCATACCTTGGTCTAATAAAACAGCCAAAAAAAATGCTAGTGGATTGTTCCATATTAGTTGTTCTGCATTTGGGTTACGAGTAAAAAATATTTCTTTTTTCGAATTGAGATTTTCTAACACTTGCCCAAATTTAATTAAAGCTTTAGCAATGTTATGTTTATAATTATCAGTCATCATTTTAATGATAACTATCGAATTTATAAGATTATTTAATAAAATAATGATTAGTTAACTTAATTAAAATTTTTATTTATTGAGTTGCTTGAGAATATGAAGCATCGAACGACTGACCTTGAGCCGTAGTTGGCAAGATACCCATAAAGAATCCTCTTGATGGTAGCTGAGGTGAATCATCTGGAATAATCGTTTCAGGCTCGGTAGGAGTAGTTTCTTTTTTTTCACATCCAGATATCAAAACAACACCAATTATCATCATCGCAATAAATGCCAGTCTGATTAAATTTTTTGTTTTAATCTTGAGCATTCTATTCTCCCCTCCTTTCTATTAATTCTTTAGACCTTTTAAATATTTTTCCAAATCTTTTACCTCAACAGCGTGGTTCGGAATTTCATATAATGTCCACATGTTGCCAAAGCTCAACCGCCCTAAGGCCCCCACAAAAGTCGCAGTATTCGACGATGTGGTGAAGCCGTCGTCTTACAGGACTTGGGCGGATGAGTTTGGTCGCGCCCACTTCATGAACCATCATCTTCGAAACAGCTTCATGATTCAGCCTTCCTCTTCGAATACCCATCTTCGAAATACCGCAACCCGCCAGCAGCAACATATTGTCATATTTCGTATCAAGCCCTGGACAGAAGTTATTCAATTACACGCCAGCTGAACTAGGATGGTTAGCTGGTCGGCAATAAATATTTCCAAACTTTATCGTAATACTAGTAATACAATCAATGTAATTGGCATTAAAAAATCCGGCAAAATAATCCATGTATTGCCAGGTTCGAAATTTTTGTTCCTTATCATTTCAATAATATGAATTGCTCCAGCCCCAATTAGAAATGTCGAAAACGGAATTATCGTCGCAATCCAAAAATTGTCTCTAATCCAATAACACAAGATACCTGATATTCCAATCCCCAAAGAAACCCATCCCAGCTCTTTTTGAAAAAGATTGGACTCCCATCCTATTTTTTGGGCAACTTGCTTACTTAAAAAAACATGTCCAATAAAGTTAAAAATTCCGAAAAATCCAACTGTAAAAACTAATTGAACCAGTAATTGAGTATTGATAAAACCATATTCCGGTTTTAAGAAGTATATAATTATCCCTAAAATCCAACCACAAAGATAGCTAACTAAATAGATCATATTGTAATTCCTCCATTTTTTAATAATAATTACTTAAGTTGTTTTTGCTTTAGATACACCTCCTTGAACTACCATAAATGGCCGTGCCCACTAAGGGACCGCCACGCGGGCCTGATATGTCATATAAGGTTTTGGACTATACGAAGGTCTGCGATAGCCGATTTGGGCGAACGGAGTGAGCGTATAGCCCGTGTTATGTGAAGTAAATTTAAAGCCATTTATTTTTCAACTTGGGTATCCAAAAACTGCTTCATTAGAATAAAGGAAAATATTATTCCTTCTTTTTCAGAAAAAATTTCTTTTAAATAAATTTTTGTATACTCTATATATTTCTTAGGAAATTTGATACTTAAATATGTCATTCTCTCTTTTTGTGCTTCTCAAAATCTTTATTTTACTGTCTCCATTCCTTTATATTTGTTTAAAGATTTATCAATAGATTTTTCTTCTTCCTGCCAATTAATTATTAATTTATTAATCCAGACTTCATTCCAGCTTTCAAAAAAGAAAAATATACGACAATATTTCTAATGAATTTAAAAAGTTCACTTCCTATTTCAGCTTCCATTGGAGGTCTTGCTTTTTTAATGTGTTCAATTACCCATTTAATAGGAGGATAATTAAGCAATTCAGCGTAGACTGCAAAAACATATTCCAATACTTTTTTCCTACTTTTTTCTTTATCAACTTAGAAAATTCACAAGTGTCTGTCAAACAAATACACAGTGGTTATATGTCTTTCCGAAGCAGTCATATTTCTTTCCGAAAAGGTTATATGCCATTCCGAAGTGGTTATTTGTCCTTCCGAAACGGTTATATATGCTTCCGAAGAGGTTATATGTCTTTCCGCAATGGTTATATGTCGTTCCGAAAAGGTCATATTTGATTCCGAATAGGAAATATGTCTTTCCGAAAAGGTAATGTGTCATTCCGAATAGGTCATATGTCTTGCCGAAATGGTAATATGTGATTCCGAAAAGGTCTTTATTATCATTGAGCTTTTCAATCCAGTTCTTCTTCGATCTCTTCAGTTCTTCACTAAAATTAAGCTACTTTAATAGAACAAGTTTTTTTGTCAATATTTTTTCATCAGATACAAGTTGATAAAAATATATTCCTGAGGTTAGATGTTGTGGAAAATGATTCGAGTTCAATTCAATCTCATAATTGCCGGGATTTTTTGTTTCATTTATTAACTCAGAAATTTTTCTACCAAGACAGTCATATAGATTAATTTTTACATTAGTTTGTTTTGGAATGCTATATCGAATTTTTGTAATTGAATTAAATGGATTGGGAAAATTCTGGCTCAAGTAAAAATTTTCCAGAAAAAGTTTTTCATCTTCAACCGAAGTAGTTGTATCGATTGTAATTTGATATGCACCAATTCCATTATTTGTTGAAAGTACATAAATAATAAAAACTCCCCTTCCGTAATATCGCACTGCTACATCTCCACTTAAACCAATGTTATTGGCATTATCACCGAGTGTTGGAGTTGTTTCATATGTGGTTGCATTTGCAATTCCATTTGTTATATCTAATATCCTCGCATTTTCATTAAATACACCGTATTGATATGTGACTAAAAATTTTTTACCGAATTTTTCAAAATATCTTATTGCATTGCTCTGCGTTGCAACCAAACCAGTCGGACAGGTTCCGAGTATTGAACCTGTTGGAGAATAATATTTCGGTAAGATACTTGTTGCATTAACAAAAAAATTTGAATTACCTTTTCCTATCGGTGCGACAGATGGATTGGTTCCATAATTCGTTACATCAGAAAGCACAATCTCTTGAGGAGTTTGATTAAATGAACCATTGCTCATTGTCCATTTCAAAATTCTATTTGAATTAGCTGCTGCGGCATAAATAACTGCTGAATTATCCGACCAACTGCCTACGACAGTAATTTTATCACCTAGACGATAAGCATTGGCAGAATACTCAATTATGACTTGCGGCGCTGAATTTTCATCATCCCATTTATAAATTTTAAATGGAGAAGTAGATGCGCTTGTAGTGAGATTTGCAGCAATAATTTTTCCATCATCGGTTACTTCAACATCATTGAGTGTGAATGTTCCACCAGTGACTCCATTAATATTCAAACTGCCCACAACATCGCCAGTCTGTGCATCCAGGATTAAAACATTTGGTCTTGATACTACATAAAGTCGATGATTATTATTTGTAAATCCATATGCCAAACCTCGTTCTGTGCTTGCTGTTGGAGATAACCAGGACGGCATATTATTACCTGCATCGGAAAAACTCCAGGTCGGAATTCTTTCGCCGGTAACAGTCACTGAAATTGTATCTGCAAGATTTTTAATTCTTCCAATTATAATTCCAGTACCTACCTGCAATGGGTAGAAAAATCCAAGTGAATCGATATAACCATTCAAGCCTTGAATTTCCCAATTGACTTCAGATGGTAAGACATCAATTTCGTATCCCCATATATCTTTTCCATAGATTTCAATTTTTTTCGATTGAGTGGAGTCAATAAAAATTTGTCGGGGCCAGAGATAAAAGCTATCAATAACTTCACTTGCATAAATTTCGCTTATTGCAAGAAGTGCATTTGCAACAGATCTTTCTCCCGCAGCATCACTAGGTGAATTGACCACTCTATTTCTCACAACCATTGTAGTCGATCCTCCGCCATCTAAGTTTACAGCATTATAACAACCAATTGATTTCATATAATTTGCAAGCTCAGGTAAAGACATTCCAACACTAAAGCCTGGCTGACGCCCATCAACTGTTACGAAAAATAATTTTGTTGAGTCTTGATTAAATCCAACTGCGGTTCTCGGATGCACAGCAGTCTGAAGTCCATCAGGAATTACACCATTAATTACAAGTGTTGGTCCGCCACCTGTCATTGTAAAGATGTTTCCCCTAAATGGATTTGTACTGAAAAGAATTGTTATTGTATCGTTGACAAGAATTGTGGAATCTAAAAATGCTTTTGCTGTTCCATTTCCAGATAAAACATATTCATCTGCTGAATAAGTCATATTCCCAATACCAACATTTTTAGCTCTTACTACAAATTTGATTGAGTCGCCAATAACAAGCGGAGTTAATCTTTTCAACCTAACCTCAGTCACAGAGTTGTTTGTTTTAGTCGAAGTTCCAAAATATTTATTGAAAATTACCAGCGAATTTGATCTAACGGTATCGTTAAGACTTGAAATTGACCTCACATAACCTTGCTTTGTTTTAATGATTGCTGAAAAACCGAGATCATCGATAATCATTCTCTTTGAAGTATCAACCGCAAAAGATGGCCTCTGGCTAATTCTGCCAAAAGTGTACTCGTTATTATTTATCATTGAACCGATTAAAAAAGTGTAAGGATTGTACGGATCACTGATACCAAAGAAATCGGCATTGACGGCACCAATTACAACATGACCACTTCTGCTGCTTCTTTTAGCCATCGATGAAGTCTTTTCGAAACCAGTTCCAAGAACATCCTTTGCCAGTACAGTTTCAATTTTATTTTTTGGATGAGTAATATCTATCTCTAAAATTTTAATGTTGTATGGTCCAACTGAAGTTTTATAAACCGAATGATATTTAATTCCCGGTCCAACCATCACAGCTGTGGAATCATCTGCATAAATTTTTATGAAGAGAGAGAGAAGAATTAAGTAGAGTAATTTTATTTTCATAGTCACCTCGTTGTTTTTACAAAAATAAATTTTAAGGAATGAACTGAAAATCATTTTTCTTTTATTTATTTGTTAAATGCAAAGCATCTTAAAAACTAAATTGATGGGCTATGTCGATTATTCTAAGTTATTTTTTAATTCACAATTTCAAATTAAATTTCGAAATAAGTTGAACAAATTTGTGAGACAAAAATGGAACACAAAAAAAGACCAAGCTGGGATGAATATTTCCTTAAACTTGCAATGCTGGCTTCGGAACGATCAACTTGTCCAAGAATGCATGTAGGCTGTGTTTTAGTAAAAGATAAATATGTTTTAGCAACAGGATACAATGGTTCTTTGCCTGGTCTTCCACATTGCGATGATGTCGGTTGTTTAATTGTTGATAATCACTGCGTTAGAACAAATCATGCTGAGATAAATGCATTGGTGCAAGCATCTTTGCACGGAGTAAGCGTAAAAGGTGCAACTGCTTATGTGACAAATATGCCCTGTACAACTTGTGCGAAAGCTTTGATTGCTGCGGGAATTGTTCGAGTTGTCGTCTTTTCAGATTATCACGATTCTCTTGGGGTTCAATTTTTTAAAGATGCGGGTGTCCAAATTGATAAACTACCAATGCCTGAAAAGATCATTCACTACGATTTGGAAAGTTATACTTCAGCCAGAAAATGAATAACAAAATCTCTTAGTTTCAATTAAAAGTTTAATCGAAGATTCAACTGTGGATAATACTCAACAAAGTAATTAGACTGAATTTTTTCAAGGCTCATATCAAGTTTTATTTTAGAATTGTACTTATTGGCTGAAATGATTGCATCTACCATACTAATGATGTGATTTGTAATTGTGACTATCAAAGCTTTGTCTGCATAGTTGTAATAATCATTGGCTTTGCCTCTTAAACCTGAGTAGTAAATGAACTTCCCCTGAGTATCATAATAATATTCACCTGCAATTGTGTATTGTCCTCTTGCAAATTTTGAATCATCCCAGCCCTGACTGTATTGAGGATACTTACCGATCATCTCATAATATTGTTGATGTCCATGCGGATATAAAGTATGGGAAAATTCCCTGATTGATCTTTCAGCTGTGTTAAGTTCATCCCAATTTACTCTTTGCCAGGGTTTTAAGTTGACATCTGGACTGATATGAATATTCGCTGTGCCGCCAAGAGCACTTGCCCATTGATTTAACCATTCAGCATAACGAACTACGCTCCAGTATTCATCAGCATAATTCTGGAAAAAGATCGTCTGATCATCACCTTTTTTAGTGTAATGATAATTTAGATAAAGAGATACACCTTCAACGGCAACAAATAAAATTGCTTTCAAATAATCTCCAGTATAAATCTCACCTGCACCGGGAATTAAAGCAGATAAAGCACCAGCAAGAATTGGAGATTTCTGATTACTTATATTATTCAATTGAGCTGAAGATTGATTTTCTTTCTGTAAATTAATCTTAAAATCAGTCTGGAGATTACCTGTCCTGAAATTATCATCAATTGCAAAAAGATTTAAGGATAGAACAAAGATTAACGATGCGATTAATTTTTTCATAATTTTAACCTCATAATTCAAAACCGAATAAAATTCCAAAGTAAACTAAAAGTTCTTTTCCGTATTTGATTGTTTCCTTTGTAAAAATGTTTTCTCTTTTGAATTCATCAAAACCATAAGCAAGATTGACAAATAAGCTTGTGGGAAACATATAAAAAGAATTCATCTGAACTCTTAATTCTGCACCTACACCTTTTTTGAAGTTTTTCAATTTTACAGCTTTTGACTGCCAAGCATTACCAAAATCGAAATAAATTGAACCATAAATTTTATCGACATAAAGATTATAAATCCTCTTATCAATATCTTCAAAAATTGGGAAACGATAATTAACATTGAGATGAAAAATTTCATTTCCGCTAATTGCATAAAAAGGATAACTCTTCATTCCAATTAAGCCGCCCAGATAAAAATCGAAGAAACTATCCGTTTCGGGTCCGAGTGTTGTTCCTGCTCGCGTTTTGAAAGTTAAAGAATGTTTTCCAGCTGGAAGTTTAAATGCCTGCATCAGGTTCAATTCAATTCTTGAGTATTTTGTTTTACCATATCTTGTCAGCAGAGCACCTTCATTTTCATCATAATAAGTTTCTGGATTAAAGTCGTTTGTTGAATACTCAAAATTAAGATTGACTTTGGTTCCATATGGATTAATGTCATTGTCTTTTTTCAAAAGAATATTTTCAAAGTTATAAGTCAAATTAAAAGTCCATCCTCGCAAATAAATTTCAAATGTAGCAGGATAAAGAATTCCACCAGGCAGCAGAAAAGAACTAAGGTCTGCTGAGTAGCGGCTGTAAATTGTTTTAAATTGAAGTGTATGATTTTTTGAAAACAAGTAATGCTTTGCAGATAAATCAACTTCAAACAGATTATAAGTTACAGTGACAGGAGTTTTATATGCATAATTAATTGTCCCATCCGCTAAGGTATCGGGAGATAGACCTAGAAAATTTTCTGCTTTTCTGGAAACACTATAAACTTCGAGATTTAATTCTGGTTTTAATCCAAGTTGAAAGAAGATTGGAACTCGATCACGATATTCCAAGCCAAAGTATAAATCCCGCTCAAATCTTGAATTGATTGCAATGCTTCCAAACATTCCAGTTCGATTTAATATATCTGATGAATAGAAATAAAATCCCGGTTTGATCAGTTCAAATCCTTTTGCAGAGCGACTGTAATTATCATATCTAAGGAATGGAATGAAAGAAAGCTTTGTGAAATTTGCAGAGTATTTTTTCACTTTAAAATCAGGGATCTGTGTATCATCAAAGTTCTTGAGTTTTTCCCAGTCAAAATTGCCATTCACTTTTTTGCTCTGATCAATCGGGAACAATTTGTAATTGTATTCAGGAATATAATCGAAGTTCAGTGTATCAAATCTATCAACGAAAAATATTTTATAACCAGTCGAAGTATAACCAGCATAAGCAATCTCTCCTTTGAAGTTGCAGGCAGGCATAAATGCACCGCCAACTACATTTGTAATTTGTCTTTTACTTCCAGTGTTTAAGTTATAAACGAAAAGATTAAAAATACCTTTTTTATCAGTTGAGTATATTATTTCATCTTCATTAACAAATACAGGATTTCTTTCATCAATATTTTTTTCATTAATAAGAAAATCGATGTTTCCATCCAGATCACAAATTGCAATATCTCTGCTTTCATTAAGTGAATAATCAAAAACAATTTTTTTACCATTGGGTGAAAATTTTGGATTATAAACCTGCTCTCCGTTTTTAAAGAAAGTCAACTGCCTTTGATTTTTCCCTTCAATATCAATTAAAAACAAATTCAGCGTTCCATCTTTCTGGGAAACATAAACTATCGTTTTCCCATCTGGGGAAAGGGAAGGATTATTTGCTCTTAAACCGTAAGTTAAACGCTTCTCTTTCTTTTTCTCGAGATCATAGATGTAGAGGTCATGTATCTTTACAAGATTTTTGTTTTTTTCAGTGAGCTTGGAATAAATGATTTTATTCCCATCAGGAGTTAGAGCAAATGTCGAGCGAACTCCAGATTGAACAAGCTCAGATTTTTTGGTTTTGAAATCATAGACATAAAGTGAGGTTAAAAAATAATCTTCGTTTTTATTTGAAAGATAGTAGAGTTTAGAACCATCGGGACTGAATACTGGATAAAAATTACCAAATCCTTCTGGTTCGATTAATTGACCAGTGAATAAATTTCCCCTTATGATTTCGGTATTTTTAGTATAATAATCTTTTAAAAATTCTTTCCATTCGTTGTATAGTTGTTCTCCAGAAATATTCAGAACTTTCTTAATAGCCTCATCAATTGTGAAGGATAATTTATCTTTTAGTCGATTATTAATTTCAATTAATTTTTTCTCTCCGTAGCGATAAGCGATGTAACTGACAAGTGCAAAACCTGAATTGTAAACAGATTCATTTCCAAGGCTTGTCTTTTCAAAAACTGTCATTTGATTCCAGGTTAACATATTTCCATCAAGCACATAGGATCTTAAAATCATATCTCGATGAGAGTCCCAATAATCGTATTGAAATTCGTTTCTCATATATTGTGCAGTTCCTTCAGCAAACCACTGAGGCACATTTATCGATGGAATTGGATAAGATACGATTACATTCGGAAAACCATAAAGAACATCGGGTCTTCTTTCTCTTTCATAGTTCAAAACCTGTAAATAAAATGCTGGTACTCTGCGATTTAACTTCATTGCTGCTTGAAGTTGAACCATATGAGTAAATTCATGGGAAATTACATTTCGTAACCAGTGATGTGTCCCTCTTAAATCTGTATCAAGAGGCGGTGCCCAGATTTCAATCTTGTTGTCAAAAAAATATGTCGCTCCATTGGAATAATCATCAATGTCTTTAATTACAAAGTGAACACGTTCGGGTTTATAACCATAAAAAGAAGTTATGGGCTCGTAAATTTCTTCAGCAATTTTTGCAATTACTTTTGCGGTTCTTTCGGCACCTTCATGGAAATGAACAGAAAAATGTTTGGTTTCAATTGTGTACCAATTCACTTCTGGATAATACTCATTAAATTGAGCATTGGTTGAGTATGCACTTAGAACTAAAAAAATAAGAGTTACAAAAAAGTTATTTTTCATTTTAAGATTAATGATAAGTTTTGGTTAAAAGATTAATCTTCGTTAAGATTGATTTACTATTTAACAACAGCAACTTTAATGATCTTATAATCACTTTTACTTTGTGATTTTGCTTCGATACGAGCGAAATAAATTCCGCTTTGAATATTTGCAACATTCCATTTGATATCGGTTTCAATTCCAGCTAAGGCATAAGAATTTATTTCATCAACAAATTCTCCATTCAAATCATAAATCTTTATTTTAATCTTTGCATCTTCTGAAACATAAACTCTGAAATTTGTTTCGTTATCATAAACTGGGTTAGGCCAATTATAAACTTTAGACTTCGGCAGAAATTCATCTCTGTAAAATGCACCCGCTGGAATTTCAGATACATTATGATGATACAAATTGTTTGAATTCAAAGTCCATTTAATAATTTTAGGTTCATCAGCAATTTGTACCAGTTGAACAAAACCACTATCATTTCCTGTCAAATAAAATGTTTTGTTGAAATTATAAATAAGACTTGAACCACTTGACAGATAACCAATTGAATAAGTGATTAATGCATCCATTAAATTTTCGGAAGGCTTTTTCCCATTATAACAGATTAATCTACCATCTTCTGTTGAAACCAGAATATCGTTAACACCATCATTATTGTAATCAATTAAATTCAAATTGCCAATGAATTTTGTCCCGAAAGGCGGATAGATTGGAAAATTTTCAGCCACAGCGCCAGATTTGTTGAAAGCTAAAATTTTGTCTTTTGTGTTTACAAAAATGTAATTCGTTTCATCTGGTTTTAGATTTCCAGCAGCTATTGTAAAGCTTGAATCAGTCAAGTCAATTTTGAAATGAGCGATTATCCCTTTTTCATTTAATGTCTCAACAAAACCAGACTTATCAAAAATAACAGCAATCTCTTTATCAGCTGGAGTTTGAGCAAGTGAATTATCCCAGATTAAAACCATTTCAACCAGATCATTAAGCGAGTGTTCAACTTTAGTATTGCCAAAGTAAACATACTTAGAAGTCAGAGTAATAGTTCTATAACCATTATATGCTGACTTAATTGCTTTGTCAGTTACAATTAATCCAGTTGGAGCAAAAGTATTTTGTGGAGATTTAAATAGATATTGCTCGCCATTCTCCCTAAGAATTTCAATCACGAAATTTGATAGTAATTGCGATACTGGGTAGGTAATTAAATTTTTTACATTGTTTGTAAACGGAAGTTTAAATTGTTCTACCCATATTGTATCCGAAGAGATATAAACCAAACTAAGCAAAAGTTCGTTTGATGAATTCGATTCGACAAAAGAGTAAATATTTATTCCATTCAAAAAATTGATAAAAAGTATGTTAGTTTGAACTGAATTGGAAAAAATCTGTTTAGATTTTGATAAGAGATCGTAACTAAAAAATTCATTGCCAGATTTAATAAAAATTTTGTTCGTATCAATTTCATTTCTATGTATAAATTCAGTTCTGAGAGATTGAGCAATTCGTTCGTTGACAATTGGTTTTATTTTCTCGTTACCAAAACTTACACTAAAAGTCATTTGATTATTTAGTTCGGAGAAGTTGTAAATTTTAATATAAGTCGGTGTTCCATTGTTTGATAGAGTTCTCGGCTTAGTTTCATCTGAAAATTCATTCTTATAAAATTTTGATGGATTATTCTTGAACCAGAAATCAACTGAATCGCCTTCGCCAACAACTACATCACCGAAAATAGTAGTGAACTCATTACCTATATCCTGAATTCCATCGGCTTCAATTAATTTGATTCCTCGCAATTTCGGATTTGCATTTATCGAATTATCAGCGAAATTTTCAGCTATGATTTTTTCATCAATATGCCAGATCAAAATTCCATTACCTGGAGTTGCCCAATCAAATTCATCAACATCAATCACTACTCCGTCTACTGTATCAACATAGTAAGAACTAAAATTTCTAAAATCTTTGAAGAAATTATACTCAACAAGATTAACCCCGATCTGAGATTTGATTTTTATTCCATCATTTAAAACATCTTTCTGACGATTTTCAATTAAGTAATACTCTCTTGAATTGATTGGAATTTTGTAAACTGTTTTTGAATTATTAACTGATGCCAGGCGAGCAAAAACTTCTAAATCCAAAGTATCCTTTGAAATTTCAATTGGTTCAACTAAACCAAGAAAATATTTTTCCCAGGCTGATGGCTCTGGTGGGAAAAGTCCTGCATACGCAAACATTGCCTGACCATCCATCAAGCCAAAACGACCAATAGCCGTTTTACCAGTTTTAGTATCAAACAAATCTGGAAGTCCAAGAAAGCTGCCAAAACTTGCAGCAAGCAATCCATTAATGCTCAATTCAAGCAAAGCTTTGCCAGTTAAAGTTTGAATTTCCCGACTTTCAGTCTCGGGTAAAATCATAGAGTTTAGAACATATTTAGGTGGATTGCCAATTTTTACACCTTGATAATTTGCACCAAAGAAATTCTTCAATGTAGTTGGACTTAAGTAAACAGATGGAATATCTTTTTCAAGTCCGAATGTCTCTGGTATTACAATATCTCTTCCCACTCCAGCGTGAAAAATTGTAAAGACATCGTACTTGGTAAAATCCTGATCTGGATAAAGTGAATCGACTTTTCGCCAGACATCTTCGAATAATATTCCCAATCGTGATAGATCATTCGATTTCGGTGGTGAATAATAACTCATTACATTTGGAAGCGTAACAATTCTATCTAATACTTCATACTGAATTATAATTTTACCATCAGAGATTTTTTGATAGTAATTTTTTAAGAACTCAAGGTGTGATTTGAAATAATTTCTATCATGTGGCAGCGGATCAATTATACTTTTTCCGTAATCCTTTGAATAATGGGAACCAAATTTTCCATTCCCGTAAGTCGCTGCATCTTGATCAACTGCAAAATCAACCATCACAGCAAGCAAACGAAAAGTATCAACCGATGTCGTTCGGTAAATTTGACTTTCACTCGCACTAAACGGATTTAAATTATGTGGTAATCTCAATTCAATTTTAGCAGATTGAGCAAAAAGAATTGTCGATAAAGTCAAAAACAGGATTAAAAATTTTTCAAGTTTCATTTTTGATTATGTATTTAAAGTTATTTTCAAGATAATGTTTAATATCTTAGATTGAGTTCTTCAGAATTTTGGACAAAAGAATTTGATTAATAAAAAAGTCAGGTTTTCTCAACCAGAAGCTCTCTTAATTAAAAAATTCAGAAAGCTTTTGGTGGAGATTAATTCAACCTGACGATAATTTTATCATTCAAATCGTTTCCCAATTTAGTCTCTTCACAAATTCAATTACTTAAAGGTCAGTTTTATTTTTTATCAGAATACGGACCTGATGGGAAACCTTTTGTCTGAACAGGTTTAGCACCCCAGGCAATTGAGAGTGTAAATCTTAATGTTTCATTAAGCGGATGATTTTCCTGACCTTTGAACATTGAAGTTGTGATATAAGAAAAATCAAATCCATACATATCATATCTTACACCTGCACCAAGAGAAACAAATTTTCTATTTCCATAAGCAGGATCTTCGTAAAAGAATCCCGCTCTTGCTGCAAACATAAAATCACCTGGCATTCCATACCAATACTCAAGTCCCATTGATGTAACAATCTGTCTCAATTCTTCCTTAAATGGTTCATCAGTCCATGATGTAATCAATGATTTTGGCAAACCATCTGGTGGAATATCCTGGCCTGTTATTGGATCTTTTTTCCTTTTATGAACCAGCAGTTTGCTGAAATCAAGTGTGTAAGTAAAGGAGTTATAATCAATGTCGAGCAATTTTAAGGCAATTCCCATTCGTAAGTTAGTTGGGATTGGATCGGCTTGAGCTTGATCAATGTAATAAATCTTTGGACCAAGATTGCTCAAATTCATTCCGAAACTAAATCTCCTGCTAAAATCACCAATCAATGGGAGATAAAGATTTTGTGGACGATAAAGCATTGCAATATCAAAGCTAACAGTAGTTGCAACTCCTTTACCTTGTTCAAGCTCAGTTCCTTTATCTGCAAGTCTGCTGTGAATTAATCTGAAATTTCCACCAATACCGAGAGATGGATTAAGCTTTGTTGCATATCCGACTGTTAAGGCAGCATCAAAAGACTTAAATGTTCCAATTGGATCTGGTGATTGTGATGATGTTCTAACAAATTCACCAAAGTTCATATAAGTGATGCTTGTAAAGAGATGCCCATTTAGAGATGGGAAATATTGTCTGTAAGTAGCGTATTCGTAGAATAAATCGAGATTAAATTGTGGAAGCCAGTTTGAATGAGTAAAACTAACTTCACTTCCATCAAGGAAAGCAATCCCAGCAGGATTCCAGAAAACTGCATTAGCATTATCAGCCAATGCAACACCAGATTCACCTATTCCACCAGCTCTTGAGTCAGGAGCAAGTAAAAGAAATGGAACTGCTGCCTCTCCCTGAGCCTTTGCAATTTGACTTGTGCTTAAAATCACAAGAACAAAGAATGCGATTAATATTCGAACTGTTTTCATTTGTTATGTTCCTCCGAGTTATCTCATTATTGCTAATTTACCTAAGGCTTCGCTGCTTTTTGTATTGTCGAGCGAATTAATGATTATTTTATACAAATATACGCCATTACCGAGATAGTCTCCTTCAGCATCTTTACCATCCCAGTAAACTTTTACAAACTTTTCTAAGACATTTTGTTTTTCAATTTTATGAATAAGCCTGCCGCTTACTGAATAAATTTTGATCGTTACATTAACAGGTTGATCATAACTATGCTGGAATGTGAAATATGTCGAATTATTTACTGGATTCGGATAGTTGTAAACATTTTTAATTATGAGTTGATTATCACCAACGACTTCAAAAAACATTTCTGTTTCATTTTTGTTGTTGAAAACATCCCAAGCTGAAACTCTAATTTTATTCTTCCCAAGAGGTAAATCACTCAAACGATAGCGAACTTCACCTTTCTGATTTCCAGCATCCAGATCACCCTGAAAATATTCATTTAATTTAATTGAATTGGTTTCGTTATCATTAATTACAGCTTCAATATTATGACCAATGCCTAAGCCAGTTGTGTTGATGCCTGTCTCATCTTCAAGTTTAACAATTAGTAATGGCGACCGAGAAACTAAAGTCGCTCCAAATGAAAGATCATTATCAAAATAAATTTTAATATCAGGACCTTTTACATCAGTAATAGTAACGCTGTCAGCAGATACAACTTTGATATTTTCAGTGTAAGCAATACCATCTGTACTGTTATTAAAGAAATACACAGAGACTTTTCCATTATTGCCTTCATAAGAAAGATCTTTTGGTACAACAAATTCAGTTCTAAAAATTCCATTCTTTATTGAAACTCTACCTTTATAAATTATTCCACCAGATAATTCTATGCCCTTCCCTGGACCTGTCCAGCCTGGCCATTCTGGCACTTCTTGATATCTCTTTGAATCATAAACAGTAACAAGAGCTTCGCCATTGAAATTTGAATTAATGGTTCCATCTGAATTTCTGATAGTCCCCGTGATCGAGGCTCTATTCAAAGCCTTAATCTCTACAATACCTGATGTAGAAGAATTGTTAATTGAATCAACTAAACCGAGATCGCTCGGTGCAAGCAAATAGAGGCTGGGATCACCAAATAGATTATATTTTTGATCGTTATCAGAAACTTTAAATCGCTTAACTTGAAAATATGCTTCACCAATTGAAGGTTGAGTTGAGTTTGTTCTGCGATACGAAAACAAAGCTTGGAAAAGAGCGTAATTGATAGCTGCATTCTCGCTCGACCATACAGCTCGAGATGCAGTAAATCCTGATATGATTCCACCGTCAGCTTTTGTCAGAAGTAGTTCCATCGAACTCTGATTGGCGGGTTTATCATAATCACCAAAATCGCAGGTTGCCGCCGAAAGGAACGGAAGTCTGTTTGCATTTTTTAATTGTGGAACTGTCACAGTTTTTTCAAATACATATTCGTGAGTCCAGACTTCTGGATTTCCATGCCCAATGAAATTAATTACAAGAGTTCCATCATTAAAAGTATTTATAATTTCTCGATTGACATCAGGCTTTCTTCTTCCTCCAGCTGTTTCCACAGTTGGATATTGAATCAAATATATTTTCTTTGTTTCAAATGCTGGAGGAATAGTTTCTTTGGCAAGAATTTCTGATTGATTGGTGTGTATATGTCCATCATCACCTTTTGTAGTTTTACCATCATCAGCAACTAAGGTTATTAAATTTCTCCAAAGACCAAAATCCTTATTATTCTCATAGCGAATTATTTTATCAACAGCAGCTTTTGCTTCTTCAATTGACTGGATATGAATTCTTCCAACAGCTATATCAACAAATAAATCATTGCCTACAACTCTGCCGAAGAAATCATCTGTTGGATAACTATAAAGCAAGAATAAGCTTTCTTCCGTCTCATAAACTGGAATAAAGTTTTTACCATAACCTTCTATGTTTCTGTAATCATAATTTCCATCACCAAAAAGCAAAACATATTTTGGTTTGATTGTCCAGAATGTATAAGCATGTTTGATAAAATTTCTTATTGCTGAGACATCGAGTAATCCACCACTGAATTCGTTGTAAATCTCTTCGACATTGACAACGACTGTTGACAATGGTTTCTTCGATCTTGATTCTTTGTGAGACTTCAATCGGTTTGCTTCAGCTAAAAATTCTTTTGGTGAAATTATGATTAATTCTCCGCCTGGATTAATTCCCCTTAAATTTTGATTTGCTATTTTAATTATTTCAGATGGAAGTAGATAACCATTTTGACCAACAGCAAAATATTTTGAAGGAGAATTTCCATCCTCAATTGCTCTAAACTTTATCTGCATCCCGCTTATTTCTGCATTTGAAATCAACTTGACATCGTTAAATTTTGAAACATCAAAAACTTTTATATCACTATTGGAAAAATTGCTCACCAAATATTCATAAACTCCAGACTTCAGCGGTGAGAAGAAACTTATCCTATCACTTTCAGCTGATAAGTATCTTGGATAAAGAATTTCAAAATAATCAATATAACCTGAAGAGATTGCATCAGTTACATTATATGTTAACTTTAAGACACTCCTTGAGTCAGACAAATTTGATGAGTGTGTGAAAACACCAAAATTTGAGTAAGCATAAAGTCCAATACCATCTGCAAGATTTACTGGGTTCATTGAAATTGAACCGATTCTATCGTTCCCTTCATCAACAAAAAATGTTGTGACTCTATCGGATCTTGCAACTACACCTATTCGATAGGTAATAGTTTTATCAGGTACCAATCCAGGCAATCGATTTACATAAACCCTTGATTTAGTTCTATCATTAAATTCATCACCAAACCATCTTCTGCCTGTCCCGGCAAGATTTTTTTTGAATTCACGATACAGAATATAACCCGTAGTTGTTGTTACGATAGAGTCAGGATTATTAGAAACCGAAACTTTACTCGACATTCGTTTACCAATTGCATTGCCGAATGTCAACCACACATAATTCACATCACTATAATAATGAAAGTAATGCCCAATCGTTTTTGAACTTGATTTATATTCCCAGCCTTTGACTGATGGTGCGTAGAAAATTATGTAATCGGATGGATCAAATTTTCCATCTTCTTCACCAACAACTAAAATTGCATTTTCAATCAAATCAACATTTAAATAATCTTCAGGATTTTCACTTAAAGTTTTTCCACCATTTCCAAAAATTTGAATTGTTCTTGGATCAACATTCGCTAAATCAATTCCTTTTGATTTAAGAAAATTATAATCGAGTTTATAAATACCCTCTTCTGTAATTTTAATTCTATACCAATTACCATTACTCAATCTGCTATTTGTGACTTTCTGCATCGAAAAGTCTTTTGAATGATAAACCCAGTTCTTCGCCTGATTTTCATTAATTATCCCTCGATAAACAATATCATCATTATCGCGGATTTTGAATGAAACTATAGGTGTTCCGAAATTAATCTGGATCTTAATTTTCTTATAAATTCTTACTGTATTGGAACCAATCTGTTGATAAGGATAAACTCTGAGATTTCCAACAATTAAATCACGAACGATCCCAATTTCTCCCCATTTTACTAACTCAAATTCCTGGCTTTTAATATTTTCAGAAATTAAGTCAGAATATTCTGGGATTAAAATTCCATTTTCTCTAATTAATGTCGGAACAGGTTTTAGAGTTACTCCCTGTATATCTTCGAATTCAACATCTAAAATTGTAAAAGTATTTCCAGCCATTGAAGGCAGGGCAATTGGAATATTTTTATATCGATAATCTGGTGAACCAACATTAATAAACTCAGGAGCTGATGCATCTTCGAAAAGTGGTAGTATTCTGTTTAAATCATCACGATAATGATTTTCAGAGAGATATTTGGGTATAAACTCGAAAGTTAATCCCTTATCTGTCGAAAAGATTAAATTAAGATCCTGAGCATTGATGAAGCTCGCATAAAAAATAAATGAAATAAAAATTGCAAAGAATTTTTTCATAATAAAAAACCGAGTGTTTATTTGTGAATAAATACTCGGTAAACCTATATAGATTCCTTTACAATTTTTCATTTTGTTCTCCTTAGTAAATTAAATTGTAAAGAAATCTATATAGTCAACTCCTTCTTTTTGTTGCAAATATAACTGATATAAAAAACACTTGTCAAGTTAAAGTCCAAGTAAATCTTTTCTTTTTTTCATAGCCTCAATACAAAAGGCAATATGTTCTTCGAGTGGAACTCCAAGTTCTTCAGCACCTTTATAAATATCTTCTCTGCTAACATTCCTTGCGAAGGCTTTGTCTTTTAATTTTTTAGTGACCGATTTAACTTCAACCTCATCAATAGTTTTGTTTGGTCTTACATAAGTTACGGCTGTAATAAATCCGGCTAATTCATCACAGGCAAAAAGTGTTTTTGCAAGCAGTGTATCCCTTTCAACATTAGTGTAAGATGCATGGCCAAGAATTGCTTTAATAATTTTTTCATCAACACCTTTTTGTCTTAAAATTTCACTTCCTTTTAATGGATGATCAGGTGCATTTGGATACATTTCGTAATCAAAGTCATGTAAAATTCCCGTCACACTATATTCATTCACATCTTCACCAAATTTTTCTGCATATGCTATCATACAGGACTCAACAGCAAAAGCATGTTTTCTTAAAGCATCGCTTTTTGTGTATTCGAAAAGTAGTTGAACTGCTTCTTCTCTTGTCATTTCGATTTCCGTTTATTTGTTTTGAATGCAGAAGGACAGATGTCGTTCAAAAAACAGATCTCACATTTTGGTTTTTTAGCCTGGCAAATTAATCTTCCGTGAGTTGCAATTCTATGACAGGTTACAACCCATTCATTTTCAGGAATTATTTTTTTTAATTGTTCTTCTATCTTATCTGGATTTTCTTCTTTAACGAAATGAAAAATATTTGATAATCTTTTTACATGTGTATCTACTGCAATTGCAGGAATGCCGAAGGCATTACCAAGAACTACGGATGCAGTTTTTCTACCAATGCCAGGTATTTGTGTTAACTCATCAATATTTGTTGGAATTTTACCTTTATATTTTTCCACTAAGACCTGACAGCAAGCTTTAATTGCTTTTGCCTTTTGTTTATAAAATCCTGTGGAAAAAATATCTTTTTCAAGTTCCTCATTTGATACTCTTAAATAATCTTCGGGCTTTTTATATTTTTTGAAAAGAGTTTCGGTAACAATATTAACTCGATCATCAGTGCATTGAGCGCTAAGAATAGTTGCAATTAGGAGTTCAAAAGGGGTTTTAAATTTGAGTTTTATTTTAGCATCGGGGTAATGTTTTCTGAAGCGGTCTAAAATTTCTTTGTTTCTTTTTTCGTCGAAATATGAGCTCATTTAAAAGAAAGAAGTTTAAAGATTAACGAGTAACTCTTTGAATTTAGTAGCGCGTGCGGGATTCGAACCCGCGATCTCCGCCTTGAGAGGGCGGCGTCCTAAACCACTAGACGAACGCGCCAATATCAAAATTTTGTGATGCAATTTAGAAAAAAGATTAATTAAAATTAAGTGGTCAGATCAAATGATCAAATTTTAATTATTGTTGAAAATAAGGGAAGCATCTTTTATTGGTTATTTATCTCGTTATTATAATCACGACTTCATCATTACATATATTCTCAAATAATCATTAAAAACTCAAAAAGATATATCTCATCCTTTTTTTATATTGCAAAAAAAGTTTTATTAATGGAGTAAATATGCACTTAATTCTTTTTGGTCCACCTGGAGCAGGGAAAGGAACACAGGCTAAAATTTTATCAGAAAAATTTAAAATTCCTCACATCTCAACTGGTGATATGCTTCGTGATGCTGTTGCAAACCAAACAGAATTGGGACTAAAAGCTAAATCTATAATGGAAGCCGGGCAGCTTGTTCCAGATGAAATAATGATTGGAATTGTAAAGGAAACTCTAACCTCAATTAAGTGCAAAAATGGTTTTATCTTAGATGGCTTTCCAAGAACTGTCGATCAAGCAAAAGCTCTTGATAAACTTTTTAAGGAAATGAATATCAATGATGTAGTGATTCTGGATTTTAATATTGATGAAGAAGAAATAATTAAACGAGTTACAAACCGAAGACAATGTAGAAATTGTGGATCTCTTTTCAATCTCCTTTACGATAAATTAGATAATGTTTGTCCAAATTGCGGCGCAGTTGGAACCATTTATCAAAGGGATGATGATAAAGAAGATGTAATCAGAAAACGAATAAAAGTTTATAAAGAATTAACTCTTCCTGTTAAAAATTATTATAAAGAAAACAACGCTTGTTTTATCTCAATTGATGGTTTTGGTGAAATTGAACAAATAACGAATTCAATTTTAGAAAGATTGGAAAAGATTAAAGTTCATTAATTTGAACGGGCAAGAATTTTTCATTTTGAAGTTTTAAGACGCGAGCAGGAAATTTCTTAACAAGCTCATAGTTATGTGTCGCGACCAGAACAGCAGTCCCTCTTGCATTTATATCCCTCAATATTTCCATAATTTGTCTTGAAGTATCCGGATCGAGATTTCCAGTTGGTTCATCTGCAAGAATTAAGATTGGATCATTAATAATGGCGCGAGCAATTACGACTCTTTGCTGTTCCCCTCCAGAAAGTTCTGATGGATATGAATTTCTTCGATGACTTAAACCGACAAGTGATAATGCATTAAAAATTTTTCTCTTCACTTCTCTTTTTGGTGAATTAACAGAATGGAGAACAAAAGCAAGATTTTCTTCGATGGTTCTATCGTTCAGTAAACGAAAATCCTGAAAAATAATACCAAGTTTTCGCCTTAACATTGGAATATATCTTTCTTTCATAAAGAGCGAATTAAATTCGCCAATGGCAACTGCACCTTTCTTAGGTTTTAAATCCATGTAAATTAATTTTAATACTGTAGTTTTGCCTGAGCCACTTGGTCCAATTAAATACAAAAACTCGCCAGTATCCATTAGAAAAGAAGCACCATTTAAGATTGTATGACCATTATAATCAAAATAAACATCCTCGAAAGAAAGAATCATTTTATCTTATTCCTTGTCTTAAAGATTTTAATTGCGAACTTAATTGCCTCGAGCATACTTCGATGGTCAGCAAGATTTTTGCCGGCAAGATTGAAAGCAGTTCCATGGTCTGGGCTAGTTCTTATGATTGGCAATCCAGCAGTAAAATTAACACCATTATTAAAATTCAATAATTTAAACGGGATCAAAACTTGATCATGATACATTCCAAAGACGCAATCATAATTTTTGTATTCTTTTCTGCCAAAGAATCCATCGGATGAAAATGGTCCATAAATTCCGAATTTATTTCCACTTAATTTTATAATTGCCGGTTCAATTATTTGAGTTTCTTCAGTTCCGATTAAATCAGACTCACCTGCATGTGGATTTAAACCAAGCACAGCAATTTTGGGACTTCTTATATTGAAATCCTGGATCAGAGTTTTTCTTACAATTGAAATTTTGTTTTCGAGAAGTTCAAGATTTAAGACTCTTGGGACATCTTTTATTGGAATGTGAATGGTTGCAAGTCCTGCATAAAAAGAATTAGATAAAAACATCATTACAAAATTTTTTGTTTTGAAATGACTCGCATAAATCTCCGTATGTCCCGGAAAATTTGAGCCTGCTTTTGATATTGCTTCTTTTGAAATCGGAGCGGTTACAACAACATCGATAATTTTTTCATCCCACAATTTTAGACTTTCGTAAATCGCTTTCAAAGAAAGCTTGCCAGACATTACCGTGGGTGAGCCTAAATTCTGTGAATATTTCCCCAAATCAACAAATTCAATATTTGAATAGTCTTCTAACTTTAATTTAGAGATCAAATTGAGAAAAATATTTTTTGGTCCAATGAGATAAAATTTATAATCCCCTCGAAGATTTTTAATTGCTTTAATTGTAATCTCAGGACCAATTCCGTTAATATCCCCGCAGGTTATTCCTATTTTAATCATTGTTGTAAAATGTAATTTCCGTTTTTGTTTTCATCAAAGAATGTAAACTTTAAATTACGATTTGAATTATAAGTCCAGATTTCTAAAGCTCTGCCGTCTTTTGAAAAATTTCTTTCGATTGAATCTGGTTTACCATAGATAATGTAAATTTTCCCTCGATCTGTTAAAGCACCATCGGGCTGCGATACTGACTTAAATTCAAACGATGCATAATCAGCTCGTCTGTAAAATTCAGCCAGTAGTTCATTAAATGGAGTATTTGGTGTAGGATCGAATTTCTTCCAGATTGAATAAAACTTTCTGACTCTATCCTTGCCGTCAAGTAATTCCTTTTCAATATTATCATTTTCAAATAAATACTTCATTATCCTGAAAGCTTTTTCAGGATTTTTTAAATATTCTGGTTTTCCAATCCATCGAACAAAAATCTTTTTTGATTTTGTTGCCTGTGAGTTTTTTAAATCATATTCACCTTCTATTAGATCGAGGGTATCAATTGGAAAAATTGAATAACGATATCCTGTATTTATTTTTTCTGAGATCTTATAATCAACATAATTATCTTTTATTTCTATTTCTGAAAAGTCGTCTGTATCAGGCAATACAAGTACGTATTTATCTGATCCGAAAGGAATAAAATTGTAAAATCTATTTTTTATTTCATCCGAATTCAGCAAATCAAGATCACTTCCTTTAATGAAGACAGGTTCAAAATTTGAAGATTCACTTAAATCAAGGCTAAAGTTCTTATTGGCAATTTCTTTATTTCTAATTTCATCAAATAGAATTAAAGTAGCTTTAAATTTTTTATTTGGGACATTGAGCGAAAAATTACTTGTATAATAAATTTCTTTTGAAATTGTTTGATTGAAATCTGTGCTTTTTATTACGACTTCATCAATGTTTCTAATTGGACTCAAAAGATCAGAGGCTGACAATTCCAGAATAACCTTCACCTGAGCTTTGAAGGTATCTCCCAAAGCTTTTTCAAACAACAGAAAATCATATCTAATTTTATAATTAAGTATCAAATTATTGTCAAATTGAACTGGATTTATCCAAACAGAATAAAAAAATCTTTCATCGAAATCTCTATTTTCAAATCTTTCAGAACCAGCTGCAAACCTTTCTATTTTTTGGGCAGATAACGAATCAATTACAAAAAATAAAATGATGGCGAGCAATCTGAATATTTTCATTTTATCAAAACCGCTTTAATGAATTTATTATCAGCATTTGATTTTAAATTAATGTAATAAATACCAGAACTCAAATTAGATGCATCCCAATCAATTTCATGCAAACCCGAGGTAAAATTTTTATTTTCTATTGTCTCAACTAGTCTTCCAATTAAATCATAAACTTGAATTGTTATATTGGCATTTTCTTTAAGGTAAAATCTAATTTTTGTTCTTGAATTAAAAGGATTTGGAAAGTTTTGAAAGAGATGAAAATCTTTCTCTTGAATTTTTATTTCTTCTACAGAAGTTGTAAAACCAAAATAATTTAGAACTGCAGTCATTAAATTTCTTCTATTTTGTTCTCCTATAATTGTCTCAAACGGGAAACCAATATAGACGAGATTACAAACTTTTATGCCTTGAGGAACTAAGCCTTTATAACCAATTCCTGCTATTTTATTATTTGCATATCTCAATAAAACTTGACTTCCATTGATTGTGTCAATTGCATCTGGATAATCTTCATTATATGGTGATCCATAAGAAACTAGTCCATAATTGAAATTCAATCCAGCAAAGACAGAATTTGAATCACCATAAACTGTCAAACTACCTGAATTATCAGTTACATAATTCGCCCTTAGATAATTTGTATAAAAATCACGATCCGAAGTTGAACCATTTTCAAATAAATCGTAACCGATTTCGGAACCTGTAACAAAAAGTTTTCCACCATTCCTCAAGTAATTTTTGATAATATTCTGTTCATTTGAATTAAAGGTCTCATCAGCAATTGACTCATCGCCAGTGAACCAGATAACTGCATCGTATTTCATTAAATCGATTAAACCACTTTCAACAGTTTTAGCTGACGCAGTCTCGAAATCTGAATCGAAACTTGAACCATAGTAAAAAGCAAAATCGTGGTAAGGTTGTTTATAACTTCCCGATGTTCTTGTAAATCCATCGACGATCAAAATTTTTGGTCTTCCTGAGTTTATTCTAATTCCATAAACATCACTTTGAATTCCTACATTTGCGTTTGGAGAGTTGTCAACTGGATTAATTTTAAAGTAGATGGCTTTATTCATCGTATAGTCGTAAGTTCGTGAAGTCATTACAGCAGTTATGACATTTTCATTTTCTCTTAAAGTCCAGCTTGAGTTATTAAAAGAAAAATAAATTCTATGTCCTTTCAAATCAGGAGTTGGATTTTCTTCCCACTCAAGGGTGATTTTGTTAGTCGTGTCAGAAACGATTGCTTTTAAGTTTGTTTGAGAAGGTGGAATCAAATCAACGCTAGTTTTATAAATAGGAATATAAACAGTATCAGCATTACCTCGAGTATCATAAGTATAAACCATTACGATATAATTACCATCAGGTAGTAGATCTGCATCCCAATAATTATTTAATATTCTACGAGTTTGATGGACATCATCAGCTCCGTTTCCATTTGTAATGATGTAAACATGATTTGATGTAGTTGCCTCTGGCTGATAATAATTATAATTCACATAATCATTTAATGGTTTTACATAATAACGATAACGAAGCGAATTACTTGGTGGATTGTAAACTACGGTTTGTGTATCTGCCGATAAAATTTTATAACCAATTGCATAACTTCCATTGTTTGTTCCAGAACCAGAACCGCTCCAATTTGCTTCTTGAATATGAACAATAATGTCAACCTTACCACCAATATAATTTGGCGAAAGCTGTGTTGAAGTTCCATCAACAAAAAATCTAACACTTCGAATTGATGGTTTCCAGATATCGATAAGAGGTGTTAATCCACCATCGGGACGAATTGGATTTACTTCAACTGAAGTATTGCCAAGATAATATTCAATGAGATGAACATGATCTATTGCTATTGTTGAGATAACATCACCAACATTTACAGTTTGTCCAACAGACTTAACTGGATTTGTGTGATAGTAAGTTATGTCTTTGTTTTTACCATCAATTACACTTCTTACTCGAATATAATTATCATAACCTGTCGGATCACCTGAATAAGCAGTGATTACTGTTCCTGGCAAAACAGCTAAAACCGGAGTTCCTGCTGGTGCAGGAATATCAACAGCATTGTGATAGTGACCGGAAGCTGAAGTGCTTCGGTATTCACAGAATGTTCCTGAAATTAATTTTGATTGATTTGTTGGAGAAAGAGGCCAGGGGTAAGTAGTTAAATCCTGACCAAAAATTAAACTATTCAGAGTTATAAAGAGTAGTAAAGTTTTGACTTTCAATTTTAACTATTCATTGATTCAAGAAATTCTTTGTTGTTTTTCGTTCCTCTCATCTTATCGAGCAAGAATTCCATAGCTTCAACAGGAGTTAGATCACTAAGGATTTTTCTGAGCAGCCAGATTCTATAAAGAGTTTCTTCTTTGATAAGCAATTCTTCTTTTCGAGTTCCAGAACGATTAACATCAATTGCTGGGAAGATTCTTCTATCGGCGAGATTTCTATCGAGAACAATTTCCATATTACCAGTACCTTTAAATTCTTCGAAGATAACTTCATCCATACGACTTCCTGTATCAATCAAAGCGGTCGCAATTATAGTAAGACTTCCACCTTCTTCAGTATTTCTTGCGGCACCAAAGAATCTCTTTGGTTTGTGAAGTGCATAAGCATCAACACCACCAGAAAGAATTTTTCCCGAGTGTGGAATAACCGTATTATTTGCTCGAGCAAGTCTTGTGATACTATCAAGCAGGATGACCACATCATTGCCCATTTCAACTAATCTTTTAGCTTTTTCAATAACAATATCAGAAACCTGAACGTGTCTTTCTGCAGGTTCATCAAATGTAGAAGAAATGACTTCTGCTTTAACTGTTCGTTTCCAGTCGGTAACTTCTTCGGGTCTTTCATCTATCAAAAGAACAATTAATTTCACATCAGGATGATTACGAGTAATTGAATTGGCAATTTTTTGGAGCAAGATTGTCTTACCACTCTTAGGCGGCGAAACAATTAGACCACGCTGACCAAATCCAATGGGTGCAAGTAAATCAAGCACTCGCATTGAATATTCACCTGGAACAGTTTCAAGCTGGATTTTCCTTTCAGGATAAAGAGGGGTAAGATTATCAAACAATCTTCTTTGCATTACTTTTTCTGGTTCTTCGCCATTGACAGAAGTAACCTTAAGTAATGCAAAGAAACGCTCTCCATTTTTCGGTGGTCTTACCTGACCTGCAACTGTATCGCCTGTCCTTAGATTGAATTTTTTGATCTGCGAAGGAGAAACATAAATATCATCAGGTGAAGGCAGGTAATTGTAATCTGGTGAACGCAAGAAACCATATCCATCGGGTAAAACTTCAAGCACACCAGAGCTGAATGAATAACCTTCTTTTTCTGCTTGCTTCTCAAGGATCTTAAATATTAAATCCTGTTTTCTTAAGTCAGAGTAATTTTCAATTTCGAGCTCTTTTGCAATTTTATTTAACTCAACAATCTTTTTACTCTTAAGTTCGGAAATATCCATTGCCATATTTATTTACCTTTAATTTGTTTATACTTAAAACTATTGGAAAGAAACAACATACCATTTGAGGAATATTGATAAATCAAATTGTTTGAAAACTTTCTTGTGGGTTAATGTGGAAAATCTATATGCAAAATTAGTGAAATGTCTTTTAATGTCAAGATGTTTATTAATTTTTTCTTTCAAGAAATTCAATCGCTTCTCCTACTATAAAGTTTGATCCAAAGATTACAATTGTTTGATCTTGAGGAATTTTATTAATTGCTTTGTTAAGTGCTTCTCCAACTGAAGTGAAGATTTCAACATTTGAATGTTTGAATTTCTCTGCAAGTTCAACGGCTTTCATTGATCTTTCAGTTTTTGCCTGACATATAAAAATTTTATCAAATGAGCTTTCAATCAATTCAATCACATCGTCAATTTCTTTATCTCTCATAATTCCAAAAATTGCGACCTTTCGGCTGCTTAAAAGCTTATTTAAACTTGAGAGGAAATTTCTAATCGCATCTGAATTGTGACTTGTATCAAGTATAATTTGCGGTTTTGTGTCTAAAACTTCAAATCTTCCTCGCAGTTTGAATTTTAAATTTTTAATTCCATTTAATACTGCTTCTTTAATTTCCTTTCCAATGAATAACCTTTCAATCGCTGCTATGGAAGTTTTTAAATTTTCAATCTGAAAATCTCCAATCATCGGTGAGTTAATTAAGTATTCATTGCTAGTTTTTTGGGAAAATATTTTTACTTCTAATTTCTCAATTGATTGTTGCAAGTTCGAGTGAAGATAATTTTCATCTGCAAAAATTATTTCTGCATTTTTTTTGACTGCAAATTCCTTAAAAATATTTTTCACTTTTTCTTCATTTTGCGAGACAATGACTGGCACACCTTCTTTAATTATTCCAGCTTTCTCTCTAGCAATGTCTTCGATTGTATCTCCAAGAAATTCCTTATGATCATATCCAATTTTTGTAATGACTGATATTTCAGGTAACAAAACATTGGTTGAGTCAAGCCGTCCGCCAAGTCCTGTTTCAACAACAGCGAAATCAACTTTTTTATCAGAAAAATATTTAAATGCAAGTGCGGTTGTGACTTCAAAAAAAGTGGGTTTGATTTTTTCAATATCAGGTTTAAGATAATTCACCATTTCAACAAGATAATTATCTTCAATCTCATTGCTGTTAACTTTTATTCTTTCATTAAAACGAACCAGATGCGGTGAAGTGTAAAGTCCAACACTAAAATTCATTTCCGATAAAATAGATGCAATAAAACTGGAAGTTGAACCTTTGCCATTTGTACCTGCAATATGAATTGACTTGAAGTCATTTTGTGGATTACCTAACAATTCAAGTAATCGATAGGTGTTTTCTAGTCCAAGTTTAATTCCAGTTTTTTGCAGTGAATATAGATATTCAAGTGATTGTTTGTAATTCATCTTAACTTAACTGAAGCGATCCGATGACTTCATTAACATCTTTGAAATTAAAATTTCTAAGATAATCTTCAATCCCTTTGATAATTTTGATTGGAGCAGAAGGATCAACAAAATTGTGAGTTCCAATTTGAACTGCTTTAGCACCAGTAATTAAAAACTCAAGAGCATCTTCAGAATTTGTAATTCCGCCAATTCCGATAACTGGAATATCAACATTTTGAACGATCTCAAAAACTTTAGCAAGTGCGAGTGGCCTGATTGCTGGCCCAGAAAGCCCACCTGTAATATGACTTAATTTTGGTTTTCTTGTAAAAACATTTACAGCCATTCCTACAAATGTATTAATTGCAGAAACTGCAGTTGCGCCTTCTTCTTTCGCGACTTTTGCAAACTCGCTGATAAAAGTTACATTTGGAGTAAGTTTGATAATTACTGGTTTATTAGTTGATGCAACGACTTTCCCTGTAATTTCACCAACTTTTGAAAGGCTTCTTCCAAATTCTAATCCACCTTCCTTTACATTTGGGCAGGAAACATTTATTTCAAAAGCATCAATTTCTTCTTTATCAAGAATTCTGACACATTCAACATATTCTTCTACAGAACTTGCTGCAATATTCACAATTATTTTTGTATTGAGTTTCGTTAATAACGGAAGTTTTTCTTCAATAAATTTTTCAACACCTATATTTGCTAAGCCAATTGCGTTCAACATTCCAGCAGGTGTCTCGGCGATTCTTTTCGGAGGATTTCCTTTTCTTGGTTTCAGACTTAATGATTTTGTTATAATTCCTCCGAGCTGATTCAAATCAAGGAAATCAGCTGATTCAATTCCGTAACCAAATGTGCCGCTGGCAACAAGAACTGGATTCTTTAATTCAAGATTTCCGATTTTAACTTTAAGATTTATTTCACTCATAATTTAATTTCTTTTACATTAAAAACTGGACCGTCTTTGCAAACGAGTTTAAATCCTGACGAATCAGATAATTCAATAGGACAACCCTGACAGATTCCAAAACCGCAAGCCATAGCTTCTTCTGTTGAGACTTCACAAATCAAATCATACTCTTCGCTCAATTGCTTTAGCGCTCTTAGCATTGGGGTAGGACCACATCCAAAAATTTTAATCTTCCCGTTGAAAAATTTTTTATCTAAATCATTTTTAAGCAATTCAACTACATTTCCATTAAATCCAATTGAGCCATCATCTGTTGCGATCTTATAATTTTGAAGTCCATAAGTCACAACAAACTCTTTTGTTCTTGCACCGATGTAAGTGTAAATATTCTTCTTATTTTTAAGAACTCTTGTAAAAAACGGGAATGGTGCAATTCCAAGTCCACCACCAACAAAAATTGCATTTTCAAAATCATCATCTAAATTAAAACCATTACCAAGTGGACCAATCACATCAAATTTTGAACCTATCGAAGCATTTGCTAACATTTTGGTTCCTTGACCGTAAATTGTGAACATCAATTTAAAAGTATCTCTTTCCACATCGCAATAAGAAAATGGTCTTCTTAAATATGGATAGCAGGTTTCAGATACTCTTACATTGACAAATTGGCCTGGTTTTACATTGTTAGTTAATTCTTCAGATCTAAGAGTGACAAGTATAATTTGATCAGTTAAAATTCTCTTTTCGACTACTTTGGCTAATGTTTGAAACATCATAATATTTTGAAATTAATTTTCAGGAGTTTCGATTTTCAATGTCAGTAATTTTATCAAGACGTTTTTGATGCCGCCCACCTTCAAAGTCTGTTTGAAGCCAGAGGGAAATGAAGGATTTTAGAATTTCAACATCAAATACGCGGGCACCTAAACTCAGAACATTAGAATTGTTATGTTCTCTTGAACTTTTAATTGCATATTCATTATAACCAACAGCAGCACGAATCCCCTTCACTTTATTTGCAACCATTGCAGAAGGAATTCCAGTTGCATCAATCACTATTCCTCTTTCAGCTTGATTGTTTTTAACAGCGAAAGCAACTGCGTAAGCAAAATCGGGATAATCGCAGGACTGCTCGGAGTTCGTTCCAACATCAATTACTTGAAAACCTTGAGAACTTAAAAAATTAATTAGCTCTTTTTTTACCTTAAATCCAGTATGATCAGAACCAATTGCAATTGTTTTAACTAAATTTTTTGAAGCCGATGAATCTGAACTCAATTGTTTAAGTTGAATATTTCTTAATTCAATCTTTTCTCTAATTATTACATCTTTAGCCGATGGAGTAAGAATTGTGTTTTCATCAATGTAAAGTTCCTTCAAACCCTGTCGAACCAGTTTTAAAACATCAGCTTCGGTAATTAGTTTTTTCATAAGTAGTCATTCATTTTTTTCATTTTCAAATAATCTACAACTTTTTTCACATCCTGCGAGTGAGTTCTATTTGCAACTAAAACCGCATCATCAGTATTGATGACAATAACATGCTCAAGTCCTAAAACTGCTGTAAAATTATTTTCTGAATAGACATAAGAATTCTTTACATCATCAACAAAGCACTTACCGTGCAGAGAATTTCCATTTTCATCTTTATGACTTAACTGATAAACTTCTTCCCAACTGCCAACATCGCTCCAGCCAAAAGTGCTTCTTATCACATAAACCCGATCTGATTTTTCCATCACTCCATAATCAATTGAAATACTTCTTAACATACCATAAACAAGCTCAACCTGTTTTTGAAAATCATCTTTCAAGAGATGCTTTTGCAGCTTTTCTAATCCTTCATAAAGGTCTGGCATATGTTTTTTGAATTCTTCAAGAATAACATCTACACGCCAGATAAACATTCCAGAGTTCCACAAGAAGTCACCACTTTCAAGAAATCTTTCTGCTGTCTGGTAATTCGGCTTTTCAGCGAATGTTTTCACTCTAAAAATATTTTCTTCAATTTCTTTCTCATCTCTTTGAATATATCCATAACCAGTTTCGGGTCTCGTTGGTTGAATTCCAATTGTAACCAATCCTTTTGAATGATAAGAAAAGTAGATTGCTTTTTTGATTATTTGAACGAAGGCATCTTCATCTCTAATTATGTGATCGGCGGGTAGAACAACTGTAACCGCATCCGGATTAAAACTATGAATAATTACAGATGCAAGACCAATACATGCTGCCGTGTTGCGGCCGAATGGTTCTATTATAATATTGTCATGCGGTATTTGTGGTAATTGTTTCTTAATCTCTTCTTTTTGGATTTTGTTCGTCACAATAAAAGTATTTTCAAGTGGAATGACTTTATTAATCCTTTTTACCGTGTTTTGAATCATTGTGTTTTCATCAAAAATTCTTAAAAGTTGTTTAGGCATTTTTTCGCGGCTTCTGGGCCAAAACCTTGAACCAACTCCACCTGCCATTATTACTGCATAAACTTTCATATCAGACCTCATATTGTAGTTGTTGAAGTTTTTCTTTAAGTAAATTATGTTTTTTCAAAAAGGGTTCGAGATCAATATCTTTTTCTTTTAATAGAGATACAAGAACAATCAAAGTGCTTCGAATTAATTCAGCTTCAGATTTTTTAACGACAATTTTATGATCTCGAATCGCAACAAGTGCAAGCCAGTAAACTTTGATCAATTCAGAAATAAAATCATGGTTTAACTGAGCTGCAAGTTGAAAACATTTATATGCCTGCTGAATTAGTCGGAAAATTTCTTCTTCTGAAAAATTTTCATTAATAATTTTATTTAGAAACTCATCTACTTCGAGAATGTTTTGCAAAATTAATTTCTCGAATTCAAGAAATAATGTATCGTTTGAAAGTTCCTTAGAAGGATCTAAGACTTCTTTGAGGGTGGATTCTTTTTCTTCTTCAGATTGTTCCTCTGAAATATCATCAAAAGTCTGAGCATTTAATTGCTCAATTTCTTTAAGTGTTTCTTCAGCTTTTTCAATCTCTTTTTCACCATCAAAATTTTGCAATGTTTGTTCTGTTCGAGTTTCTTCAGTTATTTTTTCTTCTTCAGTTAATAATTGTTTTTCTGAATCAAAACTCTCATCAGTTGATTGGTAAATATCTTCTTGACTTTTTTGCCCAATTGTATCTGTTGTAAATTGTTCAGTGCTTGTTTTTCCATCGTCAAATTGAAGCGGAAGAACTAAAGCATCTTCTTCTTTTTCTGTCTTTTCAATTTTCTTAGAGATTGATTTTTTAGCAATTCCGTTTTCAATCTCTAATTCTTCTTTGACTTCAGACTCTTCGGTAATTCTAAATTCTTCTTCTACATCCGACTTTTGTTTATTCAAATCTGATTCAGTGATTGACTGACTTTGTTTATCTAAATCATCTTTCTTAATTGCAATAATCTCTTCTTTTTCATCTTTTAGAAATTCATTCAGATCAAGTTTGGGCTGCTTGATTTCTTCTATAACTTTTTCTTCTGTCTCATTTACTTCCGGCTCTTTCAACTCATAAAAGGTGAAAGTTGTATCGTCAAAGACGATTTTTGGTTTTTTTCGCGATAAAATTCCGCTTCTATAATTCCCCTGCAAAAATCTTCGAAGAATTGATTGAACTGCATCACGATCAGAAACAAATTGATAACTAATTTTTTCCAGATCGATATGCGATTTATTCAGTCTTCTATAAATTGAGATGAGTTTTGATGCCGTCTCTTCAAGTTCAACAACCCGTTCCATCATTTTAAGATCGGGAAATAAGTCCCGGCTGTTCTCTATCTTAGAAACTAGTCGAGAAAGGAGTTTCTCTTTTTCCTTATCAGAAACTCTAATTCTTGAAGCGGCACTTTTAAACAGCTGAACTATGTAAAATTTTACGAAATCCAATTCAATAAATGAACTTTCTTTTTACTCTTTTTGAAATAGATGTACAAACTTCATAAGGAATTGTATTCAAAATTTGAGCAATATCATCCGCATCAAATTTAAAACTTTCTGATGAACCAAGCACAATTACTTCATCTTCATACGAAACATCGTCACAACCAAAATTAACCATAATTTGATCCATTGTAACTCTGCCTACGACATCATACATTTTATTACGATAAATCACTTTGCCTTTATTTGAAAGTAAACGATTATACCCATCAGCATAACCTATTGGAAGAGTTCCGATTTGTGTTTTTTCATTTGTGAAATAAGTTCTGCCGTAACTGACGCTTGTATTCTTTTCAACCCATTTAAGAAAAGCGACCTTTGTTTTAATTGACATTACCGGTTTAAGTGGAATCGATTCACTTGTTTCTTTCGAAGGATAATAACCATATAAAGAAATTCCAGGTCTGACAATATTAAAATACGATTGAGGAAGATCTAAAATTGCTCCGCTGTTTGCTGCGTGAAAGTATTTTACATTTTTGATTTTACTTTTGGTAATCTCAATTGCTGTATTAAACCTATCAAGCTGATGAAGTGCAAATGTCTTATCTCTATGATCCGAAGTTGCAAAATGTGTATAAACACCTTCAAGGTAAATCGATTTATTCTTCTTGATAAAATTTAGATAATCTTCAAGCTCATTCAGTTGAATTCCAACTCGGCCCATACCTGTATCAATCTTCAGATGAATATTAATTTTTGTTTTCGATTTTTCAGCATATTCGGCTAAACCTTTCAAAGTCGAAAAATCATAAACAGTCGGAGTAATTTTCAATCTCGAAATGAACTTGAAATCAGCTGGATAAATTTTCCCAAATACAAGAACATTTACATCAGGAAATTTTCTTTTGAATTCTATTGCTTCTTCAACTAAAGCAACGGCGAAGTATTTTGGTTTGGGAGTAGTGTTTAAGAGAGCTTCCACACATTTAATCATTCCATGACCATAAGCATCGGCTTTTACAACTGGCATCACTAAAACATCTTTACCAACTTTCTTCGCAATTGATTGATAATTGAAGATAAGATTAGATAAGTTAATCTCAGCAAATGTTGGTCTCATCGTTGCAAATATACGAAGATTGAATCTCCGTTTTATTGATTAAATATTTTTAGTTAGTGTAATTATTAAAGTTTTCAACGACGAAAGTGTTGAATGTGAATAAAATGAAATGTGAGAAAAATCTTTTCTGTATTTTATTCGGTTACAATGTCATCACTTCGGGATTTTTTTCTTTTTTATTCTGATTTATTCAATAATAATTTCATCTATTCTGGATTTTTATCCTCCAAAATGTTGGAAAGATTCTTTTCTTAACACAAGGTTAATTCGTTTTTTATTAAGGGAAACTTCACTCAAAAAATCCACATTGTTCCCTTACAGGTGTATTTCAACATTTCCCACTCATTAAAATTGATTAATCAATCCTGAAATTAGCTTCAGCTCCGATCATAAATAGACATTACACTAAAAAATAAATCCTTAAAGAGGTAAAATTATTATAAAACCAATTCTCATAATTGTCTCTCAAAACTCAGAAGGGATGAAATTATCATATCAACAATAAAAATCCTTCATATAAAAATTTCACTCTATGATTTGGATGATTAAAAATCACTCATTCATAATTTTTAATTTTAATCAACTTGTCTTTTGATTATAATAATTCCCCTCTTCATGATTTTAAATTAAAAGCTTTCATCCAGCAATGTTCTACCATTTCTTATTTGAATTACCTTTCATTTTTAATAATTTCAAAAAATCAAACGAGGAGAAAAATGAAACAACCTGTTGAGAAAACTTCTGATGGACTTGTAAGAGGTCTCTCAGTAACAGCAGCAACGATGATTGTTGCGGGTTCAATGATTGGCTCAGGAGTTTTTCGTAAGCCATCGATAATGGCTGAGCAATTAATGTCGCCTGAACTCGTTTTACTTGCCTGGGTTGTTGCTGGAATTTTTACACTTATTGGTGCACTAACAAATGCTGAAGTTGCAGGAATGATTGATGCAACGGGTGGTCAATACAAATATTTCAGAACAATGTACGGTGATTTTATTGCGTTTATCTATGGATGGTCAATTCTTGCTGTAATTCAAACTGGAAGTCAGGCATCAATTGCTGTTGTTTTTTCAGAATATCTTGGTTATTTCATTAAGTATCCACAATTCTCTGAAGAGGTTCAAAAATTTTCGATTTATGTTCCACTTGTAGGAAATATTTATCCGCTTCAGGATTTTGGAACAAAAGCTGTCGCGATACTTTGTCTTCTCTTTATAACAGGAATAAATTATGTGGGAGTAATTTTTGGAGGCGGAGTTCAAACTTTTATTACATTTGTAAAGATTGCTTCGATACTCCTTTTAGCTTTACTTGCTTTCATTTTCGGGAACGGAAGCCTGGCAAATCTTACTACGGATGCAATTCCCGTTCACAATGAATACAATGTTTTAACAATGTTTGGTCTCGCACTTGCAGGAGCCTTCTGGGCTTATGACGGTTGGAATAATGTAACTTTTGTTGCCGGCGAAGTGAAAAATCCCAAACGAAATGTTCCAAAAGCTCTTGCATTCGGGACTTTAATTGTTATGGGAGTTTACTTAATTATCAACTTAGCATATATGTATGTCTTGCCAATTGATAAAATTGCAAAATCTCCGCTTGTAGGTGCGACTCTTGCTGAAACAATCTTCGGACCAATTGGTGGATCAATCATTTCAATAGCAATCATCATTTCAACATTTGGTGCAGTGAATGGAAGTATTCTTGCAACTGCTCGAGTTCATTTTGCAATGAGTCGGGATGGATTGTTTTTCAAACCACTCGGCAAATCGCATCCAAAATTTTCTACGCCTGGAACTTCTTTAATCGTGCAGGGAATCTGGTCAAGCATTTTGACTTTAACAGGAACATTCGATACAATCTCTGACTATGTGATATTTGCTTCATGGTTATTTTATGGAATGGGAGCTTTTGGAGTTTTTGTATTAAGAAAGAAAATGCCAGATACTCATCGACCGTATAAAGTTATTGGTTATCCATTTCTTCCAGCATTATTTGTGATCTTTGCGGTTCTTTTTGTCGGCAATACACTTTACTCCGATACAAGCAATGCAATGATGGGATTAATTTTAATTTCACTTGGAATTCCATTTTATTTTTACTGGAAGTATTTTGCAAAAAAGAAGGCTTAGGATTTTATGAAAAAAGCATTTTTAATTGATGGAATGTCGATGGCTTATAAAGCCTACTTCGCTTTTATTTCGAGACCTCTCAGAAATTCAAAAAATCAAAACACAAGCGCCGTTTATGGATTTCTTTCATCTCTCTTGAAAATTTTAGAAAACGAGAAACCCGATTACATCGCAGTTGCCTTCGATACAAAAGAAAAAACTTTTCGACATGATAAATTCCCAGAATATAAAGCAAATCGTCAGTTAATTCCCGATGATATGATTTATCAACTTGACTACATCAAAAAAATCTTAAAAGCAATCGACATCGAGATAATCACAGCACCAGGATTCGAAGCCGATGATATTATTGGAACGCTTTCAAAGAAATTCAAGGACCAAAAAGTTCAATCATATCTAGTTACTCCTGATAAAGATTTTCTTCAATTAATTGAAGATGGAATTTATGTTTATAAACCATTAAAGAAATCCGTTGAGGATGCTGAAGTTTATGATATTAATAAAGTTAAAGAAGAATATGGATTAACTCCTGAACAATTTATTGACTTTTTAGCTTTAACCGGCGATCCAACCGACAATATTCCAGGCGTGAAAGGAATTGGCGAAAAAACAGCGCTCGAACTAATTAAAGAATTCGGCTCACTCGATAACATTTACAAAAGCATTGATAAGATCAACAAAGTAGCTCTTAAGCAAAAATTGATTGACGGAAAAGAGATGGCTTACCTTTCCCGTGAACTTGTTACCATCAAACGAAATATTCCAATTGATGTAGACCTTGAGAACTTAAAGATTAAATCGCCCGATGTCAAAACTCTTGAAAATTTGCTCAACGAACTTGAAATAAAAACCTTTAACAAAAGATTAGAAAATCTACTGAACACAAAAATCAAATCTTCTACACCGACTTTATTTGATACCGAAGAAGTTGAAAAACCAGAAATCAAAATCAAGGAAATAGATGGGACTAATTACATACTTTTAGATTCAGAAGAAAAGATAAAACAATTCATTCTTAAAGCAGAAAAATCTGATTTAATAGTTTTTGATACTGAAACTGACAACTTAAATTCAATCGATGCAAATTTAGTTGGACTTTCATTCTGCCTGAATAAATCGGAAGCATATTTCTACAAACTCGAAAATCATAGGAACTTTGACGCAAAGGAAAATGACAGAAAGAATTTGAAACTTTTTAAGAAAATACTTGAAGATCAATCGAAATTAAAGATTGGGCAGAATTTGAAATACGACATTAATGTTTTATACAATTATGGAATTGATGTACAACCTCCGTTTTTCGATACAATGGTGGCTGCTTATGTTTTAAATCCTGATGGAGTGACTGGATTGGATGATATGGCTAAGAAATATCTTAATTACGACACTTATAAAATTTCCGCTTTAATCGGAGATAAGAAAAACTCAGCACTGATGTGGAATGTGCCAGTGAATGATCTTAAAATTTATTCGTGCGAAGATGCGGATATAACTTATCAACTTTATTTGATTTTAAAAGAAGAATTAAAATCAAAAGAGTTGATCGATCTATGTGAAGAGATTGAATTTCCACTTGTAAAGACTCTTTCTGATATGGAATTAAGAGGAGTTTACATCAATACTTATGATTTGCAAGATTTGAGCATTGAACTCGGTAAACAAATCTCCAACATCGAAGCAAAGATTTACGAACTCGCAGGAGAAGAATTTAATGTTAACTCAACCAAGCAATTACAGGAAATTCTTTTTGTAAAATTAAAATTAGAACCGACAAAGAAGACCAAAACTGGATACTCAACAGATATTCAATCGCTTGAGCAAATGCGATTTTCACATCCCATAATTGAGCATCTGATTAATTACAGACAGCTTGTTAAACTTAAAAACACTTATGTAGACTCACTCCCTGAATTAATTAACAAGAGAACAGGAAGAATTCATACAAACTATAATCAAACTATTACTTCGACTGGAAGACTTTCGAGCAGCGATCCAAATCTGCAAAACATTCCAATTCGTTCTGAGATGGGAAAAGAAATTAGAAGAGCTTTTGCTGCGTCAGATGAAAATTGGAAAATTCTGAGTGCCGATTATTCTCAAATTGAATTAAGAATTTTAGCTCACATCTGCGAAGATCCAAATTTAATTCAGGCATTCGAAAATGATCTTGATATCCACGCTGCAACTGCATCAAAAGTATATGGGGTTCCGATTGATCAGGTAACTCCAGAAATGAGAAGAAAGGCTAAAGAAGTCAATTTTGGAATTCTTTATGGAATTGGACCATTTGGTTTGAAAACAAGGCTTGGAATTTCTCAAACTGCAGCTAAAGAATTGATTGACAGATATTTCAGGACTTACAAAAAAGTTCATGATTATCTTGAAGAGACAAAAAAATTTGCTCACAAAAATGGCTATGTGGAAACACTGAAGAAACGAAGAAGATATTTACCAAATATTAATTCCCAGAATGCGACGGTTCGTTCTGCTGAAGAAAGACAGGCGATCAATATGCCAATTCAAGGTACAGCTGCTGATATGATTAAAATTGCAATGAACAATATTTCAAAATATTTCAGAGAAAATAAATTGAAGTCAGCGATGATAATTCAGGTTCATGATGAGTTGGTCTTCGAAGTTCATAAGGATGAGCTCGAGGAAGTAAAGAGAGTCGTAAAGAAAGAAATGGAAGGGGCAATTAAATTAAAAGTCCCTGTCAAAGTTGATATTGGAATTGGTAACAATTGGTTAGATGCTCATTGAAATTAAATGAAACTTTCTTTGCGTTTAACTCTGCGAACTCTGCGCCTCTGCGATTAACTTTTTTCAACGCAGAGACGCAAAGGACGCAAAGTGTAGAAAAGAATCAGAAATTTACACCAACGGTTATATAATGCACATTCTTCAGCCTTCCGAAATCTTGATATGCATAATCAAATTTCATTGTGACTAAATCCACTAATCTATAATTTACTCCAAGCCCAAATGTAAAGCCCTGTTCAGAATCTTTTTCAAAAAGTGATTTATATCCAGCTCTTAAGAAAATTCTATCATTCCATGAGTATTCAAATCCAGAATTAACATACTCAGTATTGTCATTTGGATGAACTGCATTTGTCTCTAAAGTTAATCTCATCTCTTCAGTTTTAATTGCATCGACAGCAACACCAATTCTAAAAAGTAACGGTAAATCAAACTCATCTACATCATGTCGAGTATTTATAATGTTTTGTCCTCCGGGTCCAGTATTAGTCAATACAAGCAAATCTCTTCCTGAAAGTTTCATTTTAGTTCCAAAGTTTGAAATGCTTGCACCGAGCCTGGTCTCATTCAAGAATTGAATTTTATAAAATGTACCAATATCAATTGCAAAACCTTGAGCCGATTCATTCCAAATATATTCACGGATATATTTCGCATTAAAACCAATTGCAAAATTCTCTGTCAGATTTCTTGCATAAGAAATTCCCGCTGTAAGTGCACCAGCACCGAAGAATTCTCCAGTTCCTTCTGGTTTTTCAACTGTGCGGACTAACATTTCATCCATAGTCATAACTCCTACAAATGCACCAACAGTCCCGAAGTCAGATAAATTCATTCCAAATGCTGCATGATCAAATTTTACATCAAGTAACCAATCGATATGATTAAACGAAACTTCTCGATTTTGTATTAATGCCAGACCTGCAGGATTCCAGTAAACAGCCGATACATCATTTGGAGAAGCGACAAAAGCACCACCCATTCCAAGCGCTCTTGAGCCAACTCCAATTTTCAAAAATTGCGCTGCAGTTGTTCCTGTCTTTGTCAAACCTGCCCCAATCTGAGCAAATGAGTTTAAACTCAGAATAACTACAAAGATTAAACTGATTGAAAGAATCTTTTTCATAGTTTTATACTCCACACTCTTTTACTTAATGATTGCAAATTTTAAGAGTTTCTCCCCAAGATTAGGAGCTTCGATATGAGCAAAATAAATTCCATAAGAAACACTGAAACCATCACGATTCAATAAATTCCAGAAAGCTCTGCCATTTTCAAGTCCTGACGAATGATGAATGGTTTGAACAAGTTCACCAGCTAAAGTATAAATTCTAATTGTACATTCGGGTGGTAAGTTTTCGAAATAGATTCTTCGTTCACCTCTGTTTTGACCGGGTAACTTGTTTGTCGGTTCAATATCATTTACTACGACATAAGGATTAGGAACAACATAAATATTATCCAACCTGGATTTAGCAAGTGATGCATCAAATTTCGAGGCTTCTGTCTTGAAATAAAAAACATCAGCAGATTTGAACGGTCTTAAAGTGCGAATATAAAACACATCACCAGCAGAAGGCAGAACAGGTGATTTACCTGATGGCGGATAGAAAATCACACCCCATGTTGTAGTGTCCGTAGTCCTACCTGTTGATCCAGGTTTGAAGAATATAATTTCTTCACCAGCAGTGTAGTTTGTATCTCGAGTCAGAGCATTTTCTTTTAGATAAGTTAAAATTGGTTTAGGAACTCCAGTGGTTACATCTTTAACAGAATATTTAACCGGAACTTTTACCAATCTTCCAGCAACTAAAATCATTGCAGAGTCAATGTAAGTATCCGAGAAATGAATTTCGTAATCAGCTTCATTAGGAATTATCTTACCGCCAATTGTCGCTTTTTGAACTCGATGAGTGAAATTACAATTACCTGCAATCCATTTAGTATTAATTGAATCAATCTTAAGCTCTGGATAATCAATAACTTTTAATTTCAATCCGTCAATAACTGGATTTCCATCTTCGCCTCTTAGATATTGACTTTGATAAACTGGATAATAACGATATTGAACTGTGTACTTCTTATTCAAGCTCATTGAGCTTGTTGATGTTCTTCGAATAATTCCTCTTTCAAAGTCAACAACAAAGTCAACATTTTTTACATAAACATTGCCCTGTTCATCTTTTACTTCTAAATAGCTGTCATCACTTATAAATGGATGTGAAAGTTTTGTAAAATTCGTATCGTAAAAAGTAATGTTTCTATCTATCACTGGAGTGAGTTTCAGGACAGAATAATTTTTACCGGCTGTCCATTTTTTGTTGATATAAAGGCTGTCTCTAAAATAAATCCGATACTCTGAATTCTCTTCAACTTTTAAATCATTCAAAACTTCCAGAGTAACTTCACCATTTCCAATTCCGCTTTCATGAACTAAACTTTTTGTACTGGTAGGTGTGATAATATATCCATTTACTCTTGGTCCTGGAATTACCATTACAGTATTTACATCAAATTGAAGTTTATTGGTGATTGGATCAACTGTGATTTTCTTACTCGTTTCAGTTGGTGGAATTCCAAGTGAATCTCCGTGATCATAAGCAACAACAGCATAATAGTATGTTTGCCCATTTATTACATTATTGGAATCGACATAAGAGTGAACTAATCCTCTATTATTTCCAAGATAGTAATGAATACCTCTGCCTTGAAATTCAACTGGATGATAACCTTTCCAGTAATCAGGTGCCTCAGGATCCCACTGACCATTTCCATTCATATCCACATAAGGTTCGCCAACATCGTATTTGAAGTTTGAGTTTAAATCAGTATAAGGTTCGGGGCGAACTGAAACATCCCATTTGCATTCGTTACCATAAACATCTTTAAGCGGCTCATACAAAAATTTAGCTCCCTTGCCGTCGGTAATAGTTTGGATATCGTTAAATGTTGGATCTGTACTTCGATAAATCACATAACCTTCAAAATCTTTTCCTGTAATTGGATCAATACTTTCTTCTGCTCGAGTATCCCAGTAGAGTGTAACTTTTCTATCACCAGGGACAGCAACAACATTTGGTTTTAATGGAGGTCTGAAAAATCTGTAATTAGCATTGTAAATTCTTTGAACAGTTTCAGCTGTCGTTAAAAGATCATCAAAGTTTTCACCAAGTAAAAGAGCTATTGAGAATCTTTTAATTTCACCTTTAGAAAGAGAAATAGGACCACTTCCATAAATAAAGACTATATCTTCAAGTTGTCGTATCTCACCAAAGTTTCCGGCTTGAATTCTAAACCACATTGACTCATCATTCGCGACTTTATCAGTATTCCAGGTCCAGCTGTTGAAACTCGTTAATCCAATTTGATCTGATTCATCAAGGTCAGTTAATTCAAAATTCGGTTCACCAGGATAAAGCGGATCCAGTGAACCATCAGGTAGTCTTTTACCAGCAGTTGGAACTCCATCTCCTTCACCATAATCGCCTGTATTTGGAATACCATCAATTCCGACATCATCAACCAGAGGATTCCAGTCTTTATCATTATCAATTCCATCATCCTGTCGTTCATCTATCATTCCATCACCATCATCATCAAAATTATTTCCCGGATTGCTTGGGCTTTCAAGATATTTACAGCCCAAGTAACCTACAGGCAATCCGAGATGACCTTTTCCATCATCATCCCAGAGGTACATCATACTTCGTGCGTAAACAGGTACGGAATAATTATGTGGATCAATAAAAAATCCGTGATCGTCACGAACTTCATCACCGGGATCAGCAGGCAATCCACCACCAACATCTGGATCACCATACATTCCAAAATAAACTGAATCAAGATTCTTATCACTCACATTTGCAATTGTGTAAACAAAGAAGATTGTATTTTCTGCAAGAGCGTTACTCCATTGCAAAGCTCTTCCATCAACCTGAACTCCTAATCCTCTTCGTGTTGAATCATTTATGAATGGCCAGTAAGGAAATTCAGAATTATCTCTGTCATCCATTGCCCAGAATACTTCAAGATCTGCATTTGTTGCATCTTGAGCCAGATAACCAGGCCAGACATATTTACCTAAAGTCGGATTATACCATTCACGAGGCCAACTGTCGGGCTTACCATCGTTATTTTTATCTTCAGCAGGATTTGAAGCCATAAATTCTTGATCAGGATCTGCATAACCTGGGAGAGGCTGCCATGCCCAGAGTGTATCGCCAGTCGGACTTACATCTCGCAAATTCGGATAATCCCATACACCATCAGAAACAATGTGAAGTCTTTGCGTTGAATCATAACCACTCGGAACCGATGCTGCAACAAATGGACAGAAAGTGAAAACATAAGATACACCACGCCAGACAACATTATTAACATTTCTTAATAACCCATAACCTGGAGCAATTCCACCGTAGTTATAAATCTCTGTGCTGATCTTATTTCCATTCATAAAGTAATGTTTTCGATCAGCGTGGGTTTTTGTCTTTTCAAGCTTTTTAATTATGCCCTTTTGAAAATCATAAATTGTTGTCTCGGTCTTATAATTTTTTGAACTATTTAATTTCGATTGAATTAAATCCTTAACCTTTTGATGTTCCTGTTCTCGCAATGAATTATTTTGCCCGAATGAATTTTGTAAAAGTAAACTTATTAACAGAATTGAAATGAATGAGAATGTTCTCATAATTTTTCTCCTCTCAACGATTTTAGAAGTCAATTTCAAATCCAAGTCTCACCTCTCTTGGAGGTTGATAGTAATGAGGACGGGTAAAGTATTCCTCAGGTGAGTGAACGAGAGGAATTCGCTGTGAAAGTTCTTCTGCAGATTTTGCACCACCACTTGTGTATAGCAATGTATATGTTGCGCGGCCCGTATCGTCGTAAACCAGTCTTTCAATTAAGTTATCAAATAGATTAAAAACTTTTGCAAAGGCTGTAACTTTAAAGCCAAGCAACTTAAAAACTTTTTCTGCAAATAAATTCACAACAAATTGAGATGGTCTTCTTCCACTGTTTGTTCGTACATAAACTTGTTTTCCAGTAATCTGAGGAGTGTATGGCAAACCTGTTCCAATTTTGTTGACGATGGTTACAGTCCAGTCATTAATTTTACCAAAAGTCACTGTTGTATTTAATGAATGAGTTTGATCCCATGCAAGGAATACAGGAATTTTTTCACTTTGTCTTCCTGAAGATAGATCGAGGAAGAAAGCATCTGGATCTGTATCGTTTCCTTCGGCAATTTGAAAAGTATAATCAACAGTCACGCCCACCGGACTTGAAGGGCTTCTCCTTTTAACAAGTGAAAGAGTTATCCCTTTAATATTGCCATAATCTTTGTTTACATACTTGAGATAAGTTCGATCACCGCTAACACGAATTGTTTGAAGAGCTAACAAATCACGAACATCTTTATAATAACCGGTTACATTCATTGCTAAATCGTCGAGTAAAAGCTGTTGCAATCCAATTTCGTAAGTAACTGTTTTCTCAGGATTAAGATTTGCATCACCGAATATTGGAGTTCCTGTTGCATAACTCGATTTGAAATTTGGATTTGTATAAAGGTATTGGAATGGGGGCATCTGGAAAAAATGTCCATAACTAAAATGAATGATTCCCCGATCAGTTATTGGGAAAGAAAAACCAAATCTTGGACTCAGTTGATGTTTTGGTGTTGCATCTGCGAGTATAGAATTTTTATCAACATAAGTTGGAAGTGACGGATCATTTGGTGATGGCCACAATGTGTTGGTTGAATATTTCGATCTTGAATTAAAGTAATCGTATCTCAAACCAATATTCATAATAAAATTTGCATACTCCATCTTATCTTGAATGTAAAATGAAAATTGAACCGGTTTTTTAGTATAAAGATCGTGGTCTGGTGTGTTTAAGTCTGGTATAGTTGGAACTAAATATCTGACTGTGTCCCTTTTAATCACAAAGCTTTCATAATCCAGAATGTGAGTTTTATTCTCTGAACCAAATTTAATTTCATGTTCATTTGAAAGCTGGCTTGTGAAGTCAAACTTCAGTCCATAAGTTTTTGCTCTTTCGTAGCTGTGGCCATTTCTCGTTCCGCCAAAATAAAATGTGTAAGTAACTGGTCGGGTTAATTTTTCAGTTGGTTGGTATCGAGGATCGGGCTTTAAGTTTGCAGTCCCCATCCCGGGGTAATAATCAACTGGATTTCCATTTTGATCTAAAAGTGGATAAAGATATTGTTTGTAATCATTAAAGTTATACATCAATTTTAATGTGTAAAATGTGCGTGAGCTTAAAGCATGTCTGAAATCAATTGAATTAACATATCCTTTTTCATAGTAATTATAATCTGCATCGGGGTTGTATTTGAAATCATGTGAATAATATTTGAAGTAATTATTCGAGTAAAGAAGATCATAATTAATTTTTATAGTTGAAGTAGGTTTAATTGTAAGTTTGAATGTTCCGCTAAATTTTCTACTTGGATTCATTGGAACGATTGCATCATCTCCCGACTTAGCAATTCTGATATCATTTGGATTTGCAGGATTAATATAAACTGAATCCCACGGATTGTGTTCTCTTACTCCAAACAACCATCCTTTGTTATCTTCATTTCGAGCGGAGATAAAGAAATTCAGTTTATTACTTGAGAATGGAACAGGTCCACTGAAGGTCAATTCCGTTACATTGTTACTTAAAGGATTTACATCTTCGACATTAAAAAAGATATTTTTTCGTGTGCTTAGAAAGTCGCCAGTATAAAATGAGATATGTGCACGATACTCATTTGTTCCTTCTTTTGTAATTGTATTAACAACGCCGCTTAGTGCATTTCCATATTCAGCGTTGAAAGTCCCGCTAACAACGGAAATTTCTTGAACAGCATTTGTGGCTATTTCAACCATTGGAGTATTATCAAAAGGATTTGAGATTGCAACTCCATTCACAGTATAAGCAATTTCATTTGTTCGACCACCACGAATATGAAGCTCACCGCCCACACCTTGAGTTATTCCAGCCTGAAGTGAAAGTATCTGATGAATACTTTCAACTGGTAAAGCTTCTATTTGACTTGCATCTATTGTAGCCTGAGTTGAAGTTAGGTCTTCACGAATCAATGGTGATTGAGCTTCAACTACAATTTCTTGAAGTTCAACTGCTTCTTCACTTAATTCAATATTTAATTTCGTTGTAAAATCTGCCGAGACTTTTACATTCTTAATTATTTTCTTTTCATAACCAATTGCGGAAATAACTAGCGTGTAAACGCCGGGTGGGACATTATTAATTACATAAAACCCATCGATGTGTGATGCAGTGCCAAAGTTGGTTCCTTCAATAATGATATTAACTGAAGGAATTGGCTCTCGAGTTTTAGCATCAATTACTCTTCCCGTAATCTTTCCTGTGGTTCCAGCAAATAATAAATACGGGAATAAAATAAGAAGGTAAATAATTCTTTTCATAAGTCCTCATATTTTTTGTGGTGGGTTGAATATGTTTTAATTAAATTCATCCTAACCGAAATTTTTATTTCAAAATATTAATAGAAAAATTTTAAATCAAATCACAATAGTCAAGCAATAGATTGAATAATTTAGAATTCTTGATATTCTTTTAACAATTTTTTTAAGTTTGTAATAAATTACAGTTTGAACAAAACAATCATCCTGTGAGGTGATAACTAAATGAAAAAACCTTCTAAAAAAATCAAATCAATCAACAAATCATTGGAGGTAATATGAAAAAACTCACATTACTAATTGCGTTGCTTTTAATCGGAGCAACAGCTTACTCACAGGTTCGCCTTTCAACTTACTATAACTATCCACTTCTTTCAGCAGGTACCTATATGGACTCAGTCCTTAATGGTTTAAAAAGTATTCGAGGCTGCTGGTTTGATAAAGATCTGGATGGTGATGGTAAAGCAGAAATACTTGTAACTAACTACAATGATCTTGGTCATGTTAATGTTTTCGAAGTAGTTGGGAATGACTCAATTGAACTTGTCTGGACATCACCTAAGGTTACAACTGGTGGCGGTGGTTCAACTCCAAGATATGTTATTACCGGAGACTTGGATAATGATGGTAAAAAAGAAATAATATTCCAATCTAATAATAATGGAATCTTCATTTTCGAATGGGATGGTGTTCCTGGAAGCAACAATTTTGGAACTTTGCCTTCACAGGTAATTAACTCAACTACTTTACCGGAAATGACAGGAATCTCTGGAAACACTGAATATATGGAAATTGGTGACCCAGATGGCGATGGACAAAATGAATTATTAGTCTTCTACAATTCAACACCAAATGCTAATGATAAATTTTATATAATTAGCGCAATTGGTGATTGGAGTACTGGTGATCCTGGCTTTTCAGGGTTCCAGGCTGAATATGCAAAGAGCAGAATTGATCTGGCAACCTGGGATATGAACGCTGGAACACCTTACTCAATGCATATCGCAAATTTTGATGGTCAAGGAAATCCAGAGCTTCTTTTCCAGGCTTGGAACTTCAAAGCTGTTACTCCTTTGAGAGTTCCAGCAGCTAATACTTATGTTGAAGCCGATACAACCAACGGCAAGCAAAGCTTAAGATTAAGCAATGCAGATGATGTCGCTCTATTCGGCGGTGGAACATTTGATATTGATGGTGATGGCAGAGAGGAAGTTTATCTGCCAAATTATCATTCAACAGGTAGTAATTATGTAGGATGCATCCATGTCGTTCATTATCCTCAGGGAAGTTCTACTGCTGAAATTGATTCTACAAATGTTTTTGTCTTGAACTTTGCTCAAGCTGGTGTCCTTGATGAAGGACTTGTAACTTTTGGTTTTGGTTATGGTGATATTGATAAAGATGGAAAACCCAATATATACACATCAAGCACTTATGGTACAACTGGATGCAATGTAGTAACAGCAGAATTTCAAGGCGGAGATAAAACTAACCCAGCAAACTGGACTTTCTCAAAACTTTATCCAGGTGACCCATCAATTTATACTCAAAGAGTAATTAGAGATTCAGCTGGAGTAGTTGATACTGTATTTACAATTGATAATTCATTTGCTTCTAAAATTTATGGCAGATATACAGATATTGATAAGGATGGTTTCGAAGATATTATTCTTCCATACCAGGCTTTATCTGATAGCGTAATTCATAAATCAATTCAATGGAATAGCTCCACAAATGAATGGGTTACGGTTGATTCTGGCAAAGTTGCAAATCCAAAGAGATGGGGTTTAAGAGTAATTGAAGGTACAATCGGAACCGGTGTTGAAGCAAAAGATCTTACAATTATTACTCCTGATGATTATAAGCTTTATCAAAACTATCCAAATCCATTTAACCCATCAACCAAGATCTCATTCTATCTCCCAGTCGATAAGAAAATCTCTCTTAAGATTTACAATCAACTTGGCCAGGTTGTAAAAACATTAATTAATGATCAAATGTATGAAAGAGGTTCTCATGAGTTAATCTGGGATGGAAAGAATGATGCAGGTAAACCGGTCTCGAGCGGTATTTACATTGCTCAACTCAAGTTTGGAAACTTCTCAAAAGAAATTAAGATGATGTTGGTTAAGTAAGATTTGCATTAACAGAACAAAAAAGGCTGTCACTTCGACAGCCTTTTTTGTTTTAAAGATATGAATTGTAAAAATTATTCTACTGGTATTTGGAATTCAACAATATATCTTTCGTAATCTCTGGCTTGAGCAGAGTTTTGATATTCTTTTTTGATCAAATCAAGTAATTTTTTAGCTTCATCTTTTTTGCCAAGTTCAGCATTTAATCTTGCCGCATAAAGCAAGTATTCAGGTGTTGAAACTTCACTCGCAGCAACCTTTGCAGCTTTAACATATAATTTTGCAGCTTCTTCCTTGTTACCTTTTAACTCATAACAAGCTGCAGCACCGGCCAGAGCAGTTGCCTGAAATAATTTATTATCTCCATCATAATCTTCATAATATTTCAATGCTTCATCAATTTTTCCTAATTGATAATATGAATTTGCCAGAAAAATTTTTGCAGCCTCTCCGCTTTCTGTATTTCCATACTCATCGGCGATATATTTTAAACCTCTAATTTTCTTTGCAGGTACACCATCAATTGCTTGTTGGTATTGTCCCTGATCATAAAGATTAATGACATTACCAAGCATTGTAGTAGCTTCAATTTCCCGCTCTCCGGATCTTCTTACAAAATAAATTATAAGAAAAACTATTACTACAAAACTTCCCAATCCGATAAGGATGGTTTTCTGATTTTCTTCAAAAAAAGTTTTTGCTTTGAAATAAGTTTCAACAAGTTTATCCTGTTTAATCTCTTTTTTTGAAATTTTTTTCTTTGGTGCTAACATAGATTACTCCTTAATTAAATAAATCTGATATGATTTGAATAAATCCAGGGCTTATCTTCAAAGTAAACTTCAACTCGATAAATACCTCTGTTAACAACATTCCAGGTTGCTTCATCACCAATGACAGTATCAATTAGTTCTCCATTTTTAATCAATCGAATTGAAGCAACAACTTCAGGGATTTTAACTCTCAATCTCAATTCTGAAATATCAGATGGGATTGTATCGCCCATGTGAAAAACTTTACCTTTAGCTTCAGCAAAAAATCGAAATCCTTTTGGATCGGCATGATAAAAATTTGAGACATAACATCTTCCAGATTTCAATGCTTCGTAAACGAGTTTTTTGTTGTATTCGAGCTTGCTTTCATCCCTAATTAAAGGTTCAGATGTAAATAAATTGGTACGTACTGATTTAAATAAAACTTTGTAAGGGAAAATCTCTACTTCAAAAAAACCAAACATATTCTGTTTGTAAGCGTGAGCATCCACACCACCAATTCCAACGACCTTTCTTTCAAGTGATTTTTTGTCCCAGAGTTTTAATGCTTCTTCATTTGGTCCTTCGACTGTTCGCAATGGATGCATAAATCTTTGAAGTTTATTTTGCTCGGTCAATCCTTCCATCCATTCTGACATATGATTCCAAATTTCAATTCCATCATAATCATCGGTTGACCAATCAGTCCATGGATAAGGTGGATGCTCTTTCATATGTTGTCTTTTTTCAAATGGATGAGCGATAAATCCAATCCCACCCTCTTCTTTAACTTTTCTCACATATTCTGCTGCAGTCAAACGATTATCAAATGTGTTGTTTATCCCAAAAGCCAGATAATGATTTTGATTTTTTTGATCGTTTATTTCTGTACCAATTAAAACAAGGGTCGATCCATACCAACCTTCAAGTCCATCTTTTAAAGGTCTTAATGTATTATGGTCAGTCATCAGTACAATATCAACACCCACTTCGCTTGCATAACGTGCGATTTCCGGAATTTCACCTGAGCCATCTGAATAATTGGAGTGAACATGAATGACTGAGCTATATTCGTACATTCTTACTGCAAACCTTCAAGCGATTCCTTTGCCATCTTGCCAAGATCTGAGTTAGGATTACTTTTCACTAATTCTGTCCATACTTTCCTTGCCTCATCCTTCTTACCTTGCATCACATAAACAACACCAAGGTTGTATTTTGCAACCTCATTATTCTTTTCAAGTCTGATGATTTTTTTAAGGTAACTTTCAGATTTGTCAAACTTTTGAAGGTTAAAATTAACCTCAGCTAAAACATTTAATACATCAAGTCGATCAGGATTAATCTTCAACAAGTTCTCAAAATAAGTTTCAGCTTCATCAAATTTGTGTGCCTGCAGCAAGAAAAATCCGAGATGATTTAAAGCAATTGTATCCTTGGGATTATTATTTACGATTTGTTTGAGTGAATCAATCTTGCTAAGCAATTCCTTATCCATTTGCATTGATTGCTTATTTCTTAAACCTCGATGTATCTCATCATCAGGTATTTGAGTTTGGTTTGATTTTTCAGCTTCTTTTGAAACTACGAAATATGCTATCATTCCTACTACAACCAAACCAAGAATTAGATATAAATATTTTATCTGGAATTTCATTTTAGTCTTCTACCTCAACAAGTGTTTTATAGTTTAGTTTTTTATTTACTACATAATTATTTGCAATTTCAAAAATAATGCTGCTTGCTTCCTCGTTTGCTGCATCGTCAAATGCTTCAAAATCCTCTTCAGAATCAAAAACATAAATTTCTTCAAATTCGTAAGGATTCTTTTTATCTCTATAAACTGAATACTGATAGCTCTCTTCTGATAAAAGCGCCTTTAGATAAGAAATTTTCTTAAGATACTTATCAATTTTATCGGAATATACAGAATAACTTATACTAAAAATTACTTTAGGCATTGATATAACTCCTTAATAATTTGGTTTAACTCTACAAATTTACAAAGGACTAATCTCTAAGACAATGAAATTTTTAGGTTTTTCATTTTTTTTAAAAAATCATCAACAAATTTTAATATTCTTTTTACCTATATGAATACAACCCTTTGAAAATTACGAAGTCTTTCCAAGTTGCTTTTTTCCTTCCATTTTTGAATACAATTATTCAAAATCAAAAACTCATAGGTTTTTTAAATTCAGCGCATATTAGTTACATTTGAATATCTATTAAGGAATTTTGAATGAGTAATGTTGAAACACATAAAAGAGAAACTCAAACTTTATTATCATTTATCGAAAAACCAGCCTTAATTTGGCTTGCCAAAAATCTGCCTTCTTACTTTACCCCTGATGTGCTTACTGTTTTAGGTTTGATTGGTTCATTACTAACTGGACTTGGATATTTTTTAACCCTCTATAATAATTATTACCTCTGGCTTGCAAGTTTCGGATTGCTCGTGAATTGGTTTGGCGACTCTCTGGATGGAACAGTTGCTCGTTTCAGACACATTGAGAGACCTAAATATGGTTTTTTCATAGATCACACACTTGATTCAGTGAGTATGATTTTAATTGGTTTTGGTGTTGGACTTTCACCTCATGCACGGTTTGACTTCGTACTTCTGGCATTAGTTGGTTATTTATTAATGTCAATTCTTGTATACATTAAAACAGTTGTTCATGGTGTATTTAAAATTTCGTACTTCGGGTTCGGACCAACTGAGGTAAGATTATTTATCATTTTAGTGAATATTATTGTCTTTTACTTTGGTTCAGGTGATTTTCACATTTTTGGTTTCGAATTAACATTCATAGATATTGCTGCAGCATTTTTTGCAATTGTTTTATTTATTTTCTTCTTTGCATCATTAATAATCGAAGGTAAACAACTAAAATTAGTCGACGAGAAAAAACTAAAAGCTTAATTCTTGTATTTCTAAGGTTCAAAAATTAAATTGTCCCTTCGAAGTTCAACAAAAAGAGAGAGAGTATGGGATCAACACAAGATTTTAGACCAGGGTTAATTATAAGATTTAATAACGAACTATATCAAATCGTAGAATTTCAACATGTAAATCCCGGTAACTGGCGTGCATTTGTCAGAACAAAATTAAAGAACATAAAAACAGGACGAGTTATTGAAAATCGTTTCCGCGCTGGTGAAAGCGTCGATATTGTTCGTGTCGAGCGTCATCAATTTCAGTATCTCTATAAAGATGGCGATATGCTTGTATTGATGAACACCGAAAATTTCGATCAGATCAATGTTCCTGAGGAAATTTTAGGCGAAGGCACAAAGTTTCTTAAGGAAGGGATTACTCTGGATCTTTTAATGGATGGCTCCACAATTGTATCAGCAGAGCTGCCGATCTTTGTGGATCTGGAAGTTGTTCAAACAGAACCTGGAATTAAAGGCGATACAGCAACAGGTGGTTCAAAACCAGCGAAATTGGAAACTGGAGCAGTTGTATCTGTGCCTTTATTTATCGATGAAGGTGATATAATTAAAATTGATACCAGAACAGGTGAATATGTCGAACGAGTAAAAGAGAGGTAAAAATGGATTTAAATTATCTTAAAAAATTATTAAAGATTGTTGATGATAGTGGCGTGGATGAAGTTGAAATTGAAGAAGAAGGAACTCGAATAAAAATTAAAAAATCACCAACTTATAAAAGTGACTCGCAAAATGTTTATCCTTATGTATTTCCACAGAATTTTCAAATTCCAGTTCAACCTCCAGTAACTCAAACACAAGTTCAAATTCCTCAAGCTGCAGTAACAGAGGAGAAAAAAGCAGTTGAGGAGAAAAAACCAGAAAAGAAATATCATGAAATCAAATCTCCGATAGTTGGAACTTTCTACCGAGCTCCATCACCAGATGCTGAGCCATATGTAAAAGTTGGTGATACTGTTCAAGTTGGACAGGTTCTTTGTATTGTAGAAGCGATGAAACTAATGAATGAAATTGAAAGTGATGTGAATGGAAAAATTGTTCAGATACTGGTCGAAAACGCCCAGCCGGTCGAATATGGGCAAACTTTATTTTTAATCGAGCCATTATAAAAATAACTTGAACAAATCGGGTAAAAATAAGTGTTCAAAAAAGTTTTAGTTGCGAATCGAGGTGAGATTGCACTTAGAGTTATTCGTGCTTGCAAAGAATTAGGTATCAAAACAGTTGCAATTTATTCCGAGGCTGATAGATATTCATTACATGTTAGATTTGCTGATGAGGCAATTTGTATCGGACCTCCACCAAGTAAAGAAAGTTACTTAAACATTCCAAGAATTATTGCAGCTGCAGAAATAACTGGCGCCGATGCAATCCATCCAGGTTATGGTTTTTTAGCTGAGAACGAAGATTTTGCAGAAATTTGTGAATCCTCTGGCATTAAGTTTATCGGTCCATCAGCTGAAAGCATTCGTCTGATGGGTGACAAAGCGACTGCAAAAGATACGATGAAAAAAGCTGGTGTGCCTGTTGTTCCAGGCAGCGAAGGAACAATAAGTAATTTAAATGAAGCATTGCATGTTGCCAATAAGATAGGTTTTCCCGTCATTATTAAAGCAACCGCTGGCGGCGGCGGCAAAGGAATGCGTGTAGCAAAATCCAGCGAGGAATTTGAAAGATTATTCATTCTTGCAAGAAACGAAGCTGAAGCCGCTTTTGGCAATCCCGAAGTCTACATCGAAAAATATATTGAAGAACCTCATCATGTTGAAATTCAAGTTCTTGGTGATCAGTACGGTAATGTAATTCATCTTGGTGAGCGTGATTGTTCAATCCAGAGAAGGCATCAAAAATTAATTGAAGAATCACCATCCCCTATTGTTGATGAAGAACTTCGTGAAGCAATGGGTGCAGCTGCTGTTGCTGGTGCAAAAAGCGTAAACTATGAAGGCGCCGGCACAATTGAATTCCTCGTTGACAATAAAAAGAATTTTTACTTTATGGAAATGAACACGCGAATTCAGGTTGAGCATCCTGTGACTGAGGAATTGTATGGGATAGATTTAGTTAAAGAACAGATTAAAATTGCCGCCGGTGCTCGAGTAAAAAAATTTAAAGTCAAACCTAAAAACTGGGTTATCGAATGTAGAATTAATGCTGAAGACCCAGATAAAGATTTCAGACCTTCTCCCGGTACAATCACAGTTTTTCACCAGCCCGGCGGAATTGGTGTAAGAACCGATACTCATGTTTACGCGGGATACACTGTGCCTCCTTTCTATGATTCTTTAATTGCAAAGTTGATTGTTAAAGGCTCAGATAGATTTGATGCAATTAAAAAAATGGAAAGAGCTCTTGAAGAATTCATTATTGAAGGAGTGAAAACTACTATTCCATTTCATCTCAAAGTTATGAGAGATGAAAACTATCGAAATGGTAAATTTGACACTCACTTCATTGAACATTTTAATTACAAAAATTCGGAGGAAAAATAAATGCTAATTCCAGAAGATCTTAAATACACAAAAGAACACGAATGGGTTCGTGTTGAAGGAAATATCGGGACAGTCGGAATTACGGACTTTGCCCAGAGTGAACTTGGTGATATTGTTTTTGTCGATTTAAATAAAAACTTAACAGAAGTTACTCAAGGTCAAGTATTTGGTACTGTTGAAGCAGTAAAAACAGTTTCCGATTTATTCGCACCAGTTTCTGGTAAAATTATTGAGTTTAATAATGATCTTGAATCAAATGCCGAAGTAGTTAACAAAGATCCTTACGGTAAAGGATGGATGATCAAAATTGAAATTACCAATCCTTCTGAACTGGATAACTTACTGGATGCCAATGCATATAAAGCCCTTATCGGCAAATAATTTATTATTAGAACATAGAAATATTTAGAGAGACGGACTAATTCCGTCTCTTTGTTTTTTAAACAAATCTGAAATTTAGAGATGAATGTAGATAAAATTTTAATTATAGATTTCGGCTCTCAATATACTCAGTTAATTCTGAGAAGAGTTAGAGAGAACAAAGTTTTCGCAATTCTAAAATCGAACGAAATCTCAGTGTCAGAAATTCTTGCTGAGAATCCAAAAGGAATAATCCTGTCAGGTGGACCCTCATCCGTTTATGATATAAATGCACCTCAAATTACACCCGATATCTTGAAATTAAATATTCCAATTCTTGGGATATGTTATGGCTTTCAACTAATCTCAAAATTATCAGGCGGAATTGTAGAAAGATCTGAAAAAAGAGAATTTGGTTTAGCTAAAATAAATATTAAAAATAGAAATCAGTTATTTGATGGTTTACCTGAAAGTTTTAATGTTTGGATGAGTCATTCAGATAAAGTAATTCAACTGCCCCCAAATTTTATCACCCTTGCTTCAACAATTAATACTGAATATGCTGCGGCTTGTAATCCTGATCAAAAAGTTTATGGTGTCCAATTTCACCCTGAAGTATTTCACACTGAATTTGGAAATGAAATAATTAAAAATTTCCTATTCAAAATTTGCGATTGTCAACCTAACTGGCAGATGAAAAATTTTGTTCAAGAAAAACTTAAAGAGATAAAAGAAAAAGCAAATGATAATTTGGTTGTCTGTGCTTTAAGCGGTGGAGTTGATTCGACAGTTGCTGCTGTTTTGGTTCACAAAGCTATTGGAAATAAGCTTCATTGCATTCATGTTGATACTGGATTGATGAGAAAAAATGAAAGCGAAAATATAATCAATTTCTTTACTCAGAATTTTAAATTGAACTTGCATTTCATCGAAGCATCCAAAATTTTTCTGGAGAGATTGAAAGGTGTAATTGATCCCGAAGAGAAAAGAAAAATTATCGGTAAAACTTTTATCGAAATCTTTGAAAATGAGATCAAAAAAATTGGGGAAGTGAAATTTTTAGTTCAGGGTACTTTATATCCCGATGTGGTCGAGTCAGGTGCATTTTCAAAACATTCAAGCGTAATTAAAACACATCATAATGTTGGTGGACTCCCAGAGAATTTAAAATTTGATTTAATAGAACCACTGAGGGAGTTGTTCAAGGATGAAGTAAGAGAACTCGGTAAAGAATTACAAATTCCAGAAGAATTTTTAAAGCGTCATCCGTTTCCTGGTCCTGGTCTTGCAGTAAGAATCATCGGAGAAGTCAATTACGAAAATTTGCAATTACTTCGTGAAGCAGATTCAATTTTTATAGAAGAATTAAAAAAGCATAATCTTTATGACCGCGTCTGGCAAGCTTTCGCTGTTCTTTTGCCAGTCAAGAGTGTCGGAGTTATGGGAGACGAAAGAAGTTACGGAAATACAATTGTCTTAAGAGCCGTCACAAGTGTAGATGGAATGACAGCTGATTGGGCAAAATTAGATTACGACTTTTTGAATCTTGTTTCTAACAGAATCATTAACGAAATTAAAGGTGTTAATAGAGTTGTTTATGACATTACTTCAAAACCTCCAGCAACTATTGAATGGGAATAAATTAATACTGTTCTTTTCCATTCTTATTTTCCAACAAATTTTTGCTCAACAATCTGATTTCGAAAAAGGAATAAATTATTTCAACGAAGGGAAATACGCTGAAGCTATAAAATTACTCGAAAAATTCGTAATCAAAGAAAATGATCATTCTGAAACAGCAAATCTGATTTTAGTTTTAAGTTTTTTCAAATTGAATAACTTTGAAAAAGCTTCAATCCTTACCCAAAGATTTATTACAAATTACCCTGCTTCTAAATCATTACCTGTAATTTTAGAGACACAATTAGCAATTGCTATAAAAGAAAAGAACTTCTCAGAAATTGAATCTGCTCTTCTAAAACTTGATAAATTTAATCTCAGCAAAGACCAGCTTGATGAATTCTATGGCGTCTTTACCCAATTACTTACCGTACTCAATCAAAATCAAATGGAATATCTTGAGAATAATTTAAGAAATCCTCTCTTGAAATTTGCTTATCATAAAGCTTTGCTTGTTAAATCTATAAATGAACTGAATCCAAGCTCGATTAAAAAACATTACAGCTCATTAATCCAGACTGGATTACATTCTGACTTGCTTACGATTAGGAAAATTGGAGTTTTAATTCCAGCCTCACAAAAAACAGCAGCGACTGAAAAAAGTATAATCGATGGTCTCAAGTTAGCGGTTCATAAATTTAATAACGAGGAAGAAAACAAAATCGAAATTAAAATCTACAAAGGTGACGAAAAGTTTTTAGAGAAAGCTCTTATCGAACTGGCAAAAGACCCTGAAGTTTTATGTGTAATTGGTCCGCTTTATTCGAGTCAGTTTAAAAATATTGCGATCCTTGCTGATAAATTGAAAATTCCGCTAATAAGTCCAACAGCAACAGCAGCAGATATCTCAATAAAATCCAAATTTATTTTTCAATTTAATCCAACTCTGGATGTTCGCGGTTCAGCAATGGCAAAATTTGGAATTGAAAAATTAAATTCATCACGAATTGGAATTTTAAGCTGCGATAATTCGACATATAAACCAATTGTAAATGAAATCAAGAAAAAATTGAAATCTTCGAAAGCTGAGATTCTAATTGATTTAAACTGGAATGAAAATAAAAAATCATTACCAGCAAAAATTAAAGAAATTAGAAAAGCTGCTGTCAATCGTGATCTCGTCTTAAGATTTAATCAACTTATGGATTTTGAAACCGAACAAAAATTAATTGCACTTGGACTTACCCATGAAATAATTGACTCACTAAAAAACATCGAAGCTGAAGTCAGTATCTTTGAAATTTTTGGAAAAGATGCAGAAAAAGTTTGTAAGACAAACAAACTATCATATTACAAAAGAAGTCAATCAATAATTGACGATTTAAACATACCTGTCTATTCTTTAGATGCATTGTTAATTACAATTTCAAATCCAGACTTAATTCCAGAAATTACAAACGAACTTCAAAGACAAAATATCATCACACAAATTATTGGTAATGATCTCTGGAATTCTTTAGATGACTTATTAAGAGGCTATCCATCAACAGATGGAGTATTCTTTACATCAGATTATTTCGTAGATCAGGAGTCAAAAGAAATAAATGACCTGATATTTGAAACTCAAAGTCTAAAGATTTCTCAACCCAACAGAAACTTTTTTTATGGTTTCGAAACTATGAATAAAATTCTTCACAATTGGGATTCTAATATCAACCGAGAAAATTTTTACGATTATCTGATTGGTGACAGAGATTATGAAGGATTTAGTTCAGATATAATTTTAAATCAAAATGGAGTGAATTGCTCTGTTTTTATTCTACAATATAAAAATCGAAAAATCAGAAAGATTGACAGAATAATTTCAAATTAATTAAAGGAGGGCGCTATTAGAGTCAAAGATTTACCCATCGACGATAGGCCAAGAGAAAAATTAGAACTCAAAGGTCCAGGAGCATTGAGCGATGCTGAATTGATGGCTATAATTTTAAGGACTGGTAAGAAAAACAAATCGGCAATTGAAATAGCAAAAGAACTCCTGAGAAAATTTGGCAATTTGAAAGAACTTGCAAAAAAAGACTTTCGAGAAATCTTAAATGAATTTAAAGGTGAAGGAATTGGTAAAACAAAGGCGATAACTCTTCTCGCTGCAATTGAATTAGGAAAACGAAGCACTCAACTTGATTTCAAAAACGAGGAAGTTCAAGTCCGTGAGCCAAGAGTAATTTTTGAAATTATGAATCCTATACTCTCCCATTTGAATGTTGAAGAGTTTCATATAGTCATCTTAAATCGGAAAAATGTCGTGCAAAGTCATCAGCTTGTCACCCGAGGAATTCTTGATTCGAGTTTGGTCTCTCCACGAGAAGTTTTCAAGATTGCAATTGATCATAGAGCTTCCAGTATAATTCTGGTTCATAATCATCCGAGCGGCAACCTCGAACCAAGCAAAGAAGATATTAAAGTAACTGAACAACTTTATCAGGCTGGGAAATTACTCGAAATCCCGGTACTGGATCACATTATTATCGCTAATAACTCATACACAAGTTTTCTTGAACGAAATTTAGTTTTCAAATGAAAAATTATTTCAGTCCCGCTCAATTCTTTCTAAATGTAAAACTTCTTATCACAGTTTTTTGGTTAATATTTTTCTCTGGATGTTCATTCTATGCCTCCGATGAGGAGATAAAAAATCTGGAAAATTTCAAAAAAGAAGTATTCACACTCGAAGAAGAAGTCAAAAATTTGAAGTTACGGCAGTTAGAATTGTTTAAGGAGAAATCCGAACTGACAAAAAAACTCAATGAATGTCAAAAATTAAGAGATTCACTGGCAAATGCAGGTAAAAATTAGAAACAGGAACAAATCAAGCCAATCTTTGATTAAAACTTGTGGAATTTTCTTTTTATTCATCCTTTTTTTGACTATAAGCGGCTGTTCAAAATCTGAAAGATTATCTAAAAAAGACTGGTTTTATTTGATGGAAGATTTAAGATTACGAAAAAACAACCTTGAACTTGAAAAAAGTTATCTGAAAGAAGTATTAAAAGATTCTTTGTTAGTTGACTCGCTTAGAATTGAACTTAAAAATTGTAATGACGAAATCGAAAAGTTCAAAGAATTTGATTCAAGTCAGGTAGGAAAAGGATTTTTCATTGACTGATTTTCAAAATATTTGCTCAAGTGCAATCGGAAATTTTAATTGGTTTAACTAATTTGCATCAGGTTTTAGACAAAATTCATTTGATTTTTTATATTAAACTATGATTGATAAAATTTTCAAAACAAACTGAAAGGAGCTAAGTCAAAGACAGATGTTAAATTTAATCGATACTTTTTATAATCCTATTACCCCATCCTTTACTAATGGGGTATTTTTGTATTTAAAAAGATGGAGGGCAGAGAAAAAGTGACAGCGATCGAGAAAAAATTGAAATTAAGCAATGTCGATATGATGACTCTCTTGGGAGTTAATGACCAGAATATTTCATTAATCGAATCTTATTTTACTACAGTTATCTCAGTTAGAGGAGAAAACATTTTACTAAGAGGAACTCCTGAGGAGATCGAAATTCTTGAAAAAGTTTTTAATGAGCTTGCTTTCCTGGTGAATAAAAACAGACAACTGACTCAGCAAGACATTGAACTTGTAATTCAACTCGCAAAGAATGGGAAGGAAGTTGTTTCAGATACTGATATTGATGCGGCTATTCTCTTTACGAAAAATGATGTTATAAAAGCAAAAACACCCGGCCAATTTGAATTCATTAAAGTTGCAAGGAAAAATGATATAGTTTTTGCAATTGGACCAGCGGGTACAGGCAAAACTTATTTGTCAGTTGCTCTGGCAGTTGCGGCATTTAAAAATCATCTCGTCAGTAAAATAGTCTTGTGCCGTCCAGCAGTTGAAGCTGGTGAAAGTCTTGGATTTTTACCTGGCGATTTTCGAGAAAAAATTGATCCATATCTGCGTCCGCTTTATGATGCTCTCGAGGATATGATGCCTTACGAAAAATTAAAATATTATCTCGAAAGAAACCAAATCGAAATTGTTCCACTCGCATATATGCGTGGAAGAACTTTGAACAATGCTTTCGTAATTCTCGACGAAGCTCAAAATGCAACTGCACTTCAAATGAAAATGTTTTTGACAAGACTCGGTGCAAATTCAAAAGCAATCATTACCGGTGATGTTACACAAATTGACCTGCCGAGTAAAAAAGAAAGCGGATTAGTTCAGGCACAAACAATTCTTGCTGGAATTGATGGCGTCGCATTTGTTTATTTCACAAAACAGGATGTTGTTCGACACAAACTTGTCAAAGATATTTTAAATGCTTATGAAAAATATCAAAACGGGAATAACAACGAAAAACAAAATTCTGAGGTGAACAAGTGAAATATCTAAAATTAATCTTTATTGCTTCGGCTTTTTTCTTTACAAATGTTTTTTTGTTAGCTCAGGAAGAAGATGTCTTTGAAGACTCGGTACAAACCGTCGAAGTTTATTTAATTGATAACTACTTGAAAAGCGATAATGAAAAAGTGCTTGTCCTAAGCTGGATGACAAACCTTCCTGTGAAATCGCAAGTTGAAATTGAAGACATAGGCTTATTCAATGTAAGCGATACTCTGACAGACTTTCATCAAACAAGAATTGATTTAAGCAGCTATCAGTTCAAAAAAGAAGAATATTACTTTAAAATAATTTCTGAACTCGAGGATGGAACCAAACAAGAAAGCGAAGAATATTCTTTCCTTGTTCCACTCAAAGAAAAGATTACAACTCAAAGCTCTACAACAACTTCAACAAAAACATCAAGCTCTTATTATTTGTACAATTTTGTATTAGGAATGTCACTCTGGCTTTTGCCTTCTCCAGCTATTGCAATTGAAGATGGTCAATCAAAATTTGCAATTCTAAAAGACTTTCCTCTTGTCAGTATAGGTTCTTCTTCTGCATACAAAACTTTTCCCTATGTTTATTTTTATGCTGGTTATTTACACATTCCAGATGGTTTCATTAAAAATTCTTTTCGATTAGGAACAAAATATTTGTATGAAATTTCCAACCTGAAACATTTTGTTAGTGTTGGAATTGGAGGATTTACAAACTTCAAAGGGAAAAACGGAATTAATGGTGAGATAGGTTTCAGTTTCCTAAAAATACTGAGAACTTTTGAGCTGACAGCAAATTATTCTTATAACTTTCTTCCTTCATCAAAACACCACTTCCATTTATTTAGTATTGGACTATTCACCTCATCCTTCTCACTAAATTTGAATTACTAATATGAACATACAACTACTAAATCCAGCCGATTTGAAAGAAGCAGCTAAATTTTGTCGTATTAATATGAAATACGACATTATGCCTGATTTTCTTTTCAAAGAAAAAGCATTTGATGACCCGGATTTTGATCCAGAACTTGCTTTAGTCGTCAAAGAAGGTGAAGAAATAATCGCCTTTATGATGGGAGTGATTCGTAATCATAAAAAAATTGGTAAGATAGGATACATTAAATTGATGGCGGTAAAACCATCAGAAAGAAGAAAAGGAATTGCAACCAAACTTTACAAAATTTTAGAAGATAAATTCATCAAAGAAGGTTGTGAAAAAGTAAGAATTTATGAATCACATCCAAATTATTTTCAACCAGGAATTGATCCCTTATACACCGAAGCAATATGTTTCGCTGAACGACTTGGCTTCAAAAAATTCAACGATACTGCAAATATGATTTGCAATTTGGTCGGACAAAATTTCGATACCTCGAATGATGAACAAAGACTGCTCAATGATGGGATTATTATCAAAAGAGCTGAGAAAAACGATTACGAAAACACAATGAAATTTATCCTTGAAAATTTTGAACTCTGGGAAAATGAAGTCAATATGGCTTTCAAGAACAACCCGATTTCAATTCATATTGCAATTTATCAGGATCGAGTGGTTGGATTTTCAGCTTATGACACAAATAATTTGAACACAGGTTGGTTTGGTCCAATGGGCACAAGTCCAGAAATGCGCGGAAAAAATATCGGCGGAGTCTTGTTAAAAAGATGCTTGAAAGATCAACAAGCTCAGGGACATCAATTTGCAATTATACCGTGGGTTGGACCAATTCCATTTTATTCACATTATTGCGGAGCAAAAGTTCAAAGAGTTTTCTGGAGATATGAAAAGTTGCTGAAGTAGTAAATTTTTATTACGATAAATTAAGCTTTTAGATAATCGAACACTTTTGTTGAAATCAATTTTCATTATCCTTTAAAATTTTAGAAAAGGATATTTGAATTAAGTGATTATTTAATTTAAATCACATCCAGCGTCACTTCTTCGCTCAAAGTGATTTTTTCATTAATTTTGCATCAAAATCTGATAAGATTGAAAATCTGATATATGTCTTATACAATTGGAATTTTAGGTGGCGGGCAGCTTGCCAGAATGTCTGCTCTCGCAGCATATCGATTGGGCTTCAAAATTAATATCCTCGAAAAAGAAAAAAACTCTCCTGCCGGTCAAATAACGTCAAATGAGTTTGTTGGTTGGGTCGATGACAAAAAACTGCTCAAAAAATTTATTGATAGTTCAGATATAATTACCCTCGAAAATGAATTCATCGACAGCGAGCACCTCAGCTGGATCGAAAATCAAAATAAAAAAGTTGTCCCATCAGCAAAGACAATTAGTTTAATTCAAGATAAATTAATTCAAAAGCAAACTTTCAAGAAATCAAATCTACCAGTACCAGAATTTATTGAAGTAAAAGCTAATTCAACTTATAACGAGTTGAATAAAATTTTTGGAAATAAGTTTCTTCTTAAATCAAGAAAATTAGGCTATGATGGATACGGCAATGCAACAATCAATAATGAGTTTGACTTCTCAAATGCAATAAAAAAATTGACCAATCGTCATTACGACTTGATGGCTGAAGAATTTATTGATTTCAAGAAAGAACTTGCAATAATGGTAGTTAGAACCAAAAAAGAAATAAAGACTTATCCTGTAGTTGAAACAATTCAGAAAAATCATATCTGTCATCTTGTAATCGCTCCTGCTCAAATTGAACCATACCTGATTGACGAAGCAAAAGAGATAGCTGTTGAAGCTGTAAAATCAATTAAAGGTTACGGTATCTTTGGAGTTGAATTTTTCCTTACAAAAGACAATAAAATTCTAATCAATGAAATAGCTCCAAGACCACATAATACTGGACATTACACAATTGATGCCTGCATCACATCCCAATTCGAAAATCATATTCGAAGTGTTTTGAATCTTCCACTGGGTTCAGCTGAAATGATATATCCTTACGCTGTAATGATCAATCTTCTTGGTAAAGTTAATCGAGAAAACAAAAAAATTAATCTCACCAGAGTTTTAAAATTTGAAGATGCCCATCTTCATATTTATGGTAAAAGGTTCTCACGAGTTGGCAGGAAAATGGGACACATCACATTCTGCGGAAAAGATCTCAATTTAATTTACAAAAAAGCACTTGAAGCAGAACAAGAAATAATCATATAGGAGAAATATGAAAAAGAAACCTCAAGTTGCAATAATTATGGGTAGCGATTCTGATTTTCCAATAATGCAGGAGGCAGCAAATGTTCTAAAAGAATTTGATGTTGAATATGAGTTAAAAATTGTTTCAGCTCATCGTACACCTGGATTTATGGCAAAATACACAAGCACAGCACACAAAAGAGGAATAAAAGTTATAATAGCTGGTGCTGGAGGTGCAGCGCATTTACCTGGAATGTCAGCTTCTTTTTCTCCCCTGCCAGTAATTGGTGTTCCAATTAAAACAAAATCGATGGATGGTCTTGATTCCCTCCTTTCAATTGCTCAAATGCCTTCTGGAGTTCCAGTTGCAACTGTTGCAATTAACAACGCTCGAAATGCTGGATTACTCGCTGTTCAAATTCTGGGAATTTGTGATAAAAAGCTTTTCAAAAAAGTCGTTGAGTACAAAGAAAAACTTGCAAATGAATCAATGAATAAAAATAAAGTTCTCGCTAAATAAGTCTAAATTTCTTAAACAAATTTCAAACAGTGAAAGAGAGAAAAATTTTTGATGAACTTCGAAGCAGTAATTGGACTTGAAATTCACGCACAGCTTCTGACAGACTCAAAACTTTTCTGTGGATGCTCAACAAAATTTGGCAATCCGCCTAATACAAATGTTTGTCCTGTTTGTATGGGCCATCCCGGAGTTCTGCCAGTTCTGAATAAAAAAGCTGTTGAATACACAATTAAAATGGGATTGGCTACCAATTGCACGATTAACAGAAAATCTGTCTTTGCGAGAAAAAATTATTTTTATCCTGATTTACCCAAAGGTTATCAAATTTCTCAATATGAATTTCCTCTTTGCTCAAATGGTTATCTTGAATTAGAAATCGAAAACGAAAAAAGAAAAATCAGAATTAACAGAATCCATCTTGAAGAAGACGCTGGCAAATCCATTCATGATCAAGGTCCTTATACTTTACTTGATTTCAATCGGTGCGGAGTTCCACTAATCGAAATTGTTACTGCACCTGATTTGAGAAGTCCAGAAGAAGCCGGAAAATTTTTAACTGAAATTAGACAAATCGTCAAATATCTGGGCATTTGCGATGGAAATATGGAAGAAGGAAGTTTGAGATGCGATGCGAATGTCTCTATCCGCGAAAAAGGCTCTGATATTTTAGGTACAAAGACAGAAGTAAAAAATATGAACTCAATTCGATACGTTGTTGAAGCATTGAAATGTGAAATCGATCGACAGATTGAAATTTTATCAAATGGTGGCAAGATTGAACAACAAACACTTTTGTGGAATTCGGATAAACAAACTGTTGAACCGATGAGGTCAAAAGAAGAAAGTCACGATTACCGTTATTTCCCCGAACCTGATCTGCCACAACTTGAACTTGATGAAATCTGGTTAGAATCAATTCGCAAAACTTTGCCAGAACTTCCATCAATTAGAAAACTGCGATTAAAATCTCAATACAATCTTCCCGATTACGATGTTGAAATTCTGACTACTGAAAAAGAATGGGCTGATTACTTCGAGGAAACAGCCAAACATACAAATGATTATAAAGCCATTAGCAACTGGTTTATGACGGAAATTTTAAAAATCATAAATGAAGAAAAAATTTCTATCCAAGACTTTGTGATCAAACCAGAATGGCTCGCAGAATTAATTAACTCAATAAATAATCAAACCATTAGTGGTAAAATTGCGAAGGAAGTCTTTAATGAAATGTTGAGCAATCCACAACCTCCTCAGGAGATAATTAAGAATAAAGGGCTAGTGCAAATAACAGATGAAAATGAAATAATTAAAGTTGTTGAAAAGGTTTTAAATGAAAATCAAAAACAGGTTGAACAATATTTGAGCGGTAAAGAAAAAGTGTTTGCTCATTTTGTCGGACAGGTAATGAAAGAGACAAAAGGTAAAGCAAATCCAGGTCTTGTAAATAAAATTCTAAACGAAAAATTAAACGCCTTGAAATCAAAAAATTAATTCAAATCAATAAAGAAATTCCAATGAAGAAAAAAGTAGCTTTGATTTTTACCGGCGGAACAATCTCAATGAGAATTGACGAAAACACCGGCGGTGCAGTTCCTTATCTCAGCGGCAATGAATTAGTTGAATTAATTCCTTCGCTTCGTGATTTAGCAGAAATTGAAATCTATGACTTTGGTAAATATCCAGGTCCACATATGACATTGGACTTAATGATGCAATTGAAGGATGTCGTAAAAAATTATTTAGACCGTGAAGACATTACTGGTGTTGTAATCACTCATGGAACAGACACACTCGAAGAAACAGCATACTTGCTCGACTTAACCATAAACTCACCTAAGCCGGTTGTTTTGACCGGTTCAATGAAAAACACATCTGAACCTGACTGGGATGGCGAAAAAAATTTAATTGATTCAATTATAGTATCGATGAGCGAAAATTGTAAAGATTTAGGTGTACTTGTTTGTATGAATGGAGAAATCAACGCAGCCAGCGAAGTTTCAAAAATTTATTCAGATGAAATTGAATCTTTCAAAAGTCTTGATTTCGGTTCACTTGGATTTGTTTCTAAAAATAGAGTAATAATCAATCGATTGCCAAGAAAAAGAGAATACATTCCATCAAATAAGATCGAAAAAGATATTGATATAATTTTAGTTCATGCAGATATGAGCGACAAATTTTTCCGTTTCAGTGCTGATAGCGGTGCAAAAGGAGTTGTGGTTGAAGCACTCGGCGTCGGCAATGTTCCTCCAAAGGCATACGATGGAATTAAATATATTCGTGAGAAGGATATTCCAGTAGTTTTAACATCTCGCTGTCCAGCTGGTGAGACGATGGACATTTACGGATATTATGGCGCTGGCAAGTGGCTAAAAAAAATTGGAGTGATCTTTGCCGATTACTTAAATGGTCAAAAAGCAAAAATCAAATTGGGTCTTTTACTTGGAATGGGCTGTTCATATGAAGAATTAAAAAGATGGTTTGAGGAATAATTATAGATCAACTTTGACAAGATTTTCAATCTGTCTTCCCAGAAACATTTCCCCAACTTCTCTAAACTTTTGAGGCAGGTCACTTACAAAAAATGAGTAATTCGGTTTCAAAGTTGATTGATTGATTAAATTTTCTTTTTCAAGAATTTGTTTTACTACTCGAGCAGTTTCGACTCCGCTGTCTACTAAGATTACATCTTCACCGATCACTTTTTGAATTGTATCTTTCAATAGTGGATAATGTGTACATCCGAGCACCATTGTATCAATCGATTTTTTCTTAAGTTCACTTAAATACTCTTCAGCTGCGAGTTGAGCAATTTTATGATTTGACCAACCCTCTTCTACAATTGGAACAAACAAAGGACAGGCTTTCCCATAAACTTCAATTGATGGATCAATCAATTTAATTTCTTTTTCATAAGCTTTGCTCTGAATTGTAGCAGTTGTCCCAATTACAGCAACTCTTTTATTCTTTGTGTTCTTTACTGCCGCTTCAGCTCCTGGTTTAATCACACCCACAACAGGCAATTCAGTCATAGATTGAATTTCACTCAATGCAACTGCCGAAGAAGTATTGCAGGCAATTACAATCAATTTTACATTTTGAGAAAGTAAAAATTTTGTGTTTTGAATTGAATACTCTTTTATGGTTTTTTCTGATTTTGTCCCGTAAGGTACTCGAGCTGTATCGCCAAAGTAAACAATACTCTCATTAGGAAGGATTTGCATTAATTCTTTTACAACAGTCAATCCACCAATTCCTGAGTCAAAAACACCGATTGGATTTTGAGGAGAAATTTTCATCAAGAACTAAAAGCCCTCTCAAAATTCAATAAAGTATCTATTAATTCTTTTTTTATTTCATCAAATTTGTAGGACGGAATTTTTTGATAATTTGAATCCAGAACATAAAAACTATCGAAAGCACCATTTAATTTTGTTCCGATCTTGGCAAAGTAGATATTCAAACCAAGCTCTGTTAACTTTTTAGTTATCAGGTATAAAAGCCCAATTCGGTCAGAAGCGTGAATATCTATTATAGTATAAACTGGATGTGTTTCAAATTTAATTTCAACATCGATTGATGCAAATTTTCTTTTATCCAATCTCTTCCATTTATCTCTGTGTTCTTCAAACGCTTTTTCAAGATTATAATTTTGCAAAAGGACACGAGTAATTGTTTCCGCAAGAATTTCAAAATGATCTTCCGTCAAAGGTTTTTGTGTAACAAAATCGGTGATCTTAAAAGTATCAATAATTATGTTGTCCTTTCGAGTAAAAATACTTGCATCGTGAATGTTGCAATCACTTATTGAAATGGAGCCACAAATTTTTGAAAGCAAGCCTCTCGAGTCCTGAGTGATAACTGTAAGCTGAGTAAAGTCTTCAGTATTGTTGTGAAGAATTGAAAGAACATTGCCTTTTTTAATTTCATTAATGTGTGAAGCAATCTCTTCTTCTGAGAATGTGTATAAATAATTTGTATCATTTATTTTTTCGATATGATCAAGATAATCTTTTTCATCAATCGTAAATTTTGCAAAATCAAATTTTTCAATCTTGGGACTTAAGAGTTCTTCAGCGGTAATACCGTATAAAATCATTTCCTTCGTTTTAGTATAAAGTTCATTCAATAAAGAACTTTTCCAGGTTGTCCACAAACTTGGATTAACTGCAGAGAGATCAGCATAAGTCAAAAGGTAAAGAAAATCGAGCTCTTGAAGACTTTTGAATTTCGATCGGAATGAATTCAATATGTTAACATCATTGAGATTTCTTCTAAATGCTGTTTGCTCCATCAAAAGATGATTTTCTACAAGAAACGAAACCATTTCTATTTCATCTTCAGAATAAGTAAATCTTTGCATCACATTTTCAGCTATTTGAGAACCAATTAACTCGTGGCCAGAGTGTGTAATCGGTTTTGCGATATCATGAAAAAGAACAGCAAGGATTAAAAGCTCTTTGTTCTCATATTTCCTGAAAATTTCTCCGATCAAAGAATTGTCAAATTCAAGATTATATAGATTTTTTATTGCCATCAAAGTATGTTCATCAGTAGTGTAAATATGATATGCATTAGGCTGGAAAAACAATTTTAGAGCATCGAATTCGGGAATTAAAAATCCGAGTACTCCGAGTCGATGCATATTTACAAGTGCATTACTCAGATTTTCAGATCTCTGGAAAAACTTTCTAAAAGATTTTTTCACATTAAAATCTATTACCTCAGTACCATCAAAATATTCAAGACTATTTTTTATGCGCTCATCAAGTTTGTTATCAAAAATTGCATCGTATTGCGCTTGAAAATGAAAAGCATCTAAAATTTGCGGTAAAGTTAACCTCTCATCTTTCTGCTGGAAGATAAATTTTCCACAAAGAATAAAATCTTCATTAAGCTGATAAGCTTTATAACTTGAACAAGGATGAATAAATTTCAAAGCTTCTTTTCGGAATGAATCAAGTAAAGAATTCAATTTCAGGGAAGACTCAAAATACTTTTTCATCATCTCGATATGATTTTCATCGAGTTCTGAACCTTCGGGATATAAATACCTTACAATATTCAATTGAGCCTGAAAATCTAACCTATCCCTTGAGTTCGAATTAACAATATGAAGTGCATTTCTTACTTTTATCAGGTAATCATAAGCATTGTAAATCGCTTCTGCTTCTGATGTAAAGAATGAACCGGAATTAACAGCGCTTAATAAGAATTGATTAACCGCTGTATCAAATTTCTCAAGTACTGGTATCTCATTTTTCAGAAGGTAGTAAATCCACGCAGCTGAATGTAAATCTCTAATTCCACCTCGAGTATTTTTTATATTCGGTTCAAGAATTAATGGTGAGTTCCCGTAAGAACTATGCCTCTTTTCAATATCACTTAAATATGAATCCAGAAGATTTCTTTTGAGTTCTGAATTAATGATGTTTCGAAGGTTATCCAAAAATTTCAAAAATATTGCTTGAGAACCGGATATAAATCTCATTTCAAGTAATTGAGTAAAAGAGAGCAAATCATTCTCAGCAAATTGGTAGATCTGATTAAATGTCCTGATCGAATGAGAAACATTAATTCCTGTATCCCATAACTTTTGAATAGTTCTAATGATGTAATCTTTATGCTCGTCAATAGAATTAGTAATGAAAATTAAATCAATATCTGAGAAAGGCGAGAGTTCCATTCGACTCAATCCGCCAATTGCAGCAACTGCTAACTCATCGGGGCAATCTTTTGTCAGACTTTGAATTTTATCGTTGTAGATTTGGGATAATTTAAGTGAGAATTCTAATCCAGAATTAAAATTCTTAAAATCATCAATTAATTTATTAATGTTCTTTATAAAAGATTCCTTTGTCTCTAACATAGTTCATCAAAAATGATTTGTTTCGTTCAAATTAAGGATTTATTTCAATCGTTCAAATCTTGCCTGGAAAAATCTCAGATACTTAGGCTCATAAACCATTTTCAATCCTTTGATTTCTTTTCTTCTGTTATAAACTTCAACAATCGATTCAAATGTTACATCCATATGAGCCTGAGTGTAAACTCTCCGTGGAATTGTCAATCTTACAAGCTCAAGTTTTGGATAGTTATGATCGCCTGTCTCTTTATTTCTTCCAGCAGATACAATTCCTCTTTCCATTGCTCTCACACCTGAATCAATGTAAATTTCTGCAGCAAGAGTTTGAGCTGGGAATTGAATTTGTGGAATATGAGGTAAGAACTTTTTCGCATCAAGGAAAATTGCATGACCACCAATTGGTTTTACTATTGGAATTTTAGCTTTGATCAATTTATTACCGAGATACTCAACCTGACCGATTCTAGCTTTAATATGATCAAGCTGAACCATCTCCTCAATTCCACGAGCCATAGCTTCCATATCACGACCAGCAAGCCCGCCGTAAGTATGAAGTCCTTCATAAACAACAACAAGATTTCGAGCTTCTTCAAAAACTTTCTTATTTCGAGTCGCTAAAAATCCTCCAATATTAACAAGACAATCTTTCTTTGCACTTACCCAGATTCCTTCAAAGTGAGAACAAAACTCTCTTAAAATTTCTTCAATTGATTTATTCTGATAACCTTTTTCACGGACTTTAATGAAATAAGCATTTTCAACTGCACGTGTTGCATCACACCACATTTTGATACCGTGTTTCTGGCAGAAAGCTTTTACTTCACGAACATTTTCCATAGAGATTGGTTGACCGCCTGCCATATTCACAGTTGCTGCAACTGAAATGTATGGAATTTTCTTTGCACCAACTTTCTTAACTAAAGCTTCAAGTTTGTTCAAATCAATATTTCCTTTGAATGGATGTTCATTTTCAGGATCGTGTGCTTCATCGATAATTACATCAACAAAAGTTCCGCCAGCAAGTTCTTGATGTAATCTTGTAGTTGTAAAATACATATTGCCTGGAATGTAATCGCCTGGCTTAATTAAAATTTTTGAAATAATATGTTCTGCACCCCTACCCTGGTGAGTAGGGACAAGATATTTAAAACCATAATATTTTCTTACAGCATCTTCAAGATGATAATAATTTTTACTGCCAGCATAAGCTTCATCGCCTAACATCATTCCAGCCCATTGATAATCGCTCATTGCGCTTGTTCCGCTATCGGTTAACAAATCAATATAAACATCTTCAGATCTTAAAAGGAAAGTATTGTAGCCAGCTTCTTTAATTGCTTTTAATCTATATTCTTTAGTTGTCATTTTAAGTGGTTCGACCACTTTAATTTTAAATGGCTCGGCCCAGGATCTTCTTGTTAATTTCATTTTTGACCTCTCATTTGTTTAAAAATTACCTACAAAAATAGGTAAAATGGGGATGGAATTAAATTAAAATTTGTAGTGAAAGTGTTTCGATTGATGCTGAAAAAATAAGAATTGCATATTCTATAAATACTTTTACCATATTACACCATAAAATAATTTATCAAGGCTTTCAGTACTGATGAAACTTCTTTTCGGAATTACTCTCTTCTTTATTTACTTTGTGTATCTTTTGATTAGATTATTTGACCTTATTCTTCTTGAGATACGCTTTTCAAATTAATGGAGAATTAAATTAATTGAACTCCTCGATTAGACGCCTACAACCACGAAGTGGTGAAATTATTGTAGAATTTCATTTACACATAAAACAATCAAAACTCTGAAGGAGTGATATTCTAAAATCAATGATAAAATTATATCAATTAAATATTTCAATCATTTCTTTGTTTTAAGATAATGTCATCCCTTCAGGATTTTGCAATTTTTTGTGCCTGCAATTTTATCTATAATAATTTCATCCCTTCAGGATTTTGCAATTTTTTGTGCCTGCAATTTTATCTATAATAATTTCATCCCTTCAGGATTTTTTTATTTAACGTGAGTTCTTTTTTATTTATAATAATTTCATCCATTATGGATTTTATAATTTCTTATGCCTGAAATTTTATCTCAATTAGATACCTACAACCACGAAGTGGTGAAATTATTATAGAATTTCATTTACACATACAACAATCAAAACTCCGAAGGAGTGACATTTTAATTTCAATCATCGAATTCCATTGATCTGAAATTTTGTGCTTTTATTATGTTAATAATAATGTCATCCCTTCAGGATTTTGCAATTTTGTGTATCGGTAATTTTACCTATAATAATTTCATCCATTTTGGATTTGATTCTAGGTTTCCTTAAATAATTAGGAATTCGACTACAATTATTTTTTTATCATTAACTCCGAAGGAGTTTAATTTGATTGGCCCCGAGTTGCACTCAGGGAATATTGTCAAAAGAAAATTACAACCCTGAAAGGGTTGAATTTGGGTTAATATTTTTGTTTGATGTCTGTTCTGCAATTGAATTTATAGGATCGTTTAGAACAATTTCTGTTATAATTGAACCCTTTCAGGGTTCTTTGTTTCTTTGTTCTCATTTACCCCCAATGCGATTGAGGGCTATCCATATTTAACCCCTTCGGGGTTTTTGTATTTTTTTGTGTAATTGTTTTTTCTATTACAATTTCATCAATTCTGGATTTGTTTTTTGCGGAACATAATTCTTTCTACAAATAGGTCGTCGCTACGCGACTTTTAACTTTGGCTGTTAAATATTTTTCCTACAAATAGGTCGTTGCTACTCAACTTCATATTTTTATAGCTCATCATTTTGGTTTTCAAACAGGTTATCGCTATGCGATTTCTTTAAAAAATCTTTAACAAAATTTTAGACGATTGCTATTAAAGTTTTTGTAGATATTTTTTTGTTTTTATTGAACTTAAAAAAGCTTTGTTAGAAGCGACATATTTGTAGAGAAGACAAAAGAAAAAGAATTATCAAAGCCCCATCGAAGCGACCTATTTGTATAATTAACCACGAAGTGGTGAAATTATTGTAGAATTTCATTTACACATAAAACAATCAAAACTCCGAAGGAGTGACATTCTAATTTCAATCATCGAATTCCGTTGATCTGAAATTTTGTGCTTTTATTATGTTAATCATAATGTCATCCCTTCAGGATTTTGCGACTTTTTGTGCCTGTAATTTTATCTATAATAATTTCATTCATTCTGGATTTTTTAACCATTTGAAAACTAACCAAATCTTGTTTTAATTGATTTTTGTCAATTTCGTGGGAGATGAATATGATCAGTCTCGAGTTAAATTCATGAAATAAAATTTCAAAAGAAAATTCCAATCCGGATGATTTTAAATTTAATTCATTTATCCCTCAATTCGCTATTGAGTTTTCTTTATTTATCCCCATACTCCCCATTCCTTCGAAATAAAGAATTATGTTTAACTCGTTGTTTTGATTAGTTTATGTTTTTCAGCTAAAAAAATTCTGCAAATTCATAGTTAGTTTCCCTCTTAAATTTGAATTTATGATCATAATCAAATCTTCAGATGAAACTTAATGCAAAATTCTCAGGGGAATCAAGCTAAACATTAAAGATTAATTTGGGGAAACAAACTCTAAATTTGTTTTCTTATTTTTGCATCAAATTTAGCTGAGACTATGAATATCAAAAAGATCAATCTAAAAGGAAAGACTTTAGAAGAACTTCAAATATTTTTTGAAGAGATTAATGAAGATAAATTCAGAGCCACTCAGGTTTTTCAGTGGCTTTATCAGAAACGCGTCTCTTCATTTGATGAAATGACAAATCTTTCCAAATCCCTCAGAAACAAACTAAAACAAATCGCAAGTATTGATCAATTGAAACTTGTTGAGACGCAGACTTCATCTAAAACTTCGACAACGAAATTTGTCTTTCAATGCGAAGATGGTTCATTGATTGAATCGGTTTTAATTCCAGATCAGGATAGATTAACATTATGTTTATCAACGCAGGTCGGTTGTCCTCTTGATTGTCAATTCTGTGCAACTGGTCAGATGGGTTACAAAAGAAATTTAAGTGTTTACGAAATTATTGATCAATTTATCCAGACAAGTAATTACTCAGATCGTCCTATAACTAACATCGTTTATATGGGAATGGGTGAACCTTTCCTGAATTATGAAAACACAATCAAATCACTTTCTATTTTCTCTTCTGATCTAGCGTTTGATATCTCAGCAAAAAAAATCACCGTTTCAACTGCTGGAATTCCTGATAAAATAATTGACTTTGCTCATCAACCATTTAAAGGCAAACTTGCATTTTCTCTCCATTCAACCGATGAAGAAGTAAGATCACTTATAATGCCAATCAACAAAAAGTATTCACTTAAACAAAACATCGAAGCTCTTGAATATTTTTACAAACAAACGAAGCGACGAATAACTTTTGAATATATTTTGTTAAAAGGAATTAATGACTCTGATAAAGATATTCAAGGATTGGTTAAACTCTGTCGAAGAATTCCAAGCAAAATAAATATCATTCCTTTTAATTCAATTGCCCATACAAATCCAAAAGGACTCGGCGCAACACTCGAACCAACTTCTCAAGAAGAGTTTGATGAGTTTGTTGAAAAATTAAGAAGAAATAATATCACCGTTTTTGTTCGAAACACAAAAGGCAGCGATATCGCTGGCGCCTGCGGACAACTTGCAACAAAAATTATTCGCAAATCTCAACTAAAACAATCAATTTGATTCAGGAGAAACAAATGGAAAAAGAGAAGACTCGAATTGCTCTGATTCAAATGTCAATGGAAGAGAACACCTCAAAAAATTTAAACAAAGCAAAAGAATTTGTTACTCAAGCTGCAAAAAATGGTGCAAAAATTATTTGTCTCCCAGAAATGTATAAGTCACTTTATTTCTGTCAGAAAGAAGAACACGAGTTCTTTAAACTTGCTGAAAAGCTTGAAGGCGAATCTTTTGAAGTTTTTTCAAAAATTTCAAAAAAATTTAAAGCCATTATAATTGTTCCAATTTTTGAAAAAAGGACAAATGGATTGTATCACAATAGTTTGATTGTAATTAATGAGAAAGGCGAACTGACAGGATTTTACAGGAAAATGCATATTCCTGATGATCCGCTTTACTACGAAAAATTTTATTTCACTCCTGGAGATACAGGCTTCAAGTCTTTTAATACAAAGTACGGAAAGATTGGAACATTAATATGCTGGGATCAATGGTTTCCTGAAGGAGCGAGAATTACTGCACTAAAAGGTGCCGAAATTTTATTGTATCCAACTGCAATTGGCTGGCATCCTTCGGAGAAAGAAAAATACGGTCAAGCACAAAGAGAAAGCTGGATGATAATCCAGAGAAGTCACGCAATTGCAAATGGAGTTTTTATTGCAGCAGTTAATAGAGTAGGATTTGAAAAAGTTGATGAAAAAAGTGATGGAATAATTTTCTGGGGCTCTTCATTCGTCTGTGATCCACAAGGGAAGATCATTGTTCAAGCATCTGAAGATAAAGAAGAGATAATTTATGCTGATGTTGACTTCAATAAAGTTGATGTCTTTAGAACTCACTGGCCCTTTCTTCGCGACAGAAGAATTGACGCTTATGATGATATAACAAAAAGATTTGTCGATTAAATGATTAATAAGAATTTCTGAATTCTCTAATTTCTTTTTAAATCATCATATCAATTATTGAAAACTTACATGAAGGTAAAAAACATGAAATTTCGATTACCAGCAGAGTGGGAAACACACGAAGCAACCTGGATAGGTTGGCCCTACAATAAAAATGATTGGCCCGGTAAATTCAGTCCAATTCCTTATGTGTTCGCCGAAATCGTAAAAAAACTAGTTGAAGGTGAACAGGTTTATATAATTGTTCAAAATGAAAATCATAAAAAATCAGCAATTCAAATTTTAAAGAAAGTTGGAGTTGATTTCTCTCAAATTTCCTTTGTAACTGCAAAAACTGATAGAAACTGGCTGCGTGATGCAGCACCTTTTTTTGTAAAGAACGAATCCGGTAAAGTCGTTCCAGTAAAATTTAATTTTAATGCCTGGGCTAAGTACAAAAATTTCAAACTTGATCGAAAAATTCCTGAAGTGATTTCAAAAGTTATCGGTAAAGAACTTGTTGATGCGACTTACAAAAACAATTTAGTTACCCTTGAAGGTGGTGCAATTGATACAAATGGTAGAGGGTCTCTCATCACAACTGAAGAATGTTTGCTGGATAAAAAAACGCAAACAAGAAATCCCGGCTTTACAAAATCCGACTATCAAAAAGTTTTCGAGAAATATCTTGGTATAAAAAACATCATCTGGCTAAAAAAAGGAATTGTTGGTGATGATACACACGGACACATTGATGATGTCTGTCGCTTTGTTAATGAAAAAACTTTACTTCTCTGCATTGAAAACAATCCCTATGATGAAAATTATAAAATCTTAAACGAGAACAAAGAAATTTTGCAAGATGCCCGTCTCGAAGATGGAAGCAAAGTAGAAGTGATTGAATTACCTATGCCAGAACCATTATATTTTGAAGGACAAAGACTTCCTGCAAGTTATGCAAATTTCTACATCTCAAATTCTTATGTCTTAGTTCCCACTTTTAATGATGTAAAAGACCGAGTTGCGCTTGGAATTTTAAGCGAATTATTCCGCGATCGAAAAGTTGTGGGAATTCATTCAGTAGATTTGGTCTGGGGACTTGGAACAATTCACTGTCTTACTCATGAACAACCAGCAGTATTAATATGATGTGGATACCATTAGCATTTGGTGTTGCACTTTTTGATTCTCTTAAAAATGTTCTTGCAAAACACACATTAAAAGATATTGATGAATATACAGTCGCCTGGGCAAATTCATTTTTTTCTGCAATATTTTTAATCCCAATTCTATTCTTCGAACTTCCTGAAATCAAACCAATGTTTTTTGTTGGGCTAATTGTCAGCGGAACACTCAATATTTTAGCTTTGATTTTTTTTATGAAGTCGATTAAAAGTGGAGACCTTTCGAATACTGTTCCGCTTACAACTTTATCTCCTCTTCTGTTGTTGATCACATCACCGATCATTGTTGGGGAATTCCCCTCGTTTCAAGGTATGCTGGGAATGATAGCAATTGTAGTTGGTGCTTATCTTTTAAATTTCAAACAAGATCAAAAAGATTTTTTGAGTCCCTTTAGATCAATCTTTAAGGAGAAAGGTCCGAGATATATGCTTTTGGTTGTTTTAATCTGGGCAATTACTGCAAACTTTGACAAGATCGGCGTTGTGAATTCTTCACCTCTTTTCTATTCATTTTCTGTTCAGTTGTATATTGGTGTTTTAATGTTGACTGTAGTAATTCCACGATTCGTAAGAAATCCAAATCCGATAAATAGAAATCTTAAATCTTTAATTGGAGTTGGTTTCCTTTCTACATTAACAATAATCTGTCATATGCTTGCGATCAGTTTGACAATAGTACCGTATGTAATTTCAATCAAGCGGACGAACTCTATCTTAAGTGTCGTTTTCGGTAGATTATTTTTTAAAGAAGGATACATGAAGGAAAGATTTTCTGCAGCTGTTTTAATGTTTATTGGGGTTTTATTAATTACATTTTCTTAAGATTTGAATTTTCACTCTTCATCATTAATTATCCAGATGGATAAGCGCAAAATTTTCAAAGTCGATTTAAGCAACCCGCCTGAAGTATTTTAAAGAAGGAAATTCAGAATAGTTAAATGGGATTAATTTTTTTTAGTTGGTTGTACATTAGACCTTTTATAATTATCGCTTAAATCTTTTGATAGGAATTAAAAGAAATTCTACTTAATACATTTCAGGGAAGAATGGATCGGACCGGTCTAATCATTAATCAATCAAGCTTCACTCATTCAAAGAAAAATAAATAGTACCATTTTCTTCTTGATGCAAAAACAAAACACCCAGTCTGACAAGTTTAACTAAAATTCTTTGAGCTCTTCTTTCAGAAATATTAACAAGCCGGCAGAATTCCCGTGTATTAATTCTTTCATTTTTTTCAAGATAATCAAACAACGCTTTCTCTTTTTTACCGAGACGGAATTCTGTTTCATTATCATCATTGTAACTTGTATGCAAAAGTTTGATCATCTCCTTAGATGCTTGAACCGATTTCGATTTCATTCTTATAAAAACTTTCGCAGTCCTGTAATTCAAGTTCGGTTGATAGTCCTGAATACGATGCGGCTTTTTTAAGCTTTCTTTTACTTCACCAATTACAACATCTTTACCGTCTATTTCAAGGACATAAACTCTCAAATCGATCTCTGGTTCACAATAATTTTTAGTTGTTTCGAGTAGCAATTCTTCCGTCTCTTTTTCACTTTTCACACCAACTATTTCACCGTTATCATCAACACCAAAGAAAATTAATCCACCTTTTGAATTGGCAAATGCGATAAGCTCTCGAGCAATTTTTTCAAAGGTGGTGAATTTTCTTTTGAATTCAACTTTTGAACTCTCACCTTCCGAAATTAATCTTAATGCTTCTTGTTCGTTAAGTTCGATATTCATTTTCATTCTGGTAAAATTGCTGATGACATTCGACTTAAAGCTAAATTCTTTCTTCTAATGACAAAACGACTGTTATCATTTGGTTTGTGTTTTAATGGTGAAGGTAAAATTGCAATTATTCTTGCAACTTGATCACGATTTAATTTATCTAAATCAGTATTAAAAAATTTTCTACTCGATGCTTGAATTCCGAAAATCCCCTCACCAAGCTCTACTATATTAAGATAATGTTCAAGAATAGTTTGTTTAGGAAGCTCTTTTTCCATTCTAATTGCAGCTAAAATTTCTTTTGCTTTTCTAAAATAACTTCTTTGCGTGGTGAAATAAATATTTTTTGCAGTTTGCATTGTGATTGTACTTCCGCCGCGTACAATTTTACCTCGTCTTAAATTAATTCGAGATGCAAGTTGAAGGCTTTCCCAGTCAATTCCTCGATGAGATGCAAAACCATCATCTTCCATTACCAGTGCTGCTTGTTTGAATGAAACTGGAATTCTATCGTAGGATATCCAATGTTGTGCTGGATAAAATATCAAAAAATTTTCTAATGCCCGTTGTTCCATTACTCCCGAAATCCTTGTCCTGGTAATTTCAAGTGAGGGGATATGAAATGAAGGAATAGCGATGTAAAAAATAAGAATAGAAAAAATTACTAAAAATTTTAATCGCGACTGTTCAAATTTCTCTTTCAAAAAGAGATAAAGGAATTCAATCTCAAGTTTTTTGTCAAAATACTCATTCACTTTCGTCTTATTCGATTATTTTCCTGTTCTTTTCGAATTGTTGAGTCTGGTTTAATTTGTTCTTCAATTTTTAGTTCTGGGTTCTCTTTCTTTTCGTCATTCTCTAAGATTTGATTCTCATCTGGTTTTGTTTCAGGTTTTTTATTTGAATTTTCAATACTATCCTGAATAGCTTTTCGCTCCATTTCTTTGCGCTGTAGTTCACTTTCATAAGCGATTAACTTTGAATTGATTCTCTGAGTATATAGAGATTGTGGAAATTTTTCCTTCAGTTGTTTATAAACAGAGTAAGCCGAATCAAATTGAGATAATTTATTTTCATAAATGTAACCAATCATTAAAAGAGATTTTGGTGCATAATCTGTTTTTTCGTACTCATTATAAATTTCTTGTAATTTATTGATTGCTTCTTTGTATTTCTTTTGCTCAACTAAATTTTCAGCTTCTCGATATTTTAGATCTGGTAAATCTTTACTTCCAACTTTTATCGGTAGCTTCAATTTTTTTGCAGCTATTTTAGAAATTTCGGTATCGATAAAGTTTTCATAAATATATTGATAAAGACTATCAGCTTTTTCTTTTTCACCTTTGATCTCATAATAACTAGCTAAAGCATAGATAGCTCTCTCACTAAAATCTTTATCAGGATATTTTTCAACTATTGATTTTAAATGGACATAAGCAGAGTCGGGCTTTTCATAATCAATCATAAATAATGTAGCCAGATCAAATTTCAATCGAGCTATGTTGACTTCGAGTGAGTCTGCTGTTTTTAAATTAGCCTGATATGTGAGTGAATCTCGTTTCAATTTTTCAGCATACAAACTATCTGCTCGTTTTTTTTCAGCAAGATATTCTTGCAAATCTGCTAGATACGCTGAGTCGTTAAGCATTGATGAATCAATTTCAATTTCCTGAAATTTCGGATAAGTCGTATCCACGGGGAATGTTCTAAGTATTGGAATTTGTTTCTCCAGATTTCGAATTGATGTCCATAAATTTTTATAACGATTTAAAATATTTGATTTAAACTGAGCACTCTTTTTCAAATTATCGGGCAGCTGGGAACGAAGACTTTTATCATAATAATATTTTGCTGAATCAAAAATACCAACAACATTTTCTAAATAATTGGCAATCTCGTACTGTGCGATACCGGCTGTCTCTCTGGTTTGATAGGTTGTGTCAACTTTCACAAAATAATCAAGAGCTTTTGCGGTATCCTTCTCACTTAAGTACAAATAAGCATATTCAAGCTCGATATAATCTTTATATTCATCAAACAAAGATTCAGAGTAAAGATCCTTTAATATTTTCTTTGCCTCATCAATTCTATTCTTTTCTCTCAAGATTTTTGCAAACTCCAGTTGAGATTTGAAAATATAGTAATAGTCAGATGTATATTTTTTAACTTTTGAATAATTTTCAAGAGCTTGATCGAGCTGACCTAATTTTGCGTACGAATTTCCTATTTGCATCAAAACTTGAGCTCTTGCTTCATCATCATCTGAAATTTTTACAAATTCCTGACCAAGATTAATTATACCTTCATAATCATTCCGCTTAAAATAAATCTTAATTATTTCAAGAAGAGCAAGGCTCATAACCTCTTCTTCTTCTTGATCTTTTGCGTCTAAATAAATTTCGTTCAGAAGTTTTAATGCTCGGTCTGTTTCAATTGTTTGAGCATATGAGCGTGCGATCCATAATTTCGCTTCAAGTGCGTATTTACTATCAGGGAATGTTGCCAGCAGCTCAGAGAATTTTCTAATCGCACTTGGATATTCCCGCTGGTAATAATAAGCTTTGCCAATCATAAAAAGTGCATCATCAACCAAAGAGCTATTTTGATGATATTGAAGAATCTTTGAACATTTTTCGATTACTTGAACTAATTTGTTTGTAACATTTCCTGAAGGTGCAATTACTTTTGTGGTAAAAATGTCCTTTTGCTGTTTTAGTAGTTCTTGTTCAGCCTCAGAAAAAATTTTATTTGCATTATAGTAAATGTTGAAGTAAGTCGTAAAATTTTCAAATCCTTTTTTCAAAAAGTCTGTGACAGCACAGGAGCTAAAAAATAGTGATAATAAGAAAATTGGAAGGAATGATTTTAATCTATTCATTAATCGAACCAATATTTAATTATTTTGAAATAGAGTATCCAGATCGCATTTGTAATTAAGCATAATTTCAAAAAGCAAAAAGGTCCTTTTTATTGAATATTTAAATTTCAAAGTGCATTTTTCCCTGACTCTTCAGTCCTAATTCGAATTGCATCCTCAATAGTTGAAATAAAAATTTTTCCATCACCAATTTGACCAGTTTTTGCTGCACGAATAATTGTATTTACAACGGTTTCCTGCTGGGATTCAAGACAAACAATTTCAATCTTAATTTTTGGAACGAATTCAATTCTATATTCACTGCCACGATAAATTTCCGAGTGCCCTTTCTGTCTGCCGTAACCTCTAACTTCGGTGATTGTCAATCCCTGAATTCCTTCTTCAAGTAATGCATCTTTCACATCATCCAATTTAAAGGGTCTGATGATTGCTTCAATCTTTTTTAACTTATGAGACTGCATAAATTACCTCTCAATTATCTACCATGACAATGTTTATATTTTTTACCGCTTCCACAGGGACAAGGATCATTTCTTCCAATTTTTTCACCAACTCTGACCGGTTGTGGTTTACCGGCTGTCTGCGGTGACGATTGCACTGCTCCCTTTTCCTTCGCAACCTGTAAACCATCAACAGATTGATGAATTGTTTGAATTCTTTCAGGAACTCGTCTTCTTCTTTGCAGCTGTTCTGGAACTTCAGGGAACCATTTAAAGACGAATTTCAAACTTTCATCTCGAATTGCTACAAGCATATTCATAAATAATTCATAAGCTTCTGATTTATATTCAATCAATGGATCACGTTGACCGTAAGCACGAAGTCCAATTCCCTCTTTCAAATCGTCCATATCACGGAGATGTTCTTTCCATTTCTCATCGATTACACTCAGCACTGCAAATCTTTCAAGATTAGCCATTAATTCACTGCCGAGCATCTTTTCTTTTTTATTATAAAAATCAACCGCAGCTTGATAAATTTTTTCAGTCAAACCATCTTCACCAAGTTCTTGAAACAGCTGGGGAGTAATTTGAATATCAATTAAAAGATTTCTGATCAATTCTTCTCGTAACTGATCTATTTCTGCTTTTTCATAATACTTATGAACTGTGTCAGAAATAAATTCAAACAAATCTTCAAGTAATCTTCCTTTTAATCTTTCGCCCTTCAATGCCTGCATTCTCTTTGCGTAAATAACCTCACGCTGCGAGTTCATCACATTATCATATTCAAGGAGTCTCTTTCGAATGGCAAAATTATTTTCTTCAACTTTTTTTTGAGCTCTTTCAACGCTTCTTGTGATTAATGGATGAGTTATTACCTCACCTTCTTTGACACCTATTCGTTCCATAATTGAAGCAATTCGATCGCTGCCAAAGAGTCTCATTAAATCATCTTCAAGTGAGAGATAGAATTTCGAAGAACCTGGATCGCCCTGACGACCGGCACGACCTCTCAACTGACGATCAATTCTTCTTGATTCATGACGAGTTGTTCCAAGAATTGCAAGTCCACCGAGTTCTTTTACACCAGGACCAAGTTTAATGTCAGTTCCACGACCCGCCATATTTGTTGCAATTGTAACTGCGCCTCTCAATCCAGCATTAGCAATTATCTCTGCCTCACGTTGATGATGCTTTGCATTCAAAACATTATGAGGAATTCCTTTTCTTTTCAGCATTCTGCTCACGGTTTCAGATGCTTCTACCGAAGTTGTACCTACAAGGATAGGTCTGCCGATTTTGTGAAGTTCTTCAATTTCATCTAACAATGCATTGTATTTTTCGCGCATTGTTCTGTAAATAACATCATCATAATCAATTCTAATGCAGGGTTTATGGGTTGGAATAACTACAACATCAAGTTTGTATATTTCCCAGAATTCAGCGGCTTCTGTTTCTGCAGTACCGGTCATACCCGCAAGTTTTTTATAAAGCCTGAAATAATTTTGAAGAGTAATTGTGGCTAAAGTTTGAGTATCTTTTTCAACTTTTACATTTTCCTTTGCCTCGATTGCTTGATGCAAACCATCTGAATATCTTCTTCCTGGAAGTAAACGACCAGTAAATTCATCTACAATCATTACTTTGCCATCATCAGTCACAACATATTCAACATCTTTTTCATAAAGTGCATAAGCTCGGAGTAATTGCTGAACAGTGTGAATTCGATCGCTTCTTTCTGCATAAAGCTGATAAAGTTTATCTTTTCTTTTTGCTTTCTCTTCGATTGTTAGACTTTTATCATTTTCAATTTTGCTGATTTCAGTTCCAAGATCAGGAAGAACAAAAAAGTCTTTATCTTCATTGATGTTCGTAATAAACTCTCTACCTTTTTCTGTTAAATCAATAGAGTGATTTTTCTCATCAATTCGGAAATAAAGCTCATCGTCAATTTCGTGCATACGTTTTTCCTGCTCGCGCATATACTCGAGCTCGGTTTCCTGCATTAACTTTTTATTTGAAGGCTCGCTTAAAAGCTTCATTAATTTTTTGTTTTTTGGGTAACCACGATGAGCCCTTAAAAGCAATACTCCAGCTTTGTGATAGTCAGGTTCAGGTTTGTTTAATTCATCTTCTGCTTCTTGAACAATCTTAGCAACAAGTTGAGCCTGAGCACGGACAAGTCTTTCAACCCTGGGTTTTAATTCTGTGAATTTTTGTTCAGAACTCTCAACAGGTCCGCTGATAATCAAAGGTGTTCTCGCTTCATCAATTAAGACCGAATCAACTTCGTCAACGATAGCGTAATTATGTCCGCGTTGCACAACCCCATCTAATGAAATTGCCATATTATCTCGGAGATAATCAAAACCAAATTCGTTGTTGGTTCCGTAGGTTATATCGCACTGATACATTTTTTTTCTTTCTTCAGGCGACATATGATTAAGTATCACACCAACTGTTAAACCATGAAACTCAAAAATCTTACCCATCCATTCACGGTCACGCTGAGCCAGATAATCATTAACCGTTACAAGATGACAGCCGCGACCTGTCAATGCATTTAAGAACAAAGGCATCGTAGCTACAAGCGTTTTACCTTCACCAGTTGCCATTTCAGCAATCTTTCCCTGATGAAGCACAATTGCACCCATCAATTGCACATCGAATGGGATCATATCCCATGTGATTTTTCGACCAACAACTTCCCATGATTTACCAACGAGTCTTCGGCAGGTATCTTTCACTATTGCATATGCACGAGGCAGAAGTTCGTCGAGGACTTCTTCATAAGTTGCATCAAGCTCTTCGTTTAATTTTTCGAGTTCGTCGTAAATTTTTTGTTGTTCGTCAGCAGGCAGGTCTTCTTTAAGTCTTGCCTCAAGAGATTCAATCTGATTTCTTAAGTCCTGTGTTCTTTCGTTAATGATTTGTTTTAATTTTTGAGTTTCTGCTCTTAATTCATCATCAGTTAAATCTTTTAATGTCTCATAAATTTGATTAATTTCAGCAACAATGGGTTTTAATGCTTCGATATCTCTTTTATGCTTATCGCCAAAAATTTTCTTCAATAACTTTAACATTTTACCTCTTCAATATTTTGTTAAAACTAATTAAATGGGTTTTGAAAAACAATTTAAGTATAAAAATAAATTGACTGAATGCAATTTAAACCTATTAAACAAAAAGTTGAATGGAACTTTTGAGTTTTCAAATCTCAAAGCCCCATTTTTATTAATTTTTGCTCTATTACTTAGCAGATTAAAACAAAGTTTCATAAGCTCTCAATAAAACTTGATTTAAGAATATTTCGCTCAATGTTAGAAAAGTTTTCTATCACAATTACTAAATTTGCACGTGTTTAAAAAAGAGCTAAAAAAATATCTTTTAGAATTATCAGCCAGGTATTTTTCATCAGGCAAAGAAAAGTTAATCGCTCAAAACATAGATAAATTGCTTGATTCAATCTTTGTTTCCCAAAGAGTTATCAATAATCTTAAAAGAATTTCTGAGAGCGATTATTATAAGTCTGTTTATGCTGAAAAAGTTGAATCCTTTCTGATCTATCTTGAGGTCATTCTAAAAATCTCGGCTTATTCAAATTACTTAACCGATATCGTTGTTCGTAATCCTGAATTCCTAACAAGATTTCTATCATCAGATGAACTACAGAGAAATTTTTCCTCAGAAGATTACAGCGATGAGCTAAAATCACAGCTTCAGATTTTCAAATCTTTCGAAAAGAAAATTGATGCAATCAGGCGATTTAAAAGAATGCATATTCTAAGAATTGGATTGAGAGATATATTGAGACTTTGTGATATAGAACAATCGATGCTTGAATATTCTGAATTAACAAGAACAATTTTGGAAAATGTTTTTGAATTAGTCCTTTATCAACAAAAACAAAAAACGAATTTAGTATCGATACCCGAATATACACTGATTGCTCTTGGAAAATTTGGCGGTAATGAACTTAATTATAGTTCAGATGTCGATTTGATTTGCGTTTACGACAATCCAGAAGAAAAATTTAATTCAGAAGTGCTCGAATTTTATGATAAAGTTATTAAGGATTTCATTCAAGTTTGCAGTGAATTGAAAGATGGAAGCTCGCTTTACCGAATCGATTTTAGATTAAGACCTGATGGGAAATATTCACCTCTTGCTCGTTCGCTCGCTTACTATCAGATTTATTATGAAACTTATGGTCGAGACTGGGAAAGGCAAATGCTCTTAAAAATGAATTATTGCGCTGGGAGTAAAAAACTTTTTGATAAATTTTATTCAATGCTCCAAAACTTTGTTTCTCCCCGAACACTATTTGAGCCACCCCAATCTTTCGTTAAAAAATTCAGAGAAATTCAAAAAGAAAAATTCGATCAGGAAAGTTTATCAAAAAATTTAAAACATTTTGAAGGCGGAATTCGAGATGTAGAATTTTCAATTCAGGTAATTCAATTACTTCGAGGCGGGAAATTAGTTGAATTACGAACGCCGAATACAATTGAAGCAATTCAAATGCTCCAGAAAAATAAACTAATTCAGCCAAAACAAGCCAGAGAGTTGATTGATGCTTACAAGTTTTTAAGAAGAATTGAAAATTTTATTCAATTGATGGATGATCGTCAAACTCACTCAATTCCAGATGATGAAGACAAATTGCAAAACTTAATCAAATTTCTTGGTTTCAAATCCATAAGTGAGTTTAATAAAAAGCTTGATCAAACAAGGAAACTTGTTAGAGAACACCACGATCAGGTATTTGAATTTTATGGTGACGAAGAAGATACTATTAAAATCAAATCCAGCATAAAAACTTCGAACTTTATTGATTTTCAAAACAAATTATTTATGGTTAAAAATTTAATTCTTAACAATATCACCTTTAGAATGTTGCAAGTGAGTGATGATGCAATAAAAAGTTTTGAAAACACATTGGCTAAACATATTGAAAAATCACAAGACCCCGACCAGTTTATTTTAAATCTGCTGAAATTCTTAATGCAGGTAAAAACTTCGAGTCACATAAGCGAGCTTCTAAATAACAAACCACTCGCAAAATTGCTTTTTGAAATTTTAGAAAATTCAGAGCCTCTTACTAATAAATTAATTTCCAATCCTCTGATTTTTGATTTCTTTTTTTCTGGTAGAGCCTTCGATAAAATAATTGTAGATGAATATTTTAATTCTTTCGATGAAAATGAAGTTGAGCGTTTTCTTTTTTCATTGATGATTAATTATTTCAATCAAACGATTTCGCCTGATGAAATTGGAGAATTACTTTCTAAATTTATTGATGAGCTAATTGTAAATATTGTGTCTCGAAATTTGAAGTCACTCAAATTGAAAGAAGATGATTTTCTTATCGTTGGTCTTGGAAGTTATGGTACAAAGGAAATGCATTTTAAATCAGACATTGACCTTCTTTTCGTTTTTGACCCCAAAATTAAAATTGATAAATCCGAGAATTTTTCACGAAAAATTTTAGCTGCCATTCGAGATAAATTCAAACTTTACGATTTCTTCAATGCCGATTCGAGACTGAGACCCGAAGGCTCAGTTTCTAAGTTAAGCTGGACAATAGATGAACTCGAAAAGTACATAAGTGATAGAATGAGAATCTGGGAATTTCAATCTTACACCAAGATGAGAATGATTACCGGCAATCAAATGCTTTTCAAGAAATTAAAAGATGTTTTAATGAAAAAGATTTCAATGCTGGATAAAGATTTTGTTGCACTGGAAATTAAACGAAATAAAGATCTTATAAAAAAAGATAAAATCCAGATTGAACCAGATGAAATTGATTTAAAGAACTCATCCGGCGGATTAATGGACATTCAATTTTTCATACAATATCTGATACTTAAAAATCCAACCAAGTTTTTTATGAATGGCAGAAGCAACAATGAATTGCTTGTTCTTGCAAGCAAAAATTTAAAGGAGTTTAGCTCCAGCTTAAAGATTCTTCAAAAACACTATTTGTTAATCCGGAAATTGATTCTATATCAACAAGTTTTGAGTGGAAAAAGAAGTTTTATTCTAAGTAAAAAAGTTAACTTGAAAATTTTAGACAAAATCTTTCGCATTAAAAAATCACACAATATATTTGATTACTTTCATAATTTGATGAAACAAAACACTGAAATCTTGAAACAAATTAGTCCGGAGATTTTCTGATGAATAAAAATTTATTGTATTCGATTTCGATCATTTTCGTTTTCGTTGTTTATTTAATAACGCTTGCCCCAGGAATTGTTCAAATTGACTCGGGTGAACTTGCGGCAGTTGCCTCAACTCTTGGAATTGCTCATCCGACAGGGTATCCTCTATTTACAATTATTGGTTATTTATTCACAAAGCTTGTTTTCTTTACATCAAAAATTTTTGCATTAAACTTATTATCAGCTATTTACACTTTAGTCGGATTTTACTTTATCATAAAGATCAATCAAATTGTTTTAAATCAGTTAAAAACAAAAACTTCGGGCGGGAAAAAATCGAAAAAGAAATTAAGCACTTCTGTTGAATTTTCTAAAGATCAAATTTTAGTTATCGCTGTTACCGGCTCTTTAACAATTGCATTCAGCAAAACATTCTGGCTTCAATCTACTTCTGTGGAAGTTTACTCACTTCACATCCTTTTGATTAGTTCTTCAATCTATCTTTTTCTGAAGGCATTTTTCAACGAGAATGATTCCAAATCAAAGGAAGTCAAAACAGTTACAATTGACTGGTTAAAATTTGCTTTTGTTTTTGGTCTTTCGTTTACAAATCATATGACCAGCATTTTATTAATACCTGGATTTACCTATCTCTATTTTTCAAAATTTGGTTTTAATAAGTCTGCATTCAAAAATATTCTTATTATGTTAATCCCTTTTCTTTTTGCATTATCAATCTATATTTATCTTCCTCTTTCTGCTGCTAAAAATCCAGCGATAAACTGGGGAAATCCTGTCACATGGGAAAATTTTAAAAGACACATAATGGGCTGGCAATATCAAAGCTGGATTTTTTCATCAACTGAATCTGCTTCAAAACAATTCAAATACTTTACCCAGATTTTTCCAATTGAATTCGCTTATATCGGATTGATTTTAATTCTACTTGGATTAATAGAACTTTCAAGATCAAATAAGAAAGTTTTGACTTTTTATCTCGTTTTGTTTTTCACCTGTCTGCTTTACTCTATTAACTACGACATCAATGATATCGATTCTTACTTTTTACTTTCTTTTATTTCAGCTGGATTAATTGCCACTGCTGGTTACTTTTACATTGCTAATATTTTTCTTAAAGAAGGGAAAAATAAAATTTATGCTTTTCTAATCATTCCGCTTGTGATTCTCGCCATTAACTTTGAAAAGGTAAATCAGAATGACAATACACAATTTCAGGAGTATTCAGTTTCAGTTTTAGAATCAGCCGACAAAAATTCTATAATTATTTCATATCTATGGGATTTTCTGATTTCACCTTCTTATTACTTACAATTTGTTGAGAACAAACGGAAAGATGTTTCAATAATTGATAAAGAACTTGTGAGAAGGAGCTGGTATTTCAATCAATTAAAAACTAATAATTATTTGATTTATGAAAGATCAAAGGAATTAATCGAAGGATTTTTGCCTGAACTCGCAAAATTTGAGCGAAACGAAAATTACAATTCACAAATTCTTGAAAAATATTACAGAGAAATTATACAAAGTTTTATAATTAGAAATATTAACGATCGCAGTGTTTACTTAACACCTGAGATGGTTTCAGTAGAGTTAAAAAATGGCTGGCTTGTTTTACCAGATTCGTTAAGAGTAATTCCAGATTTGTTTCTCTTTAAAGTCGTGAAAGATACTGTTTACCATCCTCTTAATCTTAAAGATTACTCTATCAACTTCAAAGAAGATAAAAGTTATTATACAGAGACATTAAAGAATTTAATTGTTACTGCTCACATTAATCGAGCATTCTATGAAATACAGTTTGGAAAGAAGGAAGAAGCGAAGAAGTTGATCGAAAAAGTTTTGAAGATAAATCCTCAGATACAATTACCAGAACAATTGCTCTCTATTCTAAACGAATGAAATTATAGGGAGCTTAATTTAAATTTTTGATTATTAAAATAAACTTGAAGAAAAAAACTTTGATTTTTTTTACTGTCAGATCACTTCAAATATTTTAATAAATCATTTATTTCTTCTTTAGTTAGCTCGTCAGCTGTTTTGAAAGTTTTGAGAGTAATATCTACCTGTTGGATTAAAGATTTCTTTTCGTAACGAGGCGAGAAGACTGATCCATCTAACATATACAGACGATTCTTTTTAGTATCGAGGAAGAGATAATTAACAAAAGGTCCACCCATACTGTAATCATTCATTCTCCACAAGCCTTGAGTGAATATTGCATACTTACCATTGAAATTAATTTCAGTTTGGTTCAGATATTCTTTTGCAATTTCAACATAGGCTTTGTCATCTGTTGTTCTTAAGAATTTTTTTGTAATTCGGTTTCTTATTTCAATCACGCTGTCTTTGTTCAACCATTTCGCATCAACAGAATCGATCCAGTGAATGAAAATCCATCTTTCCATATCTGAATTGGGTGAGCGTCGCAGCCAGACAAATTTATCTTCCTTATTGTTAATTGCTTCGAGAAAATCAGCCTGAATATAAAGTTTCCAGCCATATTCTTTCAGATATTTAGCTTCCAGATCCTTCTTTTCATAGGTTGGATTGTAAAGATTTTTCATTACCCGTTCATCAGATGCTGATTGGAAGTAATACAATAAATTATCTTTATTCTTTAATGCTTTTATTCTTAACTCCTCAATAGTGTTTGAAACTAAAATTACCAAGACTTGATTTTTTGCCCATACATCTTTTTTCTTGATTACAAATTCTTCACCATTTTTAATCAAATTCAGAACAGAACTGTCTAAAATTGCTTTCACATATTTTGTGACTTCATTATCTCTATCAAGAGTTGTAACAATCAAGAGGTTCTTTCTATTTTGATATTTCTTAAAATCTGAGAAATCCTTTCGAGTAAGATAAAACAATTGCTCAGGTTGCGGTGTGATTATTTCCTTTTCAAAAATTGCTGAAAGAAAATCATAATACTCATTCCATTCAGTTGAATCAGCGAAAACAATTATCTCATCTTCTTTTCCAAATGCTGGTTTTAAATTACTTTGACAGCCAGTGTTAACAATCAAAAAAATAAATAGTGGAATTAACAAGTATAAATTTTTCATATCCTCACCCGAAATAATAAACATTTATTTGTGGTAGAAGTAATGTATAGAGTATCCACATTACTGTTCCAATTGTTATTGGTATTGATAAATTATCATCGATCTCAAACGACATACTCTCAGCAATTGTTCCAAAAAAGGCAGAGATAATTGCAATCACATACTCAAGGAAATGATGTTCAACTTTTGGAGTGAAAAAAATTACAATTACAGCTGATATAAAAAACGCAGCTGATCCTTCGAGACTTTTCGCAAAGAATTTTCTTTTCCCAAATTTTCTTCCAATCAATGCTGATGATATATCTGAAATGATTAAAATAGAAAATGCTGTCACAAAAATTAGTTTTGGAAAAACAATAACGCAGAATAAAGCTGAAAGCAGAACATTCGTTGCACCATTCAATCTTTTCTTTTTATCGTCTTTTTCTTTTTTCCTAAGAAGAAAACCAAAAAATTTATAAAACCAGTCAGCTACCTGCGGATTATAATAACGAACTATATCGACCACAAGAAATGCAAAGGTCAATGGAATTAGAATAGTTAGAGCGAGTTGTTTTTCAATGTGATAATAAATAATTGGAATAGAGAGAGAATTCAAATGGATTAATTTTCGAATTACCTCATATTTATAATCAATTGTTGCAGCTTCGTGAAGCACAGGGTCAGTTTCCTTCGGGACTTCCACTATCCGAAGTTTTCGCAGTGTCTGTTTCACCATCGTTCTTACCTTTTCTCATTTCCATAAGCTTTTGAACATGCTCAGGAATTTCTTCGTCTTTTGTTCCATTATTATTTTTCTTAATTGGAGGCAGCTCCTCTCCACGAATTATCATATCAATCTCTTCATTATCAAGAATTTCTCTTTCGAGCAAGTTCTTAGCAAGCCGATGTAAAGTATCAATATTTTCACGCAGAATATTTTCCGCTCTTTGCATACAACTGTTAACAATATTCTGAACTTCTTCATCAATTAATTGAGCTGTTTTCTCACTAATTTCTTGATGACGAGTAATTTCTCTTCCGAGGAACAATTCTTCTTCTCTGCTGCCATAAGCGATTGGACCGAGTTTTTCGCTCATTCCCCATTCGCACACCATTTTTCTGGCTATTTGAGTAACTCGCTCAATATCATTACCTGCGCCTGTTGTTAATTCATTAAATATTAAAAGTTCAGCAGCACGTCCGCCAAGCGCATAAGTCATCATCGCAAGCAGATATGATTTAGAATAAGTATGTTTTTCATCCATTGGCAAGTATGTTGTAACTCCAAGAGCTCGGCCTCGTGGAATAATAGTTACTTTATGAACCGGATCAGCTTCAGGAATCATTTTAGCAACTAAAACATGGCCACTTTCGTGATAGGCTGTCATTTCTTTTTCTTTCTCGGAAATAATCAAACTCTTTCTTTCCATTCCCATCATTACTTTATCTTTGGCTTCTTCAAAATCTTCCATATCAACATATTTTTTATTTTTTCTGGCGGCTAAAAGTGTAGCCTCATTGACAAGATTTGCTAAATCAGCACCTGAAAGTCCTGGAGTTCCTTTTGCAATTACAGCTAAATCAACATCTGGCGCCAAAGGAATTTTTCTTGTATGAACTTTTAGAATCCCTTCTCTTCCTTTAACATCAGGTCGATCAACAACAACCTGACGATCAAATCTTCCTGGTCTTAACAAAGCTGGATCAAGAATATCAGGTCTATTGGTTGCAGCAATAATTATAATTCCATTGTTTGGTTCAAATCCATCCATTTCAATTAATAATTGATTGAGTGTTTGCTCTCTTTCGTCATGACCACCGCCAAGTCCTGCACCTCTCTGTCTTCCAACCGCATCAATTTCATCAATAAAAATTATACAAGGTGCGTATTTTTTACCTTGTTCAAATAAATCACGAACACGGCTTGCTCCAACACCAACAAACATTTCAACAAATTCGGCACCTGAGATTGAAAGGAATGGCACACCAGCTTCGCCTGCAACTGCACGAGCTAAAAGTGTTTTTCCGGTTCCGGGAGGTCCAAGCAAGAGAACTCCGCGTGGAATCCTTGCACCGAGTCTTTGAAATTTCGATGGCTCTTTCAGGAATTCAATAATTTCTTGCAATTCTTGTTTTGCTTCATCACAACCGGCAACATCTTTGAAAGTAACTTTTGGAAGGTTTTCAGTAAAAATTCTTACACGACTTTTACCGAAGTTAAAAATTCCTTTTGTTCCACCTGCACCACCCTGCATTCTTCGCATAAAGAAAATCCACAAACCAAAGATAATGACCCAGGGAAGCAGAGTTAATAAAGCATTCCACCAGACTGAATCTTTTTCTTCGAAAGTAAATTTAATGCCTTTCTCATTCCAAACTTTAATATTCTCAGGTGAACCTGCTTCGGGTAAAAACACAACGAATTTTTTTGTTCTAATTGTCCTTCCTGTTCCGACGCTTAATGACTCTTCCGTTTTAAGTTTGCCGTGAAAATAATAGTTGTTGATCTCGGACTTTTTTATCACAGCACTTTCAATTTTGCCTTCATTTAAAAGTCTTTGATATTCGTTGTATGTAATTTCGACTTCAGCCATATCGCCAGAACGAAACATTTGCATTACAATAAGTGCTGCAATAATTACACCGCCCCATCCGAAAACCATTCTTAAAATTTTTGACCAGTCGAATTCTTCGTTGTTTTTATTTGGCTTTTTATCGTCAGGATTAAATTTTATGTTTTTTTGTCCTTTGTCTTCCATAATTTCTCCAATTCAATTTTTAAGTGCGTAAATCGATCTCAAATTTCTATATTTCTGAGTATGGTCTAGACCATATCCGATTACAAATTTATTTGGAATTTTAAATCCAATATAGTCAAGTTTGATATCATATTTTGTTGCATCAGGTTTATGAAGTAATGTGACTACTTTAATGCTCGCTGGATTTTGAGATTGAAGCAGTCCCTTCATATAAACGATCGATAATCCAGTATCGACAATATCCTCTACAATAATTATATCCCGATCTTTGATATCTGCATTTAGCTCTTTAATCAATTTTACATTTCCACTTGAAATTTTGGCGTCTCCATAACTTGAAAGTTTCAGAAAGTCTACTTCACAATTAATTGAAATGTTTCTAATCAAATCAGCGAAGAAAATTACAGAACCATTTAGAACACCAATAAAAATTGGAATTTTACCTTCATAATCGCGACTAATTTCTTCACCGAGCTCGGCAACTCTTTTTTGAATTGCATTTTCATCAATTAGAATTTCAAAAGTTTCACCATTAACCTGAATTTCTTTTGCGTTAAATTTCGAAATCATAATTAATTCTCGCTTTAATTACTTTCTTTGTTTCACTTGTAACTTTGTATTTTTCAGAAAGTCTGACACCAACCAACCAGATAATTTCTGGTCCATCACAGAGGACAAGAATTTGTTTTTTGAAGATCGAAGGAACCTTTACATCAGTCAAAATATCGCTGACCTTCTTAGAATATTTCATTCCAAGAGGAATAAACTTATCACCAGGTTTCCAATTCCTTAAAATTAATTTATGTTTAATTTTATCCGCATCGAAAAATTCTACCAATGGATTGTCAGATAACTTTGCTTCTTTAACAGAGGCACTGCTAATTTTAAATTCAAAATAACTGCCATAATATTTTTGAAGCTTTGAATCAAAAGTTACAGTCACATTTACTTCTTCGAACTCGGGTTCTACTAAAATTAAAATTGAATTGCTTTCTCTTAATGCAATTATCTTTTCATTTATCTGGATTGAGGTTCCTTTATCTTGCTTTATGAGATTTATAATTTCTTTAGTTTTTTCATAACCAATTTGAATGTTGAAAACTGAATCAATTTTCTTACGAATTAAATCCATCATCAGGTAATTTTTATAATCAATATTTGATTCAATTTTGATGCGGAGGAATTTTTCAGACTTCTTTGTTAGGAATAATTTTTCAAACTTTGTTTCTTCAGTTTGTATGTACTTTTCGAGTAATCTTAAAAGGTCAGAAGTGTAAGATAAAGTTTCATACAAATTTGGATTTAGCTCGAGTAACAATGGAATGACTTTGTTTCTGATAAAATTTCGAGAATAATCTTCTTCAAAATTAGTTGTGTCGATTCTAAATGGAATATTTTCTTCTTTAAGGAAATCTAAAATCTCTTCTTTGGTCAATCCCATCAAAGGTCTAATAATATTATCTCTCTTCACCGGAATTCCTCTTAAACCCGAAACACCGCTTCCTCTTATAAAATTGAAAATCATTGTCTCAATGTTATCGTTTAATGTATGACCAGTTGCAATCTTATTTGCTTTAAATTTTTGTAAAGCTTCGTTGAAAAGTCGATACCTTTCTAATCGTGCAGTCTCTTCGATGCTTCTTTTAGTTTCCTGTGCAATCTTTTTAATATCACTTGTTTCAATCAAACATTCAATTTTATTTTTCTTGCAGAATTCTTTTACAAACTCCTCATCCTCATCTGATTGCTTGCCCCTTAGTTTATGATTTAGATGGGCAGCATAAATTTTAAGATTAAATAAGTTTCGGATGATTAAAAAAAATTGAATCAAAAATGTCGAATCGGGACCACCGCTAAATCCTACTACAATAGAATCCCCATTTTTCAAAAGCTCCTGATCCCTAACAAACTTTAATGCCTTTTGCACAATAGCTGTAGAGATTAACTTTTTCATAGTTATTCTGTCATATAATCATAAATGAGTTTGGAAATTCTGGCGATTGTTTCTATACCTTTTTCATTATTATCAAGATCTTTCGATAAAATAACCAGAACATACTTCCTGCCATCGGGCAAAAAGATAACCCCGCTGTCATGTTCAACTTTCGAAATGCTTCCAGTTTTGTGAGCTACTTTCACATTGTCTGGAAGATATCTGGGAATTTTTTCTTTGAATTTCTGATCAAGTAAAATCTTAATCATTTCTTCACAACTTCGATCGGTCAAAATTTTGTTTGTTGCAATTAATTCATACAACTTCATCAAATCTTTTGCAGTCACGGTATTGTTCAATCCAAGTTCGTAAGCCTTAATATCTTCAACACCTCTTAAGACTTTTATCCCGTGCAGATCATATTCTTCCATTGTCTTTGTCACATTAGCAGGACTTACCAGATCAATGAGCAAATTTGTTGCAAGATTACTGCTGACTGTAATCATATCGTAGACTAAATCGTAAATTCTTCGTTTCTTACCAATCAATGAATAAATCTGATCGTCACCATCAGCTTTGACATCAAGTGAAAAAACAGAGCCATCAACGATACTCTTAAATTCGTTACGAACTAATAGCGAATCATCAAGTGAAACTTTACCAAGAATAGCTTGTTTGAAAACCTCAACCATCACTGCTGTCTTCATTGTACTGGCAGCATGAAAAACTTCATCACCATTTATTAATAGTTGATTTGCATCATTGTTAATTTCTTTAAAGGCAACAGCGAAAGTACCCTTTGAAGCTTGAATTTCGCTTTCAAGTTTTTCTTTTAATCTGGAGAGTTTAGAATTTTCTTTTAAGTTTTGTCCGTTCACCGCAATTCCAATGAAGAAGAAAAAAATTATTAAAATGAAATTTCTCATGAATAAAAAAGCTCTATCTGGAAATTTCTAAAATCTCAAGTTCAATCATTCCTGCAGGAACATTAACTTTTACAATATCACCAACTTTTTTTCCTAAAAGCTGTCGACCAATTGGACTATTAATTGACATTTTACCGTTTTCAAAATCAGCTTCTTCGGGTGAAACAAGATGATATAATTGTATTTTGTTTGTCTTTAAGTTTTTGACTTTTACTTTTGTTAAAACTCTAACTTCATCAGTAGAGATTGAGTTTGCATCAATAATTTTTGCTCGCGCAAGCATACTTTCAAGTTTGGCAATTTTAAGTTCAAGTAATCCTTGTTCTTCTTTTGCTGCATCATATTCCGCATTTTCGGAAAGATCGCCATGGGCACGAGCTTCTGCTATTTTTTGAGCAATTTCTTTTCGACCGTTAATTTTTAGATCATTTAATTCTTTTTCTAATTCTAATAATCTTTCGCGGGTCATATAAATATAGTCGTTCATAATTACCTCATTAATGTTTGTCGTTAATTTTGATTGGTTATTATATAAAAAAATTAGCCACTTCCGTTTAGGGAAATGGCTAATTCTTATTACAAACTTAGTGATTGATCGGTTCTCAAGCAAATGATTTTGAAGCCCCCAGATGTACCTGAATTAAAAATGTAAATCTGAGTTACAATTATTGATATTAAAATAATGAATTAATTGAGCAAAAGGGATAAAAAAGTTTAATGATATACTTGAAATTGAAATGATGTGATTTACTCTCAACTTACAATCTGTTTTTCAAATTTTTTCGAGCAGTTAAATTTTCATATTTTTGCATTGCTTTTGAGCGGAAGTGGCGGAATTGGCAGACGCGCTAGACTTAGGATCTAGTGAGGCAACTCGTGGGGGTTCGAGTCCCCCCTTCCGCACAACAATTTGAAATCAAACCCATAACTAATCAGAGGATTAACATTGAGCAGTCAAATTCAAAATATTAACGATTCGGAACGCAAAATATCCATTGAAATGGCTAAAGAAGAAACTGAAAAATATTTCGAAGAAATTCTTAAAGAAGAATCAAAAAAAATAACAATACCCGGCTTCCGAAAAGGTAAAGCTCCGCTGTCGCTTGTTCGAAAAATGTATGGTGAAGCTTTATTCTTCGATAATCTCGATAAAATCGCGCAAAATCGCTTCTGGGACGAAATCGATACGCTCGGATTAGAAATTATTGGTGTCCCTAAAATTACAAATCTCGACCTCACTGATGACAAAGGTTTGAAATTCGATATTGAATTCGAAGTCCTACCTGAAATCGATTTATCCAACCTTGATGAAAAATTAGCTGATGCGTCAATTGAACAAAAAGAATTTGAAATTTCGGATAAATATTTAGAACAAGTCCTCAAGGAAATTCAATTTCAAAATAGAAAAGAAGAAGTTGTAGAAAGTGTTGACTCAAATGAGATAATAATTGAAGTCAGCAGAAAAGAGAAATCAGATGCACCTGAGGTATCACCTCAAAATTTTGCTATATATCTCAATTACGAGAAGATAAATCCGCAGTTCAGGGAATTATTCCTGAATAAAAAAGAAGGTGATAAAGTTGAAACAGATTTATCTCCATTTGTTGAAGATGAAAGCAAAGAGGATAAAACTCTACCAGTTTATGAATATGAAATTAAAAAAATATTAAAAGTTAACCTGCCTGAGTTGACAGATGAAACTGTTAAAGAAATTACAAAAGGTGAATTTGAAACCCTTGAAGCATTCAAAAAATATTTAATTCAGGAAGAATTAAATTACTACCACTCTCAGGAAGAAAAGTCACTCAATAAAAAAATAGAAGATCTCTTAATTGAAAAATTTAAGGTTACTCCACCTCCATCAATGGTTGAAAAATCAGTCAAAGGTTATGTTCAAGAATTGAAAAAACAAGATACATACAAAAATTTAAGTGATGAACAATTGATAGAATTGGTTAAACCCATTGCCGAAAAGAATGTAATCTGGTTTCTTCTCAAGAAAGCTGTAATGAAGCAATTTAATATTGATTTAACTGATGATGAGATTAATGAATATGCTAAGAAACTCTCAGAGAAATATCAATTACCCTTAGATCAGGTTGATAAATATTTAAGAACTCGCGGAGTAAACTTACTTGAAGAATTGTTAGAAGAAAAAATTTATAATTTCTTTAAACCCAAAATCAAAATCACAACTAATAAGGTTGTTTTATAAAAGGAGTTGAAAATGAAAAATTTAGATTTTTATAATCAGCTTGTTCCATATGTAATTGAGCAAACTGGACGCGGTGAAAGAGGAATGGATATATTTTCTCGTTTATTACGAGAAAGAATTATTATGATCGGAACACCAATCGATGATCATATTGCAAGCTTAGTAATTGCTCAATTAATCTTTTTAGAATCAGAAGATCCTGATAAAGACATCAATCTTTACATTAATTCACCTGGTGGAAGTGTGAGTGCAGGACTTGCCATTTATGATACAATGCAATATGTAAGATGTGATGTCGCTACTATTTGTATTGGAATGGCTGCAAGTATGGGAGCAGTCTTACTTGCTGGCGGGACAAAAGGTAAAAGAACGGCACTCCCAAATTCAAGAATTATGATTCACCAACCCTGGGGTGGTTTTCAAGGTACTGCGACCGACATTTCAATTCAAGCAGAAGAAATTTTAAGAATAAAGAGAAGATTAAACGAGATACTCTCATTTCATACCGGAAAAGATGTTGAACAGATTGAAAAAGATACAGATCGTGATCGTTATTTCAGCCCCGAAGAAGCCAAAGAATACGGATTGATTGATAATATTTTAGTTAGAAAAGAAAAGAGAAAATAATCTTAAAGAAATCTTAACTTATCTTTGAGATATTTGTTCAAAAGCTCGCGTGCTCTGAATAAGTGAGCTTTAACCGTCCCAATTGGTAAATTCAATATTTCAGAAATTTCTTCGTAAGAGAGCTCTTCCTTATGGCGGAGCTCTATTACTTTTTTATACTTTTCAGGGAGTGAATTTATTGCATCATTAATTATTTGTTGCCGTTGTTCCAGAATAATATTTGCATCAGCAGAATAACTTGAATCTGGAATTTCAAATTTTGGTCTGTCATCATCCTCTTCGCTATCAATATCAATTGAGAAAGTTTCAAGTTTCTTTTTTCTTAAGTAATCAATTGTATTGTTGATTGCAATTCGATATATCCAGGTTGAAAAAGCATATTCCTGACTGTAATTTCTAAGAGAGTTAAAAGCCTTTATAAATACTTCCTGTATTAAGTCTTCAATTTCATTTTTATCGCTGACCATTTTGTATATCAGATTTTGTAATGGTCCTTTATATTTTTTCATCAACCACGCAAAAGCATCCTGATCACCGCTTAGTGCTGCATTGATATGACGAATATCTTCGGCTTTGGAAATCTCATTTGCTTTTTCGCGTATCTTCATTTTCTCTAAGATTATTTTTCTTGAAATTTATTAACCTCTATCGTGAAGTAATATTTATAAAAAATGATCATTACAAAATATTGAAATGGGTTTGTAATCAAAAATAGTATAAATGTTAATAACAACCAGATTTGAAATTCAAATAATCGATTAGCAATAAAGAAAAACACTTTTCCAGTAATCAAAATTTTCACGAACTCATATACGATAAAAAATGAAAATGTTGCAAAGACAGGAATTAAAACAGTTATAAATCTCGAAAGAGCAGAAAGAAGCAGTGCTCGTAAATTCAATTTCAAAGCTTTTGATAACTTTAAATTACTTTGAATTCCCTGAAACTTGTCTATGGCTGATGTAAAAATATCGTAATAGAAATATTCATTCAGTATTATAAAAGTCAATAAAAACAAAATGAATGCGTTTCCCCCAAATATGGAAGCGATCATTAGAATAAAAAGAACAAATCTTAATGTTGAAAGAAAGATTAATGAGATTTTAAATTTCCAATCACTTAATTCAAGACCATTAAAAATTAAAATTTTAATTGATTGATAATTGGCATTAGAAATATTGCCAACCACTAATAAGAATACAATTAAAATAAGAATTTTCCCTTCAATAGAAAGAAAATAGGTTAGATTAAATTCACCATAAAGACTGATATACAAAAAATAAACAAGTCCGATTGAGATAAATTGTGGGACTAATATTCTTTTCAAAATAAGTCTGAAGTTCTTTAAATAGGTTAAAAATGAATAAGCTAAAAAGTCAGTAAAACTTTTTAAGTAAAGATTAGTCATCAAAAAATTTGTTTCTCTTACCATTTGATTTCTTTCAATTCTTCTGATGCAATTTCAAAAATCTTCATTCTTTGATTTTTAAAATCAAGAGGAATGGTATCAGTTATCACATCATTATTTTTTACAAACATTGTATCAAGTCTTGGATTAATATAGACGAACTTAGAATTTTTGTTAGACTGTTTTTGTATAAATTTTTCAAATCTTACAGGGCTGATGATAAAGTTAACTTCTCCTAATCTGATTAATTCAGTAAATGAGTTTGGAATATAATTATAGTGAAATGAACTCATATTTTTATTCATTTCATTTTGACCGATATCACCAAATAACCAAATTTTTTCATCAAGTCTTTTTATCTGTGATTTATTCAACTTACTCATTAAGTTATTACTTAAAAAAATTGCAGGGGACGAAAAACTCGCAAGTTGAATTTTATCAAAATTATAATTCTCCAATATTTGATTTAGTTTATTTAGATCTTTCCTAATATGAAGCAGCGAATCACTTCGTTCAAATAATTTTAAGAAAATCTTATTATCAAAATGCGCAACAATTCCATTTGAATTACTCATCTGAAGAAGCAGTAAATAATTCTTATTTCCATCAACCAAATTATCATCAACTAAATCATAATGATAGACATAATTAAAAACTATCAATGCAATTGAAATAAATTTAAATGCAAGGCTAAACCTTGATTTAATTAATAACAATGCGGAAAAAACAACTCCATAATAGAAAATGGAATTTAATAAAGAAAAATTTCTAATAGTGGTGTAAGCAAAGGGCAAAGTCCCAAAAAAGTTTACAACGCTGAAATTTAAATTTATAATACTTTCAAGTGCGATCTTATAAATTGGAAATAATGATGGAACTAGGTTAAGAATCACAAGATTCAAAATTATTCCACCAAGAATGATCCCTGTGAGTGGAATTACAATCAAATTTGCAATTAATGAAACAACAGAGAATTTTTGGTAATAACTTGCAACAAAAGGAAATGTACCAATTGATACAGCAATTGAAATCAAAATCAAATCAATCAAATATTTTTTGAAACCTGATAACTGGAATTTCTTTAAATAGTCATTAAAAACCGGATAAATTAATGCAATTGATAAAACTGCAGAAAATGATAGTTGAAAACTTGGATTCAAAATATCAAGTGGATTCATAATTAGAATAATCAAACCAGCAATTGATATTGAGTTCAATAAAAAAGTTTTTCGCTCAGTTAACAGGTTTAATAATACAATAACGCTCATCAAACTTGCTCTAATAACAGATGGAGATAAATTTGCTATATGAGCAAAAATGAAAAGTCCAATTGAAACCAGAATTATTTTTATCGTTAATTTCATCCTTCCAAACAAAGCCAAGAGTATTAAGACAATGTAACCCGTGTGCAATCCAGAAACTGCCAGAACATGAATAACTCCAGAATTAATAAAATCACTTTTAATATTTTCTGGAATGTCGCTCCTTTCGGCGATAAATAATCCTTTAATATAAGCTGCCTCAAGTTGACCAAAATTTTGTTCGATCTGAAATTTAATCTTTTGACGAAGTTTGCTTAGATACCTTTGATAATTAAGTATTGATTTGTTTGCTTCAATCAGATTTAGTTCATCAAAATTATTTGAACTAAGAATGTAGCTGATATTTTTGGACTTGAGATAAACTCTCAGATTAAAATCACCAGGATATAATGGCTCAGATGGTTTAGATAACGTTCCACTTATTCTGATTACATTCCCAATCGAAATTATCGCATCAAAATAATTCAAAGAAAATGAACTTTCTCTCAAGTCTAAATTTACAAGGAGTTTTTGTTTTACTGGAAATGAAACTTTTCGATAAACAACTGAATCAGAGTTGAACTCAAAAGAAATTTTATCTTTATCAAAGTATTCAATATTTGAAACTCTTCCATAGAGCAAAACTTTTCTTTTTTGCAACACATCAAGAATTTTCATTTCGTTTTGATTGCTGAAAAAGCTCAGTGAAATTATAAAAGCACCAAAAGTAATTACTGTCAGAATTGAGAATAAATTTCTCAATGATTGATTTTGTTTTTGAAAAATTAGAACCAGGGAAATGCATAGAATTAAAATAGTCAAAAGGATATATAAAGGAATCTTTGCAACATACCCGAATAAAAAACCAATCAGAAAGAGAGACAAAAATTTTATGATTGGATAATCACTAACTCTCAATGTAGCTGATGATATTCTTTTTTAGTTGATAAAGATAGTTAACCTTTTGATAAAATATTTTATGAGCAGCACCGACAAAAACCCCAATGGCTGGATTTCTTGTATGACCTTTAACTGACAAATCTTCAATATTTCCATGATCAGAGATTACAATCAATAAATCTTTCTTCAAATTCATATTCGAAATAACTCCTTGAAGAAAACCATCAAGTTTCACTAAAACATCTTGAGCATAATTAAAATCCTGACTATGTCCAGCGTAATCAGTTAAAAAATATTCAAATAAATTAAAATGATAATCCTGACTTATTTCATAAAATTTTTTACCAGCCTTTTGTGGACTTACGACCGGTAAATCGTAACCAAGTTTTGAATTCCATACTTCATTTGTGATTTCGGCTGTGATTGCTTTACCGTCAAGCAACGTTTGCAGGTCATTTAATTTTTTACCAGCTGCTAGATAAGAAAAAGTAGTTACGCTTAAAGTTCTTTTCCCATCTCTCAAGTAATCAAAAAATCTTTGAGGATAAGCATTTGAAAAATAAGTTTTGAATTTTCGATTTTCCAATTCAGTAAAAATATTTTTTTTATGAACCAGTGGCTTGAGTGTTGAATAGATATAAGGACCAAAATGTCTACCAATAAATTTTGACGCATTAAATCCACAGAATATTGCCGTTTGTCCGGTGCCGCTTTGTGGTAAACCTTCAACTCCCATTGTTGCATTTATAGGTCGAATGCTAAAATATTTTTTTTCTATTCTACAATTTCTAAGAGTTGGGACCTGTCCAAAAAAATCATTGAAAAATTGCATTCTAAATCGAACAAGCGGATTAATCTGAGGATTATTTTTACCGATGCCTAGCCCATCTACAAAAATCATCATTACACGTTTTGTCATTTTTCAGACAAAGTTTTGTTGTAATCAGTGTGAACAATAATTGTAACTGGACCTTCGTTGATTATTTCAACTGTCATCATTGCACCAAAAATACCTGTCTTAATTCGATCTTCTCCGAGAATATTTTTGCACTCTTTAACAAACATTTCATAAAGTTCATTTCCCTTCTCTGAATTGGCTGAATCGGTAAAACTTGGTCTATTACCTCTTTTGCAATCACCATAAAGTGTAAATTGAGAAATGATAAGTAATTCACCATTAATATCATTAATAGAAAGATTCAATTTTTCATTTTCATCGTTGAAGATTCTCAGGTTACAAATTTTTTCTGCCAATTTTTTTGCATCAGCTTCAGTATCATCTTTGTGAACACCAAGAAGCACAACCAATCCTGCACCTATTTCTCGATAATAATCTTCCCCAATCTTCACACTTCCTCGACTAACTCGTTGAACGACTGCTCTCATTTTTCTTTAACTCCCCAAATAATTCTGTTTAGATTTGCAAAATCTTTTTTGATTGAAATAGAAGCAAAATTTTTTTCTTTCATCAAATCAAAAACTTGCTGCGATATCTCATTATCAATCTCTAAAAATACTCTTCCTTTATTCTTTAACGAACCATCACTTAACTCAAGAATTCTTCTATAAAATTTTAATTCATCGTCAACAAACAAAGCTATTCGTGGTTCATAAAGTCGAACTTCTTTTTGAATTTCATTTTGCTTTTCAATTGAAATGTATGGAGGATTTGAAACAATCACATCATAAACTTCAGAGAGTTGTTGTTTCAAAATATCAAGTTGGATAAAACTCACATTCTTTACATTTAATCTTTCTGCATTCAATTTCCCTATTTCAATTGCTTTCTCGGAGATATCAATACAATCCACTATCGAATTTGGAAAAAATTTTGCCAGAGTTATTCCAATATTCCCACTGCCCGAACATAAATCAACTATTTTTAAGCTCTCATTTTTATCAAATGAATTAATCACTTCTTCAACAAGGAGCTCGGTTTCTGGTCTGGGAATTAAAACATCTGGAGTCACTACAAATTCAAGTCCATAGAAATATGCCTTGCCGGTAATGTATTGAACAGGTTCACCTTTTGCTCTTCTCAAAAGGAAATCACGAAATTTTTGAATTTCTTCATCCTTTAGAGGTTTTTCGAAATTCGTGTATAATTCAAGTCTTTTACAATTCAGAATTTCTGAAAGCAAAAGTTCGGCATTTAATCTTGGATTCTCGATTTGGTGTTTTTCAAGATACTCTTTGGCAAGCTTTAGTGACTCAAGAACTGTAATCATATTTTAGTAACAAAATCGTTTTTTTTAATTTAGTTAAAAATTGTATGACTATAAACAAAAATACAATCAAAAAGATTTTAATCATCAAGCCTAGAGGAATTGGTGACTTAATTCTTTCCACAATCGTTTTAAAGAATTTGAAGAATGAAATCCCTGATTGCAAAATTCATTATTTAACCGAAAGTTTTGCTTCTCCAATTTTAAAATTTAATCCTTACATCACTAAAATCTATGAGTTCAAAAATTCTTTTTTTGAAAATTTAAGATTGATCAATCGATTGAGAAAGGAAAACTACGATATAATTTTTGATTTCTATTCAAATCCAAGAACGGCTCAGTTCACATTTCTGACAAGAGCTAAAATCAAAATTGGATATGATAAACGCGGTAGAAAATATGCTTACAACTTGAAAGTGAAATTGACTGATCCAAATTTACACAGTGCTCTGGCGCATCTTGAGTTTTTGAAGATTTTAAACTTTCGAAGTGATCAGAAAGAATTACTGTATTTTATTACTGAAGAAGAGAGAAATTTTGCTGATAAATATTTTGTTTCGAATCAAATTTCAGAAAATTGCATCGGCATAATTCCCGGAGGCGGTTGGAGTTCAAAAAGATGTGAACCAGAAAAATTCGCTGAAATTTGTCAGCTTGCACATCAAAAATTCCAATCTGAATTTTTAATACTTTACGGAAATGAAGATAAGCAAGACGCACAAAAAATTTATGAATTGACTTCCAATATCTCTCATCTCGCTAAGGAAACATCAATTCGAGAAATGGTGGCTCTAATATCAAAATGTCGAGCAGTTATTGCAAATGATTCTGGTCCAATGCATTTATCTGCTGCAATTGGCATCCCAACTATTGGAATTTTTGGTCCGACAAATCCTTATGCACATGGTCCATTTGGTAAAAATTGTTTTTGGGTCAGAAATGAAAATTTGGAATGCATTCAATGTAATTTGAGAGAATGTAATCGCAATCATGAATGTATGATTGATCTAAATCCAGAGCTTGTAATTGAAAAACTTGATCTAATTTTTAAGAATTAAAAATGATTAAAATTAACTATAATCAAATTAACAAAGTTTTGATTTTAAGAATTGGTAGGATCGGTGATATAATAATTTCATCCTTTGTATTCAGAGTTTTGAAAGAAACCAATCCTGAGATAAAGATTGAATTAATAACGCTAAAAAAAAATAAAGATGTCCTGCGATGTAATCCTTTTTTAGATAAAATTTATTTTGTTAACAAAAATGTTTTTTCATTGCTAAAAATTTTACCCTTGTATTTCAAGAATTACGATTTAATAATTGATTTAAATGACAATCCATCAACAACTTCCTCAATTTTATTGTCAATAACCCGAGCACAACACAAACTTGGATTTGATTTTAAAAAGCAAAAAAGATTTTTGACAATTCCAGTTGCTTATCCTGGCAAAGACAAAATGCACCTTATTGATAGATATGCTTATTTACTCAGTTCAAGCGGACTTGAAATAAATCCAGAGCAAATAAAACTTGAGCTCTATCTTGATCCTGAAATCAATAATTCAATCAATCAACAATTCTCAAAAATTAGAGAGCACAGCAAAATTATCTCAATTAACATATCGGCAAGTGCGGATATAAGAAAATATCCTTCCACAAAATGGATTGAATTAATACAATCACTGAAAACCAGATTCCCTTTTCTCAAATACTTGATTCTATACGATCCAGCTGATAAGTATGAAGCTAATTCAATCATTAATTCAATCGATAAGCAATTTTTAATTTTTTCTGAAGGTACATCATTCCAACATTTTGCGGCAAAGATCAAAAATTCTGATCTCCTTATTACTCCCGATACTTCTGCTGTACATATTGCCTCAGCATTTCAAGTTCCTGTAATTGCTCTCTATCCGAATGTGGATTGGAATTTTATTAGTTTTGCACCTTACAAGACAAAATTTAGAGCGATTAAATCATCATCTGAAGAAATAAAATCAATTTCGGTTTCAGAAATTGAAAAAGCACTCGAAAGTTTAATTCAAGAACTAAACTGGTGATATGAATGGAAAAAACTCGTTTTGAAATTCCGAAATGCAAAAATTTTTCTGGTTATAAACCTTGCTTTCCTTACTACAATTGTCTTGAAAATGGATGCAAAGAAAATAATCCTATTGGAAAGAATATTTTAATCATTAACCTTGATGCAATGGGCGATGTGATAATGACAACCGCTCAATTACCTGGATTAAAAAGGAAATATCCAGAATCAACTATTTTCTGGATCACACTCAAAAATGCTTTCCCGCTTCTGTTACACAATCCACTAATCGATTATCCACTCGAATGGAATTTTGAAAATATACTGATACTTCAACAAATGGAATTTGATATTGTATTAAATGCCGACAAATCTCAGAGATCGTGCGGTTTGCACAAATCTATCAATGCAAAAGAAAAATATGGTTTTACTCTTAATGAAGATGGAAAGATAGTCCCAGAGAACGCTTTTGCTGATTATAATTATTTACTCGGCATTGATGATTATTTGAAGTTCAGAGTCAATCAAAAAACAGGACAGGAAATTTTAGCCGAAACATGGAATAACGATTATCAACGTGACCGTTATATTCTTAATCTCACTGATGAAGAAAAAAATTTCGTGAGAGATTTCCGAAGTAAAATTTTAGATCATCCTGATCAAACCATCGTTGGATTTAATACTGGTTGTTCAAATCTTTATCCAAATAAGAAAATGACAATTGAACAACACGTCTATCTGATTAATGAATTATCAAAATTCCCTGAATACAAACTGGTTTTATTAGGCGGACCTGAAGACACTGAACGAAATCAAAAAATCAAAGAACTTGTTGGAGATAAAGCAATTTTAACTCCAACAACAGAAGGTTTGCGTAAAGGACTATGTTATATCGATGCTTGTGATGTTGTTATAACTGGTGATTCATTTGGAATGCATGCATCTATCGGGCTCGGGAAATATGTGATTGTCTGGTTTGGTGTCAGCTGCTGGACTGAAATTGACCTTTACGACTATGGTAGAAAATTTTATCAAGAAGATCTTGAATGTTCGCCCTGCTGGAAAAAAGTCTGTCCTTATAATCTTGAATGCATTCAAAGAATAGATCTCGAAGGAATGATTAGAGAAGTGCATAAGTTTCATCGAGAAATTAAAAATGCAGCTCGATAGAAATTTCTTTTTGAATTTAAATAAACCGTTAGTGCTTGACGGACCAATGGGTACATTACTGATTGAGAGAGGAGTAAACTTAGGCTCAAAATTGTGGTCTGCTCTTGCATTGATAAATAATCCAGAAGAAGTCAAAAAAATTCATAATGAATATATCCAATCAGGCGCTGATATAATTACAACAAACACATTTCGAACAAATCCTTATGCTGTTAAATTAAGCGGCACAAATTATTCATCTCAGGAATTAGTTAGAAAAGCTGTTCAGCTTGCAAAAGAAAGTATTAATGCGGCTAATAAAAAAATTTTAATTGCAGGCTCAAATGCCCCAGCGGATGATTGTTATCTTACGAAAAGAATAATGTCAAAAGATGAACAAATCGAAAATCACTACTTACACATTCAATATTTAATCGAAGCCGGTGTTGATTTTATATTAAACGAGACATTTGGTGATAAAGAAGAGATTGAGATTGTTTGTTCTATTTGCAAAGAGTTTCATTTTCCCTTTGCCGTGAGTGTTTTAATCAACTCTGAATTAAAAACTTTTTTCGGTCAGAATTTATTAGAAACTATTGAAATGATTTTTAATTATGAGCCGAATTTTATTTCACTAAATTGTTCTCGACCTGAGTTTATCCTTCAAGCATTAGAAATTTTAAATGAATTCAAGCCATTTGGAGTTTATCCTAATTTGGGATCGATTGAATCATTTCAAAGCGGAAAACTTGTTCGTGATTTTACTGATAGTCAATTGAATGATTTTGTAAAAAAATTGATTGATAATGGTGTCAGAGTAATTGGTGTTTGTTGTGGTGGTAATCCAAACGACATAAAACTTATAAGAAAAATTGTTGACAGTTTATGAAAGAATATCTTTCCCCTGCCAAAATTAATATCGGATTAAACATCGTTTCGAAAAGAGATGATGGATACCATAATATCGAAACAATTTTTTATCCCATCAATCTCTTTGATAGACTGATATTCAAGGAATCGAAAATTTTTGAAATTGTTTGTTCAGATCCATCAATCCCTGTTGATGAGAAGAATCTAATTTATAAAGCTAAAAATGTTTTGTCTGAATTTGTTCAAAAACCTTTGGATATAAGAATTGAACTCGAAAAAACAATCCCTGTTTTTGCTGGTCTTGGTGGTGGAAGTTCTAATGCTGCCATCACACTCATTGCCTTAAATGAAATTTTTGAATTGAAATTATCAAACGAAACTTTACTAAGTCTCGCTTCAAAAGTTGGAAGTGATGTTCCATTTTTTATCTTAAAATCACCTGCTTATGCTGAAGGTCGAGGTGAAATTCTTCAACCATTACCAGATTTCAAATTGAACTATAAAATTATATTAATTATTCCAGAAGTGAAAATTTCAACAGCCTGGGCGTATTCTAATTTCAAATCATCGAAAAAAGCAATTGAACTCTCTCTGATCAAAACAGCTCAGGATTTCGAAAAACATAGAGATAAAATTACAAACGATTTTGAAGAAATTGTCTTTCCAGTTTATCCTGAACTAAGAGCAATTAAAAATCAGCTTCTTGAATTAGGAGCTGTATTTGCTTTATTATCAGGGAGCGGCTCAGCAATTTATGGTTTATTTGAACCGAACTCTGAGGTCGATTTGGTAATTAATCACTTTAAAAACTTTCGAGTGTTTATATGCTAAAAAATTTATTCAAAACAATATTCATTTTATCTTTCATTCTTTATTCGGGATGTTCAACTAACTTTATTGCGAAAGAAAATAAAATCATTATTCATCCAAGAAATACTTGGGGAGCCAATTATCCTAAACCTTTCAAATCACATACAACAGTTAGAATAACCATTCATCACGAAGGAACATATTTCCCGCAGGATAGCCTTGCTTTTAGACACATTAAAAATATCCAAATCTGGGGAATGGGAGAAAAGAAATGGGCAGATGTACCATATCACTTTTTTATCGATGGATTTGGAAATATTATTGAAGGCAGAAATATTTTTACCGCAGGAGAAACAAATACTTCATACAATCCTGAAGGGCATATTTTAATCTCGATTATTGGCGAATATCATAAAAGCCAAAAATTAAACGCTGATCAATACAATTCACTAATAAATCTAATTACTCATCTCTGTAAAAAATATCAAATAAGTCCTGATTCGATTCGTGGCCACAGAGATTATTGCAAACCCAATGAAACAGATTGCCCTGGAGATAATATCTATCAATTTATTGAAAGTAGAAAAATCATTGACGATGTAAAGAAAAAAATTAAAGAATAGATTTGTTCGAACTAATCAAATAACAAATTTGGATTCCTGTTTCAAATGATTTAAAACAAAAAAGGCTGCCAGATTGGCAGCCTTTTATTCGCAGAGGTCAACACTCAGGGATTTATTTTTTCCTCAATCTCTTTATCCTCAGAAGGTAATTCCTCCGAGTTTGTCATTGTAAATGTTAATTCGTCTTGACCACTAATATGATCAACAAGAAAGATTGAGGCCCCCTTAACAATTCCCTTAAGCATTACCTCTGCAACAGGATCTTCAAGATATTTTCTCAAAGCTCTGTTCAAAGGTCTTGCTCCAAATACAGGATCATAACCTTTTTCAACAAGGAAATTTCTTGCTGCATCAGTCAATACAAGCTTGAAGCCCTGATTTTTTAATCTTGCCGTTATATCGCGCAACTTAATATCAATAATCTGGTTAATATGTTCTTTCGTTAATTTATGGAATATGATATAATCATCGATACGATTAAGGAATTCGGGATTGAAAAGTTTTTTCATCGAATCTTCAATTGTTTCTTTCATTTTTTCATAATCATCATCTTCAACTTCCTTTTGACCAAATCCCATTTTCCCAACTTTTTTAATATCTCTTGTTCCAATATTTGAAGTCATAATAATGATTGTATTTTTGAAATCGACTCGTCTACCAAGTCCATCGGTCAGAATTCCATCATCAAGAACCTGGAGTAAAATATTGAAAACATCGGGATGAGCTTTTTCTATCTCATCAAGTAAAATTACAGAATAAGGTTTTCGTCTGACTTTTTCCGTTAACTGTCCACCTTCTTCATAACCAACATATCCCGGAGGTGCACCAATTAATCTACTCACCGAGAATTTTTCCATATATTCTGACATATCAATTCTCACAAGAGCATCTTCGGAATCAAACAAATATTTAGCAAGGACTTTGGCAAGTTCAGTTTTACCAACACCAGTTGGACCTAAGAAAATAAAGCTTCCAATTGGTCTCTTAGGATCTTTTAAGCCTGCTCGAGCTCTTCTTATGGCTTTTGAAATTTTTTCTATTGCTTCATCTTGACCGACAACATATTGCTTCAAATAATCTTCCATATGCAGTAACTTTTCAGACTCAGATTGAGCAACTCTTGTTACAGGAATACCTGTCATCATAGAAACAATCTGTGCAACATCTTCTTCGGTTACTTCATGAACAATTGTGCTTGATTCAATTTCCCATTGTTCTTTTAATCTCTCAAGCTCAGCCTGCAGTCTTTGTTCCATATCTCTCAATTTAGCAGCCTCTTCGTAATTCTGACTCTTCACAACCTGAATTTTTTTCTGTTTAATTTGAGCTATCTCCTCTTCCAGATCCAAAATTTCTTGAGGCACAACAATATTATTTAGTCTTACTTTTGCTCCTGCTTCATCCAGCACATCAATTGCTTTATCTGGAAGATGGCGGTCAGTAATGTATCGATCACTTAGAATTACACAAGCTTTAATTGCTTCATCGGTATAACGAACATTGTGATGTTCTTCGTATCTGTATTTAATGTTTCTTAGAATTTCAATAGTCTCTTCGACAGTAGTTGGCTCAACTAAAACTTTTTGAAATCTTCTGTCTAATGCACCATCTTTCTCAATATATTGCCTATACTCGTCAAGAGTTGTTGCACCGATGCATTGTAAATCCCCTCTTGCAAGTGCCGGCTTAAACATATTTGAAGCATCAAGTGAACCAGAAGCTCCGCCAGCACCAACAATCGTATGCAATTCATCAATAAATAAAATTACATCTTTAGCTTTTTCGAGCTCATTCATTAAGGCTTTCATTCTCTCTTCGAATTGTCCACGATATTTAGTGCCTGCAACAAGAGCAGCTAAATCAAGCGTAACAACTCGTTTATCATACAAAACTCTCGGAACTTTCTTTTGAACAATTCGAAGAGCAAGTCCTTCGGCAATAGCTGTTTTACCAACACCCTGTTCACCAATCAAAACTGGATTATTTTTCTTTCGTCTGCTTAAGATTTGTACAACTCTTTCAATTTCTCTTTCACGACCAATAACTGGATCAAGCTTATCTTCAGCAGCCAGTTTTGTTAAATCTCGTCCAAAATTATCAAGAACAGGTGTTCTTGTTCTTTCAACTTTTTTCTCAGCTTTTCCCATAGGTGGTATAAAATCATTATATCCTGATTTACCGCTAATTATATTATTTAATTCAGCTCTAACTGCTTCATAATTAACATTAAATTGATGTAAAATCTGGCAGGCGATGTTCTCTTCATCACGAAGTAATGAGAGTAGAAGGTGTTCTGTTCCAATAACTTCTGATTTATAAATTTTTGCTTCAATCTGAGAAATTCTTAAAACTTTCTCAGCAGATTTAGTAAATGGAATATTTCCAATCGTTAAAGTTCCACCAGTTGATTTTACTGTATCTTCAATAGCTTTTTTAAGTTTATGTAAATCAACACCAAGATTTTTTAAAATCTTTATCGCAATTCCTTCACCTTCTTTAATAATTCCAAGAAGCAGATGCTCGGTTCCAATATAATCATGACCGAGCCTCAAGGCTTCTTCTCGACTTATTCTAATTACATCGTGTGCTCTATTTGAATAATTCGGTTCCATATCTGAATTTTTCCTTTCCTCTAAAATTAGTTTGCAAATTATCTATTGAAATTTAGTCAAATAGTAATAACTATTCAAGCATATATTTTATTAGTTCTAAATCTTGACCTTTTTTACTCATTAAATCTCGAATTGTTCATATTTTCAAGGCTTTATCAAAGAATTTCACACTATTAAACAATAATTAATTTATTAATGTTCGACCTTCTGGACTTTATTTTCGAAACATTTCTTTAATTGATAAATTCTTCTACTTAATAATGAGTCAGTTCCTTCGAATTTGTCCAAAAAAATGTACTGAGCCTTTTACAATACATTCAAAAATAAGCTAAAAATCACAAAAATTTAAGGTATAATCTTTGCTGATTTTTGGGAAAAAGGTTAGAAAAATGAAAGCAAAATCTTTAATAATCCTGATTTCCCTTTTATTCTCTGGCTGCATTATCGAAACTGATATTTCTAATTACCGTGATAACATTCCGCCAAGTCCGCCCAAAAATATTTATTCAATTACTGGTGATAACATAGTCGAGCTTTACTGGCAGCACAATTCTGAAAAAGATCTGGATGGTTATAATATTTACCGAAGTTTTTCCTATTATGGCAGATACGAGTTCATTGGTTTTACTTCAAACAATTACTTTGTTGATTATACTGCAAGGAATGGAAATACTTACTACTATGCTCTTACGGCTGTAGATTATTCTGGGAATGAAAGTGAACTTTCAACCGATATTGTTTATGATACGCCTCGACCTGAAGGATACAATCAAGTGATTTTTGACTTTAGAAGATTTCCAAACAATTCGGGCTATGATTTTTCAAATTACTCGGTTGTGCCTTACAATGATGATAACTGCGATATGTTTTTCGATAACGACAATGGTAAATATTATATGGTCGTTTACGATGATACCGATATTCAGGATATGGGATATACAAACGATTTATACGAGATTGATAAAGCTCCTATTTCTGGCTGGAGTCCCACTAAGGATGTAAGACTTTATGTCGGACATACTTATGTAGTATGGACATATGATAATCATTTTGCAAAATTTAGAGTAAAGTATTTAAGTAATGAAAGAGTAGTTTTTGATTGGGCTTACCAGCTTGTTGAAGGGAATCGTGAACTGAAAATTTCACCAAATCTAAAAACTGGTCAGAGGGATATGAAGAAACAAAAAACTTTCGATAGAATTAGCAACCGCAATTAAATTTTTCTGTTTTGATTTCTAAATAATTCTAAAATTATATAACTTAAAAATGGTATGAGAACGAAAATTTATTTAATGATTATCTGTTTAATGTTTACACAACTGGTCAGTGACCTGGCCGCACAGAAAAGGTCTAAAATTATAAAACAATTTTCTCAGGAAAATCAGAAAATCGAAAAGTCATTTCCTCTTCCTGAAACTGAATTTGAAAACATAATTAATGGTTTAAGCAGCGGCGATATCAATAAAATCTCAAGGCATTTTGCTCCTCAAATTTATCTCAGCTTAAGGTCGGGTGAACGGGGATATCATTCAAGCAATCAAGCTTATTACTTAATTGATAATTTTTTTAGAATTTATTCGCCTATTAATTTTCAAATAATTTCAAGAATGATGGAAGGATCGATGCCTTATCTCTCTGGCAAATTATTTTGTCGTTTCAAAGGTTCAATTGAAACATATCAAGTTTATTTGAATCTGAACTGGAACGGCTCGAAATGGGAAATCACTCAAATTTCAATTAACTGAATTTAATGAGAAGTTACTTATCTCGACTATTTCTTAAAGAAAACAGACTTCAGCTATTAATCATTTCTGGTTTTTTGCTTCTCATTTTATCCGCTTTAATTTTCCCTTATTATCAAAGTTATGTTGATGAAAATTGGGAAACATTTGTTGAGGATAAAATTGAGAATTCTGCTAAAACAATTCAGAAATATTTTGATGAAAAACAAAACGAGTTAATAAAAGAAAATAATTTTATAAAAGACAAATTATCCCCTATACTGCTCGACCATAGTATATCATTCTTTAAAAAGCAAGATGAAGTCTTTAAAATCTTAATCCAACTAAAAGACAACGACTTTTCGCATCAGATTTTTGACTCGAGCTTCAATTCATTTGCCTGGTCTGATTTCCTAAAAACTCTGGACAAAAATTTAATTATTGATAATCTGAATAACATTCAATTAGTCAAAGAAAATTTTAGAACTTATCTGGTTTATGGTGAAAAAATCGCTGATGAGAATGATGTCTTTTATCTTTTGTCATTCGAAAAGCTTGAAGAAGATTACCAAATCAGGAATGAATTTATTCAACAAAATTCTCTTGTCAATTTTTTCACTCAAAAACTTAATCTAAAAGTTTCTATTCTTCTGGATACAATTTATTTTTCATTCAAGACAGATCAGCTTTCGAATAGTGCTTTAACTTTCAAACCAATTAAATTTCTAAATGGTAAAACAGCGTTTTACGTTTCTATTCAAAAACCTGAAAAATTAATTTACCTTCAAAAGCTCAGCTCAGATTTCGGACAAATTCAAAAAATTATTTTTCTCATCATTCTATCAATTTTAATCTATTCACTATTTAAAGATTTAGCTTCAATCCAATCACGATTGATTCAAGCGTTAGCAGTGAGTGTTCTATTCTGGCTCTATCGAATTGTCTTATTAATTTTAGATTTTCCAGCTTCAATTCTTGAAGGGAATATTGTTAATCCATCGATTTATGCATCGAGGTTTTTATTTGGTCTTGTAAAATCCCCACTCGAGTTATTTATCACAGCCTCAGTCCTCTCACTAAACTTAATAATCATTCTTGTTCTTTATAAAATGCATTTGCTGGAACAAAACAACAATCACCAAGAAACGAAATTTCGAAATAAAATTTTAGCCATCTTTCCAGCCTTGATTTTTGTAATTATTAGTCCTGCGGTATTAAGAGGTTTCGGTGCATCTTTTAGAAGTTTTGTGTTTGATTCTACAATCAAATTTTTCGAACAACCTTCCCTTATCCCAGATCCAATTCATCTGATACTTTATTATTCAGTATTTGCAACAGGAATTTCACTCGTGCTTTATTTAATGTTCGTTGTTTACATAGTTTATAGATCGCTCAGATTTTTGAATGTTCAAGATAAATTAAGAACAAATCTAATTATTCTTCTTGCATTAATTATTCCTGTTTTGATTTTTTATCTCTCTGATAGTAATCCTCAATACAGCATACTTACAAGTTTTTTGCTTATTATTACTGTAGTTTTAATTGCATACTACTCACTTAAAGAAACTACAATCTTTACTTTTCGAACTATTTTTTTGATTCTCATCTGCTCATCGATTTTTTCATCAATTTTTATTTATGAGAAAAATGAAGAACAGAAGAAAGAATTACAGAAAACTATTGCAAGTGAACTCTTAAAACCAAGAGAAAAAATTATAAACTTTGCACTCAATCAAACCTTAGCGCAAATCGGGACAGATATAGAACTGAGTAAACTTTTCTACATCGAATCTGGAGCAGGCTACAATAATTCTGATTTTAATTTCTTAGCCTATCGTCTGTGGATTAATAGTATCTTAAGCGACGAGGGATTAAACTCTTATCTATTCCTATTTGATAAATATGGCAAACCACTAGGCTCATTTGGTTTTGGAATGAGTGAACCCGATTATCTTAGCGAATATTTTGAGCCAAAGCTTGTAAATGAACTAACAATCTTTTTGATAAAATCTCATTCACCAAATGATTTGTTTGGGGTGATCCCAATAAAGTTTAAAAATACAATTGTTGGTTATTGTGGAGTTGTAATCAGACTAAGTCAGGAAAATTTTCAACCCGCTGTATCGAATACACTTTTCAAAAATATCAAGTATGAAAAAAACCCGTTTAATCTTTTACCTGATGCTGTCGTTTATGTATATAAAAACAATCAACTCGAGCTTTTGCAAGGTGATGAACTTCCTCTAACAAGAGAAATAGATGCAGGTTTAATCAACAACGCATTAACTGACAACAAATTCGAGTTGTGGCTTGAAGAACAAATTGATTCAAAAAAATATCAAACTTACATTTTAATTTATAACTCAAACCAACCAATAGAATTAATTACGGTAAGCATTCCAAAGGACAGTTTTATTTTAGTATTGTTTACCCTTTTCAAATTCATACTTGTTCATATAATTATTTCGCTGATTATTTTAATGATTGGAACTTTAATTCTTGTGATAAAAGGTTACAGGTTCATATTAAAATTTAAGACCCGACTTTTCATCGGCTTGTTTTTTGTAACTCTAATACCAATTATAATTTTAGCTTATTTCACCCGTGAATCTGAAATGACGAGATGGAAAAATTATCTTTCTAATGAATTGAAAAAAGATCTCGATATCTTGAGTCTTCAATTAAATCCTAAAACTAATTTCAATGAATTATCTAACTTAAGTCAAAAAATAAATCTTGATTTCAATATCTATAAAAATTATGAGCTTGTTTATTCAACTCAAAATAAACTTTATCAGATTGGATTTTTCCCCAATTCAATATCCGCAAGTGTATTTGATGGTTTAATTATAGAAAATAAAAATTACACTTTTGATTTTGAGTATATTTCAGATTATCAATATCTGGTTGGTTATAAAAAGGTAAACTCTGAAAATGAAAATTTAATTATTTCAGTTCCGACTCTTTATCAACACGAAAAAATTCAAAGAGAGCTTGGACAAATTGATACTTTCATTTTTGGTGCATACTCATTAACGCTTTTATTAATCTTCCTTTTTGGGAATTTATTCTTCGAAAAATTAACCCGACCAATTTCGGAATTAACTGAAGCAACGAAAAAAGTTTCAAGCGGCGATCTTAGTGTTAAACTCGAGCCAAAAGAAAGCGGTGAAGTTGGCGATTTGATTGAAGCTTTCAATAAAATGATTTCTGATTTAGAAGAATCTCGTAAAAATTTAGCCCGAATTGAAAGAGAGCAAGCGTGGAAAGAAATGGCAAAGCAAGTCGCCCATGAGATTAAAAATCCGCTTACCCCAATGAAATTATCACTACAACATCTTCAGTTTCTCTATAAAGAAAACCGCAAAGAATTTGCACGAATTTTTGGAAAAGTCTCAACTACTTTAATCGAACAAATTGAAACTCTTACAAAAATCACAAATGAATTTTCTCATTTTGCCCGAATGCCAGAAAGAAAAATCATCAAATGTGATCTTGAAGAAATTTTGAAAGAGGTTATTAATTTATTCTCTGCAGAAACCAAAGTTGAATTTGAATCAGTTCCGAATGAAACATTCTTTGTTAATGCAGATAAAGAAGAGCTTAAAAGAGTTTTCATCAATATTATAAAAAATTCTGTTCAGGCAAATTCGACTGAAATTAAAATAAAACTTTACAAAGACGCTAATTATTGTTTTATCAACATTGAAGATAACGGCTCAGGTATTCCTGAAGAACTTTTGGACAAAATTTTCGATCCTAACTTTTCAACTAAAACAGAAGGAGCTGGATTGGGTTTGCCAATCGTGAAAAGAATTTTAACTGATATCAATGGGACTATTGAGATCAAGAGCGAAGTTGGAAAAGGCACAATTGTGATGATTGCAATTCCACAAATTAAATCAGAAAACTAATGCACGTTCTAACTCAACAGCAGCTCAAAGCACTCAATCTGAATATTTATACAATCGTTACAGCAAATGCTGGTTCAGGCAAAACATTTATCCTGACCAGAAGATTTATCGATACAATTCTCAATAAAGATATAAAGTTCAAAGAAATTGCAGCAATTACTTTTACCGAAAAAGCTGCTTCTGAACTTGTCTACAAAATTTCAAATGAGCTTGATAAAATTTTAGAAACCATAGATCCGAGACATCACAAAAAATTAAAAGAATTCAGAGAGCATATCCTTTCCGCAAAAATTTCAACAATTCATTCTTTTTGTTTTGATCTTTTAAGAGAATTTCCAATTGAAGCTGAAATTGATCCTTCCACAGAAATTATTGATGACTTACGAAAAATAGAATTAATCGAAAAAAGCGTTGAGGACACTCTAATTGAATTTTTAGACAGAGATGATCAGGGAGTTCGTGATCTACTACGAATGTTTGGGAAAGAAAATTCGATTGAATTTTTAAAGAGATTAATTGAAAAAAGATATTTCACCGATCAATTAATTGAAAAAATTTATTTAAGTAATGGTCAATTCGATTTTCAAGATTATCTTAAAAAAATTAAACAAGAGGCAGAAACTTATTTTAAGTCGATTTATGAAGGAAAAATTCGAGATGCTCTAAAACTTCTACCATTAATCAAGAATGAAATAACGGCAAATAAAAAACAAGAAATATTGGATGGGATTGATGAAATCATCTCAAGTTTGAATTCATTTCTAAATGATTACGATTTTTCGAAGTTACAGAGGATTATAGGATTAATATGCTCTATAATTCTCACTCAAAAGTTTGAAATTAGAAAATCTGTTTTCAAAAATTTCGATGAAAGTTCAGCAGTTTTTCAATTTCAGAAAATCATTTCTGAGATTTCTGATTTTTATGATAAAGTAGACTTTTCTGTTAACCTTGAAGAAACGAGATTTAATCACATTAAATCTTTGATTGATATTTATAATACTGCAAAAAAGAAATTCTCAGAATATAAAATCCTGGAAGGCGTTTTAGATTTTGAAGATTTATTGATCCTTGCTGACAAACTTCTTGAGAATGAAAAAGTTAAGAAAGAGATATCCAATCGTTTTAAATTTATTCTTGTAGATGAGTTTCAGGATACCGATTCAATTCAATTTAACATTATTAAAAAAATCACAAATGACTTTGACGATGAACATAATGTCTTCGTCGTAGGTGATGAGAAGCAAAGTATCTATGGTTTTCGAAATGCACAGTTAAGTGTATTTCAGAATTTCAAAAAAGAAATTTCTGATCGTTACACTCAGTCTGGTGAAAAAGGTGTCGTTACACTCAGCACAAGTTTTAGATCAACACCTTCCATTGCTTCATTTGTAAATGAAATCTTTTCAAGATTATTTATTCAACAAACAAACTCTCAGATAAATTATCATCAGGAAGTTGAATATTCTGAATTACAGGTAGGGCGAGAAACTTTTTCTGATGAAAATATTCTTTTTTTAGTAAGCAAGCTTGATAAAGATGATAAAGATAATCTATTTCAAAGTGAAAATGTCGCTAATTACATTCTTGATTTAGTCAACTCAGGAAAAGAAATTTTTGATCGCCAAACACAGAAAACAAGAAAAATAGAATTCGGCGATATCGCCCTGCTCTTCCGAACAAACCGAGAAATGAAATCTTATGAAAATGTATTTATTAAAAAAGGAATTCCTTTCGTTGTAAGCGGTGGAAGAGGATATTTTCAATCAGAAGAAATACGAGACTGGTTAAATTACTTGAACTTCCTTGCCAATCCTAAAAACGATGACTCACTAATTGCAATTCTTCGTTCACCATTCTTTTCTTTAAGCGATAATTTGATTCTTGGTTTAGCTCTTGAAAACAATAGACTTTCTTATTTTGAAAGGTTGAAGATTGCAGCGAATAATAATGACAATAATCTGATCAAAGAAGTTTACTCGCTACTAAATCACCATATTCAAATTGCTTCAAGATATAGTTTACCTGAGTTATTGCAGAGAATTTTAATTGATACAGATTACTACGGCAAGATCGATGGTCATCCAAAAAAATTTCAGATCATCGCAAATATTGAAAAGCTTATTAATTATGCTCACAGTTTTATTTCAAGCGGATTAGAAGATTTGCGAACTTTCTCTGATTATTTTAAAGAAGCATTTGAAAAGGAGCAAACAGCTGAGGCGGTAATAAGTGAAATTCGTGGCAGTGTTCAATTAATGACAATGCATCAAGCAAAAGGTCTTGAATTTCCAATTGTCATTCTTCCTAACTTTGAAAATAATTTGAAACGGCAGAGTGATCGGTTCGGTGAAATCTCTATCAATGATTACTTTGGCTTTTGCTTTAAAATCTTCAATAAAGAATTAAACGAATCAAAAGAAAAGGACAAAGGCAAAAACATTCATACACTTTCATCTTTCTTTGGAACAAAAATTAACGATGGTATTGATTACAATGAACAATTGAGATTACTTTATGTAGCTTTAACTCGTGCGACAGAAAAATTAGTAATTTCATTCAGACATAATTTTGAAAGCAATGAATCCGATAAAACATTTAGCTTTAAGAATATCTTATTAAGCAATCTTCCACCAATGAATTTTAATGAAAATAATAACCTGACAATTCCAACTAAATTGAAATTTCTAAAAATTGAAAACGATAACCCAGTCGAGTTCGAGCAAGCTTTCGATCTTAAAATTGAAGTTTTGAAAGATTTGCCAGTTCAAACAATCGAAACTATCGGACAAAGTAAAAATGAAATTTCGCAGCAAAAAAATTTAATAATTCAAATTGATCCAATTCAGACAGGATTTAATAATGAAATTTTCACAGCAACTCAATTAAATGTCTATCAATTCTGTCCCGCAAAGTATCTGCTAAAATTTATCATTGGCTACAATCCACATAAAACTTATCTCTCAGAAAAAATTGAAGATGATGAAATTTCAGGTGCTGACTTTGGACTTATATTTCATCAACTGATGGAAAAATTGAACAAAGCAGATTTAAAAGAAGCTGAAAATATACTTCAAGAAATTCTATTACCTTATCCCGAATCGATCAGGGGGAAATTTAAGTCCGAAGTTTTAGAAAAACTTAAGAAGCTTTTTGATGAAGATAATTTTGTTAATATTCTTAATCATCAAAATTCATATAGGGAATTCGAAATAAAAGTAAAATTTAAGAATCACATTTTACTCGGAATAATTGACAGACTGAATTTGAATGATAATGAAATTACGATCATCGATTACAAAACAGACAGTTTCGAAGAAGAAGACTACAATGCAAAAGTCAGAGAGTACTTAAACCAGATGGAATTTTATGCTTTAATATCTTCAATCTATTTCAATACTGATAAGATCAATTTGATTTTATATTTCATTAATTATCCAGAGAAACCTTTTGAAAAGAAATTTACACAAGAAGAATTATTACAAATAAAAATGAAGTTTGAAGCGTTACTTGAAAAGTTAAATATTAACAAATTCGAACTTAATGAAAATAACTGCCCCAAATGTGAATACTCCATCAATTCAAAATGTATCTTAAAGAGAACCAGTTCTTAAATGGCTTCAACTTTTGTTATTTAATTGCAATTTCTTTCTTCACTATTTATAAGCAAATGTTTCTAAGAATCAAAAAATTAAGTTGATAATCTTTCCTGTTTATGATGAAAGAGTGAATAAATGTATTTTGTCATTTAAGCATCATTAAATATTCGCATTTCTTATATCAATAAAATCTGAACTTCAAAAAAATTAAATTGCAAGTCGATTAATTAAAATTGGTAGAGTATGATAGGTGAACTTTCAGCATTATTAACAGCATTCTTATGGTCAATTACATCATTATTATTTGCAAATGCAGTTTCACGAATTGGAAGCGTTCAACTTAATGTTTCAAGACAAATTATAGCTTTAATCTTTCTTTCAACAGTCATTTTTTTATTTGGATTTGATTTATCACTTACCGCACGACAAATTTTATTTCTCGGTTTAAGCGGTTTTGTTGGATTGACCTTCGGCGATACATTTTTATTCCTTGCTTATAGAGAAATTGGTGCAAGAATCAGTATGCTTATAATGTCGCTTTCCCCTGCAGTTGCAGCGGTACTGGCATTTTTTCTTCTTAAAGAGAAACTAAGTTTTTTAACAATTATAGGAATGACTGTAACTCTCTCAGGGATTTTGCTTGTAGTATATGACAAAAACGGAAAACAAGAAAATGGAATTAATTATTTAGGATTATTTTTTGCATTTCTTGCATCAGTCGGTCAGGGTATTGGACTTGTCCTGGCGAAAAACGCTTTTTTAGAATCAAATAATTCATTGAATGGATTCGTCGCTACCTTCATACGACTTTTTGCATCAATTTCAATCTTGTTGCCAGTTTCGCTTATAATGAAAAAGTTTAAAAATCCAATAATTGTATTTCAAAAAGATCCGAAAGCTTTTCTGTTAACTGTCGGCGGTTCAATCGCAGGACCATTTTTAGGAATTACTTTTAGTTTGATAGCTGTCTCGCACACAAAGGTAGGAATTGCATCAACTATAATGGCTTTACCGCCTGTTATTATGCTTCCTTTGGTAAAATATTTTTATAATGAGAAATTAAACTTTCGTGCGGTGGTTGGTGCGTTTATAGCTGTCTTTGGTGTTGCGATATTGTTTTTAAGAAATTAATTAAATGAATAAATTATATTTGATATAATTTTGAACTACAAACAAAATGTCTAAGATTTACAAATTTCTTTTTACGATTAATACAATTATTATTTTTTCATTGCTGAATTTTAGCTGTGATGCACCACATATAAACCCACTTGATCCGCAAAATCCTTCAAAAAAATCTTACAGCATAGAGGGTTATGTTTATTCCTATTCATTACCAAGAATTTCAATCCCAAATGCTCTTGTAATATGGCAAAATGAAAACAAAGCTACTCTGACAAATTCCAATGGTTACTTTAAAATTGATGTAAGCAATCTCAAAGATGGCTGGTTAAAAGTAATAATTAATGGATACAAACAAGATTCAGTTTTTGTAGTCTGGAATTCAACTAAGTTTTATAAAGAATTTTTTCTCAATCAAATTCCTGTAATTGATAGTATTGAATTTTACTCTGTTTTATTAAACCAATATCCAAATTTACAGTCAACTACCTTGAACATTAGAGTTAAGATTAGTGACCGTGACAATGATATAGACTCAGTATTAATCGAAAATCCACTGACTAAATCTAAATTTTCATTGATATATAATTCACAATCCAGATTTTATGAACGAACCTTTGACGAGCTCGATTTTAATGTGGACGATTTCTCTGAAATTATTGGGTTAAAATTCAATATCTATGTAAAAGATTTTTCGGAGGATATCTTTAAAGTCGGAGAAGAAAAACTTAATCGAATTATAAAAAATGAAATTATTCTTGAAACACCTTTGAATAATGATACTGTCTCATCGAAACCTTATTTACAATGGAGGAGATTTAATCCAGGATTTAAATTTTCTTATTCAGTTGAGATATTGAATGACGAATTTCCTCCACGAACAATTTGGTCAAAAGATAATATTTCAATGGAAGAAACAGGAGTTCAGGTTGATGCGAATTTACCAGCTGGAAACTACTTTTGGGTTGTCTGGTGTGTTGATCAATTTTTAAATAGAGCTCGTTCTAAACCTGGTTCATTTGTTGTAAAATAAATTTAAAATTAAGATGGCATTAGTTGAAGAAATTAAAAAGATAAAATCTATAACTCGAGAGCAATTCGAATTGCTTTATAATATTAGTCGAAAACTTAATTCTCTCGAGTACGAAGAAGGTCTGATAGATGAAACATTGGATCTTGTCATAAATGTTGTAAATGCCGAAAGAGGTTTGTTTGCAAAATACGATACAGCGAAAAATGATTTTGAAATTATTGCTGCAAGAAATGTGAAGAAAGAATCAATTCAAGATTTATCATCATTTTCGTCTGGAATACTTCAAAAAGTTGTTCAAAACAAAAAACCATTTCTTTACCACGATGTTCAAAGTGACCCTTCTCTCTCACAATTTGATAGTGTTCAAATTCATAGAATAAAATCAGTACTTGGTGTTCCAATTATTAAGGACGGTAATGTTTGGGGAGTTATTCTTGTCGATAGTCAAATAAATCGTAAAGAGTTTACGGAAGAGAATCTTATCTTTTTAGATTTCTTTTCTAATCTTGTCTCTCTCGCACTTGATAAAATTTTGAATCTGCAAAAACTTGAAAAAGAAAATCTTTATCTTAAAAATCAGCTGCAATCAACACAAAAAATTCCTGAGATTGTTGGTGATAGCCCCGCAATTAAAAAACTATTTCAATTAATTCACAAAGTTGCTTCAACTGACGCAACAGTTTTAATTTTAGGTGAAAGTGGAACTGGAAAAGAGCTTGTCGCAAGATCAATTCACAATTTAAGTCAGAGAAAAGATAAACCTTACATTGCTCAATTTTGCGGTTCGATTCCTGACACTTTGCTTGAAAGCGAATTATTTGGTTACAAGAAAGGAGCTTTTACAGGCGCTACTTCAGATAAAAAAGGTTTGTTTGAAGTTGCAGATGGCGGAACATTTTTCCTCGACGAAATTGCTGATATCTCTCCAGCACTTCAGGCAAAGTTATTGAGAGTTTTGCAGAACAAAGAAATAACTCGATTGGGCGATACCAAACCAATTAAAGTTGATGTCAGAATAATTGCAGCAACAAATAAAGACTTGAAGCAGCTTGTCAATGAGAACAAATTCCGGGAAGATTTATTTTATCGATTGAATGTTTTTCCAATTGAAATTCCACCGCTTCGAGAAAGAAGAAGTGATATTCCTCTTCTGGCACATCATTTCATTAAAAAATACTCAAATCGGGAAATTACAATTACACCACAAGCTATGAAAAAGTTAGAAAATTTTTATTGGCCCGGTAATGTTCGTCAACTTGAAAATGTAATTCAACGAGCCCTTATTTTATGCGATTCAAATCAGCTGACACCTGAACACATTATCATAGAAGACGAAGAAAATCTGCTGGACTTTAAAGGAACACTTGAAGATTTCGAAAAACTTTTACTATTGAAACGATTAAAAGAATATGACGGGAATCGAACTCAAACTGCTAAATCGCTTGGAGTCTCGGTAAGATGGGTTCAGATGAAATTAAAAGAAATCAATTCAAATGAATTTAGAGAAGATGAGTGAATTAAAAACCCTTTTCGAAAAATTTGAAATTGTCGAGACTTTGAAAAAGGATTCACAAACTGGTGTCTATCTTGCAAATCATATCTATTTGAATAAGAAAATTATTTTAAAATCTCTCGATACATCAAATTTAACAGACCAAACAATCTTACATCGTTTTAAGAGAGAAGCAAAAATACTCGCACAACTTGATCACCCAAACATTATTAAAGTTCTCGATTTCGGCACATATCAAAACTACTTTTATATTTCATTTGAATATTTTCAGGGAGAATCACTTAGAATTTTTTTGAAAAAGAAAAAACTTGATTTAAATGAATTTGAAATCATTGTTGCTCAAATACTCTCAGGGCTTGATTATGCACATTCACAAAAAATTATTCACAGAGACTTGAAACCCGACAACATTCTAATTGATTCGAATCTTAAAGTTAAAATAGCGGACTTTGGACTTGCATTAAGTGAAGATGAGGTTCAGGTAACGAGGAAAGAATCTATCGTCGGAACACCAGGTTATATGTCACCAGAACAAATTCGAGGTGAGGAATTAACAGCTTCAAGTGATATTTTTTCTTTGGGAATTATTCTCTTTGAAATGCTGACCGGATCAAATCCTTTCATTGGTAAAGACATCACAACAACAATCAATAACATTCTTTTCTTAGACAGAGAAGTTCTCGAACAAAAACTCATTAATGTTCCAGAAAAGTGGTCAAAAATTATTCTTCGATGCCTTGAAAAATCAATTGATAAGAGATATAAATCAATCTCTGAAATTTCAAATGACGCAGACTTGGCTTTTGAAAAAAGTTTAACTTCAAAAGACAAAACTAAATTTGAATTAAAATTTTCAACACCAATCGTTTTATCATTCAGTATTATCTTAATCTTAGCAGTGAGTGTAATTTTCTTTATTGAGAAATCAGCAAAAGAAAAATCAAAAGAACCTTCATTAGCAGAAAATCCTATATTTAATGTAGTTCCTAATACTCCATCTGATCAAAAAATTTCAGAACAATTATTGAAAAATCAAAAACAAATCGAAGACACCAAAAACGAAAAACTCATCTCAACACAAAAGTTGAACGAGTCAAATCAAACTGAACTTAATACGGTAAATTCAGATGGTGAATTATTCATAACCTGTTCACCCTGGGCTGATATTTACATCAATGATGAAAAGATAGAAACTACTCCATTACAAAAACCCATAAAACTTAAAACAGGCAAATATCAATTGAAACTTATTCATCCAAATTTTCCACCAATAGATCAAACAATTGAAATACAACCTGATAAACTGCTGAAATTGGATTTTAACTTTTATGAAAATTTTGGATACATTGAATTTCAGATTATTCCCTGGGGTGAAGTGAAAATTAACAATAAAAATTATGGTACATCCCCTTTTCAAAAACCTGTGATTCTAAATCCGGGGAAACAAATATTAACTTTTCATAATCCAAAATTTGGATATTTTATTGATACAATTTTTTTACAAAAAGGTGAAACTCTAATTTATCGGTTAAACTTTAATAATGTCAAAACACTGGCACAATAATTGACTTATTTAGAATGATGAGAAAGTTAATTTATACATACTTGATTGTCTTACTGATTGCTGTTGAAAGTTTCAGTCAGAATCTTCAATGGCAGGAAATTGGCAGGATGCCTGTTCCAGTTAAAGGCCACCGTGCTGTTGTGATGGATTCTGTAATTTTAATAATTGGTGGTTTTTCTGATTCTTTGAATATGCCCATTGATTTAATTCAAGAATTCAATCCACAGCAAAACTCGTGGCGGATAATCGGAAATACAAAATTTAAGAGAACAAATTTCTTTGCGGGCAAATTACATGACAGCTTAATTATTTTTGGCGGAGTCTACCGAGCACCAACTAATTTAGATTACTTTTCACTTGAGATCTGGAAAAAAAATTTTCTACCATACATTTATAGATATAATCCAATTTTTAACAGAAGATTCTCCTCCGGCTTTTTAACAGAAAATAGACTGTTTGTTTTAGGCGGGAAAAAAATTCCTGTTCATATGGATACTACTAAACTTAATTATTTAATTGAATACGATGTGATAAAAGATTCAATTGTTTTTGTAATGGAAAAACTCCCGGGCACCACCGAAATTCCATTCCATCAAGCAATATGTAAAATGAATTCGGATGCTTTTATTTTCGGAGGTGTTTCAACTGGACTTCTCAACCGAATTTATAGATTTGATATAATTAATAAATCTTTGAACAGGTTGCCAATCAATTTACTCCAGTCAAGAGCTGGCTCTGAGGCAGTTCAAATAAACGATTCCAAAATTTTAATCATTGGCGGTTACAATGAATATTTCAAAGCATTGAAAACAACCGAAATTTTTACTCAATTCGGCAATTACTTTTCAATTGAATATGGACCGAGTTTAAAATATGCAAGGAAAGAATTTGCAGCAGTTCGTTATAAAAATTCTATCTATGTTTTCGGTGGTGAAAATCAATTCGATGAAACTGTACCTTATGTTGAAAAACTTGACCTACTAACGGATGTTGAAGATTCACCAAATGTGATAAATGATTTTTCACTTGACCAAAACTATCCAAATCCATTTAATCCCAGCACCACAATTTGCTTCAGAATTCCGCAAAAATCAAAGGTTTTTCTTGAAATTTTTGATATTTTTGGAAACCGCATCAAAACTCTAATTAATAGTGAACTGGAAAGTGGTGAATATAAAATTGTTTGGGATGGTACTGATGAATATAATAATCGGGTTGCATCAGGTGTGTATTTTTACAGGTTGAGTAGCGCTAAAATCTCTCTCACGAAGAAAATGGTATTGTTAAAGTAAATGTTTAAGAAATTTTCTGTTATCATTTTTCTAGTCTTTGAATTTTCAACCTTAGCTTTTTCACAAACCTCTTCAAGTTTTGAAACAGTTTTAAAACAGAAATTTGAAAATTTTGATTACAACTCTGTCATAAATCTTGCTGATTCAATTCTAAAGAATGAAAAAAAATTAAGTCACGAAGATTCTTTAGTTATTCTCTACTACAAGGCAATATCAAGTTTTACTATTTGGGATATAAAAACAAGCGAACAATCCTTTAGAATGATTCTGACACTGGACAAAAATTTTACTCTGGATTCTATCAATGTTTCGCCAAAAATTATTTCCTATTTCAACGACTTAAAATCAAAATTTGTTAATGAGAACAGAACCGAAAAACAAAATAATTCACTCAACATTGATTCTCTATTATCTTTAGAGAGAAGAAAATATTCTTCTGAATTTGCTTCTTACAGACAGGCTCTCTGGAGAAATTTAATTTTACCTGGTTGGGGCGATATCTATCTAAATAATAATTTTAAAGGCTATCTATTCTCAGGAACTTTCACATTATCTTTTATATCAAGTGTGTATTACATTTTTGATACGAAGAAAAAAGAAAATGATTATTTGAATGAAATTAATCCAGATTTGATTTTAGAAAAATACTCGAAGTATAATTCTTCTTACAAATTAAAAAATATCTTTATTGCTTTGACATTGTTCGTATATATTTATTCGCAGGTAGATTTTCTTATTTCAAAAAATTATTACATTCAATCTAATCATTATCCAACTTTATCAAGTTCAGAAGATTCTTATTCCACCATCAAAGTCTCTTTTTCGCTTCCTATAAAGTTCTAAACTTAAATTTAACCCTACGAAAAACTATCCCTGACTGCGAAAAATTTTCGCTTCAAAAACAGATATCAAAATTAAAGATGGAAATACATAAAAAATTGTTTAATTTTTACAAGGAAAAAAGGAGTTTTACTCTGGCATAAAAAGTGCCTTTTAATTGAAAAAATAAAGAGGTGTTGTATGAAAAAAATTAACATTCTTTTCGTTCTCTTGTTAATCTTAGGTGTTAATTTAGTTTCAGCTCAGGTTCCAGCTCCAACTAATTTAACAGCCGAATTTAAACAAGAAAACCATCCCGGTATGATGGGCTATGGATATGTGGAGTTAAAATGGCAAATGCCCCAAACTCCATCAACAGGATATCTGTTCAAAGTTTTCCGAATGGGACCAAATGATACAAGCTACAAACAGATTGCAGCTTTTGTCCGTGATAAAAAATTCATTGACCACAACATTAGTCCACAGAGCACTTACTCTTACTATGTTGTAGCTTATAATAATCAAGGTGTAAGTGATCCAAGCAACACAGCATCGGTCACAACTCCACCTATTCCAGATATTGTGAGATTTGTTACCTTCCCAATTAAGCTTGCATCGCTTGGAGTATTGTATTCATATGATGCTGATGCAGTAAGTAATCAACCAGACGCAGTACTCACATATTCATTAGTTGAAGGTCCAGCAGATTTGAACGTAGATGCGCAAAGCGGACTTGTAACGTGGACTCCTTCAGTTGCTGGTTACTTCAAAGTTAAAATTAAAGCAGAGAGTAATTTAGGTGGGAAAGCATATCAGGAATGGACCATTAAAGTTACAGGTCCGACAGGTACTATTTCTGGGACGGTCACTAACGCTTCAGATAACTCTCCATTAGCTGGTGTAAGTGTTTTCTTTATCAACACAAATTCGACAAAACACGAACTTGCTTTAACTGACGAAAATGGACAATTCTCAAAACAACTTGTTGAAGGCAACTACAAAATAAGATTCTATAAACGAGGATTTATTCCAGAATTTTATGACAACAAAAGCTCGATTGATTCTGCAGATGTTGTTACAGTTTCAGCTAATTCTTCAGTTGTTGTAAATGCTGATTTACAACCAGTTCCACCACCAGTAGTTTACAATATTTCTGGAAGTGTACTTGATGTAAACGGATTACCTGTTAAATCAGTTGTAACTGCATTCCTGGTAAAAGATACAACATTCCCGATTCTTCCACCTTCAATTATGCATAATAGAAAAATGACTACCGTGACTGATAGTCTAGGAAATTATCAACTAACTGTTCTCGGTGGATTTGAATATGTAGTCTACGCAAAACCATTTAATAGAAATTATTATCCAGAATTCTGGGATAATAAGAAAACTTTCCAGGAAGCAGATAGAATTTTAGTTAACTCAGATGTGAACAACATAAACTTCGTTCTCGAGCAAAAACCAGTTTACAATAATGGAATTGCAGGACTTGTTAAAGATTTCAATACCGGCGAACCTGTTGAGGCAGTTGTCAGCGTATTCAAATTGACCAATGGCAGATTCAAAGCATTCAAATCAACAAGAACTGACTCACTGGGTAATTATTTGATTGAAAATCTCATTCCTGGAAATTACATCGTATTTGCAAAACCAAGACTGCCTTACTTGCCTGGGTATTATAAAGCAGATACTGTTGCATTTAGATGGAGAGATGCGGATACCGTTATTGTAAATGAAACTGGTATAGTTGAAAATATCAATATTAATTTAGTTCCTCGACCGGATACAGGATTTGCAAAAATTAGTGGATTTGTAAAAACGATTTATGGTGAACCCGTTTCTGGTGCTTTGGTTCTAACCTACAACTTGAATGGAGAAATAGTTTCATATTCAACTTCAAGCAACGATGGTTCATATCAAATTGAAAATTTAACCGCCGGTGATTATACACTTGTTGTTGATGCAACAGAATATGACAATGCTGATAATAACAATTCGGTCAATCTGAATTATGGTAGCAATCCAACTGCATCAAAAGATTTATACTTAAGCCCAGCAACAACAACTGGTGTTTCAAACAATTCACCTGTTCCAAGTAATTACACATTATCTCAAAACTATCCAAACCCATTCAATCCATCGACTCAAATTAAATTTACGATTCCAGAGAAAACACAAGTTAAGCTTGAAGTTTACAACTTAATTGGACAGAAAGTAGCAGAGTTAGTCAATGGTGAATTGAATGCAGGTGAATATAATATCACATTCAATGCAAGCGGATTAAGCTCAGGAATTTATCTCTATAAATTACAGGCTGGCAATTTCTCAAGTGTTAAGAAAATGATATTGATGAAATAAAATCTCTCTCTCCGAACGAACTTAGTGCTGCTTCTTTAACAAGAGGCAGCACTTTTTTATTTTAAATAAAATTTTGAATGGAGAATAATGTCAGAATACATCAGGAAAATTAAAAGACAAATTGAAATTGTTGGTAAGGCTCTTTCATCAGTTGAAAAATTCACTGTAACAGATTTAGCAGTCGAATATGATGTAGAAGAATTAACCATTAAAAGAGATCTTGCTGAATTACGGTCAAGAGGTATCGATATTCACTCATTAAAGAGAGGCGGAATAAAAATTTTACACCCGATTAAAGAGGAAACTCTTAAAGAATTTATTCTTGAATTTATTGGTTTCTCCTACTCAGAAGATTATCCTGATAAAGCAACCTCAATACTAATTCAAAAGTTAGGTCCAAAAGCTCTCACATTTATCACAGAAATTCAGAAAGCTATAGAAAAAAATTTCATCACCATCATTGATTATAAATCAACTGCTAACACATTAAAGAAGAATGTTTACATTCACCCTTTAAAAATATTTCAATCTCAAGGAGAATGGAGATTACTTGCAGTTAATCAGAATTTGATCAAACAATATTATATCTCCAAAATTCAAGATGTAAGAGTTACCGATGAGAAATTTAAGCCTTTGAAGAAAGAAAAAATTGATTCACTTTTTTCATCTTCACTTAAAAGTTGGATTGGACCTGAACAATTTTTAATTAAAATTCATTTTGACAAGAATTGGGCTGAGGTAATTAAAAGCAAAACTTATCTTCTGAATCAAAAAATAACTGAAATGGAAGATGGTTCGGTAATTTTTGAAGGCAATGTAAATTCAATTGACGAAGCCGCAACCTGGGTCTTATCCTTTGGTAAAGGAGCTAAAGTCCTTGAGCCTGAACAATTGAAAACTAAAGTTATTCAGCTCGCAAAAGAAGCACTTTCCAACTACAAATAAAATTCCCCTCAAAAAAATATCATTCATTGATACTCTTCTCACTCCTTTCAATTTTATGTTTGAACAAAAATGAAAGGAGTAAAAAATGAAGATCAATCAAATTTCTCAGCTACTCGGAATGAAAGTTACAAGTCAAAATAAAAAAGAAGTTGTTGAAATTTCAATTAATTTACTTTCTAAAATTATAGAACTCTTTAAGAACCGTCAATTTGGATTATTTACTTTTTACGGCATCAATCCGCAAAACTATAAGTTTCAACAACAAAGACTTATTGATTGCGAAAATTATTTGACTTCAAAAGGTTTGAATTTTATTAAAATCGTTGCTCAATGGAATTTAAAGTTTAAGGAAGTCAATAGTTTTAAGGAAATTGGATATTTTATTATTGAACCAGAACTCAACGATATGATTGAAATAACAAAAAGATTTGAACAAGATTTATTTGTTTTTTCTTCTGATAAAAAAACTAATCTATATTATTCGAATGGCAGTAAAATTGAACTTGAACAGGACAAAACTGATTTTGGAAATCTTATAAACAAAGCTGTCATTTTAAATTTCGTCGATTTCAAACTCTTCGTGGATTCAATACTTGATTTCAATTTCCATTTTAAGAAAAAGAATGAAGTTCACATTTCAGATCATCTTGTTGTATTTGCAAAGAATAAGCTAACACTCAATACACACCTTGAAGTAATTGAGGTTTATGATATTAGACAAAACGGCATCATATCATTTGAACGCTCAAAAATTTCTCCTGCTATCTCTCCAAAGGTATTTCATTTTGATGAGATAATCTGGATGTTCAATATTAACAAGAATTGGATCCAGTCAAATAGTAAAATTTATCGAAAAGCTGTTTAATCAGATTTTTAAGTAAATATTTACAGACATTAAACATCTTTTTCGAATTTAGGATGAAAAATGACTTTTAGTTCAATTTAAATTTTTGTAAAAATCGTTTTAAGCAATACTTTTAATGCAAAGAATTTCTACTTAATAAAGCGGTCCATTTGAAATGCGTTTTTTAATCTCACTGTCAAATAAAAGAATTGAGATTAACTTTTCGATTAAAAAATTTCACTCACAGAAAAATTTATTACAGAATTCAATATCAACTTTACTAACGGTCTAAGTGAGTGCCAGGAGTAGTTTTAGGTTTCTAATTCTTCAAATAAATATCAACTCTATAAGTAAAAACTTTTCACATAACTAAGGAATTAATCAAAATTTAATTAATCCTTCCATCTAAATTTTTCCAAAATCACAGATAAAATATTTTTATATTTATAACAAAGCAATGTGAGTTGAAAAGTGGAAAGAGGAAAAATACTTATCTGTGATGATGATCAAGTTTTGGCTCAAATTCTTTCAGATGAATTACGAGCAGAAAATTTCAATACAGTCATTACCAATTCTGGTAAAGATGCAATTGAAGAACTGAAAATCAATTATTATGATGTCCTTTTGCTTGATCTTAATTTGCCTGATATAAAAGGCTCTGAAGTTCTTAAATTTTCAACAGCTAATTTCCCCTTTACTCAAGTGATTATGTTAACCGGCACTTCTGATATTTCTGATGCCGTAGAATGTATGAAACTTGGTGCCTATGATTTTATTACTAAACCTTATGATTTCAACGAACTTCTCCAGGTAATTTTTAAAGCAATTGAAAAGAAAAATCTTATTACAAATAACATTGTTCTTTCAAAAGAATTAAATCAATTACTTGGTTTTGAAATAATTGGAGAAAGTAAATTATTCAAAGAATTACTTGCGCTGGCATCAAGAGCTGCTCAATCTGATTCCCCAATCTTAATTCAAGGTGAAACAGGAACAGGAAAAGAAGTTTTAGCTAAATACATTCATTCAATAAGTCCGAGAAGTTCAAAACCAATTGTTACTTTAAACTGCGCATCGCTCCCAGACACATTGTTTGAAAGCGAATTGTTTGGTCATGAGAAAGGTTCATTTACCGACGCCAAGCAAACAAAACCCGGACTCGTAGAAATTGCAAATGAAGGTTCTTTATTCTTAGATGAAATTGGTGAGCTCTCTCTTATCATACAACCCAAATTACTTCGTTTCCTTGAAACTGGAGAATTCAGACGAGTTGGCGGATTAAACAATCGTAAATCAAATGTAAGATTAATTGCTGCGACAAATAAAAACCTCGTCAACGAAGTTAAAGAAAAAAGATTTCGGGAAGATTTGCTTTTCAGATTAAATGTAATTCCTTTAACAATCCCGCCATTAAGAAAAAGGAAAGAAGATATCATTCCACTCGCTGAATATTTTCTCAAACAGAAAAATAAAACGAGAAAACCAAAAATTCTTTCAGATGAAGCAAAAGAATTTTTACTGAATTATAACTTCCCTGGAAATGTTAGAGAGCTTGAACATTTAATCGAAAGAAGTTTAATCTTTTGTGATGGCGAAGTAATTTATCCAAAGCATTTTAATTTAATGATGTCACCGATCTATTCAGTTTCGGAAGTTGAAGAAGAAATAAATAGAACAACCGGCAAACCATTTCACGAACTTTCGGCTGAAGAGCTCGAGAAAATACATATTAAATCTGTTCTTGATGCAAATAACTGGAATAGGGAGCAAAGTGCGAGAGTTTTGGGAATTAGTCTAAAAACTCTTTACACAAAAATTAAAAAGTATAACCTTCAATGATCGATAAATTCTTAAACAGAGCTGGTAAAGAATTTATTGAACTATTAACTAATTCGGGCTACGGGCTCTGCATAACTGATGAAAATTTAAAATTGATCTGGGCTAATAAAAATTTTGAAAGCTGGTTTGAAACTGGCACAGATAAATATCTTTTTGAAATAATCGAAGAAAAAGAAACAAAAGAAAAATCAGAGATTTTTCAAGCGATACAAAAAAGCGATAAAATTAGAATTGAAATAAAAAATCCATCAACCAAACGATGGTTTATCGTAAGTTCCATTTCAACACAAATTGAGAGTGATAAAAATTTCTATCTTTTTCTTCTTGACGATACGACAGAGAAAAAAACAGTATTTGAAAATTACATTTCCCAACTTGAACTTCTTGATAATGTCGAGGACGGAATTTTTTCGACCGATTTTAATAACAGAGTGACTTACTGGAATAAAGGTGCAGAAAAAATTTATGGTTATTCAGCTAATGAAGTAATCGGGAAAGTTATTAATCAAGATTTTATTCTATACGACCCAATTGATATAGAAACTCAAATCCAGATAACACAAGAATTAGAAAAATATCGAACTTATTATTTCAAACGAAGGGAGTACAGAAAGGATCAGATAGAAATATGGGTTGAAGGTAATGTAACTCTAATAATTGATACAGGAGATAATCCGGTCGGTTTAATCTATATTGTCAGAGATATAACTGCTAAATTAAATTCCGAAATTTTAAGTTATCTTAATGCAAATCTTCAAAAAACTTTAAGAGAAATAACAGCGAATCTGTTAAGTGATTTTTCGTTTTCAGATATAAATCTTCAATTAACTAAAAAATGCAAAGAGCTAACTGAGAGTGAAATTTGTGCAATATTTAAAATTAATGAACATAGAAGCGAGATAATTGAGCTAATTTGCGAAAAAGAATTAAATCAAGAACAATTGGACCAGTTAATTGAGTGTTCTTTTTCAATTTTAAGCTGGCTTGAATTAAATAGAAAGAGTCTTGTGAGTTTTAATGAATCGTATCCTGAAATAATTGGAAAGCTGAGGAATATCCTTAACCTAGATCAATTCATTATTTCTCCTGTCATTATAAAAAATGAAATCCAGTATTTTCTTCTGATTGGGGCTAATAAATTTAATCTACAAAATTATAAAGTAGAAATATTGAATTCGTTTGCTTCTCATTATTCATTTATTGTCAGTTATTTTGAAAAGAAATTACTTCAAGAAACTCTTGAGGAAAAACTCAAGCAAACACAAAAGTATGAGCTCACCAGTAATTTAATCAGCGGCATAGTTCATGATTTCAAAAATTTATTGTACGGTTTGAAAGTTTCAAATGACTTAATTAAACAAAAATATTCTAGTGAAATTCCTAAAAATGTTATAGAAGAGATTGATACACTTCTAAACCGTGGTCTCGAATTATCAAAAAGTCTACTTGAAATAGGGAAACCACTCAAACCAGTAAAAACTCACTTTAAGTTAGTTAAGTTACTTGATGAAGTTTATAACTTAGCTGTAAAGATTTGCCCATCCAATATTTCAATCAAAAAATATTATAAACCTGATCTTCCTGAAATTTATGCGGATTACACTCAACTCCATCAAGTATTTATGAATTTAGTTATCAACGCACGTGATGCAATGCCCAATGGCGGTGAATTATCAATTATTGCAGATGAAATTTCAATCACTGAAAAAGATTATCTGCAACAATCTAAATTAAAACCTGGCAACTATCTTATCATATCTTTTTCAGATACGGGACATGGAATTCCAAAAAAATATCTTGATAAAATTTTCGAACCGTATTTTACGACCAAAGATCAACAGAAAGGAACTGGCTTGGGTCTTTTTATATCCCAAAACATAATCACGAAACACAACGGTTTGATAACAGTTGAAAGTGAAATAGGGAAAGGCACAACATTTAAAATTTACTTGCCCTTTACTAAAACCGAAATTCAAGAACAAAAGAAAATAATTCAAACAAAAGTGAAATCAAATCCAACAATCCTTATCGTTGATGACGAAGATTCGATTCGTAATTTGCTAGCCGAAATGCTAAGCCTGCAGAATTTTCAAGTTCTTGACGCTTCATCAGGTGAAGCAGCTAAAGATATTTTTCTTAAAAATCAGAATATCATAGATCTTGTTATTCTGGATTTTCATTTAAAAGATATGACAGGAGAAGAAGTTCTCAGATTTATTCGGGAAAGAGATAAAGAAGTCCCTGTCTTCATTGCCAGCGGTATAATTGATAATGAATTAACCGAGCGACTTAATGAATTATTGGCAGATAAAATTATTGAAAAGCCTTACGAATTTGATGCGTTGATAGAAAGCATTAATAATTACATAAAAATTTCATCTTAATCTTCATGCAATTCTTTTTTTAGCTCATCGACACTGACCATTTTAACATCTTTCTCTTTGTTGTACTCACCAATTTGCTCCGATTGTTTTATTGCGTTTAACTTATTTAGTACCGTAGTAATTTTTTTAATTCCCTCTTCAAGATAGTTAATCTTTTCACTTAAAAATTTTTTATCAATGTTTTCTTTGTTTAATTCTCTTTTAATTGCATTTATTGCTAAAGACATTATTGTTAAAGGTTGCTTAATTTCATGATTTGCTGTTAAAACGGTTGCTTCAAAAATCTGGTATTTCTCCTGTTGAATGGTTTTTCTTTTCATCTCAGCGAATCGAAGAGCGGAGTTTATACGGGCAATCAGTTCAATTTTATCAAATGGTTTTTTGATATAATCAAATGCTCCAACTTTCAGTCCTTCTTCCACATCTCTTGCATCAACTTTGGCTGTTACAAGAATAATAGGGATATCTTTTGTTTGTTCATCATTAGTTAAAATTTTGCAGACTTCGTAACCATCCATACCAGGCATCATAATATCGAGGAGGATTAAATCGGGCTTTTCAGTTTTTGCTTTTTCAATTCCTTCAGGTCCCGAAAAGGCACTGATCACAAAAAAATTTCCTTGCTGAAGTCGTGATTGTAGATAATAGACATTATCAGGTCTATCGTCAATTACAAGAATTTTGTAAGTATCTTTTACCATATTTCACTCAAGAATGTAAAACTTTTTGAATAGTGATTAACAATTCATCTAAATCATAAGGTTTGGAAAGAAAATCATCGGCACCTAATTTTTTAGCCATTACAGCATTTTCCACATCTGCATAAGCAGTCATAACAATTATTTTTCCAGGATAATTTTTTGCTCTTAATTCTTTTAAGATGTGAAAACCATCAACTTGGGGCATTTTTAAATCAAGTAAAATTAAATCATAAAATTCATTTTGCAAACGATCTAATGCCTCTGAACTATCATTCATTACTTCAACTTCGTATCCAACAGACGAAAGTTCCTCTCTTAGAATTTTTGTAAGAGAGACATCATCATCAATTATCAACACTGATTCAAGAGTTGCCACTTTTCATTCCTTTCATTTTTCTTCTACCGGGTTAATTTGATAGATTTTTATATCCTTCTGATACTGTTCCCTGGTTTTCTCTATCAAATTTTCACTCTTCCTGCGGGAAGTAAACCTTTCTTTCAAAGTTGGTACTAATTTAGCTTTAAGAACAATAATTAATTCTTTTTTAGTATAAGTCTTTTTATCAAATCCTGTGAGATACCTGATGCCTAAAACCCACCAGGGCAAATCTTTTAATATTGGAATACCACTTCTTTCTATCTTTTCTTCTGTTATGTATAATCCTCCTATCACAGTTTCTTCACCATCAACAAGCAAAACATCTGTTTTAGCTTTTGTCTTTTTTATTTCAGTTGAAAGTTGACCAGGTATTGCGTTACTCCTCTCTGCCTCTAAATCAATCAGAATGTAATTCTTTCCATCTTCTTCAAAAATATATGGAGTAACTCGAATAATTGTACCTGTGGAATAAAATCTTTCTACTGTATTACCGGCAAAATCTTTTTCTCTTGTAGAGAAATCAGCACCGACCTGTATTTCACCTCTTACTCTGTCTCTAACCGTGATTTGAGGGCTTGCAATAACTTCGCCAAGTTGATTTTGCTCAAAGAAATTAAACAAAGCAGTTGCGCGTCCAAGAAAATCACCGAACTGTCTTTCGCCATATAATCCAAGATTAAATGTTTTTGTTTGATCAGTCGTAGGTGGTGCATTTAAGTTAAAGATTGTATTATCCGTTTGTCCTAACTGACCGGCAACATCAAAATCTTTGTTATTTGTAAGAAGCCATTTCCAATTTATACCCATTTCTCTTGATTTAGCAACATCGAGTTCAAAAAACACAGCAGAAATATTTACTTCGCGGGTAGTAAGATCAACTCCTTTCATTGCATCGGGCAGAGGTGGTTTTTCTCCTTTACGCGGAAGAATTTTAATATACTCCTCAGTCTCAGTGAATTCGAGATTGTGATATTTAAGTATTAATAATAATGCTCTGTACCAATTCATCTGTATTATATCAATTCCAATCGGATCGGTTATATCTTCACTTAAAACAATTATTTTGTTCAAATACTGTTTGCTTAATTTACTTAGCATTTGCATTGCCTGATTAAATGGCAATGACCCTGAAAGAGAAACGAGCTCTTCTGGTGAACTTGAAAGCATTCTTTGAAATTCTCTCTGACTTTGAGCGTAACAACTCAAAGCAAAAACTAAAATAAAGAATATTAATTTTTTCATTTTTTAAACTCCTTAATATTTGCGCTTTTAAGTTTCAGAGTAACTTTCTCAATGATACCTCCTTTATTAAGCAAGAATTCACATTGCTGATTGTCGTAATCAATTCTTGTAAGATAACCGAGATAAACGGGATCTCCTTCCGATAGTGTGTATGAATTTCCATTTTTATCCATGATAAATACTGCATCAGGTATAATTGCTAATAATGTTGCCCCATCGACTTCTAACAATGCATCGTAATTTGGCGGAATATCTGGTCTTATTAATGGGAAGAATAAATTTTTTACTGGTTTAATTTCTCTTGGTTGAATATTTTCATAATTGAGGGCAAGGTTCGTGTCGGTTGTAAAGTATGATTCAAGTTTAATTTCAAATTCAACCTGATATAAAATTTCACCCTTACCAGTTGTTAAGGTTGCATTTCGTAATTCGAGACCTTGAATTTTATAAAGTTTCTTTGATTTTTCGAGCTGGTAGATCAAGCGAAAAACATCTTCAAATTCACCTTGACCGCTAATTACAAAATAATCAACAGAGGCTGCTCCAATAGATTCAGTTTTTTGATACTCGATATTCACTCTTGTATAACGAGAAAAATTCTTTGTAATATTTAAGATGTCATTATAAGTATCTGTGATAGAATAACGGAACGGAATTGCTTTAGCCATATTGTATAAGATCGAATCAACTTTTTCTGATTCTTTTTGAAGTGAATCGTACATTGCCGCCAAAGTTTTCACATCAAGAAATTGTTGATTCAGGTTTTCTAATTCCATTTGTTTTGCTTTAATCTGCTTTGGTTGAAAAACCAAAACATAATAACCTCCAATTCCAACAAAGAGAATAAAGAAAACAAATAGGATAAGAGCATTTCTTGTTGTATTGCTCATTATTGTACCCCTTTATATCCGTACTTTTCAGGGTTTAGTGTAATTTCGAAACGGTTAATTTCTCTATCACGTAATTCCTGACTGATCATACTTTTTAGTAGTGCTTTATCAAGATGATCAGAAAAATCAGGGATTGTATATTTATTAATTCCTACTCCCATTATTTTTACACCTTCATCTGAAGCAGCAAATGAAGTTAACCAGATTCTCCTTTTATCAGGTTGATATTCTTGAATTTTCATTAGTATTTCTGTCCATCTTTCAGCGCCAAGGATTAATGTATCAATCGTTCTTTGAATTTTTAATCCAGCATCAATTCTTTGGGAAAGTTGATTCACTTTATTAACCAGTTCAGCATTTTCGGCAATCAGGAGTTGTTTACTTTGAATTTCAGTTTGAAGAACCTGGATCTTATTTTTATTTACAATATATTTTTGGGTAAAGAAAACAACTGCTATAAATATTAAAAATAAAAGCGCATATCCAACAGGACTTAATTTGAAGATCTTTTGCGCTTCAATTAAATCATACGGTAATAAATTTACTCTTGGAACTTTTGATTTATCTTTCATCAATAAGAAAAACAATGGAGCAATGCTAAAGGCATAAACTGGAGCTTGTTCTTTTTTCTCATCAGGAAGGGCAGTTAAATCCAGCTCATCAAACTTAATGACCTCAACTTCTGCAAGAGGGAAACTACCATAAAAAGTTAACTGCACGGTTGTTTCAACTACTTCACCAGCAAGAAAGATTTTATCGATTTCTGAAACCTGTGCAATATCCATCTCTAGATTAATTTTACTAATAATTATATCATGGAAACCTACAGTCTGAACTCCAACTCCGAGATAACTTGAGATATGTTTAATTGTTTTATTTGAGATTAAAATAATTCTACTGGAATCAATTCCTACATAAACAATCAAGTAATTTTTATCTGGTTGTATGTTATATTTATTAAGGACATAACTTGCCAGACAAATATCGCCGCCCGAAATAAATGGAATTCTGGGCATTCTCATTTTCCAGAAACGAGCGAATTTTTCAATCTGGTCGAGCACTGGATAATTTTCATTAATATATATGGTTAGATAGGTATCCTCAGAGTATTTATAGTATCTCAAATTTTTTTCGTCTATTGATGAGACTTTTGTATCAAGCCATCTATCGATAATATATTGTTTTAATTCTTTCTCTTTAAGTTTTGGAACATTATTCAGAATTAGATAAGATATCTGAGGTTCTGTTACAACCGGGACAAAAATGATATCTTTTATATTTTTAACCTTACCACTTAAAACATTTGAGAGCATTGGCTCTTCGAGGTCTTCCCCGCTCTCTTCACCTGGTTCAAAAAGAATAGTGTCTGAGTCTACTTCTAATTCAGATTTTGGTGGTCCATAAAATTCCTGGGGACTTCCTTTTAGTCCATAGGTTACAATGTCTTCGAGTTTTAACCCCCTCGAAGTTTTAGAGACTATTGCGATTTTAGTCTCTGGACCATCAACAAAAATTCCAACATATTTTTTCATATTTTACTCGTAAGTAATTGTTGGATTCTTGATTTATTATTGGCAAAAGCGATCGCTGTTTCGTAAGTAATTTTTCGTGCTTTAAATAGTCTTGCCAGATCCTGTTCCATAGTGTTCATTCCAAACTCACCACCCTGATGGATCATTTGATAAATCTCGCTTGTGTTGTTGTTTTTAATAGCCGCCTTAACTGATGGAGTTACTACAAGAACTTCTTTAGCAAGTGTTCTTTTTCCATCAACAGTTGGGACTAATTTTTGAGAAACAATACATCTCAAAACATCTGCAAGTCGCATTCTTACTCGTTCCTGTTCCTGGACTTCAGTTTCTCCAATAATTCTATCAATTGTTTCGACAGCAGAAGATGTATGAAGAGTTGAAAATACTTTATGACCACTATCGGTAACATCAAGTGCAGCAACGATTGTTTCAGGATCTCTTAACTCACCAATAACAATTATATCGGGATCCTGTCGAAGTGCTTGTATTGTTCCTTCTTTAAAAGACAAGACATCTCTGCCTACTTCTCGATGTCTAATTAAACATCTTTTAGACTGATGAACATATTCGACGGGTGAGCTTATGATAATGATATGTGCATCACAGGTTCGATTATTTTCATCAATTATTGCATCAAGTGTTGTTGATTTTCCAGAACCCGTAATACCAGTAATCAATATCAATCCTTCTTTCATATAATTTAAATTCATCAACTGAGCTACATAAGGATGAAAGCCAAGATCAGAGAAAGGTCTTAACTGGGAGAGAATAGCTCTACAATTTAATGACAACTCATCGAGTTCAAAATAAGCATCTGCTCTATATCGATAAATTCTTAAGTATGGTTTTGTCTCTCTAATTTCAATTGAAAAATCAAGATTTCGTTTAGAAATCAAATACTCAATTTGTTTTTCACTTAAAATATTCAGTATTAGGATACTTGATTCTGTCGTATTAAACTCTGGTAGTTCATTTAATGGTTTTTTATTCCCATGAATTCTCATCCAGAAGCGATTCAAACTGCCAGGTCCGCCAAAGTCAAGATCAGACGCTTCCACCTTATGCATTTCAAACAATAAGCTTTCGAGAAAAGAACGCAATAATTCTCGTTGTTGATTGTTTAATCCCTCCACAAAACTTTTCAGGTAAAGGACCTTGTCAATTCCTTTGATATATTCCGGGACAAGTTTAAGTCCTTCTCCAATAATTTCTTTTACTTTTTGAGTAAGATTTTTAAAATCATTCGATTTAATTTCTATGAACATGATTAATCTTCCGTTGTTGAAGCTATTACTTCTTCAATTGTTGTAAGTCCTGCTTTTACTCTTAAGAAACCCGACTCTCTCAAAGTCAACATTCCTTCTTTCTTTGCTTGAGCACGAATTGCTTCTTCATCTATTTCAGTACCAGATTTAACAATTAATCTTCTTATTTCTCGACTAAAATAGAGTGCTTCGTGTATTGCCATTCTTCCTTTGTAACCAGTGTTAGAACAAGCTGGACACCCAACTGCTTCATAAAAAGTCGTTTCTTTAATATCTTTTTCACTCATTCCAGCTGCAATTGCAATATCCTTATCAAAATTTTTTGCAACACGTTTACACTTATCACAAAGTTTTCGAATTAATCTTTGAGCGACGATAATATTAATTGCATATGCAATTAAAAATGGTTCAACGCCCATCTTAAATAATCTGGATATTGCACTAGGTGCATCATTTGTGTGTAATGTTGAAAAAGTTAAGTGACCAGTATTAGCAAGTTTAATTGCAATTTCGGCTGTCTCCTTATCTCTCATCTCTCCTACTAAAACAATATCAGGATCATGACGCAAAATAGCTCTCAATGCTTGCTCAAAATCCATCTTTGGTCCAATTTTTAATTGTCTTGCACCTCTTATGACATATTCAACTGGATCTTCAACGGTTAAAACATTTACAGTTGGATCAATCACCTGATACAACGCAGCGATCAAAGTTGTACTTTTACCAGAACCTGTTGGACCAGTTAATATCACCATTCCTTGAGGTTTACTAATTGCTTTCATAAAGAAATCAAAAGCAGGTCCATCGAAACCAATCTTTTTAATATCAGTGATAACTTTTCTATCATCAAGAATTCTTATTACGCACGATTCGAATTTTGAACTAAGTTCAGTTCCAACCATTGGAAGAATGGAAACACGAAAACGAATAATATGCCCATCGATATTTCTTTGTATAAATCCATCCTGTGCCTTTTCTCTTTCAAATCTATCAAGTCCCCTTGCCCTGTCCTTAATAACTGATAAAACTGCTTCAGGATAAGTGTTTTCCTGAACATACCATAGAGTTAGATTTCCATCAATTCGAAAATGTATTTCTGTTTTCATTCCACTTTGAGGAACAAAATGAATATCACTTGCTCCTCTTCTAACTCCTTCCACAAGAGCCCCTTCAACTAAATTTATCAAAGCACTTTTTTGAATTTCCGCTTCTAATAAAGATTCGTCTAAACCTTCCTCTTTCTTCGTTTCAACACTTATCTCTTCGGGGACTTCTTCAAGCATCTTAAGAAAAATATTTTCTGGCGGAAGGATTTTATTTAGCAACTCATCAAAGTCTTTTCTCCTCACAAATATCACTTCATACTTTCTAAAACCTAAACTTGCTGGAATTTGATGCGTCAATCGATTTGTTGGATCCGTTGCAGCAATTATTATTTTATCCTTTTGTTGAGAATCAAATTTTATCGGAATTATTTTTGCTCCAAGACAAAGATTCCTTAATTCTTCAGAAGCCTTGTTCCATAAGTTTCTGATCTTTTCTATATCATCATCTGTCAAATGGTATTTTTCAGGTGAGTAAACATCAAATCTGTATACAGCTGCAACTTCTTCAAAAATTAAATCATGATCAAACTTAAAATCCTGAACTAAAATTTGAGCGAGATTTCTTCTTGCTTTATCTGTCTTTTTAACTTGTAATGCTTTTTCTAAAGTGGTTAAATCAATTAATCCTTTTCGAAGTAACCAGTAACCAACTTTATCTGTTTGTTCTAAAGATTCAACGGCCATTTAAAGTAACCCCTGAATTAAATTAATTATAAAAGACATACCAGGATATTTTGGACGAATTGTTGCGGTTTCCGCAGAAATTAATGTAAGTGCCGTTATGACAATCATAATAAACATAGCAATTGCAAGCTGAATAGCTTCAATTAAGAATTTTAGTTTGTGAGTAGTCTCACTTTCATAATAATTTGCAATTTGAAGAGCAACATTTCTAATCGTTCCAGTCTCCTCACCAGCGTGAAACCTTGAAATTGCAGTTTTAGTAAATACCCCAGCTGCTTCGAATGCTTCAGTTAAACCTTTACCCTCTCTAATCATAATAGGAATGGCAACATTTTTAATTCTATCCTCAAAATATTTATTGCCAGTTGCTTCCGCTGCAATCCTGATGGGTTCAATATTTTCTGCTGAACCAGTGTAAAGTGAATAAAATACCCTACAGAAGATTTCAATCATTGATTTATGGACTATATTTCCCAGAACAGGTAATTTTAACAACCATTTATGCAGAACAATCTTACCCTTTGTTGTCTGAGAATAATAGAATAAAAATAAGAATGGTGATGCCATTAACAGAATGATGTAAAGAAAATTATTCTGTAAGAAATGACTTAGTTTTAATGTAGCAGCTGTTAATGGAGGTAATTCGATATCGAATCTTAAAAATAATTCAGCAGTTGCAGGAAATACTTTAGCAACATAATAAATTACAGTTAAAATTAATGCAATGACAGTAATAGTCGGTGTAACTAGCGCACTCCTTAAATTTTTACGGAACTCTTGATTTCGTTCAAGAAATTTAGCAGTTGCCAAGTAAATTTCTGCCATATTACCGCTTTTACTCGCAAGGCCTAACATATAAGCTGTAAATTTACCAAGCACATGCTCATATCTTCTAAAAACTTTTTCACTGTCCTCACCTTTCTTTAAATCATTATTAATATCTTTCAACGCATCGCGTAATGTTTTATTGGTAACATCATTAATCATTAATTGTAGAATTTCTCCGTAAGACATCTTTTCTTTTAATAGATCAGCACTAATTCTAACAAAAGATACAATTTCAGATGTGGGTGGTTTTAGTTGAAAATCAAGTAACTTTTTTCTAACAAAAATAACTTCGTAACCCAGCTTTCGAAGTGCTTGCTCAACTTCTTCAGCGGTATAAGCTTTTTGTTCTCCCAGTATTGGTTTAACAGTTCCAGGTTTTTTCGCTTTATAGAGAAATATAGACTTTTTCTCAATAGACCTGATACGTAGCTGGTTTTTCTGCGCAATCTCATTTATTCTCTGACGAGCACTAAAAATATTGCTGGAATGAATAATTCCAACAACTGTTTTTCCTGAAGATGATATTGCACTAAAACGATATTCGGCCATCTTTATCTGAATTAATTATAAGTCTTTTTTTCAATCTTATTATATGGAATTTTAAAGAGTTATGCAAATCTTTTAAACCATTTTTCTAAATGCAATTATATAATTTTTTTGAATAAATAAAACACATTCAACATAAAATTATTTATGAAAAAAGCCCTGAAGTTTAAAATAAAAAAGCCGTCGAAAATCGACGGCTGTAAATTAATTCAAAATTTCTTAGTTATTAATCGTAACAGTAATATTATCTGGCGTCACTACTGCTGTTGCTTTAACTTTGTTTTTTCCATCATTACCGGTTTCATTACCAGTACCAACTATAGTTACAACAGTTGCAGCCACTGTGGCGGTGTAAGTACCATTACCGGTCTGTGTCAAAGAAGGTGGAATAGTAAAACCAGTAAATGAATTCCCGCCACCACCAAGTGCGGTTGGCTTTCTATAATATTGCTGTGCAAATGCACCAATATTATTTAAGTCAGCAATTACCGCGTCTCTATTTGCACTTTGTGCGCTAGTACTTGCCAGGTTGATGCCTACCACAATGGCGATACCCACAATGATTACTCCAATTACGATTAGAAGAAGTTGTTGTTGACCCATAGTTTTACTCCTTATTTTTTGTTTTCAATTTTTTTGAGAGAATTTTTTCTACTCTCATATGCAAATATGCATAAATTAAAATAAAATTCAAGTGATTACGAGACTTTCTGATTTTGTTCATAGAATTGTCGAATTTTTAAGTTAGTTTTTAAATAAAAAAGTGCCGAGATAATTACTCGGCACTTAATGAATTCTTAGGTTCTAAATTTTATTTTCTTTTTGAATTAATTATTAACCGTGACAGTGATTCCTGTCGGAGTAACGACCGCAGTTGCTTTCACTTTGTTTTTACCATCATTGCCTGTTTCATTACCAGTTCCAACTAATGTCACAACTGTTGCACCGACCGTAGCAGTATATGTTCCATTAGCTGTTTTGGTTAAATTTGGTGGAATAGTCCAGCCAGTAAATGAGTTACCACCACCACCCATCGTTGTTGGTTTACGATAGTATTGTTGAGCAAAAGCTCCAATATTATTGAGATCAGCAATAACCGCATCTCTATTTGCACTTTGTGCACTGGTACTTGCTAAGTTAATACCAACTACTATAGCGATACCAACAATGATTACTCCAATTACAATTAATAAGAGTTGTTGTTGACCCATAGTTTATTCCTCCATTTTTTGATTTTTATTTAAGTTGTTTTTATTTGGTAGCAATTAAATAAAATTGAGTAAAAGAATCAACATGATTATTCATAATAGTGAACCATCTTCACCTGAACAATATTATTTCCTGAACCTGTACCCCAAACTGGTTTAGTTAAAACTTCGTTTGCAGGTTTATAATAAATATTTACATTTCCATTAAAATTTATCTGTTGACGAGAAACTATATTTCCATAAACTTTAACATTTCCGTTCAGTATTGTATTCTTATTTGAAAAGATTTGAGCATTTAGAGTTACATTACCATTCACAATTAAATCTCCACCTGAGTACAACCCTACATTGCTTACATTTGGATCAGGAGAATTTAGCCTTACATTACCATTAATAATTGTTTGCCCTTTACTGATAAAAATACCATACCCTGTAACAGTTCCATTAATTATTAAATCACCAGTGACAAAAATTATTTTTGGATTTTCTTTTGTCCCTAATGTAATATTTCCATTAAAAGTTTTATTGCCATAATAAATATCCGTGGCTTTACTTAAATATTGGTCTGGATCAAAGGACGGAATGTTTATTTGTGAAGTTTGAAAGTGCTTAGGTAAATTTTCAGGATTTGAAATTGGATTGATACGATTATTTAGTGCACTTGATGGATTAGAGGAGGCATATCCTGTATAAGTTAAAAATCCATCAATTGAGTTGTTACCATTCATTGTGAAGTTCCCGTTAACATGAACATTGGCATTAAGATTATTTCCTGCGTGTGTAATTTCTACCCCACCATTTAAATGCATATTATTACCACTGAAAACAGCATACTTCATAAACGGAGGTAGTCCTCCACCACCAACTGACTCAATTGACATAAATGCTTCGGCTGTTTTACTTGTATTTTCATAATTAGCAACGACACTTATTTTTACTAATCTTGATGATCCAATTAAGGTATCCACAACTCTGTAAAAAACTTTTCCACCCATCAATTTCTCTTGTTCGAAATTCTGGACTCGATAAGCAGTATCTTGAGTTAACTTTAATTTTAGAATATCTATCATTGAATTTGCGATATTCTTCGCATAAAAATCTCTATAATATTTTGATGAACTTTCGCCTGCTTGAGTAGTTGTCCGGTTAACCTGTATAGAATAAATACCAAAAATGATTATTACAATTAACAAGACTATTAAGACGGTTCTTCCCACTTTAATTCCTCCAAATATTTATTCAAACAAATAAAGTAATGATAAAGAACGTTTACCTCCACCAATACCAGTCTGTCCACTTACGGAGTTTGCAAAGAAAGTTGCGTTCTTAATCGCAGCTGAAGAATAGTATATTTTGTGATCATTGTTTCCTTTGCATTCTTTTGTTAATTCTAAATTAGGCGAAAGCAAAATCAATCCACCTAAAATATCAAGATGAAGATGAAACATATAATCACCAATAATAAGTCCTTTAAAAGGCTTTGATGATTTTAACTGAGTTACTGTCGTTGAACCTGTAGAATTATGTACAACAAGAATCCCCCAATTATCTGACTTCCCTAAATCAATTTTTACCTCAGCTGGAGATAATTCTAGATAAGTTACACCACTGAGTGGATATTTTAGTTGGGAAATATTTGTAACATACTGGCTCCCATTTACTTTACTTTGAGCAATGCTTTTTAATGTTCCTTCTGGATAACCTAGAATTTGATCAGGACTGGTAGGGAACGATCCACCCCAATTATAATTTTGTTCAATCACACGTGGATCTTCAGGATATTTTGGCGGATAATCAACACCATTGACAGTGCCTCCGATCATAGCGCCTTGTAAATTTGAAAAACTCGTTCCAGACGAAACTCCATAAATTCCATTTTTGGGAATTAAATTGCCATTTAAATCATGATCTCGGCCATCAATTATCATATCACTAATAGTTTTGTTTAGATTAGCATTTGCTGTAACAACTCCTCGTAAGACGGGCGGAACGAATCCCGACCCAAATGTTACATAAGCAATAGATTCTTTTTTTATTCCTTCGTATTCTGCTAATACTCTAATTTGAACAACGCTATCACTTCCAAGCACAGTGTCTTTGATAGTAAAAGTTGCAGTTCCACCAAGAAGACTCTGCTTTTGTTCTTGATTGACTCGATAGTTTGAACTATCAGCTAACTTCGTCATCAAAATATCAATCATACTAAGTGATATATTTCTGACATAATTGTTTCTATAGGATTCGAAAGATTTGTTATAGGCTTCTTTTTCTGATTTCATTGATGATATTGTATATAAGCCAAAAATCACCAAAGCCCCAATTAAAATTATTATTACTGCTCTACCCATATTCGCTCCTATAAATTTTTGGGACGAACTATTTTTTTAATTTCTGCACCCGGATAATAACCTTCAATAGGATATAGGGACTCAACTTTGATATAATACTCAATTGATTTTATTCTATCCCGCTGCGTCTGACTAACCAATGATGAGTAATTAATTTTAATATTTGAAGAATCATAATAAGTAAATTTAAAGTCAACAACTCCCAAATTTGAGCCCCGCAATGGCTCATTATTTAGTATTCGATACAAAATTCTATCATTTGGATTTGGAGTTGAGGATAGATCAGCAGGGTTTCCTAGTAAATATCTAATTGTATCTACTTTACCATTATTATCAATATCTGAAAGAAAAGTTAATCTTGTTGAATCTGCTAAAAGAATTTTGCTTCCCGATACCCGAAATCCAATTTTATATAAATCATAATCGAGTACTTCAGAAATTTCTTTTACATTCATTTGAGCGATATTGGCATTATTAACTTCTTGGGCAGAATTCTGGATATAAAAAGAAATTCCAATAATCATCAAAATTAAAATTGCACCAATGAAAGTGGCAGTTATAATGTCTAATAAGCTCGACATAGCTAATAAGAAATTATTCTATATAATTTGATTGTATCTGATATAAAATTATTTGTAACAAAAACATCAACCCTTTTGTAGAATGTTCTGCTCAGACTTTTCAAATCTGGATTACCTGAACTCACATAATATACACTTACTCGAGTTTTGAAGTTTCCAAGTCGGCTTAAGCTATCAGTTTTTTGGAAATTATTATAATCATCAATATCGTCAAATTTAGTGGGATCATTTTCGCCCACATCTGGCCCGAGAGCACTTACAGGCGTTAAAGAATCAGGAACAGAAACTACTCCTGAAACAGTTTTTTCGTCAAAAGATTTCTGCGAAATTTCATCAATCATAGATTGAGCGATTGCTGTTCCCGAAATTATTGCTTCATTGGCAATAGCGAATGCAAATCGGGATGATGTGGTTCGGTAAACTGTTAAAACAAATATTGTGAAAAGTAATAAGCCAACTGTTACTAATAGGGTTTGTCCAGTATTCATATATCTTTTTAATAATTATCGATAAATTGCAAATGTATTTTAAAAATTAAATTGCTATAAAACAACGAGGTTTTTGAAATGAAACTTGCAACACTTTGTTATGTTTTTAAAGGCGATAAAGTTTTAATGATTAATCGAAATAAAAGAGAAAACGATATACATCTCGGAAAATGGAACGGACTAGGCGGTAAATTTAATCCCGGCGAAACTCCTGAAGAATGTGTAATTCGTGAAGTCTATGAGGAAAGCGGCTTGTTAATTAAAAATCCAAAACTAAAAGGTTTTCTTACATTTCCAGCTTTTGACGAAGAAGAAGATTGGTATGTATTCGTTTTTACTGCAAATGAATTTAGCGGCAAATTAACTGAATCGAATGAAGGTGAACTTGAGTGGATTGAGTGGGAGAGGATTACCGAACTCCCACTCTGGGAAGGTGATAAATATTTTCTTGAATGGTTAAATCAGGAGCGTTTCTTCTCAGCAAAATTCATTTACAAAAACTCGAAGTATATTACTCACTCGGTTATTTTTTATTGAACCCAATAAATTAAACCCATTTCAAATTTATTTGTGAACATTGAATTTTTGGGTAAAACTCGAATTGTATATCCTTTCAAACCGGTTATATCGTTTGGAATTTCTCCCTCATACTCATAATAATTATCTGACTTTTTCAGGGCTTTCATTTGAGCAATACTTCCTGATTCAAGTGTGTCTGAGCCATTGAGTTTTCCATAAAAAATTTCTACCGAAACATCATCTGGAGATAAATCACCAAGAAAAACATTCGCCTTGACTTTAACATTTTGACCAACGTAAACTTCGCTATTACAGGAACATTGCACATTCTCGACTCGAATACTTGTCCAATTCTGCCGAACCTTATTTTTCCATTGAACGAATTCTTTAATTTTAACAAAGTCATTTGCACAACAATCGAGTTTATTTTTAGCGCCGGGTAAATAAAATTTTTGTAAATATTCTTTCATCATTCTGTGAGTATTAAAATATCCCGGTAATTTCTTTAAAGAGTTTTTCATCATCTGAACCCATTCCCGAGGAATATCATCCTGACTTCGTTTATAAAACATTGGAACAATTTCTTTTTCTAAAATCTGGTAAATCAAATTCGCTTCAACTTCATCCTGATATTTCAAATCTTCATATTCCTCTCCAAGACCAATTGCCCAACCGAGTTCTGGACTATATCCTTCACACCACCAACCATCAAGGATACTTAAATTCAAACAAGCATTAACAGCAGATTTCATTCCGCTTGTTCCACTTGCTTCCAGTGGTCGTCTTGGCGTATTTAACCAAATATCACAACCCTGAACAAGATATCGGGCAATATTCATATCATAATTTTCGAGGAATACTATTTTTCTCCTAAACTCGGGAAGTTTGCTCATTTGGTTGATTTCTTTAATTAGTTTTTTACCTTCTTCATCCTGAGGGTGGGCTTTTCCTGCGAAGATAATTTGAACTGGAAACTCTTCATTACTCAAAATCTTTTTTAATCTCTCAATATCTTTAAAGATCAATGTTGCTCTTTTGTAAGTTGCAAATCGTCTTGCAAATCCGATTGTAAGTGCTTTTGGATCTAAAACTTCGTTAGCTTTTTCAATTTCGCTGAATGAAGCACCCTGTCTGATAAGTTGTTTTCTAAGATTTTGTCTGGCAAAAGCAACCAAACGCTCTCTTCTTCTTTCGTGTGTTCGCCATAATTCGATATCGGGAATCTTATCGACTTTTTTCCATAATTCCTGATCATCAATGTTATCAATCCATTCTTCACCGAGGTATCGATTAAATAAATTAATCATATCATGAGATAAATGAGACTGTAAATGAACACCATTAGTAATTGCATGAATTGGTATTTCATCTTTCGGGACACCTTTCCAGCCAAAAGCCCACATATTTTTTGAAACCTGACTATGGAGTTTACTCACACCATTGATATGTCCGCTCATTCTCATTGCAAGATGAGCCATATTAAATGAATCTTTTTTCTCATCATCAAGATTTCCAAGCCTCATAAAATCTTCATAGGAAAGATGAAGTTCTTCTCTGATATGCTTGAAATATTTTTCCATCAATTCACCAGAGAAAATATCAAATCCTGCGGGAACTGGAGTATGTGTGGTAAATACATTTGTCATATAACCGATTTGTTTTGCCTCTTCAAAGGTAAGATGATTTTCTCTCATTAAAATTCTGATCTTTTCAATAGAAAGAAACGCACTATGACCTTCGTTCATATGACATATTTCAGGACAATAACCCATTGCCCTCAACGCACGAATTCCTCCAACACCTAGAATAATTTCCTGTTGAATTCTTGTTTCAATAGTTCCTCTATAAAGACCATTTGTTATTGAACGATAATCATCTGGATTCTCCGGAACATTTGCATCGAGTAAATAAAGGGGTACTCTCCCAACTTGAATTTTCCAGATTTGAACTTTCAACTCTCTATTGGGGAAGTCAATTGAAATTTTAAGCGGCTCACCATTTTCCTCTCTAATAAGCGTCATTGGCAAATTATAAAAATCGTTTATTGGATAGGTCTCCAGTTGCCAGCCCTCTGAATTCAAATATTGTTGAAAGTAACCTTCTTTATATGCAAGTCCAACTCCTACGAGTGGTAATCCAAGATCACTTGATGATTTTAATGTATCGCCAGAAAGAACACCGAGACCACCGGAATAAAATTTCAAACAATCAGTCAATCCATATTCCATCGAAAAGTAAGCATAAATATGTTTATTGTTCTTACCGTATTTTTTCTGAAACCAGGTTTCCTCGAGCAGATATTCATTCAATTTATTGATAGACCTTGCATAATGAGAGAGGAAACCTGAGTCCTCTGCAAGTTCATTTAATCTTTGCTGTGAAATTAACCCGAGCATTAAAACAGGATTGTGCTGTGTCGATTCCCATAGATCTTCATCAATTCTTCTAAACAAATCAAAAATATCTGGATTCCATGTCCAGAATAAATTATAAGCTAATTCTTTTAATCCAGAAATTTTTTCAGGGATAATTGGTGTAACCTGATAACTTCCAATTACTTTTGGCATAATGTTCTTTTACCTCTTTCTTTTTTCATATCATCATAATCTCAATATAAAAAATCGGATGGAAAGAATTTTGGTAACATTTACATTAAAATTTGATTTTGGGTTGAATTTATTTCACTTCCTAAACCTTCTTATTTTATTAAATTCGAAAAATAAAAAATGGAGATTATATGAAAATATTTTTGATGATTTTGCTTCTTGCTTTTTCAAATTTGTTTTCACAAACAGAAGACATAAATAAAACCACAAATGATCCATATAGATTCCCTGAAGAAAAGCGTCTCAAAAATATTCAGATGCTTACAAACGGTGGAGAAAATGCAGAAGCGTATTTATCATTTGATGAGCAGAAGATTGTTTTTCAATCAACCAGAGATAACTTAAAATGTGATCAAATTTTTATGATGAATATCGATGGGACAGAGCAAAAGTTAATTTCTACTGGAATGGGAAGAACCACCTGTGCTTATTTTCTTCCTGGCGATACTTTAATCCTTTATGCATCAACTCATCATTATGATAAAGATTGTCCGGAACCACCAGACAGAAGCAAAGGGTATGTATGGAAATTATATGAAACCTTTGATTTGTTCGTAGCCGATCTTAATGGGAATATTGTTCGTCAGTTAACCTGTGATTATGGATATGATGCTGAGGCAACAGTATCACCCAAAGGCGATAAAATTGTTTTCACATCAACAAGAACTGGAGATCCAGAACTTTACACTATGAACATTGATGGTTCAGATCTTAAAAGAATTACATTCGAAAAAGGATATGATGGCGGAGCTTTCTTTTCTTGGGATGGAAGCAAAATTGTTTTTAGAGCAAGCCGTCCAAAAAATGAAAAAGAATTAAAAGATTATGAAGAACTTGTAAAGTATGGTTATGTTCGTCCAACCAATCTCGAAATTTTTGTTTGTGATGCGGATGGTAGTAATATAAGACAAGTTACAAATAATGGAGCTGCTAACTTCGCACCATTCTTCCATCCAGACGGGAAAAGAATTATTTTCTGCTCGAATGTAAATAGTAAAGACAAGAGAAACTTTGATCTTTATATTATTAATATCGATGGAACTGGACTTGAACAGGTAACATTCAATGAGACTTTTGATGGTTTCCCAATGTTTACCCGAGATGGTAAAAAATTAATTTTCTGTTCAAATCGATTTAACACAAAACCAGGTGAAACAAATGTTTTCATCGCTGATTGGGTCGATTAAAATTTAGGAGTAAAAAAATGAAAAGATATTATCAAATTATTTCTCTTATTTTAGTTTTTATTGTTTCTTGCTCAACCTTAAAAATCCCACAAACAAATCCAGATATAGATCAAAAGGACTTATTCAATCACTTAAGTTTTTTAGCATCAGATGAATTGAAAGGAAGAGGTACAGGAACACCAGAAATCGACAAAGCAAGCGAATATTTAGCTAAATATTTTAAGAATCTTGGATTGAAACCGAAGGGTGAAGATGGATATTTCCAAAAATTTAAAGTTACTACTGATTTAAAATTAAAAGAGAATAATTCGCTTTTTGTCAAATTAAATTCTCAAGAAATCAATTTTACACTTAAAGTAGATTATCAACCAACTGGATTTTCCGGTAATGGTTCTGTCGAAGGTGAATTAGTATTTGCTGGTTATGGTATTGAAGCCGAAGACCTCGGTTACAATGACTATTCTGATATCGATTTGAAGGATAAAATTGCCTTAATAATGAGATATTCCCCAGAAGGCGATAAACCTGATACAAAGTTTGGTTTCAAAGTTCAATCAAATTTCAAAGTATCTGCTGCAAAAAATAAAGGTGCCAAAGCAGTTATTCTATTTACAGGACCAAATACGGTTGAGAATGACAAGCTCATTTCTCTTGTTCCGGATCCTGCTGCAATGAATGCTGGTATTCCTGTTGTATCGATAAATACAGAAAAAGCGAAAGAGATTTTCGAAAAAGCTGGATTGGATTTATTGGCAATTCAAAAAGGGATTGATTCTTTGCAGAGACCAAATTCTTTTAAGCTTCAAAGTTCCTACGCAAAAGTAACTGTTGAACTTGAACCTGTGATTAAAGAAACCAGAAATGTAATTGCATTTCTTGAAGGGAATGATCCACAATTAAAAAATGAGATAGTTGTTATCGGTGCTCATTATGATCATCTTGGAATGGGTGGACGTGGGTCTCTCGCATCAAGTAAAGAGCCTCAAGTTCATAATGGAGCCGATGATAACGCATCTGGAACATCAGGAGTCTTAGAACTTGCTGAATATTTTTCAGCAAGAAAGAATCAATTAAAAAGAAGCCTCTTATTTATTCTTTTCTCTGGAGAAGAACTCGGCTTACTTGGTTCAAAACACTTTGTTGATAATCCAACTGTTCCTATCAACCAAATTGTTGCAATGATAAATATGGATATGATTGGGCGGTTGAACGAAAATCGGCTCACAGTTTATGGAACTGGAACTTCACCAAAATGGAAACCTCTGCTGAACAAATTGAACTCTGATTCATCATTCAAATTTAATTTCATTGACGGCGGATTTGGACCAAGTGATCATTCATCATTTTATTCTAAAAATATTCCTGTTTTGTTCTTCTTCACCGGAACACATCAAGACTATCACAAACCAAGTGATGATGTCGATAAAATTAATTTTGCTGGAATGGAAAAAGTTCTAAAGTTAGTCTCTGGTGTTGTAACCGACTTAGTTAGTAATCCAGAAAAAATTGAATTCACTAAAGTTCAAGGTGAGGCGCCCCAACAGGGAAGAAGAATGAATATTCGCGTTTATGTTGGAACAATCCCCGATTACTCAGAACAGGTTGAAGGTTTTAAAATTGCAGGTGTTAATGATGGAAGCCCGGCAGAAAAAGCAGGTTTGAAAGCTGGTGATATCATAATCAAATTTGGAGATAAACCAGTAAAAAATATTTATGATTATATGTATGCAATGCAAGGCTACAAACCTGGCGATAAAGTGGATGTTGTTGTATTGCGAAATGGTCAGGAAGTAAAAGTTGTCATTGAGCTTGGAAGCAGATAATTAAATTAATCAGCTATAAGTTTTAATTATTTCAAAATAAAAAACCCCGGAACTTCCGGGGTTTTAAGTTTTAAATCGAAAAACAACACTTAATTATCATTAATCTTTATTTCATTGAGTGGAATTACTGTTTTTCTCATTGAGTGAACTTTATTGGGAATATCAATCTTAATTGACTTATTTACACGAGCTTCAAATTCATCTCTAAATCTTTCAATCATAAATTTAACTGGCCATGCAGCTGCATCGCCTAAAGCGCAAATTGTATGACCTTCAATATTATTTGCGACATCAATTAATAAATCAAGATCTTTGCTTGTTCCTCTTCCATCAAGAATGCGATTCAAAATTTTCAACATCCAGCCTGTTCCTTCACGGCAAGGAGTACACTGTCCACAGGATTCATGCCAGTAGAATTTTGTAATCCGCGCCAAAACTTTAACCAGATCTGTGTCTTCATCCATTACGATAATTCCGCCAGTTCCAATTGCTGAACCAACTTGTTTAAGCGATTCAGCATCCATTTTCAAACCTTCAATTTGATCACCGCGAATTGGCGGCATTGATGTTCCACCAGGGATAACACACTTAATTTTTTTATTTCCCGGAACACCACCAGCATATTTGTAGATGATATCAGTCAACAAAGTACCGGTAGGTAACTCGTAAACTCCAGGTTTATTGACATGACCACTTACACCAAAAAGCAAAGTACCAGGATGTTTGGGTTCTCCAATGCTTGCAAACCATTCAGCACCATTTTTAATTATCGCCGGGACATTTGCTATTGTCTCAACATTATTAATTGTTGTTGGATATCCCCATAAACCATACTGAGCTGGAAAAGGCGGTTTTACTCTTGGATATCCTCTCTTACCTTCAATTGAATTCATCAAAGCAGATTCTTCTCCGCAAATGTAAGCGCCAGCACCACGATGAATGTAAATATTTGTGTAGAAATCAGTATCAAAAGTTTCTCTCATCTTCTCACCAACGAAACCTGCTTCATAAGCATCGTCTAAAGCTTTTTGCATCAAACGAATCCATTTTACATACTCACCACGAATGTAAATGTAACAGGTTTGTGCACCAATTGCATAAGCTGAAATTAAAATTCCTTCAATTAATTGATGAGGATTAAATTCAAAAATTTGTCTGTCTTTAAATGAACCAGGCTCACTTTCATCTCCATTGATACATAAAAACTTAGGAATGTTTTTATCCTTCGGCATGAAACTCCATTTTAAACCAGTTGGGAAGCAAGCACCACCACGTCCCCTCAAGCCTGATTTTTTTACTTCTTCTATTATTTCGTCAGGAGATTTTTGAAGTGCTTTTTTAATCGTCTCATAACCACCATGCTGACGATAAACTTCAATTTTGTGATAATCTGGTATATCCTTTAATAAAATTTTTATGCTCATAATGTCTTATTTCTTAATTCTTGAATAATTTGAAGTAATTTTTCTTCATTCAGATTTTCATAATAATCTTCATTGATCTGAACTACAGGAGCAGTTCCACAGCTTCCAAGGCATTCCACTTCTGAAATCGTGAAAAGTCCATCTGAAGTTGTTTCGCCCTTTTTAATATTCAATTCATTCTCAAGTTTTTTTAGAAGATCATAAGCACCTTTAAGCATACACGAGACATTAGTACAAACCTGAAGATGATATTTCCCAATTGGTTTTGTATTGAACATTGTATAAAAAGTCACAACACCAAGCACCTGCTCTTCAGTAATTCCAAGCAATTCAGCGGCGTATTTCATCCCTTCCTGACTTATATAGCCATATTTTTCTTGTAATAAGTAAAGGACTTCTAAAATAACAGAGTCAGGTTTAAGATATCGTGTCTTTAAATTTTCAATTTTTTGAAGTTCTTGTTCGGTGAATTGAATTTCCACAGTTGTCTCCATTTTCATTTATCCGCCTCTCCCATCACAGGATCAATACTTCCTATGACGGCAACAATATCTGAAACCATATGTCCTTTAATTAAAAGTGGAAGACTTTGAAGATTTACAAATGAGGGAGATCTTATTTTTAATCTCCACGGGTGTCCTGTTCCATCACTGACAATATAAAAACCTAATTCCCCTTTTGGATTTTCAACACTCGAATAAACTTCACCAACTGGTGGTGTTAATCCAAAATTTACTAACATAAAATCATGTATGAGTTCTTCCATCTTGGTATAAACATCAAATTTTTTAGGAAGAACATTTTTAGGATCATGTGCAAGAATATCACCGGAAGGCATTTTCTCAAGACATTGTCTCAATATTTTGGCGCTTTCTCTCATCTCATCTACTCTAACCCAATATCTTGCAAGCGAATCGCCTTCTTTGTAAGTAATGACATTGAAATCAATATTATTATAATCAAGATATGGAAAAGCACGACGAACATCGTAATCTACACCTGTTGCTCTTAAATTTGGACCGGTTAATCCCATTGCAATTGCTTGCTCAGCTGAAATAACTCCTATTCCTTCAGTTCTTTCAAGAAAGATTCGATTTGTATTTAATAATCTTTCCATCTCATCTAAATTTTCATCAAAGTGCTCAAGAAAATCTTCGAGCATTGCAGTGCATTGAGGCGTCCAATCGAGAGCAACTCCTCCAATTCGAGTAAAGCTTGTAGTAAATCTTGCACCGGTTAACAAATCCATTATATCTTGAAGTTTTTCTCTTTCGCGGAAAGCCCAGAGAAGAACTGTAAGAGCGCCAACATCCATTGCCATTGTTCCAATAGCAACAAGATGCGAAGCAATTCTCGCCATCTCTGAGATGATCATTCTTATATATTGAGCTCTCTTAGGTGCTTCAACGCCAGCTAATTTTTCAACCGCTAAAGCAAACGCAGTATTGTTACTTAATGGTGCAAGATAATCCAATCTATCAGTGTGTGGAATAAATTCATGATAAGTTGAATTTTCAGCTATTTTCTCATAACCACGATGTAAATAACCGAGTTCTGGAACACAACCGATTACTGTTTCACCATCCAGATGAATTAATAATCTCAGAACACCATGAGTAGCTGGATGCTGAGGACCCATATTGAGAACCATTCCGTTCTCAAGCGTATCCTCAATGACTACATCAGTAGCTTTGGTTAAAAGCGTTTCTAAAATTTTACTTTTGTAAGATGATTGTTCTTGTGGTGTATTCATATCTATTTCTTTGGTAGTGATAATGATCCTGGAATTCCTAACAGTGGAAAATCTTTTCGAAGTGGATGATATTCAAATTCTTCAGGCATATACATTCGTCTTAAATCAGGATGATTTCTAAATGTAATGCCAAACATATCGTAAGTTTCTCGCTCATGCCAGTTCGCTGTTGGATAAACTGAAGTTACAGAATCAACAACACAGTCTTTTTCATCAACCCTGACTTTCAGTCGAATTCTATATTTGTTTTTCAAACTTGTGATGTGATATACGACTTCAAACCTATCTTTTCGTTTTGCACGATCTACGCCGCACAAGTCAACAAGCAAATCAAAAGCAAGCTCATCATCTTCTTTGAGAAATTTGCAGATCTCGACGATCGAATTTTTATCGACTAAAAAGGTTAAGTCGCCTCTAAAGTCATTAACTTCTAAAATGGCTTGTGGGAATTTTTCGCGAAGTTTTGATTCAATTTTTTCTTTCATTGATCACCGGAAGTTCAATCATTGGTTTATCGTCAAATTCAAAAGTGCTGGTTTTACCAACTTTCTTTTGGATTTCAAGAATTGCATTAAGTAAATTTTCTGGACGTGGGGGACAGCCAGCAACATATACATCAACAGGAACGAATTGATCGATCCCCTGCACAACTGAGTATGATCTAAACATTCCACCGCTTGAAGCACAAGCACCCATCGATATGACCCATTTCGGTTCGGGCATCTGGTCATAAATTTTTCTAACAACTTTAGCCATTTTATACGTGACGGTTCCAGCGACAATTAAAAGATCACATTGACGTGGAGTAAATCTCATAACTTCACTACCGAAACGAGCAATATCAAATCGAGGATCGGCAGCTGCCATCATCTCAATTGCACAGCAAGAAATTCCGAGAGGCATAGGCCACAAAGAATTTTTTCTTGCCCACTTGATAACTGCATCTATAGTCGTTGCAATGTATGGAACATTAAGCTTTGTTTCTAATCCCATTTCAATGCTCCTTTCTTTAGCAGATAGAAATAACCTGCTAAGAGTATTATTATAAATACAAACATCTCAGCAATTATAAAAAATCCAAATGATTGACTGAGATTTTTCAAATTAACTGCCCATGGATATAAGAAAACCACTTCGATATCAAATACAATAAAAAGCATTGCAACGATATAAAACTTAACACTGAATCTTTCGCGGGCAGTTCTTACGGGTTCCATTCCGCTTTCGTATGTTGAAAGCTTTTCTGGATTTGGTCTCTGAGGTCCAAACCATGACGATGCTTTGAGCATCACGACTGAAAAAACAAGTGCGATGAATATTGCGAGAATAAGTGGTATATATTGTTCAATCATATCAAAATTTTTTTCAAAAATAGATATTGATTGAAGTAAAATCAATTTACTAAAAATTACCACTTCAAAATTTTTTGATTAAAGATTTGCTTAGCTTAAATCTTCAATAAAATTAATTTGAAATTAAATACCTCTTTTATTGAGTGCGAAAGGCATATGAACGATTTTCAGATTTACATCGGTGAAATTGATAACAAATTCTGGTCAGAGAAAATTCTTCAAACACACTTAAATAACAGCAAAAAAAATGTTCACTATTAATTTTCTAAAATAGTCTGAAAGAATTTTTCAATTATTGCAGAATTTAATTTAGGATTATCATTCCTTAGAATTTTATAATTCCTATGATTTACCTTTTGCTCTTCAAACCAACGAGACCAATATTTTTTCAAAATATCAAAATCTTTTGGTGATGAAGAGATGGGATTAAACTGCGCAGCAATTATATACAAGTTTGAAAGATCAACTCCTGTATTGATCAAACCATAATCTTGTTTATTGAATATATCTTCCCAGTCTGGTCTATTTCTAAAGATTTGAATATGCGCTGATTTCGGCGCAAGATAACTGAAACGATTTCCAATCTGATATTTTGCATTTTCATGATAGATGTATCCATCTGTCAATATCAGCAATACATTGAGATAACTTGAATCATCGATAATGCAATCATCAACTAGTCTATGTTTAAAGTAATTGAATAAATCGGAGCCAGGATATTCAGACATTCTTGATGCCTTATCATAAAGTTTGTTTAAATTTTTATTGAAATTTTGGATGAGAGTATTATAAACATTTTTTCTTTCAACAAAACTCAGTTTAGCAAAATCGATATTCAAACTATCAATAATTGAATTCATTGTATCTGAATCAACTTCAGGATAATATATCACTTTGATTTTGTCCTCTGAATATACAACCCCTTTCTCGGCTAAATATTTCTTAAAAATTTCTAACACATTGTTAATTAATTTTATATCGCTATTTGCCTGGCCTGGATTTAATCCCTCAGAAATTCTATCGGATAAATCTATGAGGATCGTTAGGTTAATATTCTTGTAATTTTTTTGAGAGACTTTTTCATCAGTTTGGTTTTTATCAGAATTTGAGCAACCAATCAAAGCAAAAAGTAAAGTAATGATTACAAATTGGAATAAAATTTTATGCTCTTTCATTGCTCAAAACTCCTTTTGTTTCATAAAATGCTTTTAATTCATTTTCAATCTGTTTAACATCATCTTCAGTGCAGCCTGAATTTGTTAGAAAAGATATCCAGCCAATAGTATATTCAGATAAAATATTCTTAAGCTCGTGTAAATTATAAGAAATAACTTCAGGTTTTTTTCTAAGATCTGTTATCTCGCTTTCGTAAGCTTGAATTTCTGATTTTATATCTTCAACTTTTTTGCGTAATTCATTTAACTTCGTTTCTGTAATCATAATTTTTGATTTTAAAGCGTTTTCGACTTTATCAAATTCATTTTTAAAAGTTCGCTGCTCGTTGAATAAGGAGAAAATCTTTCCAAACAAGATGTAGACACAAAAACCTAATCCAATTATTATCCAGAAATCTAAATTTTGTAAAGCCAATCCTAAATTGAAAGGTTCAACATTTCCATAAACATTAATTGCTTTTGATTCATAAATTCTCTCTGAAATGTGATAAGCAAAAAGTGCATCGAGTAAGAATGTAAAAACTAAACCGGCGATGTATCCCCATTTTATTTTTCTTTTTGATCTATGCTTTATTGTATCTAATAAAATACCTAATGCTAGAAAAACAATTGAGCTTAAAATTACGATCATCCCTGAAGTAAAACCTAATTTAAAGGCCTCTTCAATTGCTCTTGGATAAAAAATAGAATTGTACCAGGTCATTTTATCGAGTTTGATCTCTCTAAAAAATGCTGAAAAGATAACAGATGAGTAATAAAAGAATAAGAAAATGCTTATGAGAATCGATAAACCACCGTAAAGCCATAACATAAATTTATCTTTCTGAATATTTACAAACTTTGATGGATTTTGTTTGAAATCTTGGTAATCGTCATTCGCTTTTTGAAATTCTTTCTGTGCCTCTGGAATTATATTACTCTCTAATTCTTTTAGTTCTTTATTTTTTATATTAATTTTTTCCACAAGTCTCGAAATTTCATCTTCAACTTGCTGGTTGTGTTTTTTTATTTCATCCTCTTCGGAAGTTCTATCAAGCAAAAGAGATGAATAAAATTTCTCGAGGCAAAGGTTATATGCAACCAATGAGCCTCTTACTTTTGCAGCATCGGAGAAACCGATTAATGAATAGTCTGGCTTTCCATTTTTTGGTTCTATCATTTTAGTAATTCCGTTTATTAGTGTTTTTTCTAACATAGTTACGCTTCCTTTAATTTTTTTTATTACTTGCGTTCTAAAATAAATTGAGTATGAGTGACTGAAATTTTCCAAAAATTTCTCACAAAGGAAGGATAAAAAATTTACTAATCACTGTAATGCAAATTCAGGATATGAGATATTAGATAATAAAGATGAAAGAGTATTTAATTTTTTTCTAATTATAGGTCCATTCTAATTTAGAAATACATTGGAAAATAAATCTGTAACTAATACTCTTTCAGAGAATTTGTATCTAATTCACTGAGAGAAATTCAGAAATTAATTTTCTTTCGAAATGAGACCTTAAACCAAATCTATTTGGTTACCTCCCAGCCATAGTCAATATATTCAGCAGAGATTTGATTGCCTTTAATTCTTAACAAAACAAAACCTTCTTCGAGTCCTTCATTAGGACCAGTCCACCATCTTGATGAAACTGCTCCGCCTGTTATAAATCTTATCCTATTTTGAATGTTTATGTCTTCATAAAAATGTAGATGACCCTGTAAAACTAATCTTAAATTATGCCGCTTAAATAGATCTAAAACTTCTTTTGAATTTTCAACAACAAGGCCTCTATCATTGGCTGCCATTGAACCATTTCGTATTTGACTAAATGAAGTTAAAAGCGGAATGTGTGAAACAACAATCAGAAAAGTAGATGTGTCAGTTTTGCTTAATTCATTTTTTAACCAATTTAGTTGATCTTCATTTACATATCCGTAATATCTCCCCTTCTCAGGAAGTTCTTCTATTGAGTCAAGAACAAATAATTTGACATGCTTAAGATCGGCCGCATAGTAAGTCTTTCCAACTTTAGCTTCGAATAATTTTTTTCCGAAATATTTATGCTCTCTCGGTACCCCACTTTTTTCATACCAGCCGAAGATTTCGTGATTGCCCATCGTATTGTAAACAGGTGCTTTGATTAATTTTACCAATTCATTGTAAATATTGAACAAACTATCAGCTCTCTCAAAATTTACAGCCAGTGCATCAAAAATCAGATCACCGCCAGTTATTACATAATCTGGATTGATTTCATTTACTTTCTGAATTGCTTTCTTAAAGCCCTCAATTGCATTCCGTTCAGGTTGTACATGAATATCTGTAAGAAACGCGATAACAATTTCATCATTGGATTTATTTTGAGCTAATAGAACATTTAACTGTATAAAAACTAAACTCAAAATAAACAGAGTGGAAATTCTTCTTAACATTTTATCCTCCTTTAGTTTTTCAAATATAAAAGTTTAATGTTAAGAATTCTTTAAGAATATTTATTTAATACATCTGAACAAAGTTTTAGATTAACTTAAGTTTCTTAATCAGGAAATTTATGAGTGATGTAAATCAAAACACGGTAGATGATTTTATTAAATCAAATCCTGCAGAAGAAAAACTTCTAATTGTTAATTAAATCACTTGATTTTATCTTAGACTAAAAATGAGGACAAAAATGAAAAATCAGAAAGAAGAACTTTTAACGGTTGGAAAAATAGCAGAACAACTTTCAGTTCCTGCGGCAAAAGTTAAAAAAGCAATTCAAGAGTTGGGTATTCAGCCGACAGCTAAGAAAGGTGCATGCAGTTATTTTTCAAAAAGTGATGTGCCCAAAATTAAAAAGGCATTAACTGCCAAATAGAAATGTATTGCATATTCGTTAGTGCTTAAAAACTAGATGAAATAAAATTAAAAGAGCTTGGTTAAAAACTTGAATTAAAATCCTTACTGATGTCCTAATTTGTGCTTATGTGAGACTATTTCTGCATTGACCATAAAAATTACATCTTCAGCAATATTGGTCGAGTGATCAGCGAGTCTTTCAATGTGACGGGATAAAATCATCAGATGAGATGCGGGTTCGATCAATTCATTGTTAGTTTTCATTTTATCAACTAAAAAACGAAAGATATTTTTGTTATAACTATCAACAATATTGTCCTTATCACCTATTTGTTCAGCGAGTTTTGAATCACGATTAATAAAAGAGTCGATTGCATCTTTAAACATTTGTTTTGCAATTTCTCCCATTTCAAAAACTTTTGATTCCTCGAGAAGAAATTTATAATCCATCAAAGGTTTAACTCTTTGAGTGATGTTAACTGCAATATCACCACATCTTTCAAGTTGATTATTGACCATTAAAGCAGTTAAGATAAATCTCAAATCGATAGCAAATGGTTGGAACAGAGCAAGAATATTTTCACATTGCGTTTTAATTAAATTATCGTATGCATCAATTTCACGGTCACGAGCCTTTATCTTTTTACACAATTCAATATTGCTTTCTTTGAGTGCAATAAATGCTTCCTCAACCATTTCATCGACCAGACTTGCCATTTTAGTGATGTTGGTCTTGAGAGATTCTAATTCGGTTTCAAAATGTTTATGCATTTTTGTCTCCTATCCAAATCTTCCAGTGATGTAATCTTCAGTTTGTTTTTTCTTTGGTGCTGTAAACATAACCTTTGTATCATCGAATTCAACGAGATGACCCATATAGAAGAACGCTGTGTAATCACTTACTCTTGCAGCCTGCTGCATATTATGTGTGACAATGACAATTGTATAATTCTGTTTAAGTTCAAAAATTAAATCTTCAATTTTAATTGTTGATATCGGATCCAGTGCACTTGCTGGTTCATCCATTAATAAAATTTCTGGATTTACTGCCAGAGCTCGTGCAATGCAAAGTCTCTGCTGCTGACCACCAGAAAGGGATAACGCACTTTTATTTAGTTCGTCTTTAACTTCATCCCAGAGAGCTGCTCGCTTAAGACTTGTTTCAACTATTTCATCTAAAATTTTTCTATCTCTGATTCCCTGAATTCTCGGTCCATAAGCTACATTGTCATAGATAGACTTAGGAAATGGATTTGATTTTTGAAAAATCATACCAACTTTTTTTCTTAATGCGACAACATCAATATTATTTTTATAAATATCAATTCCATCAATCAATACTTCACCTTCAACTCGCACATCATCAATTAATTCATTCATTCGATTTAATGTGCGTAGGTAAGTTGATTTTCCACAACCTGATGGTCCAATCAATGCAGTTACTTTTCTTTCAGGAATTTCCAAGGAGATATCAAACAAAACTTGTTTCTTCCCATAAAAGAAATTCAAATTACGAGTGATAATTTTTGTGTTTTCCATACTCCTCATTAGCAAATCTATTAACTAAATTTCGCTTTTGTTTTTCTCAATCTATATCTTAAAAAGATTGCAGAAAAGTTCAGAGCAAAGGTTAGAATAAGCAAGACCAACGTAGTTGCATATTGAATTGGTCGAGTTGCTTCAACATCTGGTGACTGGGTGCTCATAATGTATATATGATAACCAAGTTCCATAAATTGATCTGAAAGTGAAGTCGGTAGATAAGGTAAAAAATATGCAGCTCCAGTAAAAAGAATTGGAGCAACCTCACCTGCACCACGACTTACTGCTAAAATTCCTCCAGTTAATATTCCAGTAATTGAATTTGGTATAATAACTTTTCTAATTGTTTGCCATTTGGTTGCCCCGAGTGCAAAACTTGCCTCCCTTAATTCCCTTGGAACCGCTCTAATGGCTTCTTCGACAGAAACAATAACAACTGGTAAGGTTAGTAAAGCCATCGTAAGACTTGCCCAGAGAATATTGGGTTGTCCCCATCGTAACATTTCACCACCATACAAAACATTATCCAAACCTCTTCCAACAAATTGAACAAAAAATCCGAGTCCAAATAAACCAAATACGATTGCAGGAATTCCAGCAAGAGTATTCACAGAGAACCTTATCACTTTATAAGTAAATGATTCTTGCTTAGCATACTCGGTAAGATAAATTGCAGAGATAGTTCCAATTGGAATTCCAAAGATTGACATTATAATAACGAGCAAGAATGTTCCAAAAATTGCTGGGAAAATTCCTCCTTTAGTCATTCCCTCCTCTGGTGCGGTTGTCAAAAATTCCCAGGTAATGTGAGACCAACCGCCCAGAATAATATTTCCCATAATAACAATAACCATCAATAAAATAAGAAAAGCGGCAAGAGCTGTAATTGATTTTACGGAAAGATCATAAATCTTTTTCGTTTTCATTTAGAGCCACCAATTCTTCTCAATAATCTGTTTCGAATGTAAAATTCAGCGATTGCATTGAGAGAGAAACTAAAAAGAAAAAGGATTGAACCTAACAAGAACAAAACATTGTAATGCAGTTCGCCAAAAATTACTTCAGCCATTTCAGCACCAATAGTAGCGGACATTGTTCTGACAGGTTCAAAAATTGACGCAGAGATAATTGGAGCATTTCCCGTAGCCATCATTACAATCATTGTTTCCCCGAAAGCTCTTCCAATTCCAAGAAGGACGGCAGCAAAAATTCCAGGTGCAGCAGCCGGTAAAACGACATAAATTGCTGTCTGCCATTTCTCAGCACCGAGTGCAATACTTGCCTCAATATAAGATTTAGGTATAGCCGAAAGTGCATCTTCAGTAACCGTGTAAATAATAGGAATGACTGCAAGAGATAATGCAAGACCACCGACAAAAGCATTTAACCTGTATTGATATCCAAAAAGATTCTGAAGAAAAGTGGCTAACACAACAAGAGCAAAAAATCCAATCACTACCGAAGGAAATCCAGCTAAAATTTCAATTGCCGGTTTCAAGATTTCTTTAGCCCATTTAGGTGCAAAAGTAGAGGTGAATAATGCCGCAAGAATTGCAATTGGCGCAGCAATCAGTATAGCAATTAAAGTGACTTTTAAACTCCCCACAATTAATGGAATTATTCCATACCTTGGATTTTTTGAAATTGGATCCCAGACTGTTGAAAAAACACTTTCCCAGACTGATTGTAGTTTTATTTGGTCATCATTTCTGGGTGTAATTTCAATTTGCTCTTTCGTGTTTGATAATTTTTCTTCTTTCTTTTCAATTTGATTATTTAAATCATTATAAACTTGCATCTGCAATTCTTCATCAGTGTAAGTTTCAACTTCAGGTGTGTAATTAAGAATTGGTAAAGCTTCACGAAATACAAATACAAAAATCAATGCGATTGAAATAAAGGAAACTATTGAAACCAATGTTATTACAATTCTTGCAAGCCAATCAGAGAAATAAAATCTTTTTTTCAGCAATTCGTTTTTGAATTGTTCGTCCATATATTCCTAATCTTTAATTTTTAATTTAGGGGGAAGTAACCAACTTCAGCAACAATCTTTTGTCCTTCTTCGCTTAAAATCCAATCGATAAATTTTTTAATTTCACCTTGAGGCCATTTGCGAAGGTACATATAAAGATATCTTGAAATTGGATACAAACCTTTTTTAATATTTTCTGCAGTCGGTGCATAAGCTGGAGAGTTAGGATCTTTTTTGACCTTCACATCTTTAATTCCAACTCCATAAGCTGCACCACCATAACCTATTCCATTTGGATCCTTCGCAACTGCATTGACAACAGCTGCTGTTCCGGGTAAATATTGAGTTGTTCTATCGAAATCCTGTTTTTTCAAAACTTCATCCTTAAAATAGACATAAGTTCCTGAGTTATTTTCCCTTGAGTATCGAATGATTTGAGCATCTTTGCCGCCAACTTCTTTCCAATTGTTAATTTTTCCAGTGTAAATTTCTCGAATTTGTTGAAGGGTTAATTCACTCACAGGATTTTTTTCATTCACATAAATTGCAAGCCCATCAATTGCAACTCTGACTTCAACACCGGTTGTACCGTATTTTTTCTTTAGTTTTATTTTTTCTTCTTTTTTGATTGGTCTGGAAGAATTACAAATATCAGTTGTTCCATTAATAAGTGCAGAAATTCCCGTCCCGCTTCCTCCGCCAGTAACTTGGATTACGACATTTTTATTTTTCTTCATATAAATTTCAGCCCATCGTTGAGCTAAAATGACCATTGTATCTGAGCCTTTGATTGTGATCACATAATTTGCAAAAACGCTCAAGAAAAGAGTAACTAATAAAATGCTTATCAAAGTAATTTTTTTCATTTAGGCTTAATGATTTTTATACATCCATTGCAAATATAAAAATGCAATGTTAAGAAATTGTTAAGAGCTTTTTGATTAAGATGTTTTAATTTCTCAAATAAAAAATTTAAGTCAAATTTTGAAAAAGTTTATTTTAGTAAAAATCAGGTAACAAAATGAGAATCACTTTAGTTGTATTAAGCTCTTTGCTTTTATTCACATTAATTTATTGTAAAAAGAAAGACGAACCAATAAAAACAACAGAAGTCGTCTGGATGCTTGAATACAACCGAACAATTCCAAATTTTGATGAAAATCTTACCTATGAATATATATTAAAACAACTATCATTCGGACCAAGAAATCCAAATTCATCAGGTCATAAACTTGCAAAAGAATTTTTATTCAATGAACTGAAAAAATTTGCTGATACTGTTTATTTTCAGAATTTCAGTTATCCAGGTTATGATGGCGAGATTTTAAATTGTTCAAATATCATTGCTTCGTTTAGACCTGAGAGTAAAATACGAATTTTACTTTGCGCTCATTGGGATACGAGACCAAGATCTGATGAAGACAAAAACCCTGAAAACCAAAACAAACCAATTTTAGGTGCAAATGATGGAGCAAGCGGAGTTGCTGTACTTTTAAGTCTTGCCAAAATTTTAAGTGAACACAAACCTGAATTTGGAATTGACATAGTCCTTTTTGACGCCGAAGATTATGGAAGAAAAAACGATTTAATGAATTATTCTCTCGGTTCTAAATACTTTATACAGAATAAGCCAACTTACATTAATCCGCAATTTGGAATTCTCCTGGATATGGTTGGAGATAAAGAAGCGGTTTTCAAAAAGGAACCTAACTCATACCAGTTTGCACCAGATGTTGTCGATAAAGTCTGGCGACTTGCATCTGAACTAAATTTAAAATCTTTCTCCAACGAATTTTCAAATCCAATTTATGATGACCACATTCCACTCGGAGAAATGGGAATGAAAATTATTGATATTATCGATGCCGATTTGATCGGAGCGGATTCACCAAACCCACGAAGAAATTACTGGCATACACAAAACGATACAATTGAAAACATAAGCAAAGAAACATTAAAAGAAGTTGGGAAATTAATTACTACTTTAATTTATTCAATTAAATTTACAGAAAGATGAATCAGAAAATTTATTACGAAGTAACGATCAAAACTTTTCCATTCGTACCAGAATTGATTACTGGTATTGTAATGCTTCTTGACTTAATAGGAATTGAAGAAAATGACAACGAATTAGTCTGTTATTTCGAAAAGTTCAATGAAGAAGATTACAATTTCTTGACGAACGCTCTGAACAATCTCAAAAAAGAATCAATAATCGAAAGATTTGAAATTTATCAATCAACCCTCGAGCAAAAAAACTGGAACGAAGAATGGGAAAAAACTATTCAACCAATTAAAGTCAGTGATAAAATTGTTATAAAACCTTCATTTCGAGATTATCAAAAACAAAACGACGAGATTGTAATTACAATTGACCCCAAAATGTCATTTGGAACCGGTTATCATCAATCTACTCGTCTAATGCTCAGGTTAATGGAGAAGTATGTAAAACCAGGAACAAAGATTCTTGATATTGGAACAGGAACAGGCATTTTAGCCATTGCCGCAATAAAACTTGGTGCAGATTTCGCTGTCACCTGCGACAACGATGAGAATGTGAAAGATAATGTGATTGAAAAGTTCGAAAAAAATGATGTAAAAGATAAATGTTCTTTCATTGTTGGAACTATCAATGAAATTACTGAAACAGGATTTGATTTAATTTTAGCAAATATCCAGAAAAACATTTTGATGGACATTGCTGAAGAAATTCAAAAAAGAATTAAGAAAGGCGGATTTATAATTTTATCGGGATTATTGATAGAAGATCAGAAAGAAATAATTGAAAAGTATGAATCACTCGGCTGTAAGCTAATTGAAATTTTAATCGAAGATGAATGGATTGGAGTCGTTCTGGTAAAGAATTGAAGAATTGGTTGAAATAAACTTATTTATTTTTAACTCTAACAAAAAAAGCCTTCAAACTATCTTCAGTTTGAAGGCTTTCGTTATTTTTTAATGATGAGCTTACTTCAACAAAGTCATTTTTTTAGTCTGAACAAAATCATTAACTCTGAGTGAATAAACATAAACTCCGCTCGGCAGTTTACTTGCATTAAAATTAATCTCATATCTTCCAGCTTGTTGCTTTTCATTTACAAGAGTTGTGATCTCCTGCCCAATTAAATTATAGATTTTTAATTGTACCAAACCATCTTCTTTCAATTGATACGAAATTAAAGTAGAAGGATTGAATGGATTTGGAAAGTTTTGATAAAGCTCGTAAGTGGCAGGAAGATTTTCAAGTTCAATTCGAAGCTTCGAGTAGTTATCTTTAATTACAATTTCATTCCCTTTTGATTTTCCAACTAAATCTCCTGTAACTGGATCGTAAATTTTAAGAGCTCCATCCAAATTTTCTGATTTAATTTTAAGGATTGAATTAATTCCCTGCAATGAAACCAGATAACTTTTTTGGTCTAATGCCTCAACAAAAGAATTACTCTCAAATCGAACATCAAAAATTTGAGATGGAGGTATTGGCGGTAATTCAAAATAGCGTTGATAAGATTTTTCAGTCAAATATAAAATACTTTCATTACCTGCATCATCAGAAAAGATTATTCTTGGAGAAGAATTTAATTCATTCAAAAGTTGAATTAAATCAATTTGGCTACTTGAATAATTCTCTTTCGAAAAAGTTGATGGAATAGACATCGTTCCATTTGCAGAGACTTTTACCCAGTAACCTTTTCCTTTTTCAAGAGTTGTGGCTGTTTGGTAACCATTGTTATATCCATAGAATAAAGATGAAATTATATTTGGCGGATTCGTTGTAATGTTTCCAATTGGAATATTATTATGCAATGGACCAATTATATTCCATCCATTTTTTACATTAATTTGAATTGAGCTTTGCGGAGTTCCTGTCAAATTTTTATTCAATGGTTGATTGAATTTCAACCAATAACCTTTTCCAAGCTCAGCAGTAACAGCTATCTGATATCCATTATCATAATAATATGCATTAGAAGTCGCTTCTGGAAAGATTGATGAAAAGTTCATATTAGAAAGAGTAATCGGCACGCTCAATAAATTCCACCCTGCATTTAAACTCACAGATGTTGAAAATGAAGTTTGCTCAGTGATCGAGTAAGTAAAAGTTGGTCCTGTATTTCCTGATACAACTGCAACACAAAGTCCCGCATATGAAAGTTGATTATTCGGAATTGGAATCAAGTAGCTACCATCGTTATTTGCATCAAGAGGAATCTCAAAAGATTGGACAAGTCCTGATGTATTGCGAGTTACCACTGTTACTTTAAAAATGTGCGGAGAATTAGCACCATTAAAGTTAATCATTAAATTATTTGAATTTGAAGGTGGATTAACTCTAATGAAATTGGCAGAATATTTTGTGATTGAACAGTTGCTTCCATTGTAAGGATAAGAAGTTACAGTTGCGCAGAGTGCGGCGAGTGGATACTGTGCTGCTTCACCATATCCGGGATGTGTAGTAGTTGCTCTCGAGTTAGTTAAAAAATTCCAGACAACATATTCTCTAAATGCATTTTGAAAATTTGATGAATAAAAAGTTGAAAGAACATAATTGAAAGTTGAAAACATATTCTCAGATGGATTGGATTGCCTTCGCTGCCATATTCTTTTATTTATATTGACTTCAAATTTTTCACTCAAGAAATGCATCCAGTTACAATCTTCGTAACCACTTCCCGCATCAAGTGATTGACCTGGCGAAGTAAAAGGCGAGCCAGATGAAGTAATGTAATTGTAATAATCATTTACATAATCATAAGCAATATCTTCCATCCAGGTTGCATCGAGCTCGATATACCAGGAAGGTTCATTCCAGTAATTATACATAATCTGAGTTGCATGTTTGAATTCATGAGCAGCTGTTACTTTTGCTGCACCTTTCACATTCCCTTCAGGATCTTGATTAGGCGGAAAACCAACAAAATTTCTGTGCATTACAATTCTCGTTAACTGTCCGCTTACAACTGTTGTATAACCATAAGCGCTCATCTCTTCAAATCCGATTTGATATTTGCCTGTTCCGATTGGAGGAGGTAAAAATCCAAGCGTATCCATTTCAAATGCCCAGCTATAATCGAAATAACTTGCGACCCACTCGACGTAATCTGGAACTCCGTTGCCATTGTTATCAGCAGTGGGAACTGCATTTGGACCTGTTGTCTCGTAAGTTAAGCGAAATTTTCCTCCTGGTGAATCGTAAGTGAATGCAGTTGGTGAATTTAGTTTTTCTGGATTTATAAAAGATTCAATTTCATCAATTGCGGATTGATCAAGCAGGTGTTTATTTCTTTGATACTCAATTATCAATGATGTTGCGCATTTGACTGGATAATCGTTTTCAAATCTAAATCGTTTATCCAGCTTCTGTTTATTGAATATGAAATAAAATTTATTTAGGAGATTTTCCTGGTAAGAAATTTTTCCTTCTTCATAAAATTTCTGAATCAAATTGAAACCTTTTGACTCAAAGTTATCGGCAAAAAGGAGTGTAGAAATTGAGAGTAATATAATTAAAAAGAATTTCATAAATCCTCCTGGTTTTGATTTCTTTAATTTTGAACATCACCAATAAATTCAGACGATGCCCAACAAATTTATTAATCAATCTCAAAAGTCTCAAAAGTAAAAATTATCAACCCAATAAAATTTTTGACATAATAAAAAACGGAGCCCGAGTAAAACTTAAGGCTCCGTTTGATTTTGAGAGAGAGAATTTGAAAAAGTTTTTACCGTCGCTCTTCTCTGGAACGAGTATTTTCTAAAACCCTCTTACGATTATCTTCTCGATTTGGTTCAATCCTTTGATTTCTTTGTTCAGGTAAATTTCTTATTTGCTCTCTTCTAAATTCTGGAGTTGATCTTTCAATTCGTCTCTCCTGTATCTCATTTCTCGAGTCTACTTCTTCCTTTCTTCTTTGAAATTCATATTGGTCAATTTTCGGTTCATAAGTTCGTTTATCAACTTCAATTTTTCTTTCTCTGGGTTGCAAATCAGGCTTTCTCTCAATTTCTAATCTTCCGCGAATATTTTCTTCTCTACTTCTTTGATAATTCTGATCCCTTGAATTCCTCTCATCTCTCTCTATACTTCGATCAAAATCATTTATTCTTTCATTTCTCTCATACCTTTGAGAAGACTCTAAATTTCTGTCTCTTGATTTGAAATCGATATTTGTTCTCTGAGTTTGAATTTTATCAACTTCGAGAGAAATATTTCTCTCAGCTTTTCTGAATTTATATTCCACATCTCGATTTATTTCTCTATCATCTGGCTTGTAAATTATAACTCGATTATCTCTCTCATTAAACTTTCTTTCAGAAAAATCACGAAGTCGAGTTGTCTCTTCAATTCTAGCTTCAATAATTCTCCCGCCTTTTCTTTCCACGAAATCTCTTTCGATGCCTGAATTAATAATTCTATCTCCTTCGTAACGATATCTTACTGAATGTCGAGAGTCTGAATAAATTCTATACTTATACTTCGGTCCGACTACATACTTATGAACTTCATATCCAGAGAAATATCTAATTGGAACAAAATTCCAATAATAGTATGGTGAATACCATCTTACTGAATAATGAATTCCAATAGTTATCGATACTCTTGCATAAGGCGGAAGCGGTGCCCATCCAATGTAAGCATCAGAATATCGCCATTCTACCCAAGCAGGTGCCCATTCATAATCTGGAATCCAGATCCAGCCATAATAATCATCATAATACCATCTTCCATAATGATAAACCGCCCACCCGAACGGTTCAAATGAGTCCCAATACCAGCCATAAGGAGTCCAGACCCATCTTCCAATCAAGTATGGAGACCATCCAGCTCTTACATATAAGGGCCTCCACGCGTAAACTCCATAATCAATCTCAATCCATTCGCCATAAGGTTGAAGTGAAGTGTAAAAAATTGTGAATGTAACTCTTGCATAAGGTGCTGGATTTTTAGCTTCTGAAATCGAAAAGCTTAATCCAAGAATTAATGTTATTAGAAGAATTAGTTTTTTCATTTTAAGCCTCATTGATTTTCATAACATAACTCAACAGCTGTGCCTGAATAACTTTATCAAATAAATCTAAAAAATTCATAATTCCCCCTGTTTGATAAGAATAAGTTGTACATTCAAATAAACAGTAAGATGAATTTTAAGAACAAAATCAAAAACGAGTACGAAAATTTGGAAGATGAGACATAAAAAAATTCAGAATGTTTATAAAAGGAAAAGCCCAGTTCTAATTTTCTTTTAAGTGGGTGATTAAATATTTAATTCAAACACTTGATCAAAATAGTTTTCATGATTGTAATTCCTTTCAATAAATTTAATGTTGTTATTGTAATCAACTAGAATTATTGTTGTTGATCTCGTTCCATATATTTCGCTTTTTATAAAAATTGAAGAAAGTAACCTCTCTCTTTCAATTCCAACTCCCGTATCTGGAAGCAACTCGTCATCAAATTGAGAATTATCAGTAAATAATTCGAATAAATCATCGATAAGATTATTTGAATTCTGGATAATATCAGAAAATCTGAGTTTTGCCCAGTGCACCTTGGGCCAGGGAATATCTAAAAAATTATTGCTTAAACCGTGTATTCCATTTGAAATCAATTCAAACCTATTATCCACATTTGTGAAGTAATACAGTTCATCGAAGTTGCCAAAAATTAAATTGAAAGGATTAAAATTCTTTGAATTAGAAAATAGAAAATCAATAAAATCTCTAAAACGAGTTTCTGTTTTAGCAAAGGGAAAATTTGACTGAAGAAAATCAGCAACAAGTTTACCACGAGACCAGAGTTCTGGATTTTCTTTGAAATGATAAAAGTCTCTAAAATTTGTTATCACCGCAAAATCTCCAGCAGGAATTGAATCACTCCTTTCAATTGTAACTCCAAGCCAGGTTCCATTTGATTTCAGATCAATTCCAGATAAAATTTTTACATCATCACCCCAGATCGATGCTGGTTTAGTTGGTCTTGAGTAAAATTCGTCTCGATTCCCAGCAAATATGAATTTATATTCTGGATGGGATTTCAAAGCAAAAACCAGAACACACATAATCAATCTTTCGAGTTGAACTTATGTAGAATTGAAAGTATGAAAGACTCAGGAGCAAACCTTACAATTTTAGTCCCAACTTTATTCATAAATCCTGGAATTACAACTTTCTTACCTTTCATTAAACCTTTATAACCAACTCTGGCAACTCTTTCCGCTGACATATAAGGAATTAATTTTGAACGCTCAAGATTAATATTTTCCATTCGAGCTCGTTTCTGAAATTCTGTTTTTGTTGGTCCCGGACACAATGCAGTTACCGTTATACCTTTATCTTTCAATTCTTTATAAAGTGCTTTTGAAAATGATAGAACAAATGCTTTTGTTGCATAATAAACCGCCATATTTGGACCGGGCTGAAATGCTGCTGTGGAAGCAACATTCAAAATTTTACCACTGCCTCGTTTAATCATTGATGGAAGAATTAAACCTGTTAAATGAACAAGTGAAGTAATATTTACCTGAATCATATCAAGTTGATCTTTTAAGTCTAATTCAGCAAAAGGACCTAACAAACCAAATCCAGCATTGTTTACAAGAACATCAATTTCAATTTTATCATACACTAACTCATCAAAGATTTCTTTAGGAGCTTCTGGATTTGATAAATCTTTTACTAATGTTTTTATTCTGATATTATTTTCACGTTTTAGTTCCGATTCAATTTCGTTGAGTCTTTCTCTGTTTCGTGCAACAAGCACAAGGTTATATTTTTCATTTGCAAAAATTTTTGACAGCTCATAGCCGATCCCAAATGAGGCTCCAGTAATAAGTGCTGTTTTCATAAATCCTTTCCAGATTTTGTTTGTAATAATTACTTTTGTGTAAGTTTATTAAAAAGCATTTTCATTTAAAAGCAATATGCATATAAAAAAGTTCAGAAATGAATATCTGGCTCTGATAATTTCATCTATTATAACCTTAATACTCTTTTTGAAAATTGATACATTGGATTATAATCACCCGCATTTTAAACTTTACTGGGATCATCACAAATATTTATGGATGGCTCTTCACAATCTGGATTTTCATATCGCTCCATTTTGTTGGAGAATATTTGTTCCTTTCATTGCATCAATTCTACCTTTTGAAATCTCGATTAATTTCAAAATCATTTCTCTTCTGTCAGTCGCATTAACGGGATTTTTCGTTTTTAAGATTGGACAGAAATTATTCAATGAGACCCTATCATCATTTGCGTTAATGTTCGCTTATTTTTCTATAAGTTATGTTAGCAAATTTGTAATTTATGACTACTGGCTGCCCGATGCTTTTGCTTATCTATTGATCACATTAAGTATTTATCTAATTCTTATTAAAAATGATTTTTTATTTTTAGTTGTAATAATTCTTGGTGCTTTAACAAAGGAAACGGTTCTATTTGTTCTGCCTCTTTATTATACATTCAATGCAACCAGATTTTTTGATATAAAAATATTGAAAAAGACAATTATCATCTCAATCTTACCTCTAATAATTTTTATAGCTGTAAGAATTCTAATTCCGCCATTAAATGATGATCTCAACTATCTTAACTCAATTGCACCTCAACTTAGAATTGTCCAATTTGATGAAAGTACATATAATTTGAAATATTTAATTCATAAAATTGGATTAAAGCGATTAAACGAGTTTTCACTTTCCTTCCTTTACAGAATTACCATTTATTCATTTCTTATACATTTCATATTTGCCTTTATTGGTTTGTTTAATGCTGGAATGATGTTTTTAAAATTTCTTCCCTTTATAATTCTATCCTATCTACAAATATTCTTTGCAATAAATGAAGAACGATTGGTAGTCGCAGCATTTATTCCAATAATAGTTCTTTCCATAATTGGACAACAGAAAATTTTCTCAAGACTCGGAAGTTTTAAAATTCCAATTCTAACTTTAAATCTTATTTTACTTCTAACTATAATTCCATCCGGTCTATTTTATGGAAGTTGGTTAATTATACGACAAATCTTTTTAAGTTTAGTGATTTACATCATTACCTTAGTTACGATTAAAATTAAACTTAAATATTTTTCTACTCGCAACAACTATTAATACCTTCCAATAATTCTTGATATTTATAAATATCAAGTTTGAGAAACCAATCAATTAATTTTCACAATATTGAAAAGATAATACCATACAATTAACAATTTTTGGTGTTTTTGTTCTTTTTTTCACTGGCAAGGATGTTGAGATTTATAAATATCAATTTTTTGGAAAGTATTGAAAATGGAACAGTCATATAAAATAAGCGAAGTTGCAGAAATACTGGGAATTTCAATTCATACTTTAAGAATGTACGAAAAAGAAGGTTTAATAATACCCGAAAAAGGAGAAAATAACCAGCGTAGATATACAGAAAATGATATTAATCGATTAAGGTGTATTAGAAGATCAATAAATGAACATAAAATCAGCATCCGAGGCTTAAAAGTAATTTATTCACTCATCCCCTGCTGGGAAATCATTAAGTGTTCGGAAGAAGATAGAAAAAATTGTCCCGCCTATGTTTCAACTACAAAACCTTGCTGGATGACAAAAGGGAAGGAAACAGTATGCGGAAATTTGAGCTGCCGTGAATGTGAAGTCTATAAAACACTGAGTGACTGCACTAAAGTTAAAGACATAATTAAGAAAACTCGGAGTGTCAGATGAACACAATTTCAAGAAGAAAATTTTTAAAAATAACGAGTGCAACAATTGCAACCGCCGCAATTTTATCCGGTGGAGGTAAACATATCATAAAGGGTGCAGAAACAATAAATTCAAAAGTGATTAAAGGCGTTCAGAAAATACCAACCTACTGTGATTTATGCTTCTGGAAATGCGGTGTGATTGCTTATGTAAAAGATGGAAAACTCTGGAAACTTGAAGGTAATCCTTTAGATCCTCTTAGTAAAGGCAGATTGTGCCCAAGAGGAACCGGAGGTGTTGTTGCACATTACGATCCTGAAAGATTAAAATCACCTCTAATTAGAAAAAATCTTCGAGGTGAAGAAAAGTGGGTTGAGGTCACCTGGGACGAAGCTTTGAATTACATCGCTGATAAAATGATTAAGATAAAGAATGAATATGGGCCTGAATCAATCGCATTGTTCTCTCATGGAATTGGTGGAACATTCATTAAACATCTTTTAAGAGCTTATGGCAGTCCAAATGAAACTGCACCTTCATTTGCACAATGTCGTGGTCCACGCGAAGTTGGTTTTGAATTAACATTTGGTGATGTAGTTGGTTCGCCAGAAAGAACTGATATAGAAAACGCAAAATGTCTTGTCTTAATTGGTTCTCATCTCGGTGAAAATATGCACAATACTCAAGTGCAGGAATTTTCAAAAGCAGTTGAACGAGGTGCATCAATTATAGTTGTTGACCCACGATTTAGTGTTGCTGCAAGCAAGGCAAAATATTATCTGCCAATTAAACCTGGAACCGATCTCGCTCTACTTCTTGCATGGATGGGAGTAATTGTTCGAGAAAAATTATATGATGAAGAGTATGTAAAAAAATATGGTTACGGATTTGAAAAATTTGCTCAGGAAGTTTCTCAATACACTCCCGAGTGGGCTTATATCGAAACAGGAATTAAACCAGAATTGATTGTTGAAACCGCTCGTGAAATGTCAAGATACAAACCAGCAACATTAATTCACCCGGGAAGGCATACAACCTGGTATGGTGATGATACTCAAAGAAGTCGAGCAATTGCATTATTAAATGCTTTAATGGGAAGTTGGGGAAGAAAAGGCGGTTTCTATGTTCCTTATTCAATGAGCATCCCCAAATACCCATATCCACCTTATCCAGAATTAAAGAAAGAACCAGTTGATAATCCAAATGGAAGATTTCCATTTGCAACTGGTGAACAAATTTCAACTGGAATAAGAGAAGCTACAATTACAAGTAAACCATATCCAATTAAAGGCTGGTTTATTTACGGTACAAATCTTCTTCAAGCTCTGCCAAATAGGGAAGAAACGATAAAAGCGATCCAAAATCTTGATTTAATGGTTGTAATAGATGTTATTCCAAGTGAAATTGCCGGCTGGGCTGATGTTGTGCTTCCTGAGTCAGTTTATCTTGAAAGATATGATGAATTAAATAACTCACCTTTTAGAGAAGGTTTTGTGGGAATTCGTCAACCTGTTGTAGAAGAACCAGCCAATCAAAAACCAAATTGGTGGATTGCCAAAAAATTAGCTGAGAAACTTGGGCTCCAACAATATTTCCCTTGGAAAGATATCGAAGAATATCTTCAAACAAGATTAAGTCTTGCTGGACTTTCTTTTGAAGAATTAAAAGAAAAAGGAATTATAAAAGCTCCATCACAACCAATTTATTTTGAAGATGGCGTTGAACCAGTGTTTGAAACTCCATCCGGTAAAATTGAATTTTATTCAGATCAACTTGCTTCAGCGGGCTTTGATCCTGTTCCAAGATATACAAAACATCCAGATCCACCAGCTGGTTATTTCAGACTTCTCTTTGGAAGAGCTCCTGTGCATACATTTAGTAAAACTCAATCGAATCCACTGCTTCGAGATATGATGAGCGAAAATGAAGTCTGGGTAAATGCTGATGTCGCTGAAAGGTGGGGCTTGAAAAATGGTCAGAAAATTAAACTGAAAAATCAGGATGGTGTTTTGAGTGATCCAGTTAAAGTTAAAGTGACTGAAAGAATAAGAAAAGATTGCGTTTATATTGTTCATGGATTTGGTCAAAAATCACGAGCATTGCGTTCCATTTACCGAAAGGGCGCAAGTGATGCAGAACTTATAACAAAATATACAACTGACCCCTTAATGGGTGGAACAGCAATGAATGTAAACTTTGTAACTTTTGAATTGGAGGTTTAAAATGCCAAGATATGGAATGGTCATCGATACCAAAAAATGTGTTGGCTGTCAGGATTGTGTACTCGCCTGTAAAACTGAAAACAACATCCCTGAAGGTTACAACCGAGATTGGATTGTAACTGAAGTACACGGCAAGTTTCCTGACTTACATATGGAAATTAGAACTGAAAGATGCAATCATTGCACGAATACACCCTGTGTTTCTGTTTGCCCAACAGGCGCAAGTCATATTCACGAATGGGGTGGAATTGTCTTAGTAGATAAGGATTTGTGCATTGGTTGCAAAGCTTGTGTAGAAGCTTGTCCATACGACGCAAGATATATTCATCCCGATGGTTATGCTGATAAATGCACTTTTTGTATTCACAGAGTTGAAAAAGGATTACAACCAGCTTGTGTTGAAGTTTGTCCAACTCATTGCATTTATTTCGGAGATTTAGATGATCCAAATAGTGAAGTAAGTCAATTGCTTAAATCTCGTAAATGGCATGTAAATCTCCCAGAAGCTGGCACTGAACCAAATATCTTTTATTTAATTTGAAAGAGGTAGATAGATATGCAAGATTTACTTGAACTTACAACCACTCGCCATAATCCTCACATAGATCCGTATATGTCAATGTGGGAGTGGCAGATTCCTCTTTATCTTTTCCTGGGCGGAATTGTCGCTGGAATGATGATCATAAGTGGATTCTTTATTTTCAGTAAGAGATATAAAGAGACAGATTGTGCGTGTTTCTCAACTCCGTTAATTAGTTTGATATTAATCAGTCTTGGTATGTTCTTCCTCTTCCTTGATTTGTCTCACAAACTTTATGTTTGGCGCCTCTATACTACTTTTAAAATTAATTCACCAATGTCTTGGGGCGCCTGGATTCTTCTACTTGTCTATCCAGCATTGATACTGAATTTACTTTTAAAGCCACCATTGTTCATTCAGGAAAAAATTAAATCAATTGCCAATATCAGTTTAAAAATTTCATCGCATCCATTTTTAGTTAAGATTACTGGTATTGCTAATATGCTAATTGGCTTGATGCTTAGTGCATACACTGGTGTTTTATTAAGCGTAATGGGTTCAAGACCTCTCTGGAATTCTTCATTGCTCTGGTTTTTATTTTTAGTTTCAGGACTTTCAACAGCAGCAGCATTTGTTCACTTATTTGCAAAGAATAAATACGAAAGCGAATTACTTGCAAAAGCAGATAATGGCTTTTTAACTCTTGAACTCTTTGTCATTTTTATGTACATAATTGGATTGCTTTCTTCCGCAAAACCGCATAAAGAAGCTGCAACTTTGTTAATTAATGGTCCTTTTGCTCCAGCATTTTGGGTCTTAGTTATTTTGATGGGGATTTTAATCCCACTTTTTATTCAATTACTTGCAGTCAATCATAAAATAAAACATACACCTGTCGCGCCAATTTTTGTCATCTTAGGTGGAATTATTTTGAGATTTATCATAGTCGAAGCTGGACAATACAGTCATTGGTTTAATGCACATTTTAAGTAAAAGGAGTAAAAAATGACAACACTTGCAAAAAAGATTTCTGAACTTTTTACTAAAGACATTGAACTTGTTGAGGCAAAACCCAAACCTTATTCAAATCCTTACTTGACTGGAATTGGTTTGGGAATTGTTCTTCTTCTCTCATTCGTCATAATGGGTCGAGGCCTTGGTGCCTCTGGTGCAATGTCTTCACTCATCGCATACGGAGTTTATAATATCTCTCCAGAACATGCTTCATCAAATGAATTTTACAAAGAATACATTGGTGATGGGACTACCAATCCATTAAAAGACTGGCTTGTTTTTGAAGTTCTTGGTGTCCTTGTTGGTGGATTTATCTCAGGCACTTTAGCTGGTAGAGTCAGAAAAAGAGTAGAGAAAGGACCAAATATTTCAAAGGGTAAAAGATTATTCTTTGCCTTTATTGGTGGTGCTTTGATGGGTTTTGGAGCTAAACTTGCTCGTGGCTGCACAAGTGGTCAGGCACTTACCGGCGGTGCTTTACTCAATCTTGGCAGTTGGATATTTATGGTGATGGTTTTTGCCGGTGGTTATGCTTTTGCATACTTTCTAAGGAGGCAATGGTTATGAACGCACCATTTTTCAAATTCGGATATTTCAACACTGAAATAAGTCTTGTGATTGCATTTTTAATTGGAATTGGTTTCGGTTTCGCTTTAGAAAGAGGTGGATTTGGAAGTGCAAGAATCCTAGCTGCTCAATTTTATCTTTCTAATATGCGAGTTCTTAAAGTAATGTTTAGCGCAATAGTAACAGCAATGCTGGGAGTGTATTACTTAGGAGTAATTGGATTTCTTGATTTGAAATTAATCTATATGACTGAAACTTACATTCTCCCTCAAGCTATCGGTGGACTTATTTTAGGAATTGGTTTTATAATTGGCGGCTATTGTCCGGGAACATCTGTCGTTTCATTTGCCACTGGTAGTATTGATGGATTAATGTTCATTCTTGGAGCCTTATTTGGAATATTTACATTTGGTGAAATTTATCCACTCATTTCTGATTTCTATAATTCAACAAATTTAGGAGTTGTCCGTTTACCTGAAGCTCTCCATCTACCTTATGGGCTTGTTGTTTTTTTAGTTGTTGTTATGGCAATTGGTGCTTTCGCTTTGGCAGAATGGGCAGAAAAGAAATATGCTTTCAGAAATCCGGAGAATGAAAAATGAAAAAGTTATTCTCTAAATTATCATTAAATCAAAAGCTGGCTTTGGTTGCTATTCTTCTCGGAGTAATTGCGCTTCTCGCAGGAAATCCTTTCGATAATGATATAGTTGAAGTTAACGTTAAAGATTTAGCTTTATCTACGGTAAAAGATTCGGATAAAATTAAACCAGAAGTTATTGCTGATTGGTTAATTCAAGGAAAAGCAGATTTTGTTTTAATTGACTTAAGAAATCCTGAAGAATTTGAAAAATATTCACTGCCAGAAGCTGAAAATATTCCACTTGTTTCATTACCTGAAGCAGAATTGTACAGAAATCAAAAATTAATTCTTTACGCTGAAGATAATTTAAGAGCTGCTCAAGGATGGTTTATTTTAAAATCTAAAGGTTTCAAAAATGTTTACATACTTGACGGCGGATTAGAAAGCTGGAAAAACGAAGTGTTATTTCCAAAACTCAGCTCAAATCCGTCCAAAGAAGAATTAAGCCTTTTTGAAAAAAAGAAAGCAATTGCAAAATATTTTGGTGGTCAGGCAATTACTGGTAATGCTTCAGTTGAAGAAAAAACTGAAATATCTTTACCTTCACCAACATCGACACAAAAAGCAACTGGCAGTATACAACCAAAGAAAAAGAAACGAGAAGGTTGTTAATGTCTCTCCTAAAGCTGTCTCATTCTTTAAGTGTATGCAGATTTAGTTGGGAGGTGGAATGAGACAGCTTCATAATATTTATTTCGATTCAATTACATCTTCAACCCAGCTTAGAGCTGCCATCGCTCCTGGAAAACCAATTGTTGGAATTGCCAGAAAAACAACCTGTAAAATTTCATCTTTAGAACAACCACATTCTAAGGCTTTTCGAGTATGGGAGTGGACAGCACCTTCAAGTCCTGCTTCAGCTGAAATTGCAAGCTTAATTAACGCTCTTGTTTTTTTCATCAATTGGTCCTGAGCTGTGAACAGCTTTCCCGAGCTGTTCATAAGCTTGATAAATTTCTGGATATTTTTCTTTGAAATTTTTAAAGTGCTCTGGTAAGTTCGTCATAGTTTAATCTCCATAAATTTATTTTACATATAAAATTATGGAAATAAATCGAAGAAAGTTTTTGAAACAAATAAGCAATTTAATCTGGATTGGATTTGGTTTTCTCATCTTCAAATCGTCAGAAAAAAATTTGCTTAATTCAAAAAAAGGAAAAATCAAAACCTATGAAAATAACTTCCCTGAAGGAATAACTGTTTTAGATGGACTGATTATTTCAAAAAGTGGAAATGAATTAAAAATCTTTAAATCAACCTGCACACATCTTGGGTGTAATGTGAATTTATCATTTGATCAAAATTTAGTTTGTCCCTGTCATGGTTCTAAATTTAAATCTAATGGTAAAGTAATAAGCGGTCCAGCCACAAAAAACCTTGAAGAAGTTCAGTTCGAACTTGACAGGCTAAAAAATCAAATTATAGTTTATGTCTGATGCTTTTGACAATAAAAATTCTTTTTTATTCAAATTACTCAAATTCCCTTATGGCGAGATAGCAACTTCCCTTTTTTACATTTCAATAATTGGCGGAATTGGAATTTCTCTTTCTTTTGATGCAGAAAAACCTCTTCAGTCAATTTCTGAAATTTTAATTTTAGACTATTTTGGATCTTTCTTAAGAAATATCCATTACTGGTCATCTCATTTATTTTTAATCTTTTCAATTCTGCACATAATCGAACATTTAATAAAGAAATCTGAGCAGAAAGTAAAAAATGTCATCTGGCTTCATCTTACTTTTTCTATTTTTTTAATTTTTTATGTGATGCTAAGTGGTTTTTTATTGAAAGGCGATTATGACTCTTTACATGCTTTTAAAATTTTTTCAACTATAGCCCGAAGTATTCCATTTGTCGGAGATGAGATTTCTTTTTTCCTTCTCGGAAATGAGAATAATTTCAAAATAATTTTCTTTCAACACATTGGAACATCGACAATAATTTTACTCTTTATTATTCTTGAGCATTCAAGAATTTTTCTTCCAAGAAATGATAGATTTTTAATTGCTGCCTTATCTGTTCTTATTCTAAGTTTTCTTTTAACGCCGCTTCCAAATGATTCTTTTTCAATGATTATAAAAGGACCCTGGTATTTAGCAGGACTTCAAGAATTTTTGCATTGGTTTTCAAATCCTGTAATCGTAATCGTAATCTTAATTTTAATATTGTTCCTCTTTTACTTGATTAAAATCGTTTCAAATATTTACAGAAAAATCTTATTGATAACGCTTTCAATAATAATTTTATCTCTTACAATTCTAACTGTAACTGGTTTATTCTTCCGTGGTGAAAACTGGCAGCTTACTTCACCTTCTTATAAAAACATTAATGTAAAATTTGAGTTTTTGAAATTCTTAAATCCCTCAACGAAAGAGGTTGTGAATGACTCTTTAAAAGTAATTGAGGGAAGATTTGAAGGTTGTTTAAGCTGTCATAATATGAAAGGCTTAACCTCTTCACATAATCCAGAACAAATTGGATGCTTTAGTTGTCATCGTGGTAATGTCTATACTTTAAATAAGAATTCTGCCCATCGCGGTATGATTTTGATTCCAGGAAATCTTTCAAATGCAAAATTAACTTGCGGTAATTCTAAATGTCATCCAGATTTATTGTATCGTGTTGAAAGATCTATTATGTCTACACTCAGCGGGATGATAAGCGTCGATAAATTTACTTTTAATGAAATCAAAACTCCAGAAGGAAGTTTTAATGTCAAAGATTTAAAGTATTCGGCTGCAGATACTCATTTAAGAAATCTCTGCGTCTCCTGTCATTTAGGAAACGAGAAAAATGAATTTGGCAAAATTGATGAACTTTCAAGAGGAGGAGGCTGTCTTGCATGCCATTTAAATTACAACAATGAAACTGAAGAACAATTAAATCATTACAAAAAATCAAAAGAGCAACTTCCAGTTCTGCATCCATCAATTGATTTGAAGATATCAAATGATCATTGCTTTGGTTGTCATAGCCGATCAGGAAGAATATCCACAAATTATGAAGGTTGGTCAGAAATACTTCCAGATGAAGTAAACTTTAAAAACATAGAACATCGAAGCCTCAAAGATGGAAGGATCTTCATAAAACAAATACCTGATATTCATTTCGAAAAAGGAATGGATTGCATCGATTGTCACATTTCACTAGAGTTAATGGGAGATGGAAATGTCTATGAACATAAAGAGCAACAAATTAAAATTAGCTGCGAAGATTGTCATACAGAAAAACTCAATCTTATCCCTTTAAACGAAATAGATTATGAAACTAAAAAAATTTTAACTCTTAGAGACACCGCTTATTTTAATCAAGATAATAAATTAATTGCGCTTAAAGGAACTAAAATACCGTTTACCAACAAAATTGAAATTTCAAATGGTAAAACTTTTTTCTTCACTAAAAATTCCAACAGAAAACTTGAACTAAAGAAACCAGCTCCTGAATGCACAGCTAATTCACACAAAAATCTGAGTTGTGAAAGTTGTCATACAAATTGGGTAACGAGATGTAATGGTTGTCATACTAAATTTGATCCAAACGAAATTGGTTTTGATCACCTGACAAATCAAGCAATAAAAGGAAGCTGGATTGAAGAAGCTCATAACTTTGAAGTTGGACAACCCACTCTGGGCATAATCAAAATAAAAGACAAAGAAAAAATTTCGAGCTTTATACCAGGAATGATTATCAAAATCTCCGATCAAAAATCAAAAATGATAAAGTTTAATAGATTATTTGCCCCAACTTTTCCTCACACAATCCGGAAAGAAGTGAGAAGTTGTAAAAGTTGTCATCAATCATCAACTGCTTTGGGATATGGCAAAGGCAAAATTGGTTTCAGTGAAGTACTTAATAAATTTAAAATTGACTTTACACTGGAAGATCAAATTAATCCTATCGATTTACTTCCAAACGATGCATGGATAAAATTTTTAGATGAAGGAACAAACCCCAACTCGACTCGAACCTATGCAAAAAACCTCCCTCTTGAAAAGCAGAAAAAAGTTTTATCGGTTGGAGCTTGTTTGAACTGTCATAAGGAAAATTCAAAAGTTATTAATGAATCCCTAATTAATTTTGAAAATACACTAAAGAATCGCTCACCTAAATGCATCCTGCCTAAATTTTAATGCTCTTAATTTTTTGCAACTGAAATAATTGTTTATATTTATAAGTATCAAGTTTGAAATAAAACACCAACATGTTTTTCATTTTTGATAAACTTGATATTTATAAATCAAGAAATTATTTAAAAAATCGATTTTTTTATTTGGCCTATTAGTTGCTAAATATCAATAGTAATTATGATAACTATAATTGATATGAGCCAATCAAAACCAAAATATAAAATTAGTGAAGCTGCAAAGATACTTGGGATTTCAGTACATACTTTAAGAATGTACGAAAGAGAAGGACTAATTATTCCATATAAAAAGTCTACAAATCAAAGATTATATTCTGAAGAAGATATTCATCGTCTACGATGCATTAGGAATGCAATCAAAGAAGATAAAATCAGCATTGAAGGCATTAAAAGAATTTTTTCACTAATACCATGTTGGGCAATTGTTAATTGTTCGTTGCAGAACATTGATTTTTGCAAAGCTTTGAAATCTTCAAATAGGCCTTGCTGGACATTCAAACATGAAAACAATTTTTGTTCAGATAAAGACTGCAGAGAGTGCGAAGTTTACAAGATTTTTAATAACTGCGAATCAATTAAATCAAAATTAATTGAACTAACTTTTAATGGGATTTATCAAAAAGAAGAATTAAAAGAGGAACGAATATGAGAAAACTCGTAATCTTAGGTGCTGGTACTGCCGGCACAATGATGTTAAACAAATTATATAATGCACTTGATTTAAAAGATTGGAGCATTACAATTGTCGATAAAGAAGAAACACATTATTATCAACCTGGATTTTTGTTCATTCCATTTGAGATTTACACAAGGCGGGATGTTATAAAACCAAAGCGAGATTTCTTTCCTTCTGGTGTTGAAGTCATTATGAGCGAGATCGAAAGAATTGAACCAGATAAAAATAGAGTGATACTTGCAAACAACAGAGTATTGCCCTATGATTATTTAATAATTGCAACAGGTTCAAGAGTTGATCCAAATGAAGTTGAAGGGATGAAAGATAAACTTTGGTACAAAAATGTTTTCGACTTTTACACAATTGAAGGTGCCTGTGCGTTAGGAAACCTCTTTAAACATTGGGATGGTGGAAGGCTTGTTATTCACATAACTGAGATGCCAATCAAATGTCCGGTTGCTCCACTTGAATTTGCATTCTTAGCAGATTGGTATTTTACTGAAAGAGGAATTAGAGATAAAGTTGATATTCATTTTGTTACTCCTCTGCCCGGTGCATTTACAAAACCAAGAGCTTCAGCCATTCTTGGTGATTTCCTTGAGAAGAAAAACATTAAACTTGTCACTGACTTTAATATCGCAAGAGTAGATAACGACGAGAAAAAAATTGTCAGCTGGGATGAAATCGAAGTTCCTTTCGATGTGCTGGTAACAATCCCAACAAATAAAGGTGACGAAGCAATTGCTCGAAGCGGTATGGGTGATGTATTGAATTTCATTCCTACTGATAAACACACTCTTCTTGCTGAAGGTTTTGATAATATCTTCGTTATTGGCGATGCAACAAATCTTCCAAGTTCAAAAGCTGGTTCGGTAGCCCATTTCCAATCAGAAATTTTGTTTGAAAACTTTTTGGATGTAATCGATGGCAGAAAACCAACAGCAAAATTTGATGGTCATGCTAATTGTTTCATTGAAAGCGGGTTTGGCAAAGGTATATTAATTGATTTCAATTATGATACAGAACCACTTCCTGGAAAATTCCCATTACCTGGAATTGGACCATTTTCATTATTAGAAGAGACAAAGATGAATCACTATGGCAAAGTAATGTTCAGATGGATGTACTGGAATTTCTTACTCAAAGGAATTGAACTCCCAATTGAATCCCATATGACAATGGCTGGAAAGAGGTTGTAAAATGGAGAACAAAGAACTTCAACTTCAACTCGAAGAAATAAACAAGAAGCTCAATGTAATAATGGAAGAAATTGAGCTTCAGCGAAAACATCGCCAGGAGATGCAGGATTTGAAAGATGACCTAATGCGTGTTGCTAAAGATGTATATCTCACATCATTAGATGAGCTCGAACAGGTTCACGATTATCTTAAAACTGGCGATATAATGCATCTTTTCAAAAAACTTTTAAGAAATGTAAATAACCTGACAAAATTATTTGAGCAGCTTGAAAATCTGCGAGACTTTGCAAAAGATTTTGGATTGATTTCTAAAGGAATGTCAATTGATTTAATGAACAAATTAGATGAGCTTGACCGCAAAGGATATTTTGCATTTCTAAAAGAAACTCAAAAAATATTTGATAACATTGTAACTTCTTTCACGGTTGATGATGTCAAAGCTCTGGGTGATAACATTGTTACAATCCTAAATACAATTAAAAATCTCACTCAACCCGATATGCTTCACGCAGTAAATAATGCTCTAAATGTTTATAAAAAACTTGACATTGAAGTGAAAGAAGATATTTCAATATTAAAACTCGTCAAAGAATTAAATCACCCTGAAACTAAAAAAGCACTTTACTTTGCACTACAATTTTTGAAGAGTTTATCTGCAATTAATTCAAATGGAAACTCAGTCAATAAACAAGAGAAAATAATTTCAACAAACACAAACAAATAAATAAGGAGAGACAATTATGCCAACAAGAGAAATCTTAGGAAAAATGATCGAATTTGATGATGATGGACATCTCAAAAATCTTTCTGACTGGAACGAAGATATCGCCCGTGAACTCGCTAAAGAAGAAGGAATTCCAGAATTAACAGAAAGACACTGGCTTGTGATCAATTATATGAGACAGGAATTTCAGAAAGTTGGTGATGCGCCTTCAATTAGAAAATTAACAAAGGAAAGCGGTGTAGATACAAAAGAATTGTATCAACTCTTTCCGAAAGGTCCAGCAAAGAAAGCTGCTAAAATAGCTGGATTACCAAAACCAAAAGGATGCATTTAAAAAATATAGGAGAGAGTCATATGTCAAATCAAAATGAAGAAATCAAAAAAGTATCCATAATCGTTTCTCGAGGTTCACTCGATGGTGTCTATCCCGGTTTAATCCTTGCTAATGGAGCAAGAATGGAAGGGATTGATGCAAATCTTTTCTTTACATTTTTCGGTATGGATGCAATAGTTGACAAACGAATGGATAAACTTTCAATTGCAACTGTTGGAAATGCTGCAATGCGACTCCCATGGGGACAAAAGATGCCAACCTGGCTCGGAATGATTCCCGGAATGGCTTCGTTTGCAACATGGATGATGAAAAAGGAAATGGAAAAACTTGATGTCCCGCCAGTTCGTGAATTCTTACAAATGATTAAAGATTCTGGCGGAAACATATATGCCTGTAAACTTGCGATGGATATGTTCCACTTAAAGAAAGAAGATCTATGGGAAGGTGTAGATGATATTTTAACCGTTGGTGATTTTTATCAGAAAGCTGCAGGCGGAATTGTATTGTTCACTTAATTGACTTGAAGATTAATAAATTCAAAAAAGAATTCTTAACTGAATAAAAATTATAACTGAACTTTAGACAAAAAGATTGCCGGTCAAAGTTTATCGAAGACTGGCAATCTTTTTTATCTTCAACATTAAAACAAATCTCTATCTAATATTTTAAGTCTAAAGCATTCCTTTGGTTAATCTTCATTTTCGTTTTCATCTCAATAGTTAATCTAAATTCATCACTTATTACACAAATCCTCTATTGATGATGAAAATAAAAGTCCGTCAACAACAAAAATTAAACTCAGTCCTGAATAAAAAAGCAAAACTATTTTTGAATAAGAACTAGTAATTACAATTTGTGATGCATTATGATTAAATCTTTAATTTACTTTTATTAACAATCATCTCAACTTACTGAACTCAACCAATACTTTATCAGTCAAATCTCTTAATTTTGTAAAAAACTTGTGAGGAAAAATGTTTAAACGAAGATTGTTCACTCCCGGACCGACACCAGTTCCAGAAAAAATAATGCTCAAAATGTCTGAGCCAATAATTCACCATCGTAATCCGGAATTCAAAGAAATATTTGCTGAATTAAATTCAAACATTAAATACTTATTTCAGACCAAACAAAATGTTTATACTTTAACCTCAAGCGGAACTGGTGCAATGGAAGCTGCAGTCGGGAATGTAATTTCAGATGGTGATAAAGCCATTTTTGTTAACGGTGGAAAATTCGGCGAACGATGGGGACAAATGATTAAAACTTTTGGTGGAATTCCAATTGAAGTAAAAAAAGAGTGGGGCAAACCTCCATCGGTAGACGAGATTATTGATTTAGTCAAAAAAGATCCTGATGTAAAAGCTATCTACCTAACTCACAGCGAAACCTCCTCTGGCACTGTTACCAATGTCCGGGAAATTGCAAAAGCTGTTCACGAAATTTCTGATGCCTTGATTGTTGTTGATGGAATAACTTCCGTTGGCGCAATTGAACTTAAAATGGATGAATGGGATCTGGATATTGTTTTAACCGGTTCACAAAAAGGATTAATGATTCCTCCGGGACTTTCGTTCATTGCTGTTAGCGAAAGAGCCTGGCGAAAAATTAATGAAACCGAAAATCGAGTTTTTTACTTTTCACTAAAAAAAGCACAAAAAGCTCTTGAAAGTGGAGACACTCCCTGGACACCAGCAATTACACTTGTCATTGGAGCTAACGAAGCATTAAAACTTATAAAAGAAGAAGGTCTGGAGAATATCTGGAAAAGACATCACAGGCTTGCTGAAGGAATTAGAATTGGTGTGAAAGCACTTGGATTAAAATTAATGAGCAAAAATCCTTCTAATGCAATTACCGCTGTCTTCATTCCTGAAGGGATCGAATTCAAAAAATTTAACGATGCCCTTAAGTATGAATTTGGAATTACCGTTGCCGGCGGTCAAGAGCAATATAAAGGGAAACTTTTCAGGATTTCTCACCTCGGTTATTACGACGAACTTGATATGATTACGATGATCTCCGCCCTCGAGTTTGCACTTAAAAAAGCTGGGTATAATTTCCAAGCTGCTTCGGGCGTAAATGCAATTCAGAATTATTTCTTGATGAACTTATGAATAACGAAATAATCCTCTATACCACCGAGAATTGTGGAAATTGTAAAATCGCAAAAATGATTTTAGAACAATACAATCTTCCATACATCGAAAAAAGAGTTGATGAAAATAATGATGTAACACTTGAATTCGAACAAATCACCAATGGACAAAAGTTTGTTCCAACAATTGTGGTAAACAATAATGTTTATGTAAATATCAAACCACACGAATTACTCGAGCTTGTAAAAATTTTAAACTCAAAATGACAGATCAGGAAAGAGTAAACAATCTAAGTCTATTTTTTGCACGAGCACTTGCGTTTGCAGTTGATAATTTAATTATTCTTTTATTTCTAATTTACGTTTACCACATAACCAACATAACAATTAATGAAAATGTATTTTTTATTTTTTTACTCCTTATTTTTTACGAATTATATTTCGCAGTCTTTGAATGTATTTTTCATCGAACACCTGGTAAATTAATTTTGGGGCTTAAAGTTGTAATTAATCGCAATCACGCCTCAGAACAAAATTCCATAAAATCTTTTCTCTCAAATTTTTTTGAAGTACTAATTCGAAATCTAACCAGAGTTTTAACCTTTATTCCACCGCTCTTCTTTTGGAACGAAATTTTATTCATTCTTTTCTCAAAAGGGAAAAATGTCAGAGATTTATTTACATCAACTTCAGTAGACTTTTCAAAAAAAATGGTCACTGAAATCTACAAGGGAAACTCACTTATCACCCAAAATTCAATTGAGGGTTAATTTATGAAAAAGAAATACATAATTTTTTTGATCGCAATTTTAATTTTTACAATTGCAGGCTGCTTCACCAAAAAAATTGTCTATAACGTTTATTATGTTAAACCTTTTGACTGGCATCCGAAAGAAAAGCAAGACTCAACTATCAATTTTTACTCTCCCTACTTCAAAGGATTAAAAATTTTTCTTGATCCAGGTCATGGCGGAACTGATAGAAAAAACAAAGGTCCAGCTGGTCTTGCAGTCGAAGCTGATCTAAATTTGAAAGTCGCATTGTATCTAAGAGATTACCTTCAGAGAGCTGGTGCGATTGTAAATATGTCGAGAGACAGAGATACATTTATTTCTTTGGACGATCGTTCAAGACTTGCAAATGAATGGGGAGCCGATATTTTCATTTCCATTCATCACAATGCACCGGGAAGACCTGGCGATATTTATACCAATTACACATCGACTTATTATCATGCAACTCCAAAAGATTACGAATATGACCACTCAAGTCACGATATTGCCAGATATGTTCAACGAGATTTAGCCTATGCAATGGGTAACAGCGGCGGACTTGGTTCATTTGATGGAACTTACTCAGACTATTGGATTTATCCGAAAGCTGGATTCTCTGTTCTCAGAAAGACAAACGCACCAAGAATTTTAATTGAATGCGCTTTTCACACTTCAGCTTATGAAGAGCAAAGATTAATCATCGATGAATTTAATCAAATTCAAGCCTGGGGAATTTTCAAAGGTCTTGGACGCTACCTTCGACAGGGAATAGTTACATTACAACTTGAAAGAGATACAATCAATTTAAGAAATGACAAAATTTTAAGCGTCACAATAAATGACAATAACATTGGGATAGATACAACTTTTTACATCGCACAAATTGATTCACAAGATGTTGAAGCAAAATTTGCGATTAATAAGATTTCCAAAAAAATTCTCATCCCATTGAATCAAAATTTAGAAGCTGGAGATCATGAGTTAAAGGTTGTAGTAAAAAACATAAATGGCAATCACTCATTTCCTTTTAGACCCAAATTCTATGTAATAAATTCACAGAATAAAACCCCCATTAAAAAGTGAGGTCTTAAATGCTAAACTATGTCTGGATTGCCCTCATAATCCTTGGAATTGGAACAGCCCTTTATTTTGATATCAAAGATACATCAGAAAATAAATTTCGAAACAAAGAATGGATTGAATTCAGCTTCCAATCGAAAACGAAAAATTTTTATAAAGAAGCCGAAGGATTAATTTACATTAATCGAGAAAACTTCAATCAATTCTATAATTCACAAATTCAGTCTGATGTAAATCTTCCAGCAAAAGTAATTTTGACAGGTGAAAACAAAGGGCGAATTATTATTAAAATTAATGATGCATCTCCGGAAATCTGGAAAATAATGGCAAAAGCTTCCGGAGAAAAAGATGATCTGATTGGTGATTTCATCATAGAAAATAGCGGTGAGTCAGAGTTAATGATAAAAGTAAAATTCGAGGAAGTAAATTTTGTAAAAATGAGAAATGTAACAAATGGTTTACTCGATATTGTAAATACTGCAGTTCAAATAGCTTTAGGACTAATTGGAATTATGGCGCTATGGCTTGGAGTTATGAAAGTTGCCGAAGAAGCAGGTTTGATTAAACTAATTGCAAAATCTGTTAAACCAATTACAAAATTTCTATTTCCCGATGTTCCGCAGGATCATCCTGCAATGGGTTCAATGATTATGAATATTTCAGCCAATATGCTCGGGCTAAGCAATGCTGCAACTCCATTTGGTTTAAAGGCAATGGAAGATCTTCAAACACTTAACCAACAAAAAGACACCGCAACAGATGCAATGTGTATGTTCCTTGCTGTTAATACTGCTGGACTAACTTTAATTCCAGCAACTGCTATTGCAATTCGAGCAGCGTCAGGTTCCTCTGATCCTGCTATTATAATTGGGACTTCAGTCTTTGGTGCAGGTTGTGCAACATTAACTGGTATAACAGCAGCGAAAATTTTCGCCAATTATCCCAAAATGAAAGAAGATTTTTCCGGCTGGATAAAGTCAAGAAAGAAAAGTCTCAGCATAATTTTCTCGCTGATTTTGCTAGTTATACTTTCATTTACTACTGGACTCGGAAAAATTTTTGGACATATTTTTAGTTTTATTAATCCTGAATCATTTAAACTCGTTATTGGTTACATTTCAATTCTTGCAATTCCCCTGCTGATTTTTTCATTTTTAACATACGGATTAATAAAAAAAGTCAAAGTGTATGAAAAGTTCGTCGAAGGAGCTAAAGAAGGATTCAATGTTGCTGTAAGGATAATTCCTTATCTAGTTGCAATGCTTGCTGCAATTGGAATATTCCGATACGGAGGTGCAATGGATTTACTCATATATGTTCTTACACCTGTGACGAATTTAATTGGAATGCCGGCTGAAGCATTGCCAATGGCTTTGATGAGACCACTTTCTGGTTCTGGTTCACTTGGAATTATGACAGAAATTATAAAAACCCACGGTCCCGATTCGTTAATTGGGATTTTAGTTTCGACTTACTACGGAAGCACCGAGACAACATTTTATGTTTTAGCTGTTTACTTTGGTTCAGTAAATATTCAAAAAACAAGATATGCTCTGCCAGTTGGATTAATGGCTGATGTCGCTGGAATCTTAGGTGCAACGTTTATTGTCAATATGTTATTTAGATAATTTTTTGATGACTAAAATTTTAAAAGAATAAACCCTAGAATATTTAAAGAGGTTTTCATTAAAGAAAAAAAGAGGGAGAGAAATATGAAGGTTTTCGTTACTGCCATTGTCCCGGAAATCGCTATTAATATCTTAAGAGAAAATGGAATTACAGTAATTGAGAATAAAAGCTATTTACCACTTGAACCAAAAACTTTGATCAAAAAAGCAAAAGAATGTGATGGACTTTTGTGTCTGCTTGCTAATAAGATAAATAAAGAAATTATAGATGGTCTTCCAAAACTAAAAGTCATTGCAAACTATGCAGTTGGTTTTAATAACATCGATGTGGAATATGCAACTCAGAAAAAAATTTGGGTAACCAATACTCCAGATGTTTTAACGAATGCGACAGCAGATTTAGCATTTGCATTATTACTTGCCTGTGCTAGAAGAATTGTGGAAGCCGATGAATTCACAAGAAAAGGTAAATTCAAAATTTGGCAGTCCGATTTAATGTTAGGGAAAGAATTAAATGGACACACAGTCGGAATTATTGGCGCTGGTAGAATTGGTCAGGCATTTGGCAGAAGAGCTAAAGGTTTCGGGTTGAAAATTCTTTATCATGACAAAAAAAGAATTCCAGATTTTGAGAAAGAAACTGGAGCTAAATTTTCTTCACTAAACCAATTGCTTAAAAAATCAGACTTCATTTCCCTCCATACACCTCTTACAAAAGAGACTTATCACCTTATTGACAAAGAAGAATTCGAATTAATGAAAGATGGTGCAATTCTAATAAATACAGCAAGAGGTGAAGTTATCAACGAAAAAGAATTAGTGAATGCTTTAAAATCCAATAAACTCTTTGCAGCTGGGCTTGATGTTTATGAGTTTGAACCAAAAATCACAAAAGATTTATTAAAGATGAAAAATGTTGTTCTCCTGCCCCACATCGGAAGTGCGACTTATGAGACACGGAATAAAATGGCTGAACTTGCGGCAAAAAATATCGTGAATGTTTTGAAAGGAAAGAAACCCATTACTCCTGTGAATAAAATTTAATTAACAAAAAAATTTTTGACTAAATTTCAAACTGAAAAACAATTTCTGCGAATCTTAGTTTTCTTCCAGCCGATTTATTGTAATAAAATTCATTTATATTAATTTTGAGATATGAAATCGAAAAAGAAAAAAATCAACTACAATAAATTAATTCGTCTGGGTGTTGTTTTTATTACCATTCTCATTATTTCTTTCATTTTTCCTAAAAGCGAGTCAATTGAGCGGGAAGTAAAAGTTGGCGATATCTGGACATCAAAAGATTTAATTGCTCAATTTTCATTTCCTGTCTTAAAATATCCGGAAGAATATGAAAGAGACTTGATTGAAGCGGAAAACTCAGTCCTTCCCATATTTGAATACAACGATACAATTCAATCATTCTGTTATTCATCATTAAAAATTTTTACAGAAAATTTGAAACGAGACTTTAAACTTTTGGCGACCAATCCTTTAATCAGCGATTCTATATTAAATTTATATTCGATTGAAATTGATACTATAAAACTTCAAAAAATTTTAAAACAAATTACGCCAGAATATTTCAACTCTTTCGAACTAATCACAAAAAATTTAATTGAATACATTTACAGCATTGGTTACATAAATATCCCTAAACAAGAGATTCAAAAAGATTCAATCTTTGTAAGAAGAAAAAACGAAGAAAAAAAATTTGAGAAAAATAATTTTCTTGATCAAAAAGATGTTGAACAAATAATTCTTCAAAGTCTTGAACAATTTAATGATCTTAGAGAGCTGTCTATTCCACTGCTTCGAAATTTTGCCAATGAATACATTAAGCCAAATATTATCTTTAATGATGAAGAAACTCAACTAGCCATTGAACAAGCCAGATATAAAGTTTCTAAAAATGTTGGGATAGTCCTTGAGAACGAAAGAATTGTTGCAAAGCACCAGAAAATAACAGAAGATATCAAGCGAAAAATAGATTCGTACAGAAGGATAAAATTTGAAAAAGGTGAAAAATTTGATTTTATCCTTCAGTACATCGGGAAATTTTTACATATCACAGTTATTATTCTTTTGCTTGGGATATACATTTATCTCTTCAGAAAAAAGATTTACAATGATACCAGTAAAATTTTAATTCTTTCTATCATCTTTATTTTAATTTCATTTTTTGCTTTTGTTACTTCAAGAATTGAAACTGATTTGCCTCTCGAGTATCTGATCTTAATTCCCACTAGCTCAATGCTGGTTACAATTATTTTTGATTCGAGACTTGGATTTTATGTAACCGTTGTGATTTCATTAATCATTGGAGGAATTCGCGGGAATGATTACACAATTACAACTGCAAACATCGTAGCTGGAGCACTTGCAGTTTATTCTGTTAGAGACATAAAGAACAGAGCACAAATTTTTCGATCTTTAGTTTTTATCTTCTGCGGCTACTTTGCAGCAATAATTGCTTTTGGTTTTGAAAGGTATTCTCCAATAATTGAGATGGGAAATGAAACAATCTTTGCACTGATCAACTCAATCATTTCACCTATCTTAACTTATGGCTTGTTAATATTCTTTGAGAGAATTTTCAAAGTCACAACTGATTTAACGCTAATCGAGCTTGCCGATTTTAATCATCCTCTTTTGCAAGAATTGAAATCAAAAGCGCCAGGAACATTCCATCATTCTGTTAACATTAGTGTTTTATCAGAAAGTGCAGCAAAAGCAATTGGTGCAAATACAATTCTCACAAAAGTTGGCGCGCTTTATCATGATATAGGTAAAATCGTTGAACCAAATTATTTCATTGAAAACCTGCGTGATGAAAAAAGTGAACATGAAGATCTTAATCCCGAACAAAGTGCTCAAATAATCTTAAACCATGTTGAAGAAGGAATTGAGCTGGCAAGAAAATATAATTTGCCAGAAGAAGTAATTGATTTTATACCAATGCATCACGGAACAACTCATGTTCAATATTTTTTAAAAATTGCCAAACAACTCGGTAAAAAAATTGACGAAGATAAATTTCGTTATCCTGGTCCAAAACCGCAATCAAAAGAAACTGGAATAGTAATGTTAGCCGACGCAGTTGAATCTATGAGCCGTAATCTCGAAGTAGTAAATGAAAATATTCTGAACCAATTAATTGATGAAATAATTCGTAAACGATTTCTCGAGGGCCAGCTTGATGAATCAAATCTAACACTTCGAGACCTTAATTTGATTAAACAAAGTTTTGTTGAGACTTTGCTAGGTGTATATCATCAACGAATTAAGTATCCTGAAAACTGATTATGGCAATTCATTTATTTGATAGTCTTCTTAAAGAATTTCTAACATACTTAAAACTAATGAGAGGCTACTCAGAAAATACAATTGATTCTTATAAAAGAGATATTCAACGGCTTTTCGATTTTTTAGAAAGCAAAGGAATTGATGATTTAAATGATGTAAATAAAAATATTTTAAGCAGCTTTTTCTCAACCCTAGATACGCTTGGACTTTCAACAAAATCTATCGCACGAAATTACTCATCAATTAAAAGTTTTTTTAGATATCTTCTGTCAAATGATTTTATACAAAAAAATCCTGCATCGAAATTTAAAGGACCAAAAGTTTCTGTTCATCCTCCTGAAATTTTATCACTATCAGAAATCAATAAAATTTTAGATCAGCCGAATCCAAAGACTTTACTTGGAATAAGAGATAAAGCAATGCTCGAATTTGCGTATGCAACTGGAGTAAGAGTATCCGAATTAATTAATCTTAAAATGAACGATTTATTTCTGAAAGATGAAGTTGTCAGGATTTTCGGGAAAGGTTCTAAGGAAAGATTTGTTCCAATAGGTTCACACGCAATTTATTGGCTAAATCAATACCTTACAAAAGTTCGTCCAGCTCTTGCAAAAAAGCTTGAATCAGGTAATTATGTTTTTCTTAACAGCCGCGGGAAAAAATTAAGTCGAATGGGCTTCTTTAAAATTTTACGCGAATATGTAAGACAAGCAGGAATTGACAAAAATGTTCATCCTCATACAATCAGACATTCATTTGCAACTCACTTGCTTGAAAGAGGTGCTGATATAAGAGTTGTGCAGGAATTACTTGGTCATTCTAAAATTTCAACTACACAAATTTACACTCACATTGATCGAACAAGATTAAGGGATGTTCTCATAAAATATCATCCAAGAGGACAGCTAAAATAAATTTATTTCGAGAAAAGAATGGAAAACATAACTGTAAATTACAAGCTGATTTTATTTTTACTTTTTATACCTATATTTTTAATTTCAATTGCAATTCATGAATTCTCTCATGCTTTCTTCGCATACAGGATGGGTGATCCAACAGCTAAAAATGCTGGTCGACTAACACTAAATCCAATAAAACACATTGATTTGATCGGAACAATCATAATTCCAATTGCTGCATTTTCATCAGGAATTGCATTAATCGGCTGGGCTAAACCTGTCCCAATCAATCCGAACAACTTTAATAATAAAAGAGTTGGAGATGCGATAGTTTCTTTTGTTGGACCTTTTTCAAATTTTTTATTTGCTTTTGTTCTGCTGATACTGATTCTAATTCTTCCCGAAGTGATAATCTTTGAAACAAATCAAAGGGAAATTCTTCTTTCTACAATTCTGAAGTATGGAATTTACATAAATCTGTTTCTTTTTCTTTTCAACCTACTTCCAATTCCTCCACTCGATGGAATGCATATAGTTCACTCCATTTTCAATTCAAGGTTTACTGAAAGATTATTGAGTTATAGTTACCTTGGACCAATTATTCTTTTAATATTTATTTACAGCCCATTATGGAAATATTTTAATCAGGTGCTTCAATTTTTAATAAAAATTTTTCTTACACCTGTTTCATAAACGAATTGATATTCTGACGGGAAGAGATACTAAAAGAATTTTTTGGATTTTTAAAAAATTTTGGACTTCACTCAATCCATATCAATCGTTCTTTGAAGATAATCACTGTAATCATTCATAATTGGTTTGTAATCTTCGTTCATTAGTGGTGATGAAATAATAAAATCTGCTGTTGAGCGATTACACGCTGTCGGAATATTATAAAGCACAGCAATTCTAAGTAGAGCTTTCACATCTACTTCATGTGGATGCGGCTGCATTGGGTCCCAGAAAAAAATCAAAATATCAATTTTACCATCTGCAATCATTGCGCCTAATTGTTGATCTCCGCCAAGAGGGCCTGACTTCAATTTTTTTATTTCGATTTTCTTTTGAGTTTTCTTGAATTCTGATTCTAATTTTTTCTGCAAAGTTTCTTCAATAAGTTTTCCAGTGGTTCCAGTACATACAAGATTATGTTCGATCAAAATTTGCCAGTTCCATTCAGCCCATTCAATTAAATCTTTTTTACAGTTGTCGTGAGCAACAAGACCAATTGTCTTCTTAAGCTTCATTATTGCCTCCAATTTTAGTTAAAGATTAAATTCTAGTTGATTTGTTCAAAGATATGGAAACTTAAAAAAGTTAATTATTAAAGAATTGTTAAGTCTTTGAGTTTTGCATTTAATAAATTTTTTAAGGAAAGAAAAAATCTAAAAATTTGAGGAAAAAGTAATCTAATCAAGAACTTAAGTATAAATGTCAATCAATGTAGAAGCAAAGAATTAAGAAGAAAACTTATTCTCAACCTCTTCTTTATTCAACCCAAGTAATTCAATTGAAATATTCCACAACTCTTCCTGAAGCTTCTCATCATAAGAAATTTTTGATGATTTAACTGGCTTTTTCTTAATAAAATATTTACCACTTTCATTTTTTACTTCTTCAGATGTTGCAAGAAAAACAGGCGTTTCAGCTCCAACTGAAAGCGGACTTCCAGAAATTCTAAATCCTTCATAAAGTAACTTTGTTGAAATAACCCCAGGATGAAGAGCAAAAACTTTTAATCCTAAATCCTTAACTCTTCGATGAAGTGCATAAGTGAAAAGCAAATTATGAAGTTTTGAATTTGCATATGCTCTGTAACCTGAATAATTTTTCTCAAGCATCAAATCTGATAAATCATTATCAGCATTTTCGTGAGCTATTGAGCTGACATTGATAATTCTACCATCATCAGACTTTTTCAATAAATCAATTAAAAGATAGGTTAGATAAAAATGACTCAAGTGATTAATCTTAAATGTCAGTTCAATTCCTTTTTCATCAACTATTCTTTTCTTCAAGTAAACACCAGCATTGTTAATTAAAACATCTAACCGATCATATTTTGATTTAATTTCTTCAGACATTTTTTTGACTTCATCTAAATTTGAAAAATCAGCAACAACAAAATCTATTTTTTGATTTCCTGTTTTTGATTGAATTTCCTGATAAGTTTTGAAACACCTTTCTTTATCCCTTCCATGAATAATAACTTGATGATTTAGCGAAGCAAGTTCTAATGCAGTTTGTTTCCCAATTCCATCTGTTGAACCAGTTATTAAAATAATTTTTTCTTGCATGTATAATAACCAATTATTTTAGTTCTTACTGATAAAAACTTTAAAATTTTGATGATTAGATTTTATCACAAGTCAGACCTTTATCCAGATCACTTAAGTAAAATCATTTTCTTGGTACTTGAAAATTTTGGGGTGACCATTTGATAGAAATAAATTCCCGATGGTAAATTACTCGCCTCAAATTTTATCTGGTAGGACCCAATTTTAAGATAATCATTGATTAATGTTGTAACTTCTCTGCCATGCAGATCATAAATTTTCAAGTTGACAAATTGATTTTCAGGTAGATCAAATCGAATTATTGTTTCTGGATTAAATGGGTTTGGATAATTCTGATATAATTCAAATTTTTCAGGCACAATCGAATAGTCTTCAACTGAAGTTGGTTGTGATTGAGTTTTAAATCTTAAGATAAATGGGTCTCCAGGAATTCCATCTCCATTACCGTCTAACTGTATTCCGCCGACTGATTTTGCTGAAGAATCTATTTTGACCGTGTACCATGTATCATAAAAAAGTGGCTGTGATGGAAAAACAAAAAGAAGAGTTCCACTCGAAAGCCATGCGAATGAGTAAGAGGTTGCCGGTGTAATTGAAAATGCTTTTCTCACCGAAGCAGTATCCATTGATCTTGAAAACCGTATACCAATGTAATTTGTAACCCTAAAAGTTGTATCATTATTAACTGGTTGAGTTGCTGTAATTACTGGTGGAACGTTTACAATTAAATTTTTATCAACAAAATGAAGACCATTTACAGAAACATTCAGGTTCGTTGAATCAGGAACATAATTAGGTGTTTCAAATTTTATAGTGTGTGATGTTGGCGGGACAAAATCAAACATGTAAAATCCATTATTATAATAATCACCATAATAAACCCGATTCGCTGGAAGTAGTCTAACTATTGTTCCATTTTTTGGTTTTAATGAATCTGCATCCGTTTGAATTCCAGCTATGATTGCAAAAGTATCGGAGACTACATTATAGAATTGCATAAAAGCTTTCATTATTGCAAACGCTTCCATTTTACGATAAGCCTGATTCATCAATCTTCTTGTCTCTGGGAAATAATCATGAAACGAGCCCTCAGAAAGTTGGCCAGGCATTTGAAGCGGCCTCAACACACCAAGCCCAGCAGTTCCCCAATCAGGATAAAATGACCAATCACCTCGAACATAATAAGTAGAAGTTCTTAAATGATTTTTTATCTGTGGTGCAATGTATGAACTCATAGTTTTTGCGTCGGGAAATACAGGTTGATTATCGTAACCTCTAAAAAGAATTAGTGTGTAGTTAGTCCCGCTATTTGTTCCACCCGTTGCATTGCTGTGAATTGAGTGAAAGAAATGAACATTGTTAGCATTTGCAATTGCAGCGCGAGCTGAAAGGCTTGGTTCCTGACTGTCGTCTGGATAATCATTGGTGTATCTTGTCAGAATCACCCAAGCATTTTTTTGCTTAAGAAGAGTATCAAGAAGAAGAGCCTTTTGAAAATTACTTTCCGATTCCCAGAAATCTATTCCAGGATCAGGGACAACATGACGATCATTTGCTGGATTATGTCCACCATGGCCTGGATCAATGCAAAATTTTAATCCTGAAAAATCGGTCCTCTGTTGAGAAAATAAAACTAAAGGGAAAAAGAGTAATGCGATTAAAAAATTATTCTTGACTTTCATCTATTTTTCTCTCACCATAGTTATAGTTAATAATAAAGATTTCACCACCAATAGATGAACAAACAATTTTGTTTTCTGTTGGTGAAGTATGGGGATACATTTCAATTACATTTGGTGTTGAAGTTAACTGAAATTTTTCTTTTCCATCTGGTGTAATTGCCATAATCTCTGATGATAGAATGAAATGTCCATCGTCTCGATCATCCATATAAATAATGTACTTGCCATCCCTTGTCCAGACTGGTGCATCAATTCTTCCGAGCCTTGCAATGATATTTCCATCAAGATCACAAACAAATGCACCACGATCAGCTTCATAAGCAACCAGTTTTGTTTTATCGGGCGAAAGTGAGGGCCATATGTAACTGCCATTTCCAAATGGATCTAAGACTTTTCTTTCTCCGTTATGAAGAATGACAATTTTTGTGTTTTCGATACCTATTATTTTTGTCTCACCTGATAACTTTGCTTTTTCTGAAATTACTGTTTCAAAGCCAGAAGTATACACAACACTCGATTTCACAAAAGTTGGATTAGAAATATCCGAACCTGAAGCAATTTTTTTCTCAGATAAGGTTTTGAGATTTATTTGATAAAGTTCTTGAGTTCTTTCTCTTGTTTTTTCATCGTAAGTAGTTTTTCTATAAACAAGTTGACTCCCATCATCCGATATTATAAAACCGTAACCAGAACCAGGCGCATCTGTAATTTGTCTTAATTTATTTGAAGATAAAGTGTATTCCCAAATTCCATTAAAAGTTGAATTGGTGAAATAAATCTTTTTTCCATCTGGTGAAAAAACAGGATTCGACCATTCCTGATTCGTTGGCAGCGGGAGTTTCTCAATTTTTTCAGTGAATATTTGAGCTATTCCAACCGAATAAATTAAAAGTATAATTAAAATTGGTCTCCTCACAGCGGGTTCCTTTCATTTTTGTTTATTTCATTTACAAAATTAAATGATTTGAATTTAAAAATTGCTGAAAAAGTTTGTCGCATATCAAAAATCTTTCACTTATTAAAACATAGGTGCATTTAAATTACTATTAAACTTTTTGGTTAATTCTGTCAATTTCAAATGATACAATAAAAATTTAACTTCGAAATAAAAAACTAAGAAAAAAATGTATAGACTTGCACCAATTGCTATAATCGTTGCAGCTGCACTCTGGGGACTCGATGGAATTGTTCTTCGTCCATCGCTCTATACTCTTCCAGTTCCACTTGTAGTTTTAATTGAAAGTTCAATTGTCGCATTGCTTCTCACTCCATTCTTTATTAAAAAAATTCAATTTCTTAAAAATTTGAAATTGCGAGATTGGCTCTCATTTTTTGCAGTTGCACTTTTTGGTGGTGCACTTGGGACAATGGCAATTACAAAAGCTCTATTCTTTGTAAATTATGCAAATCTTTCTGTTGTAGTCTTGATTCAAAAACTTCAACCTGTATTTGCAATCTCTCTTGCAGCAATTCTTTTGAAAGAAAAACTTCAAACTGAATTTTACCTCTGGGCGGGAATCGCATTAATCGGTGCTTATTTGATGACATTTGGCTTTCATTTACCTGCTCTTAGTTCTGGTGATAAAACACCAATTGCCGTTTTGTTCTCACTCATTGCTGCAATCAGTTTTGGATCTTCGACGGTTTTCAGCAAAAGAGCCTTAAAGAATGTTGGTTTTGAAATGGGAACCTATCTTAGATTTTTAATTTCTTCAGTAGTGATGATAATTATCGTTTTATCAACCGGCGATTATCAAAGCATTTTGAAAGTTAGTCAGATGCAATGGATTGTATTTCTAATTATTGCATTTACAACTGGTGGACCAGCTATTTTTCTTTATTATTATGGATTAAAATCTGTACCCGCATCGGTAAGCGCAATTTGCGAACTTTCATTCCCATTAACGGCGGTCTTACTTGAATATTTTGTTCATGGCAATATGCTTGATTTAGTTCAATGGGTGGGTGTAATACTTTTAATTGGCGGAATCTTAAAAGTATCTTCTCTTTCTAAGTAAAATTACAAGTTTGTGATTTCTTCTATCAGATGTTTTGAATTAACAATTCAATTATATTTTTCAAAGGATTTCAGAAAACCTTAAACCTTTCTAAAATTTTTATACTGCCCAAACGCTGAATTTAAAGACAATGTTCTTTCAATACAATTTTTGCAATGCACTTTGATCAAGCAAAAGCAACATCATAATCATTTTATTTTGGATTCAAAAACCCCATTCCAATCGTCAGGTGGCGGGGAATTTAAAAATTCAAAACATCTGTCAATAAAAACTCGAGTGGGATAATCATCGGGATTTACGAGAAGAACTTTTTCAAATTCTTCAATTGCCCTACTAAACATTTTTTCACGATATAAATTCAATCCAGTTTCGAAGTATTCTATAAGTTTCAATATTTCTTTTTGGTCATCATTCGAAAAGATTAATCCTTCTTTTAAATCAATAAGTTCAAAGATCCTGACAGGAATAGTTTTACCTTTTACAAGTATTAAATCAAGTTCACGAGCAATTACTCTATCTTTGATTTTATTATAAATGCTTTCACTTATAACTATATCGGTTCCATAAATTTTATTGATTCCTTCAAGCCTTGATGCAAGATTTACGTTATCACCCATCACGGTATAATCAAATTTTTTCTTACCTCCCATATTACCGACAATCATTTCACCTGAATTTATTCCAATTCGAATACTAAATTCCTGACCAATGATAGCTTTCCAATCAAGCTTTAGTTCGTTTACTTTCTTTTTCATCTTAAGCGCACACAGTGCAGAATTGAAATGATGTTCTGGATCATCAAGGGGTGCATTCCAGAAAGCCATTATTGCATCACCTTCAAACTTATCCAGAGTTCCATTGGTTTCAAAAATTATTTCAGTCATCTCATCAAAGTAATGATTTAGAAGCTCAACTAAAGTTTCTGGATCTATTTTCTCTGAAATTGTTGTAAAGTTTGCCAGATCAGAAAAGAGAACTGACATTTCTTTTCTTATTCCACCGAGTTTTAATTTCTCAGGGTGCACAACAAGTTCATCGACAAGTTTAGGATTCAAGTACTGACTGAACATAGCTTTTATGATTAATTTTTGTTTTCTCTCTTTTAGATAGTTTGAAACTGAACTAACTGTGTATGCACTTACTACCGCCAGAGCAGGTGGAATAAACATCCTGATTAAATGGAGTTTTAAAAATAGATAATAATAAATTTCATAGATACCGACGATAAATAAAATTAAAATCAAAAAGTTTATTAACTCACCAATTAGACTGGTCTTAAATTTAATCGAACGTATAAATTCGAATAAATTCATACAAAGAAAAATTAAAACAAAAATTATGGCAAATCTCACCGTTAATGAACCGCGATGTAGAAAATTTTTATCAAGTATCATTTGAACAACATTAGCGTGAACTTCAACTCCAAACATCAAATTTCCAGAAATGGATTTACTTTCTTTCGGTGCAATACTCACGGGAAATAGATCTTTATCCTCTGGTTCAATAGAACCAATTAAAACAACTTTATTTCTAAAAATATCTGAATACAATAATCCAGTTAATGAGTCATTAAAAGTATTAATGTCTACTCCTGTCTCAAGTTCTGTCAAAGTTTGGAATTTTGAATCATCAATTATATCGATAAAATTGATCGTCTTGAATGTGCCCGAAGGTCCATAAAAATTTATTAAAAATGAGTTTGATGTAAATTCAGGGATTTTGAAGAAACCATAATCAAAAGATTTTTCAATCTTTTGGGGAGTAAAAAACATATCTAGATTATAGTAACGATTAATAACTGCCAGAGAGAATGTTGGTATTTTAGTTTTCGTTCTTGCGTCAAAGTAATAAGGAAAATATCGTCTTAAGACTCCATCATCATCTGGCAAAACATTGACAATCCCGATAGAAGAATCACTTTTTAAATAAACATTACCAAAATTTTGTCTTGGAGATTCTTCTGCTTCATATCGCCAATCGAATTGTTCAATTTTTCCAGCAAGGATAACATTTTTATATTTCTTAATTACACTTACCAGAGCGCTGTCATTCTTTTTTGAATATTTATCAAATTCGTTGAAAAGCAAATCAATCCCAATAACTTTCGCACCAGCTTTATTTAAATTTTCAATCGCTTTAGCAAATAAATTTCTTGGAAGAGGCCAAACATTAAATGGTGGTGGAAGTTCATTTAGTGTCTCGTTGGAAATTCCAATGATTATCACATCAAGGGAATCGGGATTATTGATAATTCCCCTCCGATTAAAATTTAAATCAATAATCTTGTTTTCGAGTGATGTAAAAGGTTTGAAATTAATTATTTCTGACGAAGAAAAAATAAAAATCAATAGAGCAAAAATTATTGAAGAAACTAGATGATATTTATCTTGACCAAAATATTTCTGAATCTTATTCAGCATAATTAATTAACTCTTTGTGGATTAAGTTAAAAAATTAATATGATTGTTTCGAGTTGTTCATAGCTCATTGACATTTTCTATATATTTTATTTATTTATAAATAAATCTTAAACAAATTAGTGAGGGACCTATGAAAAAAATCTTTTACTTTCTCTTTCTTATAAGTTCTATAATATATTCGCAAAACGAGTATCATTTAACATGGAAGTTAAGTCAACTTCCTTTTATGGCTCCGCAGGCTGCTTCGGAAGTCGCAATTGTTAAAGCTGGTTTTGACACTGATAACGACGGCAAGAAAGAATTTCTAATCGCCTGGACAGATATGGATGAAAACTACATTATAATGTATGAAGCAAATGGGGATAATACATTTGATACAGTCTGGACTTGGAAATTTCCAGTACAATCGAATTCATTTGCAGGCATTGCTATTACCGATCTTGATGGCAATGGAAAACAGGAAATAATTGTTACTCTACCTTCAGTAGTAGGAACAATTCCAAATCCGCCTAGATTATGGGGGTTTGAATGGAATGGTACTGTTGGAGAAAACAAGTATGGAATTTACACTTCTGGTGCTGGACCACTTCCTCATTTGGAATGGAATTTTAACTTACCAGATAATATCGATTTTAGACCTTATTCACTTGTCGCTGAAGATATTGATAACGACGGTAAACAAGAGCTAATTGTTGGGGTTCGACAGGGAGGAAGGGAAAGAGAAGTTTTTGTTTGTTCACTTGAGGGTGAAGTTGCTGGTTTTTCTTCCTGGATAATTGAATACAACTTGCAGGGACTTACCGGTGGTTCACTTTATAGTGTAACAACTGGTGATCTTGATAGTGACGGTAAAAAAGAAATTTATGCGTTTATATGGAATCGTTTTACTCTTTATATAATTGAATGTACTGGACCAAATCAATTTCAGGTGGTAGACAGTTTGAAACAATTATTTACTATAGATTATGGTGCACTCGACGGTGTCCGTGTCGCTGATGTTAATAACGATGGAGTAAAAGAAATGTATATAGCTGGTACTGAAGGAGACAACACAATATTTGTTATATCAAATATAAATGATGTTTCTCAAATTGATTCTTCAAATGTAAAAATTTTAATGCAAATTCCACCTAAAGCAGGTACTCTCGGACGATTAAGAGCAATGTATATAGCTGATATGGATGGAGATGGAAAACTTAGTTTAATGATAGCAGGTGAAAGAAATGGTCAAATCTTTGATGTTGAATATAAAGGAACAGGTGATCCAACTGACAGCTCAAGCTGGGATGTAAAAGTTGCATTTGATATTTATGAGTATTCTGGCATTTCTCCAACTGGTAGCCCGACTATCACTCCACGTCTATTTTATGGTTATCCTGGCGGTGACTTGGATGGTGACGGCAAGAATGAATATGCCTTTGTTAACTACTCATCGGATTTCTCAGTTTGGCAAGACGATGGATATGCATTTATAATTGAAAATCAAACAGTAACAAGTGCAGATGATGATTTTGAATTGAAGAATTATGCTCTGTAGCAAAACTATCCAAATCCTTTTAACCCCTTAACAAATATTGAATTTCAAATTGCCCAAGATGGATTTGTGAATATTGCTCTTTACGATTTAATGGGACAAAAAATTAAAGATATTGTAAATGATTTCAGAAAAGCTGGGAAATATTTAATCCAGCTCAATGCTTCGGATTTATCAAGCGGCGTTTATTTCTACAAAATGAATGTCAATAATTTTTCACAAACCAGGAAACTTATCGTTATTAAGTAATTATGATTTTGAAACTAAATTCAATAGTTTGCATCAAACTCAATAAAACAAGGAAAGGAAAATATGTTAGAACATTTAACTAAAGAAACTTTTTTGCAAAAAGTCTTTGATTATGAAAATAAACAGGAATGGGAATATCAGGGTGAATTGCCAGCGATAATTGATTTTTATGCTGATTGGTGTCAACCCTGTAAAATTGTTGCACCAATTTTAGAAGAACTTGCTGAAGAGTATAAAGACAAAATCGTAATTTACAAAGTGGATACAGAAGAAGAGCAAGAACTTGCTGCCGTTTTTGGTATTCGAAGCATTCCTTCACTATTATTCATCCCAATGAATGATAGGCCACAAATGGCAGTTGGTGCACTTCCCAAGGAAGCATTCAAAGAAATAATTGAAGATATTCTTTTAAAGAATAACTCTCTGAACTAAGTTAAATTCAAATCTTTGAGAATTTAGAACGGAATCTTCGTTGATGTAATTCGACGAAGATTCCGTTTTGCATTTTAAAATTCCTCACTTTATCTACCATTTTTTTAGTAGCTGCAAACAGCATTAATTAAACAGACTGTTAGACGTTTTGAAAATATCATTATAATTTGATAATTTTGGATTGAATATTGTATACAATATACAGTATAATTTATGAATGAAAATTCACAAGTAAACATTTCATTAAATCTCGAAGACTTAAAACCACTTAGAGATAAGATCGCCTCTTCAATAAGAGAATCAATACTTACTGGTAAATTGAAACCTGGCGAACGATTGATGGAATTAGACCTTGCCAATCAACTTGGGATCAGTCGTACACCAGTTAGAGAAGCATTTCTTCAGCTCGAATCCGAAGGTTTCGTTCAAGTGATTCCACGAAAAGGAGCTGTTGTAACTGAAACTTCTTTTAATGATGCTAAAGAAACTTATGAAATTAAAAGCGTTCTTGAGGGACTTGCCGCTAAACTTGCAACCTCATTTTTAACTGAAGAACAAATTGACGAACTCGTAGAATTAAACAATCAGATGAAGAAAATCTCAAAAACAAAAGAAAAAGATTATCAAAAGTTTTTACAGCTTAACTCAAAATTTCACAAAATAATTAACGAAAGCTGCGGCAATTCAAAACTTATAAAATTAATCCATAACCTGCGACATCAAACTTTCCGCTATAACTATTTATTCCTTTCTCTTATTTCCCATCTTGAACATTCCGTTCAAGAGCATGAAAAAATAATTATGGCTATAAAAAAACGAAATCAAAATCTGGTTGAAGAACTGGTCAAAAGGCATAATGAAAACGCAAAAGAAGCATTAATCAAGTTTATTAAAAACAAAAATCCATAAAACCATAGAGGTGAGGTATGAGCAAAATTAAAGTTGCTCTTGTGGGGTTTGGTAATGTTGGATGCATGGCTTTAGATGCAATTACAAATGAACCTGATATGGAGCTCGCAGGAATTGTCGAAATTCAGAATATTGAGAAAATAAGATCGACACTGACTCCACAAAAATGTTGTCAATTCGGGAAAACCAAAATTGTTAGTGATGTCCGCGATCTTGATGAAGTTGATGTTGCTTTAATTTGTGCTCCATCGAGAAAAGTAAAGGAAATTGTATCACAATATTTAAGGTTTGGAATCAACACAGTTGATAGTTTTGATATACATTCTGAAATTCCTCAACTAAGAAAATATCTTGATCCAATAGCAAAAGAAAACAACAAAGTTTCAATTATTTCAGCTGGCTGGGATCCTGGAATTGATTCGGTAATTCGCGGTTTATTTTTGACAATGGCGCCAAGAGGGATCACTCACACCAATTTCGGTCCCGGTATGTCAATGGGACACACTTGCGCAGTAAAGGAAATTCCAGGTGTAAAAAATGCGCTTTCAATTACAGTACCTGCTGGAATGGGAATTCATCGCAGAATGGTCTATGTAGAACTTGAACCCGACGCTAACTTTGATGAAGTTGAAAAAGCAATTAAAACTGATCCTTATTTTATCAAAGACAGAACCTATGTTTTTCAAGTTGATGATGTTCAAAAACTAATTGATATGGGTCACGGTGTCGTGATGGAAAGGAAGGGTGTCTCTGGTGCAACTCACAATCAAATCTTCAAATTCGAAATGAGAATTAATAACCCAGCACTGACGGGACAGATAATGGTTTCGGCTGCAAGAGCAGCAATGAAACAAAGACCGGGATGTTATACTATGATTGAAGTTCCTGTTATCGATTTCCTTTATGGCGAACTCGAAGATTTTATACAAACTTTAGTTTAATTAAAGGTGAAATTATGTCCGACCCTTACTCAAGAAATTTAATTCAAAAAGATTTTTATTTCAGCAAAACGGAGATAAAAGGAAAATTTGTAGTCGTACTTGATGGTAAATTGGAAAATCGTGCATTGAATGTGATACCTCAAATGTCTCGTGCTTTCCCACAAAATTCAATCATAGAATTAATAGGAACAGACGAAGAAAATATTCAGCAAGGCTCAATCGTTAATAAAATTGCATACATAGGTTTTGTTGAACTTTTAAATGGAGGAGTTTTACTTGTCGGTGACAGAATTTTATGGAATGATAAAGAAATTGGAGTGATAGCAGGATTTGATGATACTCATATGCCTAACCATCAAAATGTAATTGTGAAGATGAAAGAAAGAATTTCAGGGAAAGAATTTGGAATAAAACTAAACGATCAAATTACACTTCCAGGATTTTAAAAAAGAAATAAATGAAAGGACAAAGAACAATGGCAAAGCCTAGATTTAAATTTGAAATGTATAAAAGACTTCAGCAAAGAATCCCTCAAATTTATGCTGACGCAAAAAAGGCAGCTGAAAAACTAAATATTCCCAGTGAATTAAAAGGAGCCTTCGGTTTAACCGGCGCAATTTCAGGTTGTCCCTCACCTTTGAGAGATGACATTGAACATTTTCTTGCACAAGAATCAAAGAAAGTAGTTCCTCTCTCAGTTTACGTTGAAGAAATTCGAGCGATTATCAAAGAAGTTTACGGAGATGAATTTGACGCAGCACCAGTTAATACTTGCGAAGGAGGCCTCTGGATTACATTTGATACTTTGTTTACTCCACCAATGCAAGGCCGCGGTGATAATTACAGAACAAGATACATCGCTCCACTCGAACGACATATTCATCATCAGGCTGGATATGGAAGACCATTTCCACCAAAATATAAAGACATCTTAGCTGACAGAGGCTGTACAGCTGGTGAACTTGGATTTTACGGTAAAAGACAAAACAACCTTGATACAGTTTTTGTCCCACTTGAAGGTGCAAAATACCCTGTGCATGGAATTAATTATCATCCTGTCCCGCTATTAAAAAATGTTGATGTTGAAGCTTCGTTGAAAAAAATTGAAGAAGTAGCTGAAAGACATCAAACTTTACTTTCGGGATTCGCATCTCTTGGTTACGACACACCCGGCTACGGTTATGGCGATAAAGATGAAAATGGAATACCAAAGCTTCAAAAAGGAATCGCTCAAATCGCCAAAAAATACAATGTACCTTATGTAATTGATAATGCCTGGGGAATTCCAATAATTGGTAATAATATTAAACTAATCGATGCTGATGTGATGATTTACAGTATGGACAAAGCAACAGGTTCTGCAACATCAGGATTGATAATTGGAAAAGAAGAAGTAATGGTGCCTATTCGTAGAGCTCTCGGTTATCACGGCAATCGATATGGTACAACGGCATCTTATGGAAAAGCTGCTTATGTAACAATGGATCCAGGTAAAGAAGGATTATGTGGTCAACTCGCTGCTCTTAGAGCTCTTAAAGAAAAACCTGAAATCATCAAAAAGCCAATTGACGATTTATATGAAATAGTTGTTGATGAGTTTTCCAGAATTGACGAACGAATTCGCAATTACTTCGAGATTTATAAGAGTTATAATTCCGGAGCAATTGAAGTCAATTATGAGGAAAGCTGGGAAAGTGGAAAACTCGGTATCCCAATTTTTACAATTGAAGATATGTATTCTGGTTCAAACTTATTCCAGGATGGATTAACTCAGATGGGAATTATTCCAACAATTGGATATGATGCGAATATCTTCATTTCTCCAGGATTAGGAACTACAGATAACAATGGTCAAATTATCGAAGAAAGAGCTCGAATGGTTGTTCGTGGATTGGTAATGTTAATCGAAATAGTCTGCGAGCATGCTGGAATATTTGAGTAAAAGGATATTCGATATTTTCTCTAAGCTGCCGTACTTACTTAGCTACGGCAGCCCTTTATAATTTGAAATTTTTTATCAGACGCATAAAGTTCACAAAATTTTTCAGAATGATGGTCAATCTTTAGGTTGCTTAATTTAATCAACCTGTATTTGAAAATAATATAAAGGTAAAATTATGAATTCAGCTCTTGATCATATTTTAGATGCTATTGACATTGAAACATATCTTGTTTGCAGCGACGAGAATGAAGGAAAAAATCTTGCCCTTCAACTCGGCAAAGAATTAAATCTTGGTGAAATTGATATAATGTATCAGGAGTTTGATGGTTACGGTATCAGAGTTCGTCTTCGAAAATACATTTACAAACCTGGAAATCATTATAAATATCTGACCAATAAAAATTCTGAACTGTGAAAATGAAAAAACGAATTTTATGTGTACCTCTCGATCCTGTTCACGATGTTGGAATTAAAATTATTAAAAATGAACTTGACAAGAGAGGTTATTTAACGGAACTTCTCCCGCCCGATTTACCACTCGAATCGATCGTGAAAATTGCTGCTCAGGGAAATTATGATTTCATTCTGGTGAGTAGAACAATTGGTTATGGTGTTGCTGAAATGTTGGCTCGCTTTATTGATATGCTTGATGCCGCAGGAGTAAGAGAAAAATCTAAGATTGTTATTGGCGGTAAACCAATTACTCCTGAATTGGCCGCTGAGCTCGGTTTTGATAAAGGTTTCGGTGAACACTCCACAATCGAAGATTTAATTTCTTACATCGAAGGTAAAGAGGTCTCTGCTAAAATCACTGGTCTTAATCGAAATAAAAAAGATATTACATCAAAATATGATTACAAATTTTTGAACAAAGAAATAGAAGAACTCTTAGAAATTATTACTGATAAATTTCTGAAATTTATTTCCAATAAAACTTCTGCTGGTATTGAGCGTGCAAAAATACGCGAAGAAATATTCCAGACGGAAGATGAAGCAAAGAAAATCTCTCTGAAAGAAAAATACTTATCATACTGCGATACTGAAATTATCAGAAGTGTAAAAGACAAGCATTTTATAAAAAATGTTCGGGAAGTTACTTCAGAAGAATTAGAATATTTGAAAAATTATCTGAGCCACCATCTTCCTCTGTATCCTAAAACAATTCAACATAATGAAGAACAGCCAATTGTATTTAAGTTTCTAGGAAGTGGATGTCCTATAATGGATTTAATTCACGGAAAAATTTGCGAGCGTTATGGAATTAATGGATTTCTAATAATCAATCCATCGTGGGAAGCAAGGTATGAAGGATTGCTTGAAGGTTATCTGACACACGAAAATGACGGCACAATCACTTCGTTTGATAATGTAAAATTAATTCGAGATAATCTTGATAAAAGCACATTGCTTTCAATCAGAGCACATCGTGGATTAAATACACCCGAGACTGTTTTAATTGCCGGCGAAGCAAATGCTGATCTTGTTAAAATAAATCTTGTGTATGGTTCGCTCGGTGCTGGAACTGATCCTTTACGACTTGCCGTCGATGGTGTTGAAGCAATAAAACTTGCAGCAAAATACAATCTTCCATTTGATATTCCAGGTAATGATGAGTTAAGTGGTGTCCCCGCTTATAAAACTCTCGCAGGACTTCTAATCAATTTGATGATTGGAATTAAATTAAATGCAAAGCCAATCTTAAAACCACTTTTCTGTTATGGTCCTCATATTGTCATCAATGATTTAATGAAACAAAATTTTATTGATTACAACGCAGCAAAAATTTTTGCACTCAGACAAATAGTGAATGCACCAATTTGGCCCGGTGAACCAATTGCTTTTATGACTCAATCAGAAGAAAGAGTTCAATCAGCAAACTCAACTTCTTACCATGCGGCACTTGCTGCATCATTAAAAGTTGATGCAATAACAGTTGCGTCAACAGATGAAGCATATTCAAGAGGACCGATTGCAATAACTTCACGAATTGATACAATTAATGCCGTCTCAGATGCATTCAAGTTCATTGGTAATAGTGGCTTTCAACCCACTCCGCAGGCTCAAGAATTTACCGAGGATTTGATTAAAAAAATTACAAATATTTTGAAAGAAGTTTCTCAAAAAGAAAATCTTCCTCAAGCTATTTATGATGGAGTGCTCGGGAATAAAGAAGATGGGGCTTATCCAGGAATTTTTGGCAGAGGCACAGTTAAAGAAAAATGAAAACTCTCGGAATAGTCGGTACCGCAAAGAATACTGGAAAAACCACTACCCTTTCTTACATTTTGAATGGATTTCAATCACAAAAATTAAAAGTTGCCGTAACTGGAATTGGTTACGATGGCGAAGAATTTGATAATATAACCAACCTTCCAAAACCAAGAATTTTCTTCAAAGAAAATTCAGTAATTATCACTTCAGAAAAATGTATTCAATCATCGAAATTAGACTTTGAGTTAATTGAGAAAACTCCTTTCCGCACTGCTCTCGGGGAAATTCTAATTGTTCGTTTAATCGAAGCTGGAAAAGTTGTGATAGCTGGACCTAACACGACAAAAGGCTTAACGGAAATTAAATCTTTAATTGAAAGAAAAACTGACACAGAATTGTTAATCGTTGATGGCTCTCTCAATCGAATTACACCTATGTCGATTGTCGATAGATTAATCTTTACAACAGGTGCTTCGAGAAGTCAAAACATAGATCAGCTTGTAAAAGAAATGATAATTATCGAAAGGCTTTTTAATTATCCAAAATATTCCTTTGACTTTTTTCAAGGTGAATTTGTTCAGATTTCAACTTTGAACGGATTGATAAAATTAAATCTTAACTCACTTGTTGATAAGAGTGATTTTTTGGAAATCAAAAAATTTTTAGACCACTCTGCCGACAAAATTTTTATCCCCGGCTTAACTTCCACAAAAATTCTTATTGAATTAATTGATACGATTAAATTAAGCTTGAATAGACCAATCCAATTAATTTTTTATTCTCCTCTACAGATCTTATTGACCGATGATCTTTTTAAAATTTCTGAATTAATCGAAAGATGTGAAATAAACAAAATTGATATAGCTTACATTTACAAACCAGAACTTGCAGCAATTACAATAAATCCATTTTATCCAAAATCTGAGAATTTTTCATTTAAACCAGCCTACATAAATAAAGATGAATTATTTGAAAAAATGTCAACCAACCTCAGAACTCCTGTGTTCAATATTCTTGAAGCTAACGCAAATAAAATTTTTGAATTGATTTGATTTAAGGATCAAAGCGAGTTAAACTTTATCATGAATTAATCAATTCAAATCATACATAATCAAATTTTGCAGTGAAATGCCTTAAAACTGGAGCTTCCTCAATAATTTTCATTCCTCTTAATTTGTCTCTTTTTGCATATACTTCTTGAATAACTTCAATTACATAATCAATATGGCTTTGAGTGTACACTCTTCTTGGGATAGCAAGTCGGACAAGTTCAAGTTTTGCAGGAATGAGTTTTCCATCTTTATCATATTTACCAAACATCACACTTCCAATTTCTACAGCACGAATTCCGCCTTCGAGATAAAGTTCACAAACAATTGATTGACCAGGATATTGTTCAGGTGGAATATGAGGAGCAAATCTTTTTGCATCGAGATAAATAGCGTGACCGCCCGGTGGTTCAAGAATTGGAACTCCGGATTGAACTAATTTCTCACCGAGATATTCAACTGAACGAATTCGATATTTCAAATAGTCTTCTTCTAAAACTTCTTCCAGACCTTGAGCGATTGCCTCAAGATCTCTTCCAGCAAGTCCGCCGTATGTTGGAAAACCTTCAGTTACTATCAAAACATTTCTACATTTCATTGCAAGTTCATCATCATTCATTGCAAGGAAACCGCCAATATTAACGAGTCCATCTTTTTTTGCGCTCATTGTGCATCCATCGGCATAAGAAAACATTTCTTGAGCAATCTCTAAGACTGATTTATTCTCGTAACCTTTTTCTCTCTTTTTGATAAAATATGCATTTTCAGCAAATCGACAGGCATCTAAGAAAAGTTTTAAGCCATACTTGTCACAAACTTTCCTTGTCTGACGAATATTTTCCATTGAAACAGGTTGTCCTCCGCCAGAATTATTTGTAACAGTTAACATTACCAAAGGTATGTTCTCTGGCCCAACTTGATTAATAAATTTCTCAAGCTGTTCAATGTCCATATTACCTTTGAAATCAGCTCGAATTTCTGGATGAAGTCCAATTTCGTTTAATAAATCAACTGCTTCCGAACCAACAAATTCGATGTTCGCTCTGGTTGTATCGAAATGTGTATTGCTTGGAAAATATTTTCCTTCTCCACCTAAAACACTAAATAAAATTTTTTCAGCTGCTCTTCCTTGATGAGTTGGAATAATGTGCTTAAAGCCGGTGATCTTTTTTACAACTCTTTCGAATCTAAAAAAGCTTTGTGAACCGGCATATGCTTCATCGCCTCTCATAATTCCAGCCCACTGCTCTGAACTCATTGCAGAAGTACCGCTGTCGGTCAATAAATCAATAATCACATCTCTTGAATGAATGTTAAAAGGATTGTAAAAAGCTTCTTTAAGAATTTTTTCCCTCTGTTCTCGCGTTGTAAAGCGGATAGTTTCAACAGATTTGATTTTGAAAGGTTCAATGATAGTTTTCATAGTTCAAAGTTATTTTTTGTTATTTGAAGTTGCAAGAAAATACAAACCATTATTCAGAATAAATGGAAGAAATTAACCACTGATAAACATCAACAATTTTTTTAACTTGCAAGAAATTTTGGAAAGAAAAATGATAGATACTCACTGCCATTTATTTTTTGATGAACTTTACAATGACCTGGACAATGTTATCAGGGAAGCTAAAGAAGCTGGAATAAAATATTTCATTTGTCCTTCTACAAATCTTGAGACCGCAAAGAAAACACTCGAAATTGCCGATGCATATCCGAAGGTTTATGCTGCAATTGGTGTCCATCCTCATGATACTTCAAACTTTGATGAAAATACTCTGATTGAATTAGAAAAACTATTAAGCCATCCAAAAGTTGTAGCAATCGGTGAAATAGGACTTGATTATTATTACGATTTTTCTCCAAAAGATAAACAGCAATTCGCTTTCAGAGAGCAATTGAAACTCGCAAAAAAATATAAACTTCCAGTTATCATACACAATAGAGATTCAAGCGAAGATCTAATGAAAATATTTGAAGAAGAAGCTGATGGAACACTTTACGGTCAATTTCATTGTTTCAATGGTGATTACGAAATGGCTTATAGAATTGTTGAACTGAGATCATTTTTATCTTTTACAGGAAATATAACTTATCCTAAGAACGAAGAGCTAAGAAAAATTTTGAGTCGGATTGAACCTGAAAATCTTTTGCTTGAAACTGATTCACCTTTTATGTCCCCAGTTCCATTTCGAGGAAAAAAGAACAGGCCTGCTTATTTGAAATATACTGTTGAAAAAATCGCTGAAGTTCAAGGACTAACAGTTGATGACATAATTCGCTCTACCAATTTCAGCGTTTATAAACTTTTTAAGATTGGACAAATTCCAGAGGTTTCGTTTACCTATCAAATTGGTCGAGCTCTCTACATCAATGTGACCAATCGTTGTAATGCAGATTGCGTTTTTTGCGATCGAAAAGGTTATGCATCCGTTGTTGGATACAATCTCAAAATGCCGAAAAGTATGGAGCCACCAGCGGAAGTTTATATAAAAGAAATTGGTGATCCTAAAAATTATTCAGAGATAGTCTTTTGCGGATTTGGTGAGCCGACTATCCGTATGGACATTATCAAAGAAGTCGCAAAATATGTAAAAGAAAATGGCGGAAGAACAAGACTCAACACCGATGGCCACGGAAATTACATTAACAAACGAAACATCTTACCAGAACTTCAAGGTTTAATTGACTCAGTTTCAATTAGCTTGAACACTGCAGATCCAGATCAATATGCAAGACTTATGCAGGTTGATAAATCTCTCTTTTATGAAATGGTTAATTTTACTAAAGAAGCTAAAAAATATATACCTGAAGTAGTTGTAACGATTGTTGATTTAAGAGAAGTAGATAAAGAAAAAGCTCGCAAATTTGCTGAGGAAGAATTAGGAGTAAAATTTAGAGCAAGAGAATACTTCTGATTAAAACTGCGATTTGATTGAGTTGAAATCTTTCATATAACCTACATTAAACCTGATTGTCGTTGGAATATAACCTATCCAGAAAATATTAGAACCCGATTGATATGATAAAACTGGTGAAATTCCTCCGGGTAAACCCAAACTTACCTGAAATGCAATTAATTTATTCTTATCAAAATAATAAGAAAGATAAGGGAACACATTAACTAACAAATTAGCAAACCCATCTTCATTACTTATTACACCTTGTTCAGCTGCATCAATTCGAAATGAATAATAGTCACCAAATTCAAGGATAAACATCGGCTCTAAACCAATTCCAAGCCTGAAATCACTAAAGTTGAAATTAATTCCCGACTTAAAGCTTGCAGTTGCACCAAAAGCCCATTTAAATCCATCGTAATTAATTGCAGTAAAATTACCGCCAGAATATGGCCCTAATCCAGAAACTAAATATCTACCAGCGTAAGCTGATAAATGCAAATTAAAAATTGAATGTTTCTTTGTTGATGTTGAAGTGTAATAAACTCTGAAAATATCAACCTTTTCACCTTCAAACTGACCCCGAATATAGCCATAATCAATTCCGCCGAAGGTTTTAATTTTTGAAGTATCTATTTCAACTTCGTAAACTAAAGGTGTTGCCGAATCGAGTTTCATTAAATTATAATAAGCTCTTTTGCAACCACTTCCAAAAATAAAAAGTACAGATAAAGCAATCAGACTTAGATGACTAAAATAACACATTACAACCTCCCATAGACTTTTATTTTTGTTCAAAATTCAATTCAGTGTTTTTTGTTTTTAATAAAATTTTTTTAAGCACCTTTTCAAAAAAATAAAAAAGTCAGGTTTGATTCTTTCAAACCTGACTGTGAACATCAATTATTAGCAATGAAGTTTTAATAAAGATTATAAATTTTCTTTAATGAAATTTGTAATTAATGTAAATAGCTGCAATCTTGTTTTACCGCCGGCTATTCCATGATCTTTACCAGGATAAAACATCACATTGAATTGCTTGTTTGCCTTTATCAATTCATCTACTAATACAACAGTATTCTGAAAATGAACATTGTCATCAGCCGTACCGTGTATTAAAAGTAATTTTCCTTTCAGTTTATCAGCTTTGTTTGTCACAGCACTTTTTTCATAACCTTCAGGATTTAATTCTGGAGTCGACATATATCTTTCAGTGTAGATTGTATCATAAAATTTCCAGTGAGTTACTGGAGCTACCGAAACTGCACATTTGAAATATTCATTTCCTTCAAGAATAGTCAATGCTGAAATGTATCCGCCATAACTCCAGCCCCATATACCGATTCTTTCAGGATCAACATAAGGCAATGACATTAAATATTTAGCTGCTTCAACAAGATCATTAACTTCCCAATGACCTAAATTTTTATAAACAATATTTTTGAAAGCTTTACCACGTCCGCCAGTTCCACGATTGTCAATCATAAAAATAATATATCCCTCTTGTGCGAGCATCTGATGCCAGAGATATTGTGTCCCGCCCCAAATATCTCGCACTATTTGACTGCCAGGTCCTGAATAATTATAAAACAGAACTGGATATTTTTTCTCAGGATCAAAATCGGCTGGTTTGATCATCATCGCATTTAAAACTACACCATCACTGGTAGTGAAGGTAATAAATTCGGGAGTTGAAAAATTATATTCAGTCAGAACTTTCTCAAGGTTTAAGTTATTTATTAAAGTATCTAAAATTTTGCCTTTATTATCCATTAAAAAAGTTTTTGAGACAGATTTAACCGATGAATTAGTGACAATGAAATATTTAAAATTTGGTGATGAATTAATGAAACTTGTCCCCTCAAATGGAGTCAATCTTGTTAGCCCTTTACCATCGAGACTAACTCTATAAAGATTTCTGATTAATGGATTTCCAAGTCCTGATGTGAAATAAAGAAGATTATTTTTTTCATCCACTTCGACTAATCTATCAGCTTCCCATTGACCTGAAGTGATTTGCCTGATCAATTTCCCCGAATAATCATATAAATAAAAATGCTTAAATCCGTTTCGTTCCGATGAGATCAAAAAATTCTTTTTGTTATTGAAGAAATAAAGATCCATAAATTCGACATCAACCCAGCAAGAATCGGTATCTGTGTAAATCACTTTTGAATTTCCTGTACGTGTATCAGCAAGCAAAAGTTCAAGTTTATTTTGAAGTCTATTCAAACGAATTATAGCCAGTTCATTTTCTCGTGTAGTCCAATAAATTCTTGGAATGTAAATATCTTTTTCATCACCAATATTCATCCATTTAATTTCACCTGAGCTTAAATCAACAACTCCAATTTTTACAATTGAGTTGTGCGCCCCTGCTTTTGGATATCTCATTTTTATTGAATTAAAATAAAGCGAGTCAAATTGTTGAATTTCAATTTCAGGAACCGGTGACTGATCAAGCTGCCAGAACGCAATTTGTTTCCCATCGTTTGAAAATCGCCATCCATCAATAATTGAAAATTCTTCTTCATAAACCCAGTCAAAGTGGCCATTGATAATTACTCCATTCCCATCGAATGTTAATTGTTTCTCCGTTCGAGTCTCAATATCATAGATAAAAAGATTATCATCTTTCACATAACCAAGTTTTTTGCTGTCAGGAGAAAATTTCACATTTATTACTGAATTTTTTGTTTCAACTTGAAAAAATCCTTTTGTTTTTAAGTTATAAAGGAAGATATTTCCACCCGATTTAATTGATCTCGCAGGAAGAAGTCCGGTAAATAGGATATAATTTTCATCAGGAGAAAATTCATAATTCATTATCGTAAACTTTGAATCTGAACCATCAGCTTTTAATTCGTCTGAAGAAAGTAAAACTGACTTTGATTTTGTTTTGATATCATAGACAATAATATTGGTAGTTCGTTTTTGAAAATCTGGCTCAAGATATGTGAATTTTTCCCCGCCATTTATCCATTTAACCATTCTTAATGATTGAGCTGAAAATTTTGAGCTACCCCAGATTTCCTCAAGTGTAAATTTTTTAGAATTTGTTTGAGCTAAAACTGTTATGGAAAAAATTAAAATGAACAGAGTGATAAATTTTTTCATTTCAACCTCATTAATTTATTCATTTAATCTAAATTAAGATTTTTTTAAGTTTGAGTGAAAAAATTTGAGATGAAAAATGGCAACTTATTATTTACCAGCTGAAACCTTTCCTATTGAGAAAGTTTTAGAGCAAAAATCAAAAATTGAAAAACCTGAAATCTTCAAAGAAATCATAGAAAAAATTCCTTACCCTATTCTTGTATTAAATTCTTTAAGACAAATCGTTTTTTACAATGAAGCCTTGATTGAAAGTTTTCCAGATATTCGAAATAACCAACTTCTCGGAGCCCGACCTGGCGAAGTTTTTCGATGCGAAAATTCAACCATTGAAGAAGGCTGTGGAACCACAATCTTTTGTCGAACCTGCGGAGCGGCTAAAGCCATCGCAACAAGTTTAGCTGGCCGTGATGACATTCAAGAATGCAGAATTACAACAATAGAGGATGAAGCCTATGACTTCCGAGTCTGGACTTATCCCAAAATTATCGATGGAGAGAAGTACTCAATTTTTACACTAATTGATATTTCTCATGAAAAAAGAAGACAGATACTTGAAAGAATTTTTTATCATGACATCTTAAACACTGCAAATGGAATAATTGGACTATTAGAACTTTATATGCCATCTGAAGGAGATCAAGAGAATTTAATTAAGACCTCATATTCCTTTGCCAAAATTCTAGCTGATGAAATTAATTCTCAAAGATTGATTACACTTGCCGAAGCCGGTGAATTGGATATCGAAACATCTAAATTTTCAATAAATGAACTAATAAATGAAATCATAACGCTTTATTCATCACAACTATCCTTTAAAGATATTAACATACAAATCAATATCCCTGAGGACTTTCATATAATTTCTGATAAAACACTACTTAGAAGAATTGTAATCAACTTGCTTAAAAATGCTCTTGAAGCCTCTCAAACTGGCTCTATTATTCGAATAACTGCTCACAAAACTAATAATCTAAATGTTGTAAAGGTCTATAACCAGGCTGTTATGCCGGAAGAGGTTAAATTACAGGTTTTCAAACGATCTTTCAGCACAAAAGGTAAAGGCAGAGGATTGGGAACCTACAGCATAAAATTACTAACTGAAAAATTTCTAAAAGGAAAAGCCTCTTTCATTTCAGAGAAAGATTATGGAACCGAATTTACAATCGAAATACCTGATTTGATTTAATCGACTTGCCAATCAAATTTATTTCACACCAATTAAAATCCTATTCGAATTGAATTAGTGAATTATAATTTGAAATCCTCAATAGTTAATAACCGCAACTAATCTATTGGATATTAGCTCAGCCTTACCTAACTTTGTATAGCATTGAGGGACATAAGCAAGACAATATCAATAACAAATTAATGGAGGATACTTGAAGTTCGCTGATCGAATTATTTTGATACTGGTTTTGATTTCATTGTTAGGATTTTCGTATGTGGTGAATGATACAGAGACGAATGAAGTGCTTAAATCAAAAATAAATTTGAACTTAAATAACCAGAATAATATGCCTCAATATTCCATGATGGTGCCTGTAATCACATACAAGCCGATTGGTTTAATGAAGGCAAGCTGGTATGGACCCAATTTTCACGGAAAGCAAACTGCAAACGGTGAAATTTATAATCAATATGAACTAACTGCCGCACATAAAACTTTTAAATTCGGAACTCTTCTACGATTGACCAATCCTGAAAATAACAAATCAATAATTGTCCGAATTAACGATCGGGGTCCATACATCGAAGGCAGAGAATTAGATTTATCGTATGGTTCTGCAAAAGCTCTTGGCATTATTAAGCCTGGGGTGAAAAAACTAAAGGTAGAATTAGTTCAGATTACTGACTCTTTAGAAATTGTTGAGAATAATTCCAATCTTTAAAACAAAAACTGCCCTTTTCAAGGGCAGTTTTTTGTAACTCACCTTAACAAAATCAATGCGTTATTTTCGTCCCTAAAACTTCAAGGAATTTAGCAAGCCACTCAGGATGAGCGGGCCAGGCTGGTGCAGTAACAAGATTTCCGTCAACAAAAGCTTTATCGACTGGGATATCCTGATATTCTCCTCCAGCAGCATTAACTTCGGGTCCAACTGCAGGATAGCAGGAAACCTTTCTTCCCTTTACTCCGCCGGCAGCAGCCAAAAGCTGGGCACCATGACAAATTGCTGCTATTGGTTTCTTATTTTCAACAAAATGTTTTGTGATTTCAATAACCTTTGGATTTAATCTGATATATTCTGGTGCTCTACCACCTGGAATTACAAGAGCATCATAATCAGCTGGATTTATATTATCAAAAGTTGCATTCAAGGTAAAGTTATGTCCCAACTTTTCACTATAAGTTTGGTCACCTTCAAAATCATGGACAGCTGTTCTTACTTTTTCTCCTGCTTTCTTACCGGGACACACAGCATGAACTGTATGACCGACCATTTGCAGGGCTTGAAAAGGTACCATGACTTCGTAATCTTCAACGAAGTCTCCAACTAACATTAGAATTTTTTTAGCTGCCATAATGACTCCCTTTTTTTCAAAAATAAATTTAGAGAACCAGAAGGTCAATAATTAAACTACTAATCTTAGATAATGAAAAGTTGATCGAACTCATTAATATCGTAATGTAAAATCTTTGGTTAAACTTATGAAAAAATTTATTCCTTTTAAGCTGATTGCTTTAATTACTATCATTATGACATTTTCAGATGTAAAAATTCTATCTTGCCAGGAAATAAATACAAACCGGACATATCAATTACAAAATGGCGAACTTTTTATTCCAGCTGTTTCTGAATTAAATAAAGACAAAATTACACTTATAATCCACCTCCACGGAAAAACAAAATTTATCGAAGAATTATATTTAAGGACCAACCTACCCTATCCTTTAATTTCATTGCATCTCGGAATGTTATCCGGTCCATATCGAATTGCCTTTTCGGATACAAACTTTTTAAGAAAAATTTTAGATGAAGCACTTGGTATAATTAAAAAGGAAACACAGAAAGAAGTGAGTTCTTTCAAACTAAATCTGATCTTTACATCATTTAGCGCAGGTTATGGAGGCATCAGAGAAATTCTAAAAACTAAAACTTACTATGAGATGACTTCCGCCATTATTCTCCTCGATGGTTTACATACAGATTATGTTTATGATAATGGAGAGAAAATTGTAAATCCAGAACAAATGAAAGATTTCTTAAGATTTGCAAGAGATGCAGTAAAGTTTACGAAGCAATTTATAATAACCCATTCCGAGATTATTCCAGAAGGATATTCAAGCACCACAGAGACTGCACAATATTTAATTGACTCTACATTTACAGAAAAAATTTCAGCTGAAAGAAAATGGGCTGATGATTTTATTCAAAAATATTATGCCTTTAATGGCAATTTCAGAGTTTTTGGATTTTACGGCAATACAGCTAAAGATCATATGCAGCATCTTTATAACCTGCCCCAATTTTTAAAGATGATAAATTTCAAATAAAATCAATGATAACTCAATTTCAATTTCGATTTACAACAATCTTAATCATATTCATTTAATTAAATTTGTATGATAAATGGATTGTTTTAATGAAAAAGAAAAAATTCATAATCGGAATTGATGTCGGTGGAACATCAATAAAATTTGGTTTAGTTGAAAAGAACATCATCCGTAAAGAATTTTCATTACCGACTTATGCTTTTGAAAATCCTCAGAAAGTTTTGGGTCAAATTGAATTAGGTCTTAAACAATTACTGAATAAAATTTCTAATGAAGATATTGAAGGAATTGGTATTGGTTTTCCCGGAAAAGTCAATGCAGAGAAAGGAATTGTAACCTCTGCACCTAATTTTAATAATTGGAAAAATATTCAGGTCAGGAAAAAACTTTTAAAGTTTGGTTTTCCTGTTTTCATTGATAATGATGCAAATTGTGCAGCTCTCGGGGAACTATATTATGGACGCGGAAGAAAACTTAATAATTTTATAATGGTTACTCTTGGAACTGGCGTGGGTGGAGGGATTATCATTAACAAAAAATTATTTCATGGAGATAGCGGCGGTGCCGGTGAAATTGGTCACATCACGATTGATTATTCTGGACCATTCTGTAAATGTGGTAAACGAGGTTGTGTCGAAGCCTATGCAGGTAATAGTTACATTAAGCAAAGAACAATTCAAAAACTTCACGAATATCCCGAATCATTAATTCTTAAACTTGTAGATCATAACTTAGATAACATCGAACCAAAAATTATAAACGAAGCTGCTCAGAAAGGTGATGAACTCGCTATTAAAATTTTAAAAGAAACAGGTTTTTATATCGGAATTGGTCTCGCCAATATTGCGAATACTTTAGATATAAAGAATTTTGTGATAGGCGGTGGAATTTCAAACGCTGGTCCGATTTTGCTTAAGTCAATTGAAAACTCAATTAAAGAACATGGAATTAGGGATATTGTAAAAGATGTAAAAGTTTATTCGGCCCAATTAAAAAATAAAGCAGGAATACTTGGTGCTGCATCACTTGTTTTAGGTAATATGAGTAAAAAATGAGAAAAGTTTTTTTCGCTTTCATTTTTTTAGCTTTTGCTTCAAATTTAATTTCACAACAGGATACAACTGCAATTTCAGATTCAACAAGAAAAAAATCTTCTGTTGATGATATTATTTTTTATTCTTCCTCTGATTCAATTATTTACAACATTAAAAATCGAAAAATGTTTTTGTATGGCAATTCCGAGATTAAATACAAAACAATGGACTTAAAATCTGCTCAAATTGATATAGATTGGAACTCAAGCATTTTAAGAGCCTATGGAATTTATGACAGAGATTCGGTTGATACAAATAAACAGGTATTGATTAATCCACCAATTCTAAATGACGCAGGCGAAGAGTATAAAGGCACAGAAATAAAATACAACTTTCGGACTCAGCAAGGTTCAATCTCACATGCAAAATCTGAAAATGATGGACAGGTTTATTATGGTGAGAAAATTAAGAAAATAGAAAGCAAGGTATATTTAGTTCGAGACGGAGTTTATACAACCTGTAATGCCGACGAACCGCATTTCTATTTCTTCAGTCCTGAAATGAAAATAATTCACCAACAACAAATCATTGCTAAGTGGATTTGGTTCTATGTAGAAAATATTCCTTTCCCGGTTCCCCTCCCCTTTGCTGTATTCCCAAATCAATCTGGAAGACGAAGCGGAATTATCACACCAGCATTTGGATATCGTGAAGATCTCGGCAGATATCTTTCGCACCTTGGTTACTTCTGGGCTATCAGCGATTATATGGATTTAGCTGTGTTTGGAGATTTTTACACAAAAGGCGGTTATGCAATCAATTCAAGATATCGTTATATCAAACGATATGATTTTAATGGTCAGCTCGAACTTTCCTATGTTGATAATGATTATGGAGAACCGACAGATCCCGATTACAACCGAAGAAAGGAATACAGAATTTATTTTGGCCACAATCAAGAAATTGATCCGACTTCAAGAATTAACATTAATCTTAATTTTTTATCAAATAGTTTTTATCAAAACAAAAGCTCAACATTATCCGAAATACTAAACGATCAGGTAAACTCTTCTGCAAGCTACACTAAAAATTTTGAAGATGAAGGAATTAATCTCTCTCTCTATTACAATCGGAATCAAAATCTCAGAACCGGAGACATAAGAGAAAACCTTCCCGATTTGAGAGTTTCTTTTCAACCATTTTATCCATTCAAAAAAGACATTAAGAAAAAAATTAAAGAAGGGAAATTACTCGAAGAAGCCTGGTATGAAAAGATTGGAATTAACTATGGACTTCAATTCTCAAATAGACGAGAAGTTTTAAATCGCAACTTAAAAATTAGAGGCGGTGTTAATCATAATGCTTCAGTCTTTATTTCAAATAAATGGGGATATTTCAACATTACTAATTCAATCGGTTACACTGAAAATTGGTACAACAAGAGAATTGAAAAAATTGCTTATATAAGTTCTACAGGGCAGGACTCGATAGTTACGAATGATGTAAAAAAATTAAGTGCAGTCAGAACTTTTAGATTTAGCACCGGCATAAACACAAAAATTTACGGAATAATGAGACCAAACATTCTTGGAATAACTGCATTCAGACACACTCTAACTCCATCATTAAACTATTCTTACCAACCAGATTTTTCAAAACCATCTTGGGGATATTACGGAACTTACATTAACTCAAAAGGACAGGTGGTTAAATACAGTTTCTATGAGAGAGAAATTTTTGGCGGTCCAGGAATTGGCGAAGTACAAAGTCTCGGATTAAATATTGGCAATAACTTTGAGATGAAAATTAAACCATCAAGAACTGATACATCTCAGCAGGAACGAAAAATACAACTAATGAATGTGAACGCAAGCATTGCTTACAATTTCGCTGCGAGTGAGTTTCGGCTTTCAAACATTAACGTCAGTTTTTATTCAAATGTTGGAACATTTTTCAGTATCAATGGCGGTTTAACTTATGATCCTTATGTTTATGATAAAAACTTAAAACAAAGAATTAACAAATTAATGATCAGTGAAGGTAAAGGACTTGCCCGATTAACTAATATGAATTTAAGTTTTAATCTTAATCTTACAGGTGAACAACTCAAATCAAAGAAGAAAGAAGAACAAACCGATACAACTGAGAGCATACAAGAACTGCCGGTTGGATTTTATTCATCAACAAGAAGAGAAGAGATCCCTGATTACTCAATCCCGTGGAATTTATCGCTTGGATTTTCCTATTCTGTGAACAAACCGACTCCTGATATTTCTTACAGAACTGCCAATATGAATTTTGCTTTGAGTTTTAATCTTACTTCGCAATGGAAATTCTCCATCAATGGAGGTTATGATTTTGAGCAAAAGAAATTAACTGCCCCATCGGTTAGGATATCGAGAGATTTACATTGCTGGAATATGAATTTTGATTGGTATCCTACTGGATTTTACCGTGGTTATAGATTGGAAATCAGAGTTAAAGCACCACAACTTCAAGACTTAAAAATTACCAAACAGGGTGGAATATTTACTCGTTAGGATAAAATATGAAAACTTATCTTATCGATGGCAATAATGTAATTAGAGCTGAAAAAGAATGGAACAAATTATTTCTTGAAGATCCCGAAAGAGCAAAAAATTTGCTGGTTCAAAAAGTAATCGATTATTTCTCCAATAAAAACAATAATGCAATAATTTTTTTCGATGGATTTAATTTTATTCATTCTCATTCGAAAGTAAGCAGGAATGTTGAAATTAAACATGCAAAGAATAAGACAGCTGATGAAACAATTCTGATAACAATTGAAAAAAACAACAATAAAAAAAATTTAATCATTGTAAGCAATGATCAAGCATTAAGGAATAAGGCAAGATTATATCAATGTGGAGTTGAATCTTCCGAGGATTTCATCATCAAACTGCATAACCAAAAATTTTTTTCAGGTGAAGACTCCAAACCTGAACCGACTCCTGATGAAATTAATGAACTGTTGAATTTATTCAAGCGAGGAAATAAAGAAGAATAATTAAGTCTTTGATCAGTCTAAGCCTGACGAAAACTTTTAAATTAAAATTCATTGAGGTCACCCTTCTATAGGAGGCTACGTCGCAATTGTCTTAAAGAAATAAAAACTCCGCAATGATTTAATTTGAATAACCCCAAAATCGCATTGGGTGTAAATTAGAACAAAAAACAAAGAATCCTAAAGAAATTTAATTATTACAGAAATTATTCTAAACGATCTTAAAATTAAATTGCAGATCAGACATTTAAATAATTTTGAACCTCACATTCAACCCCTTTGGGATTGAAATTTTCTTTTAACGATATTCCCCAAGTGCAACTCGGGGCTAATCATATTCAACTCCTTCGGAGTTGGTGAAAATCAATCAGAATAAGATATTGATTCAATTTCGATTAATTGAAAACCTAATCCAGAATGGATAAAATTATTATAGAAAAACAAGCGTCCACAAAAAAACAAAATCCTGAAGAGCTGACACTGTCTTAAAACAAATAAAAATAATTTCACATAAAACAACAAAATCCCAAAGGGATGAAATTATTATAGATAAAATCGCAGGCCCACCAAAAATCAAAATCCCGAAGGGATGACATTATCTCAAAATTATAATTTGATTAAAATATATGATTGATTTTTCATTGATCCTAAAATGTCACTCCTTTGGAGTTTTTATTTTTTTCTGCGCAACTTTAATTCTATAATAATTTCACCACTTCGTGGTTAATTATACAAATAGGTCGCTCCGATGGAGCTTTGATGTTCTTTCGCATGTTTCCTTCTCTACAAATAGGTCGCTTCTAACGAAGCTTTTTTAAGTTCAATAAAAACGAAAAATTACCTATAGACTTTTAAAATAAATTGTATAAAAATTGTAAAAATAATTCATGAAAGAAATCGCATATCGCTGAAACAATTGTAGAAATATTTTAATGTGACCTAGAAAACTAAAGTTGCGTAGCAACGACCTAATTGTAGGTAAAATAGTCAAGAGCAAAAATAAAAGTCACGTAGCGACGACCTATTTGTAGAAAGAAATATGTGCCGCACAAAAAATCTAATCCAGAATGGATGAAATTATTATAGAAAAGACAATCAAACATAGAAGACAAAATCCTGAAAGGATGACATTATCTTTGACAAGCTAAGTATTACATTCCCTTTGTCGAGGTTCAAGATGACATTTCATTGTAAGGCTGAGCATGTTGAAACCTAACAGCAATGAAATTTAAAACGTTCTTTTGGGTCACCCTTCGACAAAGGCTCAGGATGAAAATGCCTTAGATAGCTCTGTAAGCACACTTAAATTGAATTGAATTAAAATAATGCAGGTAAGGTCGAACAATAATCTTATAAATGATAATTAAAACTCAATAATCAGTCGTTATATCCTTACCAGTTACTGGATCAAAAAATCTAAATTCATCAACTTTCAACGAAACATCCAATTCGACATTAAGACGAACTCTGAATTTAAAGCTCCATCGAATATATCTTGGAATAAAACCTTTTAGAATTTCGTTTTCTAAAAAAGGATTGATCTTCAAAGTAACTTTGGGTAAAAATTTCCCAAGCTTGAATCTTCTCAACCAATGTTCAATATCTTTGAGAAGACTCTCTTTTGAAATTAAAATTCCTGTCCCGCCGCAGGTTGGACAAACATCCCTTGTACGCTGAAAAATACTTTTTCTAACTCTTTGTCTTGTGATCTGAACAAGTCCAAATTCTGTCATTGGTAGAATTGAAACTTTAGCTCGATCTTTTCTAAACTCTTTCTTTAATTCATCAAAAACTTTCTTTTTATTTTTTTCTTCCTCAAGGTCGATGAAATCAATAATTATAATTCCGCCTATATCACGCAATCTTACCTGACGGCAAATTTCTCTTGCAGCTTCCAGATCAATTTTTAGAGAATTTAATTCCTGATGCATCGAGGCAGCGTATTTGCCAGTATTTACATCTATTACCGTCATTGCTTCTGTTTGATCAATTACAATATGTCCACCGCTGGGCAAAGGGACTTTCCGGGACATTGCAATTCTTAACTGAGGCTCTATCCCAAATACATCAAAAATTGGTTCCTTACCTTTATAAAGTTCTATTCTATCCTCAAGCTCTGGATGAACCTGATGTAAATAATCTCTCAACTGCTTATAAACTTTTTTCGAATCAACTATAATCTTAGAAACTTCGTAGTTAAATAAATCTCGAATCACGCTCGATGTGGTACTTGCATCTTTATAGACAAGTGCGGGAGCTTTTTCGTTTTTAATTGTTTGTTCAATTTCTTTCCATGTATTTAACAAACGATTGAGTTCTTCTTTTATTGTTTCTTCATCTTCGTTGGCAGCTACTGTCCTAACGATTACTCCAAATCCTTCGGGAATTATTGAGCGGACAATTTTTCTCAGTCTTTTTCGTTTTCTCGGATCGTGTATTTTTTTTGAAACTCCAATCTTATTATCAAAAGGAAGAAGAACTAAAAATCTTCCAGGTAAAGTTATTCTTGTAGTTACTCTGAAACCTTTATTGCCAACTGGTTCTTTTGTAACCTGAACAATTATTTCTTTCCCTTTTTCAAGCTTTGGAAGATTTTGAATTGACCTTTGATAATTAGAATTAGTTTGAATTGGAATTTTATCGAGATTTGATTCTTCCTCTTCTTCTTCTAAATCGACATCTGTGTCTTCGTCACCAATTAATGCATTTAACTCTTCTATTTTAGGATCGATATCTGAAAAGTGAAGGAATGCATCCTGTTTGTGCCCGACATCAATAAATGCAGCTTTAATACCGGGAATAATTTTAGCTACACGCCCAAGATAAATATCCCCTACCGACCTTTGGGCATCGGCATGCTCGACAAAATATTCTGTAAGCAAGCCATCTTCTGTAATCGCAATACGCGTCTCGTCGCCAATTGTGTTTATAATTATTTCTTTGTTCATAAATCAATAAAAACCCTTTGCTTGTTTGACTTCTAAAATTCTTTTGAAAAACTCTTTGACTAATTGTTAAAAAAACTTGCAAATCTCTTTTTTGAAGCTCAATTAACCTCTGAAACGCTGAAAGTAATTTCAACTTTTCAGAGGATAAAAATTTGTGAAAAACTCTGTGTAAAAAACCTGTAAGTTTTGAATTAAGAATTCTCTTTTTCAAAAATCCTCTAAAAATTTTAGAGATTAAATAAGAATTTGAATTGCAAACCCCTTTACAAATAATTGAAGAGAGAGCAGCTAAAAGCTCTCCCATCAATTGAAAAGAATTGAACTTCGATTTTATTTTTTCTAAAACGAAAAAATGATGCGCTATTTTAATAGTAAGCTTTTCATTTACAACCATAAAGTAAAATCATTTTTTACTTTTTTGGTGGTTGTGATTTGGGCGCTTCAGGTGGTGGAATTAAAATTTTTCTGCTGAAAACTAATCGACCATTATCTTCAATCTTGATTAGCTTTACTTCAATTTTTTCACCAACCTTAAAGTAATCTTCTATCTTATTTACTTTTTTGTGATCAATCTGCGAAATGTGAAGTAATCCCTCCACACCTGGAGCAATTTCCACAAACGCACCAAAGTCAACAATTCTTTTGACTGTTGCTTTATAAACTTTGCCTATCTGCGGTGGTTCAGTCAATAATCTGATTCTCGAAATTGCCTCTTCAATTCCTTCTTCATTCGTTGATGCAATATTTACAACGCCATTTTCTTCAATTGCAATTTCTGTCTTTGTATCTCTTTGAATTGACTGAATAATTTTCCCGCTTGGTCCAATTACTGCACCAATTTTATCAATTGGTATTTTAATTTGAACAAGATGAGGAGCATATTTAGAAATTTGTGATCTTGGAGCCGAAAGAGTTTCATTCATCTTGGAGAGAATAAACAATCTTCCTTCTTTCGCTTGAGCTAAAGCTTCAGCCATAATCTCATAAGAAATACCTTTAACTTTTATATCCATCTGAAAGCCAGTAATTCCATCTTCCGTTCCAGCGACTTTAAAGTCCATATCTCCAAGATGATCTTCATCACCAAGAATATCGCTTAAGATTTTATATTTACCATTTTCGAGTATTAATCCCATTGCAATACCTGCAACAGGTTTTTTAAGAGGAACTCCGCCATCCATCAATGCAAGTGAACCAGCGCATACAGTTGCCATTGATGATGAGCCGTTCGATTCAAGAATATCTGAAACTACTCGAATTGTGTATGGGAACTCTTCATCCTTTGGCAATAAATTCTTCAAAGATCTTTCAGCCAAGTTTCCATGACCAATTTCTCTTCTACCCGGACCAGTATATCTTCCAATCTCGCCAACGCTAAACGCTGGGAAATTATAGTGAAGCATAAATTTCTTTGTCGTTTCTTCGGGTAAAAGACCCTCAACAAGCTGCTCATCAAGCTTAGTTCCGAGAGTTAGAGTTGTCAAGCTTTGAGTCTCGCCTCTTGTGAAGAGAGCCGAACCATGAGTTCGAGGTAGAAGTCCAACTTCACAATAAATTGGTCTAATGTCTCTTGTACCTCTTCCATCAAGTCTTACACCTTCTTCAAGGATCATTTTTCGCATCAACTCACGCTCAAGATCATGAATTGCGGATTTAATAAGAAATTCTCTTTCAGGGAATTTTTCTTTTAAGGCTTCAATTGTTTCAAGATTGATTTGTTTTAAGCTGTTCCTTCGTACTTCTTTTGTTGAAGGAGTGTGAATTACTTGATTAATTTTATCATAACAAAGCTCACGAACAGCTTTGATAATTTCTTCTTCTTCAGGGAATAACTGAACAGCTCTTTTGGTTTTTCCAACTTCTTCAACTAATTCTTTCTGCAATGCTACTAACTGTTTGATGTACTCGTGACCAAATTTGATAGCTTCGAGCATTGTTTCTTCGGAAACTTCCTTCGCTTCACCTTCAACCATCAAAATTGAGTCTTCCGTACCTGCGACAACAATCTCAAGTTTAGCTTCTTCAATTTCTTTATAAGTTGGATTTACAACAAATTGATCGCCAATAAGGCAAACACGAACTTCACCTATTGGACCTTCAAATGGTATATCTGAAATTGCAAGTGCGGCTGAGGCACCAACCGCACCAATTACATCAGGATCATGTTCCTGATCGGAGGAATAAACCTGAACAATCACCTGAGTTTCTGTCATATAACCTTTTGGGAAGAGAGGTCGAATAGGTCTATCAATCAATCTTGCAGAAAGAATTTCTTTCTCGGTTGGTTTTCCTTCTCTTTTAATAAAGCCGCCGGGAATTTTTCCGACTGCTGAATATTTTTCTCTGTATTCAACTGAAAGCGGAAGAAAATCCTGTCCTTCAACCTGTTCATCAGCAGCTACAGCAACAGCAAGAACTTTGGTATCACCAAAACTTACCATTACAGCGCCATTTGCCTGACGCGCAAATCTTCCTGCTTCGAGTGAAAATGTCTTTCCATTTATTTCAATTTCTTTAAGAACGATCATACTTTTAACCATTTTACTTTCTTAAGTTTAGTTCTTCGACTATCTTTCGATATCTTTCAATGTCTTTGTTTTGTAAATATCTGAGAAGTCTTCTTCTTTTACCAACCATTTTGATTAATCCCATTCGGGAATGTTTATCTTTTTTATGTTCCTCAAAATGTTGAGTTAATTCGTTAATTCGTGCAGTAAGAATTGCAATTTGAACTTCTGGTGCACCAGTGTTTTTTTCACTTCCACCGTATTTCAAAATGATTTCTCTTTTTTGTTCTTTAGTTAACATATCTTTACTCCTTTCTTTTAATATAATACCAGAATTAACCAGTATTAATTTTTAGTGATTCATTAATTACTTAATTGAGTGTAGTTCATCAATTCGTTTGAAACACTCCTGTTTATCAAATTGAAGTTGACTTTTTAACTCTTCAATAGTATTAAATTTCTTTTCATCCCTTAATCTTTCAATAAAACGAATGGTAATTGGTTCATCATATATATTCCCATCAAAATAAAAAATATGAACTTCAAGCATAAGTTCACTCGTATTATTGAAAGTAGGTCTATAACCAATGTTCATCATTCCATAGAAACTTTTTTCAACCAGATCAACTTCAACAAAATAGACACCACGAGCAGGAATTAATTTATCTTTACTATTAACTTCAATATTAGCAGTTGGGAATCCAATGGTTGCCCCTCTTTGATTACCTTTTACGACTTTACCCTTCAAAACATACTTTTTGCCAAGCATCTCATTAGCAAATTTGACATTTCCATTCATCAGTGCTTTTCGAATTCGTGTACTGCTAATTTTTTGACCGTCTAAAATCAATGGCTCAACTTTTACAACATTGAAGTCAAAAGCTCGTCCGAGCTCAGTTAAAATTTCTGGATTGCCTTCACGATTTTTTCCAAAGTGATGATCAGTTCCTACAACAACCGTATGTAATCCAATTTTATTCACAAGATAATCTTCAACAAATGCCCTGAAGTCTAATTGAGAAAATTCTTTTGTGAAATTGATTACCAGGACATTCTGCACAGCCAGATAATTCAAGTATTCTAATTTTTCATCAAGAGTTGTTAATATCCTGATAGAATTTTCTTTTGAAAGAACAATTTGTGGATGCGGGTCGAAAGTGATTACTAAATTCCTGCAATTGTTCTCAACTGATTGATAAATCATTTCATTAATAATTTTTTGATGTCCAAGATGAACACCATCAAAAGTACCAACCGTCAAAATCGTATTCTTATCTTTATTTATTTCATTTATATCGTAATAGACATTCATTTAATTCAAACTCTTTTGAATTAGATTTTGTAATTCACTTATATTCAATGCATCATCAACACTAAAATTACCAATTTTGGTTCTTTCGAGCTGATACAAGAATGCACCGCATCCGAGTTTCTGACCAAGATCATTTGCAAGAGAACGGATATAAGTCCCCTTTGAACAAACAACTTCAAATTCTGCAATGGGCGGATTAAAATTCAAAATTTCAAATTTAAAAACCTGAACTTTTCTTGGTTTAAGATTAAAATCCTTGCCTTTCCTTGCCAGTTCGTATGCTCTTTTGCCATCAACCCAGATGGCAGAATAACTCGGCGGAACCTGTTCAATTTCTCCAATAAATTCTTTTGCTTTTTCTCGAATAAGATCAATATTAAGATAAGAGATGTCTTTTTCTTCACTCGCCTGTTCTATCGATTCCATATCCATAGTTGGTGTGGTTTTGCCAAAATAAATTTTACCTCGATACTCTTTAATCTGATTCTGAAACTCTTCAATATTTTTTGTCAATTTACCCGTGCATAAAATTAAAAGTCCCGTTGCCTTTGGGTCGAGAGTTCCGGCGTGTCCGACCTTTTTAATTTTTAAGATTCTTCTAACTTTATCAACAACTTTAAACGATGTCCAGCCTTCGGGTTTATTTATAAGGATAACAGCGCCTTCATTAAAATTCACACCATCTAAATCAATTGTTTTCTTCGTTATCATTTTCATGAATTTTCTTAATCAATCGGTTAATATTATCAACATAATCAAGTGTATCGTCATAGAAGAAAGAGAGTTCAGGTACTCTTCTAATTTTAATTCTTCCAGCAAGTTTAGAACGAAAATGTCCTTTCGCGTGATTTAATCTTTCAAGAGTAATTTTTCGTTTTTCTTGATCAAAGATGGAAATGTATACCTTTGCATTTTGCAAATCACCCGAAACTTTAACTGAAGTAATAGTCACAAATCCAAGAGCGGGGTCATTTGTTTCCCGCAGTAAAATCATACTTAATTCTTTTTTAATAAGTTCAGCAACTTTTTCAGTTCTTACCGACATTTTCTAATGTTCTCTGTTTTTCTACAATCTTAAACGCTTCGATTATATCGCCTACTTTAATATCGTTGAAGTTTGCGATTTTAATACCGCATTCCTTGTTAGCTTCAACTTCTCTCACATCGTCTTTGAAACGTTTCAAGCTTTCGATATCGCCTGTGAAAATAGTAATTCCGTTTCTTACGACACGTACTTTATTATTTCTTTGAATTTTTCCATCCTTAACAAAACAACCAGCAACAGTTCCAACACCTGAGATTTTGAAGACATCCCGCACTTCAACGGTTGCAGTTATTTCTTCACTTATTTCAGGTTCGAGCATTCCAGCAATAGCGCTCTTAATTTCATTAATTGCATCATAGATAATGTCATAAGTTTTAATTTCAACTTTTTCTTTTTCAACTAATTTTCTTGCTTCAAGATTTGGGCGGACATGAAAACCAATTATAATTGCTTCAGATGCAAGGGCAAGATTTACATCTGTCTCTGTGATTGCTCCTACACCTTTATGAATTACATGAATTTTAACTTCATCATTGGAAAGTTTAAGCAAAGAATCTGAGAGAGCTTCAACTGAACCATCCACATCACCTTTGACAATCAGTCTAAGATCTTTAATCTGTCCAAGTTTTGCGCTCTTGGAAATATCTTCAAGTGTAATATGTCGAACAGCTCTTAGTTCCTGCTCACGTTTAATTTGCATTCGTTTATTTGCGATCTCTCGGGCTATTTTTTCTGATTCTACACAAACAAATTCATCTCCAGCTTGAGGCATTTCATCGAAACCAAGGATCTGGACTGGAGTTGAAGGAGGCGCTTCGTTTATTCGATTCATTCGTTCATCAAACATTGCACGAACGCGGCCGAAACCTACTCCAGCAACAAATGGATCGTTAATTCTTAATGTTCCTTTCAATATCAAAACATTGGCTACAATTCCTCGTCCTTTTTCGAGTTTAACTTCTAAAACATAACCTCGAGCTTTACGATTTGGATTTGCTTTTAAGTCTAGTAATTCAGCTTCGATCAAAATTTTTTCAAGTAACAGGTCAACGTTTTTACCGGTTTTAGCTGAAATTTCAACCGATTGATATCTACCGCCATACTCTTCAACCAAAACATTCTTTTCAGCTAATTGTTGTCGAATTCTCTCGGGGTTTGCTGTCGGTTTATCAATTTTATTTATTGCAACGATAATTGGAACACCAGCAGCTTGAGCGTGATTAATTGCTTCAACAGTTTGAGGCATTACTGCATCATCAGCTGCTACAACCAATACAACAATATCTGTTACTTTTGCACCTCGAGCGCGCATTGCAGTAAATGCTTCGTGACCAGGTGTATCGATAAATGTAATTTGTTTTCCATCTGGAAGTTCAACTTTATAAGCACCAATGTGCTGAGTAATTCCGCCAGCTTCACCAGCAACAACTTGAGTATTTCTTATATAATCGAGCAAAGATGTTTTACCATGGTCAACATGACCCATTATTGTAACAATTGGCGGTCTTGGTTTTAATGTTTCTGGCGGATCGGGTTCATCATCAATTACCGTGGTTATTGCTTCATCTTGAAATTCGACACTGTATCCGAAATCATCTGCTACTAATTGAATTGTATCTTTTTCAAGGCGCTGGTTAATTGTTGCGACAATTCCATAACTGAAAAGCTTTTTAATAATCTCTGATGCTGGGACATTAATTAAATTAGCCAGTTCACCGACAGTTACAAATTCAGAAACTTTTAAAATTGTCTTTTCTTTTTCTAAAATCTCTTCCTGCTTTTTCATCTCTTCGAGTCGTTCTTTCTTTTTCTTTTTTCTTAGAGCAGCTCTGAGTGAAAGAGACGACTCATCCATAGCTTCAAGAGTTTTACGAATGCTTATTTCAATCTCTTTCTCATCAATATTTTTAATTTTACTTTTTTTAGCCTTCTTTGCTTTAGCAGGTTCTTCTTCAACAACCGATTTTTTCTTTAGTTGTTCTCTGAGTTGTTTTTTCTTTGGCTTCTTCGGTTTCTTCTTTTTGCCATCCGACTTTTCTTCTTTTTCTGCTGGTATAACTTCCTGAGCTACTTTTTCCTCTGGTATTTCACCTTCTTCGGGTTCAGTTATGGAAACTTTGCCGATTATCTTTGGACCTTTTCTTTGAGTCTTTAATTCATCCAGAGTAGTATGAGCCCTTTCAGTTTCTTCTTTTTTCTCAATTACTTCTTTTGGCGGTTCTTTTTCTTCTGATTTAGTTGTCTGCTGAGTAACTTCTACAGCTTTCTCTATTGTTTCTTGAACTTGTTGTAATTGTTCTGTTTTAATTTCTTCGCTGGTTGAAATTTCTTGAGGTTCTAATTTTTCTGTTTGAGCTATTGGTTGAACTAATTCAGATTCAATGACAGGTTTCTCTTCTACCTCTATTTGTTCTATAGCAGGTTCTTCAATTTTTTCTTTTTCAATTTCAGGTTCTTCAACCTTCTTCTTAGTTCTTATAGTGAAACCATCTGGTTTCTTCTCTTTTGGTTTTTGAGTTTTATCATCTTTCTTAACTTTTAGCTCAGCAAGCTTTTTATCTTTTGCTTCAGCAGACTGTTTTTCTTTTTTGAATTTTTGGAGAATTTTTTGATAAGCATCCTCATCAATTTTAGAGGCAGGAGACTTTACATCAAGTCCTAAATCTTTCTTACAAAATTCAATTAGTCGTTCAACGCCGACATTAAGCTCAGAAGCTACCTTAAAAAGCTGATATTTTTTTGGTACTTGTTCAGACATAAATTTCCTAATTAAGTTTCTTCTTCAAATCCTTCTTTCAAGATAGTGAAAATTTCTTCAACTTTTTCATCATCAAAACCTTCAATCTCTTTAATTTTTTCTTTACCTGCTTTCAGAACATCTACAGCAGTATCATAACCAGCATTAATCAATTTTTCATAAACTTCCTGTCCAAGCTCTTCTTTGAAGTCAATGAGTTCGATATCAATTTCATATTCTTCAATTGGTTTTTCAACACGAATAACTTCGATATCCATTCCAATTAACTTTCCAATTAATCTAACATTCTGCCCGCCCTTACCAACAATCATAGAAACCTGATCAGCATCTGCCCAAACAAATATTTTTTTGTTGGCTTCATCAATTTCAACTTTTTTGATTTTAGCAGGATAAAATGCTCTCTTTAAGAATTGCTCTTTGTCGTCGTACCAGGGAATTACATCTATATTTTCATTATTTAATTCTTTTACAATTGAATGAATTCTAACGCCTTTCATTCCGACACAGGCACCAACTGGATCAATTCTTTCATCGTTAGAAATCACTGCTACTTTTGCTCTTTCACCTGGTTCACGAGCTATAGCTTTAATTTCAACAACTCCATCGAAGATCTCTGGAATTTCCATTTCAAACAGACGAGCTAAAAACATATTATCAGCACGGGAGATAATGATCTTTGGACCTTTCTTATCTTTAATAACCTCTTTTACAACCGCACGAATTACGTCGCCTTTACGATATTTTTCTTTTGGAATTTGTTCTTCCCTTGGCAAAATCAATTCATTCTTATTGTGATTGACTAAAATCTCATCTTTTCGAAGTTGATAAATATCACCGACAACAATGTCCCCAATTTTCTGCGAATATTCTTTATAAATGATTTCTTTCTCTATTTCTCTCAGTTTCTGATTAAATAATTGTTTTGCCTGATTGATTAACCTTCTATCGAAAAATTTACCAAACTGAGACACATCAATTTCTTCGGGATAAATATCACCAATTTCAAAATCTTCATCAGTCTTTTTTCTAACTTCTTCCAGCGATATTTGAGTCTTTGGATCTTTAACTTTTTCTACAATCTCTTTTTCGAGAAAGATCTGTATTTCGCCTCTCTCGAGGTTCACAATAATTTCAAATTGAGCCTTATCACCAAATTTTTTTCGTAACAATGCGGCAAAGACTTCTTCGAAAATTCCTACCAGAATATCTTTATCAACACCTTTCCCTTTTACCAACTGCGTAAAGGCTTCAACAATTTCTTGACTCATAATATTAACCTCTCACTTAAATTTTATTAATGTTTTTGCTTTGATAATGTCTGAAAAATTAATTTCTAAAATATTACCTCGATCATCAAAAATTAATGTTTCGTTGACTACATCTTTCAGAACCAGTTCTTTTGTCAAAGTCAAATCATTTTTCTTGAAGGTTACAGAAAAAAGTTTTTCTTTATGCTTGGGATATTGTCTTAAGTATTTCAATGGTCTATCAACCCCGGGCGAAGAAACCTCAATTTGATCGCTTTGCGAAATCAAGTTTTCATCCACCAAAACTTTTTCTAATTCCCGACTTACAACTGAGCAATCTTCAACAGTTACATAAGTATCTTTATCAATATAAAAAATGTATTTATTTGCATTCTTGACTTTCGATAAAGTCAGGTCAATTAAATAAACATTAAGTTTATCTAAAACTGGTTCAATTCGTTCTTTTATTTTTTCTAACATTTCGTTCATAGATAAAAAAAATTGCCCATTAAGGGCAAAAATTCTACACAATAATACGGAAAAATTTGAGGTTATTCAAGCTGACTAAAAAGTGATCAAATTGTCAAATTGATATTTAATCCAGCCTCGTTTGTTGTAGTTGGAGGAATTTTTGAAGCTCCTTCAGGCTCTACTTTAGTCCTTCGGTAATAGATTGCAATAGTCAATCTTGAACTGATTACATAACGAATCCTTGGTTCAAGCGTGGTTCTAATTGTCCCATCCTGCGGAATACCTTCTTCTTTAAAATTCAACATATCATAAAGGACTGTGGAGTTTCTCATTTGAGTGTAAGAAATAGAAATATTCAAATCATTTTTAAGAGAGATTCCTAAGAATGGCAAATCAAAACCGCTTTTAGTGTAATTGATTGAAAACGAAATATCCCTTGAAAAAGTTTGAGTAATATTTTTAGACTGAATTCCCATATCATAGGAGACCGTATTTCCAATTTTAAATTGTCCGCCAAGATTTCCCCCGCCCCATGGTTTGAAAGTAATGCTCATTCCAATCAAAGGTTGGAAACCATAAGTTATTTTTTGACTTTGAGTTTCTTCAATTCCATCTGGATTTAATCGCCAGGCTCTTGCAAAGGATGATTGATAACTATGCTGTAGTGAGACTCTATTGGCAAAAGAACTAAAGATGGAATATTTTTCTAATCCATCCCAGGTAATACTCCAATTTGGTCGCGGAATGTATTTAGCAAATTTTTTAACCAATGGAAGTTTTCCAAGAATAGGTAAAGTTTCAAATCCTTCAATAAAAGCAGCTGACAAATTTTCTTTTGGATTTGGCGAAGCGGGATCGTAAAGTTCATGAACTTTTTTAATATCATTTTTGAAGAAGCTGAAGATTAAAAATGGTGGTAATGTCAAAAATGATCTGTCAATTGTTCCTGCTGCTGCAATATTGGTGACTTTTACATTTCCGAGCGAGTCGGTCTGAATGGTTGTAGTTCGATTGAAACTCCAGTTCAATTTCCACGAGAGGTCAATTCTTGCACCCTCCCAGAGCGGTCGGGATGTTCTTAAATCAATTGAGTTTGATTGAGTAATTTGATCAGAAAGATTTCCATTTTTAGCTCTTCTGCCAGGATTAGAACTTAACCCAAGTTGATATAATCTTGGTGGACCGTTTTCATCTTTATTTGGAATAAAGAAATTCCAGAAATTGGTAATACCGCTGTTCATTCCAGCCAGACCGTTATTCATTGAAGTATTTCTCTGCGAGAAGTTGATTGTGAAATTATCATAGTCAAAGAAAATCCATCTCACACCCGATTTGAATGCCGAGAATAAAATTTTTAATGAGGATGGTTTGGCAGTAACTGTATCCGATTTTGCTTGCTGTGTTTTTTCCTGCTGAACCATACCTGGATATTCGCTTGGTTTAGCATCATCTGGAATATCTTTTATTTGTCTTCGACTTCTTGGATCGACAGATGGTGCACGAGGAGTTGTTGGTGATGTAGTTTCCTGAAATAGTGGATCCCATATTTGTTTCCAACGAATAGTTAAGCCTGTAGTGATATTATTAGCAAAGCTTGCTGAACGGCCTAATTCAACTTGCTGGAAATTATTCTGCCATCGATAATCGACTGAATATCCGAGTTGAAGTGTGAGATAATTATTAAGATTTAAGACCGAAGGGAATCTCGGTTGTGTTCTAAACTCAACCCTTTGACTGAATGAAAAATCTCTTCCGAATAGATTTGATTTGAAGATATCTCTAAAAATTTCTCTGTCAGTTCTTTGCACTTCAAAGACGCTATCTCTGCCTGATGCAGTTTTAACTGAATCGAGGTAAGTTTCAAGATGCGCGTAACTGCTTCCAAAATCAATTGAATAGAGGAATGAAGGATTTAAAAATCCTCCTTCTGTGATTTTCCAGCCAAATTGAAAACCTCGGCTTGCTCTAAAATCTCTTTGAACATTTGGTCTTGTTGGATCTGTCCTGTAAACACTAACAGCCCTGTTTCTACTTAAATTGAAATTCATTCCTAAGTTTGAAGGAGAATAGAAAAATCTCCAATTCTTCAAATCGGGAATTATCTCAAACAGATCACCAATGAACGGAATACTTGTTCCCTGAACATAATTTGTGGGCGAGAACATATAAGAGTACTGAGCAGTGAAATTCCATTGCCAATCTTTTTGTGATTCAAGCGCTGGTGATCTTGCAAACCTTCTGCTGAAATTAAAACCAAAACCAAGATTATTCCAAACATCTCTTATTAAGAAAAATTGAGAAGGAATAAAAAGTTTAATAGAAGGAATTGACCAGGTTTCATTTTGTGAAAATGTTTGAGATGCTGTTTTTAAGCCATCTGCCGCTCTTCTTGCACTTTGCTCATCATAACCTTTTTCAAGATATCTCTGGTAAGTCTGTTCAACTGCTTCATCCACTACAATATCAGTGCTCGGTAAGTAAAGTGGTTTATCAATTTGCTCATTTCTTGAATAATTAAGAGTTAATGAACTGTTCTTCATTTCTGATGGAAGAAACTTCGTGAAATCAATTGAACCGGAGAATCCCCAATTTGTTCTTAAAACTCTGTCACCAAATCTGCTTTCAAGCGAATGGAAAAATGGATTTCTCCTGCTATAATTAAAATTAAGTCTTACGAAATCACCGAAGTTCAATGCGAAACTTGTTGTATATGCCCAGCCTTCTCTGTCATCAGCGCCAATAAGACGAAGTTCATTAACCCACAGTTCACCATTTAAGGTATTCAAAGTATCGGATGGATTTTCAGCTCTTTCGTGCACAACTCCAATTAAAAACATCTGTACTTGGGTTAAACTCGGATTCCCCTTAAGTCCATAAAACGATCCTTCAGGGCCATCGGGAACAGGAATTCTAATAATTTGAGTGAGCGAGTCTCTTTTTTGTTTGATTGCAGTTAAATCTGAAAATTTAATTGCGATATTATTCCAGTCTTCTTTGATTGGTTCTCGATATTCATAGTAATTATTTGAGTCAATACCAAATCTTACAACGATGTCCCCATTTTTTAATTCCTTTTCTCCGTGATAGTACAATTTCATTTCACGATAATTGAAGACATCCATTGGACGATATAAAACTTTAACAGCAAAAACAGACTCCTTATATTTCAAATTATTTATTCGCATTGCCAGAGATTGTTCATTTTTATAAATCTTTTCTGTTCCTGTTGTCTGCTGAGTTCTATCAAGTTCTCTACCAACATCTGGTGGACTGTAATAGTATGGCGAGTTATCCTCAATGTTTACAACAGAAAGATTTATTCTTTGATCGTCTTTAATTGCTTTTCTCCATTGATTACCGACGAGATTGAACTCAGCAATCCTGATATGCATTGAATCATCAATACCTGTAAACCATAATCTAATCATATCAATATTGGTAAAACTTGGATCACCGATTTTCTTTTTAAAATCATTTAAAGGTATTCTGAACTGATACCATCTAGTTTCAACGCCGCCGCCAACAATGTAAGGGTTGGTTGCTGTATTCGTATCGAGTGGAATTTCATATTGAAAATATGAATTAACAATATCCAGAACACCATTTCGATTTAAATCTTCAGTATCTGGAAATCTTCCCGCTTCGGTCAAAGATGCATTTCCTTCTGTTCCATTTATTCCAGAGTAATTTTGTGTTCCAAGATTAAAGTAAAAATTATCGCCGCTCGGATCGGCTCCTAATTCTGGATATAGCTGCCTTTCAATTTCGTCAGGAATTCCATCAAGACCAACATCTTCTCCCTGATCGATTAATTCGTTGAAGTTTTTATCTTCAGTATCAAGTTTTTTGTTTGGTATTACATCTTCAGAGATTTTTCCAAGATCGATGTAAAGCTTTGCGTTTTGCGGAACTTTAGTGGGTAAAATCCAGAATTCAATAAATTCAATATTTTGATCCAGAAAGTTGCTCGCTGTTGAAGAAAGCAACTTCATTAAACCGCCCCAATTCATATCTGGAAAGGCAAGATCAGGATAATAATTAAATTCACCTCTTAAAAATGGTGAGTAAATTACATCAAGCACTGTTACTTGTTCATTACCGCGTGCAACTGTCTTTTTAGGCCAGATTTGCTGAACAAGTACATCACTGGGCAAACGGTTATACCAGAAAGTTTTTGCTTTGCGCTTCATTATCAAAGTATCAACATCGGTATAAGGATAACCCTTTGGCGGTGATGCATATTTCCAGCTTGTATAATTTACACCAATTGACATTATTTGTTTTGAACCTTCAAAGTCATCGATATACGCAACGCTTTGACCACGATCACTTGCAATTGTACTTTTCTTTGTATTAGGATCAGGATTGATGTATGCCGCCTCACCTTTGATTGAAAGAATTGACATTTCCTTTGTAGAAATGAAATAATTCAAAAAGTTTGTTAAGAATGGCAACTCAAATGAAGTCTGAGCATCAATACCATAAATGGTATTGAGAATTGGTTCTTCTCCTACTCTAACTTTATCGGAAAGAGTTTGCTGGTTCAATGTAAGCATTGAGAAGCCGAGTTTGGTTTTTGGATTAATATCGAGCTCGCCTCTCAAACCGAAAAGTGACTTAGCTGCAAGCTGGAATAAAGTATTTTCTTCGTAAGAAATTCTTAAATCAGCATTTGGAAGCAAAGCTTGTTCATTTCGAATTATTAATTGACCTGTATTGTAATCAACAATGTAATCAACATTTGGAACAAGTTCTCTTCCACCAAGTCTTACTTTTACACTTCCTTCAACAATGTTAAAACCAAGGTTAAAAGTTGATGCAGAAGTACCAGATGATTTTCCAACAATCACAAATTTATCTCTTGCACTGTTCAATCTTGCAATGCTTGCTAAAGTATCATAAACATCAAGATACATTAGTGAGTCGGGTAAGTTGGAAGGAAGATTTCGACCAAATGGCTGAAGAACTGGAAAGATAACTTCACCTGTTTCAGTATTGATTGTTAGTGAAGGGCGAAAATCAAATTTTCCATCAGGGCGTGGATTATCAGAATCATCAACTTTATCTAATCCAAATGCATTTAAAAATTTGATTCCATTCCAGTCATTTCTTGGTTCCTGGCCTGGAATCTCGTATTGAATATCAAGCTCAAATCCTTCTTTCTTAATATTTCTAATACCGAGAGGATAAATATTTCTCAACTGAAGTTTCCAGGCGGTTTTGTATTGCGGTTGAAGATTTGCAGGTTTGATTAATTTCAAAATCAAAGTGACTGTATCAGGTACATCAGCTACAAATTCACCATAGAAAATATCATTCTCATTACCCGGATCACCTTCAATTCGATAAGCAACTGCAATTGCGTCTGTCTCATTTATTTGAGTTTTGAAAGTAATGTAACCTGTTTCGTAATGAACAACATATTCTGAAGGATCAAGTTTGATAAATCTACCAACTTCAATTTGTCCGGGTACTGCATCAATATTTGCTCGAAGATTTTCAGGATAAGATTGATTTCTCTGTCTTGGATTTAGATAAATGTAAGCATTTACTCTTCGTTCTTTCGGATTAGGTAATCCGGTAATTGTTTTCCACACTTCAATATCTTTAATACGATAATAATCAACTGGAATTGGTGTTGGATTACCATACCATTTATTAAAGATATTCAGATTTTCAGAAGTATCAGCATAGACAGTGTCGACAAAGTAATGATTGGTTGAATACTCATAAACTCGCTTCTTAAATTGCTGGGCTTCTGCACCACCAGATAATACTTTTTCTTTTACTTCACCTTTCTTTTGACTTGCAATAGCTGTTAACCATAAGGGGCCAAGCTGCAATCTTGCTTTGACGCCAAATAAAGCTTCACCACCACCAACTAATGGTGAAGTTTGAAGCGAGACATTACCAGCTTCTACACTTTGAACAATTTCATCAGGATAACCAGTATATTTTATTTTTAGTTGATTTTCATATTCAAAAGTATTTTGTGTATTCCAATCTGCCATAATGGTGAGTTTATCACCAATTGTACCGCTGATGTTTATCTGAACATCTTGTTTGAAATTAGGTTCATTTCGAACATTTCCGAGCAACGAAGCAGTTACGCCTTCAGTCTTTTCATTCCTCCAGCTTCCATCAATTGTAACTGCACCATTAATTCTGAGATTAATCTTCGGCGGACCAAAAATACTTAAAACAGGATTCGAAGGAATTGGAATATCGATATTAGTGATCTGAGCTAATACATCACCGAGTTCTTTTTTACCGAGCTTTACATCATATTTATATGCAAGCTCTTCCCAATTTTTGCGTTGTATATAAGCAAGCCTGAGATTAATGTATTGTTCAATAGGAATAGTTGCTCTTACTTTCCATTCTTTTCCGTCAATGGTTTCTTTAATTATTACAAATTGTCCGGTCGAATCGAGAGAGACACTTCTGCTAACAAGTGCATCAGGTACTTTCAAAAAGTACGGATTTTTTCTTTTTTCAAATAAATTAACGAAAGGATAATCTTTTCTCTTATATTGAAAATGTTTTATTCGAGCGGTTGAATCAATTGCAAGCGAATCAACTGAAAGCAGGGAATCTTTAATGGTTAAAGAGTCTGTAATAATTTGGGAAGTCTTTTGTTGTTCAAGAATTTTATTTCTTTCTTCTTCTTCCTGTATCCATTTTTCAAGGTCATTTGTATCCGCTTGTTGAATTGAATAATCGGTAAAACTTGAACCAAATGATTTATCATCGTTAAGATTTATGTTTTGTTTTTTTATAAAATCCAATGGAAGCGAAATGTTTTTTCCCGCTGATGAAATTTCTGTTAACGCATTATTGTCAGTTTCGTTATTTTCTGAAGAACTTTGATTAAGAGAACCTGGCATTACTTGATGAAATGCATCAGAAAATCTAAAATCTTCGGGGTTGTTAAACTTACTAAGATCAAAAAAGTAAGATCGGGCAACGCTTTGATGCTTATCGTTATCAGAAAATAATATCATAAACCCGCTGAAAAGCAGGGCACTTAACAATAGAAACACGGAAAAGAATGACGACTTAATCTTCATTTAGAGTATCTTATCAAATTTTTCAAATGTAAATTTAATAATCTGTAGAGTTTACTCGATAAGATACTCCTCTTTACTATGGTGGGTGATTGAGGTGTTTAGTAAAATTTTATTTATTGAATTTTTCATTTTAGCTCTGCATAATATCTTCTGGGAAAACTGGAACTTGAATTTGATCAATAACTTTGTTGTCATTTACAATCACTGCTGTTAATTTGTTTCCATAAGCGCAACCAGTATCAATATAGTAAACATTTGAGTTTTTTTCATAAAGAGTTTCAAACCTACGCGTATGCCCTACAACTTGAAGTTTTCCAATATTTATCAAATTATCCCTTACCCATATTATTGAATGATCTTTTTCAAGATCAGGAGATAATAATTTTTCAATAAAAGCATCATGTGAACCATCGAGCTTATATTGAGCAAAATATTTTCTATAAACTTTTGAAATTCCTGCATGACAAACAAATGCATCTGGAGTATTGTAGAACAATTTTAATTTTTCAACAAAATCCAGGTGAGGCTCAAGTGATTCGGGATTATTCTTGTAAGAATTTATTGTTGTGATATGACCATTATAAACCCAAACTCTTGCCATTGCAGAGAACGGCTCACGGAAATATTGCAGAAACATAAAATCATGATTGCCCAAACAAACTTTAATATTATTTGAAATACAGAAGTGAATTGTCTCGCAAGCAAAATTTCCTCTATCGACAAGATCACCGACTGAATATACCTCAATATCAGAATATTTTGCCTTAATTTGTGCGTAGAGTTCCTTCAGTGTATTAAAGCAACCGTGTATATCTCCAATAACTGCTATCATATGTAATTATTTTTCTTTGCGTAAAATTTCAGCTCATCTCTGAAGTCAGGGTGAGCGATGTTAATTAATTGATGTACTCTTTCTCGAATACTTTTACCATGCAAATAAGCAACGCCATATTCAGTCACTACATAATGTACATCAGCACGATTTGTAACAACACCAGCTCCCGGCTTTAAAGTCGACACAATTCTTGAAATTTTAAAGTCCTTTGTCGTAGATGGAAGCGCAATAATTGGTTTACCACCTTCTGATCTTGCAGCTCCGCGAATAAAATCTACCTGACCGCCAAATCCAGAATAGAATCTTGAACCTATAGAATCTGAACAGACCTGACCTGTGATATCTACTTCAAGGGCTGAATTGATTGCAACCATTTTGTAATTCTGAGCAATTACAAATGGATCGTTTACATATTCCTGAGGATGAAATTCAATTGATGGGTTGTTATCTATGTAATCATAAAGTTTTCGACTGCCTAAAACAAATCCAGCGATCGTTTTACCAACATGAAGTTTTTTTCTTTTATTAGTAATGATCCCTTTATTGACTAAATCGATAATACCATCAGAGAACATTTCTGAGTGAATGCCGAGATCTTTTTTAGTATCCAGAAACCTTGTAACCGAATCAGGAATTGCACCAATACCCATTTGAAGCGTAGATCCATCTTCAATTAGCTCAGCAATGTTTTCACCAATTTTTCGATATACTTCCATCATCTCGGGGGTTGTGTCTTCTTTAATCTGTGGTAATTCGGCAATTGGTTCATCAACTTCAACAATGTATGTTAATTTGTTAATATGTATAAAGCTATCACCCAGAGCTCTTGGCATTTGTGGATTTATTTGAGCAATAATTATTTCAGAATTTTCAGCAGCTGTTTTTATCAATCCAACTTCAACCCCAAAGCTGCAAAAACCATGTTCATCTGGAGGTGAAAGATGAACGAAAGCAATATTTGGTTTGATAATGCCTTTTGCAAAAAGTAAAGGATATTCGAAAAGATAGATTGGTGTAAAATCTGCTCTGCCTTCATTTACAGCTTTTCTTGCAGCCGCACCCATAAAGAATGAAACGTGTTTAAAAGATTTTTCCATTCCAGGATTCAGATAAGGCAAATCACCAACTGTCAATGCGTGAAGAATTTGAACATTTTCAAGTTCGTCTTTTCTGGCAACAAGTGCATTAATCAAAGTCATCGGGAATGCACAATTTCCATGCATTACAATTTTATCACCGGATTTAACAACACTAACAGCTTCTTCCGGTGTTCGTAATTTTGATTTATAATTCTGCAACCAGAATGATGATTTAATATTTTTAGTAATTATATCCTGCATCACAAATCCACCCTAATTTTTTGAGAAGAAAAACAACTTTTTAAATTCAATATCAAATAATTCAGACAGCGTTTCATTTGTACAATTACCTTCAAAAGTACAAACACCTTTTGACAAACCATTATTGGATTTCAATGCTTCTTCAATTCCTTTTTCTGCAATCTCGAGCACATAACCAATAATCGCATTATTTAATCCATAACTCGCTGTTCTCGATACAAGTGCTGGAATATTAGGTACACAATAATGAATTACATTGTGTGCAATATAAACAGGATTTGAAATAGTCGTTGGACGACTTGTCTCAACACAACCGCCCTGATCAATCGAGACATCAATTATTACTGAACCGGGCTTCATCGTTTTAACCATTTCTTCGGTAACTATATGTGGAGTTTTTTCACCTTTGATTAGAACTGCACCTATCAAAACATCTGCAAATTTAACAGCTCTTTCTATCGTGTATGGATTTAGAACGACAGTCGTAATTGATTTACCAAGAAGATCCTCAATTCTTTTTAATTTCTTAATATCTTTATCGAGCACAATTACCTGAGCGCCAACTCCAAGTGCAGTACGAGCAGCATTAGTACCAACTGTTCCTGCTCCAAGAATAACTACAGCAGCTGGTGCAACACCTGAGATACCACCAAGCAACATTCCTCGACTGATATCAAAACTTTTCTCCAGATATCTTGCAGCAATTTGAATAGACATCTGTCCCGCTATTTCGCTCATAACGCTTAAAATTGGCAAGTTTCCGTCTTCATCTTCTACAAGTTCAAAACCAATTGATGTAACTTTTTTTTCCAAAAACAATTCTAAAATTTTCTTTCTCATAAAAAGATGGAGAAACGAAAAAACAATTTGATCGGGATTTAATTTCGAAGCTTCATCTTCTGTAAAAGGAGCAACTTTTACGATTAATTCAGAGCGATTTATTGCTTCATCAGAGGAATAGACAATTTTAGCTCCAACTTTTTCATAATCATCATTTGTAAATCTGCTTTGCAATCCCGCATCTTTTTCAATAAAAACCTGATGACCATGATCAACAAGTAACTTAACCCCAGCAGGAGTTAGGGCAACTCTTTTTTCTTCAAGTTGAGTTTCCTTTAAAATCCCAATTCTCATTTTTTATCTCAATTTTGTTTTGCTTTGCGTTCAATTTAAATAAAATTTAATATTCTTAGAACTTGTAAAATTCACAGTTGAAGTAATTAAAAATTTAGATTATCAGCATAAATAATTTTGAATTACACAGATGAAAGAGGAATGAACTTATTGGAGTCTTATGAATGATCAGGTTTTTCCTTAACCAATTTTGAAACAATTAATTTAATAAGAACCGAATTGTTAGTTAAATAATTTTTTTTCTGACAAATCCACATAAGACTGACACTTTAATTACTCAGATTAAAACTCATATTGAGCTGTAAAATTCAGTATGGATTCATTTTTTAATGGTCTTGAATTAAAAAGATATCTCAAGCTAAAAGTAATTGAGAAATTTTGTCTCAAGTAATATTGATTAAAGAAATCAAAAATTGTTCGCTTGAGATCTCCGAATGATGGATTAATCGAAATGGTCGTTCTTAATCTATCCTTAAATGAATTTATTCTTGATCCAGCTGTAAAAGAATAATAACCATACTTATTATTTGAAATTTCAGAGCTATTAATGGTTGTTCCCCAGAAAGTTGAAAATCTTTTGTTCCAAAAATTCTGAATAGATAAATTTATTGCATAAAACTTAGCAGACAAATTTCGAAAAGAATAATCCTTCTTCCTGCTCGTAATTACATTTAATAAAATTCTGTGTAAAACCTGCCAACGCAAATCATAATTTGACGAAAAAGAGATCTGATGAGTTATATCATTAAGATAATTTAGCCGACGAATTGAGTCTGCAGTAACAGGATCAATATCATTTTTAACTTTATAATTTGAATAGCCAAGTGTGAGATTAGGGAAGTTCTTTCTTAAATAAAGTGAAATTGAGCTTTCAAAATTTTGAAAGTTGGTTGTGGTAATTTTAGTCTTCTGAAGATTATCATTTAAATTTTCATAACTAACTGAGAAGAAAACTCTGTTTTCAAATAAACCAATTCTATCCATCAATTGAAGTCCTTTAATATCATTCCGCAGATAATTCTGGCCAAATGAAGTATATTCATTCCCACGATAAATGTAAGCAGTTCTAAAATAATTACCGAAATAATTTAAACTCAAACTTGCTTCAGCTGCCAGTGTCGGAAGTTCCTGCGGGTTCAGCGGAATAATAAATTGATTTACCGTTATGAAATTTTTCCCAATATCTCTGACTTTTTTTATCAAATCTGGGTCACCACCAAAAGGCTTATCGGGACCGAAAAGTGAATCGATTATTTTATCTGTAAAGTTTCCTGTTGAGATATCATTATTTAAAAGTGAAAATGCACCTTGAGCTCTAAATAGGATTCTCTGATTATCAATTCCAATCAAAAGATCAGATCCAACTACAACATTTTCTTTTGGTCGAGCACCAAACTCAATTGAAGTCATATTATCTTTTGAATGCAAATAAGTAAAACCAAGTTGAAAGTTTTTGCCCTTACCGAAATATGGTCTAATTGCAAAAAGTCTCCTCTGATATGTTCCAAGATTTACTCTTGCAAAAGGTTGTCCAAATTTTGCTGAATCAATTGGAATTACATTGCTTCCAATTACTGCACTATCTCTTGAATATAATTGAATTAATTCGCCCTCAACTTTTCGTGTAATTTCTCCATAAGAAACTAGCAGATTAAAAAATCCAAGTTCAAGATTACCCGTCACGCCTCGTAATCTTTTTCCATTCATAATTAAAGTAGGATAGTTAGGATAATGATCACCTAACAATAACTTAAAGACATCGGCATCGAAACTTAAAAGAAATCTATTTTGCGGTTGTAAATAACTTTTCTCTTCATTAGTTACAAAGATATTGAGGTTTGAATTGATACTTCCGTAATTACCAGAAAATTGGGCATTCAACCGATTAAAATTAAAATTACCTGTCCGCATCGATTCATAGTTTGACTCAAGCTTTGCGATACCGTTGTATTTGAATTTTCTTTTCTCAACTACAAATTTCTCTTCGAATGGAATTATTCTAAAATTAAAATTTGAAATGTGTAAAGGTTTGCCGGAAGAATCATACAGAACAATTTTAAGATTATTATTTCCAACAATTAAATTTTTATAAAATCCCTGAGGGAGATAAATCAAGTCATAATTAAAAGAAAGAAGTGAAGTGATTTCATCATTATTTATCCAAATGCGAGTAAATTCTTTTTTTACTTTCGGGCTAACTCTAAGTAGAGAAATTGCAAGAAAAAAATCATTTTTCGTTGTTGGCTCTTCCGGATCGGGACTTAATAAAATAATTGTTTCATCAGTCTGTTCTTTTTTCTTAACATTTATTCTATAAAAATTACCAGTCTCAACGGCTCTGTACGGATAACTTAAAACATTACCTGTGGTTGTCAAAACTTTTATATAATACTCAACATAAGGAAACACAACATAATCGGGTGGAATGATTGCAGAAATTGACCTCCCCTGAATGTTCATTTCAACAACTGAGACTTCAACTCTTCCAAAAGTCCTGTAATATAAAAACGCTTGTTGAATTTCAACATTATCTACAACTTCGAAACTTATTTTTATTGGTTGATTTTCGAATACCTCCTGCTGCTCATTTAAATTAAGAAATTCTTGTTGAGCGAAAAGAGAAACGCCCGCACAAAAAAACAACAAAACTAAAACCTGCTTAAACAATTTATGAACCTCCTTTATTCGAATACAATTTTAGTAAAAATTCAAACAAATTAAATAGAACATCAAAAAATTTGGCTGTCCAAAGAAAATCATAAACTTGTAAGCATTAAATAACTTTCTTTGAACAGCCTGATTAATCGTTTAAATATTTTTAATCTTTACTCAAAATCCAGATAATAAATTCTAAATGTACCCTGAGGCGTTTGAATCTGTAAGTATTTCTCATTTGTTCGTAAGGTATTTCGAGATTCATTCTTTTCTTGTTCAGTTGAAGCATTAATAAACACATTACCCTCTCTATTTATAAAAGAAGAATTACCTGCACTAACTGAACCTGAGCGTTGAGCACCTAATGTTGCTCTTACATCAACAATACCACTTTCAACCACAAGTAAAGTTTGTCCATCTTCATCAACATTTATAAAACCTGAAGTGCCCCGTATGGTTGCTACGGCCGTTGGTGTTGTAATAATAAATTCATCCTCTTCTTGCTGCTTTTCAACATCAAATCTCATTTTACCGAGATCAATTTTTGTGTTCTTTATTAATCCTCGATCTTTTTTATCAGCGAAAATTGTAATTGTAGTATTTTCTCTAACTCTTAAAGTGCTTCCATCAACAAACCTAATTACTGCAACTGATTTATTCCCTGTCTTCAGTTGATCTGCTGTTTCGAGCTGAGTAGCAGGTTTTGTTTGAACCCAATCAGCAGTAGGCTTTTTATGTTTTACATCCTGAATTACTTTCAAAACAATTGCGGCATTATAAGCCGAAGGACTTTCTGGTAATGGGATAAAACCGGCAAAAAGTACAAAAGAGAAGATCAAAATAGTAGAAAATAGTTTCAATCGTTTCATAATTTCCTCCTCCTCTTAATCTTTCGTAATTCTTGTAATGTTGTTAGCATTCATTTCGAGGAAATTAATCAGCTCTTCAAATGTCATAATTGTACCATCCTCGTTTCTGATCTGAATTTTCGAAGGATCAAGCTGACCGCTTTGTAGCAATTGTAATAATTCATTTTGCCCCAGACGATTGAGGACATTATTCAATCGATTAACTAGTTGTTGGTAATATTGCGACTCTGGATTGAAGATTTTAAAATTTATTATCTCGCTGAAAATTCTTCGTCCCCCTGCGGGACCAGAAACATTTGCAGAAACCTGTAAAACAACTTCACTCCCAGGTCTTAACTCTCGCTCGAGTATATCTCGTAAGTTTATGCTGCTAACTACACCAACATTTCGATTATTTACCAAAGGTGTTCCTCTTTGGAGAGCTTCTTCAAGTGATTGATTTGGATCATTTCTCTCACTTGCCTTTATGTAATATTCCGAAGCTCCTGAAATTGGTGTCCACTCAACTAAAATATTTCCTGCATCATAAGATTGATTCGGACGAGGGTTAATGATTGTAAGTGTCTGAGAAGGATTTAGAAAGACCAAATTCTTAGTATCACTTGATAAAAGATTTTGTCCCGTGCTGTCGTAAAGTTCAACGGTCAGCCTATATTCTCCAGTTGGCTTGCCATACCTGATATTTTCTTCAATTAGTGGTGTGTTTGCACGATGATCGTAGATTCTGACATCGACCTTACCTATATCATCATTACATAAAGTTCTGGCTAAGAAAGGTCTCGTAATGAACCAGGCAACTTCCACAAAATCTGAACTGCCTACTTTTTTCCATTCTATTCTGCCAGCCATTGTAACTGTTTGATTTGGAGCATAAATCTCAGCACAAAAAATTCTTGGGGCTCCTTGTAAATCATTTAATGTGGCAAACGAAGCAAAATCAGTCGTAGTTAGTTCGGGAAAAACTATCAATCTTATTGATGGCTGAGCTGAAATGGAAGCAAAGAAGAGGAACATAAACAAACAAATTTTAAGGATTTTCATAAACCCTCCATTATTTTAATCAAAAATTTTATTAGCTAAATTATATTATAAAGAACAAAGAATTATCAGAAGGATCATTTTTAATATAAATTTTTTCGGTCAATTTTCAAGAAAAGTTTGTCAGTATAAAAAGAATTTAGAGTAAGAAAATGCTTAAAAAACTAATTGAAATTTCAATTAAACTTACTTCGGAAAAAAATTTAGACAAACTACTCGAATTGATAATTAATTCAGCAATTGATTTTCTGCAAGCAGAAAGAGCAACTGTATTTTTACTTGACGAAAAAACAAATGAACTTTATTCAAGAGTTGGTACAGGATTAAATTTTTGTGAAATAAGGTTCCCCATTGATAAAGGAATTGCTGGTTATGTTGCAAAGTCTGGCGAAAGTTTAATAATTGAAAATCCTCAAGATCATCCGCTATTTAATAAAGAGATTGATTCAAAGACTGGCTTCGTAACTCGAGATATACTAACCGCTCCTATGAAAAATATAGAAGGTAAGGTTATCGGAGTTTTTCAGGTTCTCAACAAACTCAATGGTAAATTTACTGAGGAAGATAACGAATACGCATTAGCATTTGCATCAATTTCTGCAATCGCAATTGAAAACGCAAAACTAATAGAAGAACAAAAAAGACAGTACGAATTACTTCAAAAAGCATATAAAGAACTTCAAGCCGCTCAAGAGACAATAATCAAACAGGAAAAATTTGCGACTATCGGACAGCTGGCGTCGGGAATTAATCACGAAATAAAAAATCAGCTCGGCGTTGTTATGGCAGTTGAAGCAATTAGAAAAATGTATCCAGATAATCATAAAGTTCAAATGTATACTGAACTGATACTTGAAGCTCGTAATCGAATTGTAAGTTTACTTGATGAAATTCGTGATTTCTCGAAAAAGAAAGATTACGAAAAAACTGAAATTAATTTAATCGACTTAATCAATCATACATTAAATATCTGTCGTTTTGATAAAGATTTAGATACGATGAAGCTTATCTTTCAACCAGCTGAAAATATTAAGCCAATGGTAATGGTAAATGCAGATAAAATTCAACAGGTTTTAATTAATCTAATTAGAAATGCAGGTCATGCTTCTGAACCTCGAAGTAAAATTGAAATTGAGATTGAAAGTCAGGAGAATTTCTGGCTAATCAAAATAAGAGATTATGGAAAAGGCATACCTGATGATATAAAGGAAAAAGTTTGGGAACCATTTTTCACTACTAAATTATCTGGAACCGGACTTGGATTAGATATTTGTAAAAAAATAATAGAAAATCATAATGGCGAAATCTGGTTCGAATCTGAATTAGGGAAAGGGACAACTTTCTTTATCAAATTACCGGCAATAAACTAATTATGCATAAAGCAATTCAAAAACTTTCTCGTAAAAGTCTTGAGGCTTTAATTGAAGCTTTTGAATATATCTCATCTCCGCTTAACCCTGATGAGATTTTAAAGCTGGTTCTGGAACAAATTTCAAATCTCTTAAATGCCGAAGCTGGATCAATTTTTTTAATCAATGAAAAAACTAAAATGCTGGAACTTAAAGTTGCAACAAATTTGAATTCCGATGAGATTGAAAAAATTAAAGTGCCAATTGGAAAAGGACTTGCAGGATATGTAGCCGGGCACGATGTACTTGTTAACATAAAAGATGTAGAAAAAGACGATCGATTTTATTCGAACATTGATTCAATTACGGGTTTCAAAACTAAAAATATTCTCACGGTTCCTCTTAAAACTTCACAGAAGTTAGTTGGTGTAATTCAAGCATTGAACAAGAAAAACGGAGAAAATTTTTCAGAAGAAGATGAAATTCTTTTAACTGAATTTTCAAGATTGGTAGGTTTGACACTCGAAAAAGCCTGGTTTCTTTCACAATTAATTGAAAAACAAACAATAGAAGCTGATCTTGAAATCGCCAGCAAAATTCAAGAATCACTTTTGCCAAAACACGAATTACGCATTGATGATAATCTTGTCAAAGGTTATTATAAACCAGCGAGATACATAAGTGGTGATTATTATGATTTTTTTGTTCTGAACGATGACGAAATTTTAATTGTATTAGGCGATGTCGCCGGCAAAGGAGCTCAAGCTTCATTGATAATGGCATCTGTTAAAGCTTATCTTTCTGCTGCAATTGAATCTCATCTTAACTTCACAACAATCTCAAATAATCTTAATAAATTTTTAGCTCAGAATACACCCAATGATAAATTTATCACAATCTTTCTTGGTTTAATTAATCTAAAAGAAAATAAAATTACTTACATAAACAGCGGGCATGAACCAGGAATAATTTTAACTCAAGAAGGAAAACTAATTTACCTTCATTCAAACAATATAATGATGGGTGTACTTGAAGATTTCGAATATATTCCAACAGAGCAAGAATTTCCGAAAAACTCTTTCCTTTTTATCTATACCGATGGAGTAACTGAAGCAAACAATAAAGAAGATAACAGATTCGGAAATGAGAGATTAATCGAATTAATCTTCAAAAATTCAAAATCCCCTTTAAATATTTTTGATGAACTCCCCCAGGCCATTATTGAATTCGCTAACGGGAAAGAGCAATTCGATGATATTACATTCCTTATGGTTGTAAGAGGTAATTATTTAATCAATCCCAAAAGCAGCGTTAACTGAGTAGTTAGCTCACTTTTAAGCAATTAAAATTTTAGAATATTAAATTAGAATAAACAATTCAGAGTTATTTATGAATGAACAAATTAATGTAGTTCAATTACAAAATTACTGCAGGATAGAAGTCCTCGCACATATGGCAACAGCACCATTAACTATTGAATTTAAAAAATTGATTGATGAAGTAATCCAGAAAAACAAATGCAAAAAAATTTTATTTGATTTAAGTCGAGTTGAGTTCGTTGATAGTTCATTTATTGGAGCGATTGTTTATGCTTATAAAAACCTAAATGATATTGGTGGTAAAATTGCTGTTTTAATTAAATCATCAATGGTGTATGATCGATTCTTAGTTTCACAACTCGATAAAATTTTTAGAATATTTTCAAACTCTGAAGAAGCAGAAACTTACATCGCAGAATGAAAGATTTGAATAAATGAATGGATGAATTATTTCGAGATTTTAACATCATTATCAAGGAGGCTCTAAGGTCAATCTCCCCCGCTGAATTATTCAAAGAAAAAATTTTTATTGACACCAATCAAATCATTTGTCAAAATAATTCTTTCCAGTTAGATCAATTTGCAAATATTTATGTAATAGGATTTGGGAAAGCGTCATCGGCAATGGCTTCTGAAATCGAGAAGTATTTATCAGAAAAAATCACTGATGGAATTGTTATCACTAAATATGGTTTTAAAACCCCGACACAAAAAATTAAAGTCTTTGAAGCTGGACATCCATTGCCTGATGAGAATACATTAATTTTTTCAAATGAAATTATGAATTTACTCACCAGAACAGGTAGTAATGATCTTGTGATATGTCTAATCTCTGGAGGCGGATCTTCACTTTTCGAAGTTCCCCTTGATGGAATTGATTTGCAAACATTACGGCTCTTTAATGAATTTCTTATCAAACAAAAAATACCTATTCATAAAATTAATTTTTTTAGAAAAGCCATTTCAAAAGTAAAAGGCGGAAAGCTATTAAAATTTATTTACCCATCAACTTGTATTTCTTTTATCATTTCCGATGTTATTGGTAACGACATTTCTGTAATTTCATCTGGACCAACCTGTTTGGATGAAATGGAAAGTTTTATTGAGGATGATGATGTTCCCAAAGTAAAAAAATATTTTTCCAAAGAGGATGCTCTTCATCAACTTGAAAGATTGATAAAATTCAAAAAATTTTCTAATGAATTGATTGAATATCATAACAACAAAGTTTTTAATTTTATAATCTCATCGAATAGAACTGCTGTAGATAAGGCAATCGAAGAAGCCGTAAAACTTGGATATGAGATTCATTCCTTTAAATACGATGTTTCAAAATCTGTTGAAAAAATGAAGGAAGACTTCATCAATGAATTCCTTAATCTTAAACGAAGCAATGAGAAAATCAAGAAAGCCATAGTGTATGGCGGCGAAACATTTTTAGAAGTCAAAGGAACAGGCAAAGGCGGCCGAAATTCACATTTAATCCTTTTGATATTAAATGAATTATTAAAGAGCAAAGTCGAAATAAATTTCAAATTTTTGATTTCATCTTTTGCAACTGACGGTAATGATGGAAATACTGATGCTGCAGGAGCCTATATAAATAACCAAATCATTGAAGAAGTCAAAAATTCTAAATACTCACCAGAATCTTATCTTCAAGATTTTGATTCTTATAATTTTTTTGATGCCTTTAACTGCCTCATAAAAACCGGTCCGACATTCAATAATGTGGCTGATTTCTTTATTTGCCTGACCTCATTTGAATAGATTTCTTTATTCGAATAGATTTCGCATAATTTCGCATTGCCATAAATGGCAATGACTTGCAAACAAATCATCATGAATGATGATAAAAGGTGAGGCTTCAAAAGCGATAATTGGAAAAAACAATTTAGCGGTGAAATTTTGTACGCCCGTTTAATTTCTGCAAACAAATCATCATAAATGATGATGTTTTGTGAATTTTTATAATCTAATAATTAATTATAAACCCAAATATCTTTTTAGATATTGCCCCGTGTATGATTTTTCGCATTTAATTATTTCTTCAGGTGTGCCGGTCACCACAATTTCGCCGCCATTATCACCAGCTTCGGGACCTAAATCAATAATGTAATCTGCGTATTTAATAACATCAAGATTATGCTCAATTACAAGAACAGAATTCCCACGATCAATTAACGCATCAAAGCATTTCAATAATTTTTGTATATCATGAAAATGTAGACCGGTAGTTGGTTCATCAAAAATGTACAATATATGTTCATAATTTTCTCGAGGGATTAATTTTTCGGCCAATTTAATTCTTTGAGCTTCACCTCCAGAAAGTGTTGTGGATGATTGTCCGAGTTTTAAGTAGCCAAGTCCGACATCATAAAGTGGTTGAAGTCTTTGTATGATTTTCTTTTGATCTTGAAAGAATTCCAGTGCTTCTTCGATTGTCATATTTAAAACATCAACGATGCTCTTCCCTTTATAAAGAATTTCCTGAACTTCTTTCTTAAATCTTGTCCCCTTACAATCTTCACAGACAAGATAAATATCAGCCAAGAATTGCATTTCAATTTTTACAAAACCTTCGCCCTGACAGGTTTCACATCTGCCGCCAGGAATATTGAATGAAAAATATCCAGGAGTATATCCTCTTGATTTTGCAAGAGGCCTTTGCGAATAAAGTTCACGAATGAAATCAAATGCTTTTGTGTATGTTGCTGGATTTGAACGAGAGCTTCTACCAATGGGTGATTGATCTACAATTTCAGCATCAGTTATATAGCCTAATCCATCGATGTGAGAATATTTTCCAACAGTTACATTCTCATTATGTTTTAATTTTCTTATTGCAGGATAAAGAATATCATTCACAAGTGTACTTTTACCTGAACCGCTCACACCTGTAATGCAAACAAAGATACCAAGCGGTATTTCGACATCAATATTTTTCAGATTATTTTCTCTTGCGCCATAAATTTTAATTGATGGGATTTTACGACTTCTCCGTTTTTCAGGAAGTGGAATCTTTAATTCGCCAGAAAGATATTTCCCGGTTAATGATTTATTATCTCTTAACAGCTCATTAAATTTCCCAAAGAAGATCACTTCCCCTCCATGAATTCCAGCACCAGGGCCCATATCAACAATGTAATCTGCTTCTTTGATCATTTCAGGGTCATGTTCAACAACTAGCACAGTATTGCCAAGATTTTTTAACTGGTGAAGAACTTTTATCAATTTAGAATTATCTCTCGGATGCAAACCAATAGATGGCTCATCTAAGATGTAAATTGCACCAACCATCTGAGAGCCTAAAATTGACGCAAGATTAATCCTTTGAGTCTCTCCACCAGAAAGCGTACTTGAAAGTCTATCAAGAGTCAAATAACCGATACCGACATCAACCAAAAATCTTAATCGCTTGATGATCTCATCAATAATTCTTCCTCCAACTCGCCAATCATATTCTGAAAGCTCAATTGTTTCAAAAAATTTTAGAACAGAGTCAAGTGAAATTGTCAATAAATCAGAGATTCGTTTTCCACCAACGCGGACATTCAAAGCATCTTTTCTTAATCTTGAACCGCCGCAATCGGGGCAGGTAGTATATCCTCGATAACGACTTAAAGTTATTCTGTAATAAATTTTATATGATTTTTCTTTGAGCATTTCAAAAAATTTATTTAAGCCAATAAAGCCTCTCGCTCCTTCAAAAATTATTTTCTTCTCTGCGTCTGTTAATTTCTCAAAAGGAACACTTACTCGAACACCGCTATTCAATGCAGCACGAATTAATTCTCTTTGAAATTGTGAGAAGTGTTTTTTAGTGAAAGGATCAATAGCGCCATCTTCAATTGATTTCTTTTTATCAGGAATAACGAGATCCCAATCTATTCCTATTGTTTTACCAAATCCCTGGCAGGTTGGGCAGGCACCAAAAGGATTATTAAAAGAAAACATTCTTGGTTCTGGTTCTTGATAAACTTTCCCATGACATTCAAAAAATTTTGAAAAGCGAAAGACTTCTTTGGTTTCATAATCTACAATTGCAAGTCTGCCTTCACCTTCACTAAAAGCTGTTTCGATTGAGTCAGAATAAGCTGTTTCTACATTGTGGAGGTCGAGAGAAACTCGTTCAACGATGACTAAAATTTTTTCTTTTTCTATTTTCAGATTTAGATTTTCGTTCAGGTCAAAGATCTCACCTTCGTAATAAATTCTCTGAAATCCTTTGGAAAGAAGATATTTTAATTCTTCTTTAACACTTCTTTTTTCGTGAGGGACTAAAGGAAAAGTGATGAGCAGTCTTTTACCCTCAGGAAATTTTTTTAATTTCTCAATTACTGATACCGTTGAGTCTTTCTTAACAACTTCACCACACACTTCGCAATAAGTTTTTCCAATTCTGCCGTAAAGCAAACGAAGGTAATCGTAAATTTCTGTAGTAGTTCCGACAGTTGATCGTGGATTTCTTGAAGGAGGTTTTTGTTCAATTGCTACTGCTGGAGAAATACCTTGAATATAATCAACATCAGGTCTATTCATTCTTTCCAAAAACTGACGAGCGTAAGAAGAAAGACTTTCAACATATCGTCTTTGACCTTCAGCATAGATTGTATCGAATACAAGACTCGATTTGCCTGAACCGCTAACGCCAGTGAAAACAATTAATTTATTTCTTGGTAGTTCTAAATGAATGTTCTTGAGATTATTCTGCCTTGCACCATGAATTATAATCTTTCTTTCAACTGGCTTGTTCATTTTTTCTTTTCAAAAAATGTTAAAAAATCTTCTCATTTTGTTTGTGAATAAGAGTCTAAGTTTTTAATCTAATCTCAATTATCACCAGTAACAAAAGGATAATTCATAATATCCGACGATTTCAATCTAATTATTCGAGTTGAAATCATTTGATCTTCACCAATCATTCCATTTGCACCAAGGTTGATTGAATACGCATCATAACCAAGAGTTCTGAGATACGCAACAACATACGCTGAAATTTCTCCAGTATCATCATAAACCGCAATAGGTTGATTAACTGGCAATGTTTGCAAATAAGTTGTACTTCTTAAATCTTCATTAGGTGAATATCTCACAGCGGTTGGCGGATGTCCATTATCTCTGATGTTATATAACCTCGTCGGTGCATAACAAATAACAAAGTAATTGAGCTTACCAGTCTTTGAATCGTAAGTTTTCATAATTTCATCAATATCAATCCTGACTTTTTCAAAACCCTCTGCGAGTAATTTTTTAATCCGAGTTTTTACAAGTTCATCAGTTGAACCTGAACCGAGTTCTACATCCGGTAATTTTGTGTAATAAGGTTTCGGATAATTCTGAAAATTATATCTGCCTACGAGAAAACTATTCTTGACCAATTTATACCATTCATTCGAAAAAACAGAATTCCACGAAGCCATTCCCCATTGCAAAGAATAAACATTATTAAATCCTGCAAGTCGAAGAAGTGAAGTTGAATACGCAGCTGATTGGCCTGTCGAACTGATAATCACAATTTTTTGGTATCCCGAATCTTTTCTGGAATTAACAAAATCGAATAAATCTTTCATTTCAACATTATAAGCACCTTGAATATGCCCCTGAACATATTTTTCTTTTGACCTTATGTCAATGAGTAAATAGTTCGATAAGTTTTGATATACCTCAGAAGCTTTTACATAAGAAGGGACATTTGTTGAATTTATATAATCACCATTGGTCTCAAAATAAACTAAAAGCTCTGCCGAATCACTCATATCTCGCATAGGTTCAGATGGATTATCTTTCAAACATCCTGAGAATAAAATCATCATTAAAAAAGAAATTATGAAGCTTAATCTAAATTTTTTCATCGTCATTGCTCACCTATTGACTTTTAGAGTTGTTGTTGAGTATCCAATAAAAAGACCTATGCCGTCTCCTCTGACATTCCATTCGACATCACCACCACTCTGAACGAAAGAATCCTTGATTGGCTGGCTAAATCTTTTTGTCTTGAAATAATCTTTGTATTGTTCATCAAAGGCAAAGACTTTAATTGAAAAACTATTTTTAAAAGAAAGCAACGCTTCATTTGGTATAACAGGAGTTCTAACTTTGATAATGCTTCTTGGATCTTTATTAGGTTCCGAAACTGAATAAAGATCTTCTGATTCAAAAAGAACTGAGTTTCCTTCCATCGCGACCGCTTTCGCTCCAAAGATAACCCCAACTTCATTTTGAATTTCTGCTTGAATGTAAGTGCCAGATCCATCAGTTAGAAAATACGCATTTACTATCTTTGGATTGGCAGGAATGTAAGTTTTTGCATAAACATTTTTATCCCGCCATTTGGCAAATAATTCAAAGGTTGAACCCTTCTGAGGAATAAAGGATGAAATCGGTTTGTAAACTCCATTTCGATCATACTTTAACGGAATGATTCTAACACCGCTTTGAATGTAAGCAACTACATCTTTTAATTCAGCTTTGGATATTGAATAAACTTCGTCAAGTGGAAGTGTTCTGGTAAATGTAATTCCTGATAAAGGCTTGTTCTCTTCCAGCAAACCCTGAACGACAAGTTTTTCATGATACGGCAGGTTTACCTCAACCACATCTATTTTCTCACAAGCTGAAAACAATAGTATCAATGAAATTAGAAAAACAAAATTTAGAATTTTCAATTTTAACATTTTCATCTCCTTAAAATTGAGCACTGATTGAAAAAGCTGGAATAAACGGGAATAGAGTTAACTGCTTGAGCTTAGGAATTTTTTCACCCGTCGAAGGATCAACTTCATAAGTTATATATTGAGCAAATGGATTTTTTCTATTATAAAGATTGAAGAAACTTAAATTAGCCTGACAGCTCATTTCTTTGATTTTGAATTTATATCCAATACTTAAATCAAGTTTATGATAATCTGGGAGTCTGTAAGTATTTCGACTCAAATAATCAAATCTTAAGTTTTGATTTGATTCACCCACTTCAGAAAAACCGAATTGACCTGTCGGCAAAGTATATGCTTGACCAGTTCCGTAAATCCAGGTTGCCGAGATATTCCAATCATTCAAAAGCGAATAAGAAAGCACAATCGATACATCGTGTCTTCTGTCATATCTTGGATAATAAATTTTTCCTCGATTGATTTCATCAAATTTTCTTTTTGTCCAGGAAAGTGTATAACCAATCCAGCCATTTAAATCACCTGCTCTTTTATTTAATAGAAACTCTACACCATAAGCTTCCCCTTTTCCAACCTCAAGCTGATCTTCAATTTTTGTGGAAAGAGAAAACTTGGCTGCTGGATTAAATTCCAAAATATTATTAAGTGTTTTATAATAACCTTCAACTGAAACTTGATAGACACCATCAAAGAGAAAAGTTTCAGCACCTAAAACAAATTGATCGGACATTGCTGGTTCAATTTTCTGATTCGATGGATACCATAAGTCTGTCGGTAAAGAAATGTCGTTTCTTGTAATCATATGTAAAAATTGATGTGCACGAGCGTAAGCAAGTCTAATGTAAAAATCATTTACTGGGATAAATGATAATGACAGCCGAGGCTCGAGACTTAGTCTCTTTCTCTCCTTAAAATAATAAACTCTCCCGCCAAGATTTGTAGAAAACCAGTTGGTTAGTTTTAATTCATTAGTTGCGTAAAGGACACCTTCAAGAGAAATTTGATCGTTATTTAGATTTGATTCTCTGTCAACCTCATCGAGGTAAAAATCACTTGAAGTTAATTTGAAATTATGAATAGAAACTTCGGCACCAAATTTTACCAGATTTGATTCGGATGGAAAAAATTCCGTTTCTCTTTTCAGAGAAAAATCTGTCAAATCACTAAATGTAAAGTAATTTGATGAAGCTCCTAATCGATCTTCGATAAAAACCTGAAATTTGTAATTAGTATAACTGATCGAGGTTGTCGAGAATAAAATAGGCGAAGAGATTGATGTCCATCCTACACTTAGTGTTTTATTCCCCCAGTTTATATCATATCCGATTGCTCCTTTATCGGAAGCATAAAGCTTATCGTTTCCAAAAAATCCGCTAATAGTTAACCAATTAGATTCATTCAAATTATAAGTTAATTTTCCATTGAAGTCATAGAAATTATATCGCGGCAAAACTGAAGATGAATAAAACAAATTTTGAAGTCTATCATAATACATTCTTCTGCCCGAGAGCATTATAGTGGAATTTTCAGCGAGGGGACTTTCAAATAAGAAATTGCTGCTTATCATTCCGAGCCCAACCTTAGCTTTTGATTTATCTCTTGAACCTTCACGTAATTTTATATCGATTACACTTGAAAGTCTACCGCCATAATTTGCAGGAAAAGCTCCTTTGATTAACTTGATATCACTTATTGCATCTGTATTAAATGTGCTTGCAAAATTTCCGAGATGGGAAGGATTGTAAACGATTACTCCATCAACAAGTGTTAAAGTTTGATCTGGAGAACCGCCGCGAACATACAAACCATTTGAAATTTCAGTCGATATTTTTATTCCTGGTAAAAGTTGAAGAGTTCTGAATAAATCAACTTCTCCACTCATTGAAGGCAAAGACTTAATTAATTCTGGAGAAACATTAATGACGCTGATCTGATTAGCAATTTCACTCTCTCTTTTATCTTTAATCACTACTTCTGGCAGTACCAATTCTGATTCAAGAAGCGAAAAATTAAGTCTCAACGATTTTTGATTTTGATCTATTTTTACTCTCATTGAAATAGAATTATAACCAAGACTACGAACTAAAATAAAATACTCGCCAGCTGGAATATTTGGAAGTGAATAAAATCCATAACGATTTGTGATTGTTCCACGATACGGTGCACTATTAAAATTTGTGTCTGTAAAAACTATTACACTGGCTCCGATTACTGCCTGACCTGAAATGCTGTCTTTTACAACTCCAGCAATTGTGCAGCCAGTTGATTGGGCTAAGATTATTTTAGATGTTAAAAAAACTAAGAAGATTACTTTGAAAATTTTATTTAGCATAGAACATATCCATTTAAGTTTTTTATATGAATTCAAAAATACAAATCATTAATGAAAATTGGTTTAGGCAACAAATAATTCAAAAAGGTAATAACCTTACTTGCCCATTTGATCGTAACGAATTCGGTATAATACTGAAGGTGGTTCAATTGTATATGTTACAACTTCAAGCTCTGTTTTTGGAATGTTTGGATCTATCAAATAATAAAATTTCTGCTGTTCAGCACGATTGTTTGTGTAAGAAAGCAAAGTGTTTACTTCAAATGCACTGACAAAGAAATATTTAGCGTTTTTACTCTTCATCCAGTTGATTAAGCTATCATAAGTGGTTACATATGGAAATTTCCAGTAAGTCATATTTAAATAATATGCAATATGAGGTTTACGAGCCACAACAATATTTTCTTCGGTTTTAATTGGATCAGGAACTTGCTCGGCAACAGCTAGAATTTCTTTTGGACCAATATCAATTTGTCTTGAATTGTATAAATAAGCATCATAAACTGACCATAGAAAAATTATTACAAAAATAATTTGACCTGCGCCGATTGAACCGAAATTTATATTCCTTAAAAAATTATGAGTTAGAAAAAGCATAACAATTGAAGAATATCCAACTAGAAGAAATAGCGAAAATCTTTCTGAATAAAACGCAGGAAGTAAAACTAAGAACGCAAAGAAAATGTTTGTAAAGAAAAATACTTCATTCTTTAAATACTTCCTTTTGAAAAGAAATATAATCCCAATCACAAGAAATATTGCAAATGGCAAAGACAAAAGTTTATCAAGATCCGAAACAAAATGCTCGTAAAAATTTTTGATTAAAATTTCATAAACAAAATGAACGGGATCTCTCAATATTACATCTTTGAACGAATGAAATTTCAGCGACTCAACCGATTGCCAGTAATCCCAGCTCATTTTTCCTTTGCCATATAATTCCCATGCAGTATTAGTAAAATTGCGGTCGTAAAACGGATCGCCTGTTTTTATGTACTTGTAAATTGACCAGGGTATATTGAGAAGCGCAAAACTTAAAATGTAAATTAGACTATGTTTTATTAGAACTGAATATTTTTTTGATGAAAATTTAAAAATTAAAAAACTAACAATCGCAGCAGCAGGTAAAAATAATCCATTGGTTCTTGTAAGAAATGCAAGAGATGCAAAGATACCCGATAAAACGATATATGAATTTTTTAATCTTTCACCTTTTACTAAAAAGTAAATTGAAACAATTGAAAGTGCTGCAAAAAACAGATCAGTCCCAGCTGAATACGAATATTGAATAAAAATGGAGTTGCTTAAAATTAACAGAATACTTCCAAATGCGACGTCAAAACCGAATATTTTATGAAGTGTTTTAAACGAAAAGTAGAGAAAAATACTCGCCGAGATTGCACACAATACAACACCAACTCTAAAAAAATCACCAAATACGAACCCAAGCAGTGCAAGCACAATTGGATAAAGAGGACCTTTGTAACCTTCAATTATTAAATTACCTTTCAAAAATTCTTTTGCTTCGTAAACCATTCCCTCATAAAAATCGGTCTCAACTCCATAATCACCAATTTTGTGATAAACAAGAGCTGAAATTAAAATCACAAAAAAATAAATCCCAATTACAGCAACTGGAAGGTATTTTAATGTCTTTTCGTCTCGGATACGAAAAAATTCGGATAAATATTTTTCTTTTGGAAGATTTTTCTTCTTCTCAGCTTTTTTGATTTTCGATTTCATGTGAATTGAGATTAAAGTTTTAAAATCTTGATATGATAATCTTCAACTCTTTGAGCATGGTGGGCAATCATTTCACCAATTAAGCCAATTGCAATTGTTTGAACACCGAGGAGAATTAACAAAATACCAAGCCACAACATCGGTCGATTAGTTAGATATTTCCCATAAAACGCCCATTCGATAGCTAAATAAAGATCAATAATAAATCCTGCCAGAAACAACAGAAATCCAATTGTTCCAAAAAAGTGAAGTGGTCTTCTTAAATATCGTGTTGTGAAAAGAATTGTGATCAAATCGAGAAAACCTTTAAGAAAACGACTGGCACCAAATTTTGTTTTACCATACCTTCTCGGATGATGACGAACAACAATCTCACCAACTCTGAATCCATTCCAATGTGCAAGGACAGGCAAGTAACGATGCATCTCGCCATAAACTTTGATACTCTGAGTAACCTCCCTTCGATAAATCTTTAATCCGCAATTGAAATCATGAATTTTTATTCCTGTTAGAAGTGAAGTGACAAAGTTGAATATCCTTGAAGAATATTTTTTAATGAATGGATCAAATCGAATCTTTTTCCAACCCGAGACCAAGTCGTATCCTTCGTCAATTTTTTTTATGAGATTTGGAATTTCGTGGGGATCATCCTGAAGATCTGCATCCATTGTGATAATTAAATCGCCAGTTGCATACTTAAATCCAACTGAAAGTGCAGCTGATTTACCATAATTTTTCTGAAATGAAATTATCTTAAATCGATCATCTTCTCTTTTAATTTCATTTAAAACTTTTAGTGAGTTATCGGTACTTCCATCATCTACAATTATTACTTCAAACTCATAGTCTCTTAATTCATTAAAAACTTTCTTCAACTCAATTGCAAGCGGTCTTAAGCTGTCTTCTTCGTTGTAGGCAGGAATTACCACAGAAACCTTACGCTGTCTTTTCTCCTGTGGAGTAAAAACTCTTTTCTTCAGTTTTGGAATAATATTTTGTCTCTTTCTTCTTTCAATCATACTCTATCAAACTTTAAGTTTTGTTGATTAAAAATGTCCTTGAACTCTCACAAAGATAGTCAGTGAGATTGAAGGAAAAAAAATTAAGACCAGTATTTTTTCATCTGTTTTGCAATACTTTTCTGCTGATCAAGTTCAAATTGAATTTTATGAATTTCATTCTGTAAGAAAGAAATTAATTCGTTTGGTTGTGTCCACTTTATTCCTTCAATTTCTCTTTGAGAATTATTTGAAACCACAACCAAATTTTTTGTGGTCTTGTAATTATTCAACAAACTTTCAATTAAAGACTCCTTGAGTTCTTTTTCATCAATCGTTATAAAGAAGTAATAGTCTTCACTTAAATGCGTTTCAATTTTGTCAATGTTTTTCCTGACAAATTTGTATCCATTTAAATTTTGCTTAAGAAGGTTGATGTTAATTTTAATTTTGTCTGAGATTAAAACCTTCGGCTCAACTGTTTTGACATCAAAACTTACGATTGTTCCGACTGGTTTTTTGCTAACAAATTTCACTGGACTTTCTATCTTTAAGCTTCCACCAAGAATCTTGACCATATCTTTGCAAAGTGAAAGTCCGAGTCCTGTGCCTCTTTCTCCCGAAGTTCCGTGACGACTTACTTTTTCCTTAAATGTGAAAAGTTTTTCAAAAACTTCTTTATCAATTCCGATTCCATTATCTTTAATTGAAATTTCAATTCTTGAATTATTAAGCAGTTTTGTACTTATCCAGATTTTACTTTCAGGATAACTGAACTTGATTGCATTGGAGACAAGATTAATTAAAATTCTGCTAAATAAGTTAAGGTCAATCAAAACCAACGCTGAATGAACTTTAATCTCAAGTTTAATTTTCTTTTGATCCAGCAAACCTTTAACCGAATTCAATGAATTATAAACAGCGTACTCAAGGTCTTTTGGTTCTATTGTGTAGTTAAATTTTCCAGATTCGAGTAGTGACCAATCGAGCAAATTGTTAATAAGATCCAGCTGATATGTCGAAGCACTCTTTATTAATTTCAAATAGTTTTGAATTTCTTCTTTGGTAAGATGTGAGTCTTCAAGAATTGCATTAACAATTCCAATAATACTTGATGTTGGAGCTCTTAAATCGTGAGATAAAATATAGATTAATCGATTCTTTGTATCGTTAAGATTGCGAAGATTTTGTTCACTCTTTCTAAGTTCATCTTCAGCAAGTTTTTCTCTCGTAATATCCCTTGAGATTGAATAGATTAATTTTTCACCATTTTCAAAATCAATCTTAATTAGATTTTCTTTAATTATGCGGTTGAGTGAGCCCGTCTTTAATTTATATTCGAAGCTCTCACTTTTTTTACTTGAGTTAATAAAATCAAGGAGTATTTTTTTGTAGTCAAATCCTTTGTATTTAATCTGTATATAGCTGCCTTTATCGATATAATCATTAAAATATTCGCGAGCAACTTTATTCATCATCAAAATTTTTCCAGAGTTATCAAACAATTTCAGAGCATCATTAGACTCTTCAAAAAGTGTTTGAAATCTTTTTTCTGTTTCCTGAATTTTTTCGTCTTTAATTTTTTCCAGCGATCTATCCAAAATTGAAATTATTGCCAGTGGCTCTTCCTTAATACTGATTTTTGTAATGTGTACTTCGAAAAATTTTTTCTGCTGCCCTGAAGATAAATTCAAATTAAAACTTTCTGGATAAGTTGAAACAGGATTTTCAAAAATTGATTTGAGATCACCAATGTTTGTCTCTAAATTTTTGAAAGAATTTAATTCGTAGATTTTCTTACCAATCAACTCTTCTTTTTTTTGTCCAAACAATTCTTCAGCTTTATTGTTACACTCAGTTATTCCCCTTGCTGATGAATAGATTAAGATAGCCGAAGCAGAATTTTCGAGGAGGCTTCTTAAAAGTTTTTCAACATTTTTATATTCTTCCTGAATTGATTTTAAATCACTTATATCGTGAGCAACAAGATAACAGCGAATAAACTTACCATTAATATCAAATAAAGGTCTTGCAGTAATAACAGAAAAAAGGAAAGTCCCATCTTTTTTAAGAATCTGAACCGGGAAATTTTTAAGCTCGTCATTAACTAATAAATCTGGAAAAGATTTTAGTGCCAGATTGGAATTCGGCTCAATAATAAAATAATCTTTCACATTTTTACCGATGAGCTCTTCTCTTTCAAAACCTGTCTTCGTAATCCAGTTTAGATTTGCATCAATAATTTTACCATTTAAATCGATATTGGTCATCATCACTGGAGTGTGTTTAAAAAGCTCTTCATATTTAAGTTTTTCGTTTAAGACCGATTGAATGAAAAAGGACTTGTCAATTGTTTCGAGGAATAAACAACAAGCCATTGATTCAGCAATTTTCCACACACGAATTGCAAAACTTCTCTCACGACCTTCTTTTTCAATTCGAACTGAATCAAGGTTTGAAGTCTGATTCTTTCTAATTGCACTCACAATGCATTTTCTGAAATCATCCCAGGATTCTCGTGGCCAGAAAAGTCGAATTTCTTTATTAATTAATCGTTCAAGGGGAAGAGCAAAAATTAATTTCGCTTCTTCGTTGAAGGAATGTAAAACATATCGATTGTGCTTGTCTCGATTTATAATAAAAACAGGAAGAGGAATTTTTAAAAAGTTCTGATAAAGATCAGAAAATGCTGGAGAATGTTCAGAATTCAATTTTTTTTGATCGCTTTCATTCATCATCTAAATCTAAAGATGCTGATTTTTGATCAATCCCATTTGAAATTAATTTTCCGTTATCTATTCCGAGTTTGATGCCTGCGGCTTCTCTTAGTTCTTCAATTTTCTTAAGTGGTTTTTCAAGTTGATTTTTTCTTGTTGTGGTTAATCGTTCGAATTCTTTTTTTGCGTCGTCAATTTTTTTGCCCATATTTTCAAGCGACTTCAAAAATTCATTCCATTGCTTGTGAAATAATCCCATCAGTTCAATAATTTGAGAAGCTTTTTGTTCAAGACTGAAATTATCAACTGCCTGACGGATAATTGCAAGTATCGCGTAAAGAGTAATTGGCGAACAGAGAATTACTCTTTGCTTTAATGCTTCATCAATAATATTTGGATCATTTTCCATTATGAACGCATACATATATTCATTCGGAATAAAAACCAGGACATAATCGACTGTGTTTTCTGCAGGATTAATATAATCCCGAGTTGTAACTTCTTTAATTCTTGATCTCACATCTTTAAGAAAATTTTGTTTGTAAGTTTCCCTTTCAGCATCGCTTGATGCATTTTGATAATTCATATAATTATCATAAGGGAATTTTACATCCATATTAACTTTAAGTTGATTAGGCAAAAGAAATGTATAATCAGGTCTTGTATTTCCACTTTGAATTGCTTTTTGTTTTAAGTAATTAATACCTTCTTTCAGTCCGCTTAGTCTCAGAATATCTTCAGCCATTCTTTCGCCCCATTGACCACGAACCTTAGAACTCGCAAGAGCAGAAGTCAATCTACTTGTTGTTTCATTTAATTGTTGAATAATTTTTTGAGATTCAGAAATTCTTTGAGTTAACATTCCAAATTTTTCTACTCTATCCTTCTCGAGCTCCTTGATTAAATTTTGAACTTTGTTTAATTCTTCCTGCATTGATTGAAGAGTCTGATCAATTAGTTTCTTCTTTTCTTCAAGTGTCATTGAACCGCTTTGTAACTGGCTTGATAAAGTTTGACTTGCAAGCTGAAGAAATTGTTGTGTGCTTTTATTGAGAGCTTCAAGTGAAAGATTTGCAAAAGAATTTTTGAGATAATCTATTATTTGCTGACGTTCTTTTTCTTTCTGTTCTTCTGTTTGACTAACGATTTGTGTGGTAATGTTCTCGAAATCTTTTTTTCTTAAAATAAAAAACAACGAAGCAATCGCCCCGCCAATTACAAAACCGAGAAGAAAAATTATTAAAGTGTCCATTTAATTGACTCAAATAATTTTTTCAAATTTTAATTAAAATTAAAATCTGAGTTTAAATTAGTTATGAAGAAAATCTTTTCATCAACTTACTGATTGATTTACCGTAAAGAATAAGTTTCGGATTAATTTCTTTCTTTTTTGTAATCTCTTTATTTAAAAGATTAAAAATAAGATTCTTATCTAACCAAAATTTAATTTCTCTGTAATGAATATCACTATCATTCCTCATCTCTATTTCACCAAAAGTTTTATCTCTAACTTTAAATACAACTTTTTGAAAATCTAATTGATTTCTATTACGAGCCATTGAATTCATCACATTTAAAGAGTTTGATAATAAATTAACCACATCTTTACTGTAAAAAACATGAAATTTTTCATCCTGTTTAATGACCAGAAAATCAACTTCACCACTATTGAATAGAGCCTTATCTAAGAATGCCTGCAGCAAATATTTATTACTTAGTTTTTCCTTTAAAGCTATCATCACTTTTTGAAGTTTAAGTTTAAATTTTTTCTTGTTTCTAAGGTATTCAGATCTTTGTTCAGGGAAAATATTTATACAATCTAAAAAGAGCTTACCCAATCCATTCATACCCTTGAATGTATAATCTTTTTCAAATCTTGTTTTCCCATATAAAAATATCTGCCACTTTTTCTCTCCACTTTTAACCGAGTATGAGTACCCATTTACATCAATCACATCTTTTTTGGCTTGAGGTTCACTTTTAAATTCTTTTCCAATTCCAAGCACCTCTGCAAATTCTCTGGCATCCTGATGACCTTTTAATTTAACCTGGCTTGCCTTCTCTGAGGACATTGCCCGTTTTTTCGACATATTAGTCATTTTTGATAATTAATAATTCCTTAGTCTTTTTTATGTGATTACGATTATCTTTAATTCTGTTAACCCCTATCCTTGTTTCACCCTGACCCATTGTATAATGTATAGGTAATTCTATTATTTCAAAATCTTTATACCACTGGCGTATTGTTGGCGAATCATTATAAGATAGTATAAATCCGTTTTTATGGTTATACAACAAATCCCTTAATAATTCGTGATTGAAATTATTATGATGGATAGGAAAATTTCTCTGAGGATAAAGGCCTCGGAATAATGTACTATCTTCGCCCAGATAATACGGAGGGTCACAATATAGAAAATCATTCTGGAAATTTGGTATTACTTGCTCAAATGATGAACATTCAACTGTCAAATTTTTAACATAAAAATTTCTGACTCGTTCGAGTAATCGATTATATGTTTCTTGATTTGCATAAACACTTGACATCCAACCAAGAAATCCTGGACCATAAGACAGATTGTGATTAAAGTAGTAGTAAGCAGCTAATTTGAGTGATGGTAGAACTATCTCACCTTTCCAATGTTTTTTAAGTATCTCTTTTATCTGATTATAGATTTTTTTATCAGGTTTTAATTTTTTCAGTTCTCGATATAACTCTTCGGGTTGTTCAATCTGGACTTTCCAATAATTAACGAGAATATCAAAAAGTTCAAAACCAAAAACTTCTACATTTAATTCTTTGGCGACAGCTATTTCAATCGACCCACCACCAAAAAATGGTGAGATTAATCTTTTCAGATTAGAAGGCAATTTTTCAATAACATAACCTACAGCCCAACTTTTCCCGCCAGCATATCTTAAAGGAGATCCAAGATATCTCTTATATTTTTTCCCTTTACCTTTTAATTTATATAAGAACTCTTCTTTTAGATCTGTCAAAAACAAATCAGGTTGAACAATTTTAGAATCAATAACCAATATTTCTGATAAACCTAAAATTTGAGTATTTGTTTTCTTCATATCCAAGATTACTCATTACCTTCTTTCTTCAAGTTCTTTTGCTTTTCGATAATAACTCTCAGCTGTCTTAAAATTGCCAAGTTGTTCATGACAGTAAGCTAATCTTCTATAAGTCTCTGGAGTAACCTCATCTTTTAAAGATTTCAGATAATACCAAATCGCAGTTGCATGGTCTCCCATACTCTCATAAGACAAACCGAGATTAAAATTAGTCAATGGTTTTTCATAAACAAAGAAATTTGGAACTGAGTAATTTTTTACTTCAGTAGATTCCAAAATTTCTCTTACACTGTTGATTTGAATCGCAAAGTTCAAATCCTTATCCATATATGAGCGAGAAGAGATAATACCAATCACATCACCATTTTCATTTAATAGAGGACTTCCTTCCATACCTTCGGTTGTCGGTCCTGTAAATTGAAAATAAACCTTACCAGCTCCAAAATCTCTTTTAGCGCTGATAATACCTTCAGAAAAAGATCTTTCGAAGCCGAGAGGATTACCAATCGTAAAAACTCTATCACCAATTTTAACATTATCAGAATTTGCAACACTTAGAAAAGGCAAACCATTATCATCAATTTTGTAAACAATCACATCCCGCCGACGATCAATTTTATAAATTGCCACTGGAACATATTCCTTGTCATTCACTTTGATTTTGACATAAGTTCCGCCATTAACAAGATTGTATGTTGTAACTATTTGACCATCAGGAGTGTAAGTAAAACCAGCTCCAATCCTCATTAAATTTCTATTCTCATCGTAAACATTAATAATGGCTACAGCATTTTTAGCCTTTTCAAATATTTGATAACCAGATGGGTATTGTTGTGAATAAAGATTAGATAAGATCGCACACAAGAGAACCAGCACAAATGTGGAAATGTTTTTCTTCATAAGTTTGATTCCTTAAAGTTTTTCTCAATTAAATTAAATATAATCTGAAGGATTTTCAATTAAATTTGTTGAAAAGTGTTTATGATCGCTCTTCAACTTTATCCATTGATGTTTGTTTAATAGCCTCTATAATTTGTTTATAACCAGTGCAACGGCAAAGATTACCTGCTATTGCTTCTTTAATCTCTTCTTCATTTGGATTCTTTTTCTTCAATAGAAGAGCATAAGCAGAGAGTATCATTCCAGGTGTACAAAAACCACATTGAACAGCTCCATATTTAAGGAAATTCTCCTGCAATGGATGTAGGTTACCATTTCTTGCAATTCCCTCAATTGTAATTACTTCAGCACCATCAACTTCACCAGCTAAAACTAAACAAGAGTTTACAGCTTTGCCATTTACAATAACTGTGCAGGCACCACACTCACCAATTGAGCAGCCTTCTTTTGTTCCGGTTAAACCAAGATCATCTCTCAAAATGTCGAGTAGTCTTTTATTCGGCTTTGTCTTTAATTCAATCTTTTCCCCATTAAGTACAAAACTAATCTGAATTTCCTTTAATGATTTAATTTTCATATTCATTCACCTTTTCGAGTAGGAGATAAAAAACTTGCTGCAAAACAGGAAGTTTATATTCCGATGACCATCTTAATCCTGTTATCTCTAAAACTTTTTCCCCAAGTTTAATTGCAAGCTCTTTGAACGTTTCAGAATTTGCTTCTTTACCTTTTGCAAATTTTTCAAGCTCATAAAGACGAGTTCCAATTGGAGTAACTGCACCACTGGCAATTCTAATTTCATCGATTAATAGATTTTGTTTATTCATTAGAACAGCGAGTGAAATTCTACTGATTGCAACAGCTCTTCTCCTGCCAAGTTTGTAAAATTCTCCGGCAAAGTTTTTGTTTGGTTTTGGAAGAATGATTTTAGTTACAATTTCTCCTTTCTTCAACGCGGTGGAATAAGGTTTAATTAAAAATTTTTGAAGCGAGATTTCCTTGATTCGATTTAATGATTGAATTTGAATCTTAGCATCATAAACAAGTAAAGGGGGAACACTATCAGCGCAGGGTGCATTGTTCACAAAATTACCAACAATTGTTGCCCTATTTCTGATTTGAACACTACCAACACTTTCGGCTGCTTTGGCAAGAAGTGGAAAATATTTTCTTATGATCTCATTTTCAGCGATTTCAGAGAAAGTTACGCAGGCACCTATTTCAACAGAATCTTTTTTCTCTCTAACTAAATGAAGATTGGAAATTTTTTTAATGTCCACGAGTAATTCAGTTTCAACAAACCTTCTTGATTCAATATGAAAGCCAGGCAAGATATCTGTACCGCCAGCCAATATTTTTGCATTTTTATTTTTAGATAAAACTTTCAAAGCAGTGCTTAAAGTTTTAGGAGCGACATAATTAAATTTTTGAATCATAAACTTCCTCGCTTCAAATCTTCCGGCTTTGGCTTTCTTTTGAGGATAACTTCTTCAAGATTGATTGGAAGATTAAAATATCTTTCACCTACGGCATTTCGTATTGCATTATTAATTGCAGCAGATGTTAATTCAAGAGTTGGTTCACCAAGAGATTTTGCTCCCCACGGACCAAGTTCATCTTTTCCTTCAACAAATATTGGAATAATTTCTCCTATATCTTTACTTGTCGGAATGATGTATTGATCAAAATTTAATTCTCTCGGAAAACCATTGTGCTTATCCAGCTCTTCAAAAATTGCGTATCCAGTTCCTTGAGTAACTCCACCATAAACTTGACCAAGTGCACCAAGCAAATTTATAACTTTACCAGGGTCATGAACTGCAGTTACTCGATCAACATAAACTTCTCCTGTCACAATGTTCACACGAACTTCAGCAACCTGACAACCATAAACATAAGTGAAATAAGCAGAACCTTGACCATTTTCTTCATTCCAATGAATTTTTGGTCCTGGGTACCAACCAATTGTTGCCAGACAAACTGAATTTTTATAAGCGATACTTACAAATTCAGGAAAAGAAAGATTGAGATTTTGTTTTCCTTTTACAAACACCTGATTGTTTTCAAAAGCAATAACATCTTCATTACTCAAATTCCAGAAATCTCTGATGAAATTCTCAAATCTTTTTCTCAAAACTTCAGCAGCATTTTTTACAGCACCACCACCCATTATTGTAGAACGAGAAGCAACAGTTGGTCCACTATCTGGAATGTGCGCCGTTGTCAGTTCAAGGTAGTAAATATTTTCAACCGGAATGCCCAGAATTTCTGAAACAATAATTGCATAAGTTGTTTTCATTCCCTGACCATTTTCAGCAAGTCCACAAAGTAAATAAGCACTTCCATCATTTTGAATAGATAAATATGCAGCAGCTGCGTCAACACCTTCCGCACCAAGTGAACTTCCTCGAAAGCTGACCGCAAGTCCAATACCTTTTTTCCATACGTCTTCCGGGTGAACGAATTGTTCTTTCTCAAGAATCAAATTGTGCTTCTTTATTTTTTCTTTGAATTCGATTGTTGGAATTCTACGATTGTGATGTTTCTCATTCTCAAGCCATTTTTCTCTAAAGTTAGTTGCATCACAAGCTGTTTCAAGAACTTTAAGAAGATTAACATCGTGATTTTCGAGTCTCTGCCCGCTTGCAGTAATTGAACCTGGTCTGTAACCATTTATTTTTCTTATTTCATCCGGCGTCATTCCAAGACTAACAGCGATATCATCCATCAATGATTCTTGAGCAAAGATGATTTGAGGTGAACCAAATCCACGCATTGCTCCGGTATAAGGATTATTTGTGTAAACCCCACGAACATCAGTCCAGACATTTTCAATTTCATAAGGTCCAGTTGCTTGCACAACTGAACGCCATGTAACAAATGGAGTCATTGAACAATAAGCACCACCATCGGCAAGAATATCAATTTTCATTGCCTTAATTTTTCCATCACGATTGTAACCAACTTTATAATGCATTATGTAAGGATGACGTTTATATGATTCGATAATTGATTCTTCTCTTGTGTATTTAATTTTAATCGGGCGACGAATTTTTAATGCGGCAACTGCTGCTCTTGCAGATAAAATACACATAATATCATCTTTTCCACCGAAAGAACCTCCGAGCTCTGCTTGTTCAATTTTAACTTTATTTAAAGGTAAGCCTAAAACTTCTGCAACAATTCTTCTTGCAGTAAATGGATTCTGAATGCTTCCAATTATATGAACACCTTTATCGCCTTCAAGTGGAATGGCAGTTACACACTCTGGTTCAATATATGCGTGTTCGATGTGTGGAGTTGTGTATGTCTGTTCAAGAATAAATTCAGATTCGGCAAATCCTTTATCAATATTACCTTTTCTCAACGGATGATGAACAATAAGATTAGTTCCAAATTCAGGATGAATTAATGGAGCATCTGGCTCAAGTGCTTTGCGCGGGTCTGTCAATACGGGAAGTTCTTCCAGTTCCACTTTAACTTTTCTGGCGAGTAATCGCAATTCATCTTCATCATTACCAACTAACATTGCCACAACATCCCCGGGCGTTACAATTTTATCAAATGCAAAAACAGGTTGATCTTTTCTAATCAATCCAGTTTTTTTCAAGCCCTTAATGTCGTTTGCATCGACAATCGTAATTATTGATGGATGATTTTTAATTTCTGAATAGTCAATCTGCTTAATCAAAGCATGAGTGGCTTTTGTCCTTACCATTACTCCGAACAACATATTCGGGAATCTGTAATCATCGGCGAATTTAGCTTCGCCTGTTACTTTTTCCTTTCCATCGGGACGAACAACAGGTTTTCCGACAACATTAAATTTTTCTTTCATTGTTTTAATCTCAATTCTTTAATCAAATTTCACTTTCAAATTTTTCTTTAAGTCGAATACCTTGTTTAGCAATTTCACGATTAATTTCATCTTCATTGAACTGTAAATGAAAATCTTTCATTAAAAATTTTCCATTCTGAACAACTGAAATTGGACTTCTTTCAAGCAATGCATAAATAAAATGACCCCAGAAATTTTCAGCAGTCAAATTACTAACTGGCACATAATCCCAGATTACAAAATCTGCTCTATCTTCAGGATTTAAGTTTGTGAAATCTTCAAAATAATTTTTGATGAACTTAAGCTGATCAAAATAAATTTTTTGTATCCATTGAAAAGCATCGGACATACTTTCTCCAGAATGTCGATAAAGCAAGAATAATTGTTTAAATGTTTTTGCAATGTTTGAATGCATTCCATCGGTTCCGGGGATAATTATTAAGTCAGATGGAATTTTTTTGTATTTCGGTAGTCCAACCGAATTGTTCATATTCGAATCTGGATTAAAAGAAAGAGCCGCTCCAACTTCAGCAATTTTCTGATATTCTTTTTTCTTCAAATGAATTCCGTGAGCTAAAATTGACTTCGAGTTTAGGAGATTAAATTTCAGTAACCTTTCCAATGGAGAAGCTTTAAATTTCTTTTCACTAATTTCTCTGTCAATTTTATCTTCACAAAGATGAATGTGAATTCCAGTATCAAAATCTTTGAGAAGACTTGAGACAAATTTTAATGTTTGATCTTTCAGAGTAAAAGAAGCGTGAAGTCCAAACATTCCTTTGAAATTTTCAGATTGATTTTCAATAAAATCATAATTTTCTTGAGCGGCGAGTTTAGTTAATTCAATTCCATTTCGATCTGTAGTTTCGAAACAAATCGTTCCACGCAAACCGAATTGTGAAAGAGTCTCTGAGATAATTTTCAAACTACCCTTTGTAAAATTTGGTGATGAATGATGATCAAAAATATACGTCGTACCTGTTCGGATCGATTCCATTGCCGCCATTAAAGCAGAAGCTCTTACCATTTCTTCATCAAGTATTAAATCAAGTTTCCACCAGAGGTTTTTCAATATTTTGTGAAAGTTTCCAAGTGAACCTTTGATGGATAATCCTTTTGCAAGTCGAGAATAAATATGTTCATGAAAATTTATAAAAGGTACGGTTGCAACCCTTCCTTTTGCATCGTAGACATTTTCATCAAGGGCTTCTTCTATTTTACCATTGACATAATCTTCAAAGCTTTTTGGAAAAATTTCTTTAATCCTTCCTTCTTCAATATTTAAATCGCAAAAGATAGGTACGGTTTGATTTTCTATAATCTGAATGAGAAATAAATTTTTAATTGAAATATTAGCCATAAAAACCTTCTTTATTTTGTATTAAAATAATAGGAATTTTTATCATTATCATTACTTCTGTAATCTTCGTCAGAAATTAATGGCTGTACCCCAAACCACCTACTCTAATAAATCTGGCATATAAAATAATTAACCATTTTTCACTCTTTCATTAAACTCATCGATCAACTTGTCCCACAGCTCTATGGTTTGGTATCTTTCTTTCCAGTAATTTTCATCATACCATTGAGCATTCAATTCATCAACCGACTTGCCTTGCTGTTCTATCCAGGTAAAATATTTCAGGTTATGAATTGTCTTTTTATCGTAATAGTTGAGCTCTTTCATAAAATCAATTGATTGATTTTTTATACAGACATTCCAGTCGATTTCAGCTTGTTTCTCAGAGTACTCACCCCATTGTTCATTCATTTCTTTTAATCTTGAACGATACATTTCAACTGAATCTGTAAAAACCGTAAAGATCACATCATTTTCATTCATCTCAAACCATTTTGCAAATTTAATTGAACTCAAAAGATTGCTGATTGAAGAAATCCCAAGCCATGAAAGTTTTTTCAAAACTTCTTCTTTAATTCCAAGCGAAGATAAAAATTTCAAACCAGTTTCTTCGTTGAAAAGCCTTAAAATTCTAAGTGGATGTTCATCGTTAATTGCAGTAACCAGATCTGTATTTTTAACATTGTGAATCCAGGGAATATGTTTATCGCCAATTCCTTCTATTCGATGACCTCCAAAACCATTCATTAATAAAGTTGGACATTGCAATGCTTCGGATGCAACTATTTTAATCTGCGGGAAAATTTCTTTCAAATAATCTCCTGCTCCAATAGTGCCTGCAGAACCAGTTGCGCTTACAAATCCGCTAAGTCTTGACCTATCGTCTTTAATTTTATTAAAGACCTTCTCCACCGCAGAGCCAGTTACATAATAATGAAAGCAAGAATTACCGAATTGATCGAATTGATTGAAGATAAAATATTCATCACTTGTCTTTTCAAGCTCATGACACTTATCATAGATTTCTTTTACATTACTTTCACATCCTGGCGTTGCATAAATTTCGGCACCGATATTTCTTAACCACTCAAATCTTTCCTTACTCATTTCTTCTGGAAGAATTGCGACTGCATGAACTGAAAGCAGTGCTGAATTAAAAGCACCACCACGACAGTAATTTCCTGTTGAGGGCCAAACAGCTTTATGATACTCTGGATTAAATTTTCCTGTAACTAAATAAGGAACCAAAACTCCGTAGGTTGCACCAACTTTATGTGCACCAGTTGGAAAAAATTTTCCTACAAGCCCAATTATCCGAGCTTTAATTCCTGTTATTTCTTTCGGAATTTCCAGAAAATTTATTTCACCAATTCCACCACTTTCTGGATCATTCTGCCAGTTAATTCTAAAAAGATTTAATGGATGAATTTCATCCATCCCGATGGTTTTCAATTTTTCTTTAATCTCAGCAGGAATTGTTTCAGGATTTTTAAGTTCATTGAATTTGGGTAGTATTATATTTTTCTCTTTGCACCTTTGAATAGTTTTTTGTAGAAAGGTTACGTTCTCAATTTTCCAATCCCATTTTTTCATTTTGACCTCTCAATATTTATTTAGTTTTTTCAAAAATAATTTATTTATCAGATAGAATTTTGAGTTTTTAATGAATCAAGCGAGTAAAATACAAAACCAAACTTTACAATTGATCGAGAAAACCAAAAAGATGTAATTCAAATTCGAAAATTTGCTAAATAAGATTTCTGGCAGCTCAACACTTTATTACTTGATTTTAAGTGTTAATAAATTCAAATTGAGTCAGCAATAATTCATTTTAAAAATGAAAAATCTCTGGGATATTAATTTAATACATTTGATTCTCGAAAAGCTTCCAATTGTTTTCTGGACTGTAGACAGAGACTTAGTTTTTACTTCATCATTTGGCGGTGGACTGAAAGATCTGGGTTTAGAAGAAAATCAAGTCGTTGGACTAAGTTTATTTCAATATTTTGAAACTAAAGACAAAAACTACCCGCCTATTGAAGCACACTTAAAAGCTCTCAATGGCGAAAAATGTGAGTTCAAACTTCATTTCAAAAATCTCACCTTCAAAGCTTATACTGAACCAATTTATGCTGAACAGAATCAAATAACTGGTGTAATTGGATTTGCAATTAATATAACAGAACAGGAAAAAATTTATGAAGAATTAAAAGTTAAGGAAGAAAAATACAGGATATTATTTGATTCCGCTGACGATGCAATCTTTTTAATGGATGAAGAAATTTTTATTGATTGCAATCAGGCAACTCTCAAAATGTTTAATTGCACTAAAGAAGACATTATAGGACAATCGGCTTACAAATTTTCACCACAAACTCAACCAGATGGAAGACTTTCTGAAGAAAAAGCAAAAGAGCTAATCCGAAATGCTTTAAATGGAATTCCTCAAACCTTTGAATGGGTTCATCAAAAACTCAATGGTGAAATTTTCTATACTGAAGTTACATTAAATCGCGTTTCTATTAATGACAAATATTTTATTCTCGCAATTGTGAGGGATATTACTGAGAGAAAGGAAAAAGATAGACAAATTTATCTTCTCGCTCGGGCACTTGAGAGTATTAATGAATGTGTTTCAATAACAGATTTAAATAATAATATTATTTATGTTAATTCTGCCTATGAAAAAATCTACGGCTATAAAAAAGAGGAATTAATAGGTAAACCCATTTATGTTCTTCGCTCCGAAAAAAATACTCCTGAAATGTTTAAAGATATTTATTCTAAAACTCTCGAAGGTGGTTGGACAGGAGAATTGTGGAATAAAAGAAAAAATGGCGAGGACTTTTTAATTAAACTTTCAACTTCACCAGTCTACGACGAAAACAAAGAAATAATTGCCTTAATTGGAGTTGCGATTGATATTACAGAGGAGAAAAAACTTTTCAATCAAATTAAATATGACGCAGAAAGACTAAAAATTCTTTTCGAGAATGCACCTGATGCAATTTTTGTATGTGATTATGAAGGAAAAATTGTCGAAGCGAATCGAGCGAGCGAAGAGTTAGTTGGATGGAGTAAAGAAGAAGCACTCGGAAAAACATTCTTTGAGCTTAATCTTTTTGACCGATCAAATTTCTATAAAGCTGCAAAAGTGTTTTACAAAGCATTAAAAGCCCAACCAACAGGTCCCGATGAAATAGTAATCCGAAATAAACACGGTGAAACGATATACATTGAAGTTTCAACATATCCAATTGTAATTGAAGGTAAAAAACTAATTCTCTGCACGGCTCGAAATATAACCGAAAGAAAGAAGATACTTTTTGAGCTTGCCCGTGCAAAAGAAGAAGCTGAAAAAGCCAATCGAACTAAAACATTATTCTTTGCTCAAATGTCTCACGAGATAAGAACACCCATCAACGCAATTTTAGGTTTTAGTGATGTATTGAAAGAAATATTCTATGAAACTTCAGATAAGGAGGTCAGAGGCTACTTTGATATTCTTCAAAATGCAGCAAACACACTTCTCAATACAATTAATCAAATACTGGATTTTTCCAGAGTTGAATCAGGCGCTTATAAATATTCCCTGAAACCAATCTCATTCAACAAAACAATAAACGAAGTTTTTGAGATGTTAAAAGTCCTTGCTGATAAGAAAAATCTAAAACTTGAAACCGAATTACCTGAGGAAGATGTGATTGTTTTTGCTGATCAATATACACTAAACGGAATTTTAATTAATCTTATTAATAACGCTATAAAATACAGTGATAAGGGAACTATTAAAATTAGACTTCAAAAAGATTTGAATTTTGGAATTTGTGAAATTAAAGCTGAAGGCATTGGTATGTCAGAAGAATTTCAAAGAAAACTTTTCACAAGTTTTGAAACTGAAACCAGTGATGGTAAAAAGAGGAAAGAAGGGACAGGACTGGGACTTGCTCTTACAAAAAAATATGTTGAATTGAATAAGGGTGAAATTTCAGTCAAAAGCAAGAAAGGATTCGGGACAACAGTTACCTTCAAAATTCCTCTGGCTAAAATCAACCATACTTCATAATTCATTTAATAAATTAATTCAATCTAATATTTATATTTGAACAGCCATTTGAATTATTCATCAAATAATCGAGTTAGAAGTATGAAAAAATTTTTCTTCACTTTAAGTTTTCTGATTTTGATTAGTTCAATTTATTCGCAGCAAACAGATTCAAATTTCTTATTCGAATGCAAAAAAGACATTCAATTAGCGAAGAATGAAAAATCTTTCCAGCTAAGCAATTCCGCTTTTGATTTTGATATTCTTTATTATGACATAACTCTCAACTGGTACAATGTTCTGAAATTTGGAAATGTTAATTACAATGGAAGTGTAAGAGTCACAGCTAAAGTTGATACTCTAAATTCAACTTCACAGCTGAACTTAGATTCCTATCTAACAGTCGACAGCGTACTTTTAAATAATTCTAAATTAAATTTTTCAGTTTCATCTGGTATTCTCACAATAAACTTAGATAGAAGTTATAACAAAAATGAAACGGTTGATTTAATTATTTATTTCCGAAGAACAAGAACAGATAATTTAGGTTTTTATTATTATGGCAAATCGTCTCAAACACTTGAAAATCTTGCCTACACAATGACAGAACCGAGCGACGCAAGATACTGGTTCCCCTGCTATGACGATCCCGCAAACAAAGCTGATTCAATTAGAATTAGGATTATTGTTCCACAGGGTTTTGTTGCAACAGGAAACGGTATTTTAGAGAACATACAAACTATTGGAGATTCAATTATTTTTAACTGGTTTGAGAGGCATCCCATAACAACTTATTTAATTGCAACTGCAGCGACTAAATATTCTAAGTTCGTACAAAACTACACAAGCAAATATCCGCCATTTGAAACCATAGAAATTCAGAATTATCAATGGTCAGCTGACTCTTCAAGAAGTGTTTATGTGATGAGAAATATTGGTTTGATGCTCGAATGTTTCGAAACTTATTATGGTAAATATCCTTTTGATAAGTATGGTCATGCGGTTGTCTCTCCTTTCAGTTACGGCGGAATGGAACATCAAACGATTTCAACAATTCATCGAAACTGGCTGACTAGTGACAGTCAAAATGGCATTGCTCACGAACTTGCACATCAATGGTGGGGTGATCTTGTAACTTGCAAAACCTGGAAAGATATCTGGCTCAATGAAGGCTTTGCAACTTTTTCAGAAGATCTTTATAAAGAATATACGCAGGGCAAGAGTGCTTACTTCAGCAGTATGAACGCTCGAGCAAATTATTATTACAATTATAATCCCGGTTATCCAATTTATAATCCTCCGCAACTTTTCAACGCAGCAATTTCTTACTACAAAAGTGCTTTGGTCTTAAATATGCTTAGATATATGCTCGGTGATTCTCTTTTCTTTCTGACACTCAGTAATTATAGAAATCAATTTTCTTATTCAAACGCAACAACAGAAGATTTTAAGAATATCATTAATCAAACTACAGGCTCTGATTATTCATTTTTTATTGATCAATGGATTTATCAACCAAATCATCCTTATTATGTTTACAACTGGGGCGTATCTCAAACTTCTAATAATTATCAACTGAAATTTTTCCTGAAACAAATTCAAAATCACTATAATGTTTATAAAATGCCGATTCAATTACTTGTTAAATTATCCTCCAAAGATACGCTCATAACTTTCTGGAATACTCAAAGAGAAGAGTCGTTTTCTTTTATATTTAATGAACCAATCATTAATGTGACTGTTGATCCACAGAATTATATTCTCAAACAAATAAATCGTGATAATTCACTTGAAGTCGCTGAGACGAAATCTCCGATGAGTTTTCGGCTTTATCAAAATTATCCTAATCCTTTTAATTCACAGACGACAATCAGTTTTTCTATCCCAGTTGAAGATTTTATCACTATAAAAATTTATGATATAACCGGGAATGAAATCAAAACTTTAATTAACGAAAATCTTAAAGCCGGTTATCACTCGATTAAATTTGATGGAAGCGACCTTTCAACAGGAGTTTATTTTTACAAACTTGAATCTAAAAATTACCATTCAACTAAAAAGCTTGTTTTAATAAAATGAAATATTTTTTATTTCTAATTTCACTAATGATTCTTTCAAATGAGGATCAATTACTTTTCAGTCAGGGCTTTGATTACAATTTATATAAATCCTCTATTCAATATGTTCTGAGAAAATATCCCGAGTCAACTTTGATTGATCTTTACAAGTATTTCTATCAAAGTCGATTCGGTCCAGAACATTTTATTAAAGATTCGCTCATAGCTTTAAAAATTCTTCAAGATGAATTAGAAAACGAAGAGATATCGACCTATAAATCGAAACCTGATTCATTTTTAATTGAAGTGCTTCATCCCGAGAAAAAATATGTAAGGATTGATTTAAGCCTGGTGAAAGATAGAATTATTCCAATGCAATTATTATTTACAGCATTTCTTCAAAGCTCATCCAAAAACGACTCGACCGATTATGAGAAATGGAAGAATGATTGGAGAGAAATAATCAGTTTGATCGAGAAAGAAAATTTTAAGATCAAAAATTTTTATGAAGATAAAAGTAAAATTGAAGCTGCTTTAAAACAAAACAAGTTAGTTTTCAGTCATTCTTCTAATTACAAAAATTATTATAAACCTCATTACAGAATAATTGAATACAGAATCTTTAAAACTTTTCTACTGCCCTTAATCCAACAGTACCGAATAAAATTTATTGAGCCCAGCGATTAAATCAGTCTGATATCATTCAAAAAAGGGAATTGCGCCCTCACTTTTTGAATTTCATTTAAATCAATTTCAGCTGAAATTAATTTTTCTTCATCTTTTACATGCACTATTTCATTGCCTAATGGATCAAAGATTGAACTTCGACCATCGTAATGTTCTTTACCGTCAGAGCCAACTCTATTTACACCAATTACAAAACATTGATTTTCAATCGCTCTTGCTTTAAGTAAATGGACATAGTGTTCTATTCTTTTTGTGGGCCAGTTTGCAATGTTAATAATTAAATCAACTCTTGACTTAGCATAAACTCTAAACAATTCCGGGAATCTTAAATCATAACAAATTGATAATCCGATTTTTAATTTTTCAATCTCTGCAACGACAGGTTCAGTACCTGCTTTATAAAATTTTTCTTCTCTAGCGAAACTGAACAAATGTATTTTTCTGTACTTTGAAATTATTTCGCCGGTTCGATTTATAAAAAACAAAGTATTAAAAACATTTTCATTTTCTCTTTCAATAAAACCAGCGGCAATGTTTGTCGAATAATTTTTTGAAAGTTCGGAGAAAAATTGCAAGGTCGGACTTTCATTGATATTAAAAGGTTCAGCCAGCGAAGTATTCATTGAAAAACCAGTTAAGGTCATTTCAGGAAAGACAAAAAGATCAAATTGGACACTGCTGCCTGAAAGAATCTGATGGATTTTGTTTTTGTTTTGTTCTTTATCTTCCCACTCTGGAGAATATTGAAGAATTCCAACTCTCATAAAATCAATCAGGATCGAAATTCATCCAGATCATTCAACTCAACTTGAGTGGAAATAACTTTGTAACCTTCATCTTCAATCGCAGCAATTATGCTTTCTTCATCAAGAAGATTTTCGTCAAAGGTAACAGATGCACTTCCAATTTGGACTGAATAATTATCGATGCCGAGAGATTTTAATGCGCCCTCGACTGCTTTTACGCAATGATGGCAAGTCATTCCATCAATAAGAAATAAGACTGTTTTCATATTCAACTCTCTTTATTGTTTAATAAATTTTTTCCCATCTTCACTTAGATTTTTCAAATATTTTTCCGGGTCTTTCTTAAATTTTTTGATGCAACTTTTACAGCAAAATCCAATCACTTTACCATTATATTCAACAGTTTGAACTTCAGGATCTACAGGTTCGCCCATAACAGGACAAACTTCATTCCAGATTTTTTTAGCGACTGACGGCTGAACTTGTTTAAGTTCAGATTTAATTTCTTTCTTTGTCTCAGTCTTAGCTTTTTTATTTTCTTTTTCCTGAGCAAATGGAATATTGTAAAAAATCAAAACTGCAAGAAGGATTATAAAACCAAATTTAATTTTCATCTTTACCTCTAATGTTTGTAAATAGTTAAAAATTCGGCAATAAAACTATATAAATCAGATTAAAGTTTCAAAAAATAATTTTTGAACTTAAAAACTTTTCTAAATGGACTTCAAACGATGAGATGAATAGATTATTATTCAAGAATTATCTATCAGTTTTTTAAGGATAATTTTTGAAATTAAAAAAACTTAATCGAAGCTTGGACACCACAATTCATATTTTTCATCGAGATTATATTTGTTTATTACATCGTTTAGAAGTTTATCTCGAATTACAAAAATTAGCTTACCATCAAATGATTCAATTTTATTAAAGATTTCAGAAATTGCCGGTTCAAGTCCACTACCACTTAGTTCGAGTGGACCAATTTCATCAATTACAATCCAACTGTATTTTTTTTGGAAATCTCGTTTTAGAATTTCTTTTGCTTTATCAAAACCATTCTTTAAGAAGTGATACTTACCAATTTTAATCAATTCATTTTCGGGAAATGCTTGTGATTGCTTCTCTGAGATTTCTAATTGTATTAAAGTTTTATCAACAATTGAATAAATATATCTTTTATCTTCAACCACAGGTTGGAGAATTCCGGAAACTGAATTTTGTTTAGAAATCCATTTGAAGAGATTTGTTGTCTTTCCACTTTTAATTTTGTCAGAATAGATTAGAATTTTTTTGTTCATTTCATCAGAAGTAAGATTGAATCTTTTATAAATCTAAATACTCTTTTTGATCTCGGATAATGTGAATTGATTTTCCAGCTAAATGCAATAATCTTTTTTAATTCAGGAAAGATTGATGTTATTTCTTCCAGCTGTGTCATATCATACTTTTTACTTATAGATTTCATAAAAACTTTCACTGCGAACGGAGAGATTACATTAAACCACAGATAAATTATAATTATTGCTCGGACAATCATCGAAATCACATCAACTAATTTAATCTTTGCAAGTTCAGGGTTAACATAAGTAATCAATGCAATAGAAAGTAAGAAGAGAACCAGTATAATCCGGGATGGTTTCTTGTACCATCTCCGTTTTTTCATTTTTTGAGAATTGGAATTATTTAAGTTCAAATCATTATTAAATTCTGAGTACCTCAACTTAATATGATTATATTTTTCTTCATTTCTCTGGAGGAAGATTGGAAGTTTAATCGCAAGTCTTGCAAAGAAAACTGCGCCCAAAAGATGGATTAAAAGATAAATTGCGATAAGAATTATACTCATACTAAATTCTTTATCAACATCAATTCCAAATGACTTCAAAACATAAACTGAAAAAGAATCAATCGAGTACCAGAAATTCATTCCAAAGATTACAGTTGTTACAATTATTTTTTGAGAGACTGACCACAAAGCTGTGAAGAAACTTAACAAACTAATTGCCAGAATTCGATTTTTAATTATGGAAAAAAATAGAAATGCAAAAAGTCCCTGTAACATTACGGCAAGATATGCGGTTAATGGAGTATTTGGGGACATCATAAACTTTATTGCAATTACAATCAAAGTAACTTTTATCAACTCACTTTTTTTATCGACAAAATTTGCAATCGAAGAAAGAATGATGATGGCAAATCCACCTAAAAAAAGTCCAGTGAATGGAATTTTTAATGCATGTAAAATCCCTCCAAAAACAGATTCACTGAAAGCCCAGATGGCTGTATACTTTTGTCTGAATTTTAATTGATCGATATCCATTTTATCGTTTTTAATTAGACAAAATAATTTTTCAAAAATATTGAAAATTCTATGAGTTATTAATCGTAAATGAAAAATGGGATAGTTAATGCCTGGCTGGCGGACTTTCTACTAAGATTGAAGATAATATTTGGCTATTTCATTCTTAAAAATTTTTATAAGATATTCAAACTGCGCACGATAACTATCACGATATTCTTTCATAGTTAAGTTTTCATCATAAACTTTTAAGTACTCAAAGTAATTTTTAATTTGATCGCCTTCAAGCAGGTCATAAGCAATATCGGTCAATGCTTCACGGAATATTGTTAAAGTTTTTTGATCATATTTTTTCTTTTTCTCACCAAGCTTTTTAAGCTTCCTTTCAATTTTATTTAAACTGATTAAAATCCCTTCCTGAACAAGATATTGAATTTCTGGATCGGGCAAAACATTCACATCTATTTTCTGAGCAGCTGTAAGTTCAAATTTAATTTTCAAAGCAAGTGCATTTACAGGAAGTACGGGTGAATATTCCGTAAAATCGTCTATGGCTTCGAAAATCGCATCAATCCAACCTTTTATATAATTATTGTCCGGAAATTCTTTTACACCTAAAACTATTAATTCATCTTGTGGAATAATTTTGAATTCTTCATTCTCATTCAATTCAATGTACGCAATAAATTCAGTATCAAGCCTTGAGAAGATTTTATATTTACTTTTATCTGCTCTTTTGATTTCCTTTAAAATTTTTGCAAAGAGCGGATCAAGTTCTGAGTATTTTTTTGCAATAGTCTGATAAATCGATTGATCAATTAATTTACTCACGAAATCCAATGCTTCTTCTTCGTTGGTTACAGGTGGATCCCAATTTAAAAAAGAATTACGAATATACTCGAGATAATCGTTTTCATTGGTGCTCAAAAGATTGGAAACAGCTTCAAGTGCAATGTCATCCATAGAGATTTCATTTCTTTCAAGCGAGAAATATTTCAAACGAGAAAAGAAACGAATCCTTATCCGTGAAATTTCGATAAAAATTTCGAACAGGTGATTTTTCTCAAACTCAGTTGAGTCACTTAACAGAACCTTCTTAAGTATGTCGAGTAGTTTTCTTTCGCTCAATTTAATCTACCGTTAACAATTCAAATTATCGGAAAAATAAATCTCCGCTGAAGTTCTTTCAATTTGAATTTACGATTAAAATTAAACTTATTTCAAGTCATACTTTCATAAAATTATAAGTAATCCAGAGATATTTCGGCTTCAAATAAAATCTGGGTTTAAGAGCTACTTTCAAATAAAAAATTAATAAAGTATAAATGAAAAAATTTTTGTATAATATTTAATGAGAGAGAGTTTTTTATGATAAAAACACTTACCATTAAAGACTACATTCTAATCGATAAAATCCAGATTAAATTTGAATCTGGTCTAAACATCATCACAGGTGAAACCGGCGTTGGAAAGTCTATCATCATTGACGCAATGAATCTCCTGATAGGCGAAAAAGCATCTACCGATATCATAAGAACTGGTGCGGAGAAGGCTATAATTGAAGGTGTATTTGATGTCAGCGATAATCAAAATGTAATCAACTTTTTAGGAGATAATAATTACGACATAAGCGATGAATTAATCATTCGTCGTGAGATTTTAAGAAAAGGAACTTCCAGAAGCTTCATAAACGACTCCCCTGCTTCACTATCTCACTTAAAAGAACTTGGGAAATTTTTAATCGATTTACACGGTCAACACGAACATCAATCACTTCTAAGAACTGATACTCACATTCACTTACTGGATAATTTTGGTAATCTCGAAAAATTAATTGAAGAATACAGAACACATTACAATAAATTAAAAGAACTCTTTTCACGCCTCGACGAATTAAAAAGTATCGAAAGTTCTGCAAAAGAAAAGAAAGATCTTTACGAATTTCAGGCAAAAGAAATTGACGCAGTAAATCCAAAACCCAATGAAATCGAAGAACTTCAAAACAAATTAAACATTTTAGAAAACAGCGAAAGACTTTACGAATCAACTTCACGTATTTACGAAACTCTTTATGAATCCGAATTTGCGGTCTATGATCAATTAATAAAAGTTCGAAATCTAATTGACGACTTATCAAGAATCGACAAAACTTTTTCTGAATTAAAGAACGATATTACTTCCGCAATTTCAATTGTTGACGAATTAGCAAAATTCATACAGAGTTATAATTCAAGGATTGAATTCAATCCTGAATTGCTTGAAGAATATCGTGAAAGACTTGGCAGCCTAATCCACCTGGCAAAGAAATATGGCGGTTCACTTGAAGCAGTGATCGAACATCGAAATAAAATCGAAAAAGAATTACAACTTGCAGAAAATTTTGAAGAGGAAATTCAAAAAACTGAAGATGAGATAGAAGAGGTACGTAAACTTTGCAGTGAAGCAGCAGTTAGACTATCAGAGAAAAGAAGAGAAGTAGCGGAAAAGATTAGTAAATCAATTGTTACAATCTTAAAAGATCTTGGAATTAACAACGCAAAATTTGAAGTTGTTTTTAGAAACAAGAAGACTGAAAACAAAAGAGCTTTTGTAAAACTTGGTACAGAATATTATGAAGCCACACCTTACGGTTTTGATGATGTTGAATTTTATATTTCAACTAATCCAGGTGAAGAATTAAAACCACTTGCAAAAGTTGCTTCGGGCGGTGAAATTTCAAGAATTATGCTGGCACTTAAAACTATTCTTGCCAAATCAGACAAATTACCATTGATGGTTTTTGATGAAATCGATGTGGGAATCAGCGGTAGAATTGCTCAAAAAGTTGGGAAGGCACTGCGAAATCTTTCTGAATTTCATCAAATAATTGCAATCACTCACTTGCCGCAAATTGCTGGCTTTTCAAATGCCCATTTTGTTGTAGAGAAAAGGATTAAAGATGGAAGAGCAATATCGACAATCAAGAAATTAAGCGACGAAGAAAAAGTTTACGAAATTGCAAAACTTATAAGCGGAGAAGAAATAACTCCAGCATCAATCGAAAGCGCCAAAGAATTAATTTACAATTCAAACTAAAGCAGTGAGAAATTGAGAGAGCTTTTTACAAAATTAAAATCAATCTTACCTGAGAGACTTACTAATTTTCAAATTTTCATTATACAATTAGTAATCGCTTTCATTTTATATCATCCCTACATCACAAACGAATATTATGCAGATGATTACTTTTTCATTTCTATTTTAAAATCCAAAGAATTCAAATACCCAATTGCCGGCTTCTGGTCGATTGATATAAAAGATTATGAAACATTTCAAAACCTCTGGTGGAAGGATGAAAATGTAAAAGCAAAATTCTTCCGGCCTCTTCCTTCAATCTTTTTCAGTTTGATTTATTGGATTGACGAAACGCATTCAGCTTTAATACTTCATCTTTTTTCTATACTTCTTCACACTCTTGTATCTTTATCCGTTTTTCTTGTTCTATACAAATTCTCAAAAATGTATAGTCCGTCCTTCCTTGCCTCGCTCATCTTTTTGATCTCTGAAGATCATTCGATGACGGTTGGATGGATTTCAACAAATACAGATCTATTGGCTGTTTTATTCATAAATCTTGGATTGTATTATCATGTCAAACATCGTGAAACCAGTTTGAAACTTCATCGCCGACTTTCCAAATTTTTTATTTTCATTTCATTACTTTGTAAGGAAACAGCTGTCATTGGTCCGATTGCAATCATTTTATATGAATTCATCTTACTCGAGTCTCAGAGGAAGGAAAAAAACATATTCAAAAGATTTTTCAACAAACTGATTTTATTAATCAAGAACGAAAAATACTGGCGTTATCACTTCTTGTTATTAATCTTTTTCCTTGCTTTCTATAAACTTTCAGGTTTTGGTATAAATAATCTAATGTACATTGATCCATTCAAGCGCCCCTATGATTATATAAAAAATGTTGTAACAGGATTACCTACAATGTTAGTCGGGTTATTAACTAATGTTCCATTTGGATTTGTGATTTTTAATCAAAATTTGACTTATAGTTTTATGGCTCTGGGGATTTTGCTTTACATTATCTTTTCAATTTCACTTGTTCCCTATTGGAAAACACGAATGATTCATTACAGTTTTTTATTGTTTACAATTTCTCTGCTTCCTCAATTAATTACCGTTCCATCAGAAAGACTAATTTATTTCCCATTTGTATTTGGAAGTTTTTTAATTGCTTATTTAATACTGAATATCAATATCTTAAAAAAACATTTCTTCCCTAACAATCCAAAAGGCATAAAATTTATTGGGAATATTTTTGGATACTACTTAATTCTTTCGACAATCGTTATGGCTTTTTACCTTAGCTTGAAATTTCCAGATCAATTTAAAGATGAATTCAAAAGAATTACTTCAACTGTTAATCAGGCTAATGCTCTTATTGACGACGAAACAAAGAACATTTATTATTTAACTACCCCTTCGATTGTTTACACTTTCTATTTGAACGACATAACAAAAGTAACTAAAGACTTTAAAATTTCTGTTTATCCCCTTTCGAGCTTTAATGGTGATATGAAGATCAAAAAATTAAGTGAAAAATCTTTTTTGCTTGAAACAAATTCGCAAGGATGGTTAGATAATATTTTCGCAAAGGTCGCACGAGTTTATCCCAAACTTGAAGTCGGGAAAAATTATAAATTGCCTGTATTCACAGGAACAATTCTTAAAACAACTCTGGACAGCAAAGATTTGCTTTCAGCTAAGTTCGAATTCAATAATTTTTTGAGCGATTCAAAAAATCTTTTCGTTTATCATAACGGAAATAAAATGGTAAAATTGAATCCCGACACTCTTGCCTACAATACCTGGTATCTGCTGCGGGACAAGCTGGAAAGTTTATATTAATTGTGGAGGAAACTTGAAACCATTTTCAGTTTATGTTCACATTCCATTTTGTAATGTGAAATGCAATTACTGTGATTTTTATGTCGTAATTAAACACGATAAAAAAGGTTCGCTACTTTACTCCCTGCTTAGAGAGATTGATTACTTTGCTGAGATTTATCATGATAAAGGATATTTACAGACAATTTACTTTGGCGGTGGAACCCCATCACTTGTTGAACCGTCGTTCCTTTATCAAATCGTTCAAAAATTAACAAAAATCTTTAAGTATCCTGAAGACATTGAAGTTACAATTGAATCGAATCCAAATACAATTGACGAACAGAAACTTAAAGAATTTCTTTCAATTGGGATAAACAGATTGAGCATCGGCGTTCAATCTTTTAATGATGAAGATCTAAAATATTTAACAAGAGATCATGACAGTAAAACCGCTCTAAAAAGTATTGAAACAGCAGCAAAAGCTGGTTTCGAGAACATCAACATTGATCTTATGTTTTCAATTCCAGGTCAAACTTTAGATGACTGGAAAGAAAATCTTAAAATAGCAGTGCAACAGCCAATCAAACATATTTCAGCTTATAGTCTAACTCTTGAACCAGGCACAAGTCTTTACTACCAATCAAAGAAAGGAATAATTTATCTGCCATCAATTGAGCAGGACGCAGATATGTATGAATTCACAATGGACTTTTTACCTGAGCATGGATTTGTTCAATACGAAGTTTCAAATTTTTCGAAGCCCGGTTACGAATCAATTCATAACTTAAATTATTGGTATAGAATTAACTACTTAGGTTTTGGACCATCTTCTCATTCACTGTGGGATAATAGACGCTGGCACAACTTCAGAAACATTTCTCGATATATCGAAAAGGTTAACGAGCAAAAACACGCTATAAAGGATGAAGAATTTTTAAATCCGACTGAAATTTATAACGAACGGATTTATCTTGGACTGCGAAGCCGCGGAATTAACCTCAAACAACTTGAAGAAGAATTCAATATTAATCTGCTCAAACATGAAGAAAGATTTTTTAAAGAATTAATTGAAAATGGATTTGTGATTGTAGAAAATGATATGCTTCGGCTCACCAAGAAAGGCTACCTGCTGGTTGATGAAATTTGTGAACAATTAATGCTCTGATAACCAACTCACAAAGGTTTTCTATGAAAAAAATTAAACTAAAACTATACAATCAAATTATACTTGGATTGATACTTGGCGCAATCTTCGGTGGAATTTTTCACATCGACAAAAATAAAGTTGAAATAGTTTACCAATCTGAGGGAGTTCAAAAAAGCGAAATAATAAAATTTGATATCGTAGAGTTTATAATTGATGGTAATAAAGAAATCATAAAAGATCAAAACAAAATAATTCAGAGATTTAACCAGTTAAGCGAAACCGAAAAGAAGCGATTGGTTTTAGTTACAAGAGAGAAAAGTTATTCTAACATTCAAGAAATCAAAAAGGCAGGGACAATTGCAACTCAAATAAAACCAGTAGGAACAATCTTTATCAATTTATTAAATATGATTGCGATTCCACTTGTACTTGCATCATTGATAGTTGGGGTTGCAAGTCTTGGAAATGTAAAGAAACTTGCTCGCATTGGTGGTAAAACAATAGGTATTTATATTCTTACAACTGCAATCGCAATTACTATTGGTTTAGTACTTGGTAATGTAATCCAGCCAGGAAAACAACTAAATCCTCAAACTAAAGAAGAGCTTGTTACGGCTTATCAAACAGAAGTGGCGCAAAAAGTTCAAACAAAAATTGAGTTTAATATTGTAGATCAAATTGTAAATCTTGTACCGAGAAATATTTTCAAAGCTCTTGCTGATGCTCAGATGCTTCAAATAGTTTTCTTTGCTTTGATGGTAGGATTAGCACTTACTATGCTTTCACAAGCTAAATCCGAACCTGTAATAAAATTTTTTGATGGATTTAGCGATGCAATGATTAAGCTTGTTGATTTGATTATGAAAATTGCACCTTACGGAGTATTCGCTCTAATTTCGGCAACAGTTGCAGAATTCGGTTTTGAGATTCTTCAAACTTTATTCTGGTACATATTTACAGTTCTTGCTGGATTAATTATTCATACAATTTTTATCTATAGCGGATTAGTAAAATTCTTTGGTAAGCTCAGTCCAAAAATATTTTTCAAGGGAATTCGAAGAGCCCAGCTTGTGGCTTTTACAACAAGTTCAAGTGCTGCAACTTTGCCAGTGAATATGGAATGTTGTGAAGAAAATCTTGGTATCCCAAAAAGCATAACGAGCTTTACTCTTCCCTTAGGTGCAACAATTAATATGGATGGAACCGCTCTTTATCAAGGAGTAGCTGCTGTTTTTATTTCTCAAGTTTTTGGAATGGATTTAAGTCTCGGTGATCAACTGGTAATTATTTTTACAGCAGTTCTTGCATCTATAGGGACAGCACCGGTCCCGGGAGTTGGGATTATAATGCTCTTAATAATTTTAAAAGCAGTTCATATTCCTGAAATTGGAATTGCTTTAATTTTAGGTGTGGATCGAATTCTTGATATGTGTCGAACAATCACAAATATTACAGGTGATGCAGCGGTGAGTGTTGTAGTAGCCAGATCAGAAAATCAAATACAAAAAATTGATTTGACAGAAGCTTAAAATTCTGGAGGAAAAATGGAACTCGAATTAAAAGGGAAAAATGCTCTCGTAACAGCATCGAGCAAAGGAATTGGAAAAGCTTGTGCAGAAGCTCTGGCTGCCGAAGGCTGCAATGTGATGATCTGTTCAAGAAATTCTGAAAATTTAATTCAGACAGCAGATGAATTAATTCGAAATTTCGGTACCAATGTCCATTGGTTCAAATGTGATTTAAGAAATCCACAGGATATTGAAGAACTTGTGAAAGAAACTTTTCGCTCTCTCGGTTCAATCGATATTGTTGTAAATAATTGCGGCGGACCTCCTTCAAACAATATTTTTAATTTTACTGAGGATGATTGGAATAATGCATATCAAGAGATTTTACTTTCTGTAATTCGAATCACAAATCTTGTAATCGATCAAATGAAGAAAAATAATTTTGGTCGAATTATAAACATAACTTCTGTGACTGTCAAACAACCAATTCAAAGGCTTGTTCTTTCAAACTCATTAAGGAATGCAGTGATTGGTTATGCAAAAACTTTATCAAATGAAGTTGCACCATTTGGAATAACTGTAAATAATGTTGCACCTGGATACACTTTAACAAAAAGAGTTTATGATCTTGCAGTAGAACAATCAAAACTTACAGGTAAAAGTCACGAAGAAATTTTGAAAAGTTACACTCAGGATATTCCGATGGGTAGATTAGGTAAGCCGGAAGAGGTAGGAAGTTTAGTTGCGTTACTTGCCTCAGAGAAAGCAAGCTACATCACAGGGCAAACGATTTTTATCGATGGCGGGTATATAAAGTCAATTTAATTTTATTTTTTGGATTGAGACTATCGAAGAAAGAGTAAAAGCTCTTCTTAATGTCAGGCTAAGATTGTCGAAGCCTGACAGCAATTAAAATTAAAACATTCTTTAGGGTCACCCTTCGTCGGGGCTCAGGATGACATTTCCTTCGACGGGGCTCAGGATGACATTCCGCTGTCATACTGAGTTCATCGAAGTATGACAGCAAGTAAAAACATAATTTCAAAAATTAAAGTCACCCTTCGTCGGGGCTCAGGATGACATTACGCTGTCATACTGAGTTCATCGAAGTATGACAGCGAGTAAGAACACAAATTCAGAAAGTGAAGTCATCCTTCGACAAGCTCAGGATGACATTTCTTTCGACAAGCTCAGGATGACATTTCCTTTAAACAAAATTTTAATAGGTCGCTCCTATGGAGCTTTTGTATTTTTTGTTTGTTTTCCTTACTACAAATAGGTCGCTTTTACGAAGCTTTTTTAAGTTAAATTAAAACAAACAACTAATGGTATTTTATTTCAAAGTAAATCGTCTAAAATTTCTAATTGAATTTTTTAAAGAAATCGTATAGTGACGACCTCTTTGTAGAAAATAATTAACAAGCTCAGAACAAATTGAAGTTGCGTAGCAAAAACCTATTTGTAGGAAAAATTTTGAACAGCCAAAAATAAAAGTCGCGTAGCGACGACCTATTTGTAGATAGAATTATGTGACGCATAAGAAATTAAATCCAGAATGGATGAAATTATTAAAGAAAAATAAATACAGGTAAATCAAAAAAGAGCCTGTCCAAAAAGTTGGCACGAAAAATGAATTTATATTAAGTATGCAAAAAGAAATATTTATAAAAAGGGAAAAAAGAAAAATTTAGGTGAAGAATTATGATGGATTCTCTATTTGGAGAACAGGAATTTCAGAAATGAGAAAAAGGAAGAAGAAGAAAGGTGGTCGACAGGTATTTAAGGAATATAACCAGGCACAGCTGAAGTTGTTACCGCCATCACTTGATGAGTTAATTCCTCCAAAACACATAGTGAGAGTAATCAATCGGATAGTTGAAAATATGAACATCAAGGTTTTGGAGGCGACATACAAAGGAGGAGGAGCCAGTGCATACGATCCGAGGATGATGTTAAAAGTTGTAATATATTCATTTGTAAGTAAGATATATTCAGTTCGACAAATAGCTAAAGCACTAAGAGAGAATATTTGTTTTATGTGGTTAGCAGCTAATAATAAACCTGATTTCAGGACAATAAGTTATTTTATATTAAATCGATTAACTGGGGAAGTTCTTACAGAGATATTTACGGAGGTAATAATATATTTAATTAAGCGTAAATACATTGATATGAAGGAATATTTTGTAGATGGTTCGATCATTAAGGCAAATGCAAATAAGCATAGTTATGTATGGAGGAAGAATATTGAACGATATAGGGAGAGGATAGAATTAAAGATAAAGGATAGAATGGAAGAGATGATAAAACTAATCGAAGAGGAGAACTCAATTTATGGTGATAGAGATTTAGAAGAACTTGGAGAGTGGTCAAAGGATTTAACATCAGAAGAAGAACAAGAGAGTATAGAGAGATTAAATAAATTAATAGGTAAGATAGTCAAAGGGATAGATAGTCAAAAGGAGGTTAATAAAAGATTAGATAGAGATAGAGCCAAGCGAAGGAGACAGATAAAAAGTTTGAATAGAGAGATTAATAAGTTTGTAGAGAAGAAGAAGATATATGATGAATATCTCAGAGTGTTAAAAGATCGAAATAGTTGTTCAAAGACAGATTTGGATGCGACATTTACGAGCTTAAAGACAAAGGGAGTTGAACCGGCCTATATGGTAATGATAGGGACAGAGAATCAATTTATAATAAATGGAACAGTATGTAGAAGGTTATCAGAGGCAAAGGGATTTAAGGAACATATGGAAGAGTTACTTAAGAGAGGATTGAAGCCTGAGAGAGTGGTAGGAGATAGTGGATTTGGTTCAGAACAGAATTATGAATTTTTAGAAAAAGAAGGTATAGAGGGGTATTTGAAGTATAATACATTTAATAAAGAAGAGAAAGGGAATAAAAGACCAATTAAGGGATTTGTTAGAGACAATTTCAAATATGATAAAGCTTTGGATGTGTTTATATGTCCCGAGGGAAAAGAATTAAGATATATAAGAGATGAAGAGAGTAAAGTTGAAGATGGACATAAAAAGAAGTATCGTGTATATAGGTGTAATAGTTGTATAAGTTGCAGTTTCAGATGGGAGTGCATAAAATCAAATAATAATTATAAAGAGATAAGGTTAAACACAAAATTTGAAAGATATAAAGAAGAAGCTTTTAATAAATTAACTTCAGAAGAGGGAAAGAGGTTAAGAAAACGGCGGAATTATGAAGTAGAGAGTGTATTTGGTATTATAAAAGATGCTATGGGATTTAGAAAGTTTTTGAGACGAGGAATTGAAAAGGTTAAAAAGGAATTTAATTTAGTTTGTATTGCATATAATTAAAGAGATTAGCAAATTTTGAAACAGCCTCTTAAAGGTGTATTTTTTTCTCCTCATATTTTTAGAGTTTCAAATGTAATTTCTTCAACATTTTTGATCTGAAAAACTTACTTTTTGGACAGGCTCGAAATTATTATAGAAAAAATTGAAGGCACAACAAAAGACAAAATCCTGAAGGGATGACATTATTTCAAAACGAATACACGATTGAAATATTCGATTTGTGATATTTTTATCATTGATCCTAAAATGTCACTCCTTCGGAGTTTTAATATTTTCATCGCAAATTGAATTCTACAATAATTTCACCACTTCGTGGTTGTGGGTTGCTGATCTTTTAATTGAATTAATTTATTAATGAATTATTCGAAAAGATATTTGTTTGAAATAATTGAAATTAAAATTTGCGGTAATAGAAAATAAACAAAAAGAAGTTCAAAGTTAATGGTCACAAATCATATTGGACTAATGAAAAGAGCCAAATTTAAATAAACTCATAATGGCTTGATACGAATGACAGTGAATTTGAATGTAGGTGAATAAAAAAAGAATATAAAAACCCCACAGGGGTTTAATGTGAATAGCCCCCAATTGCATTGGGGGTAAATAGGAACAAAAAATCAAAGAACTATGAAGGTGTTAAATTATAAAAGAAATTGTTCTAAACGATCTTAAAAATTCAATTGCAGATCAGACATCAAAAAAATATTAACCCAAATTCAACCCTTTCAGGGTTGAATTTTTTTTGAACTTATTTCCCCGAGTTGAACTCGGGGCTAATCAAATTCAACTCCTTCGGAGTTGATGATTAAAAAAATAATAGTAATCTAATTGTTAATTATTAAAGGGAACCTAGAATTAAATCCAGAATGGATGAAATTATTATAGAAAAACAATTAAATATAAAACAACAAAATCCTGAAAGGATGAAATTATCTTCCACAAACTCAGGGCGACATTACGCTGTGATACTGAGTTCATAGAAATAAGTCAACAAGTAGAAACATTAAATTTTACTCCATCAAAAATTCACCAATTGTTTGAAAACCATATCATCAGCGATTTCTTCGATCATCTTAAACTCTTCATTAAGTATTTTCTCTGTGTTTTTATAAATGTTTTCGGCATCGTCAATCTGACTTGTTCTCATCGCAATTCTTGAATTTATAACTGAAAGTTTTTTCACAGTTACCGTATCTCCAAGCTCATTATCAACAAATCCTTCAATTAAATATGGCCCCATTGAGAGAGTTAGCGGCGCATATTTTTCATACTCTTTCGGAAAGATTACAGCTTCAAAAGTTCCAGTCAAATCTTCAAGTGATAGAAATTTCATTATATCACCTTTTCTTGTTCTAATTCTTTTCGATGTCATAAGCCAGCCAATAACTTTAACCTTACGACCCTTATTCAACGGCAATTCTTCGGCAGGAGTAATGGAAGGATCATTCACAAACTTTGAATAAAACTCGAGCGGATGACGGCTTACCATATAACCAAATGTTTCATATTCAGTCTTACAAACCTGAGCAATGGAATATTTTTTCACATTATTGATACCAATAATCTTCAGCAGTTCTTCAAAGTACTTATCATCTTCGAATAGATTAATAGTCTGATTATCTTTTAATTTTTTTCGATGGAGTTCGATATCGAGCAATCTCATTAGAATTGGACGAGCATAAAGAACAAAAGAATCATTTGACAATCTTTCGTCTGTTTTTGTTTGAGAAGTTTTCAAAAGTTCAAGTTTATTTGAATATTTCACCTGATAAGGAAAACCTATCTTTCTCAAACCATTGAATATCTGTTCAGCAAAGCAATCCATAGCTCCGCATTGAATTAAAATTGAACACTCGGCATAACCAATTCCAGTCCTCTGGACAAAATCCCGCAAAGATTTGTATCTCCCATTTTTCTTTCGCTCGCTGACAATTTTTTCCATTGATGAGTGGGAAAGGTTTTTAATTGCCATCAAACCAATTCTGATCCAGTCATCTTTTCCTGTGTATTCAATCTCGCTTTCATTAATATCTGGAAGAAGAATTTTGAGCCCCAGCCTTTTGCTTTCCTGAACATAAACAGCAGCTGAATAATACCCGCCTTGATTGGTGAGAATAGAAGACATAAACTCAGCTGGATAATGTGCCTTCAGAAAAGCATTTTGAAACGAAAGTAAAGCAAATGATGCACTGTGAGCTTTACAGAATGCGTATCCAGCGAAAGATTCAATTTGACGCCAGAGTTCAGCAGTAACTTCTTCTGAATATTTTTTTAAGCAATGCTCGAAGAATTTATCTTTCAACTTCCGCATAGCTTCGTATGAACGCATTTTTCCGCTCATAGCTCTTCTTAGCAAATCAGCTTCTTCAAGTGAAAGTCCCGCAACATAGTGAGCAACTTTTATCACATCTTCTTGATAAATCATTACTCCATAGGTTTCTTTGAGAAGAGGTTCAAGTTCAGGGACCAGATATTTTCTTCGTGAGGGATCGTGATGTCTTGCAATAAATTCAGCCATCATTCCACTTTCGGCAACTCCGGGACGAATAACTGAACTAATAGCGGTTAACATTTCAAATGTATCGGATTTCATTTTCTTAAGAAGCGAACGCATTCCTGGAGACTCAATGTAAAAACATCCAATGGTTTGCCCTTCTCTAATTATTCGTTTAGTTTCTTCGTCGTTGAAAATTTTCTGAAAGTTGTAAATATCAAAATCTTTTGTTTTTATTAGAGCAGGGAAGAGCTTGAAGATTTTTGGATTAGAGGAAATCATAATTATCTATTATGTTCTTTAACAGGGTAGAATTACTAAATTTTAAATAAGGGCTAACCTTTGAGTTGTTAGCCCTCAAAAGATAAAAAATCTTTATTGTAATTTAATTCGATAAAGCCCCTTGTTCTCTTTATTTTTAACAAAATACAGAAACTTGTTCTTAAAATCATAAGCTAAAAATGTTTTTCTATCTGTATCTGAAGTTAATTTTGACCAGGTTTGACCCCTATCCCTGGAAATATATATTACACATTTTGATGGATCAGATTTCAAATGGGCAGTAAAAACTATATATCCCTCTGGTGTCAATAATAAATCATTTACCTTCGAATAATCTAATGTATTCGGGTCAACCATTTTGAAAGATAAACCAAAATCGCTACTTATCAATACTCTGCTCGAATCTATGATAAAATCAAAATCTTTATTTGCCAGCGGTATATTAATTACTTTTAATACAACCATCTCATTATATATTCGAATTAGATCAGAATACCAATTATCTACTATATTTTTGGCAACCCAGGTATTTCCAAAATCTGAACTAATTGCTAAATCATTATCATCAAAATCGCTTATAATAGCTGCGAACAATACCCCACTATATAAATTACTCGTTGCAAAATCTTGAACAAGAACATAATCCCCAAAACTATAATACATTGATAAATCAATGGAATCAGTAAAAGACCTTCCGCCATTTGATGAACTATACAATCTTCCGTCGGCTGCCAAGCCGGATGGCATATCATATTTATTAGCAGTTGCGACTAAATAAATATAATTTGGGTCAAAATAATCAATAGCTATGGTTGTAATATGCTTATCCATTAAGTAGATATTACTATCTATTCCAGTCCAGCTCTTTCCATAATCATTAGTCTTAAGTAGAAAGGGAGAAAGAAAATTTTCAAAGATCATTCCAGCATTTTTTGCTAAGTAGGCAACAGATGGATTTTTGTGATCCCATACAATACACCTTGATCTTATTGAATCAAGTGTAACATTCCAGTTATTCCCATAATCTCTGCTAACAAAAACTTTTCTAATTGGACTGCCGGCAGAAACGATTATGTTCCAGGGTTGTTGTGGATTAACGGCAACTGCTTCTATAAATTGACCACTAAAACCAACCAAATCAATCTCCCCTTTTTGGGCAGGAGGGTTGGGAAAAACATTTCCTTCTTGAACTGGTGTTTCTGAATTACACCCTAAAAATGAAATTATTATTAATACTGTGACTATCCTTAATGCTTTCATAATTTCCCCCTCCAATATTATTTAAGATAAATAAGTTTTTTCTTGCTGTTATATTGTAAAATATAGCTTTGCAAAGTTGCATCAGAAACATTTGCCTTTAACTTTACACATAATTCATCTGCAGCAACCATAACTTGCTGACCGTTTATATTTACTGTCTTCAGTGGCGTCTGAGATAAGAGTATGGAGGAATTAAAGAGGCATATATATTATATATATTAACCAGAAGTGATGTAAATTTAATTTTTGTCATTTTACTCTCCTTTTTGTTTCCAAATGAATTTATTATTTTTTTAACAATAGTCAAATACTACCACCCTGCATTATATTATAGAAATCACTAAAACTCGAGAAACAGTATCAAGTTTTTTAAACGAGCTTAGACAATAATATTTTGTAACAAAAATCTGACCGCCAATTTAATTCGATAGTTTGTATTTTGAATTATATTTAAGATGTAAAAAACGAACCTCAGAGATATGACCTTTTAATTTAAATCAAAATAATTTGAACTACTTTAACCCAAAATCAATGTTATAGTTTACTGATTTCCCAGATATATCTTTGATTATAAATTTTAACAATCTCCTTATTGGCTTGAATCAACTATTATCAGAACAAATCCATTACAAAAATTTTACTCTTTTTGATTAAATACTTCGTTTTTGAATGACGACTTGTTGCTAATTAAAACTAAAAATGTCTTTGATTGCTTTTTAATTATTTATTATAATCAATCAAAATTTGAGTGTAAAATGATATCACTGCGAAATGTAACTAAGAAATTTGGAGAATTTACAGCCGTTGATAATCTCAATCTTGAAATTAAATCTGGAGAATTTTTTGGTTTTCTTGGTCCAAATGGCGCCGGTAAAACTACCACAATCAAAATGCTCACTGGACTCTATACACCAACATCAGGCAAAATTTTTATAAATGGGATTGACATTCAAAAAAATCCAATAGAAGCCAAGATGCAAATCGGTTACATTCCCGACGAACCATATCTCTATGATAAACTTACCGGACTTGAATATCTCTACTTCAGCGGTGGACTTTACAAACTCGATAAAAAATTTTTACATAAGCGAATTGAAGAGTTAATAGAAATATTTGAATTATCTGAATGGATGAACAAACTGACCGAAGAATATTCTCGTGGAATGAAACAAAGAATAGCAATTGCATCGGCATTAATCCATAATCCTTCCGTCATTGTAATTGATGAACCAATTGTTGGGCTTGATCCACATAGTGCTTTTATTGTTAAAAAAATTTTAAAAGATTATTCAAAGAAAGGTGCATCCGTTTTTATGTCAACACATTTACTTTCAATTGCTGAGGAACTATGCGACCGAATTGCGATCATAAAAAACGGGAAGTTAATTTTTGAGAGCCAGACAAATATCTTAAAGGAACTCAAAGAAAGTCACGATGGAAAACTTGAAGAACTATTTATTGAACTAACTCGTGAGAATCCTGCAACAGGTAATACCGATAATCGCTTTTGAAAGTTTGAACTTTTTTATGTCTTGGTTTGATGAATTCTATAAGACAGCGAAATGTTATCCTGAGCTTGTCGAAGGTAATGTCATCCTGAGCCTGTCGAAGGAAATGTCATCCTGAGCTTGTCGAAGGATGACTTTATTTTTTGAAATTATGTTCTTACTCGCTGTCATACTTCGATGAACTCAGCATGACAGCGTAATGTCATCCTTAGCTTGTCGAAGGAAATGTCATCCTGAGCCCCGACGAAGGATGACTACACTTTTTGAAATTATGTTCTTACTCGCTGTCATACTTCGATAAACTCAGTATGACAGCGAAATGTCAGCCTGACATTTGATCTTAATAAACACTAATAAAAACTTATGAAACAGTTTTTTGTATACATACTTAAATGTTCAGATGGCAGTTATTATATCGGAATAACGAATGATTTACAGAGAAGATTGTATGAGCATCAAAATGGCTTAATGAAAGGTTACACAAGTAGAAAATTACCCGTTGAACTTGTTTTTACTGCAAGTTTTACTGATGTAAACGAAGCCATTAGATTTGAAAAACAAATCAAAGGTTGGAGTAGAAAAAAGAAAGAAGCTTTGATAAAAGGTGATTTTGAACTTTTGAAAGCTCTTTCTAAAAAGAAAAAATAATTTTGTTTGTTGATCTATGCAATTGCTCTCATACTTCGATAAACTCAGTATGACAGCGTAATGTCATCCTTAGCTTGTCGAAGGAAATGTCATCCTGAGCTTGTCGAAGGTAATGTCATCCTGAGCCTGTCGAAGGATGACTTTACTTTTTGAAATTATGTTCTTACTCGCTGTCATACTTCGATGAACTCAGTATGACAGCGAAATGTCATCCTGAGCTTGTCGAAGGTAATGTCATCCTGAGCTTGTCGAAGGATGACTTCACTTTTTGAAATTATGTTCTTACTCGCTGTCATACTTCGATGAACTCAGTATGACAGCGAAATGTCATCCTGAGCCCCGACGAAGGATGATCCTAAAGAATGTTTTAATTTTAATTGCTGTCAGGCTTCGACAAGCTCAGCCTGACATTTGTATTAAAAAAATTCAGCTATACTTTGATAAATTCTATATAGCAACGAAAAACTAAAGATATCGTGAGTGTATTGAAACCTGACATTTTAGATAAATACAGTTTAAATAATTATGAACGAACTTCTACACATTCTTAAATATAAAATCATAAGTTTCTTAAACATCAATCGATTTTCATCAAGAAGTGCAAAAATTCGAGGGATTATTTCATCACTCATTTTCATTGGTTTTGGGTACGGAACATTTCTTTTTACAAAGTCAATCCTGAGTTATTTGCTTGAAGAGGTTCACATCGGATTATTTTTGCTTCATCGTTTTGTCTCAATGCTTTTATTTGTCTTTTTCTTTTCAATCAATGCGGGCAATATCGTGGTCGCTTATTCTATGATTTTCAAATCAAATGAAGTCTATCACCTGATGACAAAGCCCGTGCATTACATTAAGATCTTTGTCTTCAAGATGTTTGAAAGTATTCTATATAGTTCTCCAACTTTTTTATTACTTGGAAGTGCCGTTTTATTTGGTTATGGTTCTTACTTCCAGCTCGGTATTGAATTTTACTTTATCTCTATCTTTCTAATCTTCCTGCCATTTGTATTCACGGCAGCAATCCTTGGAATAATTTTACTTTTGATTTTAATTCAACTCGCAAAGAAAATTGGTCTTAAATCAACTATTGCGATAGTATTGATCGTTTACCTCGCAAGTGTTTATGGATTTTTCAAAGTCACCAATCCACGCAGACTTGTAAATGAAGTGATGAGATATTATCCAAATTTAAATTTTGATTTCAGTTTTCTTGATCCATTCTTCTCGATTTATCTGCCAAATCACTGGTTTGCTGAATCGCTTCACTGGTTCGTGAAAGGCAATAATTCTCTTGCATTACAATATGTGTTGATGATTTTTCTCGTTTTTGCATTGGTAGTTATTCTCGCAATTCTTACAGGATTAAATTTATACCATAGATCATATCTAACATCACTCGAACTTAAAGCACAGCGAAGTCTTGAACGAAGCAGAGATATAAAGAATTCTGGTTTCTTTAGTTTCAGCAAAAATTCATTTTATGATGCACAAACAGAGGTTTTGTTGAAAAAAGAATTCTGGCAATTTTTCCGTGAACCTGCTCAATGGTTTCATCTGAGTGTAATCTTATTTTTGATCTTAATTTTTATTGCGAGTATTTCAAAGGTTAATCTTTTTCAGGCACTGCCGTTTCTTCAGACCGTGACTTATCTTATTGTTTTTATTTTTAATTCATTCTTGATCTCATCGATTTCATTAAGATTTTTATATCCAATCGTAAGTATAGAAGCTGAAGCATTATGGAAAATAAAATCAGCTCCGATTTCAATTAAAAAATTATTGCTTGTGAAATTTTTACCGATAACCTTTTTAACGGTTATTATTGCAGAACTTTTGAATTTCTTTTCACACATACCAATTAAAAAATTTGATATGCTTTTGATTACATCAAGTATAAATATCTTTTTTGTTGCCATTTCTCTATCAGCTTTGAATTTTGGAATGGGAATGTATTTTCTTTCATTTGGTGAGAAGAATCCAGTCAAAGTAGCTTCATCTCAAGGAGCGACGATTTCCTTTTTGATTAATCTGGTTTATTTAGTTTTTTTGATAGCAACTCTAATTTATCCCGTTAACGATTATTTTTTCAATTCAACCCAAAATCTGAACTTGAAATACACACCTTTCATTATTAGCAGTACTTTAATTTTAATTGTGAGTTTGATTTTGATTTACTTTTCACAAAAAGTAAGTCAGAAAAAATTGTGTAATGATTATTGAGTTGACAAGCTCAGGGCGACATTTTCACTGTCAGGCTGAGCTCGTCGAAGCCTGACGTTAATTAAAATTAATAAATTCTTTAGGGTCATCCTTCGTCGGGGCTCAGGATGACATTTCCTTCGACAAGCTCAGGGTGACCTAAAATTTCCGCTGTCATACTGAGTTTATCGAAGTACGACAGCGAGTAAACGCACAATTTCAAAAGTTACAATCACCCTTTTACAAAAACTCAGGATGACATTTCCTTCGACAGACTCAGGGTTACATTTTGTTGTCATACTGAATTTATCGAAAACGAAATCATACTCGTAATTATCATTTCAAAAATCTGATTTCACTTAATTTTCTCGATTGTATCTTTCACCACAGCAAGAGATCTCTGACTCAAAAGATCAATCTTTACCAGACCAAGATCTTCGATTGGATACATATCAGGTTGAGTGATTATAAGACCCAGTCCTTTATTCTCAGCAAATTCAAGAGCAGTAAAGTTAGTAATTGGTTCTGGAGAAATTACAATTCCACCAGGATGGATACTCAAGTGATGCGGGAAACCAGCGAGACGCTGAGCAATTTTTACAATTGTCTGCATCAATTGATTATCAAATTTCAAATGACGAGCCTCCGGAAATTTCTCAGCAAGTTGAGGGAGATTTTCAGCGCTTGTCCAGGGAATAAATTGACTATACTCAGAAATCTCTGAATTACTTAATCCAAAAACTTTTGCAACCTCACGGAATGCGCTTCGAGCTCTAAAAGTTACAGTTGTCGAAATCATTGCAACTTTATCTTCTCCATATTTATCAAAAACATATTTTACAATTGCATCTCTTTCTTTCCATGAGAAATCTAAATCAATATCTGGCGGTGAAGCTCTTCCAAGATTCAAAAATCTTTCAAAGAATAAATTATGTTCAAGCGGATCAACCTGAGTAAGTCCCAGACAATAAGCTACAATACTATTCGCAGCAGAACCACGACCGAGCATCATCATATTCATTCGTTTTGCTTGTTGAGCGATATCCCACACAATCAAAAAGTAATCTGCAAAGCCGAGCTGCTCAATAACACTCAATTCTTCCTGCAATCGATTCACAGCCTGCTGAGTGATTGGTTTGTATTTCTCTTCGAGTCCTCTGAAGGCAATTTTCCACAGATAAGAGAAAGAAGTTTCACCTTCCGGCAGCGGGAATTTTGGATGTTTGTATTTTCCAAATTCGAGATCGACATTACATTGCTCAGCAACACGATAGGAATTTTCAATAGCTTGAGGTAATGCCCGCCAGAGATTTTTCATTTCTTCTGGTGACTTAAAATAGTTTTCTGGATTGGCAATTGTGTAAAGAATTTGCTTTCCCAAATCGTTCAATGCCGAAAATTTACTTTTGCCTATTTTTTTCGAATCTGCATCAGACTTTTTTCTTTCAATTAAAGATTCGATTCGCTCTTTGAGCAAATAGTCAATATGTGAGAGATTTGTGTTGAACTTAATTGCGATTAAAACTTTGTGAAGCAAATAATCCTCAGGCTGGAGAAAGAAGACTGGATTGGTTGCAACAAATTCAAGTTCATTTTCAATTGCAAAATTGTAAAGCTCGCGAGTTTTTTTCCTGATAAGTTGATACTCAGGATTATTTTTCGAGACTGCAAATAACTCGATAAACAAATCTTTAAATTTTATCTGTCCAGCTTTCTCTTTAAGATTTTTGAGCAACTTGATTGAGGAAGTCAAAATGAAAAGATCACTCTCACCACTGATGAAATAATTAAGAAGTTTATCAATCAAAGAAAATTTTTCATTCAGTTGTCTCTCGGTAATGATTTTACAAATTTTTGAATATCCGTTTCGATTTTTTGCAAGTAGAACCGAATTTATTTCAGGATCAATTGGATCGTTTAGATAGACACCTAAAATTGGTTTAATTCCTTCTTCTTGAGCGAGCTTTGCAAAATCAATCAAACCATACATTCCGTTGGTATCGGTCAGAGCAATTGCGGGCATATTAAATTTTTTTGCTTGAGCAATCAGCTCTTCAATTCTTATCGCGCCGGTCAGAAAAGAATAATTTGAGTGTGTGTGAAGGTGAATGAACATAGTTGAAAGTAAATTCAGCGGAATTGTTATTGAATTAAATGCTTATGTTTATCTTTCAAAAATTGATTCAATTTCTTTTTCCTGTAAAATTCTGAACTCTCCTTTCTTCAAATCACCAAGCTTCAAATTCCCGATTGATACACGAACAAGTCTCAAAACTTCGATATCCAAGCTTTCAAAAATTCTTCTGATATGTCGATTTTTTCCTTCGTCAAGTACAATTTCGAGCCAGCAGGTTTTTGTTCCTTCTCTTAAGATTTTTGCTGAGACAACTTCGAAAATTTCTCCATTCTTATCTTTAATTCCAGAATTAATTTTACTTACCAAATCATCGTTTACCTTTCGATTGAGTTTAATATGATATGTTTTATGAATTCGATTTTCTGGATCTAAAATTTTGTTCGCCCAATGAGTATCGTTTGTGAAAAGTAAAAGTCCCTCACTCGCTTTATCCAATCTCCCCACAGGAAAAATGTACGGAAGGCTATGACCTTCAAAACATTTATAAACTGTATCTCGGTTTTTTTCATCTTTAGCAGTGGTGACAAGTCCACGAGGTTTATTGAGCATAATGTAAGTAAACTCTTTTGGCTTGATAATCTTATCATCGACTTCAATTTTATCTTTCGTCAGTTTCACTCTAAATCTTAAATCTCTACAAACAATTGAATTTACTTTAACCCTTCCTGCTTCGATTAATTTTACCGCTTCTGATCTTGAGCAATAACCCAGTTTCGATAATGCCCTCGGCAGAGATACAACTTTATTCTCGTTCATACTTTAGCTTAAATATCTTTTGCAGTTGGAAAAGATAAAATTACAACTGTTCCAATTAGAGCAGCAAGTGCAATTATAAGTTTAACAATCGAACTTGCGTTCAAAAAAATGATTGACAGAATTACCATTAGCCACATTGCTGAAATGGAGTGAATTTTTCCGCGTAATGGAATTGTTTTGGTTTCAATAAAGTGCTTAACCTTTGAACCAAAAATTTTATTATTTATAACCCAGTTATAAAGTTTTTCATTACTTCTGATAAAGCAGTAAGCTGCTAAGATCATAAAAATTGTTGTCGGTAAACCGGGAACGAAAATTCCAATTAATCCAATTGAAACAAAGACTAATCCAAAAGCCATCAGTAAATATTTTTTGAGTTTTGTCATTTTTAGTTATTCCACTTTGATGTAAAATTTAGTTTTAAGCTTAAATATAAAAAGTTAACAATATTGTTAATTTAGTGTATTTGAATGTGAGAACAATATTGTAAATCAGACCTATCGCAATTCCTCAAAGTTTAACAGTAATTTAGACACTCCTTATCTCCCAACTGGAATTATATAAAGCGGCTGCTCATTCTCCGGAAGTTTCAAAGCCGCTTTCACCTTTTCATCGTAAAATGCACCAATTGGAACAGCACCCAGATTCAAAGCTGTTGCTTGTAAAAGCAAATTTTGAGCAGCATGTCCGACTTCAAAGTGAACATATCTTTCTGCACGGTTTCCATATTTACGAGATGTTCTCTCATAAACCGCCGCGATCACAAAATCTGCTGCCGCTTTAATAATTGATTCCTGCTGCAATGCTGAGTTGTAAAGAGCTTTTCTTTGATCGCCATCGATAACCTTCGTTAATGAATGGGTCTCTGGAATGTATTTATAAACTCCAGCTTCTAAATTTCTCACATTTCCAACAACTACATAAACTTCAAGCGGATACAAAGCTCCTGCAGACGGCGCTGTTCTCAAACCCCAATTCTTTTCTGTAATACCCTGTACCGACCACAGCAATTGGGAAATTTCATTGAGCAATAACGCATCGTTCTTGTATTCTCTAACAGATCTTCTTTTATTAAGAACTTCTTCAAGAGATATTTTACCTTTTATCTGAGGTGCAGGAAGCGTAATTGTTCCTTTTTGCAAATTCATTTTATCCTCCCCATTAATCTCTGCAGGTTTTAGAAATAAAAGTGTTGTTAGAAAAAATAAAATCAACAAAAAACCGTAAAGAAATTTGTGTTTAGAAAAATTCATTTTTTGACCTCCTTATTTCTGTCTTTTCAAAAACAAAAATATTTTTAATTAGCGTAACCATAAATGGTCACACTACCCAAACAAATACTGCTAAAGCAGTATGAAAATTTCAATCAAATCTCTTTTATTACATCTTTAAAATAAAATTAATGCGCTCACAATTCGAGTAAAATCATCTCAAATAAAAATCTGATTTAATAAATTCTAAGCCACCCCATATTTAATAATTTCCTCGCCAAATTTTGACTTTAATTTATCGATTATGCGTAGAATTCGACGCTCTTTTTCTTCTCGTGACGGGAACAAAGAAACCTGTTCTACTGACAGAACAAAGTTAGACAGATGAATACCAATCAATCTTATTGAGACTCTTCTTGTGTAAGCTTTGTGAAATAATTCTCTGGCAACAGAATAAATGATTTTGTCGTTATCAGTTGGTTCTCTGATTGTCTTTGTACGAGTAATTGTAACAAAGTCAGAGTATCTTAATTTAATTCCGATTGTTCTCGTAAGATAATTTTCTTCTCTTAATGAGTGTGCTGCATCTTCAATAAGTTCGAGCAAAGTTTTTTCGATAAACTCAACATCCGTTGTATCGGTATGATAAGTAGTTTCGCGGCTTATGCTTTTTTGCTCGTAATTTATATCAAATGTAGTTGAGCCAGTTCCACAGGCGTGGTCATGTAAAATTTCGCCATATTTACCAAAGATAAAAGAGAAATAAGATTTTGGTGTTTGTGCAATTTGACCAATTGTATAAAAGCCGCGAGTGTTAAGTTCTTTTTTCATCACTTCACCAACGCCGGGCATTGCTTCCACAGGAAGAGGTGAAAGAAATTCTGCTTCTTGACCAGGTACGACAAACGTTATTCCCTGTGGTTTCGCATAATCGGAAGCAACTTTTGCGACAAATTTATTTGATGCAATTCCAATTGAACAGGGGAGTCCGAGCTCATGTTTAATTTCAGTTTGAACTCTTGAAGCAAAAAAGTAAGGATGACCATAGATCCTTTCGCAGCCTGAAAAATCCAGGTAGAATTCATCAATTGATGCTTGTTCAACAACTGGGAAATATTTTTCAAGCAATTTCCTAACGGCTCGCGAAAAACGCACATATTCATCGTAATGACCGCGAATGTAAATTCCATTGGGACACAACTGATATGCTTTTCTGATTGGCATTGCAGAGTGAAGTCCATATTCTCTTGCTTCATAAGAGCATGCAGCAACCACGCCGCGTCCTTTTGGGTCACCGCCAACAATTACAGGTTTGCCTTCAAGAGATGGATCAAGGATTCGTTCAACCGAAATAAAAAATGCGTCTAAATCAAGATGAAAGATCATATCAATCTATGATTAAGAATGAATGATATAGGAATTAGAAATTTCTTTTTCAAACAGAGGAGAAAGTTATGATTTCACTCTTTCAAAGTTTTAATTAATGGATCTGGCAATTCCCCTATAATTAATTTCATCTCGTTGAGGTTTGATGCTTTTTTGAAATATCATTTGAAATGTTTTAAAATATGATAAAAAAGATTTTACACCAGAAAACAAAATCCTGAGAGGATGAAATTATTATAGATCAAAATCAACCACTCCACAATCCAAAATCCTGAAAGGATGACATTATCAAATTGTTCTTCTTATAAAAACTTATTTTAATCAATGTCTGAATAATTTAGCAGATAAATTGAAGTAATATCGAGATCTCTAATAAACTGTAAATTATCAGTCCAGTATTGATTCTAAAACAATCTCTCACCATTCATTTTTATTTCTAATTCTAATACTCTCGAGAATAGAAACGATTAAATTACAAACCTGGAATTAGGCGGTTTATAAAACTCCTTCAAGTTTGAGCAGCCATTTCTTGCGCCATAAACCGCTGGCATAACCTGTAAGACTGCCATCACTACCAATTACTCGATGACAGGGAATTACAATTGAAATTGGATTTTTGCCAATTGCCTGTCCAACCGCTCGAACTGCACTCTGATTTTTAATTCGTTTGGAAATATCTCCATAACTCAATGTTTTTCCATAAGGAATTTTCAATAACTCTTTCCAGACTCTTCGCTGAAATTCTGTCCCTGCAGGATTTAATTTTAAATCAAATGATTTTCTCCTGCCCTGAAAATATTCGTCAAGTTGTTTGATGCAATCCTGAATAATTTTACTGGATGAATCTTGAATTGATTTATCTTCTTTTTTCACAAAATCAATTCCTGTTATTCCTTTTTCGTCAGCAGAAATTTTCAGGATGCCGATTGGAGATTTGTAATAAGCAATTTCGATTGAGTCTTTCATAAAATTTTCCTTTTTGTTTCTCAAAAATAATTAGTTTAGGGAAGGCTATAAATTGAAATTTGAAATTTTATGGATATTAGTTTTTAATTTTCTCTCGCGGATTTCGCAGATTAACGCAGATAAATTTTTATGCAATTGCGAGCAACTCTTAATTTCATTTATATCAATTGCAATTGCTAAAACTTCACTTCATCAGAACAAATTTCTTCGATTGAACAAACGAACCACACTTTAACTGATAAATGTAAATGCCTGAAGTTAGATTGTATTTATTGGCATCAAACTCTATTTCATACTCTCCAGGTTGCTTTGTTTCATTCACAAGTGTTGCTATTTCACTCCCAAGTAAATCAAAAACCTTTAGATTTGTGAAATCGGAACTTGCAATCGAGAATTCTATCTCTGTTTCCAAATTAAAGGAGAACTAAACAATCAAATATCTTTTTAATCGTCTTTTTTATTTCAGTTTAACCTCAAAGGAAAAACAAAAAATTAATTTTGTGGAATCAATAATTTTAATCTATCTTAAAGCTTCGGTGAAATAACTGAAAGCATTTTCAGAAACTCAAAATCTTCAAGGAAGACACCAAGTATCGCAAAGATTAAAAAAACCTTATTATCTATCTTGCTCAATCTAGAGCTTTTATATTTACCGCACATTTTGTTAACTGATTCTTTTTCCTGTCAAAACTATCCTCAAGATAGAAGCTAACTTTTCTGCCAGTAGTTAGTTTTTCTTTTTTGCTTAAAAAATCTTTTGCCTTAAAGTAATAAGCTTTTTTGTCATCTGTCTCTATAAATCCAGATTTACCATCGGCGAATATATTTTTTATTTTTCCTGTCAATTGTGTTTGTCCTTCAAATCTTAATTTCTCCCAAAGTGGTTTAAGCTCTTTTAAAATCTCTCCTTCATCTCTGATTGAATTGACATTAATTTGATATTCATTAACCAGTTGAGTTAGTTTGTTATCAATTTTCCAATTATGTTTATTTCGTATAGAATAGATTAATTCAATATGAGGTTTAATATACTGATTGAGTTTTTTTACTTTCAATAAATCTATCAGCCAGCCATAAAGTTTAATTTTGCTTTTTGATTCACCGAAGTTAAGAGCGCTTTTAACCGCATACTTGAGAGCTTCATCATATCTTTTTTGGGCATATAAAATTTCCGAAATATCTTTTTCAATAAACCACTCTGGTTTAGTGGAATAAATATCCATAAGCAAGTTGAAAGCTTCTTCATAATCTTTTAATCCTGATTGAGCGAGTGCAATGTTTCTTTTGAGCCAGACTTCATTTCCATAATGAAGTTTGGAAAAAATATTAAGTGCCTTTTGGGATAACTCAATACATTCCCGATATTTTCCTTTTTCAAGGAGAATATCAGACTTGGTCTTATACCACTTCTCTTTATCCGAAGCTATTTCTCTTCCCGGGTTATCCTGGGAACTTACTTTTCTAACAGCTTCACTTAATTTGTCTGGATTTAATTTATCGAGCCACTCAGAAATTTTATCGGGATTATAATTAGGCTTATCAGTTAAATAATCGATTACTTTGAAACAGGTGATTGTGTATGGAGAAAATTTGTCATCTTGATTCGTTAATTCCGTTATTGCATTTGCTGCTTTTAAAAATTTTTCCTCGTCCTTGATTTCATCTTGTCTAATTTCTGTGTAATAGATACACCATGCGTAAGTATTTTTGATCTGATTAAAGTCAGGATAATGTTTATAAACTTCTCGACTTATTTTCAATCCTTCGTTGTATTGACCTGTTTTTTGCAGGCAATATGCATAACCCCAACCAATCCATTCATTGCAATCATCTCTAAAATTCTCCCATAAGTTTTTATAAATCGGAAGAGCTTCCTGAAATTTTTTCTCCTTTCGGAGTTGTTCTGCTTTCTGTTTCAACGAGTTAAAGTCTGACATTTTTTGCCCCTTAATAATTACAATAATGATTTGTTTAATGATAAAATGTAACAATGGATCAGGTTTCTTCTCACTTTACTCCACCCTGTAATAATTTTTGCATTTCTTCAATAACTCCCGTTGATCTAGTATAGAGTACCTCAAATTTCGTAAAAACTCCTTTGCCATTATAGTAAAACTTCACCACCATTGTTAAGCCCCCTTTGGTGAATGTATATATCTCATGATAACTTTTGTGTTCTATGCCGGCTATTTTAATTCCCTGCTCGTCTACTTTCTGTTTGATATTCTCATAAAATTCTTTCAGGAATGGTTTATCTTCGGGAAATTCAAAACTTGGTTCGTCGGCTGGAGTGCCTGAGTCCTCGTCTCGAACAATTATTCTCTTACCTTCCAGAGTTTTAAGTAATTCAAAAATTTTATTTATCCAATCGGTAATAGTTTTAGCCTCACATTTAACCTTGGATATTTTACCCTTATTGTTATAGTAAATTATAAAGAATGCTTCTTCATCCCTATAGGAAAAATAGTAGTGTTCACCATACTGATGATGTTTAATTTTTTCAATTGAAATTTCCTCATCTTTTATTAAATCAACAACAACATAAAAGATGTTTTTTAAAATCTCAGGATGATCTGGGAATTCAAAAGGAATCTCCGTCGGGAGATTTTTTCTGTCAAGTATAATCATATCTTTTTCATAGGTTATAGGAGATCTCTTTTCAACCTGAACGATTCCGGTATCTATTTTTAGATTAGGTTCATTAATCACATAAATTTTTTCTTTGCCCCTTGTTATAGCAGTGTAAAGCCATCTGAAATAATTTGAATTTCGATATCCAACGGGAGAACGACAATTAATAAAAACATTTTTCCACTCTCCGCCTTGTGCTTTATGACAGGTAATCGCATAACCAAATTTTAGTTGGAGAGCATTGAACCAGACATCATCTCTAAGCGCTTCTTTAAATTCAATAGATTGAGGTTTTAGCTCTGCGTTTCGCATTTTGAAGTCAACATAAAGCGCCTGCAATTCTTCCTTTTCAAGAGTCGGCTTATCTGAAAAGATTAGATTCTCTATCACCTTTGCTGAAATTTCATCTACTGAATAGTCAACTCGAGCCGTTATATCACGGAAGCATAATTCAATTTTTTGTTCTTTAATTTTTTCATGTTCATCCTTAATTTTAATTGTGACTGGAATTACTTGCCTATCCCCAACAGAGGTTATCTCAAGAAACTCTCCGTTTAACAAATCATACTTATAGTTATTTCTTACAACAACTACCCGATCACCAGGTTTTAGATCTTTATCTCCATTCCATAGATTTTCTCTTATCCAATTGTTGTACTCGTAAACCTGAGAATTCGTATATGCTATTATTATTGTATCGTTTTTGTTATAGCCATTGAAAATTCGGAAATACACTCTATCCATTTCACCGGCTTTTATACTTTGAACATCTCTATCATTTGAATCAATATAAATCTGACCAAAATTATTTTTCTTTAAATAATTACGAATTCGAAAAGCATTACTTAAAATTCCACTTTCTCTTTTCTGTCTTACGATTTCTGTCAGCTCAAATTCGTCGACTGTAATCCCATAATTTTCTAAGAGATAATCTTTATCCAGCGCCGGTGAAGTTGCCATATTGACAGGTGCAAGCTGACATTCATCACCGATTAGAATTAATTTTCGTCTTGATTTATAATCAAAATATTTAATGTATTTAATTAAATCTTTCAATACTCTCCCCGAACCAAATCTTAAGTAAACATCATCAGCGTATTGATCGGAGATCATTGAGGCTTCATCAACAATATAGACCGCATCTTGATTACTATTGTTTATTCTAATATCAAAATAAAATTTTATCGCCTCGGTCCCATCAATATCTTTATGTTTTTCTTCCTCTATGACCGTGGTTGAGTAAATCATTCTATGAATAGTGGAAGCATATTTACCCGTCCGATCTGACAAAATTTTTGCTGCTCTTCCGGTTGGTGCTGCAAGATGAAATTCTCGATTAATTGAATTGAGATAGTCCGTCAGACCTTTAGTGATAAAAGTTTTACCTGTACCAGCAGCTCCTTTAATTATGAAACAAAATGTATCGCCCTGTAAAAATTTGTCAAGGTTTTCTACTAATTCTCTTTGCCCCTTAGTGAGATTGTAATCTGAAAAAAACTTTTTTAAAGACATAGACAAAACATGTATGGTGAAAAATTTTTAAGCTCGGATTTAACTTAAAAAATTTATTTTGTTAATCAAATCGTTGGGGATGAATTTTCTTAGCTGAACTCAAGATGGATGAATTCCCTTCGCCACTGGAGAACTTTTTTGAAATTCATTGAAAAAATTAATCCAGAGCTTACTGGAGAGATCAATTAAAATAGTTTGCAAATTGGTCATTTCTTCATCATTCTATAAACTCCCACAACCGCGCCAACAATTTTGAACTTATCATAATCGGCTTTTATCTCAATCGGCTTGTAAGCTTTATTTTCTGATTTCAAAATTATTGTCCCATTTTGTCGGAAAAATCTTTTCACAACTGCCGAGTCATCAAGAATAGCAACCACAATTTGCCCATCGGTAATTGTCGCATTTGGATTGACAATGATTATGTCTCCATCAAAAATATAAGCGTCTTTCAAACTATCACCTTTCACTCTTAGAAGGAAAGAATCTCGTGGAATTCTCACAATTGACGGAAGTTCAACTGTATCAATTGCATCAGGATAAATTACAAGGGGATTTCCTGCAGCAACTTCTCCAAGAACTGGTCTGGGGATAAAAAGTTTATCAGAAATAGTCAATTCTATCCCGCGGGCAAGTTTTGGATTCCGTTTGATAAATCCTTTTTGTTCAAGTGATCTGAGATGCTGTTGAACTGTTGCTCGATTCTTATAGCCAAAATGTCGAGCAATTTCAGCCAGTGTTGGCGGAATTTGTTTTGTTGCAATCATATCAATTATGTAATCGAGAATTCTTCTTTGAATTTCTGTGAGTTGTTTTGCCATTTTCTCCTCCAGGGAAAATTTTTTATCACACCTATTGCCTTGAGGTTTATGCGAAAAACAAAGTACTGGGAAATTATAAAGTTATGTTTTGAATAACGAGTTTGAATTTTACTCGGACAATCCCGGTTAATTATGTTTCTCTGGTCTAATTTTCTACAATTGAATTCAATCTCGGATATGCTTTCAACATCGTTTCGGGAATCTTTACTTTCATTCTTTCATTAAGCAAATGCATCAATTCAAATGCATTTGCAACACCCTTACCCTGAGGATGATTGTTCATAATGATGAAAACTTCTTTCACTTTATCAAAGACTTCCTTTATCTTTTGTGATATTTCTACAAGTTCACCCATTGAATAAAGATAATCATATCTCAGGCTCTGTTGTTTGTAAGCTTCGTCAGGATCGTCCAATGTTTTTTCTTTTCCAAAGCTTCGTATGGAATGCAGCCAGGCTTCTTTGTTTCTTCCATGAAATCGGATGTATGCCCTGCCATTTGTAACAATTGGTTCAAATGGCAAAGCCTCGCCAATTTGCGGCTGATCAATTGTGCAAAAAGTGAGATCAAGTTCGTTGAAAAATTTATAAACATCTGGATTATTCCATGATTTGTGCCGCACCTCAACAAATTTATTGTAGTCTTGAAATATCTCACTGAGCTTTTGAAGATACTCAGCAGCTGCATTACTAAACGCAAACGAATAAGGAAACTGGATTAATATTCCCCCGAGCCGATTTGCTTTTGCAAGTATTTCAAGATTTTTTGTAAAAGCTTTGATGTTTTCATCGGTGAATTTTCTTTTATGAGTAAAATCCTGATGAAGTTTGATTGTAAAAACAAAATCATTTTTATCAGAAACTTTACCAACCCATCCTCTTGCTGTAGATGGAGAAACATAAGTGTAATAAGTGGAATTTACTTCAACACAATTAAAGTATTGAGAGTAGAACTCGAGCCAGTCATAATCTCTCGATTGTTGTTGTGAATAAAATGGTCCAATCCAATCTTTGTATGACCAGCCTGCTGTGCCGATGTGAAGTAACGAACGGGTATGCAAAGACGGAGGAACAGGAAAGTCTGCCATAATGGTTTAGTATGTTTAGTTATTTATCGAAAGTTAATTTAAGATTTTAATCGGCAAGAAAAAATTTTTGTAGAGGCACTCAGCCGAGTGTCTCTGCAGTGAAGTCTAATCTGTTAAGATTTTTTTACCTTAGGTAGACAAGCTTCTTTGTTGAACTAAACGAACCTGAACGTAGTTGATACAAATACACTCCCGAACTCAATCCATACTTACTCGCATCGAATTCAATTTCATATACACCAGGTTGCTTTGGCTCATTGACGAGCGTTGCTAATTCTCTACCGAGTAAATCGAAAACTTTCAAGGTAGTAAATCCAAAACCTGTGGTGAGTCCGCCTTGGTTGTTCGAACCATCTGAGATCGAAAATTTTATTTTAGTCGTTGGGTTAAATGGGTTAGGATAATTTTGGCTGAGGGAGTAACTATAATTTTTATTTACAATTTTATCTTCAACATTTGACAGTGTAGTATCTTCGAATATTGTTAAGTATTGGTTTACAGGCAAGTTATAAATGATTTGCCTTATACCACTTGGCCATTGAATTATAAGGCTATCAACTATATTTGAGTTTCCCAAGCCAAAATGAACAGGTAGCATACTCTGGGGTACATGTTTTGACCCTGCATATCTAACTTGTTGCAGATGCTTAATGCCTGCTGAGCTGTAAGAAGATAATTTACTCCCTATGCCATCGCGGTTACTTTTTATTCCAACTAAATTAATCACTATCCAATTGTTGCTACCATCATACCTATCTGAGAGGTTATTTCGGTACAAGAAATTTTCATAATTGTTATACGGTTGCAAAGCTTCATTCCCCGCATATATATCAAGGTCTCCATCACGGTCAAAGTCTAATATTACTGCATAACCGCCATGGCGTAAATTCCCGCTATCTGGTATTATATTTACAAAGGTGTTATTTTTTTTATTTATGAACAAGAAATCTAATGAATCATTTTGTGAAATATAGATATCCAGATAACCATCATTATTGAAATCAGCCATTGAGGGTCCACCGTAACTAACATTAATGTTAATTCCTGCAGCGGTAGTTATATCTGAGAACGTACCATCATTATTATTTCTGAAGAGTTTAATAACATTTGCCGGATTTGTAATTATAAAATCTATATCCCCATCATTATCGATATCACCAAAGTCTCTTTCACCCTTTATGAAAAAGCCAGCGGATGATAATGGTAGAAAATTTGTTGTTCCTTGGTTTAAATAGATATCAGTAACAAGATATCCGATTTGTGGAGGACGTCTTTGAAGCATTAAATCTGGTTTGATGTCATTGTTAAAGTCTGCCCAAAAAACTCTGAATGAATGTGGTAGCCCAAATTCAATAAGATTTTTATCCTCAAAGACATTATTTCCTTTATTGATCAAAACCATAGAATACTCTAATGATTGCCAAGGATAGTATGTCATTAGAATATCTACTAAACCATCATTATTCAAATCTAAAGTGTAAGCTCCCCTCGTGATATCCTGAGGAAAGTTAAAGCCATTAAGAATTTTAATTGGGGAAAAACTACCAATTCCGTTGTTTATATAAAGTGTATCATTTCCAATATATAAATCTAAATCACCGTCGTTATCATAATCACCAAAAGCTACACTATGGCCGTGAAATCCATGACGCCGGAGTCCGGATTCATCGTAAACATCCCTAAATGTACCGTTTCTGTTGTTGAGAAATAAATAATCATTCTGCCCACTACTTCCCCAAATATCTCTTGCAACATAAAGGTCTAAATAACCATCTCTATTTATGTCTCCTACTGCTAGATAGTCAGCAAACATTATATTTACCCCAGCTTGCTGGCTTATATTTGTAAAAGTTTGTGATTGTATTTCTGATATTAATAATATTAAAAATAATATAATCTTTAAACTAAACTTCATGGTAAAACTCCAATTATCTAAAATTAATTCAGAGGCATCCATGATAGATGCCTCTCTGAGTCAAAATATTACTTCGTTAGTAACATTTTTTTTACCGAAGTAAATCCGTTCGATGTTAATCGGTAAATGTAAGTACCGCTTGGTAGAGTTCCTCCATCAAACGTTACTTCGTATTTACCTTGAGGTTTTACTTCATCTATAAGTGTTGCAATGTGTGTTCCTAAAATGTCGTGCACGGTTAATAAAACTTTACCAGTCTCTTTTATAGAGAAACGTATCTTAGTCTGCGGATTGAAAGGGTTTGGATAATTACCGATTAAATTATATTCCAAGTTGCTAGCTACAAAACCCCTCTTCTGCATCGAATTTCCTCAATCCAATGAAACTGTGCTTGAAAACTCTGAGACGTGGTAAGTTCTATCAATTGCCTTGAGTTTATATTCAACATCGTAAGGACCAGAGCCTGCACCGTAAATGTTATAATCTGTATATGAATTAACATTTCCATTAGTTGTTGCAATACATGACCAATTTTCCCAATTGGTAATTTTTTTTCTTCTCCACAACTGATAAGTTCCATAAGGAAAATTGCTAACATCCTCTTCAGGGCTTAAGTTCCAAGTAACTTTTGCGAAAGACTCGCCCCCACTAACAACTGTAGTTACTTGAACATTCTCTGGTGTTGCCGGAGGTCCGTTCGATGCATATCCCCCAACAAAATCACTAAATTGGGCTGAATCGAAAAAGTATAAAAATAGAATATCTTCTTCAGCGGGTAATGTATAATTACCACTACCATTGAATGGTGAGCTCGGACCCAATGCAATATTCCATGTTAGGTTTTGATCATAGTTAGAATCTTTTCTTGCAATCGTAAATTTAATTGGTGTACCTGGTATTCCTAAATAGGTTAAATTCCACTGTGCATCGTAATTACCCAATCTTTGTCTATGAATCCTTCCAACACCTTCTTTTGTTCTTACAATTCTATCAGGGTATTTTAATTTATAAATTACAGTACCATACTCTGTTGAGATTCCTCCTGCAACATCTTGGGCATATGTGGAAGTATAGAATATTAATATTAGTGATGTTAAAAAATTGAAAAACTTTTTCACTTTTTCTTCTTCTGTAGTTTTTAATTATTATTTTGTTATCAAATTATCACCCAAAGATATTCATTCAGATAAATCCTGTCGTAAACCTACAGCAGTCACCTACCTCCGCTTTTGTGACTGAATAAAAATCGATTGTAGATTTTATAATTAGAATAGCATAAGAGAAAACTAAACATAAATAAATTAGTAGTAAGTAGTAAGTAGAACTCAACCCTATAGAAATTTTTTAAACCAGAGAGGGATAAAATAGAGTGAATATTTATCCGAAGTCTCCTTCGGACTATTTTCGTTTTCATTGCTTACCTTTGTCTTAAATAAATATTAATAAAGCAAAATTTAAACGCAAGATGGTTTAGTAAAAAAAATGACATTTTAGAAGCCCAACAAATTAATTTACTAGTCGGGCTTCTAATTTATCTACCGCAGGTAGACAAGCTTCTTTGTTGAACTAAACGAACCTGAACGTAGTTGATACAAATACACTCCCTAACTCAATCCATACTTACTCGCATCGAATTCAATTTCATATACACCAGGTTGCTTTGGCTCATTGACGAGCGTTGCTAATTCTCTACCGAGTAAATCGAAAACTTTCAAGGTAACCAATCCTTTATATTTAATTGAATATTTTATTTTTGTTGATGGGTTGGATGGATTAGGGTAGTTTTGATGCAATTGATAAGACAATACTTTGCTTGGACTTAATGCTTTTTCCACTGGTGGTCCATATACTCTTGTAGAAGCCACATCAGACGGTACAGATTCTTTACTAGTATTATCTACCGCAGTTACTTTATACAAAACAATGCGTTTATTCGCAATTGGCAGACCGGATTACTCTAGCCAAGATTTCTTCTTTCCCATGAGTTTACCATATATGAGCAAACTTCGTATCCAGAAAACATCGCCCAGAATGCGTGGCCTTGGTTATTTTACGCAAAGCATTTTTTTAGTTATTGAACCTTTTGGAGTTGTTAAGCGATAAAAGTATATGCCCGATGAGAATCCGCTAGCATCAAATTTAATTGTGTAATTACCAGGTCTTAGCAGTTCGTTTTTAAGTACTTTTATTCTTTCACCCAAACAGTTATAAACACTTAATTCGACAAATTCTTCCCTTAGAATTGTAAAAGATATAGTGGTCGATGAATTAAATGGATTAGGGTAGTTCTGGTACAATTCAAATTTATCCGGTTTATTTTCTTTTTCGTCATCAACATTAACAATAATGCCAATGGTATCTCCATCTATTACGCAGCCGATCAATGTTTTATATTCTACTTCCCATCCCCACCAAATTAGTCCAAGTCCATCTGCAAGCTCATCAGTATACATCCATTCTGTCGTTGGGAATGTTGTATCCAAGTTTGCATGATATCTAATATCGGCGACAGTAGTCAGTTTACCCCAAAATGAAATTGGAAAAATATCAACTACATGAGCTGTAATTGGAAATGTCCCAGTATCGTATTGAACTCTCCACCATTGCCCTCGATGTGTTATCGGGAATTTGTAGATTAACCGGTCAGGGTATCCACCACCCGAAATAAGTATAATACTATCTTTTGCTGGGCTGACTTTATATAATTCGCCACTTACCCAAAAATATCTATATCCATTTTCATCAATCGAATCTTGCCATACTTGTATTCGACTTAACCTTCCATCATCATACATATACTGCCAGATATTACCAACGGCAAGGGGAAAAAAGTTCTGTGTTGTATCTATTTTAGCGAATAAAGTACTCGTTAATATTAATAGCGTTATTAAGCTTCTCATTTAATCAACTCCAAAAGGTTTTATACAATTTTACTGATTCAATCTATAACTGATTTTCTTTGCTCAAGTAAACCCTGTCGTAAACTCACAACAGGCATCCACCTTCCGTTTTTAATTTAAAAACTAACTGGACATTTTGTCTAAAGGTAAAAAACGAATTGAGCACAAGCAAGTTTGAAATAATGTGTAAACAGCAAAACGCAACAAGAATTCCACCCTAAAGAATTTTTTTAAACCGTAGCAGTAACCCCCGCAGTGTTTATATACTGCTTTTGTTTTCACTACTAACTTCTTCTTGCGGCAAGTATTAAAAAGGGAGAAATCAAAGCACAGGACAGTTGAGTAAAAAGGACATTTTAGAAGTCCAACTAATTAGTCTACTAGTCGGGCTTCTAATTTATCTACCGTAGGTAGACAAGCTTCTTTGTTGAACTAAACGAACCTGAACTTAGTTGATTCAACTAAAGGATCTGAATATGGTGCATCGATACCAAGAACAAATTCCAAAATATATTTCTCAAATCTTAACTCTTTCTCAAAACTAACTTAATTTTGTAATGAAATTCTCTAAAATCTTTTTCAATTTGTATACAAATTTATGAGGTTAGAGATGAAGTACTTGACCAAACTATTTCTTCTTCAAATTTTAATTCTCTCATTAAGTCTAAGTCTTTATGCTCAAAACAAACCTTATGTAATTCTTATCTCAATGGACGGTTTCAGATGGGATTACATCTATCGAGGCATTACTCCAAATCTTAATAAACTCAAAGATGAAGGCGTTCACGCTCTTTCACTTCGACCGTCGTTTCCATCAAAAACATTTCCAAATCATTATTCAATTATCACCGGAATGTATCCAGAAAATCATGGAATAATTTTTAACTCGTTCACAAATATTTTCACTGGAGAAACTTACCGAATTGGTGATACTATTACAACGCGTCAAAGCAAATGGTACAAAGGCGAAGCATTCTGGGAAACAGCAAATCGTCATAACATAAAAACAGCTAGCTTCTTCTGGGTCGGATCCGAGCAGGATGTAAGTTACAAACAACCAACTTATTTTCATCCCTACGATCAAAAAATTTCTTTCGAAGAAAGAGTTAACGGAGTTATCAAATGGCTGCAGCTTCCCGAAAATGAACGACCACAATTTATAACGCTGTATTTCGAGGAACCTGATTCAAAAGGACACTCCTTCGGACCAAACTCACCAGAAACAAACAAAGCCATTGCATTGGTTGATAGCATGCTCGGGCTTTTAATCAACAGCTTAAAGAAAATTGAAATGGAAGATAAAGTTAACATCATTGTTGTTTCCGATCACGGTATGACTGAAGTAAGTGATAAAAGAATTATCAAAATCGAAGAAATATTGAAAGACTATAAATGCAAATTTTATGGAATGGGCACATCAATTATGATTGACGCTGAACCCGATAAATTAAACGAAATTTATCAAGTGCTGAAAAAGAACGAAAAAAATTATCGCGTCTATACGAAAGAGAATATCCCCGAATACTTTCACTTTTCAGAGAATCCATTCATACTCCCAATAATTGTAATTGCTGAAACTGGCTGGACACTTGTGACAGATGAGTATTTCAAAAGAGGCAGAACTTACAGCGTTCGCGGTGATCATGGCTTTGATAATCATCATCTTGATATGCATGGAATTTTTATCGCAAAAGGTCCTGCTTTTAAGTCAGGCTACCAAACGGGAACCTTATGGAATGTTGATGTATATCCTTTACTGTGCAAAATCTTCAACATCACACCAAATAATCTAATTGATGGAGACATTAACAGAATTGGATTTATATTGAGGTAACAATGAAAAAAGTTTTAGCTTAGCAAAAGAGATAATCCGATACTTCACAATTACTTTTTATTTAATTCAAACAAATTTGGCGAATTGAATTCCAGTGAAAACTCTCTAATTCTTTTCTCGGCTAACTTTACATAACTTTTGTTGATTTCATAACCGACAAAGTTTCGTCCAGATTTTAAAGCAGCAATTGCAGTTTGCCCGCTTCCCATAAATGGATCAAGAATAACCTCATTTTCAAAAGTATAAAGTTGAATCAAACGATATGGCAGTTCAACCGGGAAAGGAGCAGGATGCCCAACTTTTGTAGCGGGTTCTGCAGCAAATGTCCACACACTCTTTGTAAATTCAAGAAATTCTTCTTTTGAAATTGTGCTTTTTCTCTCCAGGTTTTCTCTCGAGTAAGTCCCTTTAGAAAAAACTAAAATATACTCGTGAATATCTCTTAAAGTCGGATTTTTAGCAGATAACCAGCTGCCCCATGCTGTCGAAGGGCTCCCGCTCGATGCTTTATTCCAGATTATTTCACCGCGCATTAAAAATCCTAGATCAAGTATATCTTCAATTAAGAAAGCATGAAGTGGAATGTATGGCTTCCTTCCGAGATTGGCAATGTTGATACACATTCTACCACCGGGCACCAGTACTCTTTTTGTTTCTTTCCAAACTTTTTTTAGAAATTTTCTGTATTCTTCAAGAGTAAGATTTTCATCATACTCCTTACCTACATTATAAGGCGGAGAAGTAACCATCAAATGAACACTACTATCAGGAAGTTCGTCCATATTTTCACTTGATTTGCAAAAAATTGTATTTATCAATTCCTTAGAAATTGAATTTTCTACATAATCTACAATTTCTTCCTTAGGTAATCCTTCATACAATCTACTTGAATAAAAAGAGGTAGAATCGTGATTAATTCTGCCAGGCGAGCCAAAAGAACTGGTTTTTGTTCCATTTTTCCTTTTGTTCACATTCATTGCTCTTCACTCCACATATCAATCCATTCAACAAGACGCTCATCTTCAAAAATTTCTGTTACTCTGCTCGATATTTTTTATTCAAATTTTACAAGCAAAATAATCTAAGTTTTGATTTATGCAAATTCTTAAATCCGATTGCACTCAGTTTTATCTGAACTTTTATTCCGCCTCTGCTTATGCTCTCGCCATCTCAGTCACAGAGGACTGATTTTTCTTTCCAATCGAGACTTAAAAATAATACCATACATTTGTATGGTATTTTAATAATTATTTGGGAATTTGTCAAATGGGAGATGAAAAAGGGAATTGAAGAAATTTTGTAAGGAAATAAATGATAATCTTAGAGAGAGACCTTAAGGGATTAAATTAAATGCTGGATGAATAAAAAAACTTTCGAGCACCAAACCGATACTCGAGAACTTTTAAAAATTCCTAACAGAAAAATTATTAGGCTTAAAAGAATAAACTGGTCAATTAACTCTTCTTGAATTCTCTAATAATTCTCTCAACTTCTTCTTCGGAAATTCCTGAACCAAGAGTTCCCGTTTTTGGTCCTGTTGGATACTTTCCTTTTTCGTAAGTGTAAGTTTCCTTTAATGGCGGATTGCCTGCTCGAATTCTCATTCTTTCTTCAATTTCCTGAATCCAACCTGTAGATGGTTTATCTGAATGAGAATGAGATACAAAACTTGCCCCAGTAAAAGAATTCAAGCTTGCACCTGAGTCGGGATTCATTGGGTTGGTTTCGAAGGCAAGTTTTTTGTAATTAAGCAAATGCTTTGCTGTTACATTTTCTGAGATAATCGAGCCGCCCCAGGTTCCTGGACCAAGCGTCATCGATGGATAAAGTGCTGTCGTGTAACCAACAGCACCAAGTGCTGCAACTGTATTGACAAGAATTCTAAACGTTGGCTTCTCTAAAGCAAATTTCATAATTATATCTTTATCATTTGAATGAATAACCAGTGTGTGACCCAATCCGCCAAATTCAAGAATATCAATGCAACGATGACAGGCATTTAACCAACCTTCCTCTGTATAAAAAGCAAGAATAGGAGAAAGTTTTTCCATTGAGAGTGGTTCTTGTTTACCAACAGAATTTAATTCACAGATTAGAACTCTGGTATTTGGTGGAACATTGAAACCAGCCTTTTGAGCAATTACCGGAGCTGATCTTCCAACAATCTCTGGATTAATTCTTCCATCTCTAACAAGAACGGCTTCGAGCATTTTCTTTTCTTCAGCGTTAACAAAGTAACCGCCGTTTCTTTTACATTCTTCAATTACTTTTTCACGAATAGGTCTGTCACATACAATTGCTTGTTCAGACGAGCAAAGAACACCATTATCGAATGTTTTGCCTGTAAAAATGTCGGCAACAGCTTTTTTGATATTTGCTGTTCGTTCTATAAATGCTGGTACATTTCCTGGACCTACGCCATAAGCCGGCTTCCCGGCACTATATGCAGCTCTCACCATCTGACTGCTTCCCGTAGCCAGAATAATAGCGACATCCCGATGCTTCATCAATTCGTTTGTCCCTTCAAGAGTTGGGATGGAAAGACAATTTATCAGCCCTCTTGGAGCTCCTTCTTTTACTGCAGCTTCTTCTAAAATTTTTGCTGTTTCAAGTGTACATTTTGCTGCTGCTGGATGTGGTGACGCGACAATTGAATTCCGAGCTTTAACGGAGATCAAAGCTTTGTAAATCATTGTTGAAGTTGGATTCGTGGAAGGTATTAGAGCAGCCACAACTCCCATCGGCTCGGCAATTTCAATTATTTTTCCATTCTCATAAACATTTACTACACCAACCGTCTTTAAGTCTTTTATTGATTCATAAACAAATTTAGAACCAAAAATATTTTTTGTGATTTTATCCTGAACATTTCCGAAACCAGTTTCTTCAACTGCCATCTTTGCAAGTTTTTCTCTGGCCTCATACGCAGCATCTGCCATTGCCTTGACGATTTTATCAACTTGCGATTGTGTGTAGTGCTTAAATTCCAATTGAGCTTCTTTTGCTCTCTTGCAGAGATCTCTTACTTCTTGGATTGATTGCAAATCTTTATCCAGCTGCATTTTTTATCCTCAAAATTTATATGAAAAATTAAATTTATAACTAACAAAAGGCAAACTGATTTTCAATCAATTTGTTATTCAAAAATAAACAAATCATTAAAATAAGATTTATCTAACTGCTGGCTCGAGCAATGCAAATTTTTCTTTTTCTACATCAATCATTGCTCTTACGCCAATGGGTAAAGTAAATTTATTTTTTATGTGACCGAATGATAATCCATAAATCACTGGAATTCTGAGGAAACTCAATCTATCAACTAATACTTCTCGCAAAGTAAATGAATCTCTAAATGATGGATTTTCTTTTTTCACTTCACAGTTAGAGAATACTCCCATTACAACTGCTTTGCATTTCCCAATTTTCTTTGAATTTATTAGATGAGTTAACATCCTATCAATTCGATACGGTTCTTCACCAACTTCTTCAATGAAAATAATTTTGTTTTCAGGATTAAAATCGAATTCTGTCCCGAGCAGACTTATAAGAAGTGAAAGATTACCGCCGACTAAATTTCCTTCTGCTTTGCCAGATGAAATTTTAATTATCTCGTTTCCAATTGACGATATTTGCTTTTCGTTTTCATCGAGTGTTTCAGGTTCACTAATCAAATCGACATAATCGCTTGCTTCGAAAAGAATTTGCTTCATATAATTTTTTGTAAAATCATTGAATGTCGAGATTCCAACGGGTCCATGAAAAGTTATCAAGCCAGTCTTCACATAAATTGCAATTAATAAAGCAGTAATATCCGAATAGCCAATAATTACTTTAGGATTTTTTCGAATTAAATCATAGTTTATCAAATGAAGAATTCTTGGTGTTCCGTATCCACCTCGTGCACAAAAGATTCCGGCTATATCTTTTCGTGCAAACATTTCGTGTAAATCTTCAACTCTTTCCTGATCAGCTCCTGCAAGATATCCTGTCTTTTTGAACAAATTTTTTGATGGAACTGCTATTAGACCAATATTTTCTAAATTTACTTTGATCTTTTCGAAATCTTCTTCTGTTATAAAACTTGCAGGAGCGATTATTCCAACTCGCTCACCTTCTTTTAATCTTTTCGGTTTGATAGATCTTTTTTCTTTTGACTTCAATTTGCTTTGAGAAAATAAAAAAGGTTGAGTGTATGAACTCAACCCTGAAGCAAAAAACGTAAATGCTGATGCAGCTAAAAATTTCCTTCTATTCATTTTGATGCAAGAACTTCCTGTATGGCTTTGTCAAAAAATTCAAAATCTCTCATTCCAATTATAAATTTTTTCTCATTACCATTCTTATCAAAAATCACAGTGAGTGGAATTGCTCCTTCCCATTTAGGGAAAAAGCTTATTAACTCTTCGATACTTTTGAAATTTTGAATGTAGATTTTAAAGTTAACCTCATTCTTTTGTAAGAAGGGAATTACTTCCGAATTTAAATCACTCTTATCATCAACACTCAAACCAACTATATCAACCTTAGAATTTTTATACTTCTCAGCAAGTTTAACCAAGTCTGGAAATTCTTTCTTGCACGGCGGGCACCAGCTTGCCCAGATATTTAATAACAGGACTTTACCTTTTCGATTTTTGATTAACTTCTCGAGTTTTGCTTTATCAATCTCTTCAACTACAATTTTTTTTGAGTTTTGAGCAAATAAATTTAGACTAAAAATTAAAACTAAACTAAGAATGATTGCTATTTTATTTTTATTCATCTTCTACCCTCTTAATTGTACAACCAAATGCTTTTGTTTCTTTTACTGAGACTTCTTTGCCCGCTAAGATTTCATCGAGAGCTCTTCTAAGGTCCTCGCTTTTGACATTGTTAATTTTTCTTGAGTCATCAATCCTGCCATGATAGAGCAACTCGAAGTTGGAGCTTAAGATAAAAACTTCAGGCGTGTATGATGCTTTGAATTTATCCGCAATCTTATTGCCATAGTCTTTTAAGATGATGAAAGTAAGATTATTTTTCTTTGAATGCTCATTAATTTCTTCAACTGTTTCTTCCTTGTTTGAATTTATCCCAAGAAAAGCGATGCCTTTATTTTTATAATCCTGATAGATTTTTTCCATCCTCGAATTATAATCGTTTGATACCGGACATCTAGTCGATATAAAAATGATTACTATTGCTTTCGAACTTTTGAAATCGGATAATGAATAGGAATTTCCTTTATAATCTTTAAGAGTAAAATCTTCATAAACTTTTTTTTCTTTCTGGGAATAGGCAAGCGAGAAGAAAAAAAGTAAAAGAACTAAGATATAATTTTTCATATTTTCTCCTTTTTTTTATTTGCAACAAACCTATTTAATAAAAAATTTCATCAATAATTTTTTCACCTCTAATTAAATCGTCAAATGTTTCTCGTTCGCGAATTATATAAAACTTATCGTCATCAACCAGAACTTCAGCAACTCGTCTTCGCGAATTGTAATTTGAAGACATACAGAAGCCGTACGCTCCTGCAGACATAATTGCAATCAATTCATCTCTGTTTGTCTGGATAAATTCTCTGTTTTTTGCAAAAAAATCGCCTGTTTCACAAGCTGGTCCGACTATGTCGTAAGTCAATTTTTCTCTTTCAGATTGGACAACCGGAAGAATTTCATGATAAGCATTATACAATGCAGGACGCATTAAGTCGTTTACTGCAGCATCTACTACTAAAAAGTTTTTTTCTCGATGATTTTTTACATAAAGAGTTTTTGAGATAAGCGCTCCAGCATCGGCTGTTAAATACCTGCCAGGCTCAAAAATAATTTTACAATTTGATTTCTTAAGTTCATCTTTAATTGTATTTGCATATTCAAATACATCCGGTACTGGCTCGTCATTGTATTGGACTCCAAGTCCACCGCCGACATCAAAATGTTCTATTTGGATTCCTTCATCTCTCAACTTTTGTATTAATTCATTCATTACAATAATCGCTTCACGGAAAGCAGATACATCGGTAATTTGTGAACCGATGTGCATATCAATTCCAAGGATTTTAATATTTGGTAACCTTGATGCAATTTTGAAAGCATCTAAAGCAGCTTCCTGATCAATTCCAAATTTGCTTTCATATAATCCAGTAGTGATGTATGGATGAGTTTTAGGATTTACATTAGGATTTATTCTAATTGCAATGTTTGCAACTTTGTTTTGTTTTTTGGCAAGCTCATTAAGTAATTCAAGTTCCTGCAGCGATTCGATTTTGAAGAGAAAGATATTATTTTTTAAGCCCATTAAAATTTCTTCATCAGTCTTTCCAACACCAGTAAAAAGAATTTTTTCGGGTTTTGCACCAGCTTTTAAAGCTCGATATAATTCCCCACCAGAATTTACATCCAGTCCTGCACCTAATGAGCAAAACAATCTTATAATGTTAATATTCGAATTTGATTTTACTGCGTAATGAGTTTGATGTGGAATGTCTTCAAAAGCTTTTTCAAAATCACGAAATCGGTCAACCATTGTTTTTTTACTATAAACATAAAATGGAGTACCGATTGCCTCAGCTAATTGATTTAGATCTACATTTTCACAATAAAGAATTCCGTTTTTGTAATTAAAATTTTCGTGTCTCATTTTTTCTTTTAAAATTTGTCAAAAATAAAAAAGATTAAACAATTATTAAGAGTTGGAAATGAATAAATATATCGTTCAAAGAAGTCCGTTGAGAATTCCAACCAACGATGGAAAAACAATACTTGAACATTTTGGAGTTCCTTCAACTGGAACAGATGAATTTAGTTTTGCTCATATGATTGCCCCTCCCAAATGGAGCGAGCCTTTTCAATCGCCTGAATTCGATGAAATTACGTTTGTAATTCGTGGAAAAAAACAAATTGAAATCGATGATGAGAAAATAATTCTTAATGAGAATGAAAGTATTTTGGTAAGAAAAGGTACCAGAGTTCGTTATTCAAATCCATTTGATGAACCTGTTGAATATGTTTCAGTATGTATCCCTGCTTTTTCAATTGAAAAAGTTCACAGAGAAATTGAATAACTTTTGCACTTATCTTTTAATACCAAAAATGAAATTGTAAGACAAAGCTATTGTTTTTCTCAACTTTTGGATTTTCAAGATTAATTCTAAACTGTGGTTTAATCTCAACAAAACTATATGGATAAAAGTCAAATCCAATTATAACATGAGATGAATAGTTAGTCTTAATATTTAAGTCACTCACCGCTCTGTCATAGCGTGCAACAAGATCAAGACCATTTCTAATCCGGTAAGATATCTCCATCATCCAAAATTGAGAATCAACGTTTTGTGAAACATAATTTGATGCATTAACAAATTCAGTTAAAAGGGAAAAACGTCTGAAACCCAACCCAGCAAAAACACTTAACAGATCAAATTTATTAGTAAAGTTTCTAAAAATACCATATGAACTACCAAACAAAAAGTTTACATTATATAACTCTGGCGTTAATTCAATTCTACCAATGTAAGATAAATCACTCCGAAAAGGAGATTTGTCCTGACCTGCGCTTAAGGTAATAAAAGAATAATCTGTTGGGAAAAAGCCCGCTTCAATACCAGTCTGAAAATAACCTGATTCAAATATCAATCCCTGTGAGGTAGATGAGCTCAAAAGCCCTGCATCTCCACTTCGTGTGTAAGCAGTATGATCATCTAAATGAACACCGAAACTTGGATAGAATGAACCTATTTTAATGTAACCCTCCTTCTGCAAAATGTTTAATATTCCGTAACCCTGAAAGTAACCTCGATACAAATCGTAAGTTGAAATAAAATTTAGCTTATCAGTTAATTCAAAATTCGAATAAACACTTCCAGCCATTTTGTGGAAATCTGTTTTTTTCAATTCTTGAGAGTATAGATATTGAAAACGAAAATCAAAACCAAGAGTTAAGTTTTCAGATAATTTATTGGTTGTAGTAGTTGTATTTGATCTCAAGAGAGTTAAATTATTTTTACCATAAGTCCAACCATCTTTATTTCTTATTATTCCACCAGTTGGATTAAAATGACAATCTTTACATTGATTACCCCGCATCAATGCAAATCTCGGAACAGAAAACAATTCAATTGAAAAAATAAAAAAGATGATTAAATAAATTTTTCTCATAATAACTCCGTTTTACTGTATAATAAAGGAATGGATAAATTTTTACAATGACTAATAATTCCGCATTAGATATTTTTATAAAAAAGCGGAGTAAAAATGAGCATATATCAACTTTATCCAATTATCCTTTTGTTTCATATACTTTCTGCCATCATTTGGCTTGGATTTTTCCCTGTCGAAATTTCTGTATTCAGATCGCTAAAAAAAGAGCACGACCAAACCAATAAAAATTTGCTTTTAACTAAACTTCTCTCGTTAACGAACTTAACAGGAATGATTGGCTCAATCGGAATTTTATTTACGGGAATTATATTGGTTTTAATTTCACCTTTTTATCATTTTTTTGAAATTAAAGCAAACCACTGGTTAACAACAAAGCAAGTTATTATTCTTATCATTCTCATTATCACTTTTACAGCTATAATCCCGATATCTCGAAAAATCAAAAATTCAGTCGATAAAGCTTTTGATGAAAAATCATTTAGAAAATTTGTGAGATGGGCATACACTGAAAAAATTTTGGTTTTAATAAATTTTCTTCTTGCATTCTTTCACAGATACTATTTCTGAAAGATTACTTGAAAAATCATTTGTCGTATCTCGAATTCAAAATATCAAACAAAGTTAAAAAAGTTAGAGCCCGTGCAGGCAAACGGGCTCTATTGAATAAGAGAGTAGAGAGCTGAGGTGGGAAACTTGAAAACTCTTATGGAATTACGATCATTAAAACAAGCAATATGATCAATAAAGCTGTATAAACTAACAGCTCTTTAATCTCTTTATTATTTTTTAATGTTGTCTCTTTCATTTGTCACCTCTTTAATTCTGATGCAAACATAACTTTTGCAACTTTTAGAGTAAGTCGGCACAAACCGAATTAATTGTAAGTTTTTCCTTGCAATGAAATAATAGGATAGATTAACAAAAGAGTGGTGAAAAATCTAAACCGAGTAGAGCTTAAACCTAATCACATTTTTTTAGTTTATGAATAAAATTAAGCATCAATTTCTATATTATGTTCTATACAATACCGAACCAAATCGGAATTACTATCTAAGCCCAATTTTTTCAATACTCTTCCACGGTAAGTTGTTACTGTTTTTTCACTGATTTTCAAATAATTAGCAATTTCTTTTGATCTCCAGCCTTTTGCGATTAATTTCATAACCTGAAATTCTCTATCAGAAAGTTTTAAATGAGGTTCTTCTAATTTTCCTTTTCCTTTGATTACTCTTTCTTTCAAAGCTTCACTCATTAATTTTTTGCCGGAAGCAATATCTTTTATTGCCTGAAGCACTTCCATTGGTGTTGTCTTTTTTGTCAGATATCCACTGGCACCCGCTTGAAGGACTCGCTGTTCATATTGCTCTTCAGGATGCATACTAAAGATTAAAACCGGTAAATCAGGGAACTCACTTTTAATTTGTTTTAAACAGTCAAGACCGCTCATCTCGGGCATTGACATATCTAAAATTACTACATCAATATTTTTTGACCTTACCATCTGGAGTGCTTCAATGCCATTTTCAGCTTCAGCTACAATTTTTAATTCTGGATCATTTTCAACCATTTTTCTAAATCCTTCACGCACAACAGCGTGATCGTCAGCAATTAGAATTTTGATCATTTTTTCGCTCCATTAATTGGTATTGTTAATGTGACTTTCGTTCCTTTTTTATTTTTTGATTCAATGTTTAATTCGCCTTTAATTGAATAAGCTCTTTCTTTCATTCCAATTATTCCAATAGATTTAGGATCTGAAAATTTCTCTTCTGGAATACCTATACCATTATCTTTGATGATCATTTTAAACTCACCATTTTGTAAACCTAAGTCAATGGAGACTTTGGTCGCTTCTGAATGTCGAGCAACATTTGTTAATGCTTCTTGCAATATCCTGTAAATAACAGTTGATTCAGATTTTGAGAATTCTAAATCATGAACTTTCTTTCTCAGAGTTGTTTTAATCCCAGTTCTTTTCTGAAAAGCTGAAACTTCCCACTCAATTGTTGGGATGAGACCAAGATGATCAAGAATTGCTGGCCGCAGTTCAGAAGAAATTCTTTGAACTGATTCAATCAACTGATCAATTAATTTATTTATACCATCTAATCTTTCCTCAATTGATTTTTTTGTCCAGTTACGCATTGTTCGAATTGATGATACTTCGAAATAAAGAGCAGTTAACTGCTGTCCGAGATGGTCATGTATATCTTGGGCAATCTTTGCTCTTTCTTCTTCTCTTATTGTTTGCAAATGTAAAGCCAATCGTCTGTATTTTTCTTCTGATACTTTAATTTTTCTTTCATATTCTTTTTGTTCTGATATGTCTCTAAAAATACTTAATAAAACTCTCTTGCCATCATGAAATTCAATAAATGAATTTGAAATTTCAACCGGTATTTCTTCTCCATTCCACAATTTTATGGTTGTAATCTGTCGAGTTGGAATTTGGTTATTTAATAAATTTTCTCTGAATTTTTTTATCTCCACTTCGTTACTTTCATTATAACAAATATTATAAGGCTCACCGATTAATTTTTCATAAGGCATCTGAACTAATTCACAAAATGTGCGGTTGACCAATTTAATTTTTGCATCTTCATCAACTAACCTCATTCCATCAGCTGAATTTTCCCAAACATTTCTAAACATCTCTTCATTTTGAATAAGAGCAAGTTCAGTAATTTTATTTTGAGTGATATCTTCACCAATGCTCGATAATCCAATGACTTCGCCTTTCTCATCGATAATTGGGGAGACAGTAAGATTAACCCAGAGTTGTTTGCCATTTTTATGATAGAACAAAACCTCTGTTGATTGTGTTCTTTTCTGTTCCTTAGCAATTAGACTAATATTATATAATTTTGACCTTGTAACCTGATCTTCTTCTTTAACAACAATACCAACAACTTTTTTACCAATTACTTCTGAAGCTTTATAGCCAAATAAATTTTCAGCACCTGAATTCCAGTATTTAATTACTCCCGATAGATCTACAGTTATTATTGAAATTGTAATTGAGCTTTCTAAAATACTAGATAAAAATATATTAGTCTCCTGCAGTTGCTTTTCAAATTGCATTAATCCAATAAGACCACCAATTGAACCAGCAGCAGTTTTTAGAACTGATTTTTCAGTCTCAGTCCATTCTCTTTCATTTGTGCAATCATCGAATCCAATAAATCCCCAGAAATGTTTACCAATGTAAATTGGGATAACTAAGATGGACTTTATGTTTTGTGGTTCAAGAATTTCTCTTTCTGCTTCAGACATATTTTTAACTACACCAGAATAGATGCGGCCATTTTGAATGTGATGAAAAAGAGGTTGGGCATAAGGATGAGAATAAGGTAAATTTTGTAAAAGCGGATTATCAATTTGTGGTTCTATGCCTTCTCGGCACCATTCAAACTTTTGACTCATTAAAAGCTCACCTGTAACTGGATCGTTATGATTTTCGAAAACATAAACTCTATCCACTTCCGTTGCCTCTCCCAGGATTCTCAGGACTTCATTTATCGCAACTTTATGATCTGGATGTACAAGTAAAAAGATTGAAGCATCAGCAACAGCAGAAAGCAAAGCATCTTTTCTTTTAAGTTCTAATTCAGCTTTTATTCTTTCCGTTACATCTCTGGCTATTCCTCTTATTGCACTCGTTAGATTAAACTCTTTTGCTATAGTGTTTTGATACTCAAAAATTCGTTCACGCCCATTCCTATCTTTTAGTTTAATAGTTCCAATTACAGAATTTTCATTGTCAAGTGAATGAATGTATTTGTAAAAAACATCATTAGGAATTTTGAATACATCCTGAAATTTCTGACCAATTATTTCATCGCTTCCATACCCGAGCAGCTTTTTAACAGCTTGATTTATTTTAAGAATTGTCCCATCAAATTGATGAATATAAACGAGATCTGAAACATTATCGAACAGATCGGCATACATTCTTTCCGATTTACGGAGCTCGTTATATTTCTCCTGTTGAACGCGCAGTAATTTCTTATTGCTAATTAAAACACTAACTATAATAAGTCCAATAAGAGTCAGCAGGACGATTATCCCAGCTAAAATCAGCCACCAGATTTCGTTTGATATCTCTGCCATATAAATGATAAAGTAAAAATTGACCAGAGTAATACAAGCAAAATATTATGAACTATCCAGATACTAAACTCATTGCTTAGTGCAAAGACAAACAAATTACCGCCAAAGTAAATCATAAAACCAATTGTCAATAAAAATCTGTAATCACGAATCTTAATAATCAAATTATCAGACAAATATTCTGTTAAATAAATTGATGATTGAATTAGCAATAAAATACTTTCCAATGTAAGCGTATAATTGTCAATCTTATCAATCGGTTCAAGAAACATTTTATTCAAAATTACACCACCTAAAAATACACCAATTATAATTTGTATAATCTTCTTAAAATATTTTTTTTGAGTTAAATAATAGAAATACGAACTAATAAGTAAATATTCAATTATCGTGTAAATGTGGAATAATGGAACGCTAGGTTTTTTATTAAAGACCAAAATTATATCCGTAAGATTAAAAATAAACCCTATTCCTAATAAAATTGAGATAATCTTTAAACTTTTGTCGAGATATTTAAAATTTAAAATTGAAACGGTAAAAGGTATCAATATTAGTAACGAAATAATAAGAAAAATGTAATTCATTTGTCAGCTTATTTTTGATTTAATTCAGAATCAGACCAGCAATATGGCGGACAGGGCCAGACTCTTTCGAGAATTACTCCTTCGGTTAAATCTCGACCTTCCTCAGTAACCCCAACCAGTACGAGTTCAGGTTTACCATCATCTGACTCGGCGTAATAAATCCTAACTCCGACACAATTCTCCTGATCAAGTAATTTTTGAAGAGCTTCTTTCCCTACATAATGTGCCCTGACTTCATCACCTTTTAGTTTTGATTGAAAATTAGATGTAAGTTTTTTCGCTTCTTCAAGAGAAATTATGTGATCCTCTTTCCCGGTAAAGACTGCCATTATTGTACCTCCAATTTTTTTGTTAATATTTTTTATTTAATTCAATTTAAAAGTATAAATCCAATAAATTAAATTCAAAATCATGTGAATAGCATCTGGTATTATCTTTAAAAGAAACACAGGTCGAAAGAAAAAAATTTTCAAACGTATTTTTAATAAAGCCTTTTAATTTTAAGCGTTATAAAGAATAACTCTAAAAGCCGCCCCTCAAATTTCAATCAATCTTTTAAGTTCTCTTCGTGCTTGTCCAGAACAGCAAGTTCTGTTTGAAGAAATTCACGTATCTTTATTTCAAGATCGCGTTTAAGTTTTTCGAGCTCCTGAACTTTTTTCTTTGCATCAAAAATTAGTTCGTTAGCTTTCACTTCAGCTTCTTTTTTTAAGATTTCAGCTTCTCGTTTTGCATCGAGAACATTCTGTTCATAAAATTTTATTTTTTCATCAGCCCTAACCAGTTCTTTTGAAAGAAAAATATTTTGCCAGATTAATACTCCCAATACACCAAACATAGAAGCTAAACCAACTTTTAAAATTTGAAGCGCGACATTAGCAAGAGAAGCATTTTCGAATTGAAAGGAACCTGGTTTAATCAGAACAATGAGTGACGATATTAATGAGATTGCTAAAAATGTCAGAAAAACTATCCATAATGATTTCTTCAATCCAAATAAATATGAAATAATAAATCCCAGACATCCAGCGAAAAACATCACAACAAACCAATAACCAAATCCATAAGGATAAAAGGTGATTACTTTGGTCTCACCAAAATTGGCGAAAAAAATGATTGCAGCATAGAAAAATACTGCTAACCAATAATAAAATGGTTTATTCATATTAAATTCTTTCAATGAGTTTTTTCATCAGCAAAGTCATTTTTGGTTCTGACTTGCTTGCAACTTCAATAACTTCTTCAACAGTCAATGGTTGAAGATTATCTGGATCGCATAAATCAGTTATGATGGTCATACCGAAACATTTCATTCCCATATGATTTGCAACAATATTTTCTGGAACAGTTGACATTCCAACTGCATCGGCACCAATTATTCTTAAAAATCTGTACTCAGCTCGTGTTTCCAAATTCGGACCTGTTAAAGCTACATAAACGCCTTTTCTAACTTTTATATTTTCTTCTTGAGCAATTTTTTCTGCAAGAGCAATCAATTCCTTTGAGTATGGTTCAGACATATCGGGAAATCTTGGACCAAGTTCCTCATCGTTTGGACCAATAAGAGGATTATCACCGAGCAGATTTATGTGATCTGTCATTATCATTAAGTCACCACGTTCAAATTCAGGATTTAATCCACCACCAGCATTTGAAATAAAGAGCGTTTCAACTCCAAGTCCAACTTTGTATGACATAACTCTAACAGGAAAAGTAATTTGCTGCATTGTGTAACCTTCGTAATAATGAAATCTACCCTGCATTGCTACAACTTCTTTTCCACCAATTCGACCAAAAATTAATTTGCCATGATGGGATTCAACCGTTGAAACAGGGAAATGCGGAATTTCTTCATAATCAATTACGACTTCCTGATCAATCTCTTTAACGAGTCCACCGAGACCGGTTCCTAAAATTATTCCTATTTTTGGTCTCATTTGAGTTTTTGTTCTGATGTAATTTACTGCTTCGTTTATTTTGTTTCTTAATTCTGTCATCATACAATCCTTGTAATTATTGATTCGACATCAATTGATTTATTTTTTTCTTCCTGTGATTGTTTTTGAGTTGTTTTGTTGTTTTCTGTCAGGATATTTAGTAATTGAATTTGTGCGTTGATAATTGCTTTGAGTCGAGTTATGAGAGTTCTTTTTCTCTCTTCGAGTTCCTGAACAGAATTTTGAATTGCTCTGGCTTCTTCCTGTGCTTTATCAATTATCTGTTTTGCTTTTAGTTCAGCTTCTTTAATCAGCAAAACTGCCTGTCTCTTTGATGCTTCCATTGCACGATTTGAAGTTTCTTGAGCTGCTAATAAAGTTTGTTGCAAACCCTTTTCTATCTGTTGATAATCTTGAAGTTTTTTTTGCAACTGAGTTACTTTTGCAGTCAACTCTTCATTTTGCTTTAATAATTGATCAAATTCATCGGCAATGATTTCAAGGAATGTATTGACTTCATCAGGGTCATAACCACGAATGTTTCGTTTGAATTCCTGTCGTTTTATACTGAGAGGTGTAATTTTCATTGCTTAATTCCTTTCTCCAAAAATTGCGGTTCCAATTCTAACAATTGTTGAACCTTCTTCAATTGCTATTTCAAAATCAGAAGTCATTCCCATAGAAAGTTCTCTCAAATCTATATTATCTGATTGAAAATGTGAATAGGTATCCCGCAGTTTTCTTAAAAGAGAAAAACAACGCCTTATTTCGGTTTCATCATCTGTCAAAGTTCCTATGGTCATCAATCCAATAAATTTAATGTTTTTTAGATTTTTAGCTTCATTCAGGAAATTTTCAAGTTCTTCAGGATTAAGGCCAAACTTCGTTTCTTCTTTTGCAGTGTGAATCTGAATCAATGCTTCGATTGATTTTTGTTTTTCACCAAATCGTTTGTTTACTTCTTGAGCTAATTTGAGGGAATCGATAGAATGAATTGATTCTACTTTATCAATTAAATATTTCACTTTATTTGTCTGAAGATGACCTATCATATGAAAAGATGCAGATGGATTCACTTTATCAAATTTTTTCAACAATTCCTGTACGCGGTTTTCTCCAAAATCTTTCAGTCCAAAATCAAAAGCAAGATTTATCGTCTCTGCGTCAACTGTTTTAGTAACAGCAATAAGTTTTATTTCTTGTGGTTTTCGTCCACACTTTAATGCAGCTTTTTCAATTCTTTCTAAAACTTGTTCTATATTCTGTCTTAATAAATCTGGCGACATATTTCCATTAAGACTTATTTCTCATTTTATGAACAAAATTTAAATCCACAGTTGATACAAAATAAAAAGGAACGATATAATTCGTTCCTTTTTACAATTAGTTCAATTGATTAACTAAAATTTGACTGAAATTTTTATTCTTCATCTTCATCCTCAGGGACTACTCTTGCGATTGCAGAGATCCTATCATTAGGACCTAGTTTGATCAATTTAACTCCCTGAGTATTCCTTCCCATTACTCTTAAATCTTTTGCATGTTGACGAATTATCATTCCTTTTTCAGTGATAATTACAATATCATCGTTATCATCGATTTCTTTTATATCAACCATCTTGCCATTCTTATCACTAGTTTTAAGTGTTCTTACACCTTTACCACCACGACGAGTAATTCTATATTCATCAATTTCAGTTCGTTTGCCATATCCATTTTCAGTGACGACAAGAATTGTTGATTTTCGTTTTGAAACGACCATACCGACAACTTTATCATTTTTATCGAGATTAATGGCTTTAACACCAGCGGCATTTCTACCCATATCACGCACTTCCTGTTCGTTAAATCGAATTGCCATTCCCTCGCGTGTTCCAATAATTATATCATCTGCGCCGTCGCTGATTTTTGCATCAATCAAGCGATCATTTTCATTCAAATTGATTGCAATAATTCCGGTTTTTCTTGGATTGCTAAAAGCATCCAATCGTGTTTTCTTAATCAAACCTTTTTCAGTCACCATTACAACAAATCGATTTGGATCGAATTCCCTGACAGAAACATAAGCACGAATATTATCACCCTTATCAAGTTGGACAAGATTCAGAATTGATCTTCCTCGTGAAGCTCTTCCACCTTCAGGAATTTCGTAAACTTTCAACCAGTGACATTTACCCTGATCTGTAAAGAGCAAGATATAATTATGAGTTGATGCAATAAACATATGCTCAATAAAATCGTCTTCACGAGTTGTTGCCGCTGTTACTCCTTTACCACCGCGAGACTGTCTACGATATCCACTAACTGGGAATCTCTTTATATAACCATTGTGGGAAATGGTAATTACAACATCTTCCTCAGCAATAATATCTTCGATGCTGAATTCAGAATAATCCTTGATCACTAAAGTTCTTCGTTCATCGCCATATTTCTCTTTGAGTTCAAGCAACTCATCACTGATAATTTGCATTCGTTTTGCTTTGTTAGCAAGAATGAATTTTAATTTTTCAATTAATTTAATTGTCTCACGATATTCATCTTCGATTTTCTTTCTTTCAAGTCCTGTCAATCTTTGCAATCTCATATCAAGAATAGCTTTCGCTTGAATTTCTGAAAGCTTGAATCTCCGCATCAAACCATTTTTAGCAGTCTCAACATCTTTTGATTTTTTAATTAACTGAACAATTTCATCTATATTGTCAAGAGCAATTTTGTAACCTTCAAGGATATGAGCTCTTCGTTCTGCAGCATCCAGATCAAACTTTGTTCTTCTTACTAATACTTCGTGACGGTGATCAATAAAATGCTGCATCATTTGTTTGAGAGTAAGAACAGTCGGAACACCATTCACCAGTGCAAGCATTATTACACCGAAAGTCACCTGCATATTTGTATGCTTGTAGAGTTGATTCAAGACAACCTCGGGCTGAGCATCTCTCTTTAACTCAATTACAACTCTTAACCCGTCACGATCTGATTCATCTCTTATATCTGATATGTCATCGATTTTACCTTCTTTGACCAGTTCGGCAATCTTCTCGATTAAATTTGCTTTATTAACCTGATAAGGTAACTCAGTTATGACGATGTTTTCTTTTCCAGATTTAAGAGTTTCAATGTTAGCTTTAGCTCTTATGATAATTTTGCCGCGGCCTGTTTTGTAAGCTTCTTTAACTCCTTCATAACCGTAAATAATTCCACCTGTTGGAAAATCTGGTGCCGTTACATATTTCATTAATTTCTCATCGGAGATTTCAGGATCTTTAATCAAAGCAACTAATCCATCGACAATCTCATTCAAATTGTGAGGTGGAATATTCGTAGCCATTCCTACAGCAATTCCACTTGCACCGTTGATTAAAAGATTTGGAATGTAAGAAGGTAAAACAACAGGTTCCTGCAAACTATCATCAAAGTTTGGGACAAAATCGACTGTGTTTTTATCGAGATCACGCAGCATTTCTTCAGCAATGCGTGAAAGTCGGGCTTCTGTATATCGCATTGCTGCAGGTGAGTCACCATCGATTGAACCAAAGTTACCCTGACCATCAACAAGTGGATAGCGCAAAGAAAAATCCTGAACCATCCTCACCATTGTATCATAAACTGCTGCATCACCGTGCGGATGGTATTTACCTAAAACTTCTCCAACTATTCTTGCCGATTTCTTAAATGGTTTATTGTGAAAAAGTCCCAGTTCATACATTCCATAAAGAACTCTGCGATGAACTGGTTTTAAGCCATCTCTTACATCGGGCAATGCACGGGCTACTATAACCGACATTGCATAATCGATGTAAGAGCCTTTCATTTCATCTTCTATCGTAACAGGTACAATCTTTTCAAATAATGTAGACATAAATTATTTACTTCCTCAATTTTATTTTACTCAAAATTTGATTCAACCTTTGCCAAACCTGGGTTGATAATGTTTTTCTCTGTAAAATTCATTTTATCGAAAAATTGCAGTGATCATTTTTTCAAGATTAAATTTCAGGTTGAACTTTTTGAAAGCTGAGTGACAAACATTTTTTGATAACGAATATCACTCATTATCAGGCTCAATCTGAAAATTATTTAACTAAATCCGTCATCATACTAAGTTTATCAAAGTACGATAACAATTGAGATTAAATTTCAAATTAAACATCAAGATTACGAACATACTTAGCGTTTTTCTCAATAAACTTTCTTCTTGGCTCAACAGCATCACCCATTAAAATTTCAAAAATCTTTTCAGCTGCAGCTGCATTCTCAATAGTAACCTGAAGAATTGTTCGAGTTTCTGGATTCATAGTTGTTGCCCAGAGCTGCTCGGGATTCATTTCACCAAGACCTTTATAACGAGACACAACAATTCCACCAGGTAATTTCTTTTCACCTTCACCTTCGGTCATTTCAATTTCCTCTTCTACTTCTTCATCCTTGGCTTTACCATTTGACTTAAGTCTTTTAATTATTTCATCTCTTTCTTTATCATCATAAGCATAATATTCTTCTTTCCCTTTTTTGATTCGATACAGTGGAGGTTGTGCAATGTAAACCTTTCCCTGTTCAATTAATTCTCTCATATGTCTAAAGAAAAATGTAAGAAGCAGAGTTCTGATGTGACTTCCATCAACATCAGCATCAGTCATTAAAATTATTTTACCGTAACGAACTTTTGAAATATCAAAGTCTTCGCCTATTCCACCACCGATGGCAGTTACAATTGCTCTAATTTCTTCATTCTCTAAAATTTTATGCAGTCGAGCTTTTTCAACATTTAGGATTTTACCTTTCAAAGGAAGAATAGCCTGAAATCTTCTATCTCTCCCTTGTTTGGCGCTTCCACCTGCTGAGTCACCCTCAACAATATAAATCTCGCAATGTTCAGGATCTTTAATTGAACAATCTGCAAGCTTTCCTGGCAAACTTGAATCATCAAGGGCATTTTTTCGTCTCACCAACTCACGAGCTTTTCTCGCCGCTTCTCTCGATTCGGCTGCACGAAGGACTTTCTCAATTATTTTCTTTCCAACAGATGGATTCTCTTCAAGATATTCTGAAAGCTTTTCGCCTATGAAAGTTTCAACAGCACTTTTAACTTCACTATTTCCGAGTTTAGTTTTTGTTTGACCTTCGAATTGTGGTTCAGCAACTTTAACACTCAAAACAGCTGTTAGACCTTCACGGAAATCATCTCCAATTAAAGTAATCTTGCCATCTTTAATGAGATTATTTTTGGAAGCGAAGTTGTTTAATGTACGAGTCAATGCTGTTTTGAACCCAACTAAATGTGTTCCACCTTCGTGAGTGTTAATGTTATTAACATAAGTGAAAATATTTTCTTGATAGCCATCATTGTACTGGAACGCTACTTCAATTGGAACACCATCTTTTTCACCTTCGAAATAAATAGTCTTATGAAGAGGTGTTCTTGTTTCATCAATGTATTTAATAAATTCAAGCAATCCACCTTTGTAATGATATGTCTCTTCTTCCTTTGTTCTTTCATCAATTAACTTTATCGTGATCTCTTTATTTAAGAAAGCAAGTTCCATCATTCGATCTGCCAGAGTATCGAACTTGAAATTTATATCTTTGAAGATTGTTTTATCTGGCAGGAACGATACTTTAGTACCAGTTTTCTTTTCAGGAACTTTTCCAATTACTTTAACAGGCTCAACCGGTTCGCCACGACGATATTCTTGAAAATAAATTTTACCATCACGATAGACTTCCACTTTCATCCACTCAGAAAGAGCATTAACAACCGAAACACCGACACCGTGCAATCCACCTGATACTTTATAAGTTCTTTTGTCAAATTTTCCACCAGCATGAAGAACCGTCATAACAACTTCAAGAGCAGAGCGCTTTTCAATTGGATGAATATCTACCGGAATTCCACGGCCATCATCTTCAACTGTAATGGAATTACCTTCATGAATTGTCACTATGATATTTTTACAAAAGCCTGCAAGTGCTTCATCAATACTGTTATCAACAACTTCATAGACAAGATGATGTAATCCTCTTGTCCCTGTATCTCCAATATACATTGCCGGACGTTTACGAACGGCTTCAAGTCCTTTCAGAACATGAATACTCTCAGCACTATATTCTTGAACAGCGTTTTTATCCTGATTTTTTACTTCGTCTTTTTTCACCTTTTCATTCACCTTTTTTGTTTTTGATTTTTGCTTAACCATTTAAATCAAAGAATGTTTATTTGTTTAACTAAATCTTTTCCAAATGATTTGTTAATTTTCTCAATAATTTGTTCACGTAATAAGAACAACTCATTCTTCCATGATGAGCTTTCAACTTTAATTTTCAATATTCCACGCTCAAAACTTAAAAACTCGACTTGCTTTGCAATTTGCTCACCTACAATCTCATTGAACTTTTCAATCAATAAGTTTTTCTGTATGATTTCATTGAGCTCGTATTTTTTTACGATTTCATTTAAAAGCTGTGAAAGACTTTTGATATCAGTTGACATTTACTACACTTCCATTTTGAATTTGAATTACACAATCCATATCTGTCTTTTGTAAATTCTTCATATCATTTAAATCTGTTAAAGTAATAAATGCCTGTCCAAGCTCACTGAGATGCTCACTGATTTTTTGACTTCTTTCTCTATCAAGATGACCAAAAACATCATCAAGCAAGAAAAATGGTGACTTCCCAAGTTTATTTTTTAAGTAAAAATATTCTGCAAACCTTAAAGCAACCTGAAAGGTTTTATGTTGACCCAGTGAACCAAAATCTCTCAAACTAATTCCATTAATAGAGAACTTAAAATCATCTTTATGAGGTCCAACCAGATTAGCAGCTCTCCTCAATTCATTTTCTCTCTGTCGCTCAAGCTCCGAATACAAAACACTTTGAATTTCATCATCTGAGTTGTGATTTATTGTCTGGTACTCAATAGAAGGTTCTTCGTTTCCATTTAGTATTTTTGCATAAATGTCTTTCACATAATCATTAAATTCAAATACAAATTTCTTTCTTGCGACTATCAGTTTTGAACCAACTTCAATCAATCTTGCATTCCACACATTAAGTTCATTAAAAAGCTCAGTGGAAAAGCTTTCTCTTATTTTAAGCAGAAGCGAACTTCTTTGCTTGAGAATTTTTTTATACTCAAGAAGATTTTCAAAGTAAGTTTTACTTAATTGTGAGATTACTGAATCAACAAACTTTCTTCGCTCCTGTGGAGCTTCTTCAGTAATTTTTGAATCAGATGGAGAAAGAAAAACCACGGGGAATCTTCCAACAATCTCCTTTGGCGAAGAAATCAACTTACCATTCAAAGAATAAAATTTTCGATTTTCAGATTTACTATACCTTACAATCATTGTATTCTGCGTCAGATCAAAAATATTTCCATAAATTTCAAAGTAATCTTCATTGAAATTAACAACCTCTGCATCAGAGTTTGAAGTAAAACTCTTTGTCGTTGATATGTAATAAATGGCTTCTAAGATTGTTGTTTTCCCCTGACCATTACCACCGATTATATAATTCAGCCCATTGCTGAACTGAATAGATGTATTTTTGTGAAGCCTGAAGTTAGTCAATTTTAAAGAACTTAAATACATTAATTTTTGAATTCCTGTCCAAAACTCCGTTCAAATCAATTCTCAACTTCAACGGGTTAAATGTTTACTCGCATTGGCATAACCAGGATCAACAAATTCTCATTTGCTTTTTGCTCTGAAGGTTCAATAATGCAAGGTTTTATTGGCGAATTGAATTTGAAAACTACTTCATCTGAATAAATATGTTCCATTGCATCAGCAATAAAATCATGCTTGAATGAGATCTGCATTTTTTCACCTTTGTATTCACACAAAATCTTTTCATTCATCTGAGTTCCGAGTTCGGGATTTTCTGCAGTCAAAGAAAGCATATCGTTAGAAATTTCGAGATCAATTCTTCTAATTTTACTGTGAATATAGTAGCTTGCTCTTCGAAGTGTCTTTAATAACTCGGTACGATTGACTTTCATCACATTATCGTTATCAAGCGGAATTACAGTTTCATAATTTGGATAAGTATCATCAATCAATCTTGTAAAATATAATCCACCATCGAACTCAAATTTTACAACTCTATCTCCAATGGTAACCAGTACTTCCTTCTCATCCAGAATTTTTGTCAATTGTTCAGCAGATTTTGCTGGAATAATCAACTGAGCTTCAAATTCCGGTTGATAATCTTCATAAGTCAACTTAACTAATCTATGCCCGTCAGTAGAGACAAAAACTAATTTATCTTTTTTCAAATCCATCAAAATTCCGCGCATTGCAGCTCGCTGCTCATCCTTACCGCACGCAAATTCTGTAAGATTGAATGCCTCTTTTAATCTCTCACCGCTGATTTTAAAGGTCAGCTTTCCCTCAAATTGTGGAAATTTGGGGAAATCCATCGGGTCAACATAACTGATGATGTACTTACCCGTATCTGTATGGATTACACATTTTTTCTCATCTTGATTAAAGGTAACCTTCAAGTCTGTATCAGGAAGGTTGCTAACTGTATCATTAAATATTTTCCCCGGAACCGCAACCTGTATTTCACCATCTGAAAAAACAGGCAATGTTTTCTGATAAGCAACATTAAAGTCTGTCGCAAAAATCGTTAGATGGTTATCCTTTAATGTTAAGAGGAAATGGTTCGTTATTTCAACTGTTGTTTTCGAGGGTAATACCAACGAAAGTTGAGATAAAATCTTGTCTAAATCTTTTGTGTTTATTTTGAATTCCATTCTCAAAATCCTTTATTATTCTTTGAAAATTACGAAAAAATATAGACCTTCTCAATTTAAAATTTGCCTGATTTTGATTGAAAAGCTTTAATTTTTTAAAAATTTTTGAGGTTTCTGATGAGATTTGGTGTAAATCAGATTATAAGCTAAAAATTTATGTTAATTTCTTATTCAACCGTAAAAATTTCTAAAAAGCAGTGTTAAGTTTTATGTATTGGTAAAATTACCTCGAATTCAGTGCCTTCTCCCTTTTTGCTCCAAACTTTGATTTCACCTCCCATTAATTCTACAAATGTTTTGGTTAATGCTAATCCGAGACCGGTTCCTTCATAAGGTCTTGCATAACCAACTTCTTCCTGACTGAAAGGCTGGAACAAGTGTTTCTGATACTCCTCACTCATACCAATACCATAGTCTCTAATTCTTAACGAAACCTTATCACCCAATTTTTTACTGGAAATTTCAATCTTTAAACCCGGAGAACTAAATTTTATAGCGTTATTAATCAAATTAAACAAAATTCCATCTATACAATATTCGTCTAATTTTAATTGAGGGATTGAGTTGTCGAGAGAAATTTCAAATTTTATTTCTCTGTTTTTAGCCAGAACATCAAGCTGGTTTATGATTTCTCTAATTTTTTGATTTATATCAATATCTTTTAATTTAAGATCAAACTCTCCAGCTTCAATTCGAGAAATATCAAGTATCTGATTAATTGTATTGAGCAGCCTTTTGCCGGCTTTCTCAACTGCCTCGAAATATTTAGAAATCTCTTCATCTTTTCCTGTATCGAATAATTCTCTAATTACATTATTAAAGCCGAGAATAACATTCAAAGGAGTTCTAATCTCGTGAGACATCATAGAAATGAATCCGCTCTTAAGTCGGTTCGCTTCTTCAGCTTCTTCTTTTGCACGAATGAGATCATCAATCAACTTCTTGCGCTCAGTAATGTCCCTGATTATTGCAAAATAAAGATTACCCTGATCTGTTTTTAAGACTGAAAATTTTGCATCTATCCAAATTTTTTTCCCATTGTGTAAGACAGCTTCACCTTCAAATTTCAGTCCAATATCACCACTTAAGAATTTCTTGAGATGAATTTGAAAAAATTGTTCTCGTATCTGTGGATGAAAAACTTTGCTGAGGGACGAGCCAATTAAATCATTTTCTGGTAAATCTACTAATTTGCAAAGAGCTTCATTTACCATTTTAATATTGCCGAACTGGTCTGTGATGATCATTGCATCTTTACTATTTTCCCAGACATTTCTAAAGAGTTTTTCAGACTTTGCGAGTTCTTCCGAAAGTCTTTTCCTTTCCGTTACATCCCTGAAGATTGCAAGGAGTAATTTTTTCCCACCGATATTGACAAAAGAGTTGGAGACTTCAAACCAAACTTTTCTGCCATTAAACAAAGTGACTAAAGTTTCTGTATGTGCTTTAACTTTTCCAGTCCTAAATCTTTCTTTATGTTTTCTTAAGATTTCATCTTTTCGTTCAGGAGAATAAATTTCAGATAACAATTTGCCTTCAATTTTTTCACTGGTTAACCCAACCATTTTACAGAAAGCAGAATTAACTAAAATAACTTTACCATCCTCGTCAGTAAGTCGCATTCCATCCTGACTGTTTTCCCAGATTAGTCTGAATTGCTCTTCGGATTTTTTAAGTTCTTCCTGAAGCTTTTTTTCTTCTGTTATATCTGAAAAGAAAGCAAATGACCCGATATATTTTCCATTATCATCATATATACCTGTAGCAGAAACTCGCGTCCAGATTACTGAACCATCTTTCTTCTTTAGTTTTATTTCATAAAGTCCAGCTATTCCCTGTTCTCTTTCTTTCTCTCTAAGTTTTTGTTTTTCTTTATCTTTCTCAAAAAGGAAAAATTCACTAAAATTTTTACCAATTATTTCGTCTTTATCATAGCCAGTCATTTCACAGAATTTTTTATTTACTTCTGTAAAGTTCGCATTAAAGTCAGCAATACAAATTCCTTCATTCGCTGTTTCAAAAATTGTTCTCCATTTTTTTTCACTTTCGATCAATTGTTTTTCAAGAAGTATTTTTTCTGTTATATCTTCGCAAATAGATAAAATTCCCGTTGAACCATCGGGAAGAATAAATTTTGTCTCTATCAGATGAAAAAACTTCCTAGAACCATCTTTCACTATTGATTCAACTGTATGATCAAGTATCTCACCACTTAAAATTCTCTGAATATGAGTACTTACTTTATCTCTGTTTTCAGGAGCAACAAACAAATAGACTGAATTTCCAATCAGTTCATCCCTTGTGTATCCAACAATTTCCTCATACTTCTTATTTGCATCAATTATAGTTCCTTTAGAATCTTCAATTAAAATTCCAACAGGTGCATTATTTACAATTGCTTTAAATCTCTCATTAGCTTTTTCAATATTTTCAATTGCTTTTTTTAGCGGAGTAATATCATAAGCTGTTCCGAGACCTGCCGGTTTTCCAAACCATTTAATTAAGCTTCCTGTAAAATCAACCCATTTTTCTTCGCCATATTTTGTAATTATTTTGAATTCGTAATTTATAGGAACAGGCTCGCCCCTCTGCCTTTTCAAACCTCTTTCTTTTACAAGTTCTCGAAAATCAGGATGTACTAAATCATAAAATTTTTTATTCTTTATTTCTTCAATGGTATAACCAGTTAAATTCACACCTGCCCTGTTCATATAAACAAAATATTCACCCTGATAAACAAAAATTGCAGTGGTAGTAGAATCTGCTAACTTCTCAAAATGTTCTTTTCTCTGTTTTAGCTCCTCTTGAAGTTTTCGGCTTTCAGTAATATCCTGAGAGGCACCATATATTTTAATTACTTTACCCTTATCATCAAAGATTGGAACAGCATAATCAATAACCCAGCGCATTTCATTAGATTTAGTAATCATTCTCCCTTCCATTCGATCTGGCACACCACTCAAAACTTTCTTTGCATGTTCGATCCAGTTTGGTAAATCCTCTTTGTACATTGCATTTTGCCAGCCGCCGAGCGCATCCAATTCTGTAATTGTCCATCCAAATGTTTGAATAAATGATTCAGATACCCATTCACCTTTCATATTGCCATTTTCGTCAACAATGAAAGAATAAGTGTAATCAGTAACAAGATTGGTAATGGTTCTAAATTTTAATTCGCTTTCTTTTAATTCCTCTTCTAATTTTTTTCTTTCCGTTATGTCTCGAGCAATACCTTCAATGGCAATCAAATTACCTTTATCGTCATAAATCGGTACGTTTTTTTGTTCAGTCCAGATTATACTTCCATCTTTTTTGATCCATCTAAAAGTTACAGGTTTATCAATGCTGATTTCTCCTTTAGCAATCTTTTCTAAGATATACCGATCATCTGGATGAACTATTTTAAATACTAAATCTGGATCTGCATAATGTTCTTCGGGTGTGTATCCTGTTATTGTAGTTGCCGATGGGCTGACAAAAGTAAATCCTCTTTTAGGGACAAATTCATATCTGTAAATTAAATCCTGAGCATTTTCTGCAAGTAAACGAAACCTTCTTTCGCTTTCCCTTAATTCTTCATAAACTTTTTTGTTTTCTTTTATAAGCTTATATCTAACAAGAGCCTCTTCAATTGCAATGGGGACTTTTTGCAAATGTTGTTTTAAGATATAGTCATAGGCTCCACGCTTCATACATAAAATACCAAATTCTTCATTGGCTGAGCCAGTTACAATTATGAAAGGAAGATCGGGATACATTTCATGAGTAATATGCAAGGCGGTTAAACCATCAAAACCCGGAATATTATAATCTGAAATGACGACTTCAGGTTTAAATTTCGAAAGTTTAATTATGAAATCTTTTCGGTTAGAGGCTGTTTCTATTAAAACTTCACTGAAATAGTTCTCTATCTCTCTTTTAATTAATTTAATATCCGACTGGGAATCATCTAAAATCAAAATTCGGAGTTCCATAAGTATCAAATCATTTTGTTGGGATATTTACATTAATTCTACTAAACAATTTAATTTTAATTATTTGAATTAAAAAATTCGCCTTCAGAAACTTTTCAAAAAAATTTTCATCAAATCTTGATGATAAAAAATGAGAAGGAGATATGAATCAACCAAAAGTTATTATCTTTACAACACCGACTTGCAGTTTTTGTAATGCTACAAAGCGATACTTTAGAGAAAAAAATATCCGATTTACAGAAGTGGATGTTTCTAGAGACCAGAAAGCTGCGATGGATATGTATAGAAGAACTGGTCAGATGGGTGTACCAGTAATTTTAATTAACAACAGGCCAATTGTAGGTTTTGATGTAAATAAAATTAATCAAATGCTAAACATAAAATAATGTCAAACAAAAAAGGAGTTAAATATGACCATAAAACCATTAGATGATCGTGTACTTGTTGAGATAATCGAAGAAGAAGAAACTAAAACCGCCTCAGGATTATATATTCCTGACACTGCCAAAGAAAAACCAAGAATGGGAAAAGTATTAGCTGTTGGAACCGATGAAGATTTAAGAGAAAAAGTCAAAGTTGGTGATATGATTTACTTTGCGAAATATGGTGGTGAAGAGATTGAATTGGATGGAAAGACTCTTAAAATTATTCCTCGCTCTGATATTCTTGCAATAGTCGAAAAATAACTTGAAAAACTGAAATCACTACCCATTCTTTTACCTTCAAATTAAGAAGCAATGTTTGAAATTTTTGAAACATTAATTAAATTTGTGGTGAAAAGTGTGTTCTAATTTTGAAGGTAGTGACTTCAGTAATCGAATTGAAAAATTGAAAATTAGTTCTTTTAGAGTTTGAAATTTGGAGATCGCAGAGTAGCCCTAACCGGTCACCTCACTTAAATCCCACCTCAATAACGATGCCCCTAACCCAATGCGATCTCCAAATTCTTTTTTTTTAAATATCTCCCTTCAGTTTAATCTCCGAATAAGTTTAAAATCATTATTCATTTGATAAACTTTTAAAGCAACTCTGTAAATTAATTCATTATTAAGTTTTCATTAATTTTCAAATTTGTATTTGTGAATATTTATCATTCAGAAATTCAGGAAATTCTGAAATGATATATCTCATCTCAAAAAATGTCAGATTTGTCTCAAAAAGAGTAATAGTTAAGTAAAAAAGGGCCAAGCGTGTATCGAGAAAACTAATACTTGATTGTAAAAGAACCAATAAGAATTAAAAAAAAGCCTTTTTTGAATGAAAAAGAAACATCGATGGGTCTAAAAGAGCCAATTTTGAGTGAAAAAAAACCATCGATGGGTCTAAAAGAGGCAATTTTGGGTGAAAAAGAACCATTTTTGTATGAAAGAGAACCTTTATTGAGTTAAAGAGAGTCATCGGTATATCTGTAAGAGGCAATTTTAGTTGTAAAAATCTTAACAGGGAGAAAAGAAAATTTATTGATAAATGAAAAGGAACAATCTTTCAATGAAAGAGACCTTAAGGCTGAAACATAAAATGCAATTCTTAAATGAGAAGAATTAACAATTGAATAAAAGTCGCTTTGCTCAAGTATAAAGTTTCTGTAATGCCTGAAACATTGTATGACCAAAGATGATTTTAGTCAAACAAAAAATTTTTAAAAGCTTAGATAATTTTTATTATATCTTACACAATAACAAAACTTTTGAGATTTAGTGAGGCTGTGAATTTGATCTGAGAGTATTTCGAATTAATTAAAAATCAAAATTTTTATGATGCACAAATTATCTGATTATAATTAATCAATTAACACCAAAAATCTCCGCAACTTTCTCTTGAACATCGGATTTGAATTCACTTTCAAACTTTGCATCAAAGACATAGGCTCTTACTTGAAATTCAAGGTTACCTTTATCATTCCTGCCTTTATAAATTACCTCAACTGGTTTATTGATTGAATTAAAAATTGAAAGCGATACAATTTCATTTAATGCAGTTTTGATTTTTGATATTTCAGCCCTGGGCGGTATCTCAATAATAAATGTCACCTGTTTATTCTTAGAAATAACATTTAAATTTTCAAAAGCCGATGAAATAAAAAGTTGATTTGGAATCTTTATCAACGAATCATCTTCAGTTATTATATCAGTCGTTCGTAAATTTTTTGAATGTACTTTACCTGAATAATTGCTGATCTTTATCCAATCACCGTACTCAAATGGTTTATCAATCAAAATCATAATTCCACCAACAACATTTTTCGCAAGCTCACCGATTGATATAATCAAAACAATGAAAACAAAAATCAAAAAGAGTAAAACTAAAATTCCCGATGTTTTCAAAATCACAAACAAAATAAAGACAACAGTAAAAGTCCATATTAAAATGTGCGAGATTACCTTTATTAAATCCGCATTCTTGAATTTTGAGGAGAGATTATATTTATTGTAGAAGTGATTCAATCGGTAGTTTAAAAATCCCATCAAAAAAACAACTAGTAAAATTAATAATATCTTCCAGCCAACAGGAATTATTTGTGAGATTAAATCATCTATAAATTTTTCTGACTTATTCTGTTCATTTATAAGAGGAGTATATTCTTTCTCCTTTATTACAATTTTTACTGTTTCTACTTTGGCTGGAGTAACGATTGTTGTGCTCGTATCGATTGGGAAGTCTCGATATGTTGTGTCCATCTGGACAACTTGAAAAACAAAATTAAGCAATAAAAACACAATCACTTTCATATCATTCAAAGATGTGTAATTTTCTTAATTCTATTTCAATTGGTTTATAGAGAGCTGGATTGATATAAAATACTTTTTCGCCTAACTCATTCAATTCAAAATGGACAAGATTTGCAGCGTTCAAGAAATTTAAGATCGTTTTCGATTTCTCTAAATCACAACTGAAAATTTCTTGATGTTCGGCAATAGTTAGACTACCATGCTGAATTAAATTTGAAAGCGTAAGCAATTTTTCAATTTCAAAGGTTTGAAGGAAACGAAAATCAAGTTTCTTAAACGGAGCGATGTAAATTTTATTATTCTTGAATTCCTTAATTGATTTCATCCAATAGAACATTGCCGAAGTAATATTGCCTTCACAGGCATCATATAAACGATCAAAGTATTCTTCTTCAAGATTTGATTGCCTGTCTTTATTAGAAAGACTTAATTTCAAATACTTATAAGATTTCAAATGTTCATCGGCTAAAAATTCAAGATCATATCCAGAGGTTCGATGTCGTTTTAGAATTGCTTCTTTGATTTGATCTTTTGTCAGTACTTCTGTTTTAATCTGAAATGGGAAGAAGTTACTGATATTTAAAATTCGATTTAACAATTCCCATGCATGATATGAAATTGAGACAACCCAGAAAATTTTATGATTAGTTTCAGAAATAATTAAAAGTAATTTCTTCATTGCTTCTAAATAACCATACTTACGGAGGAAGATCTTATGAATGTCTTCAAGAATTATCACTTTGTATTTTGGATTGATGTTCAGCTCACTTATCAATTCTTCGTAAGTTGCGATATAATCGAGCCCAAGCATTTTGGATAAAATATTTAATAACTCTTTTTCCGATTTAATTGTCTTTTCAAAAGTGTAACGATGTATTTGCGTATCTATTTGAGTTTTCATTAAAAATGAACTAATCAAGCTACTTTTACCAGTTCCACTTTCACCAATGATGGCAGTTGAACCAGGCAAGCCATTTAAAGTTCTTTCATAAGCTTTATGAAGAATTGATTTCTCTTTTTCTCTTCCAACGAGTATCTCAACTATTTCTGAAGAAGTGTAATCGAAGAGTTTTTTGTAAACGAAAGGAAGGGAATTATAAACATTCTTGTCGTAGATTGTTTGCTCATAAGAGTAAATTATAACGCTTTTACCTTCAAGATCAATTTCTAAAATATCCTTGACTTCTCTCAGGAGCGGTTTTAAAATTTGATTATATCTTCTTTTAAGAATTACCCATTGCTTTCTGAGTTTCTTTAGATTTTCTTTAAAAGAGACAACGACAGTGTCCAGTAATTCTTCGTATTTACTTTTCTTAATCCTCTTCTCAAGTTCAATTGTTAATTCTTTTGTAAATGCTTCTTTTATTGCAGTAATTTGTTTGTAGATTTTTTCTGTTAGAGCAAGTTCAATTTCTCTCTCGAATTTTTCAATTTGACGTTCCCAGACTTTAATTTTCTCTCGAACCAGTTTAGTAGTTGTCTTTAAAGTATCATCAAATACTTTCTGGAAGCTTTCACCAATTTGGTCTCGATCAATTTCTTTTTCTAATGTATTTATCTCTTCAATTGCGATGTTGAAATGATAATAAATCACATTTTCAATATTTTTTAATTCTAAGATTGAACTACTCAAATGGTCATTGACGATCTCATTGAGTTTGATAATCTCTTGGAGAATTTCATTTTCAAAATAACTTTTAATTACATCTGTAAAATGAAGAGTTTTAAGTTCAATGTATCTGGTTCTGGTTTCTTTAATCTCAAAATCTCGATCATCAAGAACTTTAATTTCGGTTTCATACTCTTTTATGAGCGAATTGAATCTTTCTTTAAGAGAATTTATTGTATTAATCAGGCTGTAAGTTTTTTTCAAATAGTTTAATCGGGCAATGCCTTTCTCATTTAAAGTTAAAATCACCTCATCACGATACTTTGAGATCAAATTTTTGATAATTGAAATCTTTTCAAAACTCAATAAACTTTTATTCTCAAGCTCCTTTTCGAATGATTTGAGAATTGTATTAATTTCATTAATTAATTCTTTTAGCACTTTATTGATCGTATCAGAATGATGAACCATCGTATCGTTTACAATAGAATTGATCCTTCCCGTAATCTCGAAAATTCGTGCATCCCGCTCACAAACTCCAAGAAAACCTAAGAAATAGTTGACCCAGAATCTAATCGTTTCAAGAGTTGTCTCTTTTGCTTTAAGCGATTCAGAATAAATTTTTGAGAAATGAAACTTTCGAATATTTAGTTCAATTGTTCCAGCTTTGAGAATCGCTTTCAGGAATTGATTGAAAGGATTGGCAAATGCATAATTTAATCTTGTACTGATATTTTGATTTGAGCTTTCGATTTCCTCACCAATTGAGGAGATTTCCTGTTTAAGCCTATCGTGAATTTCGTTCAATTTATCGATAGCAAGTAGCGAAACAGCATCTATATCTTTGTATTCAGTAATAAGATTGAGTAGCTCTTCGAGATTGTTAGTTACATCGTCGTAAATTCTTTTAACTTTTCTCAGTATGTTCAATCTTTCCATTCCCATTAAAAATGCAGCTTTTTCCATTTCAAGTGCAATCTGATACTCAAAGAAATACTTTACCAGAATTACATATGGTATCTTTCGTTTTAATACAAACTTTAAGCCTAAGAATTTTTTAATCTTTCTTAATAACCTTTTGTAAGATTTTACAAATTTGATTAAGTAGCTGTCATCTGATTCTGTTTCATACTTATCAAGCTCCTGTTCAACTACAATAAATTCAGGCACTGTTTCGGAGTATTCTTTCAGATCATCAAATAATTTTTGAAGCAGATATTCAGCATTTAGTATTTGTTGCTCAACAGATTTACGCTTGACGCTGAGCTCGGCAAACCAGGAAGAAATCTCCTGCTGAATATTTAAAACTTCTTCTTTTATTTCTTTCCCTGTAATCTTCCCTTTCGTGAATAAATTTTTAAGTTTTTGATATTCTTCGATGTATTTCTCAACAACCTGATAATAAAATTCAAGAGCATCTTCGCTTCGTTTGTTGATAAGATTATTTTCAAATTCCTTCAAATAATTAATTAATTTTTCTCTTAGAGAAATTATCAGATTGTTTAATTCAGGATCTTCGAATTGTGGGACATCAAATTTCTTTTGCGGGACAATATCTTTTCGAATTTTTTCTATTATCTTCTTTTCTTCCTTCTTCTCCGCAGTTTTAGAAACTCGATTAAAACGCTTTATAGCAATCTTAAATAACGCTGGACCAATCAATAGATTTAATCCAACTATTGAAACAATTATCGGTGTAATTAATTCTTGCACCTGATTGATATTTGATGTGAAGTAAATCATAAAACCCAGAGCCATTGCAGACTGAGAAACAAATCCGAGCCATAAATTATTCTGTAAAAGAGGTACTTCACTTGCAAGTTTTGCTGCGATTTTAGTGGAAGAATAGAGAAGAATTAATCTTACAACAAAGATTAAAATGGTAAGTTGAAAAGTTAAAACAAGAGCATTCAAATTTAAACCAGCACCGGCAATCGTAAAGAAGATTACATAAACAGGCAGAGAAAGTTTTTTTATTGGCTCTATTAAATCATCAGAATATTTCGAAAAATTTTTTACAACAATACCAATGGTGATGAATACAAGCAGAACATCGAGATGTAAAAGTTTACTTACTTCAGAAATGATTAAAATAGATGCGAGAATAAAAATTAGCAATTCTTCTTTGATATATTTTAAGTACAGAATTATCAAATAAGCAGCAGTTGAACCTGCAACAATGGATAAAACTATTTCCTTTAATCCATCTAAAAGCACACTTGAATTAAATCCTGCACCACCTAAAATACTTTTAGAAAAGGCTATTAGTAAGCTAATCAGAATAACCAGAATAATATCCTTAACAACTGCGATGCTTAAAACAAGTTGAGATAATTTACTTCTATCACCTGTTTCGTTCATCACAGCGATAGTTGCAGCTGGAGAAGTTGCAAGCATCAAAACACCAGTAAAAAGAGCGGTGATCAATATCACATTATAAGGTACATTATTAAAAATAGGAATATAAGGAGCGGTAAATAAAATTATACCTGTTAAAACTGCTGGTAATAAAATCAGTTTGAACAAAACTATTAGAGAAATAATTTTCTTTTCAGCCAGAAATTCTTTTAATACAATTTCACCGCCGGCAGAAATAGCAATTAATCCTACTGCTAAACCATTTAATAATCTTAAATCATTTACTGATGTATCAGTAAAAATACTTAATAGATCAGTTCCAAATATTACAGATGAATAAGGTCCGAAAATAATTCCAGCGATTAAATAACCACTGATTCTTGGAAGTCCAAGATAATAAGTTAATTCACCAAACGAATAAGCAGCGATCAGGATAAATCCTAGCGAAATTAAAGTATCGGCATGAAATATCTGGCCAGTGTCAACTTGAAGGACTTCGAAAATGTTTACTAAAAATATTAGGCTTATAATAATTCCAAGTTTTCGGATAAATGAAATCATTTTATTTCACTTAAATCTATCAATAAATCTTTTGTCAGTTTTGTTGAGAGTATTTCGTTAATTAGGACAGCAGTTATTATTACAGCAAATAAAGTATTTGTCAATGGATTATCATAAACCTGCTGGAAATTAACCATCATTGTAATTGCAATAATTCCCTGAGTGTTTAAACCCAAACCAATTCTTGGACTAAATTTATTTTTATCGAAACAAGAATGATAACTAAGCCACCCATTAAAGTATTTAATTACTACTCTGATTAATATATATAAGAACAAACCCGCGAAGAAAATCCAGAAATTATCAATACGAATAATTGCGCCAGCGTAAATTAAAATAATCACATAGAAAGGATGTTCTAACTTTTTAAAGACTGACACAAGTATATCTTTTGATTTAATAACATTCCCTATTACAAATCCTGCAAGCAAGTTCAAAAATAATGGTGAGAAATTCATATAATAGGCAGTCCCTGAAGAAAAGATTATAATTCCAAGCAAAGCCACTAGGAGTTTATTTTCATTTTCTTCTCTTTCAAGAAAAACGAAAAATAAAAATCCAATAATCAATCCAAGAACGATGTTCAATACAAACCATTCAACCGGAGTAATGTGAATTCCGCTTGTTTGTCCTTTGTGAAAAATTGTAAACATCAAACCAAGAAATGTAATTGCAAGAAAATTATTAATCTTTGAAATTCTTTGAAGTGTATTAAAATTAGTTCCTGAGACCTCAAACTTACTCTGAATTGATTCAAGAACTCCATTCGAAAAAGTCGAAGCAGAGATTCCAATGATCAATGAATTAGTAATTATGTTTTCAATTGATAAAATATTTTGAAACAGATAATACATCAAAAAGAAGCTAAGCCCGCTCATCGAAATTGTGGTGAGTATAATGTCATTAACAGCAAGTTTGAAATGCTCAATTGAATAGTTGAAAAGTTCTTTAATTCTAAATTGAAGTCCTACAGAAAAACCTACAGCACCTAAGATTGTTGCAATTATTGGTTTTAACTGAAGCAAACCTTCACTATCAAGTAAAATTGGAAGTTTGATATTAAATATTCCATTCAAAAAATTTATAAAAGGCTCACCAATAAAAATACCAATAAACAAGAATTCGAGTCCTGTAAGATAAAGTAATCGCTTTTGCAGTTTTTGATTTATAAAGTGAAAAGAAAGAAAGCCAAAAATGACAATTAAGATAAGAAGTAAAAATGTATTCATTGGCAAATATGTGTTTGTATCTGAATCATCACTTCACAAATATGCAAATGAATTAATTAATTTCCATAAGGAGTTTGAAGATATCTTTTAGCGGATGAGTGAGCGTCACTCCAATTCTTTATGGAAAGAACATAATTATAGGCTTCGATTGCTTCATCTCGTCTGCCCATTAAATCATAGACTATTCCTAAATTCAAAGCAGCGTAAGATTGAAAACCAGACTCATCCCCCTTTTTATCAATTTCCTTGCTGATATCTACGCATTTTTTAAAGAAATATGCAGAGGAATCGAATTTGCCCTCAAATCTATAATTCATTCCAATGTAATAAGCTGCTTCGCGCATCGCATTTTTGTTATAACCAGGGAGACCCGCTTCAGCTCTTGAATAAATTTCTGTAAAAACCTCTGAAGCTGTTTTGTAATCTCCAGCTCTGATATAAGTCCTTCCCAGATAACGATGAAAAATTGGATTCAACGGATATTTTTCATGAAGGATTGATGCGTAACGCCTCGCCTCGAAAATATCATCCTCATAATGATAATTAATGTAAAGTAAGAAATACATTGATTCAGTTGAGGCAAATTTTGCCTTTTCAGCTGCAGTTTTAAGCTGTTGAATTCCCAGTTTCTTATTCCCTTTTGGGAAAAAAATCATAAGAGGTTTGACATATGGAAATTCATCGGGGATTACTTCAGCAAAATAATTGTAAATGCCCATTCCAAAGAGTAAGTCATAATTAGTTGAATCAATTGACCAGGCAATTTGAAGAAGTGGTAAAGCTTCTCTTCCATCATCTGCAGCTTTGATCCAGCTGTCTCGCAATCCTCTTAATCGTCCACGAAAACCAATTGCACCTCCTTTAAAGAATATTGCGTCAAGATTTTTTTCATCGTTTTTTAAAATTTGATCACAATGGTAAATCACATCCTCAAGTTTTTCAAAAAATAAATTATCTAAGGATTCATTTTCAGGTTCAATCGCAATTCTCCACCAATCAATCATCGCAAGGAAAAATCTGCCTGCAGGACTATCCGGATATTCTAACATCAATTTTTTGAAAACTACCTCTGCCGAATCAAATTGAATATTATAAATGTAGTCAATTCCTTTTTTAACTCTTAACTCAAAATCTATGGTGTGAGCAAAGCGAGCAGAGTCTTTAATTATTTCATTAGAAAATGCAAATGTCAAGAAAATATGAACAAATAAAATTGAAAGGATTGCCCTTTTCATAGAAAATATGAGTTAGTTTCGATTTGTTGTGATCTTAAAGAAATCAAATTGATAGCTTCGAAAATCAATTATCACTTTACAATGAAAATCATTTTTTATTAGGGAAGACATTCTTTAAAACTTATGATTTAAAAAAGAAAATGCTCAGGTTGAGAAGGCACAACCTGAGCATTCAGAAAATTTTTATTTTTTAACTACTCTTAGATTTACAATTGGTTGAATTTTATATTCAAACTCAGCGGATTTGTAAGCATCAGTTCCGGAACCGGTTGTTTTAATATTTTTGACCCAAACTTTTACATAAATGCTGTCCTGAGTTTTTAATAAATACACATTATCTTTAACAACAGAAACTGCTGAAAGAGTTGGTTCTTCCAAACCTTCTACCAGGTCAAAACCTTCCTGTGCTGTTTTTGGAACAACAGCAAACTTCGTAATTCTTGCACCTGGATAAGCTGCTTTCACATTAGGTGAATAAAAAGTTAAAACATTGCTTGCTGAGTCCACTCTCATATGTAAATCGATATTTGGATAATATGTTTGACCGAATGAATATTGCGTTCCTGCACCTGTTGATGGATTCCATCCAAAACCCGATTTTGCTGCTCCTGTTAATTTGAACTCATCAATAACTCCTTCACCATAATAAACACCAGCATAAATCACAGTTCCGAATGGGATACTTCTTTTATTGTCCTGATTTACAGCATATATAAAAGTTTTGTATCTAATTCCTCTTTGAATGTTTTGAATAATCCTTCTTCTTGAATCAATTTTGGAAACAAATGCAGAATCAAATGTGCTTTGCGGATCACCCATCTGATTGACGACATAAGTTACAACAATGTAACCCTTGAAATTTGCATCATCATGTTGGGGTGATTTTTCCCAGCTTACGATCGCAAATGCATCACCTCCAGCAACTGCATCAACAACTACAGATACATTAGCTGGCGGATTTGGTGGATTGGAGATTGGCTGCTCAGGTTCAGTTGATTTACTGCAATCAGCTGCGGTAAATGCAAAATAAATTGTAAAAACTGTTAGAATGCTAATTAACTTTTTATAAGTATTCATAATTCCTCCCATTTTATTTTAATTTTTCTTTTAAGAATTCAGCAATTTTATTAATGTTAATCCTTATTTGTTCCATTGAATCTCTTTCTCTAATTGTCACTGTTTGATCTTCCAGAGTTTGACTATCGACTGTTACACAATACGGAGTTCCTACCTCATCCTGCCTTCGATATCTTCTGCCAACGGCACCTTTATCATCATAAAACACTCTGAAATCTTTTCGTAAATCTTCCGTTATCTTTCTTGCAATTTCCGGCATTCCATCACGATTAACCAACGGGAAAATGCCAACTTTAATCGGAGCGAGTTTTGGGTGTAATTTTAAAACAACTCGTTTTTCACCTCGAACTTCTTCTTCGTAATAAGCATCAATTAGAAAAGTCATAAAACTTCTACTGGCACCTGCTGAAGTTTCAATTATATAAGGAATGTACCTCTCCTTGGTCTCATCATCAAAATAATCAAGAGCTTTGCCTGAATAATTAGTGTGTTGAGTCAAATCGAAATTAGTTCTGTTATGAATTCCTTCAATCTCACCCCAGCCAAATGGAAATTCGTATTCGATATCAACAGCAGCGTGAGCATAGTGTGCAAGTTTATCTTCGGGATGTGGAGAAAATCTAAGTTTATCTTTGTTCAAACCAAGTTCGATAAACCATTTCATCCTTTCTTCTTTCCAGTATTCAAACCATTTCATATCCTCACCTGGTTTGACGAAATATTGCATCTCCATTTGTTCAAATTCTCTTGTCCTGAAAAGGAAATTCTTAGTGTTAATTTCATTTCGAAAAGCTTTTCCGATTTGAGCAATTCCAAATGGAATTTTTTGCCTGGATGAATTTAATACATTCAAAAAGTTAACGAAAATTCCCTGTGCAGTTTCAGGTCTTAAATAAACAATCGCTGCATCTTCTTCAACTGGACCGATGAAGGTTTTGAACATCAAATTAAATTGTCTTGGTTCAGTGAATTTTCCTTCCTGTTGACATTTAATTGCTTTTCGTCCTTTGTAAGCTGGATTACCGCACATTGCATCTTCCAGTTGATCTGCACGGAAGCGAGCTTTACATTCTTTACAATCAACCATTGGATCTGTGAAATTGGCAACATGACCTGAAGCTTCCCAGACTTTTGGGTGCATTAAAATGGCAGCATCAATTCCTTCGATATCTTCCCTGAAAGTCATTGATTGCCACCATTCTCTTTTAATGTTGTTTAATAGCTCAACTCCAAGTGGACCATAATCCCAGCATCCATTAAGTCCACCATAAATTTCAGATGATTGAAATACAAATCCTCTTCTTTTCGCTAATGAGACAATTGTTTCAAGGGATACGCTCAATCTTACCTCCAAATTTGTTTTAATTAAACATAAAATTACTTAATGATAAAGTGTTTACAAAATCAACCCTAATTTGAAAAAAGTTTTTTTATTTCCTGAAATGTTTGTTTATCAAGTTTTTGTTCGACAAGTTCTAAGCTTAAAAGTCCAAAACTTTTATAAATCAACTTTAATTCTTCGTTTAAATTTTCTATTGACGTTAGATTTCTTTTAATTGTTAAAACATCGCCTCTTATAACCGGACCCGTTAATGCATTCTCCACTCCTAAGTTTTTAAGATTTTGAATTGTAGAAAGTAATAAGTTCAAATAAGATTTGACTGCCTTATTACCGAGATATTTTTTTATCTGAAAAAACTGAGTTACTGTATAATTCGATAAAATAACGGCAAAAGCATGATAAATTGGTTTTTGATCTTTTTTAAGAATGATATAGTCCCAATTCATTTTTTTACAGAAATCTATTGCAAAATGCTTTGATATTTTTGAATCAGTCTCAATTGCAAATACACTATCATTAAAATTAATTAGATTATCTTCGAAATAGTCAGATGCAAAACTATAATTTGGATGAAAAGAAAAAACATTACAGCCTCTTTCGGCTAAATCAATTAATTCATCAGAGTTTAAAGAACCAGAAGTGTGAAATGCAAATTTCCCTTTCCAATCAGAAAAATTTTTTGACAGTTCCTGTGAAACTTCTTTTATGAATCTGTCTTGAACAGAAATAATAAAGAGATTAGTCTTTTCAGGGATTTCCGAAATTTTTTTTGAATAGTGGTTAGCCTTTACTTTTGCTGCTAAAGTTTTAGCTTTTTTATGATTCTTATCAATTATTGAAGTGATTTTGATTCTTTTCTTTTTCAACGAAACAGCAAAAGCGCTCCCGACTTTTCCAGCACCAATAATCGCAACCGATAAATTTTTCATCTACTGATTAGTTACTCCTTATAAAATACAGCTGATAGATAACCAACTACCTGATGTTTATCCCCGCTTGCTTCACTTGAATCATTTCTATAAAGGACTTTTGATTTATTTGCGCCAAGAAGTTTAGATGTTTTCATTACAGTTACAATTGGTCCGCCTCCGCAAGCCTGAACTTTTTCCTCTTCAAGTTCATCTATTAGTGTTTCATCATCAAATTTGTTTATTAAATGTTCTATTCTTGAATCAAGGCTATTTGCGACATCGTGAGAGAAATAATGTGAAAGATCTGAACTTGCAACCAGCAAAACATTTTTATTTTTTAGAACCTCAGCTAAAAGCTCTGCAAGCGAGTAAACAAATTCTTTGCTCTGATCACCCATTACAATAGGAAGTAATTTAAAGTCCTCCAACACCATTTGCAGGAATGGCAGTTGGACTTCAAGTGCATGCTCTCTTCCATGACCACGCTTTGAAAATTCAATGATATTATTATAATCTTTTAGCTCATCTCGAAGTTCAGAATCAATTGAAATTGTACCGAGCGGTGTCTGATAAGCAATACCGTTATAAATGGAAATTCCACGAAAATATTCATAATGACTTGGAGAAATAACAACGACAGAATTATATTTTTTACCTTTAATAAGTTTATAACCATAGGCTGCTGTTTTTGCTGAATAAAAATACCCAGCATGAGGTGAAACAAGTCCAATTATCTCACCTTCAATTTTAGGTGGATGAGCTTGATTTAAATAATTTTCTATTGCTTTTTTCAATCGCACTGGTTCTCTTTCATAAAACATTCCAGCAACTGCCGGTGGACGAATTTCACTAGTTAACATCTTGCTTCCCTCCTATTTCGTTTTCTGAAAAAACTTCCGCCGAAAAAATTTCTATTTTAGTTTGGGGATCTTTCCATTCATTTTTACTTAATCCTGCTTTTAAACATGTGTGTTCGAGAAACTCTTTAACTGTCCAATTGTATCTTGTGGCAACTTGCGGCAGAAGCAATCCGTGAAAAGGTCCCTTTTGAATTATTAAACCGTGTTCTCCAACTTTTATTTCATCAATCGATTTTATTCTTTTTGGTGGAGAAAGAACTGAAATTTCAATTTCGATATGATCAACTTCCTCCTTTGATAATGGATAAAATCTCGGATCCTCAAATGCTGATTTCTTTGCAACTTCATAAATTAATTCATAAAGAGGCTTATCACTAACAATATAACCTATGCAGCCGCGAAGTTCTCCATCAATTGTTAATGTGACAAATGCACCACATTTTTGCTTAAGCGTCTCAGAAAAATCTCGATTTAAATCCACAGTTGCTAGACCGAATTCCTCCTTTATCGAATCTCTTGCAATTTCTAAAAGTATCTTCTTTTCCTCATAAGTTAATTTCATGTTGCCTCCTATGGATTTATTCTATAACCAACGAGTTCCATTTTATCTTTTATAAAATATAAATCATCATCATACATAAAAAACGAGTCAGGAACTGGGGCAGGAGTAGAGCTATTAAGTGTTTCAATTAAAATTGGTTTTTCTTCTATCTTGTCGAAAACTATTAATCTGTTTATCAAACTGCGTGGTTCAATTTTATCATAAACATTAAAAATCAATAAATCTCTTCGATCAATATACTCACAAAAATTTAAGTATGAACTATTCGGTAAAAATCGATTGATTAAGCTGGAAATTTCTTCTTCGCCATCTGACCCGCTTAACATTTGCGTGAATTGATATCTGGAATAATCTTTTTCGTTAATAGAATTCAAAACTGCTCTAGCTTCATCATCGCCTCCGAGATTGCTTACAACTTTTCCATCTTCAATGGATAACTTAAAGAACTCGTTTTTATCAAACTGAGGAATGTAACCGTACACATAATTCTCATCGATGTTGAAAAAAGTTAAATCATCGTTCACCCATAATATTTCACCCGAGTTAAGATCAACATTTATAATTTTTTTGTGATTTGGCATATCAGGTTTTTCGAATTGATGAAGAATAAGATATTTAGAGATTGTGCTTTCAATACCAATCCAGAATTTCTCGTCGAGGAAGGTTTTATTTTTCCAGAAAAAATTTCCATTTACTCTGTCAATGCAAGAAAAGTAGACTTCCTTTTTTTGAACATCCCTTTCCTCAATTATAATCTGTTCAAGGTCAGTTAGAATAATTCTCCAGATATTTCTGCCCTGATTAAATGAAAATAGTTTTTGGATTTTGGACATATTACGCTCTCTTTCTTATAAAATTTAGAAATTTATCTTGTTTAATTCCAACTGAATTGAGAAAAATTTATTGCAAAGGTAAGAATTTCAAAAATTAAAGAAGCGAAGAGCTAGAAAAGCTCCTCGCAAAAGGACAGGCAACTTTTTGATGATTATTATTTTCTGTACTCACTGAAAACAAAATCTTTATCTTTTACCTGCATATGACAAGCGAAACATTCACCTTCCATATTTTTTACAACTCTCTCCCTCGTATCACCGGCAAATCCTTCAAATCCCCAGCCGCCAGTGTTTTTATATTTTTTCGAATTCTTTACCATTACGCCTACAACTTTCCTTTTTCCTTCTGTGATTGCATTGTCTTCTGAGACGGCTTCAAAAAGATCAAAGACAATCACTGAGCCGTCTTTGAACTTATTGCCAGATTTATACCCAGCGAGTGCGGTTTTATTTGCGTAGATGTGGTGAATTCCACCAAAGGCTTCATAGAGAGGATGCCCTTTTTCAAGAACCATTGATTTGATATGAGTCCATCCTCTATATCCCTCTGGATACGGAACATCTGTTCCACTTTGATTTAATGCTAAGAATCCAAAAGCAGTTAGAGCTATGAAAATATAGAAAAGTTTGTGTTTTAAGGTTTGCATAAGTCCTCCATTAATTTGGTTTTTATTATATTTTAGGATTCCTAATGATTATATCGATTGTAAATTTTCAAGTCAAGAGCTTTTTTTCACCCTGATCTTAGGTAAATTAGACCATTCTTAAGAGATTTAAGGCTGTCTGATCAAAATCCTCTAATAATTTCTCAAAAACTCTTTTTACAGGAAGAATTTCTTTAATCAAACCTGCTGATTGCCCTGCTTCAAGTGCGCCCTCTTCGGTATCACCTTCAAAAATGCCAAGTCGTTCTCGTTTTTCGCCCCAGATCTCCCTTAATTCTTTTTCATCGGCACAATTTTTTTCTGCTTCAATTGCTCGTAATGCAAAATTATTTTTAATCATCCTAACAAGTCCAATTTTTCTAAATCCAATCACCGTTCCATTATCTTCAGCTTCAACAATTTTTCGTTTATAATTTTCATGAGCTGATGATTCGAAAGTTGCAGCAAATCTTGTCCCGATCTGAACTCCCTCAGCACCAAGAGCTAATGCAGCAGCAATCTGTTTACCAGTTGCAATTCCACCAGCAGCAATTACAGGAATTCTTACACTTTCTACAAGCATTGGAATTAGACAGAAAGTTGTGATTTCATCAAAGCCATTATGTCCACCTGCTTCATATCCTTCCCCGACAATTGCATCGCAACCAACTTCTTCTGCTTTCTTTGCATATTTTACAGACGGAACAACATGCACAACTTTTATTTGATTTCTTTTTAATTTATCAATGAACTTTCCTGGATGCCCAGCCGATGTGAAAACAATCTTTACATTTTCTTCGATTACAACATTTATCAAGTCTTCTGCATCTCCGCGAAGCAGCGGAATATTAACTCCAAACGGTTTTGAAGTTTGAGCCTTTGCTTTCTGGATATGTTCTCTCAGAAGATCAGGTTTCATAGAACCTGCACCGATAAGTCCAAGCCCTCCGCACTCGCTCACTGCTACGGCTAATTTGTAACCAGAAACCCAGACCATTCCAGCCTGAATGATAGGATATTCAATTTCAAAGAGGTCGGTGATGCGATTTTTAATTTTCATTGCTCGTCCATTTTTTATTTAATTTACTAAAGTTTAATTATTCTCTATTCAATTAAATGAACTGGAATAGTTTTAAATGAAAATAACTTTAAACAAAGAGGTTTTGAATGTGATTTTAATTTATGATTGAAAATGAATTTTGAATTGGAATGCTAAGTCAATTTTATGATTATAAAAATTGAACAGGGAAGTTGAAAATTAAATTTTTATTCGGTTACTAAATACTTTCTTCTTTTGGTCTGCGGGTCATTAGTTCAGTTGTTGCAAGAATTGGATCTTTGTCTTCGTAGAGAATTCTATAAACTTCAATACAAATTGGAACATCGACATTAACTTTTTGTGAGAGTTGATAAACACTTTTAGCAGTCGTTACACCTTCAGCGACCATTTCCATTTCAGCTAAAATATCTTTTAATTTTCTCCCTTTGCCGATTTGTTCACCGACATATCTATTTCTTGAATATTTGCTCATACAGGTTACAATTACATCACCCATTCCAGATAAACCTGAAAATGTTTCAGGTTTTGCACCGAGAGCAACTCCCAATCGAGAAATTTCGGCAATACCACGCGTCATAATTGCGGCTTTAGTATTATCACCAAATCCAGCACCATCGCAAATACCAGCACCAATTGCAATTACATTTTTTAATGACCCACCGAGCTCAACTCCAACAATATCAGTTGTCGCATAAACACGGAAATAAGGATTCATAAATTCATTCTGAACAAATCTTGCAGTTTCAATTGATTTTGATCCGACAACAACTGCAGTTGGAATTTTTCTGGCAACTTCTTCGGCGTGACTTGGTCCTGAGAGTGTTGAAATTTGAGCCTCATCGATTGCGGGAAAAACATCCTTAATGATTTCAGATACTCGTTTTAATGTTGATATCTCTATTCCTTTCGCAACATTCACAATGACCGAATTCTTTATAGAATCATATTTAATTTTTTCCAGTACGCCTCTTAAGTATTGAGTTGGAACAGCTAAAACGATTATATGTCGGCTTTTTGTTGCATTATCAAGATTAGAGGTGATTTCAATCTCTTCGGGTATTTTTACATCGGGCAGGTAAATTTCATTAATTCTTTTCTGTCGAAGGAATTCAGCATAATCTGGTTTGTATTCATAAAGAGTTATTTTGTGTCCATTATCATGAAGCAAAATAGAGAGGGTGGTTCCCCAACCACCCGCTCCAAGAACAGCTACATTCATACTTACTCAGATTTTTTTTGAATGAGAGGTATTCTCTTTATTCGATTTTCCGTTCCTTCAATTAACCTTTTAATGTTAGAGCGATGAGTATAAATAATGAAGATTGCAATAAATATTGAAAAGGAGATAAGTGTAGTGTAACCTTCAATATGTACATGAAAGATATTTTCTCTAATGAAGAGAATTATTGGAAGAGCAACTGCTGCACTGATCGATCCTAAGGACACATATCTAAATTTAATCAACATTAAAAGAAAAACTGCAGCAGCAATTAAAACATCTATGGTCATTAAACTCGCTGCCATTCCAACGGCAGTAGCCATTCCTTTTCCGCCGCGAAAACCTGCAAAAACAGTAAACACATGACCTATCACAGCAAAAATCCCTGCAAGTAATTGGACAAAAGTAAAATCATCGAAGGGTGTTGGATTATCAAAAGGCATTTCGGTTAAGAAAAAAAGTCGTGCAATAAATACAACCGCAACTACACCTTTAAAAGCATCAAACAGCATAACAAGAATTCCATATTTCCATCCTAAAACACGAAAGACATTTGTTCCACCCGCATTTCCACTTCCATAATTTCTTATATCAATGCCGGCAGCTAATTTACTCACAATTATCGCTGTCGGAATTGAACCTACAAGATATGATAAAAGCAGAATCAATATTATTGTTAACATATTAACCTATTATTTTTTGAACTTATTTATTTTATAACTTATTCAATTAATTTTTATTTACCAAACTCAATTATTTAAGAAAAAGTTTAGCAAACTCTAAGTCTTTTCTCAAAGTGATTTTTCGATTTTCACTTTGAATTTGATAAAAGTAAACTTTAACTCCGAGTCTTTCAACAAGCGATGACTCATCTGTACCTAAAAAACCTTCTTCGTAAGCTTTGGCGAATGCTTCGCTCAGAATTTTATAAGTAAAAATTTGTGGTGTTTCAACAAGCCAGATTTTATCACGATCAAGAGTAGTTTCGACAAAACTAAAACCAGTTTTTACGGTATCTACAGCTTTTTTTGCAGCTATCACAGCTTTCTTTTTACTCGCAAATTCAATTAACTCATCAATATCTTTTGATGAAATAAGCGGTCGAACCGCATCGTGAACACAAATTAAATCATTAGGTTCAGCTTTGATAGACTTTAATGCTAAGTAAACTGAATCCTGTCTTTCCTTTCCACCTTCAACTATATCAATTACTTTCGTTAGCTTAAATTTTTTAATAAGCTTTTTACATCGATCAATGTAATCTTTATTTACTGAAACAATAATTTTATCAACTCTCTTAGCCTTTTGAAATTTCAAGATTGTATGAACAAGAATTTCTTTACCATTGATTTTCAAAAATTGTTTGGGGGTGTCGGACAAAAATCTTTTACCGGAACCAGCAGCTGGAATAATTACGATTGTTTTCACTTTTAACTCCTAATTAATACAAAAAGTCAGGCTGAAATTCGCCTGACCAAAAAAAATTAAAACTATTTTATTTGCACTTTTAATTTTACAAGATTAACATTGCATCGCCATAACTTAAGAAGCGATACCCATCTTTGATAGCTTTCTTGTAAGCTTTCATAGTAAAATCATAACCAGCAAAGGCAGCAACAAGCATTAATAAAGTTGATTCCGGTGCATGAAAATTAGTTACTAAAGCATCAACTATTTTAAAATCATATGGAGGAAAGATGAATTTATCTGTCCAGCCTCGATTAGGTGCAGATAGTCGGCTTGCTGTTACACTTGTTTCAAGTGCTCTTACAGTACTTGTACCTACAGCAAACACTCTTCCTCTGTTTAATTTTGTTTTATTGATTACTTCAGAAGTAGATTCTGGAATTTCATAAAATTCAGAATCCATTCGATGTTTGGTTAAATCTTCAACTTCAACTGGTCGAAATGTTCCGAGTCCAATATGCAAAATAACAGGAACAATTTTTACACCTTTCTTTTCGATCTTTTTTAATAGTTGAGTTGTGAAGTGCAATCCCGCAGTTGGAGCAGCAACTGAGCCAGCAACTTTAGCATAAACAGTCTGATAATTTTTCTTATCAGCTGGTACTGGATCACGTTTAATGTAAGGAGGAAGAGGTACTGTTCCAATTTTTTCAACTATTTCAAAAACATCTTTATCGGTTAAGAAGCGAATAGTTCTACCGCGAGATGTTGTATTATCAATAATCTCACAGACAAGTCCTTCGTCAAAATAAATTTTATTTCCTATTCTGACTTTTCTTGCTGGTTCAACAATAACATCCCAGATTTTATCCTGCGAATTTAATTCCCTTAGAAGTAGAACTTCTATCTTTGCACCTGTTTTCTCTTTCCTTCCAAAAAGTCTTGCAGGAAAAACTTTAGTTTGATTTACAACCAGACAATCACCTTTTTGGAAATAATCAACAATATCACTGAACTTTTTATCTTCAATTTCTTGAGTTTCTCTGTGTAATACCATCAAACGGCATTTGTCTCTCGGCGTTACAGGGAATTTTGCAATTAAGTTCTTCGGTAAAACATATTTAAAATCTGATAATTTTAATTCTCTATCGCTTAAATCAAATCCTGCCATAAGCTTCTCACTATTTTGTTTTTGATGAATTGATTCTTTTTCGAAAACACAGACTAATATCTGCTTAAACAAAAAATAGAGCTTTCAGCCGGAAATTGACTGAAAGCCCTATTTCAAATAACAATTATTTCTTTCCTGATTTTTTGTTAACGGTCTTTTTCACTTTAGCAGTTTTCTTTGCTACAGCTTTAGGCTGTGACATTTTTTCAAGAACAACTGCTCTTGCAGCAGCAAGTCTTGCAATTGGAACTCTAAATGGTGAACAGCTTACATAATCAAGACCAATTCTATGGCAGAACATAACTGAATCGGGTTCACCGCCGTGCTCGCCACAAATTCCAACTTTAAGTTTTGGTCTTGTTGATCTTCCTTTCTCAACACCAATTTTCATTAATTCACCGACGCCATTTATATCAATCGATTCGAATGGATCTCTCGGTAAAATATCATGCTCGACATATGCTGGCAAGAATTTTCCAGAATCATCTCTGGATAAACCAAAAGTTGTTTGAGTTAAATCATTAGTTCCAAATGAGAAGAATTCAGCGACCTGAGCAATTTCGTGAGCAGTAACGCAAGCTCTTGGTAATTCAACCATTGTACCAATTGTATATTCAATCTTCTCGCCCATTTCATTCATTACTTCTTCGGCAACTCTACGCACAATCTTTTCTTGAAGTTTCAATTCATTAACATGACCTACAAGAGGAATCATTATTTCAGGGAATACTTTAATTCCTCTCTTCTTCACATTACAAGCTGCTTCAAAGATTGCACGAGCTTGCATTTCAGTAATCTCGGGATAACTAATTCCAAGTCGGCATCCACGGAAACCTAACATCGGATTGAACTCTTTCATACTTTCAATTTTATTCTTAACTGCTTCGAATGACATTCCCATTCTATCAGCAAGTTCCTGAATGTCTTTATCTTCATGAGGCAAGAATTCGTGTAATGGTGGATCGAGTGTTCTAATTGTAACAGGTCTTCCTTCCATTACTTCAAAGATGCCTTCAAAGTCTCCTCTTTGAAGTGGAAGTAATTTATTAAGAGCAGCTTTTCTACCTTCAACAGTATCAGCAAGAATCATCTCACGCACTGCTTGAATTCGATCACCTTCAAAGAACATATGTTCCGTTCTGCAAAGTCCAATTCCTTCAGCACCAAAAGCAATCGCATTCTTGGATTGTTCTGGTGTATCAGCATTGGTTCTAACTTTTAATCTTCTCAATTTATCTGCCCAGCTCATCAGGTCGGCATATTTTTGATAAACTGGTGCATCTTTTGGATCAAGAGTTTTTTGAATCAGTACCTGAATAATTTCTGAAGGTTTTGTTTCAATCTTACCTAAGAAGACTTCACCAGTAGTTCCATCAAGTGAGATGTAATCGCCTTGCTTGATCACAATGTCTTTATTTTTAATTTTCATTTGTTGTGCAGTGTAATCAATTTCGAGATCACCGCAGCCGGCAACGCATACTTTACCCATTTGACGGGCAACAAGTGCAGCGTGTGAAGTCATTCCACCACGAGCTGTTAAAATACCTTCCGCAGCATTCATTCCTCGAATATCTTCTGGTGAAGTTTCAATTCTAACTAAAATTACTTTTTCACCTTTCTTTGCCCATTCTTCTGCATCAGGAGCACTGAAAACGACTCGACCGGTTGCTGCACCAGGACCAGCGTTTAATCCTTTTGCGACTAATCTTCCTTCTTCAATTGCTTTTCTTTTTTCATTGTGATCAAAGATTGGTCTTAATAACTGATTAAGTTGATCTGGTTCAATTCTGCGAATAGCTTCTTCTTTCGTGATTAATTTTTCATTAACCATATCAACTGCCATAGTAACAGCAGCAAATCCTGTTCGTTTTCCAACACGGCACTGCAACATCCAGAGTTTACCCTGTTGAACAGTAAACTCGATGTCCATCATATCTTTATAATGCTTTTCAAGAATTTTTCTAATTCTTTCAAGCTGGTTATAAATTTCGGGCTTGGTTTCTTTTAATGTTTTAATTGGAAGCGGAGTTCTAATTCCTGCAACAACATCTTCACCCTGTGCATTGGTTAAATACTCACCATAAAATTCATTTTCACCTGTGGCGGGGTCACGAGTAAATGCAACGCCAGTTAATGAGTCTTCACCCATATTTCCAAAGACCATTGCCTGAACATTAACAGCAGTTCCCCAATCTTCTGGAATGTTATTTAATTTACGATATGCTTTTGCTCTTTCGTTATTCCAAGAACCAAAAACAGCACCAATTGCACCCCAGAGTTGTTCCCATGGATCTGTTGGGAAATCGTGTCCAGTTTTTGCTTTTATTTCAGCTTTGAACTCTTCGACTAACTCTTTCAAATCGTCGGTTGTTAATTCAATGTCCTGAGTAATTCCTCGTTCGTGTTTCTTTCTTTCTATAATTGCTTCAAATGGATCAATTTCATCTTTCTTTTGAGGTTTCAATCCTAAAACTACATCACCATACATTTGCACAAATCTGCGATAAGAGTCGTAAGCGAATCTTGGGTTGTTAGTTTTTTTGATTAGTCCCTGAACGGTCTCATCGTTCAAACCAAGATTAAGAACTGTATCCATCATTCCTGGCATTGAAGCACGTGCACCAGAACGAACGGACACGAGCAATGGATTTTCGGGATCGCCAAATTTGGCTCCCATAATTTGCTCAACTTTTTTGAGAGCATCTTTAACTTGTTTCTCAAGTTCTTTTGGATATGTTTTATTGTGTTTGTAGAAATATGTACAGACTTCAGTGGTAATTGTAAAACCTGCTGGAACTGGTAGACCGATATTTACCATTTCAGCGAGATTGGCACCTTTACCGCCTAAAAGTTCTTTCATATCGGCTCTACCTTCGGCTTTTTTACCACCGAAGAAGTAGACATATTTTTTTACTGCTTTTGCCATACTATCATTCTCCATTATTTATTTGACAATTAATAAACCAGTTTAAAATTTCTTTTGAGAATGGATTTTCGTTCCGATCCTTCATTCTTTCAGGATGCCATTGAACAAGAAGAAGCGGTGATTTAATTGATTTATCTTTCCATTCGAGAGCTTCTACAATTCCATCTTCTGAAAACGCGGATGCAACTAAATAATCAGAAACTTTATCAATTGCTTGATGATGAGAACTATTGACTAAACCTTCTTCTAAATTTACAATTTCAAACAACTGAGAATTTCGATTTACTTTAACTGAATGAGTTAGATCTTCATCATTATCTGAATTACGATGATTATCAATATGTTGAAATAGTGTTCCGCCGAGATGAACATTCACAAGTTGAAAACCGCGACAAATTCCAAGAATAGGCATATTGTTTTTTAGTGCGACATCAATCAATTCTCTCTCAAACTTATCACGGATCTTACTTTCCTCATCAATTTTTGATAAACCCTTATTCTCCTGATTATAGTTTTCTGGATTGATATCCACACCACCTGGCAAAACCAGACTGTTGCATTTAAGTAAGTCTTCTGGTTTATTAGTGGAATGATGAAGCTTTAGAATCTCGACTTGATCAGATGAAGACTTAAGCCAATCAATATAATTCAGAATTTTTGAACCGTAATAAGATAAACCAATCGTCACTCTTTTTTCAGACATAAAATTTTCTGTATTAGATTCTCCTCATCAAAAATTCTTGCTGTGATTTTCGCATAATAGAGGAAAACCCCAGCTCTCTTAAACTCATTAATAAAGTTTGTAAGTCGGACAAAGTCCTTCTCAGTAGTTACAAGGTGATTGCACCCAAATTTTTCTACAAATTTAATCAATATTTCGAAATCTTGTACACCATAGCGGTGATGATCAGGGAAAATCTTTAAAAAAAGCGGCGAAATTTGAAGTTTTTCAAACAATTTCTTAAACGATTCGGGTTGAGCAATACCGCAAAAAGCTCCAAATTTTTTCAAATTTAAATCGTCTGATTGAAGAACATTCCCCTCAAAATCTTCAAAATATTCAAACCGATATTCTGACAGAAGAAAGTTTTGAGCGAGCTGGTTAGCTATCCCTTGTTCTTCAAACTTTTTATTGTAAATAACAAAATCATAATCAAATATTTTTTTCTTAGGTTCACGGAGATTTCCTGCAGGCAACAAAAATCGTTCAATTAAATTTTTTGAGTAAAAGTTTTTGTCAATTAAAACTATTTTCATGTCTTTGTGGAAACTCAAATTTTGCAATCCATCATCCAATAAAATGAAATCGAAGTTCCCATTCTCATCAATTTTTTGTAAAGCCATTGCACGATCTTCAGAAACAAAAACTTTTGCATTCGGAAGATTTTTTTTCAAGAGAACAGGTTCATCTCCATTTTTCTCAGTATCAAAAGAGACTACTTCAAAAAATCCTTTTGACTTTCTTCTATAACCTCTCGAAAGAATTGCAATCCTATTACCTTTCTCCAGAAGTTTTTTAGCAAGCTCCAGAACAATTTGAGATTTACCTGTTCCACCAACGCGAATGTTGCCAATGCAAATGACTGGAATCCGTGAATAATAAATGTTAAGCCCTAAAATCCTTTTAATAAAATTCGAATGATATGCAAACTCTTTGATCTTAATTGCTAAGAAATAAACGAATGAAAAAGGAAGTAAAAAAATTCTGAGATAATTTATCTTATTCATCGAAATTTTCTTTTGAAAGTTCTTTCAATTCAAATTCAAGTTTCTGGCGAATTTGTTCATATTCATCATTTGATAAACCTGATGGAAATAATTTGGGATCCGATAATCTAACTTTCACTCTGGAAAAGAATTTTGGTAATTCAAATTTATCCCAGCTTTTAAAAATTTTTTTCTTCTCGTAAGAAATTCCACAAAGCACAATTGGTTTTTGAGCTCGAACAGAAGCAATAAGTCCACCAATTTTCATTTCTTCTCGTGGTCCGCGTGGACCATCTGGAGTTATAGCAAGTGAAAAACCTTTTTTCAAAACTTCAACCATTTCTCTCATCACTTCTTTTGAATCTTTTGAACTTGAGCCGCGAATTAATTTAAAATTCCATCTCTTCAGTAAACGCGAGAGAATTTCACCATCTTTACTCTGACTTACAACAGCGTAAAAATTTTTATTTCTACCGAGCCACCAGCCAGCAAGCATTTTCCCATGCCAGAACATAAAAACAGCATTACCAGATTTCAATGCTTCTTTGTTTTCTATTTCGATTTTCAAAGTCTTCGTTAACAAATCCAGAATTGGAGGAAGAAGAAAAATTCCTAATTGTTGTATAAACTCTTTCATTTCAAATCTCTGATAAAATTATTTGAGCAGCTCTTTGAGAAGCACCTTTATCGCCCAGCAAATTTTTGATTCTCTTTAACTTCATTTTTATATGAGTTGATTTCTCTTCACTCACAAGTAATTCTTTAATCTCACTATAAATCTTTTGAGGATTGCAATCTTTTTGAATCAATTCTGTTACAATCTTTTCACCTGCTACTATATTGGCGAGAGATATTTTATCTATTTGAATCAAGTTTTTCCCGATCAAATAACTAAGAAATGAAGTCTTGTAAACAACAACAAACGGCAGTTCAAACAAAGCCGCTTCAAGGGTCGATGTACCTGATTTAATTATTCCTGCATCTGCATATTTCATTAGTTCATAATTTTTATTGAAGATTAATTGGAATTCATCTTTAAAATATTCTGTATAGACTTCAGGCGGGATTGTTGTAAGTCCTGCAACAGCAACATTCAGATCCAGATCTTTTTTTAATCTATAAGCTGCATCTGAAACGACAGGTAAAATTTTTTTTAATTCCTGTTTTCTACTGCCAGGGAAAATCGTAAGTAATTTTTTTGACGGATCGAGTGAATTTTGTTCAAAAAATTCTTCTTTTGAATCAAACTGATAATTTTCAATCACATCAAGAAGTGGATGACCAACGAAAGAAACATTAACATCAGCATCACGGTACATTTTTTCTTCAAATGGAAAGACAACAATAATTTTATGCACAACTTTTCTTATCAGATCAATTCGATTTTTCCCCCACGCCCAGATTTGCGGTGAAATGTAATAGAAAATCTTTTTACCAAGTTTGTGAAGTTCTTTTGCAATGCTAAGATTAAATCCAGGATAATCAATAAGTATTACCGCATCGGGATTTTTTTCATTGACCAGCCTTAAGATGTGACTTTTTACTCTTTTCAAATATGGAATGTGTTTGATAACCTCAATAAATCCCATAAACGAAAGCGAATTAATGTGATAAACTAATTCAACGCCGGCTTCTTGCATTCTATCACCGCCAATACCAAAGAATTTAATTGAAGGATTAAGTTGAATGATCGATTTTACAAGATTGCTTCCGTGTAAATCCCCTGAAGTTTCTCCAGCGATGATTAGAATATTTTTCATAAAATAATTAAAAGTTTATCTCATTAACCATTATTATTTTTTCACAGCTACAAGTATGTCGTAGCTTTTCCGCCGTTATCTTCAAAATTTTAATTTTTATCTAAAGCTTTAATTCAAAAATTTAAGGTTACTTAAAATATCTAAGTCAATTTTTCTTTGTCAAAAATAGATGATTAAACTCTTCTAATTAGCCAGATTAGAAGTAAAATTCCAATCACACTTAAAGATGCTTGAATTGAACGAACTTCTGACTGCCAACCTTTTTTCCAAGAAAACTCCGGCTGCTCGATTGATTGGTTTTGATACTTTTTTAATTTCGGCAAAAATCTATTCACATTTTTACAATAATCTTCATAAGCCTGACCAAATTTCGTCTTCAAAAAATTTTCTTCCTCTTTGACAATCGCATAATATTGATAAAGGAAGTATATCAAAGCAACAATCTGCAAGTAAGGAAATACCGCATTAGACATTATTCCAAGTCCGAAATAAATAATCACATTTCCAATATAGAGCGGGTTTCTTACATAAGCATAAGGTCCGCTGATAACCAAAAAAGTCCCGCCGACTCCACCAGTTGTTCGTGTTTCTGAACCAGCCCATGAGTTTGCCCAGATTCGGATAAACTCACCCACACAAACAAATATAAATCCAATAAGCATCGAATAAATGTTTGGATTGGAATACAAAATCATCAGTATGAGAAAAGGAAGTGGTGTGTAACTGCGATATTTAAAGAAAAATTGTCCTGCTGTCATTTAGGGCTCCAATAAATATAATTCTCTTCGTTTGAGGATGGCTGTATTTCTTTTTTTGATTCTCTTTTTACTTAAAAGTTTTTCGATTGCAAGTTTAACATCAGAAAAATTTTCAAAAGGTGAATAGGAAATTCGATTTATTTCACAATATTTCAACAAATGCTTTTTAGCAAAAATGTAATCAACATATTCAATCGGACATCGATCTGAATGTCCATCGCCAATGTAAATTGTTATGTCATCGTCTGAGGAATTATTGATGATGTGATTTCGTTTACAATTAGCGCATTTCAAACACACTGAATCTGAGTAAGGGAAAATCATCTCAGCTGTTCCATCATCATTAATTCGAATTGAATTTGCAAAGAATTTAATATCTAGGTTATATTTTTTTAAGATATAATTGATGTATAAATCAAGTCCATCACTTATGATAATCAAATCAAGATTTTTTTCTTTGCAGAATTTTACGAAGTCAATGAATGTTTCGTCAATTTTTTGTTGATCAATAAAATCGTAAGCTTTTTCGAGAGTTAGATTTCTAATTGTTCGGCATTCTGTACTCAGGCATCCGATTGAGGTAATTTTACCTTCTCTCCATTTAGATACAACATCGTCACAAATTTGTGGGTCACCAAATTCTCGATAGAATAAATTTCCGATATCTTCAACTGCTATTGTTCCATCGAAATCGCAAAAGATTTTGATCTCAGGTTTTTTCATTTTGAGTAAATCATTTTTTTAACATCATAAAAATTCGAAGCAAAAATTCTGTAAAAGTAAATTCCACTTTCCATTGAACTAAATGGAACAAATTCAAAATCGTATGTTCCGGGTTCAAAAATATCATTTAGAATTGTTCCAATTTCTTCAAGGCGTGAATTATATAATTTAATTACGACTTTTGTTTTAATTGGAACTCTAAAAGCAATTTTTGTTGATTGACTGAAAGGATTAGGTGAATTCTGAAACAAGTAAAAACCCTCAGCTGGTGGAACAACATCTACTTCAATTTCTTCTTTGAAAAATTCATTCCCTTCAGGGTCAAACCCAGTTAAACGATAACGCAAATTTTCTGAGTAAAGCACCTGATCATCATAGGACATTTGCTTTATTACAGACTTTTCATTTGAATGATAACTAAAAATTTTTTTCCACTCTTCATTTTCAGCTTCATTTCTTTCAAGAAAAATTTTTGTATTTGGTCTTTCATTAATTAAATCCCAACGAAGTTTCACAAGCCCATCAAAGTATGCAGCAGTAAAATTTTGAAGTTTTGGATTTTTGTAATCGCTCAAATCGAAAAGCAGAAAACTGATACTGTTTTTATTATGATAATTGTAAGCCACACATTCAACTGGATTATCTAGACTTAAATAAAATTTAGAAGCTGCATCAATATCATCATTGTTAATTTTTAATCCATCGGATTTTAAGATTTCGCCTTTGGTGGTAATCGTCTGGATGAATAATGAAATTTTATTTTTTTCATTATGATGACAGGTCCAGTAAATAAAAAATCCTTTGTCATCAATTTTCATTTCTGGTTTTTGATGAAAGTCACAGCCTGAATGAATTTTAATTGGATTTTTAAACTTAGGTTTTTCACCTTGACTAAAAATTTGTAAGTAAGCTGTCTGTAAGTTTTCCTGTTCTTCAATTAAAAACAAAACAGCTAAATCGTTGTTTAGAAATTGAAAAGCTTTTAATAATTCCTGATTTCCATTTTTCAAACAAATTTCTTTCCCATATTGACCGAATTTCTTTGCGCCTTTTTTAGAAAGTTTCTGAAAGTAAACTTTGCTTTTTTGGTCTCTACTTGTGTAGAAAATAATCAGCTCATTTCTGTGATTGGTAATAATATTTTGAGCTGTACAGTCTTCCATCGGATTGGAGATGAAAATTCCATACTCACCAAACGATTTTTTGCCTGCTGAATCAATTCGTTGAACATACAGCTTTTGTATTTTTAAGATTGCTTCGATCCAAGAAACAAAACAACCACCATTATCATCAGCCACAACTTCAGGATAAAATTCTTCTCCTCTCAAATTCGAGACAACAAGTCCATTTCTTTTCCAGAGTGAATTACCAAATAAATCCAGTTTCTGGACATAAATATCACCCTGAGGATCATCACGAAAATCCTGCCAGGCAACAAAAATATTTTTTGAGCTGTCAACACTAACAGATAGATTTCTTTGTTTTCCTTTTACTGTTGCGATTGGAATTCCACTGCCATCCCACAGAATTCCATTTTCATCAATCAATTGAGAATAGATATCTCCTTCTGCATCATCTCTAAAATCAACAAACGAGAGAAAAATTAGATTATTAGAGATGATTGAATATTTTAATTCATCTTGAAAGGTTGAAAGATTTGGAGTAATAAAAAACTCTTTTTGTTTTCTGGGATTATTTTTAGAAAAAACTTTGCATTTGATTCTTTTGTCAAAAAAAGTTGAGTCCTGATAGAAAACAAAATATTTCGAATTTAAATTGACAACCTCTAACAGATTAGTTTTATCTCTTGAAGAGTGAATATTATAAATTTCCTGTGCAAAAATTTGAGAGTGAAGAAAAAAAATTGAAATCAGGAAAAATGTTTTATAAATGTTTTCAAGCAACTGTTGCCTCCTCAGTAAATCTCACCGCCACAATTTTTGAAACACCTTCTTCTTCCATTGTAACGCCGTAAAGCGTCTGAGCTGCTTCCATTGTCAGTTTGTTATGCGTGACGATGATAAACTGGGTGTTCTCGGAAAATTTATTTATCAGCCTGATAAACCGTTTAATGTTTGCATCATCAAGAGGAGCATCAACTTCATCTAAAATGCAGAAGGGACTTGGCTTAACTAAATAAATTGCAAAAAGGAGAGCTGTTGCTGTTAATGTTTTTTCACCCTGTGAAAGTAAATCAATTGAAGTTGGTCTTTTACCTTTAGGCTTTGCAATTATTTCAATTCTTGCTTCAAGTGGATCGACACCTTCCTCAAGTTTTAAATCAGCTTCATCGCCTGGATCAAATAGAGTTCGAAATGTTTCAATAAAGTTTTGACGGATTTTTTCAAATGTATCGAGAAATTGCTTTTGAGCTGTTTGATTGATTTCTTCAATTACCTGCATCAATTCTTTTTCTGATTCAATTAAATCATTTCTCTGCTCGGTTAAAAATTCAAGCCTTTTCTTTTCTTCTTCATATTCTTGAAATGCAAGAGAGTTTACAGGACCAAGGGAACGAATTTTATTTTTCAAGAATTGTAATCTCTCTTCGGCTTCGGCAAAATTGAAAGTATCGAGGTCATCAAATTCTTTGTATTCAGGTTTGTACTGATATTCTTCATTTAAACGATCGATCAGAGTTTTTGAATTTAATTTACTTTCATTGATTATCATCTCGTCGGAGTGAATTCTTTCACTGACTGCATCAAGTTCGCTTCTTTTTTGATGAAGTATTTTATCGTTCTCCGAGACTTTTTGTCTGATTGCGTTTAATTCGCCAAGAATGATGTTTAATTCTTCGTTAAGTATTTTCTTGCCATCCTCAAGAGTTTTCTCTTGAAGATCAAGTTCCTGTATTAAATTTTTTAACTGAATATTTTCATTATTTATTTGTTCAATTTCTTTTTTGAATTTTTCGATATCTTGTTCTAAGGAAATTATTTCATTCTTATTTCTTTCAATTAAATTCCTGAGATTTACAACTTCACTTTCAAGTTTTGTAAGGTTAATTTTAGCTTCATTAGCTTTGACGAGATTCTTGTTATGAACACTTTCAATTTCTTTTATTTTAGCTGACTGTTCATTTAGTTCGCTTCTTTTTTGATTAATGACAAGTTGTCTGCTTTCTAACTCTTGATTTAGAATTTCTAATTTTTGATTAAGCTCGTCATTAATTTTCTGGAAATTTGAAATTTCAAGATTAAGTTTTTCAACTTCTTCAATGGCTTTGTTTCTCTCGAATTGAAGCTGCGAGAGTTGTTTCTCAATTGCAGCTTCATCATTTTTCATCATATTCAGATTGTCCTGGTAGGCTTTGATATTGATTGATTTTAATTCAGAATTTAAATCAGAAAGTTTGTTAGTCAATTGTTCAAGTTTGTAGGTCTCTTTAATAAAAATATCATTCAACTCAGAGAGGATTTTCTTTCTTCCAAAAGCAGTTTCAGTTGAAGCTTTTTCGCCGCTCACATCTACAAATCCAGACGACCGTATCACATCACCATCAATTGTCACAAAATCAAAGTGTGGATATTTTTCAACGAGATATTGTGCAGTTTCAAGTTTATCAACAATACAAACATTACCGAGTGCTCGTTTAAAAAATTTCTCCCAGCTTTTAGAGTATTCGATTACATCTACCAACCAGGAAATGAATCCATTTTCTCTTTCTAATTTTTTTCTACTTCTTTTTTGAGAGAATGAATTAAGTTTTTCCCAGAGATTTTGTTTTTGTTCAAATGGATAATAAAAATTCGCCTGACCCAATTGATTATTTTTCAGATATTCAATACCGCTTTTCAAATCTTCTTTGACTTGCAGAAGAATGTAACTCAAATAATTTCTAAGAGCATTATCAACTGCAATTCGATATTTCTCTTCAGTTGAACCAGCATCAGCAACCAGAATTCTTTCGCCTTTATTCCAATCCGATTTTAAAATTAACTCTTTTGTACCTCTCGTAATTCCTTCGAGATTATCAATTAAGTTCTGAATGAAATCTATTTTATTTTTAATAGCATTAAGAGCTGACCTTGTTTCAAGTTCTTCCTGTTTTAGTTTTGAAATTTGCTGTTCAATTTCAGCTTTTCGATCCTGAGCTTTTGAAAGCTCAATTTCAGCTTCACTTACTCGATTTTTAGCTCTGTAATGCTCCTGCGTTAATTCCTCGATATACTTGGAGAGTTTTTCAATTGTCTGTTCAGCTTTTGTAATTTTTTCATTGAGTGATTTAATACTATCAGAATTGTTTTGAATCCTGAGATTTAATTTTTCGTGTTGACTTTTAATCTCATTGTATTCAGAATAAAATTGTTGAAGCTCTTTTCGTTTTTCTTCTAACTCTTTGTTTCTTTCTTGTAGATAATTCTCATATTCAACCTTCTTCTCTTCGAGTTCTGCCAGAAGTTGTCGAGTTTCTTCGATATCAATCTGAGTTTGGTTGATCTTATTTTCTGTTTCAACTATTGAATTGTTCAGTGTAGAAATTTTTTCTGTATTATCGAGAATATTTTTATTTAGTCGATTAAGATTATTTTCGTTATTGTTCAGCCTTTCCCTATTTCTTATAATGTTTTCTTTGATCTTGTAAATATCTTCAGTGCTTCGAAGAATTTCCTCTCTTTTCTTTTCAAGCTTGACTTCAATTTCATCAAGTTGTTTGTAGAATAATTGCTGTTGATTATCGAGCTCATTTATTTCATTTATAAATTTTTGCTTTTCATCTTTAAGTAAGGAAAGATTTTGCTGAGCTTCTTCAATTCTCTTTTTCAGTCTAACCAGCTCTCGTTCGGCTAAGTTTATTTCAAGCTCTCGTAATTCCTGATATAATTTATTGAACTGTTCAGCTTTCTTTGATTGTCTTTCGAGAGAATTTACTTTCTTCTGAACTTCAGCATAAATATCATTAACTCTAACTAAATCCTGTTTAACTGCCTCGAGTTTTCGCAGAGCTGCTTTTCTGCGGTGTTTGTACTTATTTACACCCGCTGCTTCTTCAAATAAAACTCTTCTGTCGTCAGCACGATTGCTTAAAATATCTTCGATCATTTTTAATTCGATTACGGAATAAGCATTAGAGCTCATTCCAGTATCCATAAAGAGATTTTGAATATCTTTCAGGCGGCAGGGTGTATTGTTAATTAAATACTCACTTTCACCAGACCTGAATAACCTTCTCGTGATTTTTACTTCACTGTATTCGATTGGCAGGATGTGTCTATTATTTTGAATTGTTAAAGAAACTTCAGCCATTCCAAGAGGTTTGCGGCTTGATGTTCCATTGAAGATGACATTATCCATTTTATCACTTCGAAGGACACTTGTTCTTTGTTCACCAAGTGCCCAACGAATCGCATCGACTACATTTGTTTTGCCGCAACCGTTAGGACCGACAATAGCCGTTAATCCAGAATTAAATTTTATTTCAACTTTATTTGCAAAAGATTTGAAGCCAAAAATTTCTACTTTAGATAAATACATATCCTAAACGAAATACTCCATTAAATAATCAATTGACCTGTAATTAATCTGTAAATATAAAATTAAACTTGCAAGTGTAATAAAAATGAATATAAGAGCCACAAAATATACTTTGGATTTTTTCACTTCGAAGACAACCGAAATTCCCTTTAATGTTCTTGTGAAAGCCCAGAGATGAAAGATTATTAAAATTGCATAAATCAAAAGATTATATTTTTCAGTCGAAAGAATTTTGAAAATAACAATCCCAAAAGGTAAAAGAATAAGAAATGGAATTGCACTCCAAACAACAATTAGGAAAGAATGATTCAAGAATATTTTATTCCTTACAAAAAGATTGAAAAATCGAACAATAAGAGTTAAAAATAGAATCCAGAGAAACACAATTAATGTAAAATATAAAATTGCTTCAATTGGTCGCCAGGCAAGGTAGCTTATAAACTCAAATGTTGTCAATGAATTAAAGAGAGATACAAAGCGTTCAAAATTGATTTTATCTTTCCAGTAATAGAATAAACCAGAATATATCAAGCCAAGTGAGAGAGCAATATTAGCTGCAAGAATTACGGAATGAAATGAAGAAATAATCCAACCATCCCGAATATCAGAAAAGAAATTGTATGTCTTGAGAATTGCTCTCCAAACATTTTCTTTAAAGCGATGAGTTGAATTGATTGATAGAATTGTTAATGCAAGTAAGATCAATCCGGCGAAAGCATAAATATAATTAGCCTTTTCAGAGTAACTGCCCTGCATTATGATTGGCAGCTTATTGTCAGTGAAATAACTTCTGACAACTTGATACGAAAGTTTTCTTGAATTGCGATACTCATTAACCAAACCTGTCTTCATTAATGTATTATCAATTTTGCCAGAAATAATTGAATGATAAGGCAGACGATAATCAGCAAAGGTGTGAATAAAAACTGAAGCATTCCTTTCTTTCAATAATTCCAGAACATCAGAAAGAAATTTAGCTTGTGCTTGAATTGAATATGGATTCGAGTAACCTTCTTTCTCTTCAAGTCCGTGATTGTATCCTAAGGAGCTCACCAATAAAAGTTTGTCTTCAGTAAAATTCTCGATGAACTTTTTAATTTCTTCAAAATTCTTGTGTAAAAGATTGTAACCGATGAAATCAAATTTACCAGATTGATTTATCGTGAAATTATTAGTTTCAAAAAATCTCAGAATATTTAGATTTGATTGTTCCGACTTTTTAATTAATTGATGAAGACTTTGGATTTCTGATTCTCTAAAAATTAATCCAAAGTTTAAACCGACAAAGCTCGCATAATTTGAATAATGATTAAAAATAAAATCAAGTTTTTTATCTCGATCATAAGTTTGAAATGATTTTGAAGGATAAATTTTGCTGTCAAGATCAACAAAAACTAAAATTCCATTTTTCTCGCATTGTTGAATTAACTCATCGGAGGGTAGAGAATTTTTTACAAAAATTGCATTTACATTTAATTCTTTAATTAGTTTGATGTCTCTCTCATAATCACTTAATCTGTAGAATGAATTTTTCACTCCATTTGATTCAAAATAAGTTACACCATTCAAAATCAAAGAATGTTTGTTTAAGAAAATTTTGCCCTCTCGAACTTCAATATATCTAAAACCAACCTGCGAATTTATTTGATCAATAAATTCATTAGTGCTGAATAATTTTACTTCTAATCTGTAATTGTACGGTTTCTGAATTTCCCACAAAATTGGATTTTTGATTACTAATTCTCCATTCAGAACTTTAGACATTCCTGTGAAATTCAGATTAAATGTCATTGAACCAACTAAATTCGAGTTAGTTTGATCAAGGACATTAATTATCAACATTAAATTTTTTGATGAGTCTGCCTGTATCTGTCTTGATGAAGAGATTTCGATTCTAAAATTTATTTTTCCATTTGTGAGATTTTGATCAATCTCGGGTGTTAACTTTAAGTTTGTAATCGAAATTGAAGGGAGAATTTCAAGATAAACATCTTTATAAATTCCAGCTTTTCTTTCAGGCAATTCAACTTTACTTGCAAGAACATTTTGCTCAACCTGTCGCATCTTCTTTGAAAGAATAAGCTTAACAAAATTCTCTCCATTCTCTTTGACAATATTCGATGGTATCCTGAATTCAAATTCTTCTAATTCAACTGGATCGAAAGGAATTCTTTCATCATTAAAATATACTGCTTCAAGTCCGCGTATACCTTCAAATTTCAAATAATAATTGTAAAAAGTTTTTTGCTCATTAAGTTTGAATCTCTTCTCAATTATTAGTTGATCATCATCAACCCAGAATGGAACATTTAATTTCTTTGGTTCTTCATCAGTTTTATCTATCCAGTTTTTATTCAAAAGAACAAGTTTTCTTGTTTGACCTGAAGAATTTTCGTTGATTGAAAATTCAAGATTTTCTCCATAAACAAAATTTAAAGCAAGCAAAAAAAGAATTACTAAATATCTTGACACTTTAATTCCCTCTTAATTGTATCATCAAACAAAAATAATTTTTGAAGAGAGTTTATTCAATTTTTTCCTAAAGCCTGCAACTAAAATTGAGCTGCAAGAATAATTTCATAAAATGAATCTGCTTTCAAACATGCACCTCCAATTAAACCACCGTCAATATCTGGTTGCTTGAATAAATTTTTTGCATTATCAGGTTTAACGCTTCCACCATAAAGAATTTTAATTTCCTGAGAAATTTCTGAGTCAAAAAGCTCGGCAATTTTTCTGCGCAAAAAAGAATGAACTTCCTGAGCCTGTTCAGGGCTTGCTGTTCGACCTGTTCCAATTGCCCAGACTGGTTCATAAGCAATTACTATTTTTCGAAGGTCTAATCTTGAAACACCTGAAAGTCCTTTTGTAAGTTGATTTTCAACTACTTCAAAAGTTTTTCCTGCCTCTCTTTCTTCCAGTGTCTCTCCCAAACAAAAGATTGGTTTTATGTCAAATTCAATTGCTCTTTTGATTTTTTGATTTATAAACTCGTCACTTTCTTTAAAGTAAGTCCGTCTTTCAGAGTGACCCAAAATTACATATTCAACTCCGAATGATTTAAGCATTTTCGCTGAAATTTCACCAGTGTAGGCTCCCTCAATTTCAGTGTGCATATTTTGAGCGCCTAAATGAATCGGAGAATTTTTTATTAATTCACCTGCAAGTTCAATTGATGTAAAAGGTGGGCAAATTGCGATTTCCACATCAGGAGTATTTTCTTTTAGTTTTTCCTTCAATTGTGAAATTAATTCAGCTGTTTCGGATTTATCTTTATACATTTTCCAATTACCAGCAACAAGTTTCTTCCGCATTATCACTCCTTAATATTATTCTATTTTTGTTAAAAATTTTTGTAAAATTACAAAACAACTTAACGCTTACAAAGTGAGTTTGAATAATGCAGAATTATAATGGAATTCTCTCATTATTGATTTTTTGTATTGAGCTGGTTCTCTTGATCAATGTTCTTTATTTTTCTAAATCAAAACATAAAAATTTGAGCGTTGTAATTCTTGCACTTCTTGCACTTTATCAATTCTTTGAATTTTTAATTTGTGGTTTGGGATTTAAAGAAGGTTTTGCAGTTTATCTTGCTTTTGTCAGTATTTCATTTTTACCACCAACTGGACTTCTTTTAATCGCCAGAGTTAATAAAATTAATTTGAAAAAGTTAGAAGGAGTAATTTTTGCGCCTGCTTTATTTTTTACCCTCTATTATTTCTTCACAATTAAGCAATTTAGAGTTCGTGAGTGCAGCGTGATTTATGCATCTTACCATTATCCTCTCGGTTTTCTTTATGGTTTATTTTACTATTTGCCGATTTTAATTGCTCTCTATTTTGCAATTAAAAATTTAATCTCCTCAGAGGATAAAACACTAAAAAGGAAGAACTCAATTTTGATTTTTGGATATCTCTCATTTCTGCTGCCAATGATTGTAACGCTTTTAATTTATCCACAATCAATAAATTTTATCGAAAGCTTAATGTGTAAATTTGCTTTTGTTTTATCATTAACAATTTCTTACTTTGCACTGGACTTAAAAAGAAAGGGCAATAAATGAAATATAATGTTCCAAACTGTTCTCTTTTTGCACGAGTAGAGGGTGAAGGTGAGCCTTTAATTTTTATCCATGGGTTTCCTTTAAATCATAGAATGTGGGAACCTCAAATTCAATTTTTATCCTCATCTGGTTTCAAAGTCATTGCCCCAGACTTACGAGGTTTTGGAGATTCTTTGGTAGACATTCAGGAATGGACTATGGATGATTTTGCAAATGATATCATCTGCCTGGCAGATAATTTGGGAATACAAAAATTTGTAGTTGCAGGTATGAGTATGGGAGGTTATATAACCTTTAATCTTTTAGAAAGATTTGGTGATAGAATCTCCAAAGCGATTTTGATTGCAACTAAAGCACAAGCTGATGACGAAGCAGCAAAAAACCGACGCAATGAATTAATCCAGGCTGCAAAAACTTCTGGAAAAACACCTGTTATTGAAGCATTCAAGAAAATTTTATTTGCTCCAATAACCTGGGAAAGAAATATTAGACTTGTTGAGAAGGTCTCAATTCTAATGGAACGAGCAAGCTTAAATGGAATAATTGGTTCATTGGGTGCAATGAGAGATCGGAAAGATTATGTTGATTTTCTTGAAAAAATTGAAATACCTGTCTTGATAATCCATGGCAAAAGTGATCTTGCAAGTCCGCTCCAGAATGCTGAATTAATGGTAAGTAAAATTAAAAATGCACAATTTTATTTTTCTGATGTAGCTGGTCATATGGTAAACCTTGAAGACACTGATAATGTGAATCAGGCAATCTTACAATTTCTTAAGAACTAAGGTCATATTTTTACTTTTTGGGGCATAATCGATTAATTTGTTTCTTTAATTTCTATACAATATTAAAGTGAATTATTTAATTCCTTTAATTATTTTGTAAAAAATTGCATAATCAATCTGGATATTTTTATGGATTTCATCGAACTTCAAATTGCAGATGATATTCAAAAGCTCAAAGAGCTTGATACTTACACAATAAAACTCATTAAAATCATATACAATCCGAAATTACATTCACCAAAAGAACTCGAAGAATTTCAGCATTTCATTGAAAAATCTTTTTCGAAAATTCCAATAACTTTTGAAGAAAACCTTGAAGCAAAAAAAATTAGTTTTGCCTTAGGAATAGAATAAAATGAACCTGACGGAAAGAGTAAATCAATTTTTTCTAACAATCGGGGGTTTAACTGCATTTTCAATAAGATTTTTCGCAGAAGCTTTTCGCCCACCTTATGAAATTGGCGAAATAAAAAAACATATGGATGAACTCGGTGTAAAAACTTTTTCAATTGTTAGTGTAACTGGTTTTATCATTGGACTTGTTTTGGGGATGCAAACTCAGCCAGTACTCGCTCGATTTGGTGCTGAAATGTTTTTACCAGGAACAATTGCACTCTCTGTAATTCGTGAACTTGGTCCTGTTCTGACTGCATTAATCTTTGCTGGAAGGGTTGGTTCGGGTATTGGAGCCGAACTCGGTTCAATGAGAGTGACTGAACAAATTGATGCAATGGAAGTTTCTGCGGTTGATCCATTTAGATTCCTGGTTGTCACTCGAGTAATTGCAACGACATTAATGCTTCCATTACTTACAGTTTATGTTGATTTTATCGCTTTAATTGGCGGATATATTGCAGTAATAATTACACAAAATTTAACTTTTGCATATTACATTCAACTTGTCCTTGAAGCTGTAACCTTTTCTGATGTAATTCCGGGCATTGCTAAGACATTTGTTTTTGGTTTCATTGTTGGAATCGTTGGTTCATATCTTGGCTTCAATGCGAGCAAAGGAACTGAAGGAGTCGGCAAAGCTAGCACAACTGCTGTTGTAATTTCTTCTCTTTTAATTCTGCTTTTTGATTCAATTCTTGTTAGAATAACTCTTATAATTTTTCCCTGACTAAAATGATAAAAATTGAAAATCTTCACAAAAGATTTGGAAATTTAATTGTTCTTGACGGAGTAACTTTTGAAGTTCCTGAAGGAAAAACTTATGTAATTCTTGGTAGAAGTGGAACAGGGAAAAGCGTTTTATTGAAATGCATTGTGCGTTTGCTTGAACCCGATGATGGAAAAATTTTTATAAATGGTAATGACATTCTGAAACTTTCTCACAAAGAGCTTAACGAACTCAGGAAAGAAATCGGTTTTCTTTTTCAAAGTGCTGCATTGTACGACTCGATGTCTGTTAGAGAAAACTTGTCATTCCCTTTGATAAGACACACGAAAATGCGAGAAGGTGAAATTGAAGAAAGAGTTAAAGAAATGTTAAGACTTGTTGGTCTGGAAGAAGCTATAGATAAAATGCCTTCAGAGCTTTCAGGTGGTATGCGAAAAAGAATTGGACTTGCTCGTGCTTTAATTCTCCATCCAAAAATTATGCTGTATGATGAACCTACAACAGGACTTGACCCAGTTACTTCGAAAGAAATTGCTAAGCTCATTTTAGATATGCAAAAAAAGTTTCAGATGACCAATATTGTTGTAACTCACGATATGGTTGTTGCTTTAAGCACAGCTGATAAAATTTTACTTCTGGACAAAGGCAAATTCATTTTTGAAGGAACATCGGAGGAATTGATTAATTCTAATCTTGATATTGCTCAAAAATTTCTTTCAAATAAGTTGGACTAAAAAGGAGTTTTGATATGAATGGTAAATTAAAAGGAGCGAGGCTGGGACTTTTCACTTTTCTGGGAACAGTAATTTTAGTGATTGGAATTTTCATAATTGGTAATAAAGATTTTCTATTTCTCGAAACTTTTGAATTAAAAGCTTACTTCCCAACTGTCGAAGGTTTAAGAGTAGGTGCGCCAGTCAGACTAACTGGTATTGATGTCGGCTCAGTCAAATCAATTGAGTTTATTTCCGATACGACGAGTAAAATTTTAGTCACAATGAAAATCAGAAAAGATGTTAAACAATTCATTAAAAAAGATTCAAAAGCAAGCATTGAAACAGAAGGATTGGTTGGAAACAAAGTATTAATCATCTACGGCGGAAGTGGTCAGGTTCCTGCTGTTGAAGATGGTGATGTTCTTCCAACAAAGACAACTGTAACTTATGCCGAGATTGTTGAAGAAACTCAAGGTATCTTAAATTATATCAAAGAAATTGCTAAAGAATTTTCTATTACATTGAAAAAAGTTAACGAAGGCGAAGGAACCATTGGTAAACTTTTGAACGATAAGAAACTTTACCAGAGTTTAGATCAAGCAACTCAAACTGCCAATCAAACTATGATTGGCTTGACTACAAGTCTTGAAGAAATTACAAATGTTGTAACCGGACTTGGAAATAATCTTGTTAATGTTATTTCAGGAGTTGATTCGATTGTTAAGAAAGTTGATAATCTCGTTTTAAGAGTCAATCAGGGTGAAGGTGTGCTCGGTGCTTTAGTTAGTGATAAAAGTGCTTATGACTCAGTAAAAGCGATTATTAATAATTTAATTATAACAGCTAATCAGGCAAGGCTCGGAGCTGAAAGATTTGCAGATAATATGGAAGCCCTGAAACATAACTGGCTTTTCAAAGGCTATTTTGAAAGAAGAGGATACTGGGAACGATCAGAGTATGAACGAGAACTTGATATGAAACTTGAAGAAATTAAGAAACAACAAAAAGAGCTGGAAAAAAGGATTCAAGAATTAAGAGAGCTTGAAAAACGAGTGCCCCTGGAACCAATAAAGAAAGAATAAGTCCTTAAATTCTGGTCAAATTGTTTTTGCAAATCCTGTTTCGTATTTTGCAACGGAAATTTTAAAAAATGGAGTAAAAATGAAGAAAGGTATTCATCCAGTTTATAGAAAATCGGTTGTTACTTGCGTTTGTGGTAATACATTTGTTACAAGATCCACAGCGGGAGATTTAAAATTAGAAATTTGCTCAAATTGTCATCCGTTTTTTACTGGAAAACAAAAATTAGTTGACTCAGCAGGTCGCGTTGAAAAATTCATGAAAAAATACGGGAAAAAGGCTACTCAATAACCTTCTTTCACCGAGCTCATCTCTTACCAAAATAAAAATCAACAAAAATGGAGCGAACCGATGCTGGTTATCATAAAAGAAAATTACGACGAGATGAGCAAAGAAGCTGCAAAAATAGTTGCTGCTCGTCTTCGTCGTAAACCTAACTTAGTTCTTGGTCTCGCTACTGGAAGTACTCCCGTTGGGCTTTACAAAGAGCTCATCAGAATGCACAAAGAAGAAGGCTTAGATTTTTCCAAAGTCGTTACATTCAATTTAGATGAGTATATCGGTTTACCTCCGCACCATGATCAAAGCTATCGATATTTTATGGATGTAAATCTTTTTAATCATATCAATATTGATAAAAGATACATCCACGTGCCAAATGGAATGGCTGATGATATTGAAGCACACTGCGAATGGTATGAAGAACAAATCAAAAAATTTGGCGGAATTGATTTGCAAATCCTCGGTATCGGTGCAAATGGTCATATCGCTTTTAATGAACCTGGTTCTTCACTCGGTTCACGAACAAGAATTAAAACTTTAACTGAACAAACGGTTAAAGATAACGCAAGATTTTTCAAATCAATTGACGAAGTTCCAAGATACGCAATTACTATGGGCATCGGCACCATAATGGAAGCAAAAGAAATTATCTTACTTGCAAATGGCAAAAACAAAGCTGATGCAATAAAAGCAGCTATTGAAGGTCCAATTACTGCAATGTGCCCGGCTTCAATAATTCAAATGCATCGTAAAGCTTATGTAATTGTAGATAAAGATGCTGCTTCCAAATTAGAAAGACAGTACAACGGATAGGAAGGGCTTTTATGCACATTTGTATTTTTGAGGGCATCTATTATTCAAGATTATTACCTTTAGTTTACACACGCCCAACATACGAGTTGAGATGCGGAATCTTAACATTAAAAGATAAAATTTTAAGACACTTTCCAAATGCCAAAGTTACTTTGCATTGCAGAAATTACTTAGCCGAATATTTGACAGAAATTTATCCTCAATATGAAATTAATCAAATCAGCAGTGAGGATGTATGTTTATTTATTAATGGCAGAGTAATAGCTGATAACGATTTTCTTGAGAAAATTGACTTGAATAATCCTAATGATATTCTTTATGTGAATGGCGAATATATTATTGCGGCTAAAGTAAGTGGCTCAAAATTAAGTGATCTAAAAAATTCTCTCCATGATTTATTTACTCTTTCAGATTTTGATGGTCTATTCAAGCAACAGGTTGATGTAAAACTAATCAATTATCCCTGGGATTTAGTCAACAATAATGCAGAACAAATTGAAAAAGATTTTGAGTACTTAGTTAAATCGAAAGACAAAAAAATCAATGGAAAGATTTACAATGGCGTTCACCTATTAAATGAAGATTATATTTTTATTGATGAAGGAACAAAGGTAAAGCCCGGAGTAGTTTTAGATGCTGAAAATGGTCCCATCTATATTGGCAAAAATGTAACCATATTCCCAAATGCTGTGATTGAAGGTCCTGCTTTTATTGGTGATAAAAGTCAGATCAAAATATCAGCAAAGATTTATGAAGGAACTTCAATTGGAGAAGTTTGTAAAGTCGGTGGTGAGGTAGAAAACAGTATTATTCATTCTCATTCGAACAAACAACATGAAGGTTTCTTAGGACATAGTTATTTAGGAAAATGGGTAAATATTGGAGCCGATACAAACAACAGTGATTTGAAAAATAATTATGGAAGTGTAAAAGTTTATATTAATGGCGAATTAATTGACAGCGGTTCTCAATTTGTTGGACTTACAATGGGAGATCATTCAAAGACTGGAATTAATACAATGTTTAATACTGGGACTGTTGTGGGAGTATCTTGCAATATTTATGGTTCAGGTATACCGCCCAAATATGTTCCATCATTCTCGTGGGGCGGTGCAGATATGCTGACAACATATGATCTTGAAAGAAGTCTTGAAGTTGCAAAAAGAGTTATGGCAAGACGAAATATCACAATGTCTTTAGCCGAAGAAAAATTACTTCGTAAAGTTTTCGATTTGACACGAGAAGAAAGAAGAAAACGAGGAATGCCAAATTAGTTATTCCCTTTCTAATCAATACAAAGCGGAGTTCATTGTCTCCGCTTTTTTATTTTAAATCTTTCTTATCAACAAATTAGAACCCCACTCCCGATTATTTCCTAACTCATTGAAGAAACATTTAGATTAAAAACTTAAATATTAGTTTTTTAAATTTTAACTTTGCAATGCTTGAGAAGTTTTTTGTTGAATTAACTAAAATGTGAAAGTAAAATGGAAGAATTAAAAGATTTGTATGTTGGACCTCGCGGAATTGCTGTTAAAATTCTTAATCGAGTAGATAGGACTGATGCTTATTTAGATAAATTAATTGATATCGAACTCAAATACGGCGACTTATCTGGTCCTGATAAAGCATTACTTAATGAAATCGTACATGGAGTTGTTCGCTGGGAACGACGACTTGATTGGATTCTTCGAGGTTTTTATAAGGGAGAATTTTCAAAGTGCATTCCTAATCTAAAAAATGCAATGCGCGTTGCTCTTTATCAAATTCTTTTCCTTGATAACATTCCTGATTATGCAGCTGTCAACGAAGCAGTTGAATTTGTCAAAAAAATTCAAGGTGAAAAATCAGCAAATCTTGTAAATGCTGTTTTAAGAAATATCATTCGCACTATCGAAGAAGCAGAAATCAGATATCCTGACCCCGAACAGGATGAAATCAATTACTTAGGAACTTATTATTCTCATCCAAACTGGCTTGTAAAAAGATGGCTTAAAAGATACGGAAGAGAATTCACTGAAAAATTGATGGAAGAAAATAATCAAAGACCTAAACTTACTTTGAGATTTAACCGTCTTCTAACAAACCGTGAATCATTCATTAAAAAACTTGAAGAAGCAGAACTCAAATTTCGTCCTTCAAAATATCTCGAACATTTTTTCGTTCTCTTACATTTAACTAACATCACAGACTGGAATTACTTTCAACAAGGATACTTTTCAATTCAGGATGAAAGTGCAGGCCTCCCCTGCATTCTTTTAGATCCTAAACCTGGCGAGACTGTTCTTGATTTATGTGCTGCTCCTGGTGGTAAAAGCACTTATTTAGCTGAATTGATGAACAATGAAGGAAAAATTATTGCAGTTGATAAGTATCAAAGTCGAATTAAATTAATGAAAAAAAATGTAGAGAGATTAAAGATCACCAACATTGAATTTCTTGAAGCGGATAGTGAAACTTTACAAATACCTCCAGTTGATAAAGTATTATTGGATGCGCCTTGCTCTGGTCTCGGTGTCCTAAAAAAGAAACCCGAAATTAAATGGAAAAAAGATCTGGAAGATATAAAAAGACTTACTGCTACTCAGACAAAATTAATCAACAATGCTGCAACTCTGGTTAAAGTCGGCGGAGTATTGGTTTACAGCACCTGTACAATCGAACCTGAAGAGAATTTCGATATCATTTCAAAATTTCTTGAGACACATCCAAACTTTGAACTAGTTAAAAATCACCCAAATATTCATCCTGATTTAATTGATGAGAATGGCTGCATTGTAACTTACCCAAATGTTCACGATATGGATGGAAGTTTTTCAGCAAAATTAATTCGACTTTATTAATTTCAATTGTAGAGAGCTTTCTTTTTTAATAAAAGATTCAAAACAACAACTGGAGGTTCGGGAATGAAATGAATGATATTGGAAAAGAATTAAAAGAGCTTCGCCTCTTAAAAGGATTATCACTTAAAGAACTCTCCGACCTGACTCGCATCAATATCAAATATCTTGAATATCTTGAACAAAACAATTTTTCTTTTTTGCCAGAAGTTTATGTTCGCTCATTTCTTAAAACTTATGTAAAATTTCTTGGTGGAGATGAAAAAAAGTTTTTAGAGATGCTTGAGGACCATCTCCATCCAAAACCAAAAATCGAAGATGAGGGCGAAGAAAAATTTCATTTAGAAGAATTTAGAGATGAAAGAAAAGAAGTTAAATCAGAAAAATTCCTGATTGGAAAAACAAACATTCTCACATTCAAGAACTTAGTTTTCGTTGCTTTTGCCCTCTTCGGGATTATTTTAATGCTCATATTGTTGTTAAATAAAGAAAGCAAAACTCAGTCTGAAAAAACCTCTGATGCTCAAAAAGTAATGTTCGAAGAAAACCAGGAAAATAAAAACGAGAATTTTACTAATTTTGTATCGGATGACAGTTTGACATTGGGTATAAGTGCAAATGACTCAGTTTGGATACAAATAAAGATTGATGATTCAAAAATCGAAGAAGTTTATCTTAGAAATGGAGATAAAAAACAATTTAAAGCTAAAAATGATTTTCAATTATTATTGGGCAATGCTGGAGCGGTCGTACTTTATCTTAATGAAACTGAATTACCATTTACAGGCGTAAAAGGTTCTGTCAAAAGACTTAAAATTGATAAAGAAGGTTTTAAACTAATTCAGGTCAAAAATGAGCTCAAAAAACAGTAATCAGGAAATAGTTAGTCCTGAGATCATCAAACGAATAGAAGAGCTGAGAGAATTAATTCATCAACATGATTATAATTACTATGTTTTGAATGAGCCCACTATATCCGATCGTGAATATGACCTTCTGATGCAAGAATTAATTGAACTTGAAAATAAGTATCCTTTTTTAATCACTCCTGATTCGCCGACACAAAGAGTTGGTGGAGAACCAACAAAAGAATTTCCAGTTGTTGTTCACGATGTTCCGATGCTCTCTTTATCAAACACTTATTCGATCGAAGAACTTTATGATTTTCATCGAAGAGTAAAAGAAGGCTTACCGGAAGGCGAAAAAATTGAATACGTTACTGAGCTTAAAATTGATGGTGTTGCCATCAGTTTGAAATATAGGCATGGTTTATTTGTTCAGGGAGTCACTCGTGGTGATGGAACTCGTGGAGACGACATTACAAACAATTTAAGAACAATTAAATCTTTACCATTAAGATTAAAATTTAACGAAGTTAAAAGAAAAGATTTTGAAGATATCGAAGTCCGCGGCGAAGTTTATATGAATCGCGATGATTTTGAAGCGCTAAATCAAGAAAGAGCTAAGTTGGGTGAGAAACTTTTCGCAAATCCAAGAAATGCAACAGCTGGCACTTTAAAACTTCAAGACCCTAAACAAGTCGCAGAAAGACCATTGAATCTTTTCTGCTATTATTTAAGATCAAACACAAAAGAACTAAAATCACAATTTGAAAATCTCTCAATCCTAAAAAGCCTTGGGTTTAAGGTTAATCCTCATTATAAACTCTGCTCAACAATTGAAGAAGTAATCGAATATTGTAAAGAATGGGAAGAGAAACGCGAAACTTTACCTTATGATATTGACGGAATTGTAATTAAAGTAAACAGTTTAAGACAACAAGAAATTCTGGGAAATGTTGCGAAATCACCTCGATGGGCAACTGCTTTTAAATTCGAAGCAAAAAAAGCTAAAACCAAACTTAAAGCGATAACTTTACAAGTTGGAAGATTAGGAACAATTACACCAGTTGCTGAACTTGAGCCAGTATTTCTTGCTGGCACTACAGTTAGCCGAGCAACACTGCACAACTTTGAAGAAATTCAAAGAAAAGATATTCGCGTTGGTGATACTGTAATTATTGAAAAAGGTGGAGACATTATCCCAAAAGTTGTTGAAGTAGTTTTGGATGAAAGAAGCTCAAAATCCCAACCTTTCGAAATTCCTGATAAGTGTCCAGTCTGTGGAACTAAATTAGTCAATCCACCTGGGGAAGTTGCTTACTACTGCCCGAATTACGATTGTCCTGAACAGGTTAAACAGAGACTTGTTCATTTTGCTTCTCGTGGAGCAATGGATATTGAAGGACTTGGTGAAGCTATCGTAGACAAATTCGTTGAACTTGGATTTCTTTACTCTCCATCTGACATTTATCGATTAAAAGATAAAAGAGAACAATTAATTAAACTCGAAGGTTTTGGTGAAAAAAGCGTTGATAATCTTTTAAAAGCAATTGAGGAATCTAAGCAACAACCTTTCGAACGAGTTTTATTTGCATTAGGTATCAGACATGTTGGTGCGAGCGTTGCAAAAGACTTAGTTGCTCATTTCAAATCAATTGACGAATTAATGAAAGCTACACCCGAAGAGCTGCAACAAATTCCTGAAATCGGAGAAACTATAAGTCAGAGTATTGTCGAGTACTTTAAAGACCCAAGAAATCTAAAATTAATTGAGGAGCTTAAATCATTTGGATTAAACTTTTCATCAACGAAAAAAACTGTTTCAAACAAACTTGCGGGTAAAACGTTCGTTATCACAGGAACATTGAAATCAATGACTCGCAACGAAGCGAAAGAATTAATTGAAAAATATGGCGGAAGAACAACTGACAGCGTAAGTTCAAAAACATCTTATGTAATTGTTGGTGAAGACCCCGGCTCCAAATACGATAAAGCAAAAAAACTAAACATTCCAATTTTATCCGAAGAAGAATTTTTGAAAATGATAAAAGATTAACTACTTCCTTTCAATGAAATCACTTATTCAGCAACTCCTAATTTTTCTTCACTCAAAACAGAAATCTCAATTCGATTACTTCACTGCCAGAAACATTTTTAAGAATTCTTCAAATATTCTTGTTCTAATCCCTGAACAAAAAGAACTGCTGAAAGAAATTAGTTTTGTTATTCGAGTTCTTCAAAATTTTCCAAAGCAAATTTCCTTTCTAATTGAATCCTCTTTATTTAAGGAATTAAATTTTGAACCATCAGAAAATTTTATTCTCTATTCTAAAAAGGATAAAAATTTCATTGACCTTCCAACCAGAAATTTAATTGATCGTCTTCAACAAAGAGATTTTGATTTAGTCATTGACTTCAATCTCGATGCCTCTAATTTCCACTACTGGATCACTAAAAATCTAAATGCAAAGTTTAAGTTTGGATTATACAGGAAAAATTCTACGCTATTTAATAACTTAGTAATGAAAGTTAACAATATTGAAAATGTTCGATCTATTTATGAGAACTTCTTATTCCTACTAAAACTTTGAAGGAGCGTTATGAATTTCGAAATAAAGCACATCGACGATATAACAATATTCAAACTTAACGAGAGAAAAATGGACTCTACTCTCTCGGGATTATTGAAGGGTGAATTTACAATTCTATGTCAGGCAGAAAATGTAAGAAAATTAATAATTGATCTGGAACAAGTAGAAATTTGTGACAGCTCAGGCTTAAGTGCTTTACTTCTTGCTCAAAGACAAATTAGAGAAAAAGGCGGCGCAATTAGACTTATCAATGTAAACGAAAAAGTTCATAACCTCATTAAAATATCTTTCCTTGAAAATGTTTTACCAGTTTGCAATTCAAAGGAAGAAGCAATTGAAGAATTAGAAAACTTAGAGTAGCGAAGTGCAAAATATCCTTCCCTCCACTTTTGATTATATTATCATCATTGCTTATTTAATTATAATTACTGTAGTTGGTATTATCTCTGGCGGAAAACAGAAGTCAATAAAAGATTATTTCTTAGGTGCCGATGTTGTTCCTTGGTGGGCTGTTTGCTTTGCAATCGTTGCAGCTGAAACAAGTACACTGACTTTTATTTCTATTCCTGGACTTGCTTATCTCACCAATCTGAATTTCTTACAATTAACATTCGGCTACTTACTCGGAAGAATTATTGTCGCATTCCTTTTCTTGCCTGCATACTTTCAAGGAGAACTTTCGACAGCTTACGCTTTTTTAGAAAATCGATTTGGATATAAAACGAGAAGTTTCGCGTCAATAATTTTTATGTTCACAAGAACAGCAGCAGACGGTGTGAGACTCTTCGCAACTGCAATTCCTCTAAAACTAATGCTTAACATTGATTATCCGCTCGCAATTTTAATCATTGGTCTTGTAGCTTTGCTTTACACATCATTTGGTGGAGTGCGTGGAATCATCTGGGTTGATGTGATTCAATTTTTGATCTATATAGGCGGTGCCTTCGTATCAGGAATTTTATTGATCAATCTTATTCCTGGAGGATTCGAAAAAATCATTTCCGTTGCATCAGAATTCAAAAAATTTGATCTCATTAATCTTGGTTTATCAGATGGTTTATCTTCATTCTTTACCAAACCTTATACTTTAATTGCTGGAATAATTGGAGGGGCTTTCCTTTCAATGGCTTCTCATGGAACAGATCAATTAATAGTTCAGCGTTTACTGGCAACTAAAAATTTAAAAAACGCCCAGAAGGCAATCATTGGAAGTGGAGTGATTATAGTTTTTCAATTTGCAATTTTTCTTTTAGTTGGTGTGTTGCTTTTTGTTTACTATGGAAAATTAAATATGCGTTCAGATGAAGTATTCCCTTATTTTATCATTAATGTTATTCCTACTGGATTAAAAGGTTTAATCATTGCTGGACTTTTTGCTGCTGCACTATCAACTCTTGCAGGTTCGATCAGTTCGCTTTCATCAGCAACTGTATTGGACATCTTAGTCCCATATTTCAAGAAATTTGATGATGATAAGAAAAAGCTTTTTGCGTCCAGACTAATTACAATTATTTGGGCTGTATTATTAATCCTTGTTGCATTTCTATTTATGGAAAGTTCGCAAGCAGTCGTTGAAATTGCTTTAAGTATCGCATCTTTCACCTATGGCGGATTGCTTGGAACATTCTTGCTCGGTATACTGAATAAAAAAGCAAGTCAGGAAGACGCTCTCGCTGGATTTGTTGCTGGTATCTTTCTGATGATTACTGTAATCTCACTAAAATTGACTGCCTGGACCTGGTTCACTTTAATTGGAGTTACAGCAACTTTAATTATTGGTTCCTTCTTAGCTTCTTTACAAAAAAAATAGACAAATCTAAGTGAGGTGACGATATGGTTTTTATTGATTACTTTATAATCGTTCTTTATTTCATTCTTAGTTTTTCTATTGCAATTATTTATTCAAGAAGAGCTGGTAAAGATACAAGCGAGTTTTTCCTCTCCGGTAGAAATCTTCCATGGTATCTTGCGGGACTTTCAATGGTTGCAACAACTTTCGCAGCAGATACTCCTCTTGCAGTTACTGAATTAGTTGTTAAAAATGGAATCTCAGGAAATTGGATGTGGTGGAATTATGTTTTTGGTGGATTACTAACTGTGTTTTTCTTTGCAAAACTCTGGCGTCGAGCTGGAATTATGACCGAAGTCGAATTTGCGGAGATTCGTTATTCAGGTAAACCTGCAAAATTTCTTAGAGGATTCAGGGCTTTGTACTTAGGGCTTTTTATGAATGTGATAATTATGGGATGGGTCAATAAAGCAATGGTTACTGTTTTAGTTGGAATGTTTAATCTGCCCGAAGATTCTGTCTTTATTTATGTATTAATCGCTATGACTATTGTTGCAATTTATTCAGCACTTTCTGGTCTCTGGGGTGTTGTGATTACTGATGCAGTTCAATTCGTAATTGCAATGACTGGATGCATTATCCTTGCAATTTATGTTGTTAATTCGTCTCAGGTTGGCGGTATAGCTGGAATGAAAGCTCAATTGCCCGATTTTGTTTTTGATTTTTTCCCAAGAATCTCAAGTGAGGCTTCTACATTTGGAAATGTACTTGCTTTAACTCCAACAATGTTTTTAGCTTATATAGGACTTCAATGGTGGGCATCCTGGTATCCCGGTGCCGAACCCGGTGGCGGTGGCTATGTTGCTCAAAGAATGATGTCGGCTAAAAACGAGAAACATTCCCTTTTCGCTACTCTCTTTTTCCAGATTGCACATTATGCATTACGTCCCTGGCCCTGGATCTTAGTAGCTTTAGGAGTTATGATAATTTATCCTGAGCAGCTTTTGAAATTAAACCCCAAGATGGGTTATGTTTACGCAATTCGTGATTTCTTACCAGCTGGTCTAAAAGGTTTGTTGATTGCTGCATTCTTTGCAGCTTATATGTCGACAATTGCAACTCAGTTAAATTGGGGTACTTCTTATTTAATTAATGATTTTTATAGAAGATTTCTTGCTCGTGAGAAAAAAGAAAAACATTATGTTTTAATTTCAAGGATAGCGACAATTTTGCTGATGATTATTTCGGTTATTGTGACTTTGTTTATCGATAAAATTTCTGGTGCCTGGCAATTCATAATTGAATGTGGTGCAGGTTTAGGTTTAGTTTTGATCTTAAGATGGTATTGGTGGAGGATAAATGCGTGGTCAGAAATATCTGCAATGTTTGCTCCATTTATTCTGCTTCCAATTGTAAGATTATTAGGAATTGAATTTCCAACTTCTCTATTTTATTTAGTTGCGGGAACAACGATTATCTGGCTGATTGTAACTTTTTTGACTAAACCAACTGATGAAAAAGTATTAATTGAATTTTATAAAAGAATTCATCCGGGTGGAAAACTTTGGAAGCCTATTTCATCAAAATTGCCAGACATAAAAGAAGAAGCAAATTTTAGCAAAATGTTTTTGAACTGGATACTTGGAGTTATTTTAGTTTATACTACTTTGTTTGGAATTGGAAGTTTAATCTTAGCCGACTACTTCACAGCATTGATATATTTTGTTTTAGCTCTTATTTCAATAGTTATTATTGCCCGTAATCTTTCTGATGATTTTAAGTTGCTTGAATAGCTGCAAACAGATGGAAATTTATTCTATAAAATAAAAATGTCAGTCAAGCACTAATTACCTGACTGACATTTTTACTATCAAATTCGAAAAACAAAAAGTTACTTAAATCTCAACAAAATCAATTTCAGAGTAACAATTTATCCATCAAATAAATATCTAAGTTATTATGTCCCAAAAGATAAAAATGGGATAAACTTTCCAATCACAACATAAATTAACCACAGGATAAAAATTGTAACGAGAGATTTATTTTTCGGTACTGAATAAACTTTACCCAGCCCAACTCCAAGAACATACAACCACCAGAAAGTAAAAGGATTAATTTTTGAAAGAATGTAATTTAAGGTTGTGCCTTTCTCAAGATCAATAAATGCTGCAATACTAAAGCTGTTCAACAACTTAACCATCAGTAAAGACAAAATTGCAACAAGAATTACTTCAATCATATTAATAAACAAAGAAAGACCGTAAACACTTAAAGCGTGATTATAACTTCCCTCCCCTTTCAAAATAAAAATCCAGATTAAATAATAAACTGCCGCAAGCAAAAAGGTAAAAACAAACATAAAGATAACAATACTTACATATTGAATAACTCTCATTGCAGGACCTGAAGTAAATTTCTCAATCTGTTCCAATTGTTCTTCTTTTTGCTGCTGAGTGATTTTTCCTTCCTTAACTAATTTATCAAGCCTTTCCTCTGTCGCCTGACGAGTCCGATGGTCCAATTCTGCTTTAATTTCAGGATTTGATGTAGTTATGTAACTTGATAATATGACCAATACAATCAAAATTAATAATGGGAAGAACCAATCAGTGAATTTTGGACCAAATAGTTTTACATTCTCGAAAACTTTACTTGGTTCAGTTAGAACACCAACCATTTTGTCTGTAAAGGTAAGCTCTTCAACCTGAGTTGAGATTTCTTCGGATGGTTGTTGGTTTTGAATTTGTTCATCCATTTAGATCACTCCTTTTTCTTCAAATATAAAAAAATAAAGCAGGGAATTTTTGAGAGTAGGGATATTTAATTTTCTATAAAAAAACAAAAAGTTCAGAGAAATATTGCCAAATTTCTCTGAACTTTCCGGAAAATACATCCTAATTTATTTTAATTCTATCACGACCAGATTTGAGAAGATATAAAAAACAAAAAAGTTATTATTAGTACAATAACAAATAGAATTATATCCCCGGCCGAATTTCTTTGAGTAGTTGTATTTGTAGTTTTTCTTATCATTTCAAAACCATTACTTTAATAAGATCATTTTCTTAATCGATGTATATTCCGGTGTTTTCAATTGATAGAAATAAACCCCGGAACTGAACATAAACCAAATTATAAAGAAGTCAGCTTCACTTAAAGTATGAAGCTGACTTTCTTTGTTAATCATTATTTCATCAAAATCATCTTCTTAACCGACGAGAAATCCTTAGCTTCAATCTTATAGAAATACACACCACTTGGCAAATTATTCAAATTAACAGTTTTCGAATAACTACCAGCTTTTAAAAACTCATTATTAATTATAGAAATAACTTCTTGACCTAACATATTATAAATCTTCAACGAAACTGTCGCAGCTTCTGGTAAATCAAATTTGATCATTGTAGAGGGGTTAAAGGGATTTGGATAGTTTTGATATAAATTATACTTATTTGGAATATCAGGGTTAGAACTACTAACATCCGTAGCAGATTCAATTCCGAATCTACCAGTATTTGAATAGTATGATGATAAGCCATCGATGTTTCTTGATCTTACTCTCCAAAAGTATTGTTTACCTGCTTCAAGCGAACTAATAGAAATATGATTTGTTGATATATTTTCAATTTTAGTCGAATTTATGAAGTAAGGATTATCTGCATATTCTAAATCATAAGTTACATTTACAGAAACTGGCACAGGTAGGTACCATGAGAACTCTGGTGAAGTAATTTTCAATAGTACATTATGTGGACTTGCCACAACAGGTTGAGCGATTACTATCGATGAACCCCCTTGAATTGTAAAAGAAGTTACTGTTGAAAATGATGTATATGTATTATCAGCATATCGCGCTCTTACTCTCCAATAGTAAGTTGCACCATTTTCTAAACCACTTACATCATAATATTGGTGTGTAATATTGGAAACAGTCGTTGTTACACTTGGATCAAAAACATCTGATTGACTATAAACTAATTCATAATCAACTATACCCAGTGTAGAACCAACTATATACCAACTAAATCTAATTGATGTTTGATTGACAACTATTCCATCATATGGCCAATTGTTAACCACTGTCGTTGAACTTGGTCCGCCAACGACTGTAAAGTGACCTTGACCAAGAGGGTTAAATGTTGTAGTGCCAACTGCATACACAGCCCAATAATATGTTGCTCCATAGGTCAAATCAACATCAATTTGTTTACTAAATGTAGTAGAACTTAAACCAGTATATACTCCTCCATCAGCGTCATTGCTTCCCGGTGAATAAGTTAACCAATTGGCTGGTGGTGATGATTTTTTATATTTAACAATAAAACCAGTAATACCAAGATTATATCCTTCAAGATACCAGCTTAATTCGGGTCTATTTGTATATACTGTTACGCCACCTATTGGCCAATTAGCAACTGCGTATGTTGCTGTAGTTCCACCCGCTATTACAAATGATGCAGTTGAGGACCAAGCAGAGTTTGCCGGAACTGAATTAACAGATCTAACTCTCCAGTAATAAGTTTGACCAGGTGTTAACCCAGTTATTTGAACTTGCATAATTGATGATGTGTAATCTGGATTACCATCTAACCCAACTAATGATGTTGCAAAATCGATCTCATAAGTTAATCCAGATGAATAAGGATTCAAATACCAAGTTAAAATTGGATTTGTTGTGTAAACAGTTATTCCACCTGTTGGCCAATTAGGTGTTGGAACCACTAATGTTCCAGGTCCATTCGTCACAAAAGAAGCTACCGATGACCAGTTAGAAAATGCTTGTGGATCACCATCTCCGGGGGTTCCATCAACTAATTCATCAATTACTGCTGAATATGATCTAACCTGCCAGTAATAAGTTGTTCCTGGAGTTAATGTTGGAAGTGTTAAATATTTTTCCGATGGAAAAGAGGAAATCGCACTTGGATAATTAGTGGCATCTAGACCATCTAACATACCAGAACCATCAGTTGAAGATGATGTCGAATATCTAACCTGGTAACTTAATCCCGTACCATTTGTAGATAACACCCAATCGAGTCTCGGAGTATTTGTATATACTGATACACCACCTATCGGATAATTAGGTATAGGTACCTCTAATGTACCAGGACCGTATACCACAAAATCTTCTACTGATGACCAAGCTGAATATTCAGAAGTAGTTGAATAATATGCTCTAACCTGCCAGTAATAAGTTTGCCCAGGGTACAGAGTATTTGGAAGCGTTAAATATTGTACACTTGGAAATGACGCTGGATTAGTAGGATAACTTGTTGCATCCGCTCCATTTAACATTCCATCAACATCTGTTGAATTCGATGTGCTATAACGAATTTGATAAGTCAATCCACCAGTATAACCATTTACTATCCAATCGAATCTTGGATTATTAGTATATACATACGCTCCATCTTTTGGCCAATTTGGAGTTAGAGTTACCGTTGCACCACCGACAGTTACAAAATACTTATATGTCGTTGGTGAAGGATAGTGCACATACTCACCCGTTGAAGTTCTCTTAATTAACACTCTCCAGTAATATGTTCTACCAAGCACAACAGAAATTGTAGTAGAATAAGAACTGTTTCCACTTCCAACTACATTAGTTGAAATTGCACTACTCCAATTACTTTCTGTAGTAGGTGCTGATGTTGCAGCCATATATTGAATTTCAAATGTTAATCCATTGGCAGAATGACCCAAAGACCATTGTAAAATTACAGAAGTAGTTTGTATCTGTTGACCATTAGATGGAGAATCCTGACTTACTGTAAATCCAGGGGCTGTCGTGAAATGATATGTACTAGAAGCGAATTCATTACTATTATTATCTATGGCAGCAACCTTCCACCAGTACATCGTTCCATTAGCTAATGGAAAATTTGGGATTAACGCTGTAAACGTTTTGGAAGTATTTGTTCCCTCATTTGCCTCATAAATCGGTGTAGTAAAATTGTTCGCGTCATCTACATATAATTTATAAGAAACAGCACCCGGAACAGTATTCCAGGACATAGTGGGTAAAACCGATACACCGGTTAATCCATTGACTGGAGCAGTTAATGTAGGAGGTGGTAAAGTCATTGTAAAGGTAAAGATGGATGAGGTAGTTGTTTCACCATTATTTGGTGCACCACCATCATCAACTATTGCTTTAACTCTCCAATAATAGGTTCCAGCGTAAGAAATTGTAAAATTATGTGACAAACTACCGGGATTTATACCCGTCGTAAATGTTGAAATTATATTCGCATCAAAATTAACACCACCTTGTGTAGATAAGTCAATTGTATATTTTACATTTGACTTATTATCATTTTGTGACCATGTTACAGTGACTGTTGGAATATAGGTAAAGGAAGATCCATTACTTGGTGTAATAAGAAGAGGTGTTGCAAGTTCGGTTGTAAAACTATATGTATGCCAAGAACCATCTCCACCAGATCCATCAACATCAGTATCTCGAACCCTCCAATAATAAGTTTTATTATAATTCAGTGATGGAAGAGATAAATTAATGGCTGTAGTATTGTATGCAGAAGCATCAACACTACTAAATAGTGGGTCATCGTCGAATTCAACATCATAAGGACCGTTGCCATTACCATCATCAAAATCAGTCCATGATACTTGAGTCAATGTCTGCGATACATTTATTGCACCATCGTTTGGTGTAATTGGTGTCTGAGCGAATAATCCCTGGGCTAATATTATTATCAGCACAAAGAATAAAAATAAAACGAAAGATATAGATAATCTTTTCATAATTCCCTCACAAATTTATTTGTAAAAACTTTTTGTTGTAGATTTGAGTTTACCAATCTTATTATCCCTCCGGTGTTAATAAATATTTTCATTTTTCAGCTCCATATTTTTGATGAAGCAAAAAATAGAATGGAGACAATTACAATAATTGATAGCAGTAAATAATCTCCAATTGAATTCGTGCGTTGACGAGGTTGTCTGTTTTTTGTCATATTATCACCCTTTCTGTTTTGTTTGTAAAGTTAATTAGTTATTAATTAAATTTTTATAACTAAGTAACTACTCCCTTCCCGCATATGCATTATAGAACCATTAAATACATTTGGCGAAAAAATTAACAGCGATGCCTATTAATAAAGTTCCATTCAGAACATAGAGATTATTTTTTTTAGAAACAAATTATTAATGTGAGGAAATATTAATTTTTTATTAAGAAATCTCTTACAATTAAATAACTTTAATAAAATCTAAAACTTCTTTGTTGAATATATCTGGCTTTTCAAATTGAATGAAGTGACCACAATTTTCAACTAAAACTAATTTGCATTTTTTAAGCCTATTACATGCTTCATTTGCCAGTTTCTCAACCAATATGGGATGCAGAGCTTTATTGGGGATTAGTGCGTCCTGTTTTCCGAAGAATAATAAAGTTGGTTGGTTAATATATTGGAGGGAATCAGGTAAAGAATTTCTTAAAATATCTTGAAAAGCTCTTTCAACAGTTAAACAATAGAAATCAAAAGAAGGGTCGTTTCGGAGCTCAATTCTATCCGTAATCATAAATTCTGCTTCTGGAGGGAAATTGTAAAAGTTCAACTTTACATTAAATTTAATTTGCTCATCGCTCATATTTTTTATCGAATCAAAGGTAAAAATTTTTTCTAATCTTTTAATTTCATCTGATGTAAATTTTTCTAAACCTGCCGGAGCTGCTAAAATTAATGCCGCAATTAATTTAGGATAATTTAGGGCAGTCAGAATTGCAATCTGACCACCCATTGAATGACCGCATAAAATCACATCATTCAAATTTAAAGTCTGAACGAATTCTATTACTATATCAGAAAAAAATCTTAATGTCGAAGGATAATCTCCTTTCGATGAATTACCATAATTTGGCAGGTCAATTGCAATTATTCTTGCGTGTTGACTTAATTCATCAATATTTCTCAAAAAAGCTTTTTTATTGCTGCCAAGTCCATGAATACAGATTATTGTCTTATCGGAAATTCCTTTATCAAAATATGATATTTCAATACCCGATTGAAGTTTTACTTTAAGCTCTTTCATTTTAATTTTTTAAGAAATTAATTACCGCTTTGTTAAATTCATCTGGTTTTTCCATCATTATCATATGACCACATTTTTTTATCTCGTGCAAAATCGAATTTTGAATTTTTTGGTGACCAATCTTAAAGACATCAGCTGGAAAACCAGGATGTAAATATGGATTAGGTATAAGTCCGTCATTCTCGCCATAAATAATAAGTGTTGGAGATTTAATTAAAGCAAGTTTATCATAAGTTGGTTCGTCAATCATTCCTGCAACGGAACGAGTAACCGCTTGAGCGAATAAATCAAAATCTTTTGCTTTTGCCATTCTAACTCTTTCTTCGACCATCCATTCGAGTTCCGAACGCCAGTTGTAGAAATTATTGGAAAGATTTCTTCTCACACCTTCTTCGTTTGTGCTTTTTACACTTCGAATTGTTACTACACTTTTTAACCATTCACCTTCTCCACGATTGAATTTTTCAATTCCAGCAGTTGAAGCAAGAACAAGTTTATTAACTCTTTCCGGATATAAAATGGAGAACCAAATTCCAATCTGCCCACCCATTGAATGACCAATAAAGTTTACTTTCTCAATTTGAAGTTCATCGAGTAATTGTTTTAAAGTATTTGCGAAAAATTTCATTTTGTAAGAGTAATTTCCTTTATCCGATTTACCATAACCGGGCAGATCAACTGCGATCACTCTAAAATGTTTAGCAAGTTCTGGAATGTTGTATCTCCAGAAACCCAGATTGCTTGCAAGTCCATGAACCAATAAAATAACTTCACCTTTGCCTTCATCAATATAAGCTAATTTGGGTGAAGTGTGAGAATATCTTACATCAAAGCCGTAGTTAATCTCAGAAAATTCAAGCGGAGGCATATTAGTATAAAGAAAACCTGATGAACAGGCGGAAAAAATCAAAATCATCAAGATTGCCAATGAGTGGAAAATCATTTTTTTCATAATACCTCCTTAAAACATCAACCAATTTAAAGTAGTGAAAATTACAAATGGATTTTTAGGTCGTGATTGGAAATAAGTTGTGTTTGGTGAATTATAGAAATCGCCAAGGAATAGATATGCTGCACTTAAAGTCCAGGAAAGATAAACTTTGAGATTATATCTTAATTCAAGATTAATTTCATTTCCAATCAAAGTTCCACCACCTTGAGGAGCAACATTTGAAATTGCAGAAGCTAAACCAAATTTCCCGTTAAAGCGATTTGGTATAAAGTCTTTCGAGAAATTTATGAAGAATGCAGTCACACCTAAACCCATATTAGAAATATCGTGAACCGCAGAATAATATCTGTTCACCACCTGTGGATCTGGGAATAAAAGATAAGCTCGGTGAGCACTGTAAATTCCGACAGGAGATCCATAAACATTTCCAGTAATTACTGAATTAATTTTTCCATCCTGAGCATTATTTGCATCACCTGTTGAGAAAAGCATTTCAAGACTTACCTTATCATTAGCAGTCATTCCATACTTGTAAGAAACCATCGCATTAGCAGAAAGTCCGAATATACTTGCAGCCTTATAAGATTTATTTTCAAAAACAGAATCAACTTTCCCGAAATTTGTCATCACAAAGGCATCATACCACCATCTACCCATTAAAAAATCACGATTGTATGATAAATGACCACCAAGCCAAAAAATATCTGCATCATAAATTTGCGACTCACCTGGCAACTTCAATCTAAAAGCTCCATTATATTCAGCTAAAGCAGAATTTAAGCCCTGACCAAGTACTGAAATTCCACCTGCGCTTTTTGCTCGATCGTAGACATACCATAAATCTGCACCAACTTCAAGCAAAGGTTTAATTCGTGATTCAATATCGAACATCCATAAAACAACATCATCATCTTTTCTAATTTCATTTTCCCATAACTGAAACATTCCAAATCTTGCTTTTGTAACTGGATTTATGTTGAAGAACGAATTAATTCCAACTGCCTGCGTTCCCCAATAGGAAAGTTTATAAGAACTTGTTTGGAAAGTTTGAAGTGCATTTACATTTGGATCTCGAACATTATCAAAAAGTCGCTGAAGCCCTACAACAACATTCCATTCATCTGAGGGCTTAATTTCTACATTTGCCATCAAAGTTTGTAAATTAATTTGCCCTGCGTTAATCGCACCTCCACGATTATTTCCAACTCCATAAGCTTGATCACCCCATGTATAATCAATTTTGAATAGAGAGCGAAATGTTGCATATCCGTCTAAAATTTTTGGCTGATAAACAAAAAACGGAACAAATCGTTGTTCGACATATACGCACGTTTGAGGAACAGTATTAGTTGAGTTTTGTCCAAATAACCTTCCAATTACCTGACCTTGAAGGATATCATTGGTCGGCGAAATATTTGAAGCTGTCAGCCTTGTAAACGAATAACCAATAAATTGAAATTCGCGGATTGGGGTATCGTCTACAAAATCTTCTTGCGCTAATAAAAATAGATTTGAAAGAAATAAAAGGAAAAGAATTTTCTTCATAACGACTTCACTCCTTTTTTTACGAGGAGAATGTACATTAAAATTTTTGTTTCGAATAAAAACCAAAATGTTCTGATTAATTTAAAAGTGATAATGTCAGCCTCGACAAATTGGGCTGACATTATCATATGAAATAAGATTAAGTCCTAATTTATAGAGCTTAAAATTCCACTTATTGTTTTACAAAAACTTGAACCCAGGTTACTCCAAGCGGAACACCATTATATTTGGTACTTCCGAATCCTTCTTGAACCGTTGGTGGAGTAAATCCTTGAATTGGTGGATTAACCTGGATTACTTCATATGTCATCACATTACCTTTAATTTGGTAAATACCTTGAGATTGAAGTGCAACAGGATTTTGTTGATTTAATGTTATCGGATGGATTAAAGTATCAGTTACACCAGCAGATTGATAAGTTCCAGTATATGTAACTGAAACATTGTTGCTATCCGTTGCAACTACGGTATAAGTATTATTTTCATTAAAGGTTGCAACAATCTTTTTAGTTTTAAGAGTCATTCTCAAACCAATAGCAACATTATTGCCCTCTGAGACCCATGTTCCAACAATTGCATCTCTTGGAGCTGTGGGTCCCGACGAACTTTCTTCTTTTTTGCAAGCGGCAAAAAGAAGCGACAATGCAAGAAGTGAATAGAGTAGTTTTTTCATTGCTACCTCCGTTTATTTTTGTTTGTTAATTGATTTTAAGTGAATTTGAAGCAGAGTTTTCCGATCAATTTTACCGGTTTCACTCTTCGGAATTTCATCAATCATTTCAAAGTACTTGGGAATTTTATAACGAGCCAGATTCCCTTCACAATATTTTCTGAGTTCTTCTGAACTAATTGAAGCTCCTTCTTTTAATTTTATAAAAGCTTTTCCAACTTCTCCCCATTTTTCATCTGGAACTCCAATAACTGCAACTTCTTGTATCAAAGGATGAGTATATAAAAATTTTTCGATCTCAGCGGGATACACATTCTCTCCACCCGAGATGAACATATTTTTCTTTCTATCAACCACATAAAGAAAACCTTCATCATCTTCACGAACAAGATCTCCAGTATAAAACCAGCCATCTTTCAAACTTTCTTTTGTTGCTTCAGGATTGTTCCAATAACCTGGGGTAACTGATGGACCCTTAAGAATAAATTCCCCAACTTTCCCCTGTTTCACCTCCTCTCCATTATCATCAACAATTTTATATTTCAAATAAAAATTTATCTTTCCAATTGAACCTATTTTTCTAACTGCATCATCTTGATGAAGTGAAGTTACACTGGGACCAACTTCAGTCAAACCATAACCCTGACGGATTGGGACACCTTTCTTATGCCAGATTTCAATTAAGGGCAATGGCATTGGTTCACCGCCAATTATAAAATATTTAACTGAAGATAAATCTACTTTTTCGAAATAAGATGATTGAGCCATCATCGATAACATTGTAGGTACAGCCATAAACATTGTTGCTTTTTCCTCTTCAAGAAGTTTCAAGACAATTTCAGGATCAAATTTTTTCATCAAACATACATAAGCTCCGTGGTGCAAGAATGGGGTTGGTATTACATTCCATCCACCCGTATGAAACATTGGAGTACAACTAACTGATCTATCATTTGAAGTAATGTCCAATCTTAAAGCTGTATTGATACTATTCCAGAAAAGCATTTTGTGCGTGTAAAGTGCACCTTTGGGCACACCAGTAGTTCCACTTGTATAAAGAATAAATAAAGGATGATTTTCATCAAAATTTTCAATTGATTTAAATAAATGTTCGTGATTTTTTTCCTTTTCAATCAGACTAATAAAAGAATTGAAATCAATTTTGTTTCTTATTAACTGAAATGATTTTAAGCCCGAGATATTATTGAAATATTTTTCTTCATAAATAATCAGTTGTGGTTTCGAATCATTTAATTGATAATCAATTTCACGCGATGCAAGTCTGTAATTTAGTGGAACAAGGATTAATCCAGTTTTCTGTGCAACAGAGAAAAGCACAATATGTTCAAGTGAGTTTTCAGCAAGAATTACAATTCTATCTCCAGTTTTTAATTCTAATTCATTTAAGAAATAATTCGAAAGATAATTTGCGATGTTATTGAGCTGGCGATAAGTCAGAGTTCTACCCGTCTCAAATTCTTTAATAGCAATTTTCTCAGGATAGTAAACAGCCCATTTAGAGGTCCAATCGTATGGAATCATTTTTTAACCCTCTGAAAAATGATAGATATTAAAATAAAAGCACCACTGAAAATTAAAGCAAATGCTGCAGTTACACCAGGGTTATTATGATATTTAGTGATTTCCAGGTAATAAAAGCCAAAGTGCGTGAAAAAAGCAATTAGACTTGCAATAAAAACAGAACCCTTCGAAATTTTGGTTTTAAATAATCCAAGTAAAATAGGCCAGAAGGTTGTAACAAATAATCCATAGACACCATTCTGCGCAAAAATTGCAACCGATAAATTTGGATGATAAATCTGATCAATCGAGAGAAAATAAATAATTATAGCCAGAATAATTAAGAAAAGCTTCGATGAAATGAGCAGTGTACTCTTAAGATTATCTTCACTTAATTCTGGTTTAATTTTTACCAAAATTTCCTTTAAAATATTAACAGAGAAAATTGATGAAAGAGCAACAAGGATATTATCAAGGGTAGAAAATCCTGCCGATAAAATTCCAAGAGTTACAATTGCAAGTAGATAAGGTGGGAACACAGAATTAATATACTTTGAAATTGCTTGATCTGGTTTTAGCAATTCACTACCAAGTGCAACTCGAGCATATAATCCTGTGAATAAAACGAAAAAGAACAAAGTTCCTACTACAATTACTGTTATAAGATATTTATTTAAATCTTTTTCCGATTTTAAGTAAAGTGCCTTCGAAATAATGTGAGGTTGACAGATTATTGCAATTCCCACAAGAAAATTAGCAATAAAAACTTCAAAGAGATCTCTAAATAGTAAGCTTTCAGGATTAACAATGTTTACAAGATTGGGATTTATTTTTTCAAGCTCACCAAACAATTTGATAGGATTAAGACCTAAAAAAATTGGTCCCGAAATTAAAAACAAAATTGCTGTTACAATCATAAAGAAAGATTGGAAAGCATTTGAAAACAAAAGTACATTTACACCTCCGCCAAAAAATAAATAGATAACTGAAAAAAGCAGAACGAGCAAAAGAACAACCTCGTAAGATGCATTAAAAGAATTAGCAAGAACAATTGTAATTCCAACAGCAATTAAGACTGCAAAGGTGATTTGTAGTAATGAGATTAGAGCATAAAAAATTGTAAAGAATTTGTTTTGATACCTTTCACCTATCCAATGAGGTACAGTAAGGACTTTAGTTTGTTCACCAAATCTTAAAAAACTTTTTGACATTACAATCAATGCAAGAAAAATTCCGAGTGGCGCTGCAATCCCATAACCTAAAAAACCAGATATTCCATAAAGATAAATCAAGCCTGGATTGATGACGAAAGTTGCGGCGCTTGTCATTCCAACCGCAAGTGATAATCCAACAACTACTGGACTAACGGTTTTACTGCCGATAGAAAAACTTTCTATAGACTGTTTTTTCTTTTTACCAAGAATAGTAAGAATAATAATTCCAACTACATATATAATTACAGCTGAAAAGAGATAAACGTTATTCATATTCCACCTCACTATAATCTGAATAATGCTGATGCAAATGCAAGCCCTCCGCCTGAACCAACAAACACAGCAAGTTGATTTTTGCCAAGCTTACCATTCTTATAAGCATCATCTAAAGCCATAGGAATACAGGCAGAACCAGTATAAGCGAATCTATCCATTATTGTGTGAGCTCTTTCGAAAGGTACATTTAAATTTTCCATAGTCTCTTTTATTGAATTAATGTTGATTTGAGTAAATAAGAAATGGTCAATATCAAGTGGTGAAATTTCCATCTCCAAACAAATATTCTGAATCATTTCAGTCCAGGTCGTTGGATTAATTTCTTTTGGAAATTTTTTAACAAATTTCAGCAGATGATCTTTTCTTCTTATAACCTCTTCATTAACGGGCAAATGGGTTCCGCCAGCATAGATTCCCATCCAATCATGATATTGCCCTTGAGAAATTAAATCAGCTGTCAGATATCCACGATTAGTGAATTCCTCAGCTGAAAGTATAATAGCACCAGCGCCATCAGCAAAAAGCGTGACCGTTTTTTTATCAGTCAAATCCAAATATTTACTCATTGCATAAGCACCAATCACAAGAACATTTTTATATTTCTCATCTGCAATAATGAATTTACTTCCAACATTTAAGGCAGTAACAAATCCAGCGCAAGCAGTGTTGATATCAAAAGTTCCAGCATTTACAGCATTTAGTCTATACTGCACAACTGACGCTGTTGAAGGTGAAATATATTCTGGAGTATCTGTTGCAACGATTAATAAATCAATTTGTTCAGGCGAGAGCTTTGCATCTTTCAAAGCATTTTTTGCAGCTTCAACACATAAATCAGCAGTTGATTGATTTTCATTACACCATCTTCTTTCTTTAATAGTTAAATTTTCTTGAAGCCAGGTATCAACATCCTCACCAAGTAAATCATTAAAAAATTTATTTGTTAGAATTCTCTCAGGTGCGTAAGAACCAATTCCCTTAATAACAGCATTCCGTTTTTTAATTTCAAATAATTTTTTTGACTCACTCATCAAATTGTAATTCCTCCATCAACACTTAAAACTGCACCATTAATGAAATCTGCTTCTTCAGAGGCAAGAAACAGATAAGCATTTGCAATGTCTTCCGGTTTTCCGAGTCTGCCAAGTGGAGTTTTCTCTTTCATCATTTGGAGAACTTTCTCGGGCATCGTCTGAACCATTTCCGTTTCAATAAAACCTGGTGCGACTGCATTTACATTGATTCCTTTTCTGCCTAATTCTCGTGCCCAAACTTTTGTTAAACCAATTATTCCCGATTTAGTCGCCACATAATTTGATTGACCAAAATTTCCATAAAGCGCAACAACCGACGATGTATTGATTATTTTACCTTTGCCTCTTTCAACCATGAAAGGTGCAATTGCTTTAGTGCAATTAAAAACTCCAGTTAAGTTAACATTCAGGACAGTTTGCCATTGTTCTTCTGTCATCTTAAGAAGAGTTGCATCTTTTGTAATTCCAGCATTGTTAATTAAAATATCAATCTGTTTTAATTCATCAATTACTTTTTTAGTTGCTTCTTCAACATTCTGAAAATTCGTCACATCGACTTTTTGAAAAATACAGGAGTAATTTTGCACTCTCATTTCATTTTCTAATTCATGACCTTCTTTTTCAAGTAAATCCCAGATGACAACTTTAGCGCCTTCTTCACAAAATTTTTTGACTGCTGCCCTACCAATTCCCCTTGCTCCTCCAGTTATAACAACGACTTTATTTGTTAATCTCATAATCATCTCCTTTTTAATCGTTTGAAAATTTTAAAACACAAACCAAAAAAATTATACACGATACTTTGTTTTTATTTTATTCCATTTATCCAGAAACTCTTGATAATTTTCTACCATCACGGTATAAAATTCTTCCATTTCATCAAGTCGTTTTAATATCTCACCAATTGCTTCGTGATCCGATTTCTTTGCTTTACTTTTTAGCTCAGCGGCAAGTTTTTTGTTTTTCTTTATCAATTCGAAATTATTTCGAAATGCATTTTCAAAAATATCGGGATGAGCTTCATAATAATCTTTTCTGCTACCGGGAACCCAAACTTTACGCAAAAGATTTCGATCTCTTAATCTTCTAATAATTTGACTGACAGGTCCTTTGCTTCTTTTAAGTTGCTTACAAATATCATCAAGCGAGAGAGGATGAGGGGAAAAAATCATTAATGCAACAATGTGCCCCATCAATTTACTTAACCCAAAAGCCTTATAAGCTTCACCAAAACTCTGAATTATTTCTCGTTTTATTTTTTCATCAAGATTTAGTGTTTTCATTTTTTCAAACGTTTGATTTAGTTAAAACTTATAAAATTCTGATTTCATATTCAAGTTGTTAATCTCAATTAATTTGCCATCAGTTAAGTAATTAATTTTTTTAGAGTTGACAACCTTAAAACTTTTTTCTAATTAGAAATTGACAATTAAATTTTGGAGGTTCAGATGCAACATTATGGATTTGTAATCAATGGAAATATTGTACTGACATCAAAGAAATATAATGTCAAGAATAAATCTACACATCAAATATTTGCAACCTGTTCACTTGCTTTCGAAAACGATATTGAGAATGCAATAGATGCAGCAGCAAAAACTTTTGAGATCACAAAAAAATTACCCGCATATAAACGTAAAGAGATCCTATCTAAAATTGCATCTGAAATATCCAGACAGAAAGAAGAATTGGCTCAGTCAATATCTATTGAGACTGGTAAACCTATAAAATTATCTCGAATTGAAGTTGATAGAGCTGTAAATACTTTTCAAATCGCTGCTGAAGAAGTTGATAAAGTTTGCGGTGAAGTTTTAAACTTAGATATAACCCCTCAATCTGAAAACAGAATTGGTATAACAAAAAGATTTCCATTAGGGCCAGTTCTAGCAATTACACCTTTCAATTTCCCAATAAATCTGGCTGCACATAAAATTGCACCAGCAATTGCAGCAGGGAACACGATTATATTTAAACCTGCAACAGCTGCAATGTTAACAGGTACTAAATTGGCTTTGATAATAAACGAAGTTTCTGAAATTCCGGGATTAATTAATTCCATTAATTGCTCGGGTTCGATGATTGAAAAATTCCTTAATGACGAAAGAATCAAAAAAATTAGTTTTACAGGAAGCTGCGAAGTTGGCTGGAGAATAAAACAACTTGCAAGTAAACAAAAAGTAACGCTCGAATTGGGTGGAAATGCTGGAGTAGTCGTAGATAAAGATGCTGATCTCGAATTCGCAGTACCTAGACTTGTATCTGGTTCGTTTGCTCATGCGGGACAAATTTGTATTTCGGTTCAAAGGATTTTTGTCTTAAAGGAAATTTTTGAAAGCTTCATTCAAAAATTTGTAGATGAAACATCAAAAGTAAAATGTGGAGACCCGCTTGATGAAAATGTGATTGTCGGTCCGATGATTACTGAAAATGATGCAAAAAGAATTGAAGAATGGGTTAACGAAGCTCAGGCTTATGGTGCAAAAGTTTTAATTGGTGGAAAACGAAAAGGAGAATTTTATAAACCGACAGTTTTGACAAACACCAGACCAGAAATGAAAGTAAATGCTCTTGAAGCGTTTGCTCCAATCGTTACAATCGAACCAGTTGATTCATTTGAAGAAGGCATTCGACAAGTTAATAATTCAAAATATGGTTTACAGGCTGGTGTCTTTACGAATAATCTTAAAAATGCACTCTATGCAATGGAAAATCTTGAGGTCGGCGGTGTAATGATTAATGATTATCCAACCTTTAGAGTTGATAATATGCCTTACGGCGGTGTAAAAGAAAGCGGAACTGGAAGAGAAGGCTTGAAATACGCTATTGAAGATATGACTGAATTGAAATTGATAGTGTTTAATAAACTTTAAAAATTTATTAAGCTAAATTATCCTTTCATTGAGGTGCATGAATAACAGTTGATTTTTAAGAATTAAGCCCTCAAATACTTACCGAAGTGATAAAAATAAGACAAGATTAGAATATTCAATTATTACTTAAATCATTTAAGGCAATGAATCTTTAAAGAACTTGGAATCTGCTCTTGTAAAAAAAATTATTTAGTTTTTTGATCCTGAGAAAAAACTGTTATCAATGCATTTAACAAATCCGCTCTTCTAATTGGTTTTGGAATAAAAATAATTCCCATCTCCTCCATTTGTTCTTTTAATCCACTTAAAATATCCGCTGATGTTGTAACTATCTTAAGGTTCTGAAGTCTTTCTCGTTTTTTAATTTCCTTAATTACTTCCATTCCTGGAATGTCAGGTAATCTTAAATCAAGAACAATTCCATCATATTCTTCTGTGATTAATTTATTCAAAGCAAGCTTACCAGAAAAAACAGTTTCAACTTCACATTCTGTCAGCATTAATTTAAAGAGCTTATGATTGTACTCTTGATCATCAACGACAAGAATTTTTTTGCCTTTGATAATGGATAAATCTTTTGGAATTTGAACAACTTCAGCTTCTTCGATCTGTTCGGTTCGTGACGCAGGATAAGTAAAGGTTACTGTAGTTCCCACATTTTTCTTGCTTTCGATTTTAATATCACCTTTCCATAGATTTATTATTTCTTTTGAGATTGCAAGACCTAATCCTGAGCCGCCATATTTTTGAGAAATTTCTGGAGCCTGTTCAAAAGGAATAAACAATCGATTTAATTCTTCCTGAGTCATCCCAATACCAGTATCGCTTATCTTAAAGACCAGCATACCATCATTATAGCGAACATCAACAGAGATCAAACCTTCTTCTGTAAATTTGACAGCGTTATCAAGAATATTTAATAAAACTCTTTGCAAGTTATGAGCATCAATTAAAAAGTAAGCATCAGGTTCGATATTGGAATTATAATCAAGGGCAACTTTCTTTCCTATCAATTTCACTTCAATCATTGAAAGGACTGATTTCATCAATGCAATTAAATTATAAGGCTTCTCAATTATTTTAATCTTGCTGGCTTCTGCTTTAGAAAGATCTAAAATATCATTTAAGACTTTCAAAAGATGTTCAGCACTTTTTTGAATGTATGTAAGGAATTCTTTCAAATCACCATCAATATCCATACTGATAAGAATATCAACATAACCCAAAATTATATTGATTGGCGAACGAAGCTCGTGAGACATATTTGCCATAAATCTTGATTTAGTTGCAGCGAGTAAGTCTTTTTGTTTAACAGTTTCTTCGAGCGATTTGATGTAATCTTTTTCTTTTGAAACATCTATAAATGCAATTAGATAACAAGGTCTACGATGGTATGTAATTTCGGCTGGATATAAATTTGTCCAGATTTTCCTTTTATCATGATAACGTTGCATTTTTATTAAGTAAGGAGATTTGTCGAGAGTTAAGCCTTCATTAAAAATTTTTTCAAGAGTACTGATGCTTTCAGAGTCAATTAAATCCCAAATTTTTCTTCCAAGATTTTCACTACTGGAAATCTGAAGTAAATCCATTCCTTTCTTGTTGGTGAATAATATATCATAAGTTTCTTTATCGATGATCAACAAACCAATATTTACATTCTCAAGAATTTCAGTATGAAGATTTTGCAATTGATTGAATTTATCCTGAAAATTTTTTTCTTCAGTATTGTCTTGAACAACTAACAAAAAATATAGACTTTTTTTACCCTTGAGTTTGATTGGATATAGAGAAATATTTGTAAAGATTTCTGTTCCGTTCTTTGTCAATAAATATGTTTCGTAATCGATTAACGATTTCTCTGAGAGTATAGCTCTAACTAATACATTTTTATTTTTCTCATAATCAGATATTAATGCGCCTATATGTTTATTCTTTATCGATCGTTCGCTAAAGCCAAAGATACTGCCCGCTGCCCCTCCCCAGAATTCAATTAATCCACGATTGTTGACCAGTATGAATGCCTCTTTAGAATAATCGAGAAATGATTTAAAGAAAGAATAATCTTGATTAAGATTTAATTTAGTTGATGATTTTGTCTTTTTTTTATTCTCTTTCATTGTCATTTACCAATTGATTTTCAGTTTAAAATAAGAAATTTTGAATCCAGAGTATAACCTAGATTTTTCAGATAGTTCAATTTTGTTTATTTTTGGAGTAGAATTATGGAAACAAAAATTAAGAACCTCACCGTTATTAAAACCTCCAATCCTAAACCGATTCCAAAATCAAATGAATTAGGTTTTGGGAAAATTTTTACGGATCATATTTTCACAATGGACTATGATCCAGAACACGGCTGGCATAACCCGACAATTCAACCATACGATGCATTACCTATAGAGCCTGGAAATATAACATTCCATTATGGTCAAACAGTCTTTGATGGACTAAAATGTTATTATGGGATTGATGGAAAGATAAGATTTTTCAGGGTCAAAGATTATATCAAAAGATTTAATAACTCTGCTCGTGCGATGGTAATCCCACAATTTAATGAAGAAGAATTGATTGAATATCTAACAGAGTTAATTCTAATAGAAAAAGATTGGGTTCCAAAAGAATCAGGTACATCGTTATATATTCGTCCATTAATTATTTCAATGGATAATGCACTTGGTGTTAGAAGTTCTAATACTTATAAAATGTTCATCATCTTAAGTCCAGTTGGTTCATATTACGCTGAAGGTTTTAATCCCGTAAAAATTCTTGTGGAAGAGACATATTCAAGAACAGCACCGGGTGGATTAGGTTCTTGCAAAACTGCCGCCAATTATGCAGCCAGTTTATTTGGTGCCGAACTCGCAAAGAAAAAAGGTTTTACTCAAGTTCTCTGGCTCGATGCATGCCAGAAAAAATATGTTGAAGAAGTTGGAACGATGAATATATTCTTCCGCATTGATGATGATTTAATTACTCCACCACTTGAAGGTACAATTTTACCTGGAATTACACGCGACAGCATAATCAAAATTGCTAAGAAAGAAAATATGCGTGTTTGTGAGAGAAAAATTTCTATTGATGAAGTACTTCAAGCTCACCGAGATGGAAGATTAAAAGAAGTTTTTGGTTCAGGAACCGCCGCTGTCATTTCCCCTGTTGGATTACTGAGTTACAAAGGTGAAGAATTTATAATTAATGATTTTAAAGTGGGTGAATGGAGTCAATATTTTTATGATTTAATCACCTCATGGTATTACGGAATGGCGGAAGATCCGTTCGACTGGATTACCATAATTAAAGATTAAGTTTTGGCTGGTACTCTTTTCATCGTTTCAACACATATTGGTAATATTGATGATTTAACTTTCAGAGCAAGAAGAATTCTTGCTGATTGTGATCTTATTATTTGTGAAGAACCAAAACCCGCAAAACTCCTTTTAAAAAATTTAGGCCTTTTCAAAGAACTTATCTTACTAAATGAACACACCGAAAAAGAGAACGCTCCTTTAATCATTGAAGAATTAAAGCAAGGTAAGAATTGTTGTTTGATTTCCGATGCAGGAACTCCTGTTTTTTCAGACCCAGGTAAATATTTAATTGAGCTTGCACGAGAAAACAATATTCCTATTTCAATTGTACCGGGTCCCGATTCTTTAATTCCATCTTTAATAGTTTCAGGTTTTGATATCAGTAAATTTTATTTTGCTGGCTGGTTATCACCCAAGTCCGACGAAAGAAAAAATGAATTGCGAAAGTTAAAAAACATTAACGAAACTATTGCAATCATGGAAACCCCTTACAGACTTAAGCATTTGTTATCGGATATAATCGAAATTTTTGGTAAAGATACAATTATCTCTCTCGCCTGTGATATTACTACTTCAAATGAAAGAATAATTAGAGGTGAAGCAGATCAAGTTTATCAGAAAATCTTAAATGAGTATACTAAGTGTGAATTTGTGCTGGTAATTAACAATAAAAAGAAAAGGGAGTAATTTAAACTCCCTTCAATCCAAGTGCATCTTTCACTTTTTCCATTAAAGATTGGTATGAAACTGGAGAGGTTACGAAATAATTTGCACCAAGTTGAAAACACAATTCGACCACTTCTTTATCATTTAATGCAGAGGCAACGATTACTTTTGTTCTATCATTTTTAGGATTTGCACGAATTGTTTTTAAAACATCAAATCCACTAACTTCTGGCATCATCAAGTCAAGAATAACTAAGTCATAAGTTTTTTCAGCAATTTTAGCTTTTGCTTCTTTTCCATTAGAAGCTGTTTCGGCGTCCAGACCGGCACGCTTTAAGTAGTGTAAATGCATTTTAACCACTAAGGGGTTATCATCTACAATTAGTATTTTGTAATTATTCATTGTTCCTCTATTGGTATTTGTTGTTGCTGCATTAATGACTTATAAACTCTCCATTTCGGAGTTTGATATACTAATGTAGTAAATTCAAAGCCCTTTTCAAAAGCATCTGGATACATTGCTGTTAACTGATCAAAACCAGTATAGGTTATATCCGGTCGTGGAACAACTATATAATTAGCTGCAAATTGTGGTTTCTGAATTACTCTAACATAATCGTATTGATAAGGAAGATAAAATTGTTTCGGACTTGAATAGAAACAAACAATCGGATAACCAACAGCATCATCTATAAGTATCATATCGTTTTCCGTTGTATTCTCTTTTAAAAACTTTGCAACTTCTAATTCTTCTTTGAAAATATCTTCAACTGGTTCTCCTTTCAATACTGTTGCAAAATTTTTCTCTGTTACATCAACCGAATTATCCAATGATTTATAACTGAAATATAAAGAGAATGCCATTGCCACTATTACAACAAAAGCATAAGCTGGACGATAAAGCGGTGAATTAATGAAATAATACATTATTATTATGCTTAGTGGAATTAAAACTCCAAACCAGCTATATGTTAAAGCAGATATTCCAAGAAAGATTACGATAATTTGCAGGATTATAGGAGCAAATGCAGCTACAAAAATTGTGATGGTTCGAATTGTTGGAAGTGTAAAATAGTAAGCTGGATAAGTCAAGAAAGACATCTTAATTACAATCCATATTGCCCACAAAATATTACCTTTGCCCTCAGCTAATTCAGGCCTTAACAACATCTCCTTAGAAACTTGTTTAAAGTATGAGTAAGGACTGAAATAAAAATAAAATGGTTCTCCTGCAAAAATCCAGTTTAAGTAAACCCATGAACCAAGAACAATAAATGTTGGAAGAACAAGCATCAAAGTTAGAGCAAAGATTCTAACAACATTAAATTCAATTGTTTCACTAATTAAAAACGGAGCAAATGGAATTAAAGCTAAAGTCAAAAAGAATGTATCGTATCTTATTCCTGACATCGCACCAAGCGCAACACCCGAAAGAACAATGTAATATGGTATTCTTGTCTCATGGAATCTGAAGAAAGAGTAAACAAAGATTACAAAAAATAAAATATAAAGCGTCTGACTTGGTTGGGCAAAAATTAAATAAAGGAAAACTGGGTTAACAAACATTAAAATTGTAATCAACAATTTTACAAGCGTATTCCCTGGAATCCATCTTAAATATCTGATACAAAGAGCAACAATCAATGCACCCCAGAATGTTGAAATCACAAGAGAGGCAATAGGTGATGATGATATTGCAAGAGGCAGATAAAACAGGTATGGAAGTGGAGGATAAATTAATCCTAAATTTTCAAGTCTTGGTGGATTGCCCCTCATAGCAAGTTGAGCTTTCTCCATCAAGAAGATACCTTCTTGAGCATAGAAATTATAGTTGAGATAAAGGAACGTACCTATAAGGAAAAATCCAATCCAGAAGAGAAGAAAAACAATTATATCTCGTGGTTTTATTGCCATTTATACATTTCTCAATATTTCTGGTTTTTTGACTGTAGTTACACCATGAGTAGTTTTTTCCCAGTAGAACGGTTTAAAAATTAATTGCCATAACGCTTTATAGGCACCAAGTGAATGCAAAATCCAATAAAATGGATTTAACAAGGCATAAACCACAAGTCCGTATAATCTTCTTCTAAAGACTGCAAGCATATTCATATAAACAACCATCGCGTTTCCTATTAATAAATTGAACAAAGAAATATATAAAACCCATGCAGGGAAAATTTCCGAAATCCATTGTGGTCGGAAAATTAGCCATGTTATAAATAAAATCCATAAAGGCAAGTTGATTAAAAATGTTGCAGGAGTTCCACCAATAAAGAGGAAGAAAGCAAACATACCTCTGAAACCAATTTTTCTGTACAACTCAATCGGATTTCTCATATGCACGAGGAATGTTTGCATATAACCTTTAACCCATCGTGATCTTTGACGTATCCAGCTTCTAACTCTTTTATTAGCTTCTTCGTATGTAGTAGAATTAATAGTTCCAACTTTATAACCTTTTGCATAAGCTCTAACTCCAAGATCAGCGTCTTCGGTCACATTGAATGGATCCCATGCATTTAGCTCAACAAGTTTATCTTTAATAAAGTGATTACTTGTCCCTCCTAATGGAATAGGAACATTTAATCTATCCATACCTGGTAACATATAATCAAACCAATAAGAGTATTCAAGCGTGAACATTTTGGTCAAGAAATTCTCATTAGCATTGAAGTAATTTAATTGTGCTTGAATACAGATTACATCTTCCGGGAATTTTTTGAATCCAACTATTGCCTTCTTAAGTTGGTCGGGTTCAGGAATATCTTCAGCATCGTAAATTGTTACAATTTCACCTCTGCAGAATACAAGCCCATAGTTGCAAGCTTTGGGTTTGGTTTTGGGCTGCATATTTGGAACAACAATGCATTCAAATATCGAAGGAATATTCAAATTTCTGATTTTGTTTATTGTGGCAAAATCATCTTCTTCAAGTAGAATTTTTATATCTAATTTATCTTTCGGATAATCAAGTTGACTTAATGCATATATTAAAGTTTCTATTACTTCTGGTTCCTTATAGACAGGAAGTAAAATGCTGTAAACTGGTAAATCTTCATCATGAAGTTCTCTAATTTCAGCTTGCGTCACTGCTTCATAAAGCTCAAATCTTGCTCCCGCTAAAGTTAAGACAAACTTAAATCCAATTGAAAATAGATAAAGAAGGTTTACAACAGCCATTAAAATTGTAAACGTCAAAGATGTATCAACTGCAACACCAATTATAAACAGAGTTCCGAGTATTGCAATAGAAATAACTTGTGGAAGTGTGAAAGTTTCTATAGCAGAACTTCGTTCATCTTCAATAAATAAACTATAAACTGCACTTTCAGCTAATTCCTGGCCAAATGCTTTATGTAAAACCCATTGAATATCAACATCAGTTGCATAAAAAATTTTTAGCGGTGTTTGAACCCGTTCATAAATATAATCAATGGCTTCTTGATCAAGTGGATTGAGCATCGCTACGTAAAGATAATCCCCATTCCTTCTGAAAGGACAAATTAATCTATCCTGTAAATAAGTTTGATCAAAAGACATTAAGAGTTCATAATCTATCTCTTGAATTAATAAATCTACTTTACCAACAGGAATTGCTTTTCTTATAACAGCTTCATAATCCGTTCTTGAAATATATCCATAGAAAAGTAAAGCTTTAGGAAAGTATAATTTTTCTCTCTCAGCAAAAGCCTCTATTTCTTCAATTTTCTCCTGCGAGAAAATCTTTTCTTTAATTAATATTTTTTGTAACGCCTTTTTATGATTGGAACCAGATGCCGAGCTTGAAAGCTCTTCCGGCACCAACATCTCGTCCAAAGGCGTCCACGCTGTATCCGACATAACCTGATATATGTTTGTTAAACTTATAAATTATTGCAGGTTCAACTTTAAATAGTGAGAAGTCAAGATTTCTTAAAAAGATTTGACTGAATGTTAGATTTTGATCTACTTTATCTTGATTACCTAATCCTAATATCAAACTGCCTTGAAGTAAAAAAGACATTCGGGGTGAAATATTTAATCCCAAAGTGGCTCCAGCTCTCAATTGATCTGATGGCGCTTCGAACCTTTTTCTTATTCCTATATAAATTTCCCAGAATCCTTGAGACATTGTATAACCAAAAGGTGAACCGACTAACATTGTAACTTGAAGATCTACCTGACCATTACCTAATGGCGGATCGCCCGGATTTGTGTAAAATGGAAATGCAACAAGAAATTGCAATGCCGCTGTTGGAACATCATCAAGTATCTTGAATTGAATTCCAACCTCTTGATCTCCAAATCCACCGTTAGTTACCATCCCAATACTATCACGATAGCTTAATCCGTAATAAAATAAATTCGCTAAAAACATTACATCATTTTCAAGACCATATTCGTAATAAATGTTTGTTTCATACTTAGTAAAAACTCCCCCAAGTGGTAAAAAGAATCTTTCGCCATTTCTATTAAAAATTGTTTCCGAAGAATAAAATGACTGAGTTCCTGAAAGAAAATACCGATTCATCTTTTGCTGCCAGACACTACTATATGCTTCTGCATAAAGAGCAATAAGTAGAACAAGTATCAGGTTAATGATTCTTTTAACCACGAGCTATTCTAACTCCTCTTCTACTTCTTGTATAAAGTAAAATTGATAATCCTATAATAATCACCCACGCAAGAATAATCCAGACATATTTAAATTTATCCCACCGAATTTTTAGAGGTTCTTTCTGAACAGATTCAGTTGTATAAAATACCTTATCAAGAGCCTCAGCAGTTTTAAAGACAAGTGGATAATCTGCGCCACTCATAATCGCAACATTTCCATCTATCGTTCCAATTCTTTGGCTGAATTGATCAGCAAGTTTAACAAGATAGCCTTTTCCTTCTTGTCCATAACTTGAAACAAGCAAAACATTATTACTTGTTAGTGTTTTTGTTAATTGCATAACTGCAATTGGCATATTATCAGAATATTCAAACATAACCTGTTTAGTTGAACTACTTATTATTTTGAAATTTTGACTTAAGTCTAATGGTAAATACTCAAATGACTCTTTATTGTATCTAACATCAGACGAAACCACTATGTAATTATTATTTGAATTTTCCATTGTTGCAAACATCTCTGCAAAAGACATTATCGGAGGGAAATATTGTTCTTGTTTAGATATTTTTTGAATTGCATTAACAATGGAGGAAGCAGCCTGTATATGCTCTGGCAGTGGATTTGATTGAAAAACAACATAAGTATTTGTTAAAAATGCATTTGGGAAATTACTGAAATTTGAAGCCTTTCCAACATTTTCTGCGGTTACATCAAAGTAAGAGTAAGAATAAACTTCTCCAACAAATTGAGTTAAATCATCTCTACACTCACCTTCATCTGGGAAATAACTGAATTCAATCTCGAAAGTATTCATTTTTTTGAATAAATATTTGGGAAGTGAAACAAGCAATCCATTAATAGTCCCAGTTTGATCTAATCGTTTACTTTCAACTAAAACATCATTTAAATAGACATTAATGAAACCATTTTGAAATTGTTCTTTGACGGGTGTGTATTTTGAATAAAGATAGAAATCAACTGAACCGATGTATTTTGCCAATTCGAGTTCTGATATAAACATTGTAATTCTTAAACTTCCAATTCCTTTAGTCTGGATTCTTTCGAACCCAAGTTCATCTAAGGTCAATTTGTATTTATTGCCGACAAATGACTTTATCTTGAAAGGTTCTATGTATCTAATTAGAGAAAAATTTGATAAGAGCTTAACAAATTGTTTAGGATTGACAATGCTTGCAGCTGATTTCTGTACAGATTTATCATTATCCCCTGTTACATAAAGTATTTTTGTTCCATCATAGAGTTTAACAAATAAAACACCATCTTCGGTTGTAAATTGTTGCTTCGCAAGATTATTAATCTCATTTCTTTCAACTGAGAAAGGCACTGGTAGACTCATTAATTCATCAGTTTTTCCAATTGCTATTACATGACTAAAACTCTTTATCCTCATTGGGTCAATTTCTTCAAAGCTACTGTAAAATATATTTTCAGACTTAACGAGATCAAGTAATCTCGTGTTAAGCCACATAGTACTTCCTGCAAGATTTGGATTTATTCTTTTGGGTGTAAGAATTAAAATTTTCTCAAATTTATCGAAGAAGAAATCTGCTATTGTATTTTTTAATTGTTCTGAATAATTCAAGACAAGTTTAGATCTTTGTCGAATAACCATCCACAATCCCTGGGTTGCAAGATCTCTACATCTATCATCAGTTATGTTCAAATATCCACCGACCTCAATTTTAAGAAGAGGTTTTTCGCTGACCAATAAATCCTCAAGTTTTACATCATTTAATGGAATTTTAATTACGGGATTCGTTGATACATTTCTTACAAATGCTGTATAAACCGGAACATCGTTAACTGAAATTTTAATATTGGAATAATCGCTTAAAATTGTTGAAACACTCATATACAATTCAAAATAGCTGTTTTGAAAATCTATACCTCCTCTTGGAACTGGGAAAAAGAAAGTTTGGGCTGGTGTAATTCCATACAAAACTACATCCTTTTGATACCCAATGTCTTTCAACGAAATCTCCTTATAATTTTGAGCATTCATTCGTAAAGGAAAGAAAAAAATTAGAGCTAAGACGAGGCTAAATAAAATAAAGTAGATTTTTTTATTCATTACTTTAACTCCTTAATCTAACTACTGCATATATAAGGAGTTATTTATTAAAAGTCAAGTGGATTATGAAAAAATTTTGAGTATCACAATATTTTCTATATGGTAAGTTTGAGGGAACATATCAACTGGTTGGATCAATTCAATTGAATAATCATTTTTAAATTTAACTAAATCACGAGCTTGGGTATCAGGATTACAACTTATATAAATTATTTTTTCTGGTTTTATTTTTAAGATTGCTTCAATAGTTTTTTCGCTCATTCCTGCTCGAGGTGGGTCAGCTATCAAAGTAATATTTTTCGATAAATATTCGCTTGATATTGTGAAGCCTTCATTTAAATTCTTTTGAAAGAAATGAATATTAGAAACTTGATTCTTAGATGCATTTTTCTTTGCAGCTTCAACTGATTCTTTTATATCTTCAAATGATAAAACTTCTTTGAAATACTTAGAAAAAATTATCCCGATTACACCGACACCGCTATATAAGTCAATTAATATTGAATTATTTTTCTTACTATCATCAAAATTCGACTCAATATATTTTTTTACAACACCGAATAATTTTTCTGCCTGATTTGTGTTAGTTTGAAAAAATGTATTAGGATAAATCTCAAATTCATAATTAAATAATCTTTCGGTAATGTACCCTTCTCCGAAAATAACTTTGAAATCAAAAGGTAAAGTTGAGCTTAAATCTGGACTGCTTAAAACATTTACGAAAGTACTTGTTTCAGGGAAATTTATTTTTAATTCATTTCCCAGTTCATAAATTAATTCTCTTTCGAAGCGAGTTGTTACCAAAGCGACTAATTTCCCATCAGTGTTTTTAGCTTCTCTGATCACGAGAGCTTTTAGTAAACCATCTTTATTTTTTAATGAATGAATTGTACTATTTTTTCTAAATAAAAATTCTCCGACAAAGTTTTTTACTTTATTCGAATAATCAGATTGAAGATAACATTCATCAATATTTATAACTTTTTCATATTGCTTAGGGATATGAAATCCAAGAGCAAATTGTTTTTCTCTTTCATTGTAGATTTCACTTTCAAATAACCAGCGTTTTGCAAATGAAAATTCTATTTTATTTCTGTAAAAGTATTGTGTTTCACATCCAATTACATCATTGATACTAAAATCAGATATTCGTCCAATTCTTTTCAATGCTTCTTCAACAAAATTCTTTTTTATTCTTAACTGTTCTTGATATTCCAAATCCTGTAACTTACATCCACCACATAATCCAAAATATTTACATCTAGGCTCAATTCTAAATGGAGAGGGCTCCAAAATTTTTTCGGCCTTTACTTCTAAATAATCTTTCTTTACTTTAATAACTCTTGCTTCTACAAGCTCGTCAGGTAAACAATTTTCAATTAGTACAATTTTACCATCTAACTTGCCCAAACATTTACCTTGACTAATCATCTTTTCCGAACGAACTACAATTAATTCATTTTTCTTTATGTTCATCTCCATTCTAACCTGTATTTTTTACATTGATATGTAATTTTTTCCGTAAATAACTTTTAACAGTTGCAATTTTATTAAAATTTTTAAGATTTATTACCTGGCATTGATTTTGACTTTTCTGAAATAGAATTTAATGAATGTACTCTCCTGAACCTCCTAAATCCCGGATCAAATCCGGGATTTCTTTTTTAAATGCATTTCCAAATTAATCAACTAATTTGGTTAATCTTATTTTTAAGTTTATTTATTCAAATTGTAATAAACTTTAGTAAAGAATAAATCGAACAATACCTTAACTAACTAATTTTTACCTTCTTTACAAAATAAACTTAAAAGCAATAAAAAAATTCTTTCAAAGCCAAGTCCTCGATATTTCAAATTCATACACATCTCAATTTAATACACGGGCGAATAATAAAAGTTTATAAAATCCTTCAAAAATTAACTTTTTAATGGGGCATATAACTTGGCATTCTAAAATGAATGAAAAAGAGTTTTAATATTTAATAACTAAAAATCTCGGGGGTAGCAATGATTACAAATCTACAAAATCGGATATCAATAGTGAGGTTTTTTCTAATGATCTCACTATTCATCTTTTCCGTCATTTTCCCCAATTCTGTTAAAGCTCAAGGTAATTCCTGTGATTTGAGCAATTTCGTTACATACACTCAGGGTGGCTGGGGAAATAAAGGAGGGAAACTCTGCAATGGTGTAACTTTTATTACAGTAAAACAAATTGAAACTGGTGCAGAGATTTCTAAAGGAGATGGAACAAATAAATTAGGAGCTAATACAACTTTTACTTTTCCGAACGGAAAATCGGTTGTAATTCACACCTCATGTTCTCAGCCTATCTACATTGGAATGAGAGTTTCATCAGATGGATTTACTTATGAGATAACTCAATTAACAACTATCCCGTCTTCATCGGTAAATCCTGGGAATATTAGAGATTTATATTTTTCAGAAGTATTTCCTTCTGGACTACAAGTTGGGGGAAATTATACTCTTAAACTAACAAGCGCTAAAGCAGTTGAAAACTTTTTACCACAAGGTGGATCTCCTAAAGCACTTGACAAAAACTACATAGATCCCAAAAGCACTAAAGCTGGTGTTTTTGCTGGTCAGGTAGTAGCTCTCAAACTAAATGTCGCTTTTAGCGATGCTGGTAAAATTGGTACTGGTTCAGTTAAACTTGGTGAATTAATTGTTAATGCCGGTCCTCTTGCTGGTAAAACAGTCTATGAAGTTTTAAATCTTGCAAATATTGCCTTAGGAGGTGGAACCACTTCTTACACCATCACTCAATTAAATGAAGCAGTAACTGCAATAAACGAAAACTTTGATGGTGGAAAGGTAAACAAGAATTATTTAAGATGTCCTGATTTACCTCAACTTGGATCACTTTCAGGCACTGTATTTTTCGATGTAAATGGTAATGGAGTTTTTGACCTAGGTGAATTCGGATTACCCAATGTCAAAGTATATTTGTTTTCAAATTCAATCTTAATTGATTCGACATTAACAGATGCATCAGGCTTTTATAAATTTTCTAATTTAAATGCCGGGAACTATAGCATACAGGTTATTGATCCTTACTTATTAGTTCTTACAACTCCACCTAATCCTAGAAACGTATCTCTTACAAGTGGTGAAAATAAGATTAACATAAATTTTGGTTATAAATGTGGTCAACAACTTGCAAAGATTTCCGGTTATGTTTATGTCGACGCAAATAAAAACGGAGTAAAAGATGCAGGAGAATCACCACTAGCAAATGTGACAATTAAATTATACGACGAAAATGGTGCGATCATTAATACGACTACAACAAATGCAAGTGGATTTTATGAATTTTCAGGACTAATTCCTGGTTTTTATACAGTTGAAGAAATTGACCCTGATATGTATCGAAGCACTACTCCTAATTATATCAACATAACTCTTTCCTCAGGTCAGAATTCTCAGAACAATAATTTTGGGGATATTCTATCAGCAGATATCTGTGGATTAGTATTTAACGATGAGAATGGTGATGGAATAAAACAACCATCAGAACTTGGAATTGCTGATGTTTTGATAGAATTGTATGAAATGCCTTCAGGAAACTTTGTCGCCTCTACAGTCACTGGCGTTAATGGTGAATATTGCTTCCCATACTTAATTCCTAATACTTATAAGATTAAAGAACACGATTTGCCCGGTTATATTAGCACTACCCCAAATGAAATTTCTTTAACTGTTAATCAAGGTGACAAAAGTTACAATAATAACTTTGGTGATAAAATTCATACCATTCAAAAAGGTTCAATCGGTGATTTTGTCTGGAATGATTTAAATAAAAACGGCATTCAAGATCCTAATGAACCAGGAATGGCGAATGTTATAGTTAAACTTTACGATTGCAACAACAACTGGATCAAAGAAATTACTACAGATGCAAATGGCTTCTATAAGTTTGACAGCTTAAATCCAGGTTCATACCAAATCTTAGTACAATTACCAAATGGATTTACTTTCTCACCAGTAAATCAAGGCTCTGATGATACTAAGGATTCAGATATTGATCCATTAACCTGGAAATCTCATTGCATCAATTTAATGAGTGGACAAAACTTAACCAGCGTTGATGCAGGTATGTATGCTCTACCTACTTGTTCAATTGGCGACAGAGTATGGAATGATCTCAACAAAAATGGTATACAGGATCCATTTGAACCTGGAGTACCAAATATTAAAGTTAAGCTAATTGATTGTTCCAATTCAAATGTCGTTCAAACCATAACAACAAATTCAAATGGAAATTATCTATTCACAAATGTTGTGTCAGGAACATACAAGTTGAAATTTTATGACTTACCGAGTGGTTGGCAATTCACATCAAAAGATGTCGGTTCAAATGATTTAATTGATTCAGATGTCGACCCATCAACTGGTATGACCGTTTGCTTCCCAATCGATGTTTTCAATTGTGATAGTAATTCAACTCGTTGGGATGCTGGAATTTATTTTGAAGCTCCGCAACTCTATTGCTCAATCGGTGATAAAGTTTGGGATGATTTGAACAAGAATGGCATTCAGGATCCAAACGAACCAGGAGTATCAAACATCACGGTGAAGTTATTCTCCTGCTCAACATCAATCCCAATCGATGTAAAAATTACTAATGCTCAAGGAAATTATAAGTTTGATAATGTCCCTGCAGGAAATTATTACATTAAATTTGAAAATCTTCCTACGGGTTATGTTTTCACCGTTAAAGATGCTGGTTCTAATGATTTATTGGATTCCGATGTTGATCCATTAACAGGAAAAACTGCTTGCTTCCCAATTGATCCACAGAATTGTGACAGCAATTCAATACGCTGGGATGCTGGTATTTATTTGTGCCCGCCTACCTATGAAGTTAGCGGAATGGTATTTAATGATGTCAATGGAAATGGAATTAAAGATTTTGGTGAAGTTGGAATTCCTAATGTTCTAATCAAATTGTGGGGTACATCTGCTAATTTAATTGCAACCACTTTGACTAATACACAAGGTATGTTCAAATTTACAGGTGTTGTTCCTGGTGATTATCATGTGCAAGAGATAGATCCTCCAGGATATGTTAGTACAACACCAAATTCGTTCTTCATAACAGTTGCTGGTTCTAATGTAAGCAATATACTTTTTGGTGATAAAGTTAAACCACAGCCTGAACCATGTGACCTAACAAAATATAAGACTTATACTCAAGATCAGTGGTGCCTCGAACCAGCAAGATCATTATTACTTACAAAATTCTCTCAAGTATTTTCATCTGGAATGAAAATAGGCGATGCTGGTTCACCATATTCAATAACATTTACAAACGCTAATGCTCTGCTTTCATTCTTACCACAAATTGGCTCACCTGGAGCTCTTAATATGAGCTACATAAATCCAACTTCAACAACTGCTGGCCAATTTGCTGGTAATGTTGCATCATTAGCATTGAATATTGCATTGAATGATTCCGGCTTCCTTGGCTCTACTTCTACAACTAAACTTGGTAATCTTGTCGTTGCATCAGGTCCATTGAAAGATTACAAAGTCTATGAAGTTCTATTACTTGCAAATAAGGCACTCGGTGGTGGTACAACTCCATTCTCCATCCAGACATTAAACGATGTAGTCAGTTCAATTAATTACAACTTTGCATGCGATTGCAACTATGGATATTTGACCTGCCCGCCTCCACCAGATTCTTGCGGCGGTGGATTTGACGCTGGCGTTGAATCTAATGCAAATCTTGCTGACCTGTTACTACAAAGATTAACCAAGATAGAATATGGAATGACAACAAAGATTCTTAAGAATTCAAGATTTGTTTTCAAAGGTTCATTTGGATTACAAGAAATTTTCCCACAGGTTGGTCCAATGGGTTCCAGACCGGTTGAAACAACTCCATTCGATATTCTTGGAATTTCAAATGCAACTTCAGCTTATGCAGTTGACTACAACCTCTCACTTGCTAAGGGTGATGTAAGAGTTGCGAGCGTATTCGCAACAACTACAAATCCGCCATATATCTATGAACATACAAAAGCAATTTGTGACAGATTGATAAACGCTGAGCTGGATTATATTTCTCAGGTTAAGATCGATAACCACTACTTCTTTGCTTCAGTACTTGATAAGGTTGAAGAAGGAGTAAAAGATTATACAATTCATTTCAGCATCTATGAAGTTGGTAACCGATATTTGGTTGACTCGAGATGGTTAATTGAAGAATATGATGTTCCTTCAAGTGCAAACAATGTTTACAACTTCCAGGTTTGGGGTAACAATTTCCAGAATGCTATCTATCTAACTGAATTGATACTTGAACAATTTAAGGCAAAAGGACAAGTTGAATATCTAAATAGCAATCCAATTGCTCCATCATTGGTTTATGTGAAAAAAGGTAAATACAACCACAATGGTACCATCGAATTGATTATAAATAATGAACAGGTTGTTTCTGACAATATCACAATTAGATTTAAAGCTCGTGAAATTCAAGGTGGTGATAGAAATGAATTTGTGAGAATATATCAGATCAATCCTGGCTTGAACACATTAATTATTAATACAGGCATTCTCTCAGACGCAAATGTTTATATCTCATCCACCAATGGATTTAAAGATGAAATCTTTGTGAGCGGTGGTGCTTATACTTACTTAAATGGCAGTTCATCCAGAGTTGATGAATTTATAACAAATACATTCGTCAATCCTAACCTGAGCTCATTGCCAAAAGAATCAATGGTTCTGAGCGGTGGTGCAAGAGTTCGTGGACAGCTCGGCGATTGGATTACAATATTCCGTTCGCTCACTGCCAACACTGCACCTTATGATTTAAGTGATTACGATGCAGTTAGAATTACAATTCACGGATATGGAAAAGTTCAGCTTAGATTAGAGCAAGATGGTATAAAGAATTTCGATTTCCACATAAAGCAACTTACTCTTGATGGTTCTGAGCAAACAATTACAATTCCATTCAATGAATTCAAACAGATGAGTGGAAATAGTAAACTTGATCCAAGATTAATCAGAAAGATTTCGCTGATGATACTCAAGACCGATAATCCATCAATGACAAATGTAGATATTGAGATTAAGAACATTGCGTTCTTAAAGAATCACAGCGATGAAAATACTGGTGTTGAGATACCAAAAGAATTCAAACTTTCTCAGAACTATCCAAACCCGTTCAATCCAAGTACATTGATTGAATACTCGGTTGCAAAACCAGAACACATAACTATAAAAGTGTATAATGTTTTAGGTAAAGAGGTTGCAACACTTGTTGATGAAATGAAAGAACCAGGTGTCTATTCAGTAAGATTTGATGCAAGCAATCTAAGCTCAGGAATATACTTCTACAAGTTACAGAGTGAATCTTACAATGCTGTGAAGAAGATGATTTTGCAGAAGTAACTCTGCAATTAACGCTCCCTTCCTGCGGAAAGCCCGGGCAGTTTGTCCGGGTTTTCTTTTTTAAAGAGACTTTATAAAAACTAAAATTTCTAAAAAATTATATCCAGCAAAAAGAAATTTAATCCAGATTAAATTCTTGAGTTACCTCAGTCGTTTGACCGCCCAACAAATCTTTTCCACGAATTATTGCCTGGTATTTCCCTGGTGTATATGTCTTATCAAGCACAAAAGAGAGCTCAAGATTGACATATTTGTCGAACTTTTCTTTTTGAACAGCGATGGAGTCAATTTTAGTAATTCCATTGATGGTTTTATTGTCGGGTGTGATCAAGTCAATCTCGAGTTGAAGATGAAATTTATAATTACCCTCATTTTTTACGACTTTAAATCCCTCACTCTTTAATGAGACTATCACCTCTTGAGTTGTCCCCTCTTCATCCATAGGCATTGCAAATATATCAACATCATAAAATCGCAATTGAAGATTTTCTTTTTGGCAATTAATTGATAAGAACAAGAATGGGATTATAAGCATTAACTGAATTATTTTAATTCTAAAAGGCATATTCTCTCCTTCTTTTTCTGCAATAATTCATAAAAATTTTTGAAAATAAAATCGGGGAAATTCAGGGAGGGAAATTTTTAATTTACCAGCTAAATGATTAAAAATATTTTTATATCAAACCTACGGCTAAATTTTAATTCAAATCGATAAAACTTAAAGCAATAAAAATTTCCTAAACTAATTAATCTTTTTCTTTCTTCTTACCAAATTCTGGATCAACTTTTACAAATTTGACGACAAGAAATGAAGGTATAGTTGCAAGACAAACCCAGATAAAGAAATTCTTATAACCAATAATTTCCTGCAGCCATCCACTAAACATTCCTGGTATCATCATACCTAAAGCCATAATGCCAGTTGTAATTGCAAAATGTGCAGTCTTATGTTCCCCTTCGGATATGTAAATCATAAATAGCATATAAGCAGTAAATCCAAATCCATATCCAAATTGCTCAATTGCAACGCAAGCATTAATTATCCAGAAATTATCAGGAAGAGTTTGAGAAAGATAGACATAAACAAAATCTGGAAGATTTATTGCAGCAACCATCCACCACAACCAGTATTTCAATCCTTTCTTAGCAGCGACAAATCCGCCAAGTAAGCCGCCGAGTGTTAAAGAAATTATTCCAACTGTTCCATATACAAAACCAACTTGCCCTGTTGTTAATGCTAATCCCCCAGCCTCTCTAATATCAAGTAAAAATGGAGAAGCCATTTTCACCAACTGAGCTTCAGCAAATCTATAAAACAATAGAAATCCAAGTGCAGCAACAATTCCTCTTTTCTTAAAGAATAAGACAAATGTTCTGAAAAATTCGGTGAAGAAATTTTTCGATGGATCTTGAATAACTGGTTTATCATCCTTAGGATAAGGCAGAATGAAAAAGTGATAAACAAAGAAAATTAAAAACATTCCTGCAAGAACCAAAAAAGTTACTTTCCAGGCAAATGGAATGTCTCCTGATCGAACCTGAAAAACAGCTGTTGTCTGATAATTTAATTTCGGATCAAGTTGAATAACTGCAAAGGCAGGTTTATTCCAGTTACTTTCATTAAAAATAAATCTTGAACCTTCAATTAAATTAATGCTGTTATCACCTTTTTCTCGACCAAAATGAAGTATATATTCTTTGTCTGGCTTCTTAGTTAGATAGAAATAAATAATTCCAATATTTCCAGTATAATCAGATCTTTTTACAACTGGCTTCTTTTCACCAAAATTTTCTCGCAAAAAATTTTCAAGTGGTTTGGCAATATTTTTATCCCACCAGGAAGGTTCATTGTGTTGAACATTAGTTTGAGAGTTTGACTTTTCTACAGAATAAAAACCGTTCTTTAAGTTCCATTGTTTAATTATATTAACTATTGAATCAACTTCAGCTTTAAGTCTTGGTTGAGTTCCAATTTCAAGAAATTCAGCTGAGGATTTAACTATCAATTGATCTGTTTCAGTTAAAACCAAATTTGTATCAGGTAAAACAATTTGATTTACATAATTCGGTTTTGAAATCACATTTATTTCAACTGGAGATAAGCCTGTATGACTTTCCACATAACCTGCAAGTATAACCAGCAAACCCTGACCTGTAATCATCGCAAGTCGATAAAATGTACTTCGGATACCAACAAAAAAAGCTTGTTCATGCTGATTCAAACCAAGCATATAAAATCCATCAGCTGCGATATCGTGAGTGGCAGAACTGAAAGCAAGAAGCCAGAAAAACAAAAGTGTATACTGGAAAAATGTCGGTAATGGAATAGTTAAGGCAACTCCTCCAAGTCCAATAGCAATAATAAATTGCATTAAAATGATCCAGAATCTCTTGGTCTTTAATAAATCTACAATTGGACTCCACAGAGGTTTAATAACCCAGGGAAGATACAGCCAGCTCGTATACAATGCGATATCAGTGTTTGATACACCTAAACGCTTGTACATTATTACAGAGACTGTCATCACAACGATGTATGGAATTCCTTCAGCAAAATAAAGAGAAGGAACCCACAACCAGGGATTCCTTTTTTCTGGTTTCATTGAGGGTGATAAAAAATTTTTCATCAGTTCTCGCCTGAAAAATGTAGATAAAAATTTATTAAGATTTCAGATTGCTAATTACCCTAACCAGCTTCGCTTTCTAATGTATCCAATGCTAAGAGGACAGCACCATATGCTGGAGGATGCTCAGGTAAGATTACATTTACACCTTCGACTTTCTGAAGTATAATCTTTCTTAAAAGTTTTGAGTAGTAATTATCTGCAGAAAGTAATCCACCAATAAATGCGATATACACAGTTCTGACTTTAATTTTGTCTTTTATTGCTTTAATATGTAATACAAGTTCTTCGGCTTCTTTTCTTAAAATTTCTCTGCAAGCCTCATCACCTTCTTCGGCGCATCGAATTACGAGAGGTGCTATTTCAGCAAAATCAAGATTGTCTTTATAGACTTTATTAATCAAGTCTTCAGCAGAATTAATTCCATACTTTTCCTGTAATAATGAAAATAGTTTGGTTTCAGGTCCTCTGCCATCGAGCGATTTGGCAACAGCCTGAAGACCGAGTCTTCCAATTGAATAACCACCGCCCTCGTCTCCAATGTATCTTCCAAAACCACCAACTCGATAAAGTGTACCTGCTCTATCTTTTCCAAAAATAATCGAGCCAGTTCCAGCAATTAAAATAATTCCTGGTCTGCCAGAAAAAGCTCCTTCCAGAGCTATTCTAGCATCACTTGTAACTATTAAATTTTTCAAACTTGTTGAATAAGATTTTTCCCAATAATCAACTATAGCTTTTTTAATTCTTTCTGCATCTTCGGTTCTACCCGCTCCTGTTAAGCCAATACATATTGCTTCAATATTCTGAAAATTTACTTCAGCTTCATTACAAGTATCAAGAATTAAATCGCAAATGGTCTTTGCAACTTTATCAGTTCCAATAATCATAAAATTTGCTGGACCGGAGGATTTTTCAGCAAGAACATTACGGTTTAGATCTGCTAAGACAGCGGTTGTTTTAGTTGCACCACCATCGATGCCAATAACGTATTTCCCATTTGTATTTACAGTTTGCTCCATTTTATCACTCATTTTTCGTTAAAATTACAAAAAAATATTAGCATTTGATAGATGTTGGCTGAAAAAATTCCTGAATATGAATCAAATAACAATCAGCCAAACGAATTTTGTGAGCAAAGTTAAATCTTTGGTTTTCAATTTTTCTTCTGTTGATAAAAGATGATTTAAAACGATATAAAAGTTGCTTCCAATTTTAGGTTGCCACATAAACCTATAATTTATGTTCAACTCTTTCATCTCATTGTTCCATTGTGCGAAAATTGAACTGTAAGTCATAGTAGAGAAATCATATCGTAACCTCAAACCAAACTCTCGAGTGTAGAATCTCATCCCAGAAATTTCTATTCGATTAATATCAAAATCAGAACTAATTGATAAATGTTTCGAAAACATATAAGTAAGCTCAGATGAAATGTTTTTTCTTTTTCCTGAGTAGTATGTTCCGTCGTTGTAGCTTAGTTCCATAAATAAAGTTCGACTACGGGATGTATTCAAGTCAAATCCAATTGAATTAAAATTGTATTTACCAACCGGGATGTTGACTGTATCGAACAAAGTAAAATCACTTTCTACATAATCAAAATTTCTTTTGATCTCGATCTTGAAGAAATCATCTGAGTTAGTGATAAAACCAAAAGGAGAAATAGTTAGATTAGATGTTGAGAGTGTTTTATCTTCATTCCAGTAAAGATCTGATTCAAATAATGTGAAATTTAATTTTTTTATTCCCAGATAATTAATCCGTGGTGAAATTCTTAAATGAGATGTAACTGATTTAAATCCTGTTCTAAAGAAGAATCCCATCGCAGGATTAAAATCTCTCTGAGCTTCTCGATAACTCAAAAAAGCATTGATGAAATCGTTCGGAAAGCTGAAGAAGAATTTGTAAGCGTTATTTCTTCTACCGCCATTAGTTTCATCTGATCTGAGGGCACCACCGCCAATTGTTAAGGTTTGATCACCAAGAAAATCTGTAAAATTCAAATTAAAATCAGCTCCATAGACTCGATTAAAACCCTTTTTAGAAATTTTGTTTGTAATTATAAAACCAGCGTAAGATTGCTCGAACAAATCATATTTAATTCTGGCAACACTATAATTGGTTGCAGGTTCAGTTCCTTTAGCTGCAGTTTGAACATTTAAGAGTCCAATTTCAAATTCATTCATTCTGCCAACCAGTCTTGCACCAGCATTGATTGGAATTTCTTCTCCCTCGCTAATCCCAATTCTTCGACTATAAAAAACATTATTTCTGAAACCGAAAGTGTAATCAAAAACGCTTGAATTTTCTAAGAAAAATTCTCTCTTCTCGGGGAAGAAAAGTGGAAATCTTGTAAGATTTATTCTTGCTCGATCTGATTCAACTTGTGCGAAATCTGTATTAAAGGTTATATCGAGCGAGAGATTTTGGGTTAATCCATATTTAATATCCAGACCAGGCTTTATTAATGTTTCATTCTCACCGCTTGAAAATTGTCTGCCAAAGCTCAGGAAAGGTTTTAAATAAATTGGATCACCTCTTTCAATATTTTTTATCCCAATTAATTTACCTGCATAGGCAATTTTAAATAAGCCAAAATTTTTACCAACACCTGACCATAAAACTATTTCATTTAATCTTCTAATCTGTCTTTGAAAATTTATCCCCCAAATCTGTTCATTTTGTTTGTGAAATTTGAAAGTGGAGAACGGGAATTCAAATTCGATTGACCATCCAGAGTCAACTATAGCAGTACGAACATCCCAGATGCCGTTCCAATCTTCATTAAATCCTCTGAAATCCATTCCAGCTAATAAAGCATCATCTCGCATTCCAAGCGGATTTGTTCCAAACCAGTATGCTGATTTCTTATCATTAAAAGTATCAAAAAGAATATTAAAGTTATCATCACCACGAAGATTTCCATCGCTCTTTAATTCTCTTGCAATAATTTTCTCTGGTTCTGGGTCATAACACATCACACCAACATAGAGAGCGTAATCATTATAGATTATTCTGACTTCGGTCTTAAATGATGCTGGATTACCAGCAATTGGTTCTTGTTGGAGGAAGTCATTAACTGGTTTTGCAACCTGCCAGATTGAGTCATTTAATATTCCGTCAAGTTTTGGTTTTGTTGAAACTCTTTCGGCATAAATAATTTTAGAATTGGTTTGTCCTAAAATTGAAACTGGAATAATGAACAACAGTATCAGTAGAAAAATTGTTCTCATTTCACTCCAATTTTTTTTACAAAATTAACTCTTGTGATCAATATTTAGTGAACGAAGCTTAGAAAAATTTTAAGTCGCGTTTAAATAATTTTATCAAGTATAAAAATGAAAGAGGCATTTACCCTCATTAAATTTGAGACGATAAGAGAAATTTTAAAGTTTTGAGATGATAAAAATAAAACATTTAATAGAGTTAAAATTTTATCCATTTATTTAAACAACAAATTCTATTGAAAGAACAATAATAAAGATAAGAAAAGGTATAGATACGATTGGTTGTTTTGAAAACCTATCAAGTGCAGACAAGATTTTGTATTTAATCGTTGGTTTCAAAATTCAAGAGTTGTTTGGGTATGCATCTTTCAAAGAGGAACACAAATTTTTTGAACTAAATCTTTTTATAACTTTACTTGTAAAACTTCCTTTTTTTTTAACTTTTTATCAAAGGAAATTTTATATGAATAATTTAAAAGGCAAATTCCATTGGGGTTGGAATTGTGGAAGTGCTAATGATATTGATGTTCAATATTATTGGGGTGATAATGGTACATTAACAATTCAAAGGCATTATTTGAGAAAAATTATTTATAGCTGGCGTTTTTGTAATTCTAGAGATGGATGGATTGAAGAAACAAAAACTTTTTTGCTTCCACAACCAACTTCGGAACCATACACTTTTCCAGTAAATATCGCTTTCGGATATACTTTGGGCAAAAATTTAGAAGAAGGAGCTGATGAATATTGGGGTAGAAAATATAAAGTAGAAGCTAAACTGTATATTTTTTATGGTAAAGAAGCAATTTCTGACGAAGAATATTCAAATGTTGTTACAGGTTGCTTTAAACAAGGAGATTCTAATTTTAACCCTGATATGCAGCCAGGTTGTAATCCACCTGATGTTCAATGCGAAACCGGCGCTACTTATTGTGACTAATTATTATTAATTTATGTTGTGTTTATAATGATGAAAAACATTTTTTTAAGTTTTCTTTTGTTTTATAACTATACAATACCACAAAATAATTTTGTGGTTTTCAACTTAATGAATGCACCTTTTCCTACAAATAAACCATTTAATATTGTTCAAGATAAAGATGGTTCATACTGGTTTAGCTTTTTTTCCGAAAAACGTAATGGAATAAATTATCCCGGAGGAATTGCAAGGTTTGATGGATCTACCTGGCAAGTATTTACTAATCAAAATTCACCATTACCAACAAAAAGTGTCAATGTAATTGCCATCGATAGTTTAGGCAGAAAATGGATTGGCACAGATAGTGGATTAGTAAAATACGATGGAATGAATTGGATTATATATACTAAAGATAATTCACCATTGATGGAGGACATTATCTGGAATGTTACTGTTGAAAGGGATACTATAATCTGGATAGCCTCCTATACAACAGGTCTTTATAGATTTGATGGAATTAATTGGAATAGATGGCACACTGATAATTCTCCATTAATTTCAAATCAAATAAATTTTATTTTAATTGATGATGCAGGTATTAAATGGATTGGTGCTGACTATTCTCCACTATTTAGTTTTGATGGGACAAACTGGCAGCTTCATGGTAAGTTTCCATTTGCACCAGGACCTGGTGGTTTCGCTAATCCTGATGTTAGATCTATGGCAATTGATAAATATAATACGAAATGGATTTCCGGAGCTGGTTACTGGGGTGCAGGGCTTCCTCGATGGTATGCGATTGCAAAATTTATAGATACAACCTGGACGTTCTATGACTCAACTGTGATTGGATTTCAACACTACTCAAATTATTGTGGTGTAGCTATTGATAAAAATAATATTAAATGGTTCACTGATTTTAGGAATGGTCTAATAAGATATGACGATACAACTTTTTATCTTTTTAATCAAGAAAATTCACCGATAAGTAACAGCTGGGCAATAATAGTTGATAAATTTAATAATAAAGTTTTTTCTGCTGAATTAAATGAACAATTGCCAGATGGAACTTACCTGAGAGGGATAGTGTTTTACAACGAAAATGGAGTGGTGCTAAGCTCAGCAGAAAACTATTCACCAAAACCATTTGACTTTTATCTTGCGCAAAACTATCCCAATCCATTTAATGAAAAAACAAAAATCAGCTGGCACTCACCAGTCAGCGGTCATCAAACAATTAAAGTTTATGATGTACTTGGAAGAGAAATTGCAACACTAGTTGATGAATATAGAAATCCAGGAATATATGAAGTAACTTTTAATGCTGAAAATTTACCTAGCGGAATTTATCTTTATAAATTCAGCACTGGTTTACATTCTCTAACAAAAAAGATGTTGTTAATTAAATAAAAACTTCTACATCTCTAATCTCCACCAATCAACTACTTGAAGCATATAATCGACTACTTTATGAATATGATGTCTTAAGCATCTCTGCATTTATTAAAAATAAATTTATGAGCATATCAATTAGCTCAATCATTGCTTAAAGAGTATATCAAATATTAGTTTGATTTTGCATTACAAGGGAGGAACGAATTAAATCAATTTATATCTTGATGGAGATATAATCTTAAATATGATACCAAATATTTTCAAAAGCTTTTCAGAAATTATTTCGATTAACTTTAATTCATTTTCTGGAATATATTTGTAATGTTTATGAGTTAAAGTAAAAAAAAATTTCATCTTTAAGTATATTTACAAAAAGAATTGGGATTTTATCAATCAAGAAAAGTTTTTTGAAATTTTGAGAGATGGGGAATAAGAAAGGTAGTCGCTCTTCATCCTTCAGAGGATGAAGGGAGGAAAGTCCGAACTCCGTAGAGTAGGATACCAGGTAACGCCTGGGGGCTAAGAGCCAAAGCTCTTGGTCACGGAAAGTCCCGCTCTTGCGGGATCCCGATCAAATCGGGATGCAACAGAAAACACACCGCCCCGAGATTGTTTCGGGGTAAGGGTGAAATGGCGGGGTAAGAGCCCACCAGCATCAGGGTAACCTGATGGCTTGGCAAACCCTATCCGGAGCAAGGTCAAATAGGGGAGGAAGTGAGTTCTGGTTTTCTGCTCTAACTCACTACGAAGTTACTCGCTTCGTTATCACTCCCGGGTAGACCGCTGGATTCCGATGGCGACATCGGAACAAGATAGATGACTACCTCTCCTGCGGGAGAACAGAATTCGGCTTACTTATTTCCCATCTCTCATTAAAAATTTTTGAATTATGAAACAGAGATACAACTGGAAAATCCTAAATTGCCCCGATGAATTCAGTCAACAAGTTCTTGTTGATGATCTAAACATTCATCCATCATTAGCTAAGATTCTCATCCTTCGGAATATTGACAGCTATCGTAAAGCTAAACAATTTTTCAAAGGCACTCTCGATGATTTAAATGATCCTTTTCTTTTGATCGGAATGAGAGATGCAGTTAAAAGAATAATCAAAGCTTTAACCGAAAATGAAAAAATTATGATTTATGGTGATTATGATGTAGATGGTACCAATGCTGCTGCTATGCTTTATCTTTTTCTAACAGAAATTGGCGGGAATGTTCAAATTTATATTCCAAACAGATTAAAAGAAGGATATGGAATTTCACAAAGTGGAATAGATGAAGCAATTCAAAATGGAACCAAACTCATTATCTCAGTTGATTGTGGAATAACCGCAGTTGAAGAAACAGAATACGCAAAAAATCATGGGATTGATGTAATCATTTGTGACCATCACGAACCCGGAGAATTTATTCCTCGTGCAATTGCTGTTCTGGATCCATTAAAGCCTGGCTGTCCTTATCCATACAAATATTTATCCGGTGCAGGTGTAACTTTTAAATTGATACAAGCCATTTCGAGTTCGATCGGATCGAAAGACTTACCTTATAAATATCTCGATTTCGTTGCTGTTGCCAGCGCAGCTGATATTGTCCCTTTAACAGACGAAAATAGAATCCTTGTAAAATATGGACTTGAAAAATTAAATACTGATCCTCGGCCCGGTTTTAAAGCTTTAATTGAAAAAGCAGGATTAAAACCAGGAAAGATTACAAGTTCACATATTGTTTTTGGACTTGCACCTCGAATTAATGCTGTCGGCAGGCTTGGAGATGCAAATCGAGCTATTCAACTTCTTCTCTCAAAAGATTATGAAGAAGCATTACATTACGCTGAAATTTTAGATAAAGAAAATCGAAACCGAAGAGAAATTGACGAAGAGATTTTAAACGAAGCAATTCAAAAAGTTGAAAATGAAATCAATTTGGATGAAGAAATTGCTATCATTCTTCACAAGGAAGATTGGCATCTGGGTGTAATTGGAATTGTTGCATCGAGACTGGTAGAAAAATTTTACAGACCTTCAATACTTTTAACAAATGTTGATGGAATACTCAAAGGTTCAGCACGAAGTATCGCCGATTTTAATCTTTACGAAGCTTTGAAAGAATGTGAAGATGTGTTACTTCAATTTGGCGGACACAAAGCTGCAGCGGGACTTTCAATTCATTATGAAAAAGTTGATGAATTTAAAAGAAGATTTAACGAAATAGCAAAAATGAGATTGACCCCCGAACAACTAATTCCAACAATAGAAATTGAAGCAATCATTGAACTTAATACTATTACACCAAAATTCAGAAGAATACTTGAAAGATTTGCTCCTTTTGGACCACAAAACATGAAACCTATTTTCCTTACTGAGAAAGTTGAAATTTTTGATAAGCCAAGAATCAGCGGCAATAATCATATATTTATGAAGATCAGGAAAAATGGTTCTCCAGTTTTCGATGTTGTAGGATACAATTTAGGTGAATACGCTAAAGATTTACTTGATTTGAATGGTACAATTAAGAATACTTATATTGACATTGTCTATACAATTGAATCTACAACAATTAACGATATGGTATTTCCATTACTTAACTTAAAAGATTTTAGAATATCACAAAAATAGATGGAGAAATTTTTATGGCAGGACATTCAAAATGGGCACAAATTAAAAGAAAAAAAGCTGTTGTTGATGCAAAGAAAGGTAAATTATTCACCAAGCTAATAAGAGAAATTACTATTGCAGCAAGAGAAGGCGGTGGTAATCCAGATGGAAATCCAAGACTTCGTTTAGCTATTGATCAAGCACGAGCTGCTAATATGCCAATGGAAAACATTGAGCGCGCAATTAAAAAAGCTACGGGTGAACTCGAAGGCTCTAAATATGAAGAAATAATTTATGAAGGCTACGGACCAGGGGGCATTGCAATTCTAATTGAAGCCGTAACTGATAACAAAAACAGAACAGTATCTGAGCTGAGACATCTTTTCTCAAGACATGGTGGCAGACTCGCTGAGACTGGCAGTGTTAACTGGAAATTTCAAAGAAAAGGAATCATCACACTTGATAAAAATCAAATTGGTGAAGATGATTTGATAATGCTTGCTCTTGATGCCGGCGCTGATGATGTAATCACGGAAACAGATTACTATGAAATACAAACCGCAGTCGAGAATTTTGAGAAAGTTCGAAGAGCAATTGCTGATAAAGGTTTAAAAATTGAAAGTGCGTCTCTTCAATATGTCCCTCAAAATTTATTGAAGATTGATGCCAAGGAAAATGAAACAGCTATCAAGCTCCTCGAAGTTTTAGAAGATCACGATGATGTTCAGAATGTTTATACAGATGCAGACCTAACTGAAATAGAATAGTAATGATAATCTTAGGAATAGATCCCGGCACTCTCAAAACAGGTTATGGATTGATTGAATTTTCTAATGGCAGGGTAAAATTACTTGCTTCAGGAACAATTGAAAATAAAAGAATTAAGTCCCTGCCCCTTCGATTAAAATTTATTTATGATGAAATCTCCAAACTAATTGAAGAATATTTACCTGATGAACTTTCGATCGAGAGTGCCTTTTATGGTAAAAATGTTCAATCGGCTTTGAAAATTGGACACGCAAGAGGCGTTTCGATTCTTGCGGCAATCAACAAACAAATTCCCACTTATGAGTATTCACCAAGAGAAATAAAAAAATCTGTTGTTGGAAATGGAGCTGCATCAAAACAACAAGTAATGTATATGGTAAATCAAATTCTTGAATTGAAAAGGAAAATTACTAATTTCGATGAGACCGATGCTATTGCTGTTGCCCTCTGTCATCTTCAAAAAATTATGAGACCTGATAAAAAGCACAAAAATTGGGAAACATTTGTCAAAGAAAATCCACATTTAGTTATTGGATAAAAAATGTTTAATTATCTTTCAGGCAAGTTAATAAAGAAAAATCCGACCAATGTAATTCTTGATGTTAATGGAGTTGGTTATCAAATAAATATTTCATTAAATACTTTCGAAAAACTTCCTGAAGTTGAAAGTGATATTCGAATTTTTACTGTTCTAATTCCAAGAGAAGACTCAATTCAACTTTATGGTTTTTTTGATGAAGATGAAAAGCAGATGTTTGAACAATTACTCTCGATCTCTGGAATAGGTCCAAAAGTAGCTCAGAGCATATTATCGGGTATCAGTCCAGATGAATTAAGAAATCATATAATTCAGGGTAATACCTTAGCATTAACAAACATTCCTGGAGTTGGCAAAAAAACCGCTGAGAGGATGATCGTTGAATTAAGAGATAAGCTGACAAAGCTATCACCACCTGAAAAAATCATTTCTAAAGATGCAGAAGAAATTAGAATACAAGCATATCAGGCTTTGATTACGCTTGGTTATCAAAAACAACACGCCGAAAAAGCAATCCGCCTTGCTCTCAATGAAATAAATTCGAACAACGAAGAATTAAACATTGAGAATCTGATTAAGAAAGCTTTGAAGGAATTGAATAAGTAAATCGAGATAAAACTCAGTTCAATATTTTGAGTTTTTTATTGAAATAATTTTTGATCTTACCCTTTTCCCCTCTTATATAGAAGTTAGGTTTGTGCTCGAACTGAGTCCTCCGCCAATTGTAATTGAAGCCTCCTGGCTTCTGTAAATATCATTCTGAGCCTGTCGAAGGAAATGTCATCCCTTCGGGATTTTGCTTTTTGTTGTGCCTTCAATTTTTAACTATAATAATTTCATCCCTTCAGGATTTTTTTATCTGTATTTATGTTTCTATAATAATTTTATCCATACTTGATTTAATTTTTTATGCGTCACGTAATTCTATCTACAAATAGGTCGTCGCTACGCGACTTTAACTTTGGTTGTTCAACATTTTTCCTACAAATAGGTCGTTGCTATGCAACTCTAATTTTGATGTTGTTTAATATATTTCCTATAAATACTTCGTCGTTACGCGACTTCAATTTTAATCTGTTCGACTTTCTATCTGCAAATAGTTCGTTGCTGAGAAACTTCACATTTTTACAGCTTATTTTTTGGTGCTTCAACTAAGTTATCGTTATGTGATTTCTATTAAAAATTCTTTTAAAATTTTTAGGCGCTCTCATTTAAAATGTCCATAAGTAATTTTTTGTTTTTTATCGAACTAAAAAAGCTTCCTTGGAAGCGACCTAATTGTAGAGAAAACAAAAAACGAAAAAAATCAAAGCTCCATAGAAGCGACCTATTTGTAAAATTAATCACGAAGTGGTGAAATTATTTTAGAACGAAATTTATACGAAAAAAAACTAAAACTCCGAAGGAGTGACATTTTAAGATCAATCATTAAATTCCATTGATATAAAATTTTGCTCTTTTATTATGTTAGTCATAATGTCATCCCCAACTTGTCGAAGGAAGACATTATTAAACATTAATTTAATTCCTCATGCTTCGACATGGCTTAAACTGACAAAAGAGCAAAATTTTATACTTAACTTTATTGAAGTGAACGTCATCTTGAATTGAATTTTATTTAAATTCGAAAAACTTGCTTGAAGTTTTTTGCAATAAATTTCAAAATGCTGTAAATACCATGATGAATTATCACCATCATTCAAACTTTTTGGATTCTACTAAAATTTCTCTAAAATAGTTAACAATATAAATTCGATATGCAGCAAAAAGTAATAAAGGCCTCAAGGTTTTCACTTTTCTCAAATATTTTTCTTTTCATTATAAAACTTCTGGCAGGAATTCTTTCGAATAGTATTGCTGTAATTTCCGATGCAATTAACTCATTGTCAGATATACTTACAAACATCGCTGTTTACTTCTCAGTAAAAATTTCATATAAAAGCGCTGACTCAGATCATCAGTATGGACACCACCCTGCACAACCAATTGCAGCTATGATGCTTGCGATTTTTGCTGGTGTTGCTGGAATAACTGTTATTCGTGAGTCAATTATGCGAATCATTGAACCAACAATTCAAGATGTTTTAGTTTTTCCCGTTATCGTTCTTTCTATAACAATTGTTCTGAAATCTTTTATGTCTTATTACTTTAGAATTGTGAGTAAAAAGTATGATAGTCCAGCTGTTCGGGCACTTTCAATTGATAGTTTGAACGATGTTTTATCTTCATTAATCGCTTTGATCGCAATCGTAATTTCTACTTATAATCTCAAATATTTTGATGGTGTTGCAGGAATTTTAATCGCATTCTTCATCTTTAGAGCAGGTTATCATGTCGCTAAAGAAAACATTGACTATCTAATGGGCAAAGCTGCAAGTCAGGAATTAATCGATGAAATTTCAAATCGAGCGAAAAGCGTTAATGGCGTGCTTGGTGTAAGTGGATTAAGATCTCATCAATTTGGAAACAAGTATCATGTCGAAGTAAAAATAAAAGTCAATCAAAATCACTCAACAAAAGATGCATATAAGATAGCGCAGGAAGTTAAAGAACTTGTAACTCAACTGCCTGAAATTGCAGATGTATTTGTCCACATCGAACCTCACGATTAAAAAACTCTTTCCCAACTTACTCATTCAATATTTTCATCAGATCAGTGGGTAATTCATACTCGGGGAAATCTTTCTTCAATTTTTTCAAACATTGTTTCGATTTTTCAATATTCCCAAAAATCAACTCATAAACTGCTCTATTCAATAACATATTTATGATTGTATTTTTTATCTCTCTTGTTTCAAAAAGGTGACTTTTAGAAAAATCAAAATTATAATCAATTTGTTTTTCTTCAACATAATTTCCACGAGGAACAAGCTTAAATAAAAAGTGATATGGAACTAATTCATAGTTATGAGGAATTTTAACCTCACCCTGTAACTTTAATTTCAACATTTCAGGTGAAAAATAAACACTGCGATTTGAATAATTCAAAGAAACAACGGTATCTCTTAACTGTATCACCCCTGGATGAATTTTATTAAGCTGGGTATAATACCATTTCTGCTGAAGCAAATAATGTTCAGCAATTACGATATCTGACCTTACTCCTTCAACTAATTGATAATACAGACTTGGAAAATAAAATGATGATCTTGCACTTAACACTATTGAATTTTCATCGACAGAATTTAATAAAGTCAATGTATAATCATCCATCAATTTATGATCACTTAAATCAACCCTTGAATAGTTTTGATAAATCTCCATAGATATTGAGATTAAAAATACAATTGCAATTGTTATTTGCTTTGTCTTCTTACTCATTTTTATTGTGGTTAAATAAAATATTCCCAGCCCCGAAAAAATTGAAACCATCATAAATGCTGGTAGATAATAAGCATCAATATCAGGAATGTTATATAAAGCTGAAATAACCATAGTCGTTAGGAAGATCAATAAAAGTAATTGAAAAAGCTTTTTGAAATAGAAAAAAGAAACAAGCAATCCAAGAAAAGCGATTAAAATTACAATGCTAAAATCGGAACCTGAAAATTCAGAGTGATTAAGGTTAATCGTGAAAGAGTTTAGAAACTTACCAATATTAGAAATGTAATCGCCAAACGATGGAAATAAAAATTGATGATAAAGTCTTCCTGTAATGTGATTAATGAAACTTTCAAATGTTACCGGGTTACCCCAATTTAAGAAAGGTTGCATCTTAGCTCGAATTGGAATATAAAGATAAATAAGTGTAGTAATTGAAATCCCAATTAAAGCATAGACGACGAATTTTTGGATTTTAGGTTTACTAAAATTCCATTTGTAAAAATAAAGGAAAAGAAAAGATGGTATTATAAAAATCGTTGATAAGTGATTTGTAAATCCAAGCGAAAGAAAAATAAATGCAATAAACCATTTATCTCGGAAAAATGATGTTTCAATTTCAGAACGATTCGCTAAAAATGCTTTGACCATAAAATAGAAAATCAATGAAAAGAGAAAAATATGAAGTGTATAAACTTCCACAGATAGACTTTGAAACCATAGGGTTTTACTAAATCCGAAAACCAGCCCACCAAAAACTGCTGAAATAATTTTTATTCTTTCTCCAACATTAAATCTCTCATAAATATTTTCAGCATAGGATATTTTTGAAGAAACCCATTGTGGCAAAGTATTAAGTAAAAACTTTATTGTTATTGTCAAAACATAAATTGCACCAAATGACCATAAGGCCGTTAGTAAATTCAATTTTGTTATTGGTCTCAGCGGAAACGGTAAATGTGAAAAAATAAATCCAAGAATAGTAAAGAGCGGATAACCTGTTGGATGTGCAATCCCGAGTGTATATTGGACTGCAGCAAGTTCACCAGAGTCGGATTCAATTACGCCTGGAGCAAGAGTCCGTAAATAAAATATGAAAACAACGATTGAAGTAAGAATTGCATAATGTTTAAAAAACAAATTGGATACTCTTTCAGTAATTTTCATATTTCAAATAGAGATTAGTGATTGAATGTGAATATCTTAAAAGCGGCTCTACTCTTTTGTAATTCAACGCAAATTCAATCTCTGCTTTTGAAGAGCTTCAAAGTATTTGCGTATCAGAACCTCGTAGTCTTTTGCATAGCCTTCTTCAAGAGCTCTTAAAAGGTCCTGCCGAATTCGTGAAAGCATATCATCTTGATTTAATTTTAATTCATCTGGGGGCTTTGTTGTAAGCTGTTCACCTGGACGAGACTCTCGCCGCTTTTCGTAATCTCTTTCATTCATTGAACGTTGAGCATCAAGTAATCGGGTGAGAATTTTTTCCTGTTTTTGAATTAAATCATCACTAACATTATTCTGTTTAAGCTCTCGGACAACTTCCTCCATCTTCTTTGCAACATCCTCAAGATCACCGAGCAATCTGCTCGATTGACCACTTTCTTTCATTTCACGATTTAACTCTTCAAGTGATTTTCTAATCATTTCCTGCTCTGCTGCAAGTCTCTGCATCTGAGCAAGTTGTTCCATAGACAGCTGCCCCTGACCAAGCATTTGAGTTAGATTATTCAAATTCATTTGCTGCTGAGCCATCTGTTGAAGTCTTTGCATAAACGACATCATTCCACCGCCCTGACCTCCCTGCATCATATTTTGCAGCATATTTTGAATCAAATCGGCTGCCTCATTTAAATTTCCCATTGCCTCCTTTTGCGATTGAGATGATGAAGATAAATTTCTGTTCAATAAATTTTCAATTGATTCATTCATTCGCATCATTGCTTTACCAACTGCTCTTCCCATCTCTGGAGTTACCGCAAACGATTTATTTGAAAGCTCAACCATTCGATCAATAAGTTTTCTGAGATTTTCCATTAATTCTGCTTGCTTGCGAGTAATTTCATTTACCTGCTGTGAAGATGGATCAATATTGCTTGTTCTGTTTTTCAAGTTCTCTTGTTGTTTTGAAAGAGTTATCAAATCAGTGGTTAATCTTTGAAGTTGTATCATCGTTTGCATCATTTGATTACGCATCATTTCCTGCTTGAGCTGATTTAACCCTTCTTGAAGTTTACCAAAACTTGATTTCAAACTTTTCTGATTTTCTTTTGCACTCTTAACATCACCTTTTTTCATCTGCTCAGATGAACGACGAGAACACTGCTGCGGATTTTGTGAAGCAAATTCTTCGGCTAACTTTTTCATTTCTTCGGTTGGCATTTCATCTGGGAATTGCTCCATTTTATCAGACAATTCATCAAGGTTCTTTTCAAGATTTTCAATATCCTTTGTCAGCTGATCCTGTTGTTTACTTAATTCATTTAGTTTTTGCTGATCGTTTGGATTGGTATTGTTCAATTCATTCATCAAATCTTCAAGTTTCTGATTCATCTGATCCAATCTTTTGAGAGCTTCATCCATTTTTTGTTCAATTTGAATTCGCTTCAAGAGCTCAATTGTCCTTTCGAGGCTTGCACGAAAATTTTCTTCATTAAATTTAAAGTTCTTCAGCGCCTCCTGCATCATTTGCCGATTTAAAGATTTCAAAGCTTCATTTAATCGTTGAATAGCTTCTTTCAACTCTTTCGAATCGAGTTGGTTAAGAAGTTCTTGCAATTCCATAAATTTTTGAAGAGTCTCTTTCGACAAAGTTTTATTCTCATTTAATTTGTTTCGAAGGTCATTTAATTGTTGCTGAAGCTCGTCAATTTTTTGAAGTACTTCTTCGTGCTTTTTAACAATATCTTCTGCTTTTTTCTGTTCTTCCCAGCTCAATTTGTCCTGCTGTTTTAAATCCTTTGGTGTTTTTATTTCTTTATCCAGTTCTTCAAGTTTTTGTTTTAGTTCTTCAACTTCTTTTTGAATTGATCGTGCCTCTTCAATCGTATTCTCAAATTGTTTATTTCCTTCCGCTAAAATTTCGTCAAGTGATGGAAGTCGAACCTGCATTAAAGGTGTTTGAGCCGATTTTGGTCCAGAGATTAAATCATTATCGTAAACTTCTAAATAGTAGGTCACAACATCTTCGGTAACAAGATTTAGATTAGTCAAATTCCACACATAAGTCAAAACAGTATCAAGTGAATTTCCAAATGGTAAATCCACTTTTGTGTATTTTTCTTTTGGAGGTTCGAAACGAGAATAAGATAATTTATAATTTAAAGTCAATTTGCTAAATCCAAAGTCATCTTTTATTCTGAAGATCAAAGGAACACGCATATTGTCTGTTAAATTGACTGTTTCGGTTGGAGAAAGAAGAGATATTGACGGTGATAAATCTTCATTTAAATTAATTTGATATTCGACTGGATTTAAATTTGGATAACCTTCAGCGTCTAAAATTAAAATCTTGTAAGTTCCACTTTTCATTAATTTGAATCTTGCAGATGCTTGGTGTCCATTTACATTTAATTTAATTGAACTTGAGTCATCAAAAAGTATTCTGGCTTGATTTAGATCTTTGCTGCTTTTTATTACAAATTCAACTGTTGAACCTTTTATTGTATTAATATTACCATCATCCTCGAGTAGCTGAATTGGAATCTTTGTATAAGCAGGCGGAATAACTTTAATTTGTAATTCTTTAATGATTGGATAATTAACTACTTCAATTGTATAAAGACTACTTTTGACATTTCGGGCCTGAGCATAAATTCTAAAAGTCCTTGGCGGGGAAACAAATTTGTATTTAAATTCTCCTGAAGAATCAGCTTCAAGCGAAATTCTTTCAAAGATTTCCATTCCTTCGAAACTATAAAACAAATCAAGTTTATCAATTTCTTTACCAATAGTTTTAATTCTACAGAAGTAATTATCCCCTTTTGTGATCTTTGCATTTCCCGGCTCAATCACGATGTAAAAATCAGGTGGCTTTACAAAATCTTTGTTGAAGTTTATTATCCGATAAGAAGCAAAGGGCAAATCCGGAAATGCAAATCCAAAAATTATAAAAGCAGCGAAGGTAAAGACGAATATCTTCAAATACTTATTTAAGTTTTCTTTTCTTATGATTTCTTCGAGTTTAAAATTCTCAAAGTAGTTTAGATTTTGTTCAATCGCAGCAAAGGTTAATTCCTTCGAGTAGTAATTGTCTTTGTTGATATTAAAAATTAATTGAAGAACATTGACAAGTTTATCCTTAATCTCCTTGAAATATTCACCAATCAGCTTTCCAATTGATAAATAAATTTTCTCTTTGCTTGCTCTCTTGAATTTTATAAGTGGATAAATCAAGAAGAAAAAAATAAGTGCCGATAGCGTTAATAAAATTGAAATAAAAATTAAAAAGCGTATAGGTTTGTCAAAAGAAAAAAGAAACTCCAACAACGAAAAAACAAAAAACACAAATGTGAAAATCAATAAAGCCTTAATGAAACCTTCAAGCAAATTAATAAATGTTAGCTGCCTGGCTATGTTATCAAGTCTTTTGAAAAAATTCTGAATTTTCTTTTCACTCATTTCGCTTTAAAATTTTTAGTGTGTCAATGCATAAACAAGGATGTTTGTTCCCATCTTAAAAGCTAATTCACGAATTTCTGGAGGGTCGTTATAAACATCAGGCTCAACCCAGCCATCACCTAAATTACTTTCATAAGTGTAAAAAACAACAAGCCTACCATTCAAAAAATAACCAAATCCTTGCGGTGGTTTTTTATCGTGCTCGTGAATTTTTGGAAGTCCTCTGTCAAAGTGATAAAAAGAATGGTAAATAGGATGATTAAATGGAATCTCCTGAAGTTGCTGATCGGGAAAAACTTTTTTCATTTCACGTCGAAATGCTTGATCCATACCATAATCATCATCTGCATAGAGAAAACCGCCATTCTCCAAATACTTCCTTAATCTTTTTGCTTCGCTTTCTGTAAATGAGATATTACCATGACCTGTCATAAATAGAATTGGATAATTGAAAATTTTATCAGAATTAATGTCGACAAAAACATATTCAGGTTTGGTTTTAATTCCCGTAACAGATTGAACATACTTCAATAAATTCACCTCACCCGAAGGGTCATTATACCAATCACCACCTCCGCTATATTTTAATCGAGCAATTTGAACTTCGTTTTGCGAAATAGCTGAAGTTGTAAAGATAAGACCGAATAGTAATAAGAAAATACTCTGTTTCATAAAGACAATATATTTGCGAGCAAGTTAATTATCAATTTATTTTAGATCATCTTTTTTAATTAAGGCATCAAGATAAATATTTCATTCATTTTAATTTAAAACTGGCAAAAAGTTTTTATCATTTAATTAATTGGTTTAAATTTGAAACAAGATGCTTCAAGATAGTGAGAGAATAACCAGACCGCCAATAGAAAATCTGGATGAAGAATTCAGAAAAGAAGCCCTTCCTCATATGGATGCACTCTACAATTTTGCTCTGCAACTCACACAGGATTCCGATGATGCAGCAGATCTCTTGCAGGAAACTTTTATAAAAGCTTATCGCTTCTGGGATAAATTCGAGAAAGGAACTAATTGCAAAGCTTGGTTGTTTCGAATAATGAAAAATTCATTTATCAATTTTTACAGGAAGAACACTCGTTCCCCTGAAAAATTAGATTACGATGAAATCGAGGAGATTTACGAAACAATCAAGTCCAATGAAGAAAATCCACACAATCTTGATAGAGAAATTTATGATAACATTTTTGATGACGAAGTAATGGAAGCAATAAAGTCTTTACCTGAAGAATTCAGAACAGTTTTGATTATGTGTGATGTTGAAGGAATGACATACGAAGAAATTGCAGATTTTATGGATATTCCAATTGGAACGGTTAGATCGCGAATCCACAGAGCGAGAAAAGTCCTTGCAACAAAGCTTTATGAGTATGCAAAATCTCGCGGTTATAATGTGGACGAGCAGGGTGAATAAGGAATGAATTGCAAAGAATTTCAAGATTATTTATCTGCGTTCGTTGATAATCAAATTGATAATGAAATTAAACTTCAGGCACAAAACCACCTAAGCATTTGTCCTTCCTGTTTTTTTGACTATAATGTTGAGTTACTTGTAAAGAAAGTTGTATCAGAGAAATTCAAAAAGGCTGTCTGTCCTGATCATTTAAGAAATTCGATCATAGAAAAGCTTGCCTACAAAAGATCAATCAAAGATCTGATATTCGATTGGCTGGTAAATATCTTGGAAAGAAAAAGCTTTAAAATTTCTTTTGCTCTTGGATTAATTTTGATTATGTCTTTTTTAGTCTTTAATCCATTTGCTAACACTGAGGAAAAATATTACAAAGAATTTGCTGCTGCTGTTTATGAAAATTGTAAAAATATCCGAAACAGTAGATATCCTGATAAGACTATTTTTACCTCCAACAATGAAACTGTTGCGCAATTTATTTTATCAAACGGAATTAAAAATCCTGTGATGCCTAAAACTGACTGGCAAGTTGCTGTTGCAAGTATTGAAGAACAAAACAATTGTGTATTAGCCCATTTCCTTTTCAAATGTGAGGTGGATACAGTTTATATGATGGAATGTGAGGTGGACAACTTGAGATATTCAAATTACTCCAATCTATTTTATAAAATTCATGATGATTTAAGGAAGAAGAGTTTTGTTAAAGTTGATCATAAAGATTGTTCTGTAATTTTCAGACTTGAAAATAATGTTTTGACGGTCTATGCAATGCGTTCAGATAACCACCATTCCTTCGAAGAGTTGATTGCATCACTTGAATAATTTCATCTTTCCTTTTCAGTAAAAATTTTATCATCAATTCCCCTGTTTACAATGTAATTTGTGTAATTCAAAATTATTGAACCCGATTTAGGAGAGTCATCTAATATCTTTAAATCTTTATCTAATTTTCTCTGGCGAATCATTCTCAAGTTTTTGATTTCAAAATCAACTTTTAATTTTTCAGGCAGCCAATACTTTCCATCAATTAGTTTATTAAAAAACTCTGCCTCAATTTTACCTGATCGTGAATTTATGCCGCTTAACTTTCTTATTGTATAGTTAGATGAGTTTATCCATAAAGTTACTACTTCTTCACTTTCTGGATTATTTGGAATTACTTTTATTATGAAATGTTTTATGTTATCTATTTCCGTTTCACCGATGTATACACTTGAAAAATCTTGCTTAAACAACATATCGGGACCAAATCTAATTGCCTGCTTAGGCAAAAGCATAAAACTTTTTGATTCAACTTTGAATTTATCTGGTTTCTTAAAATAAATTTTCGCTTGAAGTTCTGGTATTACTGCATCTGGGAAATCAACTTTACCTTTCACATCAACAACATAATCCTGAATAACATCAAAATTCATTTTTACTTTTTCTAAGATCTTATCGGCATTTGTACTCTGCGCCAGAACAATTTGACTTAAAAGAATCAAAAATGTTAAAAACTTTTTCATACCGGTTCCTATGTTAGAATATCTTTTTTACGAAATGTAAAAAGTGTAATTGCAAAGAATAAAATAATATGTCCAATTAAAACCGAAATCGATTCTAAAATCTTTTTCCAATCAACTGGATACTCAAAAAAATCTAACCAAACAGTCATATACTTTGTAAACAAATAAGGCGAAATCTTTTCGAAGATTTCAAATGGGAGTTGATTAATTATCAGGAAAATTACAATTACAGCCATTGTTCCAACGATAGGACCAATTGCATTATTAACAAAAGATGAAAATAATGCACCAAGACTAACAACAAGACACATTGAAATAAAAGCAGAAAGATAAGCTAAAACAAACCTCCATAAAATGTCGTGCTCTGAAATAACGATAAATTTATCAATTAGAATTAATAAGTCACCAGATCCAAGTGAAACAAGAGAAGGAATTAGAGACATAAATGCAAAAAATAAAATGAACACAAATGCATAAATAAATCCAGCAATAAATTTTGAAATTACAATCATTTCTCTGCTTACAGGTCTGGTCAAAAGCATTCGATAAGTTCCTGCAGTCCCTTCACCAGCAAAAAGATCACCAGCAACAAGAGTAATAAAAAAAGGAACATGAACAATTATTAATTGAAAAACCAAGAAAGCGACAAACCAACCATTAAGCAAATTTCCAACTATTAAAAAGTCATCGCCAAGTGAACGACTCAAATTTCTTAAATAAAAGTTTCCGCTGATGCTTATTCCATAAATCATAATTGGAATAAATACACCAAAAGCAGCAAAACCTATATAAGTTCTCCACTTCTTGAAAATTTTATAAAGCTCAATTGAAATCAGAGAAAAAATCATTTTTCATTTCCTCGGGTAATTTCTAAAAAGAATTCTTCAAGTGTTCTTTGGGGTCGAAACCAATAAACATCAATACCATTTGTTACAAATATTTTATTTAAATCGTGAGCAGGTATTTTATTTGAAAGAATTTTTAATCTTCCATCCTCAATCTTGAAATCTTGTTCTTCAACTAAATTTAGACTTGACAAAAGCTTTAACGAATTATCCAGATTTGAAACTTCAAAGAGATATATTGATTTGCTTGCATCCAATAAATCTTTCACATTGCCTTCAATAACTTTCTTTCCTTTATTGATGATGATCATTCGATTCGCAACCTGTTCAATTTCATATAAAAGATGAGATGAAAGCAATATAGTCTTTCCTTTATCCCTGGAAAGTCTAACAATTAAATCTCGAATTTCTTTCATTCCAAAAGGATCAAGACCTGTTGTTGGTTCATCTAAAATTATAAGCTCGGGATCGTGAAGTAAAGCTTGAGCGATACCGAGCCTTTGCTTCATACCATGAGAGAAAGTTTTAACTTTACTATTCCAACGATTTGAAAGACCTACAAAATCCAGAATATCCATTATTTGTTTTTTTGTTGGATGAATTCCATAAAGGCGTGCAAGAATTTCAAGATTTTTGAAGGCAGTTAGATAGAGATAAAAATCAGGGCTCTCAACTATTGCACCAACTTTTCGAAGAACTTTTTTATTGGTTGGTGAAAGTTTTTCACCAAAAAGAAAAATTTCTCCATCATCAGGGTAAATTAAAGTCGTTAACATTCTAATGGTTGTACTTTTACCAGCTCCGTTTGGACCAAGAAAACTAAAAACATCACCTTTATAAACTTCAAGGTCTAAATTATCTACAGCAATAAGTTTTTTGAATCGCTTAGTTAATTTTTTGGTCTGAAGTACAATTTCCATATCGCAAAATTTTTGTTCCAAAGCTAAATAATTTTATAGTAATAAATAATGAAATAAAATTGACCTGATTAAATCATTTATTATTAGCATTAGCCATTCAAGAATAAATTTTCTCAGATCGTACTAAGATTATATATGTTTGATTCAACGCCTTTCTGATTTAGAAAATTTTTACTTTTAATTTATCGAATAGAAATTTGAAAAAGCATTTTGTTTCATTGCAAGAATGAACTAATAATTTATGACTTGCACGATATTCTTTGTAAATCATTTTTTATAAAATCACCTTAACTAATGTTTCAACATCTAATAATTTTAATTAGCAAAATATCATTGCGGTATTTTAAAAACAGCCTTCTAATCCTTGACATTCAATATAATCTATCATAAAATTGAATAAGATTAAAATAATTAAGGTTGATAAAGATGAAACAAAACAGAATCCTCGTCCTAAGTTTTATTTTCATTTTAATGCTTTTCTATTTTTCAAGTTGTGGTAAATCACCAACTCAACCAGAAACGCCAACACTTGAAAGTGTAACATTAAACGGTCAGGTTATTGATTTTGAGACTGGACAAGCAATCGAGAATGCAGCTGTAAAGATTTTAGCCGACACAACGCAATATGGAACAACCACTGATGCCAATGGAAAATTTTCCAAAACAATTCAGATATCAAAAAGTTTAGATTTAATTGTTGTAGCGTCAAAGGAAAATTATAAAAGTGATTCAACAAAAGTCTTTGCAGTCCCCGGAAGAACCATTGATGTTCCTACACTTAAAATTGAGAGAATAAAAACAACCTCAACGAGTGGACAACCTGCAAGCATTGTTTTAGTAAATCAAACCTTCCCTTCGATAGGAGTAAAAGAAAGTGGAGATAATGAAACCACAACTCTTACATTTGAAGTTCGTGATTCGAGTGGCAATCCAATAGGTATAGACAAATCTGTTACAGTTAATTTCACTCTGGGTGCGAATCCCGGCGGAGGAATTATTGTTGATCCTCCATCTAAAAAAACAAACAGCGAAGGAAAAGTGTCAGTTAATATTACAAGCGGGACCATTGCAGGAGTTGTACAAATTATTGCAGAAATAAATCTTGGGACAAAAATTATCAGATCAAAACCAGTAAATATTGCAATTCACGGTGGATTGCCCGATTACAATCATTTTTCAATTGCAGCTGAATATCACAATGTTCCAGGTTTAGTTAAGTATGGTTTTACAGATAATATAACTGCTTATGTTGGTGATAAATATTCAAATCCTGTAAAACCAAACACAATAGTTTACTTCTCAACCACCGGCGGGATAATACAAGGGTCAGCGATAACAAACGAATTAGGAACCGCAACAGCAACTTTGTTAACCGCACTTCCAGCTCCAATTCATCCAACACTTGGACCTGGATTTGCCACCATTAGAGCTTCAACTGCTGATGAAAATAATCAAACAATCTCAAGAGAAATTGTGATTTTATTTTCCGGGCATCCGCAATTAACAATTTCTCCAACTACAATTGATGTTCCTAATGGTGGTTCACAAACTTTCACATATACCGTAGCTGATTTGAATGGCAATCCAATTGCTTCAGGAAATACAATCTCAGTAACAGTTGAGGGAAATGTAAAAGCTCAGGGTGATGTAAGCATTAATATGCCCGATACTCAGAGCAGAAGCTGGACACAATTCAGCTTTACACTTATAGATGCTGATCCAGAAAAATTTGATCCTCAACCTGTAACAGTCAAAATTGAAGTAGATGGTGTGAATGGTAAAAACTCTATTTCTATTTCCGGTACATCAAGGTAATGGTTTAAACAATGAGTAATCTCATCCAAATTTTAATTTTAGTTTTAATCGGATTAATAACCGGAGGGCTTAGTGGACTTCTTGGCATTGGCGGAGGGATTATTGTAATTCCAGCACTTGTCCTTCTTCTTAACTTTTCACAGAAATTAGCTCAAGGAACATCTCTGGCTATGCTTTTACCTCCAATTGGTTTACTTGCAGCTTATAATTATTACAAAGCCGGATATGTCGATGTAAAGTCTGCGGTAATTCTAATTACAACTTTTATTATTGGAAGCTACATTTCTTCTTATTGGGCTGTAAATCTGCCAGAAAACATCATAAAAAAAATCTTTGCTGTCTTTCTGATAATTTATGCTGTAAAAATCTTGCTCGAATAATCACATAAAAAACATTCCAATACGATAAACTAGAAAACAAACAAAAAAGGCGATTGTTAAGGGTAAGAAGTTAGAGATAATTGTCCATTTCACACTTCGCGTCTCTTTGTAAATAGTCCAGGTTGTGGTCGAGCAGGGATAATGAAGAAGTGAAAAAAGCATTAAACAAATTGCTGTAAGAACTGTCCATTCATTTTGTAAGAATAATTCCTTTAACTGGGCAAGGTCAAGTTCAACCATTTTACTCTGAGAAGAGTAAATCATTATGATAGTTGGAATGATAATTTCATTGGCAGGGATAGCAATTATATAAGCTAAAAGAATTGCTCCATCAAGTCCAATGGCTTTACCAATTGGATTAAGAAAGTCAACACCATAGGACATTAAAGTTCTTCCATCAACACTAATATTCCCAAGCAACCAGATTAATCCGCCTGCCGGTGCAGCCATAGTAATTGCTCTTCCAAGAACAAAAAGAGTTCGATCAATGAAAGATGTGTAAAGTATTCGAAGAATCTGAGGTTTTCTGTAAGGCGGTAATTCTAATTTAAATGCAGAAGGTTCTCCTTTTAATAAAGTATTGCTCAATAATTTTGAGACTAAAAGAGTAATCAAAATTCCGAATAAAGTTACACCGACCACAGTCCCTGCTGCAACAAACGAAGAAATACTTGCTGGGAATGAGGCAGCGACAAAAATTGTTGCAAGCATAATGATTAGCGGCCATCTTCCGTTGCAAGGGACGAAATTATTAGTAAGAATTGCAATTAATCTTTCTCTTGGTGAATCAATTATTCTTGTTGATACAACACCGGCGGCATTGCAGCCAAAGCCCATTCCCATTGTCAAAGCCTGTTTACCATGCGCACCAGCCCATTTGAAAAGTTTATCAAGATTAAAAGCTACTCTTGGCAGGTAACCAGCATCTTCAAGAATTGTAAATATTGGGAAGAAAATCGCCATCGGTGGAAGCATTACTGAGACGACCCATGCAGTTGCTCGATAAACACCATCAACTAAAAATCCAGTTAACCAGGAAGGCGCATTAATGAAATTAAAAAACAATTTCAGTTTGTCTTCAATCCAGAACAATCCAGTTGCCAGTAATTCAGATGGATAGTTAGCTCCTTTTATTGTTAAGAAAAAGACGCCTGCCAACAAAAGAAGCATCAACGGAAAACCAAAATACTTTGAAGTTAAAAGTTGATCTAACTTTAATTCAAATTGATGAATACCTTCAGATTTTTTTCTTACGCTTCTCGAAACAACTTTACTTGCATGGATATAAATTTCTTCAACAAGTTCATCATCAATTTTACTGCGAATTATAGGATCACAACTATCAGCAATTTCAAGTATGATTTTGATTTCTTCTTTCATCGTAACTCACCGTTTCCATTAATTAGACCTTTATTAATTAATTCAAGTAAGTTTCCTTGTTCAATTGCTTTTCTAATTTTCAAGTCACCCTCAAGTAATCTGAGAGCAATCCACTCACTGGCATAAAGTCCAGGAAAAGTTTTTTCAATTAAAGGAACAAGTTGATTTAATTTTTCTTGTATTTCTTTCTTATGTTGAATTTTTATCGGTTTAGGTTTTAAAATTCTATTCGACACCAGATGAATTTTTTCTTTTAGTTCATCAATACCTTCGCCTGAACGTGCATTTGTCAAAATCACAGGAATCCCCAGTTCTTTTTCAAGTGTATCTTTATCGATCTCAATGCCTTTCCGTTTTGCTTCATCGATTAGATTCACACATAAAATACAGCGATTTGTGATCTGCATAATTTGAAAAGCTAAATTTAAATTTCTTTCCAGAACTGAAGCATCACAGACTATAACAGTTGCATCAGGATTACCGAATAGGATAAAATCTCTTGCAATCTCTTCATCTTCAGATGTTGAAAGCAAAGAATATGTTCCTGGCAAATCAATCAATGTATATTCTTCGTCCTGTATCTTAAAAACTCCTTCCGCTCTTGTTACAGTCTTTCCTGGCCAGTTTCCTGTGTGTTGCTTTAAACCTGTCAAACGATTAAAGATTGTGCTTTTCCCTGTATTTGGATTTCCAGCAAGTGCAATAACTTTATTTTCTCTTTTGGGCAAAATTTCTATTTGAACAAACTGTTCATCATTAACTTTCTTCTTCCAGAACATACTAATTAATTAACTCCACTTCTATTTTTTCACTTTCTTCTTTTCTTAAAGCTATGATTGTATCTCGAACAAGATATGCAACTGGATCACCAAGCGGACTTTCAAAAACCACCGATATAACAGTTCCAGGTATAAATCCGAGATCAAGCAGCCGTCTCCTGGTCAATCCGTTTAGATTTACACTTACAATCATCCCTTTTTCGCCTCTTCTCAAATCAGAAAGTTTTTTAGTCATTTTATTTTTTCGACAAAAATATTCTGAGATATTTTTTCGCTGATGCTGTGTTTTTTATTCTCAACATTAACAACCATTGAATTATCAAATGATCGTTTTTCGAGAACAGTAACTTTATTTCCAACAATCAGTCCAGAATCAAAAAGATATTTAAGCAAATCTTTACTATGATCATTTACTCTTTGAATAATACCTGATTCATTTTCGCCAAGTTTATCAAGCGAAACAGCTTTTTTTAGTTTAGGTATCTTACCATTTTTTGACGGAATTGGATGACCGTGAGGATCAAATTCAGGGAAATTCATAATTTCTTCCAATCGGTCGATTAAATCGTCTGAGGAACTATGCTCAAGATTTTCCGCTTCTTCATCAATTTGATGATATGGTAATCCAATGACCTTGTAAAGAAATGTCTCCCAGATTCTATGTCTGCGGACAAGTTTAACCGCTTCATTTTTCCCTTTTTCCAATAATTGAATTCCTTTATATGGAGTATAACTCACATATTTCTCTTTAGTTAACTTCCTTAACATATCTGTAACGGCAGCATTTGATACATTAAGCTGTTCAGCAATCATAGTTGGATTTACAATTTCCAGATCCTCAAGATTTTTATAAATAACTCTTAAATAATCTTCCTTAGAAATATTACTCATATTTAGTCTCCTTACATAATTAATTTAAGCTTACTTAAATTAATATTCAATGTAAACTTAAGTCTATTTTTGTAATTTATTGTTTAAGAATATGGGAGAGATTGGTTATTTAATTTAGAAATGATTAACTGAACAGCCCTTCACGAGTTTTGGTAGCCATAAGGTCGTGTTTTTCACGATAAGTTTGGCCAATAATTGCAGCAAGTATAAAAATTACAGAAATGATATAAAGCCACAAAGCTGTTACAATGACAAAGGCAACATTACCATAAATTCGGGAATAGTTTGCAATGTTTGTTACGTAATAAGTAAAACCTACTTGAGCCAGATGGAAAAAAACCGTTGCCCAAAAAGCCGATACAAAATAAACTCTTTTCTTCATCTTACGATAAGGAACAAGAGAATAAATTAAAAACATCATTAAAAAAGTTAGGATGTAAGGAAGAAGACCTATTAAAAATTTATCTAAAATTGAAAAGTCTATCTTATTTAAAATTTCAATCTTGCCTAAAAAAGCCTTAAATATCTGTATGAGCGGATTAAGGAGTATTACAACCAAGAAAAAAACAAGAGTTAAAATCACCATTCCCAAATCTCTTATTTTAGCGATCAAAATGTTTTTGCCTTTTTCAATTCCATAAATATTATTCAGGATAGTTCTTAAAGTTGAAAAAAGACCGCTCGCCGTAAAGAAAAGCCCAGCAATACCAAGTGAACCAACAAGCGTTTTATATTTTATGAATTCACCTATTCTTTCAAAAAGTATTTCTTTTACTTTGTCTGAGTAATCTGAAATTGGAATCATATCGTCGATCATTAAACTTATCTGGATAAGTAATTCTTGAGATTGAAGAATTGAACCTAAAACTGAAAAAACGATCAGAACCATAGGAATTATACAAAGCAAAATATTGTATGTCATTCCTGAAGCAAAAATAAATGCATGATGTTTATCCATCTTCTCGTAGATATTAACTGAATAAAACTTTAACCAATTCCAGAAATCTTTTAACTTTCTTTTCAAATTAAAATTGATTTTTAATTTCATTTACCTTCCATAGATCGCTTAAGTGAATTAAAGTAAGCATCATCAATTTCTTGGATTGATAAATCAATTAAATCATTAATCTTTAATCTATTTCCACCAACCTTACCAATTTTTTCAACTTTAATTCCAGTTGAATTAAAAAGTTCTTCAAATTGTATTTGATCTTCTGGATCTACAGTCACAACAAATCTTGATTGTGATTCAGAGAAAAGATAAAAATCTTTTCGGAAGTCAATCTTGAGTGATATTTCAGCTCCGACTTTCTTTTTTGGATTCATCACACAACATTCAGCAAGCGCCACCGCAAGTCCACCATCACTTACATCATGAGCTGACTTTATTAAGCCCGATCTAATTGCTTTTAGAAGTGTATCAATTGTTTTTTTCTCAAGTTTAAGATCGATTTCTGGGATTTCGCCTTCAATTCGATTAAAAATAGTTTTGAGAAACTCACTCCCGCCAATTTCATTTTTAGTTTCACCAATTAAATAGATTAAATCACCGTGATCTTTGAAATAAGACGATGTAATAAATTTTACATCTTCAATTAAACCAAGCATACCAATTACTGGAGTCGGATAGACAGTGTAATTTTTGCTTTCATTATAAAAGCTAACATTTCCACCAGTAACGGGCGTATCAAATTCAATGCACGCTTCTTTCATTCCTTCAATTGCTTCGCTGAATTGCCAGTAAATTTCTGGATCATAAGGATTTCCAAAATTCAGACAATTCGTAATTGCAATCGGTATTGCACCAGTACAGGCAACATTTCGAGCGGCTTCAGCAACTGCTATCATTGTTCCTCTTCGTGGATTGAGATAAACATATCTGCCATTGCAATCTGTTTTAACAGCAATTGCTTTGTTTGTTTTCTTAATTCTTAAAACTGAAGCATCGCAGCCTGGTTTGATTACTGTATTTGTTCCAACGGTATAATCATATTGATGGTAAATCCAGGATTTATTTGTAATGTTTGGTGAGGATAAAAGTTTAATTAATACTGAATTTAAATCATTAATTTCTGGTAAGTTGTCAAATGTTTTGTTTGTAAGTTTATCAATGTATTCAGGCTTTTTTATTTCACGATAATAAACTGGTGCACCTCCACCAAGAACAAGCGCCGAAGCAGGAATTTTTGCGACAAGTTTTCCTTCTTTATAAAATTCAAGTAAATCTTCATCAATTACTTCACCAATCTGAACACATTGTAAATCCCATTTCTCAAATACTTTCTTTATTTCATTCTCACATCCTTTCTTGCCGACCACAAGCATTCTTTCCTGAGACTCCGAGAGAAGTATTTCATAAGCTGTCATATCACTTTCACGAAGCGGGACCAAATCAAGATTAATTCTCATTCCACTTTTCCCTCGAGCGCTCATTTCACTTGTCGAACAAATGATTCCTGCAGCACCCATATCCTGTATTCCAACGATCAAATCTTTTTTAATTATCTCCAGTGTTGCTTCAAGTAATAACTTCTCGGCAAAAGGATCACCCACCTGAACATTTGATCTTCTTGACTCTGATTCTTCGGTTAATTCTACTGATGCAAAAGTTGCCCCGTGTATTCCATCTCTTCCAGTTGATGAACCTACAATGAAAACAGGATTTCCCTCTCCTTTTGCAACTGCTTTCGCAACGCGGTTCGTTTTTACTACGCCTACTGCCATTGCATTAACCAAACAATTATCAGTATAAGCTTCTTCAAAGTAAACCTCGCCAGCAACTGTTGGAACACCAAAGCAATTGCCGTAATCACCGATTCCTTTAATTACTCCATTGAGTAAATATTTTATTTTTGGATTTTCAAGATTTCCAAATCGTAATGAATCAAGTGCTGCAATTGGTCTTGCGCCCATTGTGAAGATATCTCTCAGAATTCCACCAACTCCTGTTGCAGCACCTTGATATGGCTCAACTGCTGATGGGTGATTATGACTTTCGATCTTAAACGCTATTGCGAATCCATCGCCAATATCCACAAGACCAGCATTTTCCTCTCCAGCTTGAACGAGTAATCTTTTCCCGCTTCTTGGTAATTTTTTTAATAGAGCAATAGAGTTTTTATAACTCGCATGCTCACTCCACATTACACTGAAACATCCAAGCTCGGTAAAATTTGGGACTCGACCGAGTATGTTTTTTATTTTTTCAAATTCTTCTTCGGTTAAACCATGTTCAAGAGCTAATTCAAGTGTAACTTCAGGTTCTTTCATTTTGAGTCAAATTCCAGATATTCTTTATAGATTAAATAGAGTTCTTTTGTAGCTATTAAATCTTGACTGCAATATTCTGCAATTTCTCTAAATCGTTTCTGATTATAAATTTCGTTGATGTTGTATCCAGTTACATCTCCCCTTTTTGGACTCTCAACTCCAAAAACTTTGCAATAGAAATCAAGATTATACTTTCGAGTAAGACCATAGAAAGTAAATTGTTCAAGTAAATCACAATGAAATTTTGAGTCGTACCGATAGGCAATTAAATTTTTAGATGGTTTTATCCTCAAAATTGCTGAGCGCAATAATAGAAAAGGAGCATCAAAATTCCGCCCATTGAAGGAAATAAAGCGATCGTACTTTTCAGCGATTTCCCAAAATTTTTGAATTAAATATTTCTCGTCGCCAGAATGAAAGGTAAACTCACCATTTTCTGTTTTATAATGCTCTTTTGTTTCTGCTTGAAATAAAACAAGTCCTTTTGACATTTGTAAGTCATATAATCCAATTGCAACAATTCGGGCAGTTAATGCACTAAGGTTAAGATAACGTATTGTCTCTTCAACTTTCTGTTGACGCTTCTCTTCTGTTTCTTCAAGATTTGCAAATCGAAGAAGATATTCTTGTTGATATTCATCAAAAGATTCAAATGGATAACCAACTGTTTCTATATCAAAGATTAATTCTTTCATCTTAAAATTTTTACTTCTTTATCGAATGTTTGGATTTCTTTGATCATTGAGTCAGGTATAGGTGAAGGATTCATTGTTATTGGATCAACATTCACAATCACACCACTACCACGAGCAATAAATTGATCAGTCGATTTATTAAAAATCAAGTGTTCGAAATTTAAACTCGAATTTTTTATGTAATCAATTCGAGTGAATATGATCAATTCATTTTCGAGATATGCAGGAGCAAAGTAATCACACTCATTGTGCGCGACAAAAAAGAGAAGTCCATCTGAAAATGTTCCATTCGGATTGAGGCTGTATCCCATCTTTTTTCTATAATCAATTCTCGCAAGCTCGAAGTAATTAAAATATACAGCATTGTTCACGACATTTTGAAAGTCAACTTCATAACTTCGTACTTGAATTTCAAGTTGAACCGGGAATTTTGAAACATCAAATTGTTTTTCCATCTTCATTCACCTTAAGTTTGGTTAGCTGCTTTTAATCGAAATGGGCTTTCAATATTTTAATTGCATCTTCGATATCATCATCATTGACATCAAGATGAGTGACGGCACGAACAAGATATTTTTTCCCGACAGACAAAAGTAAACTCATACCTGTTTTTGAAGAGTCTTTAACGATTTGACAAACTTCCGCAGCAGTTAAACCATCTACTTCAAATAAAATTATATTGGTTTGAACTGAATCAGGATCAATTTTAATTCGAGAGATTTTAGAAATTTCTTTTGCAAAATGTTTTGCTCTTCGATGGTCATCAGCGAGTCGTTGAAAATTGTGTTCAATTGCATAAAGTCCAGCAGCAGCTAAAATTCCAGCCTGACGCATTCCGCCGCCCCACGCTTTACGATAACGATGAGCTATTTTAATAAATTCTTTTGAGCCAGCGATAACAGAACCGACAGGAGCGCCCAACCCTTTTGATAGACAAACAGAAACGGAGTCAAAGTATTGAGCATATTCACGCAGACTAATTCCTGTTGCAATTGAAGCATTCCATAACCTTGCACCATCAAGGTGAAATTTCAAATTATATTTATCTACAACTTCTCTTATTCTTTTAATTTCTTCTAATGGGAAGATCGAACCACCACCACGATTGTGAGTATTTTCAACGCAAACAAGTCGTGTTTTTGGAAGATAATAGGCTTCAGGGCGAATTGCTTCCTCGACTTGCTCGGCTGTGAAAACCCCATTTTTTCCATTCAATGGTATTACCTGAACATGCGATAAACCAGCGATTGAACCAGATTCATAATTATAAATATGCGCATCTTTATCGCAGATCAATTCATCCCAGGGTTGAGTATGGGCTTTAATGCAAAGTTGGTTACCCATTGTTCCACTCGGTACATAAAGAGCAGCTTCTTTTCCTAACAACTCAGCAACCTTTTCTTGAAGTTTATTTACAGTAGGATCTTCACCAAATACATCATCACCAACTTCTGCTTTCATCATAAATTCTCTCATCTCTCTTGATGGTTTAGTGACAGTATCACTCCTCAGATCTATTACTCTCATTTCTTTTAACTCCAATTTTTTTTATCAATGTTATAATGAAAATTAAACCTGTGAAAATCAAAGAGATATAACTTATCAGATCTCGATATTGAACATAATAAGTTAAATCGTTATTCAAATAAATATCTTTAACAAAATAAGTTCTTTCAAACAAAGATGTCTCGTAGATTGTATTTCCATAAGGATCAATTATGCAACTGATTCCACCATTCGCTGAACGAACAATCCACCTTCTATTTTCAATTGCACGGAAGACAGCATATTGTTTATGCTGATAAGGTCCAGCAAGTTTTCCATACCAGCTATCGTTCGTAACTACAACTAAAAATTGTGCACCGAGTTTTACAAATTCTGCATTGAAAGATGGAAAAATAGATTCATAACAAACCACAGCAGAAAATTTTGCCGTATCCCCATCTTTCATTTTGTACTTAAAAACAGTTTGACTATCCCAGACACTCCAGTTGCTTATTCCAACACTCCATTTGATCATATCACCAAGAAAAGGAAGATATCGAAGATAAGGTGCACGCTCAGCAAATGGAACTAAATTCATCTTACCATATTCTTGAATTAAATCTGAGTCAGGTAAAAATAAAACTACTCCATTATAAGTATCATAATAATACGATGAATCTCTAGCAACTTTACTATCTCTTTTTGCCTGATCTTTAGAAAAATAGAAATGTACTAACGGCAAACCTGTTACAATTGCAACTTTTTTTTCTATGCAGAAATTTTTAATTCTTCTAACATCATCAGGATAATTTCCACTCAAGAGGTAAACTGGGAGAGCGCTCTCGGGCCAAACAATTAACTCAGCTCCATTTTGAGCGGCGCTGTCGGATAGTTGCAAATAAATATCAAGTTGAGAATTTACTTCATCTTCCCATTTTTCCCATGGATCAAAATCTGGTTGAATTACTCCAACTCGAACTTTCTTACCATCATAAATAGCGTCATTTAAAATCACTTTCCCATAAATAAACAGTGAAACTAAAATAATAATCACAATCGAAAGTTTATTTAATGAAAATCTGAAACTCTCGTATCGAAAATTTTTGTAAGCAGCATAAAGCAAAACATTAAACACAACAATTAAAAATGATAAACCATAAACACCAATGATTGAGGTTACTTGAATTATTGGCAAGTAGTAAGATTGAGTATTTCCAAGCGTCAACCACGGAAAAGCTGTCTCGTCAACTGACCTTAAATATTCAAGTGAATTCCATAGAAATGGAAATGAAAAAAGCGCCCATTTATCACTTAGATGTTTTTTGATGAAAAAGAAAATCACAAAAGGTATCCAGTAAAAAACTGGATGAACAAGAATCAATGCGACCGAGCCTATCATCATAAAAGGATCAGTCTTTGATGTCCATCCGCCAATCCAGAAAAGAGTAAGTGCATGAAAAATCAGCATACTGAAATAAGTGTATCTCAACAACTGGAGATAATTTTTTGCTCGATTAAGAAAAATTAAAATTGGGACTAATCCAAAATAAGCGAAAAATCCAGTTTTAAATGGCGGAAAGCTCAGAAAAAGAAAAATTGATGTAAGAATTGCAAGCGTTGTGTTCTTTATAAATTCAGGTTTATCTTCTATTCTTATTTTTAGCATTTGTATTTCGCTTTATGAAAAATCTGATTATAAAAATGGTTGCAATCACAATTAAAATTGCAAAAACAATTTTATTATATGTTGTAATGTAATAACTGATCTTTGAAAGATTATGACCAACATAGAAACCAACAAAAATTAAAATCAAATTCCAGATCAAGGCACTGATAGAACTTAAAATTATTGTTTTTTTCAAATTCATTTCACTCATTCCAGCAAAGAAAGAGATAATTGCACGTGTCCCTGCTAAAAATCTATTTGCAACAATTAACCAATAACCATATTTCTGGAACCATCTCTCTACAGTAAAAACTGCTTCAGGAGAAATAAACTTTATCTTACCAGCTTCCAGAATTTTATCACCAGCTAATTTCCCAATAAAATACATTACGATGAAACCTGTCGTACTTCCTGTCACAGCAAAGATTATAACAAGGAAAAGAGAAATATCGGCAACTGCAGCAAGTGCACCGCTAAATGCAACAATTACATCGCTTGGAAAAGGTGGAAAAATATTTTCGATGAATGCAATTCCAAACACCACAATGTAAATTAAGATCGGATTAATTGTCTTGAGGAATTCAATGATTTGTTCAACCATTACTGCTCATCTTTTTTTTCTGTAGAGAAGAGCAACTGAAATAGCTGCAATACCTTCTTGACGGCCAACGAAACCCATTTTCTCATTTGTTGTTGCTTTAATTGAAATTTGATCAGGATTTATTTTCAAAGTGGTCGCTATTTTACCTCTCATAATATCAATGTATGGTAGTAACTTTGGTTTTTCAGCAAGGATTGTGGAATCAATATTTCCAATTAAATAATTCTGTGATGCAATAAGTTCATTGACTTTTTCAAGTAAAATTAAACTGCTTATGTCTTTAAATCTTTCATCAGTGTTCGGAAAATGTTTTCCAATATCTCCAAGTGAAGCAGCGCCAAGTAAAGCATCACATATTGAATGAAGTAAGACATCAGCATCGGAGTGTCCATCAAGTCCTGCTTCAGATGGAATCTCTATTCCACCTAAAATCAATTTTCTTCCACTTACAAATTTGTGAACATCGTAACCGATACCTAGACGAATGTTTATCATATTAAATTCTCTTCATAAAGTATTTTAGCCCCATCCAAATTTGAATATAATCTTTTATTATCAGAATTAAATTCAAACTTTAAGTCCATTGATAATTCTTCCAGTGATAAAATTTTGAAGGACTTACAAATAAATACACTTTTGTTTCTTTTTGTTTTTCTTTCCATCTCGAAGGAGAGACAAAAATGAATTGTATCATAAATGACTTTAAATTCATCTGAGGGAGATAAATAAAAACTTCTTTGAGTTGTATTTAGATTTTTTTTATTAAATGTCTTACACTCTAAGTAATAAGGTTTATTCTTAACCCAAAATATAATATCTGGATAGCCTGTGGCTTTTTTTCTGTTTTTTGTCGTTGAAGGTGTATCGTTTTTAATCTTAAGATCTGTAAATGCTTTTTTTACAAAGGTTTCTATATCATTTCCGACTTCATTAGGTCTATTTCTACTTATTCCCTCTTTATTGATTAGAACAGAGGTTTTTCTGGCGACTCGTTTTAATATTTCTAAGGTTTCCTTATGCTCAGGTTCCTCATCATTAAATCTAATAACTTTTCTACCAGATAAGGCTTCTATAACCAAATTAAAAGGTACATCTTTTAATGGTTGCAACATTTGCTTAATAATATTCTCCAATCTTTGAGTGTAATTTGAATTTTTCATCATTTTATTTTCTTAAATATTAGAATATTTTCTTTTTTCATTACATTATAAAGGCCAAAAATCAATTTCAGAATATTTCTTTCGAGAGAAAATCCAATTGATGTCATATAGTCGATTGTAAATTCAACACTTTGTATTTCTTTACCTTGATATGTTGCATTTCCAATAACAATTACCGCATAAGCATTGGGTTTTAATATGCGGTAGAACTCTGTATAAGCTTTTTTCATATCTGCATTGTATAAGTCAACTTTATTTTTACCATTCCCTCTTACCCCGATAAACTCATTTCGTAGTGATTCTACATTATAGCCCAAATCAACCAAGGAATGTTCATCATTTTCGACATAATTCAAAGCAATTGAATATGGAGGTGATGTAATTATTCCATCAACAGAATTATCTTCAAGTTTAATTCTTCTAGCATCACCTATCTCAATATTGACCTTGCCCAAATTCAAATTAAGCTGAGAGGTTATATTTTTATAATCTTCAATCGATGCAATCATTAATTCCAGATTTTTTGAAAATGATTTTTCAAATTCTTTTCCCCTTCTTGCATTATCGCTAATTGCAACTAATCTTGCTAGTTTATAAAAATCTTTAACCTCTTCGTCATCAATCTCATTAATAACAGCATAGAAGTCTTTCTCATTATTAAAGAGATTTAAATTCAATTTTGATAGAATATAATTTTTGTATTCTTTGATTTTATCAAGATAAAAAAGAGAATTTGTCTTAACTTTTCCTTGTAAAACACACAAAGGGGAAATGTCAATACCATAAAAATTAACACCAAGCAGTTGTGCTTCGAGTGCAGTAGTTCCACTACCCGAAAACGGATCACAAAGCAAATCCCCTGATTGCAATCCAATAATATTAATTAAAGCACGAATCATTTGAGGATGAAATTTTCCTTTATAAGGATAAATCCAATGTGTTAGATATTGATTTACCGATTTAGTACGATTCTTTTGAATTATAAAGAAATAATCAGTTAATTCCCCAAATACAAGCTTAAAGTAAGCACTGCGTTTCTTGATTAGATTAATTAATTCATCGTTTTTATTTAAAATCCTGAATTCCCGTAAACCATTAGTAATTTCAAAATCAACTCCAAAAGATTTCAGCTCAAGTTCTGCAAGTGATAATTCATAAATAAATTGGACATTATCAAGAAGAACTAGATCTTTTTTTAATTCATCAACACTAATTTGGTAAGCCCATAATAAATCTTCAGTTCTTTCTAACATCGTATTTCCTTTATCCCGCAATTTTTTCATTGTTAATCACCAACCTTTTATCTGAAAATCTTTGAACTCGTTTTTATCCTCTTCCCAATCAACTTTAACATCCTTGACATAAGCTGAGCGTGGACCAATCTTTGCGTGTTCAATTAAAATATGAATTTTATCTTTCTCCCCTTCAACTACAATTTCAACATTTCCATCAAAAAGATTACGAACAAAACCTCTGAGCCCTAGCTCGGCAGCTTTGCGATAAATAAAATATCTGAAACCAACTCCCTGTACTAATCCAGTTACAAGTATGTGTGCTCTCATTTTTGTCTGACTGATTCGTGCAGACTTATAAGTTTCCATTGGCCTTCAAATTTACTAAGCACAGCAGAATTACGTATCGGGTAAAATCCTAAATTAAATCCATTTTTAAATTGAAGTCCTTTCGAAGAAAGAAAAATAACAACTGCTTCGCTTTTGGTTGGATTTACCCAGACAAAAGGGTTCCATGTAGTATATTCAACCTTAGCTACATCCTCGGACTGTTTCTTGAAATATTCATAGATATTTTCAAATCCAGTAATCGCACTATCTTTTTCCAGTGGGATGTAACTAATTTCTTGATCATCTCGCCAAAAGTTTTTGAAATTTTCAACTGTATTTAATGATACAAAATTTGTGAAATCTTTTAAGAATTGAACAACTTCTTGTTTCTCTTTTTCTGTATCGACTCTTGGTTTTTCTTTACAGGATATTAAAACTAAAAGCAAAAGGAAAATCAAATATCTAAACTTCATTTTTGCTCCTTTTATTTTTTATCATTTCATCTAGCAATTCAGATGTCAAAACACCAAGAATTATCAGAAATCCACCAATCACTCCAAAAATACCAATTGTCTCATTTAAAATTAAATAAGCCAGAATTGATGCAAGCAGCGGTTCCGATGTAAAGATAATAGCGGCTCGGGTTGGCAATGTATATTTCTGATATTTCGTCTGGAGGAAAGTTGTAATTATAGTTGCAAAAATTGAAGTGTAAAGAATCGCAAAAATTACCTGTGAGTTAAAAGTAAATTTTATTGTTTCAATTTGTAATGAATCAAAGATGACCATTAAAATAAAAGAACCAATAAGCGTGACTACAATTTGTAACCACACGACATCATTAAAATCAGTTTTATCAGAAATAATATCCAGATACACAATATATGCAGCAAAGAAAATTGCACAGATTAAAGTTAAAAGATCACCAATATTGAAATCCTTACCAATTGTTAAGATTAACTCAATAAAATTGTTTTCATTTGAAGAAAGAAAAAGCAATCCCGCAAAAACTAAAATTACACCCAAAATACTTCCAGGTTTGAGTGGTTTTCTTTCCACCAAAACCTGAAAAATTGGAGTAAACACTACAAATGTACCTGTAATCAAAGCCGATTTTGTTGCAGTTGTATATTTCAATCCAATTGTTTGAACCACAAATCCGACGAAAAGAAAAATTCCTAAAATGCTTCCCATTTTAATTGTAGGCATAGGAATTTTAAGAAGACGATCACGATAAATTAAAGTGAGAACAAGGGCAGCAATTAAAAATCTTATGGTCACAAAAAACAAAGGTGAAATAAATTGAAGAGTTGGTTTTATAATTACAAATGTTCCTGCCCAGATAAAAGTTATGAGGAATAGGATTAATTCAGCTTTTAATCTCATAGGAATGTTTTTTCAATATCCGAAAGTTTTTATCCAGCGAGGGTTATCTCTCCAATTTTCTCTTACTTTAACATACAATTCAAGATAAACTTCTTTACCAAGGAAATTTTCAATATCCTTTCGAGCTTTCTGTCCAATTCTTTTCAATGCCTCGCCATCTTTACCAATTATAATTTTCTTCTGTGATTCTCTTTCGACATAGATTTCAGCATTGATGTAATCTTTGCCTTTTGGTCGTTCCTTGTATTCAACCACAATAACTTCTGTTGAATAAGGAACCTCATCGCGATAAGTCTCAAAAATTTTTTCACGAATTATCTCAGCAATGAAAAATCTTTCTGGCTCCTGACTCAAAATATCAGTCGGGAAATAAGGTGGATGAACAGGTAAGTATTTTTTAATAGTGTTTGTCAACTCTTGAACATTAAATTGATGTAGCGCACTAACTGGAACAATCTCATCAAACTTAAATTTATCTTTCATTGAGTCAATAATTTGAAGAACTTCTTCTTTTGTAATTAAATCAATTTTGTTAATCACAAGAAAAATATTTTTCTTACCTGAAAACGGAAGCAAAAGAGGGATCAATTTGTTCTCAAAATTTTTTAAAACTTTTTCCGTCACATCAACAACCGCTAAAATTAAATCACACTCATCTAAAGCATTGTGAATTGCTTCGACCATTTTTTGTTGAAGCAGATACTTCGGTTCAATTAAACCTGGAGTATCAAGAAAGACAATTTGCGCTTCATTATCTGAGTAGATACCTAAAATTTTTCTTCGAGTTGTTTGAGGTTTTGGAGTTGTGATGGATAGTTTAGTATTCAGAACAGCATTCATTAAAGTTGATTTTCCAACATTCGGCTCACCGAATATTGTCACGTAACCAGCTTTGTAATTTTGATTGAGGTTATCTGTATTCATTTTCAATACACTTTATTTTAATTAGAATTTAATAAAAAGTTAATTATGATTAGTGGAATGATAAAAAAAGTCTGAAAAGAAGCTTCCAAGATTTAATTCATAATTAAAAACTGGAAAGACTTAAACTTTTCAGACTAAAATTTAAAGTTGCAGACAAGTTTTAATGATGATCGTGAGGACCATGCACATGCCCGTGAGCCAACTCTTCATCAGTTGCATCACGAACATCAACTAATTCTACTTCAAATTCCAAATTTTTGCCAGCAAGCGGATGATTAAAATCAATTGTAACTATATTTCCGTCAATTTGCTTAATTTCAAATGGCATTTGAGTTCCATCTGGAGCGCTTGTGACAAATTGCATTCCAACTTCGAGTTCAACATCAGCAGGAAAGTTTTCTTTATTAATATGATGAACAAGATCCTCTCTATATTCACCATAAGCATCTTCTGCTGATATAAAGATATTTTTCTTTCCACCAATTAACATAGTGTCAATTTCTTCCTCGAGTTTTGGAATCACCTGTTCGTGCCCTGTCAAATATGAAAAAGGCGCTGAACCCTGAGTTGAATCGAGTAGATTACCACTCTCATCTTTTAATGTATAGTGAATGGTTACAACTTTATTTGCACCAATAGGCATAAAAAATTACTCCTTTAATTAAACTTAGAACTTTTTTTCATAATACTGATAAATATTCAGAAAACAAATTTCACAAAAAATATAAAAACACAACTTTTTAGGTTCTCCAGAAAATTTTTAATCGTGTACACAGACTTACAAACAATGCAAGCAATATTGTAATTATTAATCCCTTCAAAAATCCCAGCCAGGGCGTGACTGCCATCATATTTAATAGTTTCATCAAACCAGTTAACGATAGTATTGGAATAATGAAATTATTTACACCCGCATAAGCAATCATTGGATTCTGTCCATTGTCAATCAATAACTGAACCCATTTCTGTTTTTTGAAAACATCGATTATTATAGAGAAGAAAATTATCGTGCATATTGCAAGTCCCGATGTAATGAAGTAATAACTTAAAGTTGCTTTGTCTTTTTTAATTCCTCCTTCGTAAGGTTCGAAGAATAATCCAAGCACAAGCCAGTAAATTGCCCAGTAAAATAACTCAAGATAAAGTCTTTCATTTGACGAGATGGGATTTTTCATCAAATAATAAGTCAAAAAAAGTAAAACAAAAGTTAATATTGTTGTCTCGATTAACCAGCGATTATACAAACCCACAAGTAATTCAAACACGAAGAAGAACATAAGAAAAGCGATGAAAATATATTGAACTCTTGACCAACCTTTTTCATTCTTTTCATCTCTGGTTTTCATCCACTTCAATAAAATGTCGCCGGCAATAGTGCCTGGGATCACAATGAATAAATATTGCAGATAATATAATCTATACATCCACGGAATTGGAGAGTAATTCCAGATTTGACTTACCCATCCTTCAATTTGATTTGGCATATTAGAAAGTCGAATGGCGATTAAAATACCCAGAAGACCTAACCTTACCAATAAATTGGATCGCGTTATCAACCAGATAAAAGATCCAAACACTGCCATATTTGTTAAAACCACAATAATGATATCACTTCTATATAATGAAAATCCAGAGCCATCGGGATACTTCAAATTAAATAATAAGAGCAAAGCAGAGATCCATCCAACTAACCTTAAACCAATCTTAAACCACATATTCCAATTTTCAGGAAGACGAGTATAAATTGGGAAGCACAAAAAGAAAGCCAGTAAAGCAATTAAGAAAGTTTCGGTTGTTGGCGATTTACTTATAACATATGGTCTTATTGCTTGAACATAAAGAGCAAAAAATCCGAGCAAAAATCCTCTTTCAAGAATTGACAGACTAATTTTCCATTTTGACACACCGCTTTCCAGTCTTCTTGAAAGCGCAAGCGGAAAAGCTGCACCCATTGCAAAAAGAAAAAATGGAAAAACTAAATCAACCCATGTAATACCAGGTAAAGTTGGGATCCACTTATGTTCTGGCGGCGGAACTTGTGCATGATACATCCACGCAGGTAAAGTATTGGTGTGAAAAGGAATTTGTCCAGAAAGAATCATTGTTAAAATTGCGAAGCCTCTTAATGCGTCGAGCGCAAGAGCTCGCTTGCTTGTTATATTTATTTTCGTTTCCATAAATAATCCAAATTTTTTACAAATTATCTTATTAAGCTTAATCTTTCCAGCAACTTTTTTTATAAAGCAATTTTTCTAACAAAAGCACTTGATTTGAAGAAAAATCAATAATGTTCTAAGTTGAAAGAAAAAGGAGTGCAAAATGATCTCAGATAATAAATACATCGTTCCATCTCTCATCGTTTCAATATTTTTTATTCTTGCTACGCTGATTATCAGTGAAACATGGCGAAATCACACAAGGACTAATCAAACGATTACCGTTACTGGTTCAGCAAAAAAATTAATCATTTCAGATTTAGGGATTTTGAAAATTACATTAACATCAACAGGAAACACCCAACAGGAAGCATTTAAAAATTTAAATCGACAGACTCCAATTCTTAAAGAATTTTTAACTAACAATGGAATAAGCCTCGATTCAATTGATGAAAAGAATCCATCAAGTTACCCTGTTTATGAAATTAGTTCATCAGGTTATCAAACAAATAAAATTTTATATTTTGTTTATTCTCAAAATTTTGATGTGCTTTCAAAAGATGTAGAAAAAATTAAAAAGCTTTCAATGGATTTGTCTCAACTCTTAGAGAAAGGTTTAAACTTTCAGCAAATTCAACCTGAATATCATTACACGAAACTTGGAGATTTAAAAATTGAAATTCAGGCAGAGGCAGCAAAAGATGCAATGGAACGAGCAAAGAGAATTGCAGAGTCGACGGGAAGTAGACTTGGAAATTTGAGGAGTGCAAGAATGGGAGTTCTTCAAATTACACCAAAGTTCTCGAATATGATTTCAGATTACGGGATTAATGATCTATCATCAATTGAAAAAGAAATAACTGCTGTGGTAAATGCGTCGTTTGAAATTAAGTGAGATATGTTTTTACTTAACTTTAAAGAGTGGGAGTGTTAAAGGTGGTACATTCATTCTCATAGTGATATTATTAACAAACTCTCTAAAATAAGGCCAGGTATTCAACTTTAAATTTATTTCCTTATAAATATTAAAGAAATCCTCAGAAAATTTTTCTTTTGATGTTAATCTGACTAAAAAAGTTACCTCTATCTGAATAAATCTTGATTTGGAATTTTTTTGTCGTGCATCAAGAGTATATTTTTGAAAAATCAAAACTTCTTCATCCGCTTCTTTAATCTTAAAATCTTCTTTTGAATTAATCGAAATGTTCAATTCCTTTGGTGACTTTATTTCGTGATTTAAATAACATTTTGCCTCCTTAAGTATAATTGAATTTAATTCTAAACCTTCTAATGTTTTTTTATAGTCCTCGGGAGAAATTTTTATTCTACTTTCACTCATTTTTTAACCCGCTTTCAAATAACTTTCTCTTTTGTCTTTTACTGATTTTATCTCAGAAAATAAACTAGAATAGGATTTAAACTCGAAATTCAAATCATAATTTGTTTCGGTTACTTGATGAGCATATTTGTAGAATACTTCAAAGAATTCATCAACTTTTTGTTCAAAAGTATCAATATAAAGTGCTTTTGTTAATAAATAATTTATATACTGATTCAAACTAATATCATTTTCTTTCGCTTTTTTAATCAAAGCTTTATGAAGCTCTTTTGGAATACGCACTAAAAATCTTCCACTAACATTCCCCAGATCTTCGATTTGAGCGGGCTCAGGGATTGGGATTCCTTTTCGGAATAATTCTTTAATGTATTCGTCTTTTAATTTTAAAACATTACTAATTGCTTCTTCAGCAGTAGCTCCATCCGATACAACCGCCAATTTACCAAGCGCGGGAATAGAAGCAGAATACCCGCCACCTTCGTCTTCTGGTATCTTTATAACCTCAATTGGATAATTTAAGTTTAAATAATATTCTAACTTTTTCTTCACTGTTTTAATTCCTCGATTTGTTTAATCACATCACATAATTTTTTAATGTAAAAATGTTTAATAAACTGTCCTTTCGAAACAGGAATAGTCATAAAACCTTCGGGGCCAAACACACTTGGACGTTCTTTAAAGAATGGATGATAAATTCTATAATTATGCGATCCTGATATTTCCCCGAATGTCCAACTATTAGGAAAAAAGTAATTAAGAATTGACTCAAGTTCTTCTTTTCTAACATTTTGCTTATAGGCTGGATTGCAAAGTTTTTTAAGTAATTTTTCAATTTTAGACATGAAAATTATTCTTTACGAATATACTATATATAGTATCATTTAACAAGCCTTTTATGGTTCGCTCATTTTCAAAATTGGCTTTGAATTGATGTAATTGTAAAGTGTCTCTATGGTCTCATCTTTTATATTAAGGTCAGCCTGAAGCAAATCGCGCATTGAGACTACACCTTTAAGTTTATCTCCCGATTTAACTATTATGTGCCGAATATTTGCTGTCTTCATCTTTGAAAGGCATTCTAAGTATGTTTCATCCTCATCAGAAATAATTAAATTAATTGTCATTACTTCTTCGACTTTTGTTTTATCGGGATCTTTTCCTGCAGCAACAACTCTTTGAAGCAAATCTCGTTCAGAGAATACTCCGACTAACTTGTCTCCATCGAGAACCGGGACAAGTCCAATTTTATTTTGAGCCATATACTCGCTTACCTGGCGGATGGTAAAATCTTTTTGCACTGAAAGAATTGGACGGTCACTAATAATTTCTTTTAAAGTTTTCATTTAGCCCTCCTTTTTTGGTTTTAAGATTTATTTAATTGATTCATATTGCTGAAAGAGCTTACCCCACTCAGTTTCGTTTAACCATCGCTTAAATACTTTTTTATCCTTAAATGGCCATCGGTAATAGTCATGATAAAATTCTGAACCAAAAATGAATAAATGAACAAGTGGAGTTCTAAAGAAGAAATTTTGAATTGACTTTAATGGACCAAACCACAATAAATCTCCAACCATACTTGCACCATTATCACCAACAAAGAAATTCCAATTTTCATTAGAAACATCGTCACCCACAATTTCAATGTCTTGCGGGCGGCCTATTCCAAGTCCCAACTCATCAGCTACACGAATATATTCAATGCTCATCGGGTCAAAGCCCATCATCTTTGCTGCAACTGCATCAATTGCAACTTGATCTCCGCTTGCCAATATCACATTCTTTACAACTGGAATCATTGTTCGTGGTCCTGGACCATTACCTGCAGTTGTTCCATCCATTACAGCAAAAATTCCAGTATGAATTTCCTTTTGAATTTGAAGCAAGTCAACAAGTGTTTTATGTATCCAGGAATGTGTGTAATGTCTTTTTGTATTCAATAAACCACCGAAAGCATTTTTCATTGCACCGGTTGTTGTCGTGTAAATATGACATTTAACAGTTGGAAGATGAACTATATTTTTTCCAATGAAATAATCAGGAATACGAATTCCTTCAGGATAAATGTGATCAAGTACAAGCATCTTTGCTTTAGGCTCGTACTTAATCCATTTCATATCTTCATCACGGAAGTTGAATAGAACCGGAATATTATATTTTTTAAAGATTGGTTTGTATTTGTTCAAATCTTCGCCTTTGAAAGCATCTGTCACTACAGTTTTATTTTGCACACAAACTAAATCGTTATAACCGAATCTTCTTAATCCAAGAATTGACCCTTCCAATTGCCAGGGAGTTGTGTTTGCTGCAGGGAATGGATAATGCCAGGATATGTTGTCTTTCAATATGGTTGTCGCGGATTTATCCAGATATTTTTCAACTTCTGCTAGTTCAAGTAATTTTTGATAATCTTCAAGTACAGTTTTTGGACTTGTCCTGAGGACAGCAACTTTTGATTTACTCATATTTGTGAGTTCTCCTTTTTATTAAAGATATTAAATTTTATGATTTTTAAAAATCTAATTTTTATCAGCGTCCTATTAATTAAAAAAATACGCTCAATAAGTCTACTTTTTACTTTTCCAGAGATTTGAGTATTTCCTTGTTAAATTTAAATAACGATTTTTATATTTTTTTGAAGGTTCAATGTAAGTGTGTTCCCACCATTCGTTCCAGGAGGTTATGAAAATCAAATCTGGATTGGAGTTAATTGCTGTTTTGAAAGTTTCTTCAAAATATTTACCTGAGTTTCGTTCTTTAAAAATTCCTTTTCTTTTTGGAATTCTTCTTTCGTCATAACCGGGCTGAACTGTTGCTGCCCATATTTTTCTGCCCATACCGAAGAGATGATAGTTCTTGACAATTTCCGATACTTGTTGATATTCCTTTTGCAGATCATCTATCAAAACAATTCCGTATTGATGAATGCCATCGAAAATTTCAAGGTTTGAAATATCGTAACCCATCCCAATAAAAGTTGCTTCAAGATTTTCTTTCTTGAGAGAAGAAATAATTTTTCTCCACCGCGCTATATCCATTTCATTCGATGCCCAAATTACAATCAATGGCTTTCCCAAAATGTTGATGAAAGATTTATCACTGCCATAAGTCTGAATTAAATATTTTAAATGATTATAAATTTCTTCATCATCTCTTGGTCCTTTTTCGGTTAATGTTTCATAATAAATAGCTGTTTTGAAATTAAGTTTATTGCAGAGTTTTAATAACTTCTTAAAGTTCTGATCTGAATATGAATTTGGGCCATCCCAGGATGTAATAAATCCATCAATCCCGTTTGCCTTTGCAAGTTTGATCTGATTTGTAATTGTCTTTTCATCATCGGAGGAATAAAAGTTTAATGGTTGATCATCCAGAGGAAAAATCTTCCAATTATCCTTTGTATACCATAGATAATAAAAGGCAAGAACTAATTTAGGAATTTTAACAGTCTGAACTTTTTCAGGAAGATATACATAATTTGAGTCAAAATTGAAGATAACTTGATTGGTTATTTTGTTTTCACTTAAATCTTCAAGAATTTTTTGAGTATGATTGAAAGCGTGAATTTGTTCAAACTGAAAATCTTTTTTTACCAGAATTTTCACATTCGTTTCACCGAGTTCTCCGCGCAAAAGAGAATAGCTCCATTTTTCATCTTTATCAGTTTTGATTAGATAATCCACTAAAATTTTTGAAGATTGATCTTGATTAAGAATTTTCTGAGCGAGTTTGATTTTATCATAAAAAACCTGGAACTCTGGATTTTTCCCCTCGACAGCAAAAACCCTCATTGTTTTTATTTGTGCAAAATTTTCCCACCTGAGAATTGTCCAATCTGAAGATGTTGAAATTTCAACTCTAATGTAGACAAGAGTTTCTTTTGATGGCTTCTTTTTTACTTGAGCAAACGAAAATTGAAAATTCAGAAAAGATAAAACAATAAGGAAAAGTTTAAAGGCTTTTGAAGGGAACTTAAAATTCATTTCTTCGACCTTTTTCCAAAAATAAAAAGTGGTTGAGTTTTACCCAACCACTTTACAAATAAAGCAATTCAGAAAATTAATTTTCAGATTTGATTAATGACTTTCGTGTTCTTCTAACCATCTTCCAGCATCAATTGCAGCCATACAACCCATACCTGCTGCAGTAACTGCTTGTCGATATACTTTATCTGTTACATCACCGGCAGCAAATACACCTTCAATATTTGTGTATGTTGTTCCGGGCTTTACTTTGATGTAACCAGCTTCATCGAGTTCAAGATAATCTTTGAAAATTTCAGTATTTGGTTTATGACCAATTGCTAAAAATACTCCATTAATTGGGAGTTCTGTAATTTCATTTGTCTTAACATTTCTTAGCTTTACACCGGTCACAAATTTTCTTCCGTTTTCATTTGTTCCGAGAATCTCTTCAATCACTTCATTCGTTCTAAATTCAATCTTAGGATTTTTCTTTGCCCGTTCTAACATAATTGCAGAAGCTCTAAACTGATCACGACGATGAACAATAATAACTTTTCGAGCGAACTTCGTGAGATACGTTGCCTCTTCCATTGCTGAATCACCACCACCTACTACTATCACATCTTGATCTTTGAAGAAGAAACCATCGCAAGTTGCACAGGCTGAAACTCCATAACCCATATATTCTTGTTCAGATGGAATTCCTAAAAATTTTGCAGATGCACCTGTTGCAATAATTACTGCATCAGCTGTGTATTCATCTTTACCTGAGTAAATCTTAAATGGCCTTGATGAAAAATCGACTTTATCAACATACTTGAAAAGCATTTCAGCACCAAAACGTTTTGCCTGCTTTCTCATTATGTCCATTAATTCTGGTCCCATAATTCCATTTTCAAAACCGGGGAAATTTTCAACTTCTGTTGTTATAGTCAATTGTCCGCCTGGCTGATTACCTTCAAACACAAGTGGGGATAAATTTGCTCTTGCAGTATAAATTGCAGCCGTAAATCCTGCTGGTCCTGAACCTATAATTATAACTTTTCTGTGATTTTGACTCATACTTTACTCCTTTCTTTCATTTGATTTATGAATTCAAAATTTCTTTTTAGATTTTTTAATCCTGCTCTTAATACAGGCTTGCCTTTAAATTTTTCTTTAAAGTTTTTTTCATCAAGGATTTTCAGTTCATCTTTTTCAATAAACTCAATTGTATTAGATGCAAATTCAATCTCATTAGTTTCTATTTGTAACTTCAAATTCCATGGGCAGACTTCCTGGCATATATCACAACCGAAAACATAATTTTCAAATTTCCCCGTCAGCTCTAAAGGTATCTCTCCACTGTTTTCGATTGTATGATAAGAGATACACTTTCTTGAATCAAGAACATAATCATCTACGATAGCTTGAGTTGGACAAGCATCAATGCAAATTCTGCAATCACCGCACATATCCGTAATTTGATCATCCGGTTCGAATTCAATTGTCGTTAAAATTGTTCCGATGAAAAACCACGAACCAATTTGAGTATTGATAACATTCGTATGTTTCCCCAACCATCCTAATCCAGATTTGATTGCCCAGACTTTATCCATAGTTGGACCATAATCAACATAAAAAATATTTTTTGATTCAGGTTGAATTTCTTCTAAAAGTTTCTTCACCAATTTAAATTTTTTCTCAATTACTTTATGATAATCTCGCCCCCAGGCATATCTTGAAATTTTTCCTGCACCTTCAGGTAATTTCTGGAATTGATTTTTTTGATAGTAATTTAATCCAACTGAAATAATAGATTTAACTTCGGGTAAAATCTTTTGGGGATTAATTCTTTTCTCAAATGACTTTGAAATCCAATTCATATCAGCTTGATAACCAAGTTCAAGCCACTTTCTTAGTTTTTCACCTTCTTCTTTTAATTCATCAGCACGGGCAAATCCAACAAGATCAAAGCCAATTTCTAAAATTCTTTTTCGCACAAGATTGGTGAATTCAGACTTATTCATTCTACCACTTAAAGAAAGATTTTGGGAGTTTCACAAACAAGTAATCATCTTCAATCTTTGTTTCGTAAGTTTTTATGTTGCTGTTGTTGCTTAATGTTTTACCATTTCGCAAATCAAAAATCCAACCGTGAATTGGACAGGAAACTGCATATTCATTTAAATAACCATTGAACATCTGAGCAGTATGATTGTGTGGGCAAATATTGCTTATGACAAAAACTTCGTTATTAATTTTAAATATGGCTAAATCAAAATCCTCAATTTCAATTCTAACGCCTCTCCCTTCAGGTAAATCGGAAACTTTACAAATTTTAACGAAGCTGTCTTTTTCAGCCATTTTAATCTTGAATGATATTTTTTTCTCTAATTTCAAAACCTTTTTTACCTTCAGACAAAGTTACACTTGAAACGAAAGGGTCATGCTCAAAAAATAAAATCCAATTTTCTTCAAATGCCTGCGGCAAAATTCTCTTTTTTTCTTCAATGGTAGTTAATGGATATAGATCGTAACTCATTACATAAGGATAAGGTATGTGCGCTGAAGTTGGAATTAAATCACCGCAATAAAAAAGAGTTGTGGTTCCGTCAGAGACTTTTAGATGCTGCTGATTTGGTGTATGTCCGTTTGATATAAGAATTTCAATTTCATCGTCGAGCTTGAAATCTCCATCTGTGAATACAATTTGATTAAATTCTTTAAGCGGCAGAAAATCCTGTTTAATGAAACTTGCTCGATCTTTATCTGAAGGATTTAATGCCCAATCGAAATGTGACTTTTGAATATAATACTTTGCATTTAGAAAAGTTGGAATAATTCGGTCATTCTCGATTTTTGTTGATCCACCTGTGTGATCAAAATGCAAGTGAGTGATGATTACATCCGTAATTTCTTCAGGATTAATTCCTTTTTTAATCAGTGCAACATCAATTGGTAAATTTTCAATTGCATAAATGTTTTTGAACTTCTCATCGAATTTATTACCAAGTCCAGTATCAACCAAAATTTTTCTTTGATCAGAAATAAGAAGCAATGACCTGGTAGTAAGATTAATTCGATTTAAATCATCAGCTGGATTTAATTTATTCCATAAAACTTTTGGGACAACGCCGAACATAGCTCCACCATCTAATCTAAACAATCCTGACTTAATCGAGATTACTTCATATTTCCCAATTCTCATTCGAGCTCCTTTTTATTTAAAATAAAAAAGTCGATGCAAAATGCATCGACTTAAACTCGCAAGTAAAGGATATACTTTTATCTTCCCAGTGAGTCAAGATATTCTTTCTTTTTGAGTAATGTCTCTTTGTCTTCAACATGATTTGGATCAGGAACACAGCAATCAACTGGACAAACTGCGGCACATTGTGGTTCGTCATGGAAACCAACACACTCTGTACATTTATCTGGTACAATATAGAAATATTCTTCTGAATAAAATCCTACTGCACCAGATGGAGCTGGATCGTTTGGTCCATAAGTTTTTCCACCAAGCTGCCAGGGTGTTCCACCTGGATAAATTGCATTATTGGGGCATTCTGGTTCGCAAGCACCACAGTTGATGCAATCAGTTGTTATCATTATGGCCATTTTAAGTTACCTCCAAGAATTTTTTTAATTTTTGTTTGAACAATTTTATTAAAAAGTATTTTGAGATTATCAAACTAAATTTATACAGGGAAAATTTTTCAATGAATATTTCATCAAGAAAAAGAACACAATCCTAAAATTTTTCAATGCAAACTATAAAATTTCTTTAGTTTATTCAATTTAAAGTCAGCTCAATCTTTACAAAAAAATAAATAATTTACCAGCTTCCACTTGCACCTCCACCACCGAATGAGCCTCCTCCACCACTGAAACCGCCTCCTCCAAATCCTCCGCCACTAAATCCTCCAAAACCTCCAAATCCTCCCCAGCTACTTCTGCGTTTCGGAATTGAATGCCATCCTCCATTATAATAAATCCATCCACCTCTTGAAGAACCTCTAATTCCAGATATAATTGAAAAGAACACAATCAAAAAAATTATCAAGATTAATGCTGTAATAAAACCGTTAAATTTATTCTCTTCTTTTTCTGCTCTGTATGTTCCAGCGATCGCGTCTTGAAGAGTTTCAATTCCTTTAACTAAACCTTGATAATAATTACCGGCTTTAAAGTATGGAGCAATAATATTTCGAATTATTGAACTTGCGATTGCATCAGGAACAACACCTTCCAGACCATAACCAACTTCAATTCGAATTTTTCTTTCATCTTTAACTACCAAAATTAAAATCCCATTATCTTTACCTTTTTGCCCTATCTTATTTTTTTCAACAACCCGCTGCGAAAAATCAAATAAATCTTCGCCCTCGAGAGAAGATATAATTAATACAACAATCTGATTTGAAGTTGTATCCTCGTAAGTTTTGAGTCTGAATTCTAAATCATTAATCTGGGAAGAAGTCAAAGTATTTGTTTTATCTGTCACATACCTGTTTAAAATAGGAACTTCAATATACGCGTAAACAATTACAAATGATATTAACAAGATTGAAATTATTTTTTTCATCAAAAGTGATTTTAAATTTAATAGCCGTTCAGAACTTTACTTTTGGAGCTGTTTCGGCTCCAGTAACTGCTTTAAAGTATTGTTTTTCTCTAAATCCAAACATTCCAGCAATTATGTTAGTTGGAAATCTTTTTATAGCTGTGTTGTAAGACTGTACTGCTTCATTAAATCTTTTTCTTTCAACTGAAATTCTGTTTTCGGTTCCTTCAAGTTGAGCCTGTAATTGCAAGAAATTTTCGTTTGCTTTAAGCTGTGGATAATTTTCAACTGCAACCAATAACCTTGAAAGCGCAGACGATAAATTATCCTGTGCGGCTTGGAATCTTTCAAATGCTTGAGGATCTTCTAACATTTGAGGTGTAATTTGAATTTGACCAACTTTAGCTCTGGCTTCAGTAACAGCTATGTAAGTTTCTTTTTCAAAATTCGCCACTCCCTTAACTGTTTCAACTAAATTTGGAATCAGATCATATCTTCTTTGATACTGATTTTCTACCTGTGACCATGCTTTATTTACTTCCTCATTAAGAGAGACAAGTTGATTATACTTGGATACTCCATAAGTAAAAATGATAAAAACTAAAAACAGTATTGCCGCTCCAATAGAACAGCCAATTAGTAAACTTTTATTTCTCATGCTCTCTCCTTTTTTTATTTATGTTCTAACTAATTTAAGACATTTGAAATTAAAATGATATTGTATGAAATTCATTTTTTTGAATTTAAACAGAAAAGTTTCTTAAAAATTCAATTTTAATCTGGCTGCAGTTAACAAATTAAAACCTAAATCAATTAATCATACTAACTCATTGATAATTAAATCTTCGTAAGTTAAATTGAACACCAATTAATATAAAAGTAATAAATAAATCTATAAACAAATTTGGAGGGCATTATGCAGCACAAAAATCTTTCGGGCGAAGTTTATTATCCTTCTCAAGAAGTCCTCGAAAAAGCACATATCAAAAATTGGGATGAATTGAATGAGTATGCAAGAAAAGATTATTTAGGTTTCTGGGAAAAAATGGCAAATGAACTTCACTGGTTTGAGAAATGGGATAAAGTTTTAGATGACTCAAACAAACCTTTTTATAAATGGTTTACTAACGCAAAACTAAATGTAGCTTATAACTGCCTTGATGTACATTTAAAAACTCCAAGAAGAAATAAACTTGCACTTATCTGGGAAGGTGAAAATGGCGACTTAAGAACATATTCTTACCATGCTTTACATCGTGAAGTGTGTAAGTTTGCAAATGTCCTTAAAAGTCTCGGAGTGCAAAAGGGTGATCGTGTAACGATTTATATGGGAAGGATTCCTGAAATTGTAATGGCAATGCTTGCCTGTGCAAGAATAGGCGCAATCCATTCTGTTGTTTATGGTGGATTTTCTGTAGAAGCATTAAGTGAAAGAATTGAAGATAGTCAATCAAAAGTTCTGATAGTTGCTGACGGTGCGTTCCAGAGAGGCAAAATTGTTCCTTTAAAACAAATTGCTGATGAAGCATTACAAAGATGCGGAACTGTTCAAAGCGTATTGGTAGTGAAAAGAACAGGTCAGCCGGTAAATATGGAACAAGATCGAGATATGTGGTATCACGAGCTTGTAAATCTTCCATTTGTTACACAGAATTGTTCACTTGAAATAATGGATTCAGAAGATCCGCTATTTATACTTTACACATCTGGCACTACTGGTAAACCTAAAGCTATACTCCACACTCAGGGTGGTTATATGGTTGGCGTTTACACAACTTTGAAATTTGTTTTTGATATTCATGAAGAAGATAGATACTGGTGTGCTGCAGATCCTGGGTGGATTACCGGCCACAGCTATATAGTTTATGGTCCACTATTGAATGGAGCTACATCTTTTCTATATGAAGGAGCTCCTAATTATCCCTATCCGAACCGATGGTGGCAAATGATTGAAAAGTATGGAATAAATATTCTATACACTGCACCTACAGCAATTCGCGGATTGATGCGTTTTGGTGAAGCCTGGGTTAATCGTCACGATTTGTCCTCTCTTAGATTACTCGGAAGTGTTGGTGAACCAATTAATCCTGAAGCATGGCGATGGTATTACAAAGTTGTTGGGAAAGAAAAATGTCCAATTATGGATACCTGGTGGCAAACTGAAACTGGTATGTTTATGATTACTCCGATGCCTTGCGTTCCTCTAAAACCTGGTTCAGGAACAAGACCATTTCCTGGAATTGAAATGGATGTTGTAGATGATAATGGAAATTCTGTCCCGCCCAATGAAGAAGGATATCTCGTTATTAAAACACCCTGGCCCTCAATGCTAAGAACAGTTTATAAAGATCCTGAAAGATATGTAAATCAATACTGGAGTAAATTCCCCGGTTGGTATCTTACAGGCGATAGTGCAAAGAAAGACGAAGATGGTTATTTCTGGATTATTGGTCGAGTTGATGATGTAATTAAAGTCAGTGGATATAGATTGGGAACTGCTGAGATTGAAAGTGCGCTTGTAAGTCATCCAGCTGTTGCTGAAGCAGCTGCAATTGGTCTGCCTCATGAAGTCAAAGGTAATGCAATTTATGCTTATGTCATTTTACGAAATGGTTACGAAAAATCACCTCAACTTGTTGAAGAACTTCGTCAGCATGTTGCTCATGAAGTTGGTCCCATTGCAAAACCCGAACACATTGAGTTTGTAGATTCGTTACCTAAGACAAGAAGCGGTAAAATTATGAGAAGAGTATTGAAGGCAAGAGCCTTAGGTCAAGATCCTGGAAATCTTTCAACATTGGAAGAATAATTGCTTATTAATTAACTCAAATTTAAAATCACTAAAAAACAAAAACGGTCGTCTAAATTTAAGGCGACCGTTTTTATAAAATGCGATGAATATTAAAAACTCTAAAGATTTAAATTAAGTTTTTGAATTTGTAAGTTGTTTTTTCTTTTTCAGGTTCAGGGTCAAGAATTTTGATTACTTCCTCTCTCGAAAGTTTAACTCTAATAGAATGATTTACTGCATCTACATTAAACACTACCCACTTATCTTCGTCTATATACTCAACATATCCTTCCATACCTTCAAGTGGACCACTGATTACTCTAACTTTCACACCCTTATAAATTTGTTCAGAAACTTTAAGACTATCCTGTTTGAATTCAACAATCTTTTTCACATACTCAATTTGTTCATCTGGAACAATTGCAACTCTTCCATTGAAAGAAATACATCGAACGATCCCATCTGTTTGCAAAACTTCGAGTCTGCCTTTTTCATTGACATGAGCAAAAATGTAAGACTTAAATAAAGGTTCTTCGATTAGTTTTTTTCTATCTCTCCATTGTCGCCAGACTTTTATTAGAGGTAAATAGCTTTCTATCCCCTTTGCAATTAATTTCTGATGAATCTTCTTTTCAAACCGTGGTTTTGTATAAAATACATACCAATGAATAGTATCTACTGATTTCATTTCCTTCCTGCGATGATTTAATTTCGATTAATTATTTAAGAACCAGTTGCAAATATATTTTAATGAACTTCTCTAGTTCAAATTCATCCCTGTATTTCTGAACAGAAAGCAATGGAGAATCGCATCCTTTTATCATTGCAGAAAGTCTTGGGACACTTTCGTGATACAAGGCAAGAACAGGTTTCTTTAATTCAAATAAAGCATAGGCAATTTCAAAACCAACTCCCAGACTTGAACCCGATACTTCAGCAATCATTCCAGCCGAATCTGTCAACCAGTTTATATCTCTTCGATAAATTTCTTTATCAGTCAAAACATAATTAGGTTTTAATTCGGGTTCATATAAAGGATGAAATCCATTGTTTTTTACAAGCTCAATAATTTTTTTATAATTTTCCTGATAAGTTGTATCTCCACTAATTGGACCAGCACAATAAATTTTTTTATTCATTGATTAAGGACCTTTTGATAAAATTCTTCATATAGATTGACAATTTTTTCTTTATTGAAAAATTCAACCGCTCTTTTTCTGGCATTCTCAGAAAATTTTTTATACTTATTAGAATTTGTCAATAAATCAATTGTATATTTAGCCATTCGCTCAACATCACCTATCTCAGCAATGTAACCAGTTTCATTATGAACAACCAGTTCGGGCAATCCACCAATGCTGGTTGTAACTGTTGGAAGTCCGCAAGCCATAGCCTCAAGTGCCGAAAGTCCAAAACTTTCAGACTGACTTGGCATTATGAAGATATCACCAGCATTTAAAATATCAACAACAGCTTCTTGCTTACCTAAAAAGTAAACATCATTTTTTAAGTTCAACTCACGGACTAATTTTTCACATTCACTTCTATCGGGTCCATCACCAGCAAGGATTAATTTCGATGGGACTTTTTGTTTGACCAGATGAAAAATTCGGATTACATCAGGCACTCTTTTTACAGGTCGAAAATTTGAAATGTGCACAAGAACTTTCTCACCATTTGGTGCAAAATGAGATTTAAAGACGCAATTCTCTTTTGGTTTATAAATTTCAGTATCAACAAAATTAGGTATTACTTCAATTTCTTTATTGATTTGATAATTTGTCAGAGTTTTATCTCTTAAAAATTTTGAAACTGCTGTTACACCGTCGCTTTTTTCAATCGAAAACTTAACTAATGGCAGAAAAGATGGTTCAAGTCCAACAAGAGTTATATCTGTTCCGTGCAGCGTTGTAATAATTTTAATTTTATTGTATCCATTCTCAAGAGCAATTTGTTTTGCAAGATATGCACTAACGGAATGTGGAATTGCATAATGAACATGGAATAAATCAATCATTTCATATTCACAGACTTCAATCATTTTACTTGCAAGAGCAAGAGAATAAAGAGGAAATTCAAACAAAGGATAATTACTCATTTCAACTTCATGATAAAAAATATTCTCTTTCAAGCGGTCCAATCTCATCGGTATTCCATAAGAAATGAAATGAACTTTGTGCCCTTTTTCTGCAAGAGCTTTACCAAGTTCAGTAGCTACTACTCCACTTCCACCATAAGTCGGATAACAAGTTATTGCAATGTTCATTTCTGACTCTCTTTGTTAATTACCCATTCTTTCAATAAACTCATTTGAAGTACATCATAATATTCACCATCAATCTTAAGTTCATTCCGTAATAATCCTTCAACTCTAAATCCAAGTGCTTCGTTAATTCTTATGTTTTTAATATCGGTGTTAATTGTTGTAAGGTAGATTTTCTCAAGGTTTAAAGTAAAAAAACCATACTCAATCCATGCTTTTGTTGCTTCGTTACCATAGCCTTTCCCTCTCTCTTTCGTAACGCCTATCATTTTACGCAATTCAGCCTTTCGATGATATTCATCGATATTTAAGTAGGCAATTAAACCAATTGGAGTTTTATCTTTCAAGCAAATTGTTCCAAGCAAATTGTTTTCATTTTCAAAAACCTCATCAATAGTTTCCTGCTGATTATCAAGTCTGCTTAAAAGAAAAAATCTGCCCTCTTTATCTTCTAACCATGATTTAATAATTGATAAATCTTTTTTCGTTGTCTGTCTTATAATTAATCTTTCTGTTTCTAATGGTAATTTTTTAATTGATCCTTGTAGATAAATAGTTGTTTCTTTTTTTTCTGTATTTAATGATAAAGCTTGCATTGCTTCATCGAGTAAATAATTGGTGAATCGTAGATAATCATTTAGAGTAAAACCATACTTTTGGGCTTGCTTAATAAAAGAAGCAGCAATAGTCTTAATCGTTTCATCGGAAATTTCTTTTTTCATTTTTTCAATTAATTACTTTGTTAACTAAAAATTAACATTAATTAGAGAGAATATAAAATTGTTTCGCTTCATTTAATCAAGCTTTCTATAAATTTTACTTTAAAATTCAGGTGCAACAGGGAAAATAAATGACTTGATTAATTCTTTGATTCTATTTAAGTTAAAATCAGATTAAATTATCTGAATTAAAGATTTTTTAATAAATGAAAATCAGATTACAAAGTCTTCTTAAACTAATAACAAAAATTAATAACCAATTACAAGGAGTAAAAATGAAATCCAAAATTCTTTTATTAACAATCTTAGTTTCATCTTTAATCTTTCTTTCATCTTGTGGCGGCGAAAAGAAAGAAACTCCCGAAACACAAAATCAAACTGCTCAAGTCGGTGCAGATTTGACAGAATTTGAACTTGAAAATGGAATTGGTCCTGTCAAAGAAAAACTTGAACTCGGACCAATCGATCCAAAACTTGTAAAACGAGGAGAAGAAATCTGGAATCAGAAATGTGTTGCCTGCCATAAACTCGATGAACGTTATGTCGGTCCTGCCCAAAGAGATGTAATTAAACGAAGAACCCCTGAATTCATTATGAATATGATACTTAATCCAGAAGAGATGGAAAAAAGACATCCTGTTACTAAACAACTTGTTGCAGAATATCTGACCGTTATGACAAATCAAAATTTAACAATGGAAGATGCAAGAGCAGTTCTTGAATTTTTCCGAAAAGTAGCCGAAGAAACACCAACAAACAAAAACAAATAACAAACACATGGGGAGAACTAATATGCAAAACATCAATTCCAATAAACTGATTTTAATCAGTTTAATTATTCTTTCCTTTATTGGAATTTACCTTGGATGCAAATCATCCAAAGACGTTGTCAGTGGAGATGTAGCTCAGGCGGTTTATGTTGCACCAGGAACTTACGATGAATTTTATTTATTTACTTCAGGTGGTTTTAATGGTCAAGTTGGAGTTTATGGCCTCCCATCGGGAAGACATTTCAAAACAATATCTGTTTTCTCACAAAACCCTGAAACTGGTTATGGATACTCAGAAGAAACAAGACCAATGCTGATGACTTCTTATGGTTTCGTTCCCTGGGATGATGCTCACCATCCAGAATTATCAATGACAGATGGTGTTCCTGATGGAAGATTTCTTTTCATTAATGCAAACAACACACCGAGAGTTGCCAAGATTGATTTAAAAACATTTGAAACAACTGAAATTATTGAAATACCTAACTCGGCAGGAAATCACGCTTCACCATTTGTAACCGAAAACACTGAATACATCGTTGCATCCACAAGATTTAGTGTTCCGGTCCCTAATGCTGATGTTCCAATTTCTTCTTATAAAGAAAATTTCAAAGGAACAATCAGCTTTATTGCCCTCGATCCAAAAACTGAAAAGATGAATTTAGCATTTCAAATAATCGTACCAGGATTTAACTACGATCTGGCTCATGCTGGCAAAGGTCCTTCGAAAGATTGGGCATTCTTCACATCATACAATACAGAACAAGCAAATACTCTTCTTGAAATCAATGCTTCTAAAAATGACAAAGATTTTGTAGCTGCTGTAAACTGGCGTTTAGCTGAGAAATATGTTAAGGAAGGTAAAGCAAAAAAGATGAGTGCTGAATATTATCACAATATTTATGACGAAAAAAAACATATGGCAGTCAGCGAAGTCAAAAAAGAAGTTTTAGTTCTTGACCCGAAAGACTGTCCTGGAATGATTTATTACCTTCCTACACCAAAATCACCTCATGGAGTTGATGTAGATCCAACTGGTGAATATATCGTAGCTGGTGGAAAACTTGCAACTGTAATTCCTGTTCATTCATTTTCAAAAATGCTGAAAGCGATCGAAGAAAAACAATTTGATGGTGAAGTAAACGGAATTCCAATCTTAAAATATGAAGCTGTTGTTGCTGGTGAAGTCCAGAATCCTGGCCTTGGTCCATTACATACAGAATTTGATGGTAAGGGTTATGCATATACTTCTTGTTTCGTTTCTTCTGAAATTGTGAAATGGAAATTAGGAACCTGGGAAGTTGTTGATAGAATTCCTACCTATTATTCAATTGGTCATCTTTGCATTCCTGGCGGTGACAGCAAAAAACCATGGGGTAAATATGTTGTCGCATTAAACAAGATCACAAAAGACAGATATTTACCAACAGGACCCGAATTAACTCAATCTGCTCAATTGATTGATATTAGTGGTGAGAAGATGAGATTATTACTCGACTTCCCAACTGTAGGCGAACCACATTATGCACAAGCAATTCCAGCAGAAATTTTAATGAAAAACAGTGCAAAAATTTACAAGATTGAAGAAAACAATCATCCATATAAAGCTAATGGAGAAAAAGAAGCAAAAGTTGAGAGAAAAGGAAATGATGTCCATGTTTATATGACTGCAATAAGAAGTCACTTTGCTCCTGATAACATTGAAGGAATTAAAGTTGGTGATAATGTTTATTTCCATGTAACAAACCTTGAGCAGGATTGGGATATCCCCCATGGATTTACAATTAAAGGTTCAAATAATGCTGAAATACTGATTATGCCTGGTCAAACAAAAACTCTTTTATGGAAACCAACTAAACCAGGAATTTATCCATTCTATTGCACTGATTTCTGCTCTGCACTTCATCAAGAAATGCAAGGATATGTTAGAGTTTCACCGGCAAATTCTAATGTAGCTTTGAGTTATTACACAGGAAGCAGTTCAAAATAAATTATCGAGGAGTTTCATATGGAGACTAAAAAACAAAATCTAACAGAAGCTATTGATTATCAGGTTAGTTCAATTGTAAGCAAGCAAATCATTAAAAAACCAAATGGTAATGTTACACTATTTGCACTTGATAAAGGTGAATCTATCGCTGAACATACTTCTCCATATGAAGCTCTTGTTCAAATTTTAGAAGGGAAAATGGTAGTAACTATTGGAGGGCAACCTTACACATTGGTGGAAGGAGATTCTATTCTCCTTCCGCCTAATATTTCACACGGGTTAGTTGCTGAAGAAAAAACCAAAATGTTATTAACAATGATTAAATGAGAGAGAAATAAATGAATCCCCTTTCAAAAAAAATAATTTTAGTTGCCTCATTAATTCTAATAGGCGTTTATTTTTTCCCAATTTGGAGTATTGATTTAATTGCACCCCAATATCCCGAAGGACTTGGTCTAAAAATCTGGATTAATGAAGTAACAGGGAAAAAAGAAAATGACTTACAAAACATAAATGGTTTAAATCACTACATCGGAATGAAACCAATCAATCCTGATGATATTCCTGAACTAAGAATAATGCCTTTTGTTGTAGGATTTATGATTTTATTTGGATTATTCAATGCATTTAAGGGTAATAAAAAGACCATATATGCATGGATAATAATCTTTATTTTGCTTGGTGCCGTCGGCTTATATGATTTTTATATCTGGGAATATAATTACGGTCACAACCTCAATCCAGACGCACCAATCAAAGTACCGGGGATGACTTATCAACCTCCATTAATTGGTTCAAAGCAATTATTGAATATTAACGCTGTTTCCTTGCCTGATATAGGTTCTTTCATTATTCTAATATCAATTGCATTAAATGTCGTTGCATTGATCATTGATAAGAAAAAATCCTCTGCATAAAGTTTTGAGGTCATAATGAGAAAAATAATTTTAATCTTCATTTTAATATTTACCCTTTCATTAATTTCTTGCTCACCGAAACCGGAACCAATCAATTATGGTCAGGATGTTTGTGACTTATGCAAGATGAATATTACTGATAATAAATTTGCAGCCGAACTCGTTACGAAGAAAGGGAAAGTGTATAAATTCGATTCCATTGAATGCTTATTTAACTTTAAAAATCTTGATATTGAAGGGGTAGAAATACACTCCGAATGGGTAAACGATTTTTCGAATCCCGGTCAACTTATAAATCTGAAAGAAGCTTACTTTTTACAATCAGATGTTTTTAGAAGTCCAATGGGTTTAAATGTTTTAAGTTTTTCATCTAAAGAAGAAAGAGAAAAAATTATAAATCAATATGGCGGAAAAGTGCTGACTTATGATGAAGTTTTTGAGCTTGCAAATACGGAATAACAAATAACTCTTAAGCCAGACAACATTTTAATTTAAATCTTGATTTGATGACCGATAGAAATTCAAAAAGTCTAATTTATTCTTAACATATGATTAAAACAGAATTAAGAACAATTTTACTTCTTTATATTCTTTTTTTACTGAACTCTGCATATTCTCAGATTTATGTTAATCCAGGACAAAATTTAAATGAGATAATCCAGAATTCTCCAACGGGTTCAACTATAATTATCAAACCTGGCATTTATAAAGTAGATAACTTAATCATTAATAAGCCGCTTACAATTATTGGTGAAAATTATCCAATACTCCAGGGAAATCTTAAGGATGAGGTCATAACAATAAATTCTAATCAAGTTAAAATTAGAGGTCTAAAAATTTCAAACGCAGGAGTAAATTTTTTAAAAGAAAATGCTGCAATAAGACTTGAGGAGGTAAGTAATTGTTTAATTGAAAACAATATTCTCACAAATAATTTTTTCGGCATATACATTTCTAAATCGTTTAATTGTGTTGTAAGAAATAATAAGATCGAAGCTTTTAATAAATCGGAAACTACTTCTGGCAACGGAATTCATCTATGGTACAGCAAGGCAATAACAATTGAAAATAACGAAATCACTGGTCACCGTGATGGAATATACTTTGAGTTTGTTAGACACTCCTTGGTTAAAAACAATTACAGCAAAAATAATTTGAGATATGGACTACACTTTATGTTTTCGGATAGCTGCTCGTACATAAAGAATACATTTGAAAATAATGGAGCCGGCGTTGCTGTAATGTATACCCGAAATGTAACTATGAGAGAAAACAAATTTATAAACAATTGGGGAGCTGCTTCGTTTGGAGTTTTATTAAAAGATTTAAGTGATTGTTTAATTGAAAAAAATCTCTTTGAGCAGAATACAAATGGTTTATACCTCGAAGGATGCAATAGAATAACAGTTCGCTATAATAATTTTATCAATAATGGGTGGGGAATAAAATTAATGGCAAATTCGATGGATAATTATTTTTACGATAACAATTTTATTTCCAACTCATTCGATGTTCTTACAAACAGCAGAAATAATTTTAATTCATTTACAAGAAATTACTGGAATAAATATAATGGTTTCGACCTCGATAGAGATGGATTTGGAGATGTTTTTTATAGACCTGTAAAAATGTTTTCCATAATTGTTGAAAGAGAACAAGCATCACTGATTTTAATTCACAGTCTATTTGTGGAAATCCTGAACATTGCTGAAAGTATTCTTCCATCTTTAACTCCTGAAAATTTAAAAGACAATCAGCCAAGAATGTACCCAATTAAGATTTAATTAACTATGAAATAACTCTCTATTAAATGTAATTATGATTACTCTATATAACATAATCAAAAGATATGGGAAACTGGAAGTCTTAAAAGGGATTGACTTAAATTTTTCAAAAGGAAAAATCTCTGCTATTGTTGGACCTAATGGATCAGGGAAAACAACAATAATTAAAATTATTCTTGGTTTAGTCAAACCCGATTACGGAAAAGTTATAATCGACAGCAAACAAATAAATGGTAATTTTCTATATCGAGAAAATATTGGTTATATGCCTCAAGTTGCCAGTTTCCCTGAAAATCTAACTGTGCTTGAAGTTTTAAGTATGATTAAAGATTTAAGAAATCGTAATGATAATCCAGAGGAAAATCTGATTAAAGAATTTGAATTAACTGGTGAATTAACAAAACCAATAAAAACTTTATCGGGCGGGAATAAACAAAAGCTAAGTGCCGTGATATCACTAATGTTTGATCCCGATATTTTAATTTTCGATGAACCAACTGCTGGACTTGATCCAGTTGTCAGCAGTCGTTTTAAGGATATTGTGAGGAATGAGAAAAATAGAGGCAAAACAATTATACTTACTTCACACATTATGAGTGAAATTGAAGAACTTGCCGACGAAATCATTTTTCTACTGGACGGAAAAATTTATTATAAGGGTTCTCTCGAAAATCTTTTACTCGAAAAAGGTGAGATAAAACTCGAGAAAGCTGTTGCAAAAATTTTAGAAGAAAAAACCATCTGGAATTAAATCATTGAGAATACTTCTCCGCCTATGTGCGAGAAATAAGAGATTGTATATGATTACAAAAGAAATGAAAATCTCAGAAATTTTGAAACTATATCCCGAAACACTGCAAATTTTTCTGAAAATGAGTCCGCACTTCAAAAAATTAGAAAATAAAATTCTACGAAAAGCTTTAGCCGGTCGAGTTAATGTTGAACAAGCTGCTAAAATCGCTGGAGTTGATCCTAACCATTTACTATTTGAATTAAACAAAGCAATTAATTCTCAAATTCAAGAAGAAATCATCAGTGATAACAACTTAGATAATACATTAAATCTTGAAAATCAAAAATCAGAATTCTTAATTAATATACTCGAGGAAAAAATCATCGAGTTAGATGTTCGACCCATTCTTGATTCAGGCATCGATCCATTTAACGATATTATGAAAAAAGTAAAGAATTTAAAGGATGATGAAGTTCTTTTAATCATTAATTCATTTGAACCTGTTCCATTGTATTCAGTTCTTGGTAGAAAAGGTTTTGATCATTTTACTAAAAAAGAAGGCGACACCTTTAAAATTTACTTTTTCAAGAAGCAGATTTCCGATGATAATCTCAAAATTTTTAAAGAACCGAATGAAGAAATTGATATTAATGATTTCGAGAAAGTAATTGAATTAAATGTTCGTGACTTACCTCCCCCTGAACCAATGATGAAAATTTTAGAGGCATTATCACAAATTGACGAAAAATCTGTCCTTCTGGTTCATCATCATCGTGAACCAGTAATGCTCTATCCAAAACTCGAAGAGCGAGGATACGAAGCCATAACATATCAGGTTGATGAGAATTATTACAAAGTTCTGATAATGAAGAAAAGGAATTAAAAAATGAATGAACAAATTTCGGTTGCAGGAATCTACTCACCGCCTTTTAAAATTGTCGTTAAGTATTTCATCGCTGCGATTATTTCATTCATTATTTTTAACCTAATGCTCGTAATTGATTATAAAAGTATTAGTGGTCATCACTTTCAACCAAAAATTTTATCCATTAATCACATACTTACATTAGGTTTTATTACAATGATAATTTTTGGAGCGATGTTTCAGCTTGTTCCTGTAGTTCTTGAAGTAAAATTATTCAGTACAATCTTAGCTGAAATTCAATTCTGGATTTATACCTTTGGTGTAATTCTGCTCACTTATAAGTTTTATTACTTTTCTTCAAATTTAAGCTTCGTACTTCCAGCACTGCTTCTTTCACTTGCAATGATGATTTTCACGATAAACATAGTCATTTCGATGACAAAGGTTAAGAAATGGAATATTACAGGAAGTTACCTTGCGTCAGCATTATTCTGGTTATTAATCACTGCGTTGGCTGGTTATTTACTTTCTAAAAATCTTGATAAACCTTTCATTAAAATTAATCATCTTCAATATTTGAAACTTCACGCAATCACAGCTTTCGTCGGATGGGTCTCAATGGTTGTTATGGGAGTAAGTTTCAAGTTAATCCCAATGTTCACTTTATCTCACGGCTATAAACTAACTTTAGCAAAATGGTCTTTCGTTCTAATTAATATTGGTTTACTCGGCATTAACTGGATAATGCATTATCCCGATACAGGTTTTTATAATTTAATTTTTGGTGTATTGATTTTCTCTGGAATAATCCTTTACCTAATTCAAATCTTCATCATATTCAAGAAAAGAATTAGAAAGAAATTAGACATAGGTTTAAAGTTTTCTGCATTTGCATTTATAATGATGGGCTTTTCCTTACTTCTAAATTTTTCGTTTTTATTTTTTAATTATGAAAGCATTAAAAATTTAACTCTCCTGTATGGCTTTACTGTGCTCGTCGGTTATGTTTCATTTTTAATTGTTGGACAAATGTATAAGATAGTCCCATTCCTTGTCTGGTATCATAAATACAGCAGTAAAGTTGGGCTTCAACAAGTTCCAATGCTTAAAGATATGTTTAATGAAAAACTGGCGGAAATTCAATTTTATCTAATGATAGCAGGACTTGTTTTGTTAGTTCCGTCATTAATGATTGAGATAGAAATTTTAGTTTTTATTTCGTTTTTATTATTTGCTTTAAGCTCTTTCATCTTTGGATATAATATGATAACAATTTTTAGGAGTTAGTATGATGCTGAACAAAGAAATAACCAAAGAAGATGTAATTGATTCATTGAAATCCGTTATTGATCCAGAAATAGGAATTAACATAGTTGACCTTGGATTAATTTATAACATTTCCATTAATGATGATTTAATCGAAATAGATATGACACTTACAACTCCCGGTTGCCCAATGCATGGAAGTATAAGCGACTGGGTAAAAAGAATTTTAGAACTCTCTTTCCCTGAAAAGAAAATAATTGTAAATCTTGTTTGGGAACCAGTATGGACACCCGAAAAAATGTCTGAAGAAGCAAGAAAACAATTGGGAATTTAAATATGTTTTCAACAGTTAGATATTTTATCAAAACAAGTGTGATCTTTTTGATTGTTGGGATACTTACTGGTTTATATATGGCAGTTTCGAAATATGTATTCAAATATGGTTATTCTCAGGAATTGATTTCTGCTCACACGCATTTAATCCTTGTTGGTTCAGTTATGATGATGATAATGGGAGTTGCATTATGGTTTTTCCCTCGTGCTGAAAAAGATGATAAAAAATACAATCCTAATTTAATTTTATTTACTTACTGGTTAATGACCATAAGCACATCTCTCAGATTTATCTTTCAGGTGACTGCAAATTTTGTCTATTCTGAGTGGATTCATTATTTAATTGCAGCTAATTCATTCTTGCAAGTAGTTGCAATGAGTTTATTCTTCTATTCAATGTGGGGGAGAATAAGACCGGTGGGGAGTCACATTCGTGAAGCAAAAGGCGAAAAATTTTAATCTACCAATAAAGGAGGTTTCAATGTCAAAATATTTCAAATACTTCGAAGAGCGAAAATCCTTAGCGTACTCATACATAAGAATTTTTCTTGGATTTGCTCTTCTCATTAGAGGTTTGTTATTTGTAATGAATCCAAAAACTTTAACCGCTTTAGCAGGAAGCGAGCAAAATTTCTGGCTCTTTGCTTATGTCGCAGTGGGACATTTAATTGGTGGATTTTTACTTGGAATTGGTTACTTCACAAGACTTGCATCATTAATTCAAATTCCAATTTTATTTGGTGCAATCTTTATTTATCACTTAAAGCAAGGTTTATTGACTTCAGGACAATCACTCGAAATTTCTGTGCTTGTTTTATTCTTACTGATTATCTTTTTCTTATTTGGCGGTGGTGAGCTCAGTCTAGATAATAGAAAATCATCAAAATGATTTAAATGTTTACAGTCAGAAACACAATCAGTACATTATTAATTTTATTTTACTTCATATTAATTAATGGCGAGTTAGTCTCACTGGCTGAATATTATATTCGTTACGATTACATAGTAAAAAACCTTTGTGTTCAAAGAAACAAACTTAAAAACACTTGCAAGGGCTCCTGCCATTTGAAAGAAAATCTGGATAAAGTTGATGAAAATTCAAAAGAAATTCCTAAATCTATTGAGTTTAGAAATTTGATTTCTGTCGATACCCATCTTAATACAGTAAATCATAATTATGAATATTCTTTATATGTAATCTCATTTCTGATTTTGAATAAATTGGACTACAAACAACAAACAGATATTGATGTTCTTACACCTCCTCCGAAATTTTTCAAATACTTAAAATCAGAAATTAGAACAAGAGGAATTATCAAAATCAAAAAAATTTTGGAGGAGAACTATGAAAAGAATAATAATTACTTTAGCTATTATTATGATTAACCTAAATTTTTCTTTTTCAAAAGAACCCGATACTTTACAAGTTTATGAATTACCACCAATACAAATTATTTCACAAAGAGGAATTCCATTCGTTGAAAAACACAAATATGGGACAGATTATAACAGCAATCTTTTAAATAAAAACGGTTTTGCTCTGGTCAGACGAGGACTTAACTTCACACAAGATCTTTATGTGGAAGGCTTCAAAAAAGGCGATGTAAAAGTTAGTATTGATGGTGAACAGTACCATAATGCTTGCCCTAATAGAATGGATGCACCATCTACAAGAATTAATTTAATGGATATTGAATCGGTTGAATTAACAAAATCATCTTCACTCACTGGAACAGGGCTGTATGGTAAAGTTGAATATCATCGAACAAATCTCACAAATGACTTTAAATTAAAGTCGATGATAAATGGATCATTTGGTGCTTCAAGAGATTATGACTTATCGCTTTCAGGAGAAGGATTGAATTCTTCAATCAGTTTCCGATATTCATCTGGTGAACCATATAAAAATGGTGCGGGTAAATCATTTAAAGATTTATATGGCTACACAGACAATTACAGATATTCTTACCTCAATAGTGCAATTAGACATAGACTAAATGATTTTAATATTGAATTTGGAGCAAATTTCACAGAAGCAAAAAATATTTCATTCCCATATCTACAAATGGATGAAAGATCAAGCAAAGTTTTTGGTGCTTACATAAAATATCAAACTCATAAAATTTACTTTAATTACACCGATCACCTGATGAATAACGAACTCCGAAATTCAAATATGTTTATGGAAACGAAAGCAAGAAATTTAACTATTGGGTTAAGCAACAGTTCTTATGAAATAACTTACCGAAACTGGAATGCTGATAACTCGATGAAAATGATGACTAATTCAATTAATAACAGGCTTATGCCCGATGTCCATCAACTTGAAGTAAATCTCTCTCAAAATTATTCATTTGACAAATTAAAAATTTATTTCAAAGGCGGATTAAATTTTATCACATTTAGAGATTTAACACGAAAATATTTTTATGAAGAGCTTTACAGAAATGTAAAAGATAAGAGATATTTTATTTCATCAGGGATCTCGGCTTCTTATTCAACTCAACTAACAAGTGACTTTATTACCGGATTAATTGCTGATTTTGCATCAAACTCACCAGATCCTGAACAACTATACATCGCTATTAAACGATTAATGACAAATCCCGACTGGAGTGGAAATCCAAATTTAAGTCAACCTTATCGTTTTGGATTACGTTCAGTTTTTAATTACAAATTTTTTAATCTCGAGATTTATACAAATTATGTTGTCAACTATGTTGACATCGTAAAAAGAATGAAACCAGCAAAAGCCGTAATGACTTATGAAAACACAAATGCTTTGTTGTTTGGTTCAAATCTTAATATTAAATACAAGCTCATTGAATCAAATATTTCTTACCTTTGGGGTGAAAATACAAAAACTCGAGCGCCGTTAGCTGAAATTGCACCACTTTCAATTTACACAACTTTAGAAATTCCTGTTTATAAGAATCTTAACCTATCACTTTTACACAGATATGAAAATGCACAGAAAAGATTAAATACTGATTTAAAAGAATTTGCAACTTCTGCCTGGAATACTATTGGAATAGGCTTGAATTATAGTTGGAATGAAATCTATTTTGATTTGAGAGTTAATAATCTTCTAAATCATACTTATTACAAATATCTGTCATACTCTCGAAATCCATTTAGTGCAGGTATACCTGTTTTTGAACCTGGAAGAAGCATTGACTTTAATGTTTATTTTAAAAAGATTTTCTAAGCAATAAGAATTTATAACTGAATTCTGTCAGACTTCATTGTCTGGCAGAATTCATTTGAATAATAGTAACGAATAAAAGAAAGAAATATGAAATACATTAAGAAAATTTTGAAATTTGAATTCAGCAATGTGATCAGGAGTCGATGGGTAATTTTCATCTTTGGATTTTTCTTCATCGTCTCATACGCACTATTTACATTTGAGTCAAATTCCCAGAAATCTCTTATCAGTCTTTTTAATCTTGTGATCTACCTTGTCCCTTTGATTGGCTTAATTTTTGGAACAATGTATTTCTACAACTCCAGAGAATATATTGAACTAATGCTCTGTCAACCTATTCCACGAGGAGCATTATATTTTGGCTTATTTCTTGGAACAACTCTTCCACTTTCTTTAAGCCTCGTTAGTGGAATACTTTTACCATACATTTTATTCAATCAAGATCAAAATCATTTTAATCTTATTTTCATATTAATGATTGAAAGCATCACTCTTACATTTATTTCAATTTCAATTTCATTTTTAATTTCAACAAAACTTTCTGATAAAGTTAAAGGTCTAAGTCTTTCTCTCTTCTTATATTTGATAATGTCAATTGCCTTTGATGGGCTGATGCTTTTATTCATTTTTATGTTCAGTGATTATCCAATTGAAAAATTTTTGCTCTTCCTGTCGTTACTAAATCCAGTTAATTTATCAAGAACGCTTTTCGTTCTAAACTTTGATACATCAGCTTTGATGGGATTAACAGGCGCTATATTTAGAAAATTTTATGGAAGTTTTTTCGGGACAATAGTCTCAGCAATTTCTTTAATCCTGTGGACAGTTATTCCTTTATGGATTGGGCTAAAAAATTTTAATAAAAAAGATTTCTGATTCAGTTATTTAACATAAATAGCAAGACATTTTATCAAAAAAACAACTGGAGGTCATTATGAAATCTCTCATTTCCACTTTTCTCTTTGTTTCATTTCTCTCGTTGCAGTTATATGCAAATATTTGCGTAAACTGTCATAAAACTATCACACCAAATATCGTGAGTGACTGGCAACTCTCTAAACACTCACAGAATGATATAACCTGTGATGTTTGTCATGGTAAAGAACATAATAATGCATCAAATGTTGATAAAGTATCAATGCCAAATCCCGAAGTATGTAAACAATGTCACGAGATACAAGTTCAACAGTTTAGTAAAGGCAAACATTCTTTCGCCTGGGCAGCAATGAAAGCAATGCCAACTGTTCATTTCCAACCAATGTACCTTACAGAAGGAATGAAGGGATGCGGCGGTTGTCATAAAATTGGATTAAAATCCGATGAAGAAATAAAACAACTCAAAGCGCAGGGTCAACAGCACGGCGTAGCAAGCTGTGATGCCTGTCACACTAGACATACTTTTTCCAAAAAAGAAGCTCAGCAACCACAAGCCTGTCAAACCTGTCATATGGGTTTTGATCATCCACAATGGGAAATGTATTCAGCTTCAAAACATGGCGTCAGATATTTACTTAAACAAAATGGAACTCTTCCCGAAGGAACAGCTGCACCAACTTGTCAAACCTGTCATATGCAAAATGGAAATCATGAAGTAAGAACTGCATGGGGTTTCTTAGCTGTTAGATTACCTTTGCCAGAAGATGAGGAATGGAAAAAAGATCAAATAACTATCTTACAGGCTCTCGGTGTTTTAGATCCAGAAGGAAATCCTACAAAACTTGTTGATGTTGTTAAAGCTGCTGATGTAGCAAGATTGACCAAAGAAGACTTTGATCGTGAAAGAAATAAAATGATTAAGACCTGTGGTGATTGTCATTCTGAAAAGTTCGCTAAAGCAGAGCTTGAAAAAGGTGATAAGATGATCCGGGCTGCCGATAAATTAATGGCAGAAGCTATACGCACTGTTGCAGCACTTTATAAAGATGGAATAATTGAAAAACCAAAAGATTATCCTTATGCATTTCCATTGCTCTTAACTTTTCATGATGCATCGACTGTGATTGAACAAAAATTATTTGTTATGTTCCTTGAACACAGAATGCGAACATTTCAAGGGACATTTCATGCAAATCCTGATTATGCTCTGTGGTATGGCTGGAGTGAAATGGTTAGAGATTTATCGGAGATTAAAGAACTTGCAGCTCAAATGCGTCGAGAAAAACAAATGAGATAATTTTTAGATTAATATTTTTTTCTTGAGTCAGGTTTCAAATTATTTTGAGACCTGACTTTTTTATTTTGTTTTGAATATCTTTGCTTCACTAAAAACAGATATTCATGAAAATTCAATCTTTAAGGTTTTCTTCTTTCATTCTCTTATTTATTTCTGCTGTTATCGCCTATTTAATTACTAACAAAACTGACAATTTACTAACCACAAGTAAAACAGAAACTCACCAGGATACGATCTGGATCTCTGCAGTTGGAGATTTAATGTGTCATTCACCACAAATTAAAGATGCACTTAAATCTGATGGACGTTATGATTTTTCACATATGTTTGAATTTGTAAAACCAATTATAAGTGAAAGTGATTTAGCAATTGGTAATTTAGAAACAGTTCTTGCCGGTTCAGAGAAAAGGTTTTCTGGTTATCCGCTCTTTAATTCACCTGATGAATTCGTTTATGCAATTAAAGATGCTGGCTTTGATATTTTGATTACTTCAAATAATCACTGCCTTGATAGAGGATTTTATGGATTAGAACGAACAATAAAAATTTTAGACAGTCTGGCTATAAAACATTCTGGAACGTATTCTTCAAAAGAAGATGCTGAAAAAATTTTGATAATCAATATAAAAGGGATCAAACTGGCAATTCTTTCTTATACTTACGGGACGAATGGAATTGCACCACCAAAAGACAAAGAATTTTGTGTTGCATATATCGATACTCAAAAAATAAAATTAGATATCGAAAAAGCTAAACAGAATAATGTTGATAAAATTATTGTTTATCTTCACTGGGGTAATGAATATCAACGATTTCCTGATGCTTTACAAAAAAATCTTTCAAAATTTCTTTTTGAAAATGATGTTGACATCATACTTGGAACTCATCCCCATGTCATTCAACCTGCTGAGTTAAAGTCAATCACCACGAAAGAAGGAAAACAGAAGAAAGTTTTTGTGATTTATTCAATGGGTAATTTTATTTCAAATCAAAGAGATAGATTTACTGATAGTGGAGTAATCGTTCATTTATCACTAATTAAAAATTCTTTTTCGGGCGAAACTTGTATTGATACAGTTTTATTTACTTCGACTTATGTTTCAAAAATAAATCGAAGGTTCAGAGTAATACCCACTGAAAATGCATTGAATAATCTTAAAAATAATGATTCATTGTGGATTAAACTCCTTTCAACGGAAGAAAAGAAACTGAGACAGGTCTTGAATGACTTTCAAAATCATATCTGGATGAAATCGAAGAATTAATTGTCATTTTGAATTTTGGGAATTTTAAAACAAAAAAACCTTCGATTTTGTGAGAAAATCGAAGGTTTGTTGAGCTGGCGGAGGGACTTGAACCCACGACCTGCTGATTACAAGTCAGCTGCTCTACCAGCTGAGCTACGCCAGCATTTAAATCTTAATCTCTACCAAAATTTCAATTTGTGAATTTACTTTCAATCACGACCTTCCCGATTAAAATCGGGATGCTCTACCAACCGAGCTACGCCAGCACTTAATTCTTAATCTCTACCAAAATTTCAATTTGTGAATTTACTTTCAATCACGGCCTTCCCGATTGAAATCGGGATGCTTTACCAGCTGAGCTACGCGAGTGTTTAATTCGTAATTTCTACCAAAATTTCAATTCAATTAAAAATGCGATGCAAAAATACGATACGAACAGAAAATTTTCAATTAGAAGGAGAAGAATAATTTCTTTTCTTCTCCTTCTGAAAGATTAGAGGATGAAATCAAACATCATAATAAAGTGCAAATTCAAAGGGATGCGGTCTTAAAGCCATTTCTTGTAATTCACGAGTTTCTTTATAAGAAATCCAGGTCTTAATTACATCCTCAGTAAAGACATTTCCCCTTAAAAGGAATTCGTGATCTTTTTTCAAAGCTTCAAGTGCTTCGCCAAGTGATGCAGGAGTATGAGGAACATTCTTTAATTCTTCTGGCGGCAAATCATAAATGTCTTTATCCAATGGTTCTCCTGGTTCAATTTTATTGATTATTCCATCAAGTCCAGCCATTAACATCGCTGAAAATGCAAGATATGGATTGCACGATGGATCGGGACATCGATACTCAATTCTTTTTGCTTTTGGATTATGTGTGTACATTGGTATTCTGATTGCAGCACTTCTATTTCTTTGAGAATAAGCGAGATTAACTGGAGCTTCAAATCCAGGAACAAGCCGCTTATAAGAATTAGTTGTTGGATTAGTGAAAGCACACAAAGCTGGCGCGTGTTTCAATAGTCCACCTATGTAATAAAGTGCAAGTTCACTTAGTCCAGCATATTCTTTACCAGCAAATAATGGTTTGTTGTTTTTCCACAAACTTTGATGCACATGCATTCCACTTCCATTATCACCAAATAATGGTTTCGGCATAAATGTAGCTGTATAACCATGTTTGTTTGCCGTATTCTTAACGATATATTTGAACATCATCAATTGATCTGCTGAGCGAATTAATTCAGCGAATCTCAAATCAATTTCTCCTTGTCCACCTGTTGCAACTTCATGATGTTGTGCTTCAACTTCAATCCCACACTTAATTAATGTTTGGACCATTTCATTTCTTAAATCATTAAAAGAATCGATCGGAGGAACAGGGAAATACCCTTCTTTCTGTCTTGGGAAATAACCATTATTTGGAAACTCTTTTCCTCGACTCCAAATTCCCTCTTGTGAATCAATTTCATAATAGGAATAGTTTATTGATGCATCAAATCTCACATTATTAAAGATGAAAAATTCAGCTTCAGGACCAAAGTAGGCTGTATCTGCGATGCCAGTCGATCTTAGATATTCAACTGCTTTTTGAGCAATACTTCTTGGGCATCTTTCGTATCTTTCATGAGTAATAGGATCATAAACATCGCAGATTAAGCTTAAAGTAGGGACATCAATGAACGGATCAACAAAAGCAGTATCCGGATCTGGAATAATAATCATATCACTTTCATTTATTGCTTTCCAGCCTCTGATACTCGAAGCATCAAAACCAAATCCATTTTCAAATGCGGATTCATCAAATTGATCAATAGGCACGGAGAAATGCTGCCATTGAAATGGAAAATCAATGAACTTAAAATCAATCATTTTTATGTCATGCTTTTTTATTAGAGAAAAAACTTTCTCTATGGAATTTGCATTTCGTTTTTTCATCTGTGTTCCCTTTCCTTTTGTTTGATTTTAACTATTTGAAAATCTTTAATTGTTGATAAAACTACATTGGTTTTTGTACCTGTAACTCCTGGCCATGCTTGAATCTTTGAGAGGATTTTTTCGAGCGAAGAGGTATTTTCAGTTACAACTTTTAAGATATGCGAGCCCTCACCTGTTATTGAATGACATTCAAGTATTTCAGGTTCGTTCATTGCCTTTTGCGTAAATGAATGATAATATTTTGACGACTCCATAAAGACGAAGATGAATGCTGTTACATCGTATCCAGCTTTTTTAAAATCAATATGTGCTGTGTATCTCTTAATCAATCCTTTATCTTCTAATTTTTTTATCCTCTCACTGATTGCTGGAACAGTTAAATTGACCTTTTCTGCCAAGTCGCTTCTTTTTATTCTGGCGTTCTCTTGAAGCAATTCAGCTATCTTAAAATCAATTTCATCCAATGAATACATTTCTTAACTCCATTAATTGGTTGCAATATTAAAGTATTATATGATTATTGTCAATTTTTTTTAAGTTAATTATAATAATCACTTAAAATTTTTAAGTATTTTTAATGCAATAACTAACAAGATTAAGCTGCAAATTTAAAGTGCTGAGTAAAGATAGGTGTTATTACTGAATTATGAATTGAGGGTTAAAACTGAATTGTTTGAAATAAAAAAGCCATCCAGATATTTTCCTCTGGATGGCTTTGAATCGTTAAAAGTACTTTTAATTAAAATCTTACTGATATTGAGAAATGTTGAGTGTTCTTCAAAATTCCAAAATCTTGATACGCGTAGTCAAAGTTAATTCCAAAGCCAGGATAGAAATCATACTTAACACCAACTCCAAGGGTTAAACCCTCCTCAGAATTTTTCAAAAACAAATTTTTATACCCAGCTCTTAAAGCAAGAAAATTATTAAAGGTATACTCAGCACCAACATTGAGGGATTCAGAATTATCATTAGGATGAAGAGCATCAACTCCAACAGTAATTTTATTCATTGGAGTGTTTAGTAAATCAAGAGCAACTCCAACTCTAAATAAAAGCGGAAGTGGATAGCTATCTGTTCTAAGATTTGCAAGTATTTGATCATTATTGCCGTAAATATTTGGATCAATATCGTAGAGTACAAGTAAATCTTTTCCGCTCAATTGCATATCTGTTCCAAAGTTAGAAATAGTAGCTGCAATTCTCATATTAAAAATTTCTGAATAGAACAATGTACCTAAATCGAATGCAATTGCACTTGCTGATGAATTCCAGATACTTTGATTGATATATTTTACGCTTCCACCGATTGAAAATCGATCGGTCAAATTATAAGCATAACTTAAAGCTAACGACATATCTTTTGCAGTAAAGAATTCACCAGTTCCATCTTGTTCTCTCAGAGTTGTTACTTCCATTTTACCATAATCGAGATAAGTAACGCTTAAACCAACTGCACCTAAATCTCCAAGATTAACCTTAGCACCAGCCCAATTAAAAGTTATATCGGCAAACCAGCTTGTATGAGCAAACATCGCTTCGTTATTTTCAGTCCTTGAAATCCCTGCTGGATTCCAGTAAAGAGCTGTTACATCATTAGCCGTTGCACTAAATCCACCACCCATTGAAATTGCTCGTGGACCAACTCCGATATTCAGGAAAGGTGCAGCTGTTGAACCAACCTTAGTTTGAGAAAATACATTCAGGAATGATGTTAAAACTATAAAGGTTAAAATCTTCATTTTCATTTTCTCAACTCCAATTACTTAATTAGGGCAAATTTGCCGGTTTTTGTTCCAACATTCGGGACTTCAACGACATAGACATAGACACCATAAGCAACATCAAGATTTTCTTCTGTTCTTAAATTCCAGAATACATCACCTACATAGAGATTATTTTGATAAAGTGTTTTTATTAATTCACCTCGAACTGTGAAAATGGAAATTTTAGAACCAGGCGGAACATAAGTAAACCGAATTTCTCTTTCTCCTCTTCCACTTGTCTGAGTACTCAATAATCTTGCTTCGGCTTCATGAGTCACTACATACGGATTTGGAACAACTTTAATTCTATCTAATTCATTCTTTGCTTTTTCAACGTTTATTGATGCGCCTTTTGTTGAGAAATAATAAATATCGTTTTTGCTAAAAGGTTTAAGAGTGTAGAGATATAAATATTTTCCTGCAGTTGTATCATTTAAAGGAATATTAGCTGCGTTGAAAAGAATATTAACTCGCCAGGTTCTATAAATCGAATCTTGATTAGTTAATGGGTTCCATATCTTTTCTTTGAAGTAAATATTATGAGTTGTACTAACAGTTCCAGTTCTCCAGTAAACAAAATCAATGTACTCGTTTTTTGTTAGATTCTTAATTTTAAAGTTTACTGGTCTCGCTGGTAAAACATTACCTGGAGTTCTTGGATAAAGCGTATCAGCAACAGATGTATCGACAACATCAGGATAAAATTCAATTACATAATCATAAGGCATCCTAATTCCATTATAAGCAGCGCCTGGTCCTGTTGCTGTCCAGAAGAAAGGAGCAAATATAGGTTTTTGAATTGCTGGATATATTTTTCCTTCTTTGTAACCAGACTTAAGAGTATCGAGAATTATTTCATTGTGATTATAAAGATGGACTCTAAAACCATGAACTATAGGAGTTTCACCATTAAATTTAGTCTCATGAGCAATGATGGTATCGTATGGTGCCGTGTAGAATGTTGTATCTGAAATATATCTCTTACCATTGATATAAATCGTATCGCCTTTTGGAACATTAATGGATTCCATTGGCTTTACGATAAATGTTTGATTTAATGACGGAATAAAAACTGTATCTGGAGTAACCAGATCAACCAATGACCAATCTTTAGTATAACCTTGAATTGCTGTATCTGTAAATACAATTTTATAATTCCAGCCATCTTTGATTGCCGCATCATCAATGATTTCAATTTCACCTGAACCAGTTCCTCTAAAATCAGGTGATTTCGTAAAAGTTGAATAGCTTGCTTGAGTATAACCCACAGGCCTTCCACCGGGAGTTATGTAACCAGTATTGTCATCAGTTATTATCTGACCGGTATTAGTTCTGAAAATGTATTTCGAATTCTCAGATGGGAAAATATCAAGCGCCTCATCTCCGCGATCGTAAGCGCAAACAGCATAGTAATAAGTTTGTCCCTTAACGACATTTGAATCAACAAACTTATTTACAATTCCAGTATTATCTCCAAGATAGAATGTTGTACCACCGACTTGCTCGAGCAAAGCTTTTGACGGATAAAAGAATCCCTGAATTGTATCTTTTAAATCGTATTGTGCAATTGGTTTGTCAAATGTCAATACACCAACGGCATTTGTAATTTGCCTTGCATCTTGAAAACTTGCATCAGTTGCACGGTAAATTTTATAACCTTGAAAATCTTTTTGCTTAGTAATGAAATCTCTTGAATTTTCAGTCACTCTTCCATCCCAGTAAATCACAACCTTACCATCTTCCTGAGTTATGTTAATTTTTGGTTTTTTCGGCGGTTGTGGAAATTTATAACCAGCATTATAGATTTGTTGAACGATTCTTTTATTTCCTATAACATCTTTATAATCTTCACCAAAAAGAATTGAGACAGAAAATCTTTCAATTTTATCAGGAACTAATGGGAAATAACCTGATCCATAAATAAAATCACCATCCTGAGGAATTGGTGGAATAACATCAAAACGACCTGGATACATTCGACTCCATAATAATTCATCATCTTTCATATTAGGTGAAGCAGCGAGATTGAAAAAGTTAAAGTTTGTAAGCCCAATTTGATCTGATTCATCAATATCAGTCTTGCCAAAGTTAGGTTCGCCTTGATCTGGTCTTCCATTTCCTTCAGTTCCATCGGGATCAGGACCTATGTAACCATCATCAAGTGGACCAATTCCATCACTTCCGACATCATCCATTGCAGGATCCCAATCACCGTCTTCATCTCCAGACCAATGTGTCATTAATGTAACAGTTCCATCAGGCAATCTTACCCAGCTTGTAATTAATTGCCCCGCATCGTTATCTCTTCTTTCATCAATTAAAGGATCATTAACACCTTTCCCAGTTTTCCAATCTTTATATTTAAGAGTTTCATATCCTCTGCTTTGTCTTGCAACAAAATGAATTGCTTCATTTTCATCAATTAGACCATCAAGATCATTATCAATTCCATCGTATGCACTGGGATGAGGAATTGCAACACCGTTTTCAATCCTTGCAATGTGTCCTTCACGGAAATAAGTTACACCAGGATTAATTATGAATCTTACACCCATTGAATAAACAGTATCAATGGTCGGTTTGACTGTATAAAGAGTTCTTTCATAGGTAACGGGATCTATTAAAACAATTTTATCCCCCGCACGATAAACAACCGAGTCAAAATCTGCTTTAACAAATTTCGGTGAATTTGGATCTGGTGAATCACCGTCGTTATCAATTCCATCGAATGGATTACCCGGAGATTCAAGAAAAGCATAACCGACATAACCAACTTTTTGTCCTTTGTTGCCTTTATTATCACTATCCCAGGAATAAGTTATCCAATCATAAACATCAAAATATCCGAGATCATCTCCGCTATCGCCGTCACCTCCAGCCAGAGTACCTACCACTGTTCCGAAAGCAGCTTTACGATAAATTGTCGTTCCCTCGTTTTTTATATCATACAACCAGAAGATTGCATCTTCAGCCAAAAAGTGAGACCATTGAAAACCACGCACAGCCATTTGAAGAGCCATTCCCTTTCGAGTCGAATCTCTACTATCAGGTAAAAATAATCCATTAAATTCATCATCCCATTGATCATCTGCTTTGTAATAACTTTCTTGATCTGCATTCATAATTCCACGACCAAAGTATCCATTCCATTGAGTTTTACCATCTTTATCTTTCCAATCGGGATGATCTGCCCAACCTTCAATGGGCCAAGTATTAGGTAAATGGCTCATTGCAACAGATTGAGCATTAGGATTTAAATAACCTGGTAGAGGATTGAACCCCCAGAAATAACCATAAATTGGATGTCGCTCATCAGCTTGACCATTTCTTGGGCCTCGAGAAATTCCAACAGAATGTAATGTATCGCCTCTACGATTGATAAATTCAACTCCAATCAATGGAGTAAGGTCACCAATATAATTTTCACCTGAACCAAGGGGCCATTCACCACGAATATCAACACCGAGATTAAAGCCAGCAATAGCTCCATCGTTATAGAAAGAAATTCCAACGCGGTTACCAGTATGATATCCAATCCTTCTCAAAGAAGGATCACTTCTTTGTGCAATCAATAATTGAGTAAATGATGAGATTATAAACAGAGTTAAGATTAACTTTTTCATAGTTCTAATTCCCGTTAAAAGTTATAAGAAATTCCAAATTCTACTCTACGAGGTTCAGAGAAGAAACCTGGATTTGTGTAAAGTTCGTCCAATGTATTGTAATAAAGCTTTGGATTAATTTTCTGAGCCTCAAGTTTACCAAAGGTGAAGAATGGATCACCTGTATCACCATAAACTCCTCTTGGATTATTCGCATCAAAAACATTATAAACTTTAACAAAGAATGTCAGAGTTGTACTTGCTATTGGAATATCTTTGTAAGCTCTTAAATCAACATTGAAGATACTTGGTTTTCTTCCACTGTTTCTTGGGAAAGCGTTTTGAGTTACTCGAGTATTTTTATTTATCTGAGGAGTGTAAGGTTGACCTGAATAAAGATTACCAATAATCGAAAATCCAAAATCTCTCGGTTTAGTATAAGCTACAACAATATTTAAAGTATGCGTTTGATCCCAATCGAGTGGAGCGATGAAAGTTTCTGGTGCGGCACCACCAAGAATTGCATTTCGTGCATCGGCTGGATTGGACGCATTTCCTTTTGTAATTGAATAAGTATAATCGAGATTTGTTGCCAGTCCACCTGAAAATCTCTTTTCAAATCTTAAAGTAATTCCCTTCGAAAATCCAAAATCACTATTAGCAAAAATTGAATAGCTTCTTGCACCACCAAAAACTAAAACCTCGTCAGTTTGAGTTCCAATCAAATCTCTAAAATCTTCAAAGAACATCGTTACATCAATTGATATATCATCGCCAATTTGTTGTTGCAATCCAATTTCACCTTTAACGGTCTTTTGCGGCTTAAGATCAGCATTTCCAAATAAGCCTTGATTACCACTACCGACACCCAATTCAAAATCAGGATTTGTATAAAGTAATTCATAAGATGGCAATTGTAGAAAATGTCCATAAGAAAAATGAATCACACCTTTATCTGTAATTGGATAAGCAATTCCAACTCTTGGGCTGACTTGATATTTGATAGATGCTTTTTTGTACCAATATTTTAATCTATCTTCAACTGTTTTGGAAGGTTCTCCAGGATCTTGAACTCCATTTCCATTGTAATCAAAAAATTTATTGTCAGGTTTGATTGGATCATAAATGTTTGGATCTGTTGGATCACTTAATACCACTCCATCAGGATTAAAAACATCGAGACGAATTCCAGCATTAACAATCATATTAAACATTTCGAGTTTTGTCTGGACGTATGCAGCACCTTCCTGAGGTTTTCTTAGATAAGTATCATAGTTATTTGTTGTGACTGGAGGGATTACAACATTATATGGATTTACTTTATTTCCATTGGCATCGACCATTGGTTGAAGATTAATGTTTTCATAATAAATTCGATGCTGTTTGAATTCACCACCAAATTTAATTCCAACTTCTTGAGTTAATTGAGATGTCCAATCTAATCTTACAGAATAAGTTCCAGTGTTGCGGACAAACCGGCTTGTATTTGTTCCACCAGTACTAAAACTATATGGCGGATTTTGAATTAAATCATTATCAACATATAGAGTGGGTCTTGCTGGATCACCTGTATAAATATTTTTGTAAAGATAATGACGATAATCTTTGAAATAGTAAGAAAAGTTCAATTGGTAAAATGTCCAGTTTGAAATTGCATGATTAATTGAAATAGTATTAGAATAACCTTTTCTAAAGCGGTTAAGATTGTTATCAGGATTTAATCTCTGAAAATCATCGTAATCTTTGTAATTCTGATAATCATAAATAAAATTATAGCTCAATTTGAAAGTAGAGGTAACTCTCTGAGTTAATTTTGCCTGATAGAAAAATCGTTTATTAGGATTCATCGGAACAAATGCACCATCACCACTTGCTTGAACAATAAAACTATCAGGAGAAACTTCGCGGGTCACATCAGTTGGAAGGAAAATTCGTTTGCCATAAAGATATCCTTCGTTGTAATAATATCTTGCATTGGTGAAGAAGAACAATCTATCTTTCAAGATTGGTCCGCTTAAACTCGCATCGACACTTTGAACAGAAAGTGGATTAATATGATCAATATTCATAAAAATATTTTTTCGATTGGAGAAATAATCACCACTATAAAGCTGAATGTTGCCGTTAAATTTATTATCACCATCTTTGGTCACAATATTGACAACACCACTCATCGCCTGACCATACTCAGCATTAAAAGCACCAGAAATTACCTGCAATTCCTGAATTGCATTAGTTCCAACATCAATAACTGTAGAATTGTCATAAGCATCAGTAATGGTTACACCATCAATTTGATAAGCAAGCTGACCACTTCTTCCACCACGAACATGAATACCTCCGCCAGCAGAAACTATAACTCCTGCCTGCAAAGTAAGAACATCGCGAACTTCAGTAACTGGTAGTTCAGAAATTAAATCCGAACCAACAACAGATGTTGATGCAGTTAAATCTTTTTGAACTAGAGGTCTTGTTGCAGTTACGACGACTTCCTGCCCAAGTTCGACTGTTTTTTCTCGTAATTCGAAATCAATACGGGTAGTTAGATCAATATTCACTCGGACATTTGTTACAATTTTGGTTTCATAACCAACAACCGAGGCTCTAAGAGTGTAAACTCCAGGAGGGACATTGATAATTGTGTAATATCCTTCAAGATTAGTTGCTGCACCTAAAGTTGTACCTTCAATTATTACATTAGCGAATGGAATTCCTTCGCCTGTTTTTGCATCAGTAACTCTTCCAGCAATTTTACCTGTCGTGCCCGCAAAAATGTAATTCGAAATTGCGGTCAATAATATCAAAGTAAAGAGCCCTAATATGAAATTTCGGGATTTCATCATTCCTCCGAAAAATTTTTCACGAGAATGGTTTGGTTCTTATCAATTATATATAGATATTTATTGAGGCTTAGTTTTAATTCTGGACTTGTCAAATATCTATTTATTGTCACTTTCTCGACAATATTAAAATTTCTATCGAGTTTATAAAGGTTAGAAATTAAATCTTTTCGTGTAATGACAAAGAATGAATTATTAGTCAATAACGCATCAAGTATTATTTCATCCTGGAGGCAAAAACTTGCTTTTTCCAAATTTTTGTTTTCAATAGAATACAAACAATTTCTTCCAAAAAATAAATTCTCAGAGTTTTTTACCTGTCCTTCAATAAATTCATCTGAAATTTTTTCAAGTGAAATACTGGTCAAATCATTTTCATCTAAGTTTAATAGATAAAACCCTGTCTTAAAAATTGGTTCAGTTTCTATTCCACTTAAATAGATTGTCGAAGAGTGTAAGAATACTTTATAAATAATTGGGAGATTCAAATCAGCTGATTTAATTTCAAGTGTCTCATTATTTAGAAGAAAAATTTTAGAATGATATAAGTCGTCTTTTTTTAATTGAGATAATGTAATTAAAATTTTTCCATAGTAAGGTAAGAATTGTCCAATTCTCTCCTGAGAAAATTCCTGTTTTTCACCATTAAACAAATCAAATTCTACTTCACGAGTTTTATTAAATAACTTTAATTTTCCTTGAGATGGATTAAAGAGCAAAAACTCTCCTGAACTAAGTACAAGAACTTTTGGCAGCGGTTCTTCATAATAAAAATCGAATTTACGATAGAATGAAACTGCAAAATTTTCGTCTAAAAGATAGAGCTCGAAATTTGATTTTTCTGATTTCTGTCCGAAGAAGTATCTTAAAATCGCAAAAGACTTTCCATCAACACCTTGTACAAATGCAAATGGTTTTCCCTCCAAATTAAATTGATGAGTGATTGAATTGTTTATTTTACAAATCAGTTTATTATTCTCTACAAAAACCTGCTTGACTAAATTCTGAGTTTGCTCTTCAAATAAAGGAGTGAAGGATGTTGAATTTTGTGATCTGGAGGATTTACTGGTTAAAAGTAAAAAAATCAGAACATAAGTAAATTTTGAAATTACATTAAAAACTTTCATACAACTTTTAATTATAAAAATTTATTCAATTTTTCAAGATAAAAATAAAAAAGGAGTCAGGTCTCTTAACCGACTCCTTTTTCTGTCTTAAAATAAAGTAAACATAAAATTACTCTTTCACAACCCAGACTTTAATTTGTGCGATGACTTCTGGATGTAACTTAATTTTAGCAGTATAAATTCCGAGTGTTTTGATTTGTTCATCAAGTTCAATTTTCCTTTTATCGATCTCATAACCTTTTTCCAAAAGAGCATCAGCAATCATCTGAGTTGTAACTGTACCGTGAATTCTATCTTCTTCGCCAACTTCAACTGGAATGGTAACAGAAACTTTTTCAAGTTCAACTGCAAGCAATTCAGCAGATTTTCTTTCTCGCTGAAGTTTTGCTTGCAATCTTTTACGTTCTTCTTCTACAGCTTTCAGACTTCCAGGAGTTGCAGGATATACAATTTTTTTAGGGATAAGAAAGTTTCTTGCATATCCATCTTTTACTTCAACCACATCACCAATTTTACCAAGTGGCTCGTAGTCCTGTCTTAAAATAACTTTCATCTCAAGTCTCCTTATTTAATTACATCAGATACAAATGGAAGCAAAGCAAGATGTCTTGCTCTTTTAATCGCAGTAGTTAATTGTCTCTGATGTTTTGCACAGGTTCCTGTGATTCTTCTTGGGATGATTTTTCCCTGTTCTGTAATGAACTTAGCTAACTTTCTGTCATCTTTGTAATCAATATATTCTTCTTTGGCTTCACAAAAACGACAAGTTCTTTTCTTTTGAAGTTTCACTTTTTCACCTCAATCAATTATTCTTTGTTTTCTTCTTCTGGTGAAGATGTATCTAAAGGTTCGCCTTCACTTGAACTTAAAAATTTATCAAATGAATCATCAGTGTATGTTGATGGTTCTTCGTCTTCAACTTCTTGACCAGTTTCAGTTACACGTACTCTCTTGTTCAAGAATTGAATTCTTCTTGCCTTAATTTCAACAATACTTCTATTGTGTCCATCTTCAGTTTTCCAGCTTCTGCTTTGAAGCTCACCATCAATTAAAACGGCACTGCCTTTTTGTAATCTACCTCTGCAACTTTCTGCGAGTTTATTCCAGGCGACAACGCCTACAAAGCAAACATCTTCCTGCCATTTACCATTGTTTTTGAATTTTCTATTTGAGGCAATGGTGAAGTTAACAACAGGAGTACCATTTGTTGTCTGTCTGAAAACAGGATCTTTAGTAAGGTTACCAGCAATGATAACTGAATTCAATTCGGGCATTTTGAAGTCTGCCATAGCTATATCTCCTCTCAATTAGTTGTTATTAGTACTGTCTTCTTTTTCATCAAGATTTTGATTAAGATTAACTTCTTCAAAATCGTATTCTTCTTCAATTGAAGTAACTGGTTTACCTTTTTGAGCTTCAGCATAAGCCAAAGCCTTTTTATCGAGACGAACAGTTAAATATCTTAAAATTTGCTCGTCTATTTGTAAAGTTCGTTCTAACTTTTTAATAAAACTTCCTTCACTTCTGTAGCGAATGAGGAAATAATATCCAGTTCTGACTTTTTTGATATGATAAGCCATTCGCTTTCTTCCCCACTTCTCAATTTCAAGAATTTCAACATTATTGTTTTTGAAGAATTCTTCATATCTCTTCAGGATTTTTTCGATATCCTCATCCTCAAGAGATGCACTAACAATAATAACAGTTTCGTAAGTGTTTAGTCTTTTTGTATCCATATATTCAATCTCCCTTTGGTCTATGGCTCTTGATACCCTCAAGAGCAGGGTTTGGTTTTAGTTGATTGTTTACAAATTTAAAGATTTTTAATTGAATATCTAAGCAAACGTACATACTAACTCTCAAAGAATTATTTTATTAAAGGTGCAATTACAAGCGACACAACTGACATTAATTTTATCAGGATATTTAATGATGGTCCAGCTGTATCTTTAAATGGATCACCAACAGTATCACCAACAACAGCAGCTTTATGGGCTTCAGAACCTTTACCGCCTAAATGTCCTGCTTCAATATATTTTTTAGCATTATCCCAGGCACCACCAGCATTAGCCATAAAAATCGCAAGCAAAACTCCCGAAGCAGTTACTCCAGCAAGCAAACCACCAAGAGCTTCTTTATCCATAAAACCAAAAACTACAGGTGTAATAATCGCAAGTAAACCCGGAACAACCATCCTTTGAATTGCTGCTTTAGTTGAAATATCTACACATCTAGCATAGTCTGCTTTTGCTGTTCCTTCCAGTAAACCTGGAATAGTTTTAAATTGTCTCCTGACCTCTGCAATCATATCATATGCAGCTTCACCAACTGCTTTGAGAGCCATTGAGGAAAATAAAAATGGCAGCATTGCACCAACAAACATTCCTGCGATTACGAATGGTTTACTTACATCAATTTTATCTATTCCAGCAGCTGTTTGATATGCACTGAAAAGAGCCAGAGCAGTTAATGCAGCGGATGCAATTGCAAAACCCTTTCCAATTGCTGCCGTTGTATTTCCTACAGCATCGAGTTTATCAGTTCGTGATCTAACTTCTTTGCCCAAGTGACTCATTTCGGCAATTCCACCTGCATTATCTGCAATTGGACCATAAGCATCGACAGCTAATTGTATTCCTGTAGTTGAAAGCATACCGAGAGCAGCTATTGCCGTTCCATAAAGTCCAGCAAGTGAATAAGATATAACGATTGCCGCACCGATCATCAACATCGGCAAAGCTGTTGAAGTCATTCCTAATGCCAATCCAGCGATAATATTAGTAGCTGTTCCTGTTTGTGATTGTTCAGCAATTCTTTGAGCAGGTCTTTTCGATTCTGCTGTATAATATTCAGTAATTAAACCTATTCCAATTCCACCAATTAAACCAGCAATTACTGAAATAAAAATATTCGGGGCTGTTAAAGTTTTTAGTGTTCCTGTGACATTATTAATGGGCTCAATTGCTTCAGGGACAAAGAATTGAATAATTGGATAAGATAAAATAATCATCAATAAACCGGCACCGAATGTACCTAAATTCAGTGCACTTTGAGGATTGCCGCCTTCTTTAGTTCTTACTACAAATGTTCCCAAAATTGAAACAAGAATACCAACACCTGCTAGAACTAAAGGTAGAATTATAAGATTTATGTTTGTCCCAGTTAAATAAGCTAGTCCTAAAACCATCGTTCCAACTATTGAACCGACATATGATTCAAATAAATCCGCACCCATTCCAGCCACATCACCTACATTATCACCAACATTATCTGCTATAACAGCAGGATTTCTTGGATCATCTTCAGGTATTCCAGCTTCAACTTTTCCAACAAGATCTGCACCTACATCAGCGGCTTTTGTATAAATCCCACCACCAACTCTTGCAAACAAAGCAATAGAAGATGCACCAAGAGAAAAACCTGTTAAAACATTCAACACTTTAAGGTAATCGACATTACCATCAGAATTAATAAATAAACCTTGATAGAAAATAAATAATACACTCAATCCTAAAAGTCCCAAACTCACCACTGTCATTCCCATCACAGTGCCTCCAGAGAACGCAACGCTCAAAGCTTTAACCAAACTCGTTTTTGCTGCATTTGTTGTTCTAACATTCGATTTAGTTGCTATATACATTCCAATCCAACCTGCCAAAGCTGAGGCAAAAGCACCAACCAAGAAACTTACTCCTACTAATGGAGAAGAATTTTCTTCTGATGCACCACTAATTGCAAGTAAAATTGCGACTACAAGTGCAAAGAAAATTAAAACTCTATATTCTCTTTTAAGAAACGCCATTGCACCTTCTTGAATATAAGATGCAATTTCTTGCATTGTTGAGTCGCCCGCATCCTGCTTAATTATCCAACGACTTTTTAAATAAGCAAAGAGTAATCCTAATAATGCAAGAATTGGAAGAATGTAGATCAAACTATCCATTTGTTACCCCATTTTTTGTTGGATTGCTGTTTTGTGTTTTTTGAAGTCTCGAAAAATATTCCAGCGCAATCTTCAAACCTCCCACTAAAAAGTAATCACAAATTTCAACTGCATTCTCAATAGACAAATTTATTACTGATTTTTCTTCATCAGTAAATGGAGATAGAACATATTCAGCTTGCTTATCTTTATCAAAATTATTTCCAATGCCAATTCTGAGTCGAGGGAAATCGGTCGTTTTAATTTCGTTTATTATTGAGAGCAATCCATTGTGCCCTCCATGTGAACCTTTTGCTCGCAATCTGATTTTTCCTAAGGGAAGGTTAATATCATCACAAACTACAAGCATATCTTGAAAATCAAAATCAAAATTTGAATGGAATTCATTGACAGCCAACCCAGAAAGATTCATGTAAGTCAATGGAAGCAATAAGGAAAAAGCAGAATTCTCTGCTTCCCCTTTTGCTACTGCGTAATTTTTTGAGACTTTTTCAAATTTTAGATTTCGTTTTCTTGCTAAATTTTCGACTACCTTAAAGCCTACATTATGACGTGTTTCTAAATATTTATTTCCCGGATTTCCTAAACCAACAATCACGCGCAAAGCAATCCAATCTTATTTTTCTTCTTCTTCAGTTTTCTTTCCCTTTTGAATAACTTCTGGTTCAGCCTGTTCTGTTGGTGCTGCCCCTTCACCAGCAGCTTCCTCTTTATGTAATGCTGGTGGAACAATCGTAATAATTGTTGCTTCTGGATTTGTTAAGATTCGATACGAAGGAAGATTTAAATCTTTAACATGTAATGCATCGCCTATTTTAAGATTTGAGATATCTACATCAATTTTTTCAGGTATTTCTGTTGGCAAGCATTCAATTTCAATCTTATGTAAAGAATGTTGAATAATTCCACCTTCTCTAACACCAATCGGTGTTCCTATGAGATGAACCATTACTTCTACATTAACTTTTTCACCAGCTTTTAATCCATGAAAATCAACATGTACAATTTTATCTGTTACAGGATCAAGTTGAAACTCTTTAAGAATACATGTCTTTTGTCCTACGCCTTCAATTTCAAGATTTATGAGATACGTTTCTGGTGAAAATACAATGTGTTTCAATTTATTCTCTGGTACTGCTAGAAAAATATTTTCTTCACCATGAGCGTAGTAAACAGCTGGAACGTATCCATTTTTTCTTAACTCTGTTAAATAACCTTTTGTCTTTAATTCTCTTTTAATTCCCTGTAAAGTAACTTGAGCCATTTTAATTTACTCCTTTTTTCATCCTTTATCTGTATCAAATAATGAACTAATTGATTCGTTTAAGAATGTTCGTTTGATTGCTTCACCAAAAATTGCGTCAACAGACACAACCTCAATATTTTTAACTTCGTTTATTCTTGGATTATTAATTGTATCTGTCACATATAATTTATTGATTGGTGCCTCGTTTAATAATTCGACTGCATTAGCTGAAAAAACAGCATGAGTACAAACTCCAGTAATTGATAAAGCTCCTTTTTCTTTCAAAATTTTAGCAGCTTGTGAAAAAGTCCCTGCTGTATCAATTATATCATCCACAAGCAAAACATTTTTACCTTCTACATTACCAATCACATTCATAATTTCACTTACATTTTGATTTGGTCTTCTTTTATCAATAACCACCAGATCAGCGTTTAATCTTTTAGCGTAAGCTCGAGCTAATTTTATTCCGCCAACATCTGGGGAAACAACAGCAAGATTTTTAAGATTTTGAATTTCCTGAACTTTCAAAAAAACAGCTGATGCATATAAGTGATCAAATGGAATATCAAAAAAACCTTGGACCTGACTTGCATGCAAATCCATTGTAATAACTCTATCAGCGCCAGCAACAGTAATCAAGTTTGCAATGAGCTTTGCGGTAATAGAAACTCTTGGCTGATCTTTTCTATCCTGTCTTGCATAACCAAAGTAAGGAATAACGGCAGTAATTTTATGAGCCGATGACCTTCGCGCCGCATCAATCATTATTAAAAGTTCTAAGATATTATCAGAAGGAGTGTTTGTTGATTGAATTAAAAAAACATCATCACCGCGAATGTTTTCAGCATATTTGACCCAAATCTCACCGTCACTAAATCTTTTTATTTCACATTCACCTAATTTGATGCCTAATTTCTTGCAAATTTTTTCAGCAAGCGGCTTATTAGAATTCCCTGCAAAAACCTTAAACTCACGCTCCATTCTGAATATCTAAAATTCCTTACTTAATCTTCACAAAAAGGTTTGCTAAAATAGAAAAAAAAGTAAAAGTAGTCAATTTGACAAAAACTAATTGATTTTTATTAATAATTTTACACTGATTATTCTTCCTGCGATTTTTTTCTCTTACGGACAATGATAGTTATCCATAAACCAAGAAGAATAAAAATCAAAACTGGAATTACATATTTCAACCCGTAGTTTACAGGAGTTTTTATAGTTGCAGTTAGAGTTTTTTCGTCTTTTAACTGATCAAGGGTGAAATTCCAAATTAAAGTATTGTTCTTCCGCTCATCAGCGTTATCTGTAATTATTGCACCAGGAAAATGATAAATATATTTCAATGTGTATTTTTCACCATCTGAGAAATGTAAATCTCCACCTTTAATTTTATTGACAAATATTTTTTGCCCCGCTGCACCATCTTTGAAGCTTATTTCACAGTCACGGAAGAAATTACATTTATTTAGCTCGTTAATATCCTCAAATATTATTTTTATTTCCGCATGGTAAGTTGTATCAGCTGATCTTTCCCATACCTTAATTGATTTTATTTTAATACTTTCATTCTCAAAATTTTTACGAATAATATCTTCTTTGAATGAGTATTTGTTAGAGTAGCTTGTATCTTGATAAAGAAAATCTAATTTTGTCCAGTAATGAATAATGCTTGAACCGCTTCCATCAGCCCCTAAGAAAGTCTCAATTTCTAGATTGATACAACCTTGGAATAATAACGCGGTTATAATCGACAGAAAGAAAATTATCTTTTTCATTTCAAATCTCTCTCTCTTCAATCCTATTTAATAAGATTTATTGCCAATTACAAATTCGAATATTTAATAAAATCGCCAAAGGAAACGATTTGAAACTTTTAAAATTATCTTGCATCAAAAAAATTGAATGAATGTCAAATTTTTCGGAAATTTGTAAAAATTTTGAGGGAATGTATGCCGACTTATGATTACAAATGCCTCAAGTGTGGAAATACTTTTGAGACATTTCATGGAATAAATGAAAGACCACAAGTTGTATGTCCAAATTGTGGTTCAATTGCTCAAAAACAAATTAGTCTTCATTCGGGATTAATATTCAAAGGAAGTGGATTTTATATCACTGACTACAAGAAAACTTCAAGCTCTCCTGCAACATCAAAAAGTTCTTCAGAAAGCAGCAAATCAGATAAATAAGACAGAACTGACCTCCATTAGAGGTCAGTTCCAAGCGATAGATAAAACTTTGTGTCTGAGAAATTAACAAGGTTATAATTCCAGGCGAAATCAAATTTCAATAGAAATCCGAAAAGATAAATTCTTGTTCCAATACCGGTTCCAATCAACAAATCTTTTGTGAAGACATTTCCATAAACATCTCTAACTGTTCCTCTAAAATCAGAATTTCTTGTCCAGGCTGAACCAATATCTAAAAATGCAACTCCGCGAATATTCTGGAATAATAACGGCAATGGGCTTGTAACCAGAAGCTTGATCAACGGAAAATGAAACTCAAGATTCATTAGTGCATACTTAGTTCCAAGTTTTTGTGAGTAATTGTATCCTCTTAAAGGTAGAACCGGTGTCAAGAAAAGAAAATCTTCAGCTGATTCAATTGGGATACGATTTTGTTCGAATTGATAATTGATCCAGTTTTCTGTTCCACCCAGCATAAACTTCTGCGGATTTCTGCCAAAACTAAATCCACCGGAAAGCCTCAACGTTAGTGAATATTCTTTCCAGAATTTGAAATAAGTTCTGTAATCACCTGTCACTGTTCCAAAATTAAAGGCATTCTTTTTTAATGGTGGGACACCAAAAATTGTAAAGTTATATCTTGTTCCTCTTGAAGGGGCAGTAAATTCCCATAGAGAATTATCGTGAACAAAACTTGCCGATGGAATAAGAAGAGAAAGCAACTGCGGCGGTTCTTCATAAATATCGAGATTATCACGACGAACATTTAACCAGCTTAAGCCTCCTTCTATCCTGTAGAATTTATCAATCGGATATGAGGCTGAGAAATAACCACCATAATTTCTATATCTATACAGGTAATAAAATCTATTTCTTTCTTGAATTAAAAACCTTGCTGTATGAAAAGCTTGTATCGTAAAATCTGTCCTTTCAGGTAAATAGAAATACGCAATTCCGTAATCGCTATTTTTTAGATCAATGTTCAAGCTGGTAATACCAATAATTTGGTGATCGCCCATCATATCGCTGAAAGCAAGAACAGTGGTTCCAAGCAAACCATAGAATGTTGAAAAACCTGCGTTTGCATAAATAATATCAGGGGAGAAATTAATTTTGTATTTATTTACAATAAAATTCCCAAGTGAATCTTTTCGGTCATAAGTAAAGAGCAGAGTATCTTTTACTGGTGCTTCTCGAGTTATGAATTTTTCATTAAAAATATAATTGGTGAAATTCTGACGGGCAATTTCTGAGAACGCATTGCTTGTGTCGATAATATTGCCAGTTTTAATTAATATTGAGTCGCTATAAGTAATTTCAACTTTTGTTTTTGTAATTACTTTTGCGGTATCAATTTCTTTTGGTTTGGAACTCAATAATCTTGATTGGGCAAATTTGGTCAATGGCAATTTGTCAAAAGTTGAAATTTGATCTATCGGATTTGTAATCACGAAAATATTATAGGCAGATTTGAACATTGAGCTAAATGCTAATCTTTTACCATCATCGGAAAGACTTATTTGATAAATACCATTTAAAGAGTTTGTAATTGGTTGAAGATCGTCCGGATTTTTAACCAAAACAGAATAATTCGCATCCCAATCGACATTCGAGATATCTTTCATATAAATATTATTTATTCCATTCAGATCAGATACAAAGAAAAGATATTTTCCATCTCTTGAAGCAACAACAGAGGTTTCATTACTATTCGGCAAATCAGTAATTCTTTGAATTTCTCTGGTCTCAATATCAATTCGGTAAAGATCAAGCTGTTTGTAATTGTGATTAATGATATCCAGAAAATATTCTCTTGATGCAAGCTCAGTATAATCACCTCTATCGGAAGAGAAAAAAACTGCTTTGCCATCGTGAGAAAAGTGGGGGTCTGAATCACTAAAGATATCATTTGTCAAATTTGTAATCTTTTTTGTTTCGAAATCATAAATAAAAATATCTGATTGATGCTTATGAAGTCCTACAAACGCTAATTTTTTTCCATCTGGCGACCAATCAACCGAAAAGATACCATCAAGCTTTATGTCGAGTTTTTGATGTTTACCAGTTTTGACATCAAAGATAAATATAGCATCTGATGCACCAGCTTTCGATGAGAGAGCTATTTTCTTTCCGTCAGGTGACCAGCAAAGACCAGGAGTTAAAATATGCAGTTCTTCAAAGTTAGCTGTTGTGTTTCCTTTAACTAACTTTTTTAAGATTTTTCCATCGACAGCTGACATAATGAAAACATCGAAATAATCATCACGATTTGAAATAAAAGCAATCAAATCACCCTGAGGGGATATTGCAGGACTTGTGTTGTAAAAACCACCATCTTTAGTGTGATCTGTTAATTGTTTTGAAAATTCATTCGGCTCTTTTCTCAGTTCAATATCGGGCCAGTAAAGTACTTTTTGATCTTTCTTCCACTTATCATTTAATTCTTCTAAATCAAAACCGAAAGAGGATTTAATCCCGCCTTCAAAACTTCCCTGTCCACGAATTCGATTTAAGAGATCACCGATTTTTTCTTTTCCATATTTTCTTTCAATAAACCAGAAAACTGATTGACCTCCACGATAAGCGAAGTAACCATCAAGTTGATTTATGTTCGGAAGATATTGATTAATTGAAGCATCTCTCATAAACATATCAGAATGCGTATCCCATCCCAGAGCTTCATATTCCGCAAGGCCTTCCATAAACCAGAGCGGCAGATTTAATGTGATATTATTTGAAATAATCGATTGTAATGACCCGCCGTAAAACATATCGTTCATTACAGCGTGAACAAGCTCGTGATGAATGACATGACGGAATTGATCATAGGAACCCTCAAAAGGCAAAACCACTCTGTTCTTAAAAAGCTCCGTTACACCGCCAATTCCTTCTTCTAAATATTCACTTACAACATTTGTCTGTTGAAAATCATTATGAGAATTATAAATAATCATCGAGATACGATTATTGATATTATACTTAAAATTCTTCTGAATAGATGTCAAAGCAGATTCAGCAGCTACAACTGCAAAAGTGGCAAGTCTTTCCCCTCCATCGGTGAAGTAAACATCAAAATGCTTTGATTGAATGTAGTAATAATTAAATTTTTTATACTGAACTTTATTCTTTCCAAACTGTGCAAATGTATTTGAATTTAACAATACAAAACTAAGAGCCAAAAGTAAAAAGATTTTCGATTTCATTGCTCTCCACCATTGTTTTGTTTATTCAACAAGCTCAAAATCGATTTCGTTCCTATCTTCATTTACACCAATTACTTTAACTCGCACAAGATCACCCAGTCGATAAGTTTGTTTATTTAATTTACCAATTAATGCATATTTATTTTCATCATAAAAATATAAATCACTCGGCATATTTTTAATGCGAACAAGTCCTTCAGCAAGATTTTCAATTAACTCAACAAAAATTCCATAAGCTTGAACACCGGAAATTATTCCATCAAATTCTTCTCCAATGTGGCTCTTCATATATTGAACCTGTTTATATTTAATTGCCTCTCTTTCTGCATCCATTGCAATTCTTTCGGCAACAGAGCTGGAGCGGCAAATTTGGGGAATAATATTCTTTAAGTAGTTTGCTCTTTGACCCGAAACTTCGTTTTGATATTCGACAAGCAAACGATGAACTACAAGATCAGGATAACGACGAATTGGTGATGTAAAATGTGTGTAATAATCAAATGCAAGCCCATAATGTCCAATGTTTTTTTCGGAATATTCTGCTTTAGCCATCGCTCTAATCATGACTTCATTAACAAGAATTTCTTCTGGTTTTCCTTTAACCTGTTCAAGTAATTTTTGCAGTGCTTTTGATTTTACTCCACCAGCTATGTTTAATTTATAACCGAGTGAATTAACGAAATTTGCAAGTTGCTTTATTTTCTCTTCATCAGGAACATCATGGACACGATAAACAAATGGGACTTTCTTTGTGTCTTCAAATTTTTTCCCTTCTTTCGCAATTATTTTATTGGCAAGCAGCATAAAATCTTCAATCAATTTATGACTTTCTAATCTTTCTTTTTTCTTTATTTCGAGAGGAAGTCCGCTTGGATCAAGAATAAATCTTACTTCATCAGTATTGAAGTCTATTCCACCACTTTGGATTCTTTTCTTAAATAAGATTTTTGCAAGCTGATTTAGCTGCAAAAGTTGTTCAGCATAATCTCCCTTGCCTGATTTCAGGATTTCTTCAACTTCTTCGTAAGTAAATCTTCGTTTGTTGTTAATAACTGTCTTTGCAAGCTTGTAATTTAAAACCTCTGCTTTTTTGTTCATTTCAATGAAAACAGAAAAACACAACCTATCTTCACCGGGAACAAGACTACACCATTTGTTTGACAGAGCTTCAGGCAGCATTGGAACAACATAATTTACAAGATAAACGCTTGTTCCTCTCTTTCTTGCTTCTAGATCAAGTGCTGAATTTTCTTTAACAAAAAATCCAACATCAGCAATATGAACGCCAACCAGAAAAGTATTTTTATCAATTGGTTCAATTGAAAGAGCATCGTCAAAGTCTTTTGCATCAGCAGGATCAATTGTGAAAACAATTTTATCTCTGATATCCAATCGATTTGGAATTTCTTTTTTGATCGTCTCTTCGGTGAATTGGTCTGCTTCTGCAATTACCTCATCTGGGAATTTGGTTCGAAGTTTAAAACTCTTTGCAATTGAAAGCATTTCGGCTGAATGGTCAAGATGCCTTCCAAGTATCTCAATCACTTCACCAACAGGATTCAATTTGGGTGTCTGCCAATCGATTAATTTAATAACAACTTTATCACCTGGTTTGGCTCCATTCAAGGATTCTTCAGGAATGAAAAAATCTCGGTGTATTAAATTGTCATCAGGAATGAAGAAAAAGAATCCACGATATTGTTCAATCTTTCCGACAAATTCATCTGTTGCTCTTTCAATAACTTTTATGATTTCGCCTTCCTGATTTTTACCGCGATAACGAGCAAAGATTTCAACAAGTACTTTATCACCATTTAAAGCAGTACCGAGATTTCTTTCTGAAATAAAAATATCTTCGCCATCCTTAGGCTCTGGGCTCACAAAACCATATCCGTTTTTTGTCATCTGCAAAGTTCCAACGATCTGGTTTGCATCCCTTGCTAATAGATATCTTTTACCTCTTTTAATTAATTTCCCCTGTCGATAAAGTTCTGCAAGTATCTGTTTTAATTCTGCATAATCTTTATCTGTTTTGATATTTAGTCTTTTCGAAATCTCTTTTGACTTGTAACCTTTTGTTGGACTTGCCTTAAGAATTTCCTGGATTTGTTTTTTAATGTTCGTTTTTTTCATATCTAAAATTCTACCTTATATTTTAATCCCACTTCATTAATCATTTCTGTTGGCTTTGAAGCCTGTAATTGGGACTGCTTTCTCACCAGTCTTAAAAATAATCTTTCAGAAACGGGATATTCAATTTGAATATTTGCAAGAGCAAAATTCTGGAAAACATCAGTTCCGCCGCCCACTTTGAATCTGACATCTTTAACTCTACCCTCAAAGCTGAATTTTGTCTCTTCACCAACTTTTTTAAATTCTACATTTCTCAAGACATCGCCAAGAATGCTATTTGCAAAGTTGGTGATGACCGAGCCAAGCAATGAACTTGCTGCACTTTGAAATGTTCCACCCCATGTCGATAAAGCACCAGTTTTATCTGCGGCTGTTAAATCATCTTTAAATTTACCAACAAGGATAAATGCAACAACATCGGAAGCATCTTTTGTTCGATCAACATTTCCATCAATTAATACTTCGATATTCTCAGTACTACTCACAAGATTTTTACCAAGTTCTGTGACAGTTCCAACTAATTTAAGTTTAATTAATACATCTCTTATTTTCTGATTTACAGTATCACCCTGAACATAATAATTAGAATAAGTTGCAACTACATCTAAATAAGGATTCGCTAAATCTCTCTCAAATCTAATTTTTCCAGAAGCCATAAATCTTTGATAAAAAACAAGATAAGAATCGGGAGTAACTTCAATCTCACCTTGAGTAGAAGTTTGACCTTCAGAAAAATTATAAATGACTTCTCCTCGTAAATCAGCAAAGAGTCTTTGATTAAGTTCTTGATTGAAAATCAACAACATCGAAACATTGTTTTTCAATGAAATTTTTATTTTGCCGCTAATCTTAGAAAGTACTCCGGAGCTTGTACCAGACTTTGATTTACTTTGTTTTTTCAATTCTTTTTCTGCTTGAAGAAATGCGAGATCTGCTTGATCAATCTGTGGTGAGTAGTCCACATATTTATAAACAAAACTTTCTCCTTCACTGCTGTATTCTGATTGAATGGGTGGAATGATCAAAGCAGTTTCTTTGATATTAACATCTCCATAAATTTTGAAATCATTATAACTCCCTTCAAGAACCAAAGGTGAAGAGATCTCGATAAATAAATCGCCGTAGACGCTCGGACTGACTGCCTTCGATTCATTTCCAAGGACAAGTAGATTGCCAAGAGTTGTAATCTTTAAGTTTTTTAATCCACGTTTATCAATTTGAACTTCACCATTTGTGTAAAGTCTGCCTCTTTTTCTTGTATTAAGATTTGCAAGTTCAAACCTTTCTAAAATGATTTTATCTTTATTCAAATCAATCTTAATATCAGATGCATATTTCAAATTGTTTTGAGATAGAATAAAGCTCATATTTTTCGAATTAATAGAGCCATAAAATTCAGGTTCATTGAAAGTCCCTGTGATTCTTACTTTACCGCTCAATGATCCATCAATTGATTTGAAAATAGGAACGATTGCTCTCAATGGCTGAAGATTAAAATCTTCCAGATTCAATGTAAGATTAAATTCTCGATCCCAGTTGATTCTATCTTTCACATCTTTAAAAGAAAGGTCAATGGGGAAAGAACCTTTTAGATCAAGATCTTTTCCTGTATAAATTGAATCGATATACGATGTAGAAAGATTGATAAGTTTATTTGAATAATTAAAATCTCCAATCAGGTTACCGAGTTGATCATCACCAATTGAAAGATTTTCAAGATTAAATGAACCGTTAATAACCGGCGCTTCAGCTACACCATTTAGTGAGAGATCTATTGATAGTTCACCTGCAATTTCTTCAGTAATGTTTGGAAAGAAATTTAAAACAAGTTCATAAAGTTCAAGATTAGAAACATTAAATCTCAAGTTTTGTTTTCCGTAATAACCAAGTTCACCAGCAATCTGAAATAATTCTTTTTTCCTTCTCAGTATGAACTGGTCAAATTCAAGTTTATCTTTGCTGAATGAAAAATTGAGCGGACCTTGATTTGTCAGCTTATATTTTTTGTATTCAATTGTTGCTTTATTGATGCTCGCTCGAAAAACTGGAGAAGAAACATCGAAAGTTCCTTCAGATCTAACAAACAGAACAGAATCAATTGTCGATTGAATTTTGTAACCAAACAAATCAGAAGCAAAATTCACATCGATATCCAAATTTTCAATGATTGATGAAGTTAAAATCTTTTCTGCCCTGATATTTGTAAATAAACTTAATCTATTAGAAGCTTTTTTATCCGATGTTTCTAAGATAATTTTAAAGTTTGCATTTTTTATTCTCTGAGATTGATAAATATCTACAACCCAGAAATCTTTAATGGTGCTTTCGTTCTCAAGAACAAATTTCCCATTACTATTTGAAACTTTGCCTATTAAATCACCATCAAGATTGAATTTGAAATTTTTCAGAAAGGTGTTTATGAGTTTGAAATCTTTGAAATTAAATTGGTAAGTGAAATTAAATTCTGGTTCCTCGGTGATCTGTTTTTTGACTTTTGATGTTTCCCGTTTTTTCTTTTCCAGTTTAACTGGAAAAATTTCTGGAATTGAGTCACCTTTAAACATTTTACTTTTTTTATCAATCTCTTGCGAAACAAGCTCGATCTTTTCGGGGATGACTTTCAAAACTTCCGTGAAATTGTAACTTCCGGACAAAGTAAAATCAACGAAATCAGAATTAAATTTTATAGACTTTTTATATCCATTATTGTGCTGGATGCTTAGTTTCAATTCCGATTGATCTATTTTCTGATTATTTATTTCAGATTCATAAATTTTTAGATCAAACGATCCTTCAATTTTATCAGGATCGAAACCTCTCCCATTTAAGCTGCCTGCAAAATTTAATTTGCCAATTAAATCTTTAGTAAAGAGATTTTTCTGTAAATCAATATTTACGCCATTGAAGGAAACATAATAACCTGGATTTTCTTTGTTAATAAAATCTAAAAATCCGTTTAATGCAATCTTTAATTCATCTGAACTCGCATCAAAGTTAATATCAATTTTTTTGTTCTGACCTTTGACAATTAGATTAAGTGTATCAATTCTGTTTTGTGAAATGCTGGAATTATGAGCTTCAAAAATCAGAAATGAATTTAAATTGTCAGGATTAAAACCTTCACCTTCAACAATTAGATGTGAATTTAATCGTCCGTTTGTTTTTAGAAATGGTTCTAAACTTAAGCTTCTTGTTTTCAAATCAATATTGTATGTAGGAATGCGACGATTAAAATTAAAAGATACTAAACCGCTAACATCACCTTGCTGACCAAGAATATTAAAATCAGTTTTAAAGTTTAATGGTGTGCCTTCATAATTAATCTCTAACCTTAATTTGCCCAATCCAGTAAATTCTGGAATTCCATATAATGGCAACAGATTCGAAACATCTTTCATTAACAAATATGAGTCTCTTATCCTTGCCTTAATGTAAAGCTTCTCAGGATCATCAAGATTATACAATACACCTTGAAGGTTTAATTGGGTTGAATCGATTTTAGCTGAAATATAATCAACACTTAAATTTTCGAGAGAACCGCTCGCTTCTGATTGAAGGTAAACTTTTCCTTTGAGCATGTTAACATCTGAGATTAAGGCGTGTAAATCAGAAAAGTCGAACGGCTTAGCATCAATTAGAACATTGAAATTTTTCTGTGGGAATTTTTCGAAAAGTTTTTCGTCACTTAAATCAAAATCTTTGACTTCAATTCCAATTGAAATATCAGAATTAAATGTCTTTAGTCTGAATGGATCAATCTTCAAGGCTTTATCTTTTGCAATGAGATGTAAATCGAAATCATTAAGAGAAAAATCTTTTACATTAGAATTAAATGAAAAATTCTGAAGGTTTAGTTCATATGAATTTCGAACAAAATTTATTCTTGCTGAGACTTCAAGATTTAAGTTTGAAAGTAAGATATCGTTATAGTTAAATGTATGATATGTCGTGTATTTGTAGAAATCAGTCGAGTCGGATTTGGTTTTAAATCTAAATTGGCAATTTGATAAGGAAATTTTTTTAAGAATTATCTCGTAATCAATTTTAGCTGATGGAGTAGTGTCTGGTGGAGAAGGATGTTTTAGAATTTTTTCAGTAATCCATTTACCATCTTTAAATTGAATTAAATTAAAATGAACATTCTCAAGGAACAATTTATTGACAACAATTTTTTTCTGGAAAAGAGCAATTGGATTTACTGAAATATGAAGGGTCTTCGCAGAAATTAATTCTACACCTTCAATTGAATAATTCAAATTTTTTATAGTTAAGCTGGAAATTAATGTGCCGTAAATTGATTCAATTTTAAGGTCGCCGTTTAATTCTTCCTTAGCATACTCAATGATTTTATCTCGAAGTAGATTTCTAAAGTAACTTGTTTGAGTAAAACCAATAAAAAGTAAAAACAAAATAAACAATGCAAGCAGAGTCTTCCCAATAAAGTGAAATACTTTGTAAGCTGTTGATTTATATTTTAACCTATGCTTGCTGTCTAATCTTAATTTCAATCCTGACTTCCGCTATTCTTCATTTTATTAATAATGTTAGTTGTCGAATAGTTTTCGACATAGGGAAGAGAATAAACTTTTCCACCATTTGCTTCAACAATATCTCTGCCTACAATGTTCTCGATAGACCAATCTCCACCTTTGACAAGTACATCCGGAATAATTGCAGAAATAATTTCAAAAGGAGTGTCTTCATCAAAACTTACAACAAAATCAACTGCTTTTAGATTGGCAATGACAAAAGCTCGATCTTCAAGTTTATTAATTGGCCTGCCTTCTCCTTTAAGTCTTCTTACTGATTCATCTGAATTCAAAGCTACAACTAAATAATCTCCTAAGGCTTTTGCTCTGTTCAAGTAATCAATGTGACCACGATGAATTATATCAAAGCAGCCGTTTGTAAAGACTAATTTTTTACCTTCAGCTTTCAATTTTTTTCTAATTTCAAGAAATTCTTCAAGGCTTAACAAAGTCTTCATTTATTTTCTCCATCATCAAGCAAAGTTTTATACAACAATTCACGATTAACGGGTACAACGCCAACTTCTTCACAAACGAGTCCAGCTGCCAAATTTGCAATTGTTGCAGCCTCTTCGATTTGAGCGCCTGCTGCAAGTGCCATTGTTATTGTTGCAATTACAGTATCTCCTGCACCAGAAACATCAGCAACTTTTCTTGCACGAGTTGGGATTGTGTGAATATCACCATTTTTAGAAAATAAAGTCATTCCTTTTTCTCCTCGAGTAAGAAGAAGAAAATCAGGATTTAATTTTTCTTTAAGTTGTCGTCCTGCTTCGATAACTTTTTCTTCGGTGTCCAATCTAATTCCAAGTGCATTTTCTGTTTCTTTTTTGTTTGGCTTGAAAACAGTCACATTCTGATATTCAAAGAAGTTATCGAATTTTGGATCAACGGTAACTAAGATTTTGTTTTTATTTGCAAATTCAATTACTCGTTTGATTAAATTCTTAGTTAGAACTCCCTTGTTGTAATCTTCAAGTATAATTCCATCAATCTCATTTTTCCGACTTTGAAGAAATTCGATAATTCGGTTTTCCATTTCAGGAGAAATATTTCGTTTATCTTCCTTATCAATTCTTACAACATGCTGACTGTGAGCAATTATTCTTGTTTTAACCGTTGTCGGTCTTTCTTCATCATAAAATATTCCATCCTTATCAAGATCATTTTCTTCCATTAAGGCATCAATTACAGTCCCTTCTCGATCATATCCAATTACACCAATAAGAGTAGGAATTCCTCCTAGAGACTTAATGTTCATTCCAACATTAGCCGCACCACCAAAGCGGTAAGATTCTTCTTCAACTTCAACAATTGGAACAGGCGCTTCTGGAGATATTCTCCCAACTTTCCCCCAGATGTAAACATCGAGCATCAAATCACCAATTACAAAAATTTTTTTATTGTTAAAATTTTCAAAGATTTCATCAAGCCTTTGTTTCTTAAAAATTACCAATGTGAACTCCTTTTTTAATAGTTTGACAATGGTTTTCTACACAAATTTAAAGTTAAAATTTTGTTTTTGCGTATTGAGTATATGCTCGAAAGTCTTTTTATACAACATTAAAATTTTTACCTCTCTGACTAATTAAGTTTCAATTCAATCTTACAAAACTTTAATTACTCTCGAAACCGGATAAATTAACCATTGCTTATCGAAATACGGTGAGCGACGGTAGAAAAACTCTAATCTTAGTTCAGGACTATTGGCAAAGGTAGAATCAGATTTCAATTTGTCTTCAAATTCTTTTCGCAAAGTTTCATTTGAGTTATACATTTCTTCAGCTAATTTTTCCATAACATAATCTTCATAATATTCTTTTCTCTCAAAAATAGAATTGAAAAATCCCCACGAAACAAAAGAATCACCAGATTTTGGTTCAAGCAAATGCATAATGACTTTAATTGTTCTCTGATTGACGGGAATTAAATAGTCACCTTTTTCAGCATTTATTGTATCAATAAAAATCTCATATCTGGTTGTTATCATTACTCTGCCTTCATATGGCCGCTTTTGCCAGGTAGTATTTTCATCGAAGCGGTATTTTTCTACGACAAACTTTTTTGAAGATTTTAGAACCTCATATTTTACACCGTGCAAAGTCAAAATTTCAATTATATGAGAATACGCTCTCGGAATCAGATAAAACTCAGGAGCCTTAACAGAATCAACTACAACTGGTTTATTGTAAAGCGGTATTTCAATTTCAAATTTCTCACCAGTATAGACTATTTTCTCTTTCCCTGAAATTATGCTCGGCACTTTCTTGTATTTAATTCCTTTGAAAATGAAAGGAACAAATTCGTTTGATGATTGAAATTTTATTGGTAAATATTTTTTCTGATTTGCCAGCTCATCAATTGTTTTCTTTTCAGTTTGATTAATTAAATCAACGAGTTTTTTCCCTGTTTGATTTGCTTTACGAATTACAGCATCGAGCATCGTCAATGTTGCAAAAACTCTTGTTTTGTAATCTTTGAGCATATGGGTTTCAATTAAAAGCGCAACTCGATTCTGAATTGCAACATAACCAGTTGAAAGTCTTGGCGAAGTTACTCCATCAACAATTCCATTTTTAATTTCATCGCCTCTGAACCATACATAAGGAGCAATTAGATAACCATTTCTTTGAACTTCATTTTCAATGAATGGGATAAACTCATTCTTAATCCAGTTGCCAAGCTCAGGATGAACATTCCCATATCGTTCGCAGGAATAAGTAATTTCATATTGGTAATCCGCTCCATCGGTCACATGGCAATCGATAAAAATATGTGGTAACCATTGATTGAAGAATTTCAGCCAGGCTTTCATTTCAGGTGAATCAGCTTTCATATAATCACGATTAAGATTCAAATTTTGAGCGTTTGTTCTCCAGCCCATTTCCTTCGGTCCATTTTGATTAATTCGATTATAAGGACTAAACCTTTCATGTCCATCAACATTAAAAATCGGCATCACAATCAATATGGCGTTATCAATATAACTTTCTTTTTCTTTTGTGATTAAAATCTCTCTCAACAAAATCATCGATGCATCTTTACCATCTATTTCACCCGAATGAATACCATTTTGAATAAGTATAATTGGTTTGTTTGTTTTTCTTGCAAGTTCAGGCTTAAAAGCTCTGTCTTTCGAAACAATTAAAACATATATATCTCTTCCTTCAGCAGATTTACCAATCGAGAACATTTTCACAAATGGCGAATGTTTTTCGAATTTTCTAAAATATTCCATAGTCTCTATGTATCGTGGTGTCTCAAGATAATTTGATTTTTCAAAATGCGTTTGCCAGTAATCACTTTGTTGAGAAAGTAAGTTTTTAAAAAGAATGAGCAAGATAAATAAGACGAATTTCATAAGTCTCCTCATCATTTTTTAGAAATTATTTCCAGGTGTGAAAATAAAAAATCTGAATTGTAATGAGATGCGGAAAGATACATTTGAATGTTTATATACTAGTCAATTAAACTAAAATTTGTTCTTGAAATTTTTTCAATATCAGAATTATAATCTCGTAAAACTCAACTAACACAGCAATCAAATCAAAAAAATTATTGATTGATTCATTCTAAACAGAAAAGGATAAATCAAAAATGTATGCTAATAAAGTTCATTAATATTTAGAAATCTAGATTGCTCTATTTAATCTTTAAGGTGGATTATAGATTAACTATTCTTCCGCTTTTACTTCTTTTAATTCAGATTTATTAACCATACTTTTTTGTCTTCTGATTTCATAGAGAAACATACCACAGGCAACAGAGACATTCAGAGATTCAACTTTTCCAAACAATGGTATCTTAACAAGGAAATCACATTTTTCTTCAGTTAATCTTCTCATTCCTTGCCCTTCCTGACCAAATACTAAAACCAGCGGAATATTGAAATCAAACTCAGTCAATACTTTATCAGCTTTTGATGAGGTTCCAACTATCCACAATCCTTTTGACTTCAATTCATCAATTGTCTGCGAGACATTTGTAATCTTTGCAATTGGCATATGTTCAATTGCACCAGCTGATGCTTTTACTGTATCTTGATTGATACTTGCGCTTCTATCTTTTGGCAGGATTATTCCATGAACACCCATGCACTCAGCTGTACGAATCAATGCACCAAGATTTCTTGGATCCTGAATGTTTTCCAGAAGAAGTATGAATGGTTTTTCGTTTCTTTCTTCAGCAACTTTCAAAATATCGTCAATATCGTTGTATTCTCTTTCGCCGACGAGTGCAGCTACACCTTGTGTTGCTGTGCTTGGAGTTAATTCTCGAAATTTTTGTTTACTAAGAATTACGACTTTGGCTTTTCTCTTTTTTGCAAGAAATTTAATCTGACTAATATGATTTCCTCTTGCACCAAAAAGGATATAAACTTTCTCAACAAAATTTTTTGATTTCAACGCTTCTAAAACTGGCTGACGACCTACTATTAATGGCATCTTTCTATCCTTGCATTTTTGTTTGACCTAAATCTTTAATACTAAAACTCTTTTTCTCTTTCTGAATAAATTTAATATTGAATCAAAAACTTCGATCGATCCAATTTTAATTTTTAAGACAATTACAAATACTATTTGATTTAATTAAGGTTACTCCCAGAAACCTTAGACTATTGGAGAACACCTCAACTCTCTTACTCTCTAATTCAATAGAGCCTGCAATTTATTTTCTCTTCTTTGGTTCATATTTGATTTGTTTGGGATCAAATTGAACCAGACCAGGATTTTTCTTCAGATAAAAAATTCCAACAATTCCCGCAGCAACAAGAATGATAGATATTAATTGAGCTTCAGAAAGACCAAAAAGAATTCTTGGATTAATTCTAATAAATTCCACTAAAAATCTTGCGCTTCCATGCAAAATTAAGAACCACATAAAAATTTTACCATTCACATCTGTTTTCTTTCTCATATTCCATAAAATCAAGAAAATTATCACACCAAGTAAAAACTCATAAATTGGCGTAGGATGCAAGGGAGTATTATCAGGCACAATTCCATTTGGATAATTTTTTGCAATCTCTGTTCCTCTGAAAGCATAACTTGGAGGATAAGTTCCTTTTGAGTAATCCACACCCCATGGAAGGTTAGTTGGGATTCCATAATCTCCATCACCTGAGAGATGGCAGCCAATTCTGCCAATACCATAGCCGAGAGCAAGAGCAGGAGCGGCAGCATCACCAAGAACAAGGAAAGGAAGATTTCGTCTTCTCGAATTAATATAAACTACAATTAACGCGACTAAAAATCCGCCGTACCAAACAAGCCCTCCAGGTGAAAAAGCCTCACCAATTGGATTCTGTAAAAATGCATCCCACTCATCAAACAAATGAAAAAGTTTTGCTCCAATGATACCAAAAATCAATGCGAATAAAGTTACTTCAGAAGCAAGGTCGGGATGAATACCTTTCCTTTTGAATTCAATTGTCAGAATATAACTCGCAACTAAAAACGCAATTCCTAACATTAAACCGTAACTATAAACCGTTAAAGGACCTATCTTAAAGAGTTCTGGGCACATAAGTTCATCCTAAAAATTGAACAAATTTTCTGTTCGTTTTTTTATCAGGGAATTCTTTTTTTAATTGAATTATTCCTTTAAATGGATCAATAGTAAAATGGAAAACATTTTCTTCTCCGCTTGCTCTTCTGAAATGAAAAACATAATCACCTGCTAAATCTCCAAATTCAATTCTTGCTCGTGCTTTACCCAGACCAGGGAATGATTGATTTTCTGTATTCAAACCTTTTAATGTTATGAAGAATTCAGTTTTCTTTTTCACAACTTCATAATCTATGGTATAACTAAAAAATGCAAATTCACGAAAACTAAAAACATCAATAATAAAAACAGGTTTTGAATTATTTTTTGAGATTTCAAAAGATGGTTTAATTTGAAATTCTATTTTTTCAATCCAGCCTTTTTCTTTATTAAAATGAGGCTGTTCCTTTTCAGGAACATAATATTTCTGTTTTGCCATCTTTATTTGTTATTCAATTTATTTCTAAGATAATCACACAGGTCATTCAAAAAAATTATTTCCTGATCTCCAGTCGATAAATTTTTGACAACAATTTTTTCATTTGCAAGTTCTTCTTCACCAAGAATTAAAGCAAATTTTGCATTAGATCGATTAGCTTCTCGCAACTGAGCTTTCATGCTTCGATCGAGCATATCAGTTTCACAGCTAAAATCATTTTTTCTAAGTTCAGATAGAATTTGAAATGCTTTCACCTTAAATTCAGGTTTTTGAATTACAACGAAAGCATCCAGTTCGTACTTAATTGGTTGTTCATATTTTTCTGAAGCAAGTAAAATTCTTTCGATTCCACAAGCCCAGCCAACTCCTGGAGTTGGTTTACCTCCAAGTTGTTCAACAAGTAAATCATATCTTCCACCACCGCAAATTGCATTTTGAGCACCGAGATCGCTTGATGTAATTTCAAACGCTGTTTTTGTGTAATAATCAAGTCCCCGAACTAAATAAGGATTTTCAACGAACTTAATCTGATTCTGGATAAGGAATTCTTTCAAACCTTCGTAATGCGATTTACACTCGTCACATAGATTATCTAATATTGAAGGAGCGCTCTTCTTTAATTCAATATCTCTTTCATCTTTTGAATCAAGTATTCGTAAAGGATTCTTTTTTAATCGTATCTGGCTGTCTTCTGAAAGTTTATCCTTTAATGGTTCGAAGTATTCTACAAGTTTCTTAATAAAATTTGGACGGCAGTTTTGACATCCGACACTATTTAGCTGAAGCTCAAGATTTTGAACATTTAGCTTTGAAAGCAAATCAATGGCTAAAACTATTAGTTCACCATCGGCGGTATAATTTTTCACGCCGAAAATTTCCGCTCCGATTTGATGAAACTGTCTCAATCTTCCTGATTGCGGCCTTTCCTGTCGAAACATTGGTGAGATGTAATAAAATTTATTAACTGGCCTAAGTTCACCCAGATTATGTTGAACAAATGCGCGAACCACAGCTGCTGTCATCTCGGGTTTAAGAGTTAGACTGACATTGCTTTTATCTTTAAATGTGTACATCTCTTTACCAACAATATCAGTCTCACTTCCAATGCTTCGAGCAAAGAGACCAGTTTCTTCAAAGATTGGAGTGCGGATCTCTGTGAAGTTGTAATTTTTCATCAATTGATGTGTAACTCTTTCGAGTCTCTGCCATCGAAAAATCTCCGGCAGAAAAATATCTTTTGTACCGCGGATTGATTTAAACAATTTTACCCACTAAAATTTATTTGTGAATTCGATTAGACATCAAAATAATTTGATTCTTCTTTTCGGAAGATTTCTAAAACTTCTTCTTTTGTTTTTGCATTAAGAAGATTTTCTCGAAACTCATCGTTATTCATTAATCTTGAAATTCTGCTCAAAAGCTTAATGTGAGAACTCACAAGACTGTCTTTTCCAACCATTAACATTACAAGTCTAACTGGTTGATTATCCAGAGCCTGGTAATCGAGTGGTTCTTTTGTGATTGCAAATGCAAGGACAATATCATTAACGGCGTCTGTTTTTCCATGTGGAACAGCAAACCCTTTACCAACTCCTGTCGATAAAATCTTTTCCCGCTCGTAAACGGCTTCTCGGACTTTTTCTTTATCCAGAATTTTCCCGGATTTTGCTGCCACATCAATTAATTTATCTATTAATTCATATTTATCTTTTGCTTCTACATCTAACAATACATTTTCTTCATTTAAGTATTCGCTTACCTTCATATTAAGACCTATTTGTTAGAGCAATGACCATTAAATTTTTGCTTAATTTTGTATTGCAAAGTTATAAATAAAAAATTAATTAACATATATAAGAGGCTGCATTATGGATATCAAAGGCAAATCAATACTAATCCTCGGAGGTTGGGGATTAGTAGGTTATGCTGTTGCCCGACGAATCATTGTCGAGAATCCTTCCAAAATTATTCTTGCATCGCTGAATGAATGGGAAGCCCGAGAAGCCGTTGAAAATTTAAGCAAAGAATTTCCTGATTATCCAAATGAAAACATTATTCCCTGGTGGGGAAATATTTTTTTAAGACAAGAATGGAAAGACCAGAACAAACTTGAATTACTTAAAAATCCAGAAATCAGAAAAATTTTAATTGACGATATAATCGAAGAACTTGATGATGAAATTCTTAAAGCTCAAAGTCTTTACCAATTAATCACAACTTATAAACCTTCAGTAATTATAGATTGTATTAACACTGCCACTGGAATTGCCTATCAGAATATTTACAGCGTTGGAAGAGATGTAAAAAAAGCAATTAAGACCGGTAAAGTCGATAACATAATTGAACAAGCTGAGCGGCTGCTTGCAACTCTTTACATTCCCCAGTTAATTAGACATGTCCAAGTTTTATACAAAAGTATGGAAGAAGCAAAAACTCAGATTTACCTTAAAATTGGTACAAGCGGAACTGGCGGAATGGGTTTAAACATTCCATATACTCACAGCGAAGAAAGACCTTCAAGAGTTTTATTGAGCAAATCATCAGTCGCGGGTGCTCATACATTACTTTTGTTTTTACTTGCTCGAACTCCCAATGCACCAATCACCAAAGAAATAAAACCTACAGCCGTTATTGCCTGGAAAAAAATTGGTTTTGGTGAAATCAAAAAAGGTGGGAAACCAGTCGAGCTTTTAGATCATAATCCTGAATTGGCAATTGAACTCAGTGAAATTTTCAAAATAAAAGATGAAATTCCAGTTGAAAAAACTGGTGAAACACTAAAAGCAGTCTTTATTGATACAGGTGAAAATGGAATTTTTTCCCGAGGTGAGTTTGATACAATAACCACACTCGGCCAAATGGAATATGTAACTCCAGAGGAAATTGCTGAAACGGTTGTCTTTGAGCTGAAAGGTGGTAATACAGGTCACGATATAATAAACGCACTTGACCACGCAACACTTGAGCCAACTTACCGTGCAGGTTTTATGCAAAACTTTGCAATAAAGAAAATGAAAAAACTTGAGGAGCAATACGGAGCCGATTCAGTTGCTTTTGAGATGCTCGGACCACCAAGACTTTCAAAACTCCTTTATGAAGCTCAAATATTAAAAATTTTATATGGTTCAATGCTCAATGTAATTAATCAAAATGCAAAAGATATTTCACTAAAAGCTGAAGAATTAATAAAAAGTAATCGTGTATTGAGATCACAAATCATATCCATTGGAATCCCGATTTTAATGAGAGATGGTAAAAGACTACTTCGCGGACCAGAAATTAAAATTCCACCATATCGAGGTGAAAATGAATTACAGATTACACCAGAAAATATCGATCTCTGGGCACACGATGGCTGGGTTGATTTAAGAGAAAAGAATTTTGAATTATGGATCAAACGATTCAAAAAGATCATCGAAGAAACTGAAAAAATTCCTGAGGATGATACAAGTTCAAGATTTGTCCGTAATCGAGAATTCTGGAACAACTACGAAGAAATTGACATCGGTAAAATTGTTGGATGGCTCTTTATTTACGAAGAACTTGGTGAACGAATGAAATCCTAATTCCTTTTTCAATCTACTCTTTCTTGAGATTTAAAAAGCCTGTCGGGATTGACAGGCTTTTTAATTTATAAAACTTAGAATGAAAACTTTAAGATGAATTTCTCTTAAAATTAAATTCCTTATAAAAACTTGCATAAAAGATTATAAATCTTAAATAACAAGCCTCTCTGTTTTTTCAAGATACTTACTTTATCATTTCAAATTTTCAAATTGCTGAACTTTTTACATATCACTCTTGTTGTTGAAAAAAATCAGGAGGTTTTATGACACGATTTCTTAAAAACAAATTTTTCCTATCCAATCTTTTCATCAGTCTCGTTGTACTCACATCTTTTTTGTTTTATGGGTACTCAACAGGGGTAACAAACAAAACTCGCAAAAATGGTCAGGGTTGTAATTGTCATGGAAATTCTCCCACAGCTTCTGTTAATGTAACAATCTCTGGTCCAAACTCACTTGCACCTAATGCAAAAGGAACTTATCGAGTTTCAATAAGTGGTGGACCGCTTGTAAGAGCTGGAACAAATATAGCTTCAAGCAGCGGAGAACTTTCAATTGTCCAGGGAAGCGGGTTACAGAAAATTGGAGATGAATTAACTCATACTTCACCAAAAGCTCCAACCGGGGGAGTTGTAACTTTTGATTTTGAATTTACCGCACCTGCTGCAAGTGGGCAAGTTGTTCTTTACGCTAATGGTAATTCAGTTAATTTTAACGGTTCATCCAGCGGCGATCAATGGAATTTTGCGCAAGACTTCATAATCAATGTTGGCTCAACATCAGTTGAAAATGAAAATTTATATATCAAAGGTTTTGAATTGTATCAAAATTATCCTAATCCTTTCAATCCCTCGACAAAAATTTCATATCAGTTAGCCAAAGATGGGATGGTTAAACTAAGTTTATTTAATTTATTTGGTGAAGAATTAACAACTCTCGTAAATGATTTTCAAAAAGAAGGATTTTATGAAATTGAATTCGATGCGAGCAAGTTTAACTTAGTTTCGGGGACTTACTTTTATAGGCTTGAGGCAAATGGAAGTAGCGAAATCAAAAAATTGGTTTATATCAAATAATTTTTAGTTTGGTAAGAGTCTCCTCAGCTTGAGGAGACTTTTCATATTAATTACATCCACACATTCCGCCTGAACAACAACTCGAACCTGAATAATCATCGCTGTCATTTGAACCAAAATCTGACGAATCAAAATCTGAATCTTCTGATACTGGTTTTGCAATTCGAGAAAGAAGTTTTACATAATTTTTAGAATTACATTTCGGACAAATGACATCTTCTACTTTTTCTTTTGTAAGATGAAGTATTTCAAATTTTGTGTTGCAATCGTTACATCTATATTCAAAGACAGGCATAAGCTTCCTCCTGTAAATTAGTTTTTATTATTTTCTTTCCAGTGAAACAAATGAAACATTCTATGAAAGACTGGTGCAAAAATAACTCCAATCGCTACAAGAAAAATAATCCCTGAGTATAAAGCATAAAATCCAGCGAAAATTTTACCACCATTTGTTTGTGGAATTTCTACAGGTCCCATTCCACCGAGTATCATTGCCGCATTGATAAAAGCATCAATCCAGTTTAAACTTTCAAAAAAATGGTAACCCATCATTCCAATTAAAAGAGATACAGTCATCAATAACAGAGAAAATACAAAGTGATTAAAAACCCGTTGATAAAATTTTTTTACCGAGATCGGCCTGGTATATCGAGACTCATACATTTTCATCAATTCGAAATTTTATAGTTGTATTTTAGGGTTAAGAACAACTTTTGACTTGATCGAATTCGAAATCAAACAATTCGCTTCTGCTTTATGAATTATTCTTTCTGCGCGCTCAAGATCTTTTTCATATTTAATTTTAATAATTGGCTCAACTGTTACTTCTGTAATCATATACTTATTATCTACTTTTTCCAGTTTGCCAGTTGCACGACTTTCATAAGAGACAAATTCAAGTTTTGATAGCTCGGCGATTGCAAGAAAAGTAGTCATTATACAGACTGCAACAGATGAAACAAACAAATGTTCAGGTGACCAGATACCTTCGTGTCCTCCAAAAAATTGAGGCGGGGTTGCAACTTCAATATCTGGTAAACCAGATGCAGATAAAAGTCCTTTTTTCTGTTCTGTCCATTTAAGATTTATTTCATAGAGATGAAATTCACTCATCTTTTACCTCGTTTTTTAATTTACATTCTTCACATTGACAGAGTTTTCTGAGATATTCCCAGGTATAAATTCCTGTATTGTGACCATCTTTCCAGGAAAGTTGAATTGCATAATTTCCCACAACCTGAATTCCTGTAAGTGTAATTTGTTCGAGTGTAGGAATCATAATTTGTTTAGTGGGACCATAATGTTTCCAGAGAATTGTTTCGCCATTGCAAGTTGCACAGGGGCACTCGAGTCTCAGATGTTTTAATTCATATTTACTAATGTGTCCATCTGACCATTTTATTTCGAGCGCTTCTGGTGAAATCTGCTTAATTGAAGTCGGATAAATATTCATTTTTGTTTCTTAGATTTTGTTGCCAGCTTTATCTTTTTTAAATAAAATTTTTACAAAAATAATTGAGCTTAAAGCTTACATCAAATTAATCATTTTTAATAAACTTCAGTGAAATTGAGTTGATGCAATACCTTTTCCCAGTTGGCTCTGGTCCATCATCAAACACATGGCCAAGATGAGAGCCACAGGATGCACATTTAATTTCAATTCGTCTCATTCCAAAAGAATAGTCGATATTAGTTTCGATATTGTCATAAGAAATTGGTTCGAAGAAACTTGGCCAGCCCGAACCAGAGTCATACTTAGCTCTGGATGAAAATAATTCATTACCGCAAGCTGCACACAAATAAATTCCATCTTCGAAGTTGTGATAATATTTTCCTGTAAATGGTGGTTCAGTTCCTTTTTGCCTGAGAACGTAATATTCTTCAGGAGAGAGAATTTGCTTCCACTCATTTTCTGTTCGAATAACATTTCTTTTGTTTGCCATAATTTATCTCCAAATTTTCTGAGTAAACAAATTATAGATTTTAAAAATTCGAAATCGATGTAAGAGTGATATTGCCTCAATTCTACTTAGTTGCGATTAATATTTCATCAAACTCTGGCAAGATCTGAATCACTAAAGCAGTTAGGTTTGATGAAACAAGTCTATTAATTTAGAAACTTCAAAAAAGTTCAATCGATTCTATGCCATATATAATTGCACAAATTTTATGGGTGGAATGTTGATTTAATGTTTTTACTGAAAATGATTTTAGTTAGTCTGATACATTAACATCATTCTGGCTCAAATATCAAACGCTAAGTAATTTGGTTTTTGCACTGATTCTTGAAATCTGAAAAACATTTTTAATCATCTAAAAAAGTGGGTAAACAAGAAAAAGTAATTACTTGATTTTAATTTGCCTTTCATATCATTCTATGAAGATATATCTATAAACTAAGAACAATATTTCTTCAAAACTCATCATTACAAGAAACAACTAATTACTTTCCATATACTCACCAAAAACTTCTCTCAAAGTATTGCAAATCTCTCCGATCGATGCATAAACTCTAACAGCATCAATTATGAAAGGCATCAGATTAGAATCACCCTGAGCTGCTTCCTTGAGCAACTTGAGTTTCTCATTTACAAGTGAATTATCTCTCTCTGCTTTTATTTTCTTTAGAAACTCAATTTGATTCTTTTCAATTTCTGGATTGATTCTTAAAATTTCGTGTGTCTCATTTTCTTCTACAACAAACTTATTTACTCCAACAATAATTCTCCTGCCTTCTTCAATATCTTTCTGATACTGGTAAGCAGATTTTTGAATTTCTTTTTGAATATAACCAATCTCAATGGCTGCGGGCGAACCACCGAGTTCATCTATTTTCTTAATGTATTCTTCAGCTTCTTTTTCAATTTCATCAGTTAAAGCCTCAACAAAGAACGAACCTGCAAGCGGATCAATTGTATTTACTACTCCCGACTCATAAGCAATAATTTGTTGAGTTCTTAATGCAACCTGAGCTGAATTTTCAGTCGGCAAAGCAAGTGCTTCATCTTTTGCGTTTGTGTGAAGGCTTTGGGTTCCACCAAGCACAGCAGCAAGAGCTTGAATTGTGGTTCGAATGATATTGTTATCCGGCTGTTGTGCGGTCAAAGACGAGCCCGCAGTTTGAGTATGAAATCTTAACATCATTGAGCGTTTGTCTTTTGCTTTGAAACGCTCTTTCATAATTTTTGCCCACAATCGTCGGGCTGCCCTGAATTTTGCAACTTCTTCAAACAAATCATTGTGTGAATTAAAAAAGAATGAAATTCGATTTGCAAATGAATCAACATCAAGTCCTGCATCTATTGCAGCCTGGACGTAAGCAATTGCATTTGCAAATGTAAATCCGATCTCCTGTGCTGCCGTTGAACCTGCCTCACGAATATGATAACCTGAAATTGAGATCGTATTCCACTTTGGAACTTCTCTTGAGCAGAATTCAAATAAATTAGTCACAAGTCTCATCGAAGGTTTTGGTGGAAAAATATAAGTGCCTCGTGCAATGTATTCTTTCAAAATATCATTCTGAACTGTACCAGAAAGTTTATCTCTTGAAACTCCATTTTTCTCAGCAGTAACAATATACATCGCAAGCAATATTGAAGCTGGCGCATTTATGGTCATTGATGTTGAGACTTGATCTAGAGGAATTCCATCGAAAAGAATTTCCATATCTGCAAGTGTATCAATTGCAACGCCAACGCGACCAACTTCACCTTCAGAGTGTTGATCATCGCTATCGTAACCAATTTGAGTTGGAAGATCAAAAGCAACTGAAAGTCCTGTTGTCCCCTGACTTAACAAAAATTTATATCGTTCGTTAGATTCTTTTGCTGTTCCAAATCCAGCATATTGACGCATCGTCCAGAATTTTCCACGATACATTGTTGGTTGAATTCCTCGAGTGAAAGGATATTCTCCGGGATAACCCAGCTTATCGTCATAATTCTCTAAATCAAAATCGAGCGGAGTGTAAAGTCTTTTAATCTCTTTATTAGATGTTGTAACGAATTTTTCTTTTTGTTCTGGATTTTTTTGAAGGAAAGGATTAAGAGTTTGTTTTTCCCAGAGATTTAGCTTTTCAATAAAATTTTTTTTGTAATCTTCGAATGTCATAACTCATCTCCCTGATGAATGAATTTACGAATGAGCTGCTTTAGTCAAGCGATTCATTATCGCAAGTCCTAGTCCGATTTCCGGAACACTCTGACAGAAAATCACCTCGATATTCTCTTCATCACATTGACGGAAAAACTTAAATATATTTCTTGCATAGTCCCGCAAATCATTGACCCTTTTAATTTTTTTCAGTCCTTTTATCTTTAATAAACCAATAAAAGCTGCTTTATCTTTATCAAACTCAATTTTCTCTAAATCTTCCTCTGAGTTTATCAAAACAACTTTTGCTTTTGGAGCATAGTGCTTGTATTTCATTCCAGGAGACTTTGGCTTACTGATATTCTTTGGCTTGTAAATTTTTACATCAGAAAAAACTTTTTTTAAATCTTCAATTGAAATTATTCCTGGTCGAAGAACTACTGGTTTATTCTTTGTGCAATCGACGACTGTTGATTCAATTCCAACTTCACAATCAGGACCTTTTAAGATGCAAGGTATTTTGCCATTCAAATCATTATAAACATGTTTCCAGCTTGTTGGACTTGGAGAACCAGATAGGTTTGCAGAGGGAGCTGCAATTGGAACTCCGCACTCATCAATAAATTTTTTTGTCAATTCAAGGGAAGGCATTCGTATAGCGATGGTGTTTAACCCACCACTTACTAATTCCGAAATTGCGTCATTTTTTTCTAAAACGATTGTAATTGGTCCAGGGAAAAAATTCTCGATAATTGTTTTTGCACAGTTATTTATTTTTTTTACAAGAGATTCGATTTGATTAATATTTGAGATGTGGACAATCAAAGGATTATCGGTTGGGCGTCTTTTTACAACAAAAATTTTTTTTATCGCATCATCATCATAAACGTTTGCACCGAGTCCATAGACTGTTTCTGTGGGGAAAGCAACAACCTCCCCTTTCTTAATAAATTCAGAAGCTATCTTTACTGATGAGGTAACAAGTGTTTTCATTTGTGTTCTAACTTTATTACTAAAATATTAAATTTGTTTAGTTAAAATATGGTCACCGATGAATAAGAGAAAATTAAAATTCAAATTAGAAGAGCTCCCACTTTATTGCGATTTCAGTTGCGATTTTGCTGATTTTACAGATCCTGATTGCATTGGTGCCTGCAGAAGGGACATTGCTGTGTGGTGCACAATCCTTGAAAGATATAATAACAAGCATTCAAAATGTCTTGTAAGAAAAACTAAAATCAAAAATTAATTAATATGGATCAGACAAATTTTAAAATTTTAGTTGTTGAAGATGAAGAGCCAATCCGAGAACTCTTAAAGATGGAACTCGAGAACGAGGGCTTTATTGTTGATGTTGCAGCAAATGGCGCTGAAGGATTGGATAAGGTGAAATCATTTAAACCCGATTTGATTGTCTGTGATGTAATGATGCCCGTGATGGATGGATTTACAATGGCAGAGAGATTAAGTCAAGATTCAAGATATAAAGACATTCCCCTAATTTTTCTTACTGCAAAGTCAGATAAAAAAGATATCAGATTCGGTAAATCGCTCGGAGCTGAAGATTACATAACAAAGCCATTTGAATTTGAGGATTTACTTGTTTCCATAAATGCTAAGCTTAAAAAATATGTTGAGAGGAAACGTATACTCAATGAGAGACTTGATGAAATTCGGAAATCAATTTTATATGCTTTACCTCACGAATTTAAGAATCCGCTAAGCACAATGAATGGATTTCTTTCCCTTCTTCTTGATAAAGGATATGAGAAATCAGAAGAGGAACAGGAAGAATTTCTCAAATACATAAAACAAAGCAGCGATCGCCTGTATCGACTTGTTATGAATTTTCTAAAGATTGCAGAACTTGAAATTATAGAAACTGATGAGAATAAAATCAAAGAAATAAGATCGATCAGAAATCAAAACTGGAAAACTGAGCTTGAAACTATTCTTAACGATTTATCACAAAAGTTTAATCATAAGATTAATTACACATTTGAAGGAGTTAATCTCCCCTGTCCATTTGATTACAACACATTAAACATAATTTTAACCGAGCTTGTAAGTAATGCAATTAAATTTTCACCGGAGGACAGAGTCGATGTATTTGTGTACGCAAAAGCAACACCAACATTTTTTGAGCTGAGCGTGGAAGATAAAGGTCGAGGAATACCAGAAGAAGAAATTGAAAGAATTGTTGAATTGTTTTATCAATACAATAGAAAATATTACGAACAGCAAGGCGGGGGACTTGGTTTAACCATTGTTAATAAACTTGTCGATATTTTTAATGGCAAATTGACGATTGAAAGTAAAGTTGATGTTGGAACTAAAGTTAAGATTTTTGTTCCGCTTGAGTGATTATTCTCTATAAAATCATTTCAAATATTTTGATTTTTGACAATTAGCCTCATCATTTATATTTATCCCGATTGCAACACAGAGCTAAACACATTCAACTCCTCACGAGTAATTGAAAAACCACAAATACAAGATATTTTCTGAAAAATAATTAGTTCGAAAATTATCTTACGAGGCAAATAGTAATGACAAATCAATTCCAGAAAGGATAATATTATTATAGAAAAAAACAAATGCACATAAAAAACAAAAAATTTAAAAACCCCGCAGGGGTTTAATGTGAATAGCCCCCAATCGCATTGGGGGTAAATGAAAACAAAGAAACAAAGAACCCTGAAGGGGTTCAATGTGTAAATAATTTGTTCTTAATCAGCTAAAATTCAATTGAAAAATCTTTTTTAAAAAAATTTTGAACCTCAAATTCAACCCCTACAGGGTTGGAATTTCCTTTTGACGTTATTTCCCGAGTGCAACTCGGGGCTAATCAAATTCAACTCCTTCGAAGTTGATGAAAAGCAATCAAGATAAGATATAGATTTAATTTGCGTTAATTGAAAATTAAATCCAGAATGGATGAGATTATTATAAAAAAAACAAATGCTCACATAATATAAAAATCCCGAGGGGATGACATTATGAATAACAAATGAACAAAGCAAAATTTCAACACGCTGGAATTTTATGATTGATTTGATAATATCACTCCTTCGGAGTTTTAATTTTTGTGTTTGTGTAAATTTCATTCTATAATAATTTCACCACTTCGTGGTTATGGGTTTTTAATCGATAATCTCAATCAATTGTAGGGTTGTAATTTTTTGTTGATATTATCTCATTGAGTATGGTTTAAGGCAAATCACACTCAACTCCCAGAGAATCAATAAATAATAAAATAAAAGAATCGGTAATCTAATTTTAGATGAGTAGTGGACAAAATAATTAAATCCAGAATGGATGAAATTATTATAGGGAAGGACAAAAACACACAATACGTAAAATCCTGAAGGGATGACATTATAAATGATGAAATGACTAGACAAAATTTCATAACGCTTGAATTTTATAATCAATTTATAATGTCACTCCTTCGGAGTTTTAATTTTTTCAGCACGATTTTAATTCTATAATAATTTCACCACTTCGTGGTTAATTCTTCAAATAGGCCGCTCCGATGGAGCTTTGGTATTTTTCGTTTTATGTCTTTTCTACAAATAGTTCGCCTCTACGAAGCTTTTTTATGCTCAATAAAAAATAAAAATTACCTAAACACATTTTGAAAAAAATCGCCTCGCAATGACCTATTTGTAGAGAGAATTTTTAACAATCCCAAAATAAAAGTTGCGCGGCAATGACCTATTTATAGAAAAAATGTTGATCAACCCCCGAATTAGAGTTGCATAGCAACGACCTATTTGTAGGAAAAGTGTTAAACAAACACAAAATAAAAGTCGCGTAGCGACGACCTGTTTGTAGAACGAAATATGTACCGCATAAAAAATCCAAATCCAGAATGGATGAAATTATTATAGATTAAATCCAAGATACCGCAAAAACAAAATTCCGAAGGGATGACATCAAGAATAACCATAATAAAAAAGAAAATTTCTGGGGATTTATTTCTTTATCGTATTGAAAATGTCAATCGATTGGGGTTTTAATTAATCCATCTGAAAACTTTTTCAATAATCATTTCAACAAGATCATCTTCTTTGTCTTCGAAAATTTTTCTGTTTGAATTTTATAAAAATAAATTCCTGAAGGTAAGTCACCAGCATTAAAAATTATTTCATGTTCTCCAGACTTATAAATTTCATCTGTTATTAGTGACTTAACCTCTGAACCTAGCTGATTGTAAACTTTTAAATTAATTTTTTGAGTTTCGGGTATTCGAAATACAATTTTAGTTTTTGAATTAAACGGATTGGGGAAATTCTGCTTCAGATCAAAATCAAATTTTTGCTCATTTAAACTTGCAAATCCAGTTGTACCGATTTTTGTAATTCGGAATGCATAATCTGTTTGAATAGGTGGAACATCAATCTGAAGTGTAGAAGATAATGAGATAGCTGTATCAACCAAAAATATTGATGAACTTTTTGTATCAAACCATTCGACTCTAAAGATCGAATTTTGACCCGCATTTGTAAAAAATATTTTTCCATCTGAAATAATTTGAGGAAGACTGCCAATATCTCTCACATATTTCCAGTTATAATTTCTGTTTTGCACCCATCCAATAATTTCACTTTCAGATTGAAGTGCATAACACTTCAAAGTAACAGCATAATTTGTAAAGACATATTCAGCAACTCTCATCCAATCTATTCCCTGATTATCAACAAAAATTTGATGTTCACCAATTGGAACTGTAATTGAATAAGTCACATTTGTATTTGCAATTTGATCCAATCGTTTAATCCCATTTAACCAAATTTGCAATCGGGGTGAGGTACTGATTGCATTACCAACAACAACTTTGAACTCAGCTATTTCATCGTAACTTACAATAAAAGTCGGTGGATTTCGATATTCAACATTGAATGCTGTTCCGTAAAGAAACTTGCTCAAATTAATTGTATTTGGATTAACTAAACCGAGGTGTGAAACTGAAAAATTATTTGCAGGACTTAATCCCCACAGTGGGAATGCAGGAGCTACAACAAAATCAGCTTTTTGAGTTGTAAATGTCTGCGGACTTACTGGAGCAAAACTTTTATTTAAGAGATTAATATTCGACAAAAACTCACCGACTGATTTAAAGTGATAAAATAAATTTTTATTAGCGATATAATTATTCCATGACCAGCTCATCGCAGTCAAATATGCGCCTGACATCACTGAAGCCCACAAAGAATTATGAAAGTTTATTCCATAAGGATCATTCGTCGAAGCCCAATAACCAAGCTCAAGAAAATCATATTCACCAATCGCGGTTGGTTTATTGTAATCTGAAAGATATAACCTGGTGAGTTCAACAAGAGCTGTTTGCATATCTGCCGTTGTATTGTAATGATGAATTTGAATTATATCAAAAAATATATTGCTCCAGATTAAAGGATCAAGGAATTCATTTGCAAAGCTCGTTGTAACTAAATGTCCATAAATATCTTTGCTTTTTATATACTGAGCAATTTCAATTAACCATTGAGTTACATTCTGTTTATTTTGATTGTAGTTGTGTGTATGGTCAACCTCATTGAAAATTTCCCATGCAAAAAGGTTCGGCGAATATCCCCATCTCGCAATTATGTAATCCAATCTTCGTTTGAAAAATTCTTTTGCTACTTCATTTGTGAAAAAATTTTCAGGAGTTGAACAGGGTCCTCCATTTGCCGAGTTGTAAGGATTATTATTCCACTCAGGATCAACGTTAATTGAAAATTGTCCATGCGGAACAAGACAAAGCTGAACCACAATATTTTTTTCTTCAGCATAATTTAACAACCAATCAAGTTGATAAGCTCTATCGAGACGATTGGTGTAATTTCCAAGTCCAGTATTTTTCCATTCAATTGCAAACGCATTTTCACTCATCCAGACACGAATTAAATTCCCATTATTAGCTGAGAGTGAGTCAATCCATTTTTGATATGAATAAGTTTTCTCTGGGTAATCGTACCATCCCATATTCAAACCGATTCCGAAAAATTGATCACCACTATCAAATTTTAAATAACGATTATTTGCCACTCGTATGAAACCTTTTTTATCAGAAGATAAACATGTGAAATTCCTATTTTCAGTTGTTGTAGTGCCTGTCGGGTCAGTACAAATAATTTGATAAGTCCAGTTACCAATTTCAGTCGGAGTAAATCTGATTTTCCAGAAAGGTTGACCATTTGGGCTTAGATTCTCTGGTGGACCTGTTCGAATAAAATCCTGATAATAAAAACCATCAACAATTAAATTTTGACCAGACGGAGAAATAAAAACAGCCCTCAAATAAATTTCATTTTTATTGTATGGGTTAGAAAATGAAGCAGTAAGATTAATTGAGATTTCAAATTTTTCATATCGGCCTAAAGTATCTCTATTAGTTACAATCGAATTAAAAACTGGCGCAGCAAAAAGTGATGTTTGAATGATTAAAATTATTAAAACTCTGTTTAACAATTTTCCTCCATAAGTATTTGGATTTTCATATTCAGTTTAACGATTCAAAAAATGAATTTCAATTTTAAATTGGTGAAGAAAGAAGGAACACAATTGAAATTCTGTTTTAGAAATTTGTCAGATAATTTTTTCCCTGATAAAGAACTCATCTGATAAGAATTATAAAAAGGAATGGGACAAACAAAACGAGACTAAATTTATCGATTGTTCATTAGGTCACAAATTTCAAGAATGTCTTTTAAACTATTTCCTTTAATTCAAGTAATCAGCAACTAAACTTTGATCAGGAAGGATATTTTATTGAGAATATCTTTAAGGTCAATTCAAATCAAGCAATGATTTGCTGATCTTTATATTGGAGTTGATACAATCTGTAGTAAATTCCTTTTTTCTCAAGCAATTCGTAATGATTACCCATTTCTCTAATCTGACCTTTATGCAATACAATAATCTTATCAGAGTTTTGAATTGTAGATAAACGATGAGCGATCACAATAGATGTGCGACCTTTTAGAAGCCGTGCAATGGCCTGCTGAATCATTTTCTCTGATTCGGTATCTATTGACGCAGTTGCTTCATCAAGAATCAAAATTTTTGGATCATAAGCCAGTGCTCTTGCAAACGAAATCAATTGTTTTTGACCGAGAGAAAGCGTGGCTCCTCTTTCTTTAACTTCTTCGTCATATTTATTCGGAAGCTTCTCAATAAATTGATCTGCACCAACTATTTTTGATGCCTCAATTACTTTATCAAACGGAATTTCTTCGTTCCACAGATTGATATTCGATTTCACATCGCCACTGAAAAGAATTACATCTTGAAGAACAAGAGCAATATGTCGTCTCAATTCTTTTTCATCAACCTGAGAAATGTCTACATCGTCAATCAAAATTTGTCCTTTGTTTATATCATAAAATCTTAACAGTAAATTGATGATACTTGACTTACCCGCGCCTGTCGCACCAACAATTGCAACTGATTCACCCGGATTAATCAAAAATGAAATATCTTTCAAAACATATTCTTCATCGTTATAAGCAAACCAGACATTTTTGAATTCCACTTTTCCTTTCACATCTTTTAAGGAAACAGGATTTTCGGGCTGCTTAATAAAAATTTTTGTATCGAGTAATTTAAATATCCTTTCAGATGATGCCATTCCAGTCTGTAGAATATTATATTTTTCTGCCAGATCACGAACAGGTCTGAAAAACATTTCGGTGTATTGAATAAATGCAAATAAAACTCCGAGTGTTAAATTATTCTTTACGACCTCACCGCCACCATACCAGATAATTAATCCAACAGCAATTGCACTAATAAGTTCAACAGCAGGATAAAAAACTGCGTGATAAAAAACAGCTTGAATGTTTGCATCACGATAATCTTTATTGATTGATTTAAACTTTTCAAATTCCTTTTCCTCTTTATTGAACATCTGAACCACGCTCATACCCGAAATGTGTTCCTGCATATAAGAATTCAATCTTGCAAGATGTTTTCGAACATCGCGATAATTTGCACGGACTTTTTTTCTAAAAAGAAATGTCGCATAAATCAAAACCGGAACAACACTCATAGTTACAAGGGCCAGATCAAAACTCATTAAAATCATAAATACAAAAATCCATACAATGATAAATACATCACTAAAAATCATCACAATCCCTGATGAAAAAAGCTCACTCAAAGATTCAACATCATTTGTAACTCTTGTAACCAATCTTCCAATCGGTGTTTTATCAAAAAATTTTAAAGCCAGTTTCTGTAAATGTTCAAAGATCTCCATTCTCAAATCGAATAAAGTCCGCTGTCCCATGTATTGAGTTGCAAAAGTCATTGCGTAATTAATAATCGCCTGCAAAAGCAAGGAGAGTAAAATCAATAAGATAAGATTAATTAATCCTTTTGAATCACCAACAGCGATGTATTTATCCACCGCAATTTTTGTGAGATAAGGTCTTACGGGCTCGAGTGCGGCAGTTAGAATGTTCAAAAAAATCGCAAGGATAATATAAGCGCGATATGGTCTTACATACTTCAGTAATCTCTTCATTAATCTTGAGTCGTAAGCTTTGCCTAAGACTTCATCATCTTGAAAGAAATCGGACATCAAATCTCCTCTAATTCTTTCTCAAGCAATTGTTTTTGATAAATTCTAAAATAAATACCTTCGAGTTCGAGTAATTCTTCGTGTGTTCCTTGCTCGGCAATTAATCCGTTGTCAATCACGATAATCTGATCCGCATCTTTTACTGTCGAAATTCGATGACTTATGATAATTGAAGTCCTGCCCTTCATAAATTCTTTGAGATTTTTCAGAATTATCTCTTCAGTATTTGTATCGACAGCTGAAAGACAATCATCAAGAATTAAAATCTTTCCACCCTTTGCAACAGCTCTTGCAATCGATGTTCTCTGTTTCTGCCCGCCCGATAAAGTTATGCCTCTTTCTCCAATAATTGTATCAAGACCATTCGGGAATGTTTCAATGTCTGGAATAAGATGAGCAATTTTGACAGCTTCATTTACTCTTTGATTGATAAATTCTTCAGGTAGATCAATCAAACCATAAGCAATATTATGTTTCAAAGTGTCAGAAAATAAGAATGTTTCCTGAGGAACATAAGAAGTTTCGTTCCTTAAAACTTTCAATGGAATTGTTTTAACATTATGCCCATCGATTAAAACTTCACCTTCAGTTGCATCATAAAATCTCAGGATGAGATTGATCAAAGTCGTTTTCCCACAACCTGTGTGACCAATTATCGCATAAGTGGATCCAGCGGGAATTTTTAGATTAATATTTTTCAATACGAAAGGTAGATTTTCACGATATCTGAAAGAAACATTCCTAAACTCAATTTCACCCCGCAATTTTTCAATCGAATAATTAGTCTGATCAGTGTCTTTAATTTCCGGTTCAATTGCAAATAGTGCGTTCAATCTTTTTTGAGAAGCCGCTGCCTGTTGAGTAAGGTTTGTTATCCAGCCAAAAGCAATTGCGGGCCAAATTAAATATCCCATATACAAAACAAATGCTGTTAAACCACCAAGAGTTAATTCTCCATCAATTACCCTTAAACTTCCATACCACATTATTATAATGATAGAACTGCCAATAATAAATAATAAAACCGGATGAAAAAGTGAATCGATTTTGATTTTATTTAAGTTCTTTCTGAAATATTCATAACTCAATTTTTTAAAATGATTAATTTCCGATTCTTCTCTCACATAAGCTTTGATGATCCTTATTCCTGAAAGATTTTCTTGAGCTTTTGAAGTTAAAACCGAGAAGTGTTCCTGTATCTTTGTGAAAAGAATATGGATTTTCTTACCAAAATGATAAACGAAAAACGACATTATTGGAAATGGAAGCAAAGATAAAAGTGAGAGTTTTAAATCAATTGAGATCATCAATGCGAGAGTAAAAACAAAAAGAGTGAAAGTATCTACCGAATACATAACAGCAGGACCGACGAAATTTCTCACAGCGTTAATATCATTGGTAGCGTGAGCCATAATATCACCAGTTTTAGTATTCTGATAAAATCTCAATGAAAGCGATTGAAGATGAGCCCACAAATCATTTCTTAAATCAAACTCAATTTTTCGGGAGGTTACAATTATCGTTTGCCTGATTAAAAATCTAAAAACACCACTGATAAAAGTTACTCCCACAATAAGCAATGCATATTTTAATAAAGCTGGTGATGAGAGGTGTTGCCGAAGTTCATCAATTCCGTCTCTAATTAAAAGCGGGACATAAACACTTGTTATGTTTGATAAAAAGATAAAAATAAATCCTAAATAGATCGTCTTCTTATACTTAACGAAATACTTCTTGAGTTTTAATAATGATTTCATTTCTTACCAAAAATTGAGTGCAAAAGTAAGAATGCAAGTCCTTATGTTCAATGTAAGTTTAATTATCTTAAATCCCTTTTTGAAAATTTCTAAAAGAAAAGATTCCAGAGTATATAATCTAAAATTAAAATTGACGCAGCTGAAATTACAAACGAACGAATTGTTGCAAGTCCAACTCCCTCAGCACCACCTTCGGTTTTAAAGCCGATGTGACAACCGATCAAAGCCGTTACTGATCCAAAGAAAATCGCTTTTACTATTCCATAAATAAAATCCTGAATTTGAAAAAAGCTTCTCACCGACTCAATGTAAACATTCGGTGAAATTTCAAGGAAGAAATTTGAAACAAGAAAAGATCCGAATGTTGCAATTACATTTGCAAAAATTACAAGCAAAGGCATCATAATAAGTGACGCAATATATCTCGGCATTGCAAGGTAACGAACAGGATTAATCGACATTGCTTCGAGTGCATCTATTTGTTCAGTAACTTTCATCGTTCCAAGCTCTGCTGCAATTGAAGCGCCTACTCTGCCTGCAATGACAATTCCAGTTAGTACAGGACCAAGTTCCGTAATAACAGCTCGAACAGTTGCCCCGCCAATAAACGAAAGTGGTGCAAGACCCTTCAATTGATAAGCCGCCTGCCACGCCGAAACAGCGCCTGTAAAAATTGCAATTACAATTACAAGCGGAATCGAATCTACTCCGATATGTTCCATTTGTCTTAATATTAATCTTCGATCTCTAAAAATTCTATAGAGATGAGAATGAATTTTGAAGAATAAAACACTTATTTCACCAAACTCATCTAAGAAATTCAAAATTGCCTTTCCAAATCGATCCAATAAAAAACTAATCATAAGAGTTAATTCAAATTTTTAATTTCTGAAATTATATTTCTTATAGGGAAATAAAGCAAAGAAATCAAACAAAAACTTATCAGGTAATTTCCAAAGTCATTCATTTTTAAAATAATATGAAATGCTTTTGATGATTCTAAGATTGGAAGCAAATATTTAAATACTAAAAATCCCAAAAGAGTAAATAGGAATAAAGCACTAAAAATCAGGAGATAAACTTTTGCGTTACTGTAAAAAGATCTTATTAAGAAGAAAGAAGCGATGGCAAATGCAAAAGCATAATAAAGCAATTCGAAGCTGAGCTTCAATCGATCATTCAATGTTGAACTTTCGAAAGAATAAATTAAGAGCACAATCGAAAAGAAAAATAAAATAATTGAAAAAAGAAGAAATTTGTCGTCAATCCCTAAACTCAGATAATAATAAAAAAATGCAAAGCTAAAGATCAGGAGACTGATGCTCACCCACTCATTTGTTGTCAGATTTATCAATCCGAACTTTACCATTATCCAGATAATACTCGAAATAATTCCAGCCAGTCCAAGATTAAATTGAATTGAAAAAATTCTATTCATTCGCGAACCCATCCTTAGATTTTGCCGGAATAATGAAGTTTAAAACCAGATAGACTATTGCAGCGAGTCCAAAAGATGCAAAGAAAAAAATGACCCATATTAAACGCACAAGATTTGGATTAATATTTAGATATTCACCAAATCCGGCACATATTCCAAAGATAAGTTTTCGATCCGATTTTCTTATCTCTTTTATTTCATTTTCTGGCATAATTACTTCCAATTTGTAATGGTTATTGATTAATAACGCAATACTAAACACTAAAAGAGTAAATGCATCGATCTTCTGTGAGAGGAATGCAAAAATTGTTTTGATTGATATCATATCATTATATAAAAGAAACAGCAAAACAATTCCAATAATGAATAATAAATTCAATGTAATTGTATTTGAGTTTAATCGAGAATACTTTCCCCGATTTTCATTCACAGGTAATAAAATTCCAAATGCAGAATAAATTATAAGAATAGACTGACCCAGAAAGAAAAAAGCCGTTAAAACAATTATTCGAATAAAAACTGGATTTACATTTATGAAATTTCCAAAGGCTTCACAAACGCCCATTAAAAATTTTTCGGATGGATTAATTTCAAGACTTCTCTTTGATTGATAAGATTGAGTTTCTTCTTCCATATTTTGATTAATTAATTTTGGAGCAAATTTACAAAAGATAAAAATTACAATTGAGGAAGAAATTAAAGGCTTGGTCTTTTTAAATCAAAAGGGAGAATTAATTTAAGATTATTCTTCTTAGATTTAATTTAAAAAGAAAAACCCCGATGAAAACATTCAACTTTGATGAATTAATTGCATGAATTGAAGCTATACCAGGAAGATATCTACAAAGCTCAACTTAAATAAATTTTCAAGAACTGACCTTGGATCTTGAAACAAGAAAAGTTTGTACTCATAAAGGTGAAATTGTCTTAACCGAAAAATTAGGAATTGAAGGAATTGGATTAGGTCTCTCGCTAGTAAAAAATATTATCAATCTTATAAAAGGCGAAATTAAAATTGAAGACAACCATCCAAAAGGAACTAAAGTTATTTTAAGATTTAAGCCAATAATATTTGAATGAAGTTCTTACAAATTCAAACATTAAACAACCATCGATAAAGTTGCATATCATCTTAGAACCTTTAAAGAAATTTATCACTGAACTGGAGTAATTTTACGATTTCATTTTCATTCAATATTTAATCTATTCACAAAAATTTTTTTAACTTAATCCCTCATTAACTTTTCATTTCATTTTTTTTATATTAAATCACTAATAAAAACTAAATTGTGAGACTAAAAATTATGACTAAAACAATTTCAATTTTTACAACACTGTTAATCTTAATTTCATTTTCAAATTCTTTTTCTCAACCTCTTGATATGAACAAACTTCACGGACTCAAAGCTCGATCAATTGGTCCAGCTGGAATGAGTGGTAGAGTTACTGCAATTGATGTGGTTCAGAAAAATCCATCAATATTTTATGTCGGAACCGCATCTGGTGGCTTATGGAAAACTACGAGCGGTGGTGTTAGCTGGACACCTATTTTTGACACAATGAAAGCTGCATCAATTGGTGCAATTGCAATAGATCAAAACATTCCAGATATAATTTGGGTCGGAACAGGCGAAGGTAATCCAAGAAACAGTCAGAACAGCGGAAATGGAGTTTACAAATCTTTAGATGGCGGAAAGACCTGGATTCATCTTGGTTTAGAAAATTCCCGAAACATTCATAGAATTATTATTGATCCAAGAAATTCAGATGTAGTTTATGTTGGAGTTCAGGGTTCTGCTTTTGGAGATTCAGAAGAACGAGGTGTCTTCAAAACAACTGATGGAGGAAAGACCTGGCAAAAAATTCTTTATGTGAATGAACGAACAGGAATCGCTGATCTTGTAATGGATCCATCAAATCCGAATAAACTTTTTGCAGCGATGTGGGAATTCCGACGTGAACCCTGGTTCTTTACTTCAGGTGGAAAAGGGAGCGGACTTTATGTAACTTTTGATGGTGGTAAAACCTGGACTAAGCGAACAGATAAAGACGGTTTACCATCTGGTGAACTTGGAAGAATTGGAATCGCAATCGCACGCAGCAATCCAGAAATTGTTTATGCATTAATCGAAGCAAAAGTAAATGCTCTCTACAAATCTACTGACGGCGGATTTAAGTGGTTTAAAGTAAGCGATAAAAACATCGGCGATCGTCCATTCTATTACGCTGAAATTTATGTCGATCCAAAAAATGAAAATCGTATCTACAATATTTATACTCAGGTTTCGGTAAGCGAAGATGGCGGCAAAACTTTTAATATTTTAATTTCAAAAATTCATCCCGATCATCACGCTTTTTATATCCATCCTGAAAATCCAAATTTCTTAATTGATGGGAATGATGGTGGACTTGCAATTTCATACGATCGAGGAAAGACATGGAGATTCGTTGAAAATCTCCCGGTTGCACAATTCTATCACATCAATGTGGATAATGATTTTCCTTACAATGTTTATGGTGGACTTCAAGATAATGGGTCGTGGAGAGGTCCGAGCAGAGTTTTTAATTACATGGGAATTTCAAATTTCGATTGGCAGGAAGTAGGCTTTGGTGATGGATTCGATGTAATGCCCGATCCGGATGACAACAGATTTGGTTATGCAATGTCGCAAGGTGGAAATCTTTTTAGATATGATTCAAAAACCGGAATTCAAAAATCAATTAGACCTGTGCATCCAGACGGAATTGAACTAAGATTTAACTGGAATGCGGCTCTTGCTCAAGATCCATTCGATAATTCTACAATTTATTACGGCAGTCAATTCCTGCATAAAAGTACAAATAAAGGAGATTCCTGGGAAATCATTTCCCCAGATTTAACTACAAACGACACTACGAAACAAAAACAGAGACAAAGCGGTGGACTTACTCCCGACGTAACTTCGGCAGAAAATTTCTGCACAATTGTAGCTATCGCTCCAAGTCCAGTTAAAAAGGGTGTGATCTGGGTCGGTACAGACGATGGTAATCTTCAATTAACAACAGATGGCGGAAAAACCTGGAAAAATGTTGTTGAAAATATAAAAGGCGTTCCAAAAGGAACATGGATTCCACAAATTCATCCATCAAAATACAACGAAGCTGAAGCATTTGTTGTTTTTGATAATCACAGACGAGACGATTGGACGCCTTATCTTTATTATACATCAAACTTCGGTAAAAGCTGGACAAGGCTTGTTGATGAAAAGAAAGTCTATGGTTATTGTCTTTCCATTGTTCAGGACTTCCAAGAACCAAATCTACTCTTTTTAGGAACCGAATTCGGACTTTATGTAAGTACTGATTTTGGTAAAAACTGGACTAAATGGAAAAGTGACTTTCCAACAGTCTCAACAACAGATTTAATAATTCATCCAAGAGAAAATGATTTAGTAATTGGGACATTTGGAAGATCAATTTATATCATCGATAATATTTCGCCACTAAGAGAGATTGCAAAAGAAGGCAACAAATTCTTTGAAAAAAATCTTAAAGTTTTCAATATACCAGATGCATATTTGATGGAATATGCCTCGCCGAAAGGAATGCGTTTTCCAGGTCATGCTGAATTTTATGGTGAGAATTTACCAGCCGGCGCAATGATTACATTTTATGTTAAGCTTGATACAACCTCTAATCCAAATCAAAGTCAAACAGAAAAACAAGAAAATGAAACTCAATTAGAAAAAACTGAAAAAGTTAAAATTGAAATTTATGACGAAAAAGGAAATTTAATTAGAACATTGAACGTAACTGCAAAAGATGGATTGAACAGAACATACTGGAATCTGGAAAGAAAAGGTATCAGAATTCCAAGATGGGAAGAGGCTCAAGTATCAGAAGATTTTGAACCTTCAGGTGCGGAAGTTTTGCCAGGGAAATATTTAGTTAAAATTTCATACAAGAATTTCTCTGATTCAACATATGTAAATGTCTTACCTGACCCAAGAATTAAAATCTCTCTTGAAAACTTAAAACTAAGAGAAGAGGCACTGAATAAATTGTATTCCCGAATGGAATTAATGAGTAAAGCAATCCAGAATCTTAAAGATGCAGAACGAAATATCAATCTAATCTCTCAAAAAATTTCAGCACAGAAATCAGAAAAAATCGAAGAGTTGAGGAAATTACTTAAAGCTAATAAAGACACAATTAGAACGCTTGCCGAAAAGTTTTATTTCATAGAGACAAAAGGAATACAATCCGATCCCAATAAATTAACATCGAAACTTTATCGAGCTCAGAATTATCTACTTTCGAGTTATGATAAACCATCACAAATGTTTGAAATTTCATTCAATGATTTTTCAACCTCACTCGATAAAGTTGTAGATGAAATAAATCAATATTTCCAGACAGGCTGGCTCGAGCTAATGAAAAAAATAAACGAAGCTGATTTGAAGTTAATTGACCAAATTGAGTTAATTGAAAAGAATTGAAATTTAATAGAGAGAAAAAATTCCGTCGGAGCTTTTGCGAAGGGAATGTCATTCTGACCATTCGTCAAAGGGATTGTCACACTGACCTCTCGAATGGTGATATTAGTAAATGCTAACTTATTCCTTCAGGCTCCGACATATTCAGCCTGACCAAAAATTAAAATTTAATCTTTGGCTTTGCTGTCATACTCTTATCTGTTTAATCTCAACAACCGAGTGTGATTTAATCTTGACGGAGAAAGATGAACGGAAAAGACTAATTTTAAAACTTCACAGATTCGATTAGAAGTCATCATCAGAGAAATATTTTTTAACTAAAATTCTAATTCATATTCCGATTTACCATCATAATTTGGCGAAAGTGATAAAACAACTTTAATTCTCTTTTTACCCGGACCAGTTAAAAAATCAACTGAATGACTGTATATCAATGACTCAACAAGAGGAAGGTAAATAAGATTTAGATTGTAGCCATCAGGAAAGATTTTATAAGTCCCGCCTGTATAAGTTGCTAAATCTTTTGGATTTTGATTTGATAAATTCGGTGTTGACCAGAGATTTGTAAATTTTGAAGTATCGTTTGCAAAAACCACATGCACAATACCCTTACCACGAAGATTATTTATAACCCAATTCACCGACCAGTCTTCTCTTGAACTTGGTTTTACAGGAACATCAGTGAATACGACAAAAACTTTTTGCGCATCAAGTCGCCAGTTAAATAAACTATCCGCATATCGAATTGCTGAAACTGGATTTTCATTTAATGAAGAAGAACCAAATTGCGGAAACAAAACCTGAGTTGATGTATCAATAAATCTCTTTGTTCGAACCCATGTTCTGAAATTTGCAACATCTTCTGTTAAAAGTTTTACGCCTCTTATATCTCCCACAAATCCAACTCCGCCAAATCGAGCATCAATTCCATATCTATAAATCAAATCTGAAAAAGAAGAAATTGTGTTAGCTATAGAATCAATTATCGCATCGTTCATACTTCCCGATACATCAACACAAAATACAATATCAGCTTTTAATCTATTTTGTGGACTAACTCTTTTCACCAGAATTCCTTTATTTACACCATCAATTTCAATCCAGATATTTTGATCAGGATCGCCGGTTCCATACAAATCAATTCCATAATTATTAACTACAACTCCACTTAAATTTAATCTTCTTCGCTCAAGCTCAAATGTGTAAAATCTTCCGGATGGAACAACATTATTTTTTACAACCTGAGGAACAGAACCAGCTGGATCAGGCGGAATTTCGGGCAGCTGTGTTTCGGTTGTATTTTCCCTGCAGGAAATTAAAGCAAAAATCGGGAATAAAATTAGTATTAGCAGTTTCTTCATAATTGCACCTTTATTTAGATAAGTTTCATTTTAATTTAAGAAATTGAAAAGAAAGTTTGTCGAAAGATATTTCATAAAAAACTACTCCAATTACTTGCAACATTTAATTCATTATTAAGGATTGAAAGATTGGATTAAGTGAAAAGTCTTCTTGCTATGTTGTCTAATTTTTTAGTTTTGGCTAATTTTCATTTGAATTATGAATGATTGCATATTTTGCAAAATAGCAGCTAAAGAATCCCCTGCGGAAATTATTTTTGAAACGGAAAAAACTATTGCATTCCTTGATATTAATCCAATTAATTACGGACATACTCTTATAATTCCCAAAGAACATTACAAAGAATTCCACGAAATTTCAGACGATATCTCTCAAGAACTTATAGTTGTTATCTCTAAAATTTCAAAAGCGATTTTAGAGAGTTTAAAACCCCACGGTTACAACATTTTTACAAATAACGGAAGATTTGCCGGACAGGCAATTATGCATTGTCATTTTCACATTGTTCCAAGATTTATAAATGATGGATTTAAGTTTAGACCTCATCCAAAATCTTATAAGAAAAATGAGATGCAACTTTATGGAAATTTAATTCGTGAAATGATCAAAAATTAGCTGGAGGTAATTTTATGGAGAGAAAGATTCGTGTTTTAATTGCAAAAGCTGGACTTGATGGGCATGATCGAGGTGCTAAAGTAATTGCGGCTGCACTTCGTGATGCTGGAATGGAGGTTATCTACACTGGTCTTCGACAAACTCCCGAAATGATCGTGGAAGCTGCATTGCAGGAAGATGTCGATGTAATTGGTATAAGTATTTTAAGCGGCGCTCATATGACAATCTTTCCGAAAGTCTTGAAGTTAATGAAGGAAAAAGGTCTGGATGATGTTCTTCTCACAGGCGGCGGAATTATTCCAAAAGAAGACATTCAAAAATTAAAAGAGATGGGAGTGGGAGAATTATTCACTCCAGGAACTCCAACTACTGAAATTGCCGAATACATAAAAAAATGGTATAACGAACATAAAGCTGTCAAAGATGAAGCTTAAAATTTCGTTTCTGATTTTACCTTTATTCTTTTTTTCTGATCAAATCTATGCTCAAGAAATTTTTAGAAATTCGATAAAGAACTATAATATCTCATTAACAAGAACTGGTGAAAGTCAATATTTACTTCAAATCACCAAACAGAAAAAAACAGTCTTCAAAAAAAACTTCCCTTTCATAAAACTCTATTTTTATAATCTTGATACTTATCCAGAAGATGAAATGATTATTGTCACTGGACATATTAGAGATAATGATACTCTTAACACTCTGTATGTTTACACATTCGAAAAAGAATTTAGATTTTGCGACTCAATTTATCTTGATAGGTATTATCCTGAGTTTTATCAGTTTGATATGGACGCAAATTACTTCATTAAAATCTATGACCACGAAATTGAAAGAGCTTTCCCCTCAACAAGAAATGATTTACCTTTTTCATTCTATTATCTTAACAACTGTTTACTTGAATTTGACAACGAAAATTCTTTTGAAGAATATGAAGCCGAAATAAACTACCTTGTTGATGAAATTTATAATTTGAAAAAAAATACGATTTGCGAAATAGAAGAACAGAAAAGAAACTTACAGAGACTTTTAGCCTGTCTTTATACAAACATTATTAATGCTGGAATGGCATTTGACTTTGATAATTTTCTAAAAAACAATTACATCTGCAGTGATAAAGAAGAATTTCTCAAAAAATTAAAATCTCTTTACGAATAGAAAGGAGTTATACCAATGAAATTGGATTGGAGTAAATACTTAGGTTTCGAAATTAACATCATAATGAAAGAATATTATGGTGTGGTTCAGACTTCAAAAATGGATGAACCTTTTTACGAGATTGTTTTTAAGGCTGGAAGACTAACTGGTGTATTTGATGATGGATTAATGATTACTGGTAAATACAATGATCAAATTGTTGAGTCTTTCATTCCATTTGAAAGTATAAAGTGTGTTGACATCTTTCATCCAATTAGAAAAGAACAATGAAAATTTTTTTTCTCATCTTCTCATTCTTTAATCTCACATTTGCTCAAGATTTAATTGAAATTAAAGGACTTCGAACTTATTCTATTAAGGATGAAACCCTTCCTCCAATTATTATTTATAATGATTTTGACCAAAACGGAGTTGAAGATACAAGCAACGATTATATCGTAATTGAGTTTGACATAAAATCTCAACTTAAACCAAATCTGCAAATAATCTTTAAGCTTTGTGATAAAAATTGGAATCCTGTAGATAATATTTTTCTTACCAATTTTGGAAAAGATCGATTTTATAATTTACAATACAGTGTTGCACCGAATGGCGTAAAAAGCTACGATTATTCATTTCGTCAAACTTTCCCTGATAGCAGAGGACAAATTACATTCCCATTTTCAGGTAAGTACAAATATCTCATTACTGAATTCAACGATGAAACTAAAGTTTATGGTGAAGGATATTTTGTCGTAGTATATCAAAAATTTCCTGTCACTGCTTTTTATTCAAAAGAAATAATTGATGATAGTCTTTCAGAAATTATGAATTTTAATCAAAGGGATAGAATTTCTGTAAATGTTGAAATTCCGAAACCCTATGATATTTTTCGTCAAAACGAAATTGAAATTGTTCAAAACCAAAAATTTTTCTTTTCAAGTCTTGTGAATTTCAATAAAAAATCTAAATATGAATTTGGTCGCTATCTTCAGCAAAATGTAAAGCAGTATATTAAACGAGATTTACTGCCGGGCAATGAATACAGGCAATTGGATCTGACCGATTTCAGAAAGTATCCTAATGATAGATTGCTGACTTCATTTGCCGGAATTGATGTAAGCAGAAAATTTAATTACGGAGGAAGTGATTTTAACGGTGGAGTGAGAATTTATTCAATTGATGATATTTACAAAGAATATCTTGATTACCGATTTGATTTAACTCTGCCATATCCAGTAGATGGTGATGTTTATGTGATTGGAAGTTTTAATAACTGGCAAATTGATGAAAAGTATAAAATGGAAAATTCAGGAAATTATTATTCTCTCATTGTAAATCTCAAAAGAGGAATTTATGATTACCAATATGTAATTGTGCACGAAACTCATTCTTCAAATAAAAACTTAAAACTCGATTGGCTCGAAATTGAGGGCAACAGCTGGAATACAAAAAATGTGTATTACATATTTGTTTATTACAATAATCCCGACTACGGCGGCTGGGATGAAATTGTAGCTTTCACTGAAATCAAAACAAATCTAAACTGAGTATTAGATATGGAAAAAATAAGAATTGGAATTGCTGGAGTTGGTCACTTAGGCAAACTGCATCTTAAAAATTTACTCGAACAAAAAAATGCAATTTGTTCTGGAATTTTCGATATAGATCAGCAAAAAGCTCAGCAGATAGCTGAAGAATTTAAAGTTCAAGCATTTAGCAGCCTCAATGAGCTATTTAAGTTTTCCGATGGATTAATAATTTCAACCACTACTTCTAATCACTATGAAGTTGGAAAACTTGCACTTGAAAATAATCTTCACATTTTTATTGAAAAGCCAATTACATCTACCATTGAAGAGGCAGAAGAGTTAATCCAACTTGCAAAAAAAAGAAATCGATTTATTCAAGTTGGACACATCGAAAGATTCAATCCTGCAATTCTTTCTCTTGAAAAGTATGAATTAAGCCCAATGTTTATTCAATCCGATCGATTGTCACAATTTAATCCACGAGGAACCGATGTTGCTGTTGTTCTGGACCTGATGATACATGATATTGATATAATTCTTCATCTTGTAAAAAGCGAAGTTGAAAAAATTGATGCTAATGGTGTGGCTGTTGTTTCGGATAGCATTGATATAGCAAATGCAAGAATTCAATTCAAAAACGGCTGCGTTGCTAATGTAACCGCAAGTAGAATTTCTCAAAAGAAGATGAGAAAAATGAGAATGTTCCAGAAAGACGCTTATATTACAATTGATTTTCTGCAAGGACTCTCTGAAATATATCGACTGGTGAAACCTGACGAAGAGACACTTGGAATTTCTTACGGTGAAATTGGCATCGGAGAAAAAAGAAAGAAGGTAATTTATGAACAGCCTGAAATTCCAGAAGTTAATGCAATGAAATATGAGCAAGAATTATTTATAAAAAGTATTCTAACCAACACTTCTCCAGTTGTTACAGGTGAAGATGGAAAAAAAGCACTTGAAGTTGCTGATTATATTATTAAAGTCATCGATAAAAATATTCAAAAGGTGAATTAATGAAAAGAAATGTTTTAATATTTGCTTTCTTAATTTTCTATAGTTCATTAATAAAAGCACAGGATCACAATTCAGTTTCTCAATTTGGTGCTGCTATCAATTTTTACACAGGCTTTCCACAAAATGAATTCAGAGAAAACATTAAAAGAAACGGATATGGACTTAACCTTGAAGGTTACTGGAAACCTGCAGTAAAACTGCCATTCTCAATTGGTTTAAACATTGGTGTTTTGAATTATGGTTCAGTTACAAGAAAAGAACCATTCAGCTACACAATTCCTGATGTTTATGTTAATGTGACCAATCAAAATAATATCATTAACTATCATATCGTTGCACAGCTCGATCATCAGTTTGGAATTTTGAAACCTTACCTGCAGCTCCTTCTTGGCGGTTCTTACATCTACACACAAACAAAAATTGAAAACCAATCAAATCAACAGGAGATAGCTTCATCTACAAACTTTGAGGATTATGCTTTTAGTACCGGAGTAGGTGCAGGAATGATGTTTAGAGTTTCTAAAGGCAAACCGACTGAAACAGGAGAAAAAACTTTTAATGAGTTGTTCATTAATCTTAAAGTGAGTTATCTTTTTGGATCAAATGCAAAATATTTGAAAGAAGGTTCAATTAGATCTGCCGGAGGAGGTCAAATCAATTACGATGTTCTTGAATCAAAAACAGATTTATTCGGTTTGCATCTTGGAGTTGTCTTTACATTTTAATTTTGTGTATTTGAATTAATTAGATTTAAAAATTTTTTTAAAAAACTTGAATAACTAAGAAATCAACCATGAGGAATATTATGAAAAAATATTTCTTAATAATTATTCTCATCTCGATTAGCTTCCAGAGCTGTTCTGTCTTTAAACAGATTACAAACATTTCAAGATTAAAATTCAAATTATACAATGTCAGCGATTTTACAATCAATGGGATTAACATTAGTAATAAATCATCATTGAAAGATTTTAATGTTTTTGATTCTGCTCAATTGCTTAATTCAATTGCCAAAGGAAGCCTGCCCGTTAAATTCAATCTTAACATTGAAGCAATGAATCCAAATGATGGCGGTGGATATCCAAGACAAGATCTTGATATTGTTGATTTCAAATGGCGACTTATCATTGATGATGTTGAGACTCTAAGTGGAAATATTGCAAGACCAATTTCAGTTCCCGGAACTGGTGAAACAACAATTTTCCCAATAACTGTTGAGCTTGATCTTTACAAGTTTTTCAGCCAGAGAGGTTTTGAAAACATACTTAATCTTGCTTTAGCCATTGGAGGGAAAAATCCAAATCTTTCTCGTATAACCCTCAAAGCCCAACCAACAATTCAGACTCCTTTTGGAAAAATTAAATATCCCGAAGAGATTGATATTATTGACAGAGAGTTTAGATAATTTCATTTTGACAATTATATAAATTTTTCTTCGAGGATAAGCTACTTCAAATTATTAGCATATATTTCTTTTGGAAAAGTTCAAAGTATTCCATTTCCCACTATCAGAATGACAATTCCGCTGTCAGGCTGAGTTCATCGAATTATGACAGCGAGTGAATACAAAATTTTAAAAGTATCGTCATCCTTCGTCAGGGCTCAAGATGACAATTCTTTGTCAGGCTGAGCCCGTCGAAGCCTGACAGCAATAAAACTTGAAACATTCTTTTGGATCATCCTTCGACAAGCTCAGGATGACCTAAAATTTCCACTGTCATACTGAGTTTATTGAACTATGAGAGCAAAAAACAATAATATCACACCCCTACCAAAAGCTCATGGTGACATTCCCTTTTACAGACAAAAAGTGAATGTCTGCTGTAAAATTAAATTAATTGAAGCCTGATAACATTTATAGAAAATGCATTTCAAAAAAAGTTACAGTTTAACAAAATCAACCACCGATATTGACAATTTCTTTTATATTTTATATAATCAATTAGGAATTGGAAAAATTAAATGAAACAAATTAACTCAAAAAAATTTTTTCTTATTCCATTTCTCCCCCCCCCACACACACACACTCATACAAATCACTAATTTATTATTACAACACAAACAATCTAAAAAATTTCTTGAGGGATGTTTATGCTTAAAATTATTAAACACATAAATCTGGTTTTGTTTATTACATTCTTTTTCTTTACTACACTCACCTGCAAAAAATCTTCACCTGTTAATCCAGATGAAAATAATAAAATCATTTTCACATTTGAAGATGCCAGCTGCACAGAAGCCTGGTTTAATTTGAAAATTAATGATTTACAATTCCCTGTAAGAGTTGATTTGTATAAAGATAATTTTCTTAATAAGAGCTTAAATGTTTTTGGATCAACCGATACAACTTTTTACATAGAAGATTTACTCCCCAAGAAAAAATATGAAGTATATGTAAAAGTAAAATCAAATAATGGTGAAGAGCTTACAAGTGAAAGAATAAATTTTGAGACAATGGACACCACAAGCCACAACTTTAGCTGGCAGAGCTGGGAGTTTGGAACGATAGGCAGCAGCACATTATATGATGTGGCTATAATAGATGAGAATGATATCTGGGCAGTGGGAGAGATAAACATAGCCGATACGAGCATAAACGGTTACACAACCTACAACGCAGTCCACTGGGATGGAACGAAATGGGAGTTGAAGAGGATATATACGTATAGCAAATGCAGTTCAATTGATTATGCTCCTTTGAGATCAATTTATGCTTTTGCATCAAATAAAATTGTTGTTACATCAGGTGGAGGAATGTGGTGGTTTGATGGAAATAGATGGATTGCTGAATGTAGCATAAATCCTTTGCTCACTGGTGCCATCAACAAGCTCTGGGGCAGCTCGAGTGAGGATTTATATGCGGTAGGCAACAATGGCAACATAGTGCACTGGGATGGAGTGAGGTGGACAAGGATAGAAAGTGGGACAGATTTGCAGTTTCTTGATATTTATGGTGCAAGTTGCCCTAAGACAGGTGAGTTGACAATACTTGCTGTTTGTACACGTAATAATCCGTTAGGAAAAGGTATTTATAAGATAGCTGGAAATACATCTACTGAAATTTCTTACTATCCGATTCAATGGGAATTATGGAGTGTATGGTTTGTTCCAAATAGACATTACTATGTTGTTGGATCTGGTATTTATGAGAAGATAACTCTTTCGGACAGTTTTTGGAAAAATGGTCCATTAGATATAACACATTATGCAACAACTTGCATTAGAGGAAATGGATTGAATGATGTGTTCATTGTGGGAGCTTTCGGAGAATTATTACATTTCAACGGATTCAGGTGGAAAAGTTTTATTGATCAATTGGGATGGTTTAATGGTAGCTACACATCAGTAGCAGTAAATGATAATTTGGTTTGTGTTGTTGGTGGTAATATGCAAAAAGCAAAAGTATTGATAGGTAAAAAATTTAATTAACAAAAAGAGCATAAAAATGCAAAGGGGTCCACCTAAAAATAAGAACAGTGATGCATTTAATATCACTGTTCGTTATTTCCCTCTGTTATACGGAGAAAAAAGCAAACACAGCTATACTGAATAACCACCTATTCAGGTGATTTATTCTTTTTGTTTGCATAACAAAAATAAAATTAATTTTTGATAAAATTAAATGAGATTAAAAATGAAGAGTTATTATTCAAAACTATCCTTTATGACTATTATTATTCTGATGCTATCATCATTAACTTATAGCCAAATAATACGGTGCGGTGTTCAGGACTTGACACCGAATGAAGTCCAGCAATTAAGGGATGCGTTTAATCAATGGATTGGAGCCGGTAACCGAGTAACTGAAGGAACAATAACGACAATACCCATTGCATTTCACATAATTAGATACGATAATGGTACAGCGGATGTTACTGATCAGCAGATAATGGATCAAATTGCAGTTTTAAATTCCAGTTTTGCAAATACAAATTTCAGATTTTCACTGCATAGTATTGAGAGAGTAAATAATACTTCATGGACTACTCATACCAAGGGCTCTCAACAAGAAATTGATATGAAGAACACCCTTGCTGTTGACCCTGCACATATTTTGAATTTCTATACTTGTGCAGCTCCCAAAGATGAATATGGTAACATATTGTTAGGATATGCAACATTCCCTTGGAGTTATCCAGAGGATAGTTATATGAATGGGGTAGTTGTATTATTTAGTAGTCTGCCTGGAGGATCAGCAATAAATTATAATGAAGGTGATACAGGTACACACGAAGTTGGACATTTTGTTGGGCTTTTTCATACTTTCCAAAATGGTTGTAATGAACCTGGGGATGATGTAGATGATACGCCGTATGAAGTTGGACCAGCATTTGAATGTCCGGTTGGTAGAAATACTTGTCCGCAGCCTGGAGAAGATCCAATCCATAATTTTATGGATTATACTTATGACAATTGTATGGATCATTTTACCTCGGGGCAATCATTAAGAATGAACCAAATGATGTCTCAGTATCGCCCATCCATGCTATCAGTAAATGTACTTGTAACAGTTGATCAAAGAAACAGCAGTAATCAACAAATTGGCATTTTAAAGAAATGGGAAGATAACCATTGGGGCAATACTTTCAATCCGGGCACCCAATTTAATTTCCCAGCTAACTCACAGCAAACTATACTGGGCGATCAGTCAATAATATCTAATCAAAAGTATAATAGATGGGAAAGAAATTTTGAAATTGAAACGGATGTGAATAATCACCATTCATTTACAATTCAACAAAATGATTTTAATTATACATCCAGATTTAATCCAACTTATTCAGGTTTAACAATCAAAAACGACTTTCCGGAAGTAGCTGGATTAAACCCTGCAAATGATATTATTCACTTCAAAGACCCGTGGTTGATTGATTATCCCGATCCGCTATACGGAAATACTTTGCGTAACCGTGGAATGGATGCACCATTCAAACAAAGACCCTCGCCCTTCTATCCCGATTACACAACAAGCTACAACGGCGATGTTTACAAAGGCGTCTTCTTAAATCAAGATTATCATATGCCAGGACAACCCTACTACTCCTTAAAAGCAGATGCAGTTCAGGATATATACTTACAGCAAACGGGCAGGACACACAAATTTTATTTTCAGAACTGGAGTGCAACTCCGCAAGGTAGTGCAGATTTTCAAAATGCAAATGCACTTGAGACAGGAGTTGTGTTCAAACAAGACGGAGCTGTTGTAAGTGCAAATTATAAAGGAAGTTTATTGACTAATCAGGCAAATGCTCTTTCAAATACATCACAGAGGAAAGTAATAAGAACATCCAATGGACATTTGCATGTGTTTTATATAAGTATGGGTAAGTTGTGGTATGAGAAGAGTGTGAACGGAGTAACCTGGTATGCACCAAAAGTTATCAATTACGAAACAGAAGTTATAAGTTTTTCTATCGATAGCTGGCAAAATAAAATTTACATAGCCAGCCATCAAAGAGATGGTAATGACAATGCAATTTTATTTTATATGATTGATGAAAATGGAAATTTATCTAATATTTATTATCCGATTGAGATTGAAAGTGGAGTTGATGCTAAACCTGTAATAGGTGCTTATGATCAAAATATTATTATGGTTTATAAATATAAAGATAACGAGCCTTTAAAATATTTAAGATTATTATTTAATGGGACTTATTGGATAACATTAGAAGATAATATTAATTATTCAAGTAATATATCGATAAATCCATCTTTAAGCATTGTAAAATCTGGTACAAATAACACAGCACCTGAACAAACTTTTATTCATTTAATTTGGGAAGATAGATACAATGAGATAAGTTCAGATATTTGCTATTTAAAAATTGGTTTCATGCCGACAGATTTAAATGCAAATTATTTTTATGATTATGTTGTAATAAGTAAAGGCAGTGGGTATGAGTTATGTACAAATGGAAATATTGTTGCAGTAGATAATTATCTAGCCCATATAGGATTTATAGGACAAAGAAAATTCTATCCTGTTGAAAATTATTATGTCCCTGACGAAAGTCGGGCAGTATTTACTTCACTTGCCCATAAAGGTGTATTTTACTCATTTGGGGATGATGTACAAAGTGTAAGTATAAATTGTTGTAATACGAGATGGACATTTGCCTGGACGAGGGGGAATGATCTTCCAGTACAATATGTGGATTCGAGAGATATAAGGGTAATATACCAGCTTGGTAATTTAAGAGGAGTGGATGTTCATATTACAAATGGTATAGTTCCTGAGGATATGTATGCATTTGTGATAAATACATCACAGTTGCCATATCCGATTAATTATAGAGCAATATATGGAGATATAATACCTGAGGAATTAGTAGTAACAGAGGATAGTCGAGAAGGAATTGTAAGCAAAGAGGGAGCAGATGTTTATTACTCAATTGGTGAGATAAAAGTAGGAGATGAGAAGGTAGGATTTGTTGAAATTCCGGATACAACAGGACTAATAACACTTGAGAATGCAAACAGGTATTTAATAAGTAAGCCTTTTATGGTTAATGATAATTCAGGATTTGTTTATTCGATAAAGTATGGGGTAACAGATTCGAGTGCATTGAAGGAGGCATTGACAAATACGGATTACATAAAGTTTAGAATAGAATTAATAGATTACAACACAAAGGAATTGCTTGGAGTATTTGATGAGGTTAGTTATAATTCGGAGAGTGTATCGAAATATGAGAACATAAATTACTATGTTAACACAGCTGGACTTGGTGAGCGAATGGTTCAATTGCGGCTTGTTATAACAAATAATGTAGATCCATATTATTCGCTTTCAGATAAGTTCAGTGATGCCAATTATAATCTTTCGAAGAAAAAAGCGAGAAAGGAAATAAATTACAAAGGATTACTTGGAGAGAAAGTTTATTCTTATGAGTTGATACAAAACTATCCAAATCCATTTAATCCAGTAACAAAGATCAGATACTCAGTAAAAGAGACAAAGCCTGTGATGATAAAGCTTTATGATATAGTAGGAAGAGAGGTCGCAACACTTGTAAACGAAGTCAAAGATGCAGGTGAGTATGAAATAGAACTTAATGCTGGGAAATTTGGATTGAGCAGCGGGGTATATTTTTATCAGATGAAAGCAGGAGATTTTACTTCAATAAAGAAGATGGTTGTGTTGAAGTAATTTAGAGATTAAAAGCCAGCTCAATTGAGCTGGCTTTTATTGTTTTAAATCATCATGATTGAACTGAATTTGTACTAAATACAATTAAGAGCATTCTTAGAATTAATAGAAAATTATTATTCACAAAAACAAAAGAAGGAGATTAACAATGCCATACCAAAACATTAGTTATGAATTAAAAGACAATGAAAAGAATGAAATCATAGAGCTAATTAATCAAATAAATCAAAAACTTCCATTTTTGATCAATCTGACACCGGAAGAGAGGATGGAACTTCCAAAGATGGGTGATAAAACAATTCCATTTGTAGAGAAAGCTTTAGAGCTTTCAAATTTAAACCCAAATTTAGTTCCTCCATATATAAATTTAGATGAATTAAGGAAAGATTTAGAATTGAGTAAATCATTAAGAGAGATATTAAATTTAGTTGGACAATTATACGAGAAATTGAGCGATACATACACAGCAGTAGGGAGTGAGGCATATGTATCTGCATTAGCATTTTATAATTCTGCGAAGTCAGCTGCAAAGTCAAATGTTCCTGGGACAGATGTAATAGTTAATGAACTTGGTAAGCGATTTACAGGACAAGGAAAATCAAAATCATCAGGTAACAATCCAAATCCACAATAAAGTATTGCCAGACTGACAATTAGTTGACATTCTGACATATTTATTTATTGAATTTATGATACCCCTACCTATACAGGCGGGGGTATCCACCTATATAGGTACCCCCTCCCACCTCAAAGTTGAACTAATTCAAGTTAAAGTTGAACTAATTCACCTTAGAATTGAACTAATTCAGGTCAGAGATGAACTAATTCAGGTCAAAGTTGAACTTGTTTATCTTAAAGATGAAATAATTCACCTCAAAGGTGAACTAGTTCGGGTAAAAGGTGAACTTGTTCAGGTCAAAGGTTAGCTTTTTAAGGTCAAGGGTGAACTTTTTCAGGTCAAAGGTAAACTTATCCATCTTAGAGGTGAATTAATTCATGTAAGAGGTGATGCTGATTTTGTAAATAAAATTCTAATAAAGAATATGTAATAGGCCGCTCCTAAGGGAGCTTTGATATTTTTTTCTTTTTCCTTTCGCTACAAATAGGTTGCTTCTAAGGAAGCTTTTTGAGAAAAAAAATTATTAAGGCCAGAAAAATTGAAGATAAAATTGCAGTCCCCCCAAAAAAACAAAATCCTGAAGGGATGAAATTATATCAAAATTAAAATTCGATTGAAATATATGATTGATTTCTACCATTGATCATAAAATGTCACTCCTTCGGAGTTTTAATTTTTTCTGCGAAAATTTCATTCTACAATAATTTCACCACTTCGTGGTTAATTCTACAAATAGGTCACTCCGATGGAGCTTAGGTTTTTTGTTTCTTGTATTTTCTACAAATAGGTCGCTTCTACGAAGCTTCTTTAAATTTCAATAAAGACAAAAACTTACCTACAGACATTTTAAAAGAAATCGCATAACTGTAACCTGGTTGATGCACTAAATAATTATTTATGAAAATGTGAAGGTGCAGAGCAACGACCTATTTGTAATGAAGAATGTACTTTGGATAAAAATTGAAGTCGCATAGCGACAACCTCTTTGTAGAAAAAATGATGAACGACATCAAAAAAAGTTGCGTAGCAACGACCTCTTTGTAGGAAAAATGTTGAACAGCCAAAAATAAAGTCGCGTAGCGACGACCTATTTGTAGAACGAATTAAGTGCCGAATAAAAAATCAAATCCAGAATGGATGAAATTATTATAGAAAAAACAATTACACATAAAACAAAAATAAATATAAAAACCCCGCAGGGGTTTAATGTGAATAACCCCCAATCGCATTGGGGGTATATGAGAACAAAAACTCATAGAACCCCAAAGGGGTTCAATTATAACAGAATTTGTTCTAAACGATCTTAAAAATTCAATTGCAGAACAGACATTAAAAAAATTTTGAAATTCACATTCAACCCCTTCAGGGTTGGAAACATCTTTTGACATTATTTCCCCGAGTGCAACTCGGGGCTAATCATATTCAACTCCTTCGAAGTTGGTGTAAATAGATCACAAAAGATATTGATTTAATTTCGATTAATTGAGAACCTAATCCAGAAGGGATGAAATTATCTAAAAATCTGATTACAGAAAAAATTTTTGACACTAGAATTTTGTGTTCAATCTGATAATGTCACTCCTTCGGAGTTTTAATTTTTTCTGCGAAAATTTCATTCTATAATAATTTCACCAATTCGTGGTTAATTATATATTTCATAATTACGACAAAAAAGAAACGATAAAAGCCAAAGAGCCAGTTCAATTGGGCTGATTCATAAAAAGACTAGATAATTCTAATTTAATTTTAATAGGTCGCTCCGATGGAGCTTTGGTATTTTTTCGTTTTATATCTTTTCTACAAATAGGACGCTTCTAACGAAGCTTCTTTAAATTTCAATAAAGACAAAAACTTACCTACAGACATTTTAAAAGAAATCGCATAACTGTAACCTGGTTGATGCACTAAATAATTATTTATGAAAATGTGAAGGTGCAGAGCAACGACCTATTTGTAGTGAAGAATGTACTTTGGATAAAAATTGAAGTTGCATAGCGACAACCTCTTTGTAGAAAAAATGATGAACGACATCAAAAAAAGTCGCGTAGCAACGACCTCTTTGTAGGAAAAATGTTGAACAGCCAAAAATAAAGTCGCGTAGCGACGACCTATTTTAGAAACTATAAACCCATTATTTAATTACATTTATAAATGCTTGAAGAGAAATTTTTACTTCCGTATCTGCTAGTCCTCGATAATTATCCTGATAACGAAAACCACTATCGAGCAAAAGCCAGCGATTTATTCCAACTCTTAATCCGCCTGAAAAAACTTTTCTTAAATCCGGAGAGATCAAACCGGTTTTTGGATCGACTTTGAAATAAGGAATTGTTTGAGCTTCTGCGATCAAATAAGTAATTTCACTCAACTGAAAATCAAAACCAATAGCCCCATAAAAAGTATTTTTCATTTTTTCACTCTGGTCAATAAAGAATGAATCAACAAAATATGATTTAAGATTACGGTAACGAAGATCACCAATTCCAAATCCCAGATGCACTCTTGAAAAATCATTCATTTTTTTCGAAAATGAAATAATTAAATGCGTAATTCTTGTATCGTATGTAAGGCTTCTCAATCCAAATTGAGCGAGTTCTGGTTTCTTTTCCTTCAAATCAAAATTTGACGATTGATACCAATCGTTATTAGTTCTCAAAGTAACAGCAATGCCGGGGATGTTCTCTCTTTCTCCAATGATTTTAATTTTTAGAGCAATTGATGCAAAATTTTCCGTCTTGCTAAAAACTGAACCAAGTAAGCTCGCTGTGCTAACCTCAATATCACCATAACCACCGAGACCAAATGAAACAGAACCAAGAAATCCATCTGAATTTTCAAGTCCAAATGAGCCTCCAACTAATAATGCCAAGTCTAATGAATTTTGAACATCTGCTGTAGGAATCGAAAACAATCTTCCTGGATTGTGATCGAACTTCTTTTCTGGAATTTTTTCATCCTGTGAGAATAGAAAACCCGCGAGAGAAAAAAATATTAAAAGGAGAGAAAAATTAAATTTCATAATCACTCCATATTTTTTGTTAATTTAATATAAGTATCAAGAAAAAGGCAAAATAAATCTCATCTTTTTTATAATGAGAGATTAAACTTTTCACTGGGTAATTAAAAATTTATTTGATTGAACAAATTAGATTGACAAAACAATCTATCCATTAGCTTTTCAGAATTATCTAAACTCAAATCTTTATTGAATGGTGAAGTTGATTATTAATTTAAGTCTATTGGGAGCCAAATCAAATTAATCTTTGAATTCTTCTTCACTAGCAGGAATCAAATCAACACTTTCTCCGGCCTTGATCTTATCCTGTGCTTTCTTTGAAAATTTTATAAGTAAATCTTTGATTTCATTTTGATCAGGATTTCCATCCAAAATTGCAGCAATAGGAGCAGGTTCGGTTAATGTAAAAAGTTTGAATTTATTTTGAGCGATCTTAAATATCTTCTTATTCTCAGCATCATTTCTACCAAGAACAATCCATTTGTTTTCATCAATAAAATGTCTGCCAAGAACTATAAGTTGAGCGGTTGTTTCATTGAGAGGTTTTTGCTCATTTAAAATTTTCAAAACTCTTGTTCCAATTTGAGGATCTGTTAAAAGACAACCTCCAGCCGGTGATGAAAAGTTTTGAATTCCAAATTCTTTAACAAGATGTAATTGAAATTTCCTGTTTCGTCCTTGAAATCCGTACAGTTTATTACGATCAACCCAGCCGAGTCTTTCTGGTAATGTTGGTTGTAATATTTTTGCTGATAGTGGCCTCAAAAGTAAATCATCAACATCCGCTTCTTTTCTGATAACTTCCATTGCCCATCTATTTTGAGTCATTGGACGTTGACCGACAACTTCACCGCTTATTAAGAAATCGGCACCAAGTTCTTTTAAAAGTTGTTTAGTCTTCGAAAGCATCAAAATTTTACAGGCAATACAGGGATTAGCGTATTTCCCAAATCCATATTTCGGTTTTGGTAAAATTTTTAGATAATCTTCGGTTAGATTGATAAGCAAAGCTTTTTCAAATCCATGTGATTTACAGTAGTTGTAAAATGAGTCTGGATCTTCATAATATTTCCAGTTGAAAAATGGTGTGATGTAAGTTACGGGTATGACTTCAATTCCCTGTGATTGGATTATCTTCCCTGCGAGCAAACTGTCTAATCCATTTGAAAAAAGTAAAAGTGCTTTCCTCATAAGCTTCCTTTGAATTCTATGTTTTGTTAGTAATAATAATAAAAATTTATTATTCGTTGAATTAATTGTTGAATTGTGAATGAAATCTTCTCAATATATCTTCTATCAAATAATTAAATTTGTAAAAATTTGGTGTAAATATGACAACACAACTCTGGTATTGGATAATTTTTGTTGTTGTAGTAACAATAATGCTCGCAATTGACCTATGGTTCACAGATCATAGAAAAACCAAACTGGGAATAAAAAAAGCTTTTATATGGAGTGCAATCTGGATTGGGGTTGCTTTGCTCTACAACATCTCGATTTATTTTAAATTCCCGAATGGCCATATAAAAGCGATGGAGTTTTTAGCAGCATATTTGATAGAAAAATCTCTCTCGGTTGATAATCTTTTTGTTTTTATAATGATTTTCACAATAATGGGGATTGAAGATAGAGATCAACCGCATATCTTAAAATGGGGGATTTTAGGAGCAATTTTTTTTAGAATAATTTTCATTCTTGCTGGTGTTGCACTTATCGAAAAATTCGATTTTGTGATTTATATATTTGGAGCAATTTTACTTTACACAGCTTATAAAATGGCATTCACACCAGAAAAGAAAATAGAACCAGAAAAAAATTTCTTCGTGAGACTTGCTTCAAAATTTTTCCCGGTTAAAACTGATAATGTGCACAAGTTTTTTGTCAAAGAAAAAGGAAAATTTTATATAACAAATCTTTTCTTAACGCTTTTGCTTATTGAATCAACCGATATAGTTTTTGCAATAGATTCGATACCTGCAGTAATTGCAATTTCAAGAGATCCATTTATAGTTATTACTTCAAACATATTTGCAATTCTTGGATTGCGGGCACTCTATTTTGCACTTGCTGGAATAATGAGCCTATTTAGATATCTCAAATATGGAATTGCTTTTCTTTTGTTTTTTGTTGGTGTGAAAATGTTGATTTCGGAGTTTTATCACATTCCAATTTATATTTCTCTTAGCGTAATTGCTGTTACTATCACTGTTTCAATTCTGGCATCAAAATTAATTAAAGAAAATCCAGAAAAGGATCAGGAGTAAAATTTTACAACCCGAGGAACTGAACTCCGATTCCGCAAAGAAGTATTGTCAATCCAGCTATTGTGTGAATATGTTTTTCAAGTTTCTTTTGTGGAATTATTTCAATACCATATAAGCCGAGAATTACCATAACAAGCATCGTTAGAATTGTTGCAGTTCCAAAAATTAAAATCACCAGGATTAAACCGCTTATACTATGTTGTGCAGCTGGTATCATCAATACTGGAATGAGAGCTTCGCAGGGTCCAAAAACAAAAATTATGAATAATGTCCAGCTCGATATTTTTTCCGGTTCTTTGTGAATGTGTTTGTGCTCAACAGATAAATGATTGTGTTCGTGAGAGTGAACGATATTTTCTTCAATGTGATGATGAGTGTGTGAATGTTTATACTTTGCTTTAATTAATCCATATATTGTGTAACCAAGCCCAAAGGCGATCAAAAGCCAACCTGCAATTTCACCTCTTGCGTTTTCTATAGATTCCAATTTTGAAATTGATAAACCCAGAGCAATTCCAATTATTCCAATCACAACTGTGGATAAAACATGGCCAATTCCGCATAAAGTCGTTACCCAGATCGTTTTGATTTTTGACCAATTCAGAGATTTTGAAAGAGCTATGAACGGTACATAATGATCAACTCCAAGAATCGTATGAATGAAGCCAAGCGATGCAGCTGTTCCAATTAATAGAGTTATTTGTTCGTTCATCTCATTCTTCCTCAATTAATGTTATCATAATTTAATTTTTGCCAACAAAAATATGGAAAATCTCTCAATTAACCTCGATTAGTTTTGAAATCATTTATTAATTTTGAAAAACGATAGATGAGAATATGAACTACGATATTTTAATTAATCTAATTATCATCATTAATATTGTTCTCACATTTTCTGCAAACATTCCCCTTGCCAGTTTCTCTTTTAAGAAAAAGTTACAGCCAGTTTTAACAAGAGCTAACTCATACTTGCAAAATTATCCGAAACTCATCTCGGCGATCATCTTCTTATTGATAATTGCTGGTTTGTTTGGATTTGGGCGTGTCGAAATTGAAAATCCAAATTTTAATTTCGTCAGAATAATAGCTGCTCTAATGTATACTTTATTCTCCTGGATACAAATCTATTCTGCCAAACAACTTGGTGAGTTTTACTCACCTGATATTGTAGTTTATAAAAATCACAAAGTAATTGATAAAGGCTTATATAAATTTATTCGACATCCATTTTATATATCTCAAATTTTGCAGGACATATTTGCCGGTATTGCCCTTTCAAACTGGATAATTCTTTTAATTACAATTGTGCTTGAAGTGCCTCTTTATGTTGCCAGAGCAAATGTTGAAGAAAAGTTACTTCTAAGAAATTTAGATGAATATAAAGATTATCAAAATAGAGTTGGAAAGTGGTTTCCAAAGTTGCGATAAAAGATTTATAACCGAAAAATTCAAATCACTTTTTCAATTTGTCTTTTAGAATATTATTCTCAGGAAAACCTAATTGAACAGCCTTTTGATAATAGTAAGAACTTGAATCGATTTTATTTTGATTAAAAAAATACAGGGCGAGATTAAAATACCCTTCCGCAAAAAATGGATTTATATCAATAGATTTTCTAAAGTACTTGTATGCAAGCAAGTCATTCTTCTTTTTTGCGTAAAGCACACCAAGATTATTATAAGCTTCGAAATAATTGGGATTGATTCGAATTGCCTGTTTAAGGTTAAGCTCTGATCTATCGAGTAAGTTTTTTTGTAAATAAAGATTTCCAAGATTATTATATGCTGTTGAAAGTTCAGGATTTTTTTGAATTGCTTTTATAAAGTAGAATTCTGCACTGTCGAGCATACCTTTCTTTTTAAAGTTTATTCCAAAATTCAAAAATGTTTCTGCTGAGTTTGGATTTAAAGAAATAGAGAGCCGGTAATGCTCTTCTGCAAGATCATATTTATTCATTCGATGGTAAACATTTGCAAGTCCACGATGAACAAAGAATGATTCTGGTGAAGTTTTAGAAGCAGATTCATAAAAATTTAAAGGGTCGCTGAAATTTTTCGTATGCTGGAGATTTAGATAAACAAAGAAAATTAAGCAGATGCTTAAAGCAATAAATATGATGAAGGATTTTAATTGATCAAAAATTCTCATCTGAGATAATGAAATAAGAATTCCAGCAATTGGTACATACAACCTGTGATCGAGAAAATTTGTAAAACCAATTAATCCTATCATTCCGCTGATTGAGAAAAACAAAAACCATAATATTCCAAAAACATAAAGCTTTAAATTATGTATTCCATTCAAACTTAAAAGAGCAAAGATTAAAAATGTTGAAATCCCATAAATAAGATTTATGTTTTCAGGCAAAGTCAATACACTAAGATTTATTGGTAAAAATATTTTACCGAAATAATTGATCAATCCTTTTATGTAGTCAGTTAAAGAAAAGGTAAGATTTTCAATTTCCAGTGATTTAATTTCAGCTTTTGTTCTCAATATGAAATAAATGATCACAGGGATGAGGTATAGCAAAAAGATTCGAAGGATTTTCACATAACTTAGTTTTTCATTGTTCAAAAAAATTAAATACAGAAGAATGAAAAGTAATAATAGTAAAGCATTTTCTTTCACTAAAAGAGAGATAAAGAACGATATCAGACTTAGTATTATCAATATTTGTTTATTATTCTTATCAGCTGATTGAGATTTAATTAGTGCAATTAAAGATAGGCTTAAAAATATAGAAAGAAGTGAGTCGTTTCGTCCTGGTATCCAACTTACAGCTTGACTTATTGCAGGATGAATTGAAAATATCAAGCTTAAAAGAAAAGATTTGAATTTATTTTCAGTTAAACTTTTCAACAATAGAAATAATAAAAAACTTTCAACTAAATGATAGACTATATTTGATAAATGATACATAAACGGGTCATTCCCACCAATCAAGGCATCAATCATAAAACTTAACATTACAACCGGGCGGTAATAAACACCAGAATCAGAGATTAAAAGATTTGTCTGAAAAATATAAGGGATGTTTTTGAGATCTCTTAAGATGTGCTGTTTGTTTACAATTAAATCATAATCATCAAGGGCAACAAAATCAAAAGATAATGATTGGAAGTAAACACCCGTTACAAAGAATGTGAGTATGAGAAAAACTTTAAGATTTGATTGAGAAATATTGTTTGTGAGATCTTTTAATTTTTCAATAATCATAAATCACAAAGCGGCGAGCAATTTAGTTATCGAATCGCTCCCCGCTCTTAAGTTTATTTCACGAAATAATATTCATTGTTTGATCTATCTACATCAGGGATTTTTCTTGATCCAAGTTCAATTGAAATTGGCTTCTTTTCAATTTTAAGCTCATAATGAATTTTATCTTTGTTTTTCCAGACTTTAGTTGTCTCGTAAAGTTCTTGAGTTGAATTATCATCAAATAAAATTTTAATAGAAACTGGAACAGGAATTTTTCCAATCTTTCTAACATCAAAACTTAATTTGTTTTTCACAAGTTTTACATTTTCAATTGCGAGATCTGGTACACCCCTTTCAAAGAACCACGGTATAAAGTACCAGCTTAAATCTTCACCTGCATATTTATTAAAAGTAAAGAAGAAATCATAAGGCAAAGGATGTTTACCGTTCCATAATCGGACATACTCCTTCATAACAGATATAAATTTTTCTTTACCAAGCATATCTCTTAGAAAGTCATAAGCGCAACCAGGTCTTCTGTAAGAAGCAACCCGGTAAGCATTGCCGCTCAGTAAAAATGACGGAGTTATTAAAGGCATTTCTTCATCAGAGCCAGCAAAGTTCTCATAAGAAGTTGCATTACCTGCTCTTGGTCCATCACCCTGAGAATATCTTTCCTGCAAATCGAAAGGAAGCATAACTGCAAATCCTTCATCCATCCAGGCAAATCGTTTCTCGTTTATACCCATATAGAATGGGAAATAAGTGTGAGCAATTTCGTGAGATGTTAGTCCAACCGCAGCAGCGTAAGACTGAACAGAACCATCATTAACCATCATTGGGAACTCCATTCCACCTTGACCATTAAAGACGGTCATTGATGGATAAGGATATGGAATTTGTGGAAATTCATAGGAGAAATAATAAATCACATCACGAGCAATTTTTGCAACATCGTAAAAATCTTTTGATTCTTTTTTATAAGCTGCTGATATGAAGGTTTTTCTATTGGTAGTTTTATCAACAACAAGAGTTGACGCATCCCAGAGATAATGATCACTCAATGCAAAAGCAAAATCAGGGACATATTGTGCTTTGTAATGAAATGTAATTTGGTCTTTATCACTCGTCTTTAGCCTGTTTGATTCAATATCTTCTAATCTGATTATGTTAATTACAGAGTCACTCTTCTGAGCTTGTTCAAATCTTTCAAGAACTTCTTTACTAAAAACATCTGCAGGATTTTGAAGGACTCCGGTTGCCCATACTATAAAATTTTTGGGTACAGTGATTTTTACATCGTAATTATTGAAATCATTATAAAATTCAACTGTCCCTGTGTAAGGTATCTCATCCCATCCATAAACATCATCATAAACAGAAATTTGTGGATACCAGTAAGCAACAAAGAAAGATGTTGAATCATAAGTCCCCATTCTAACATTTGAAAATTTAGGAATGGTTAACTCCCATTCAATTTCAAATAAATTCTGAGACTTTGGATAGATAAACAGCGAAGAGTCGAGTTTTATGTTAAGATTTGTCCCAAACTGATTAACTTTTGATTTGTCATTTAAATCAATCTGTATTCCTTCGATTAAAAGTTTTTTCAGTTTTACTCCATCATGAATATCAGAAGCATTTACCTGGAAATCTCTCGGTGAACCTTTCTTAAATAAGTCCTGGTAAATTCGAATTACAACTCGATTTAATGTATCGGGGCTGTTATTGTTGTAAATGATTTTTTCTCTGCCAATCAATTTTCGCTCAGAGGGGAGAAATTTAGCTTCAATAAAATAGTCAGATGAATTTTGCCAGTAATTTGGTCCAGGAGAACCATCAAGTGAACGAGTCCCTTTTTTATATGCATTAAGGATATTTCTTGGAATTTCAATTTGCGAAAGTAAAACTGAGTTAGTAAAAAAGAAGAATAGTAGAAAAGAAAGAATGGCAAGTTTGTTTTTTCTCATCTGAATTCCCTCACTTAATTATTTTATAATCAGATAATCTTTTAAGGAAGTTATTGATTTCTAAGTCCCAGAAGATCCAGTTGTGTTCACCTGGCAGTTCGTGATATTCATACATCGCACCTTTCTTTTGAAGCTTCTCTACAAGCTTTCGATTTGAATCTAAAAGACCTTCAAGTGGGTCATCTTTACCGCAAGAAATGTAAAGATATGGAAGAGTTGCTGTATTGATGCTGTCAACTAAAACAAGAAGGTCATTTTTATCCCAATGTTCGGTTCGTTTTTCGCCAAATGCTTCTTTTAAACTTTGATTAAGCAAGTTTCTATTTTTTTCAATCATTGAGGGCCATCTAAACGCTCCGCTAAATGAACCTGCATAGTAAAACAGATGAGGATACTTCATAGCAAATTTCATTGCACCATAGCCGCCCATTGAAAGTCCAGCAATCACTCTTCCATGTTTTGTCGAGATTACTCGATATCTTTTCTCGACATACGGAATTAACTCTTTTATTATATAATCTTCATAATTTCTGTTCTTTAGAACTGGTGAATTTGTATACCAACTATTATCAGCTTCAGGTGTGACAACAACAAACGAATAGTTTGATAAGTACTGAACTAATCCTGTTCGATTTATCCAATCTGTATGATCTCCGCTGTATCCATGTAATAGAAAGATTACTTTATATCTTTCATCTGTCTTGAAATAATCTTTTGGTAAAATGATATTGAACCTCTTATATCCACCAACTGCGTTTGAGTAAACGCTGTCAAGAAAAACACGGACTTTATCCTGTGTAAAGAGTTGTTGAACGAATAATAATAAAGCGAAAAATAGAATTGTGCTTCTCTTCATAGACTTTAATCCTTTCTCATTATTACAATCAAATTAAAATAATAAAATTTCAAAAGTATATAAAAGAAATTTTTACAAGCGGCTTTTTAAATATTTATTTCAATTCTTTACTGTGAACTTTTCACCACCTACAGATATTGCTTATTTTGATTAAAATAAAAATCTACTAAAGGTTGATTGAGACTTTTGATTTGTTATTTGAAATAGACTAAGGATAAACTGAAAATGTAGAGTTTAATTTTGAATAACTTGGAAAACTTTTGGTGGAGTTTCTATTGATCTGATTTGGTCTTTCTCAATTTTTCCAATAATAGCTGCATATCATCGGGAAGTTCCGAATCAAACTTTACAAATTCATTTGTTGTTGGATGAATAAATCCCAATGTCTTTGCATGGAGTGCCTGTCGTTTCATAATTTCAAGAAAATTTTCTACTTCATGCTTTATTCGTGAAGTCACATTTGAGTAATGAATTTTTCTTCCGCTGTAAGTTGGATCCCCGAAAACAGGATGATTAATGTGAGATAAATGAACCCTAATTTGGTGTGTTCTGCCAGTCTTAAGTTTTAATCTGAGCAGAGTTAAATATTCAAATTCTTCCAGAACATAATAATATGTAACAGCTTCTTTGCCATCATCTACAACAGCAAATTTTTTTCTATCCGATTTACTTCTTCCGATTTTTGTTTCAATAATGCCTTCAGGTGATTTGAAATGTCCCCAGACGATCGCCCAGTATTCTCTTTCAATCGAGTGTGCGGAAAATTGTTTTGCCAGTTTTGCATGAGCTATATCATTTTTAGCAACAACAAGCAGCCCGCTTGTGTTTTTATCAATCCGATGAACAATTCCAGCTCTATCAACATCTGAAGAACGCGATAAATTTTTAGTATAATAAAGAAGAGCATTAACTAAAGTTCCTGTGTAATTCCCGAGCGCAGGATGAACAACCATTCCAGCAGGTTTGTTAATTATAATTACATCATCATCTTCGTAAATGATATTCAAAGGAATTGGTTCTGGAAGTGTTTGAGCAGGACGAGGTTTAACTGGAATCCTAACCTCGACAATATCTCCGGGATTTAATTGATATGATGGTTTGACAAACTTACCATTAACCTGAACGAATTGATTTTTTATTAAGTTTTGAACTTTTGTTCGTGTGGAATTTTCAATTGCGTGAGTTAGAAATATATCAAGTCGTTCTCTTCTTTTTCCTTCAGGAATCTCAAATGTGTATTTTTTCTCGGTGATAATTTCCATTATTCACGATGAACTTCATCATTACTGCTTAGAGTCTCAATCACATCGCTTTCAAAAACTTTCTCTGTTACTGCACCTTCGCTTTGATTTTCTGATTGCTGTTCTGCCTGAGATTGTTTTTCTTCTTTTGGTTCTCTGTGTAAAATGATAAGTAAAATCACGCCAATTGTGACTGACATATCTGCAATGTTAAAAATGGGCCATCGATCGTAAGTGTAACCAAACAAAGTAATGTTGAAAAAATCGAAATCAAGAAAATCAACCACTTTGCCATAAAACAGCGGCGCATCACCATAAATCAAACCATAAAACATTCGATCAATCAAATTTCCAACTGCACCACCTAAAATCATTGCAAGCGGAAGTCTTAGCGTGAGCTTTTCATTTTTATTTTTTATCAGATAAAAGGTAATTACAATGCTGGCAATTAATGAGAATAAAGTGAGGAATAATTTTGCCTTTTCACCGAAATCAATCCCGAATGCCATTCCTGGATTTTCAATGTAAGTGATGCGGAAAAAATCACCAATTACATTGAAACTATCATAGAGCTGCATTCCTTTTATATCAATTCCGAGCGCCGGAATTTTAATTCCTTTAATCAGAATTTTTGTAATCTGATCAGCAAGAACGATAAAAAAAGTTACATAAAATATTTTCATCACTTACTAAACTTTACTTTACAATTAACACAATGTTGAGTGTGTGGAACAGCTTCTAATCTTCCCTTTTCAATAACTTTACCGCAATCTATGCAGTATCCGTAGGTTCCATCTTCAATTCTTTTAAGAGCGGCATCAAGATAAGATAAGAATTTAGTTTCTCTTTGAGCCCAGAGATAGTTTTTCTCTTTCTCAAATGCATCAGTTCCTTGTTCCGCCATATGCAAAGAATAAGGGGAGTTTTCGTTTACAAACCCTTCCCCGCTTTCATCGAGCATTCTCTCTCTTAAACTTTCAAGCTGTTCAAGGATTTCTTTTCTTTTTTCTAAGATAATCTGCTTGAAATATTCAAGTTCTTTCTTGGAATAAGCTGGTTTTCTCGTCATCACTGTGGTTTTTACCTCCGTCACATTGGTTTTCTGAGCTTTCTTCGCTTTTGATCTCGTTGATTTTACTTTCACTTCTGCTTTTTTTGCAGAGACTTTTTTGGGTGACTTAGTTTTAGCTAAGACTGTGGTTGTTTTTTTCGCTGCTTTTTTTGCAGTAGTCTTTTTAGCACTGGATGTCTTAGCCGACGAACTTTTCGTCTTCTTTGCTTTTGTCGATTTTGCCATTGTCATCTCTCCTATTTTTTAATTATGCTGATTGTACAATCTTCATTCCCAACTTTCCAACTTTGCACAAAACCACCTTCACGAACACCAAATTCAAGTTCTTCTGCAAGTGTTTCTTGCATTATATAAGATTTCATCTTCAAGATGGCTTTTTTAAGATTTTCAGTTCCATCAACATAAATTGAAATACGATCGCTCACTTCAAAGTCAGCATCTTTTCTCATATTCTGCACACGATTTACAAATTCACGAGCTAAACCTTCTTCAATTAACTCAGGAGTTAAGTTAGTATCGAGTGAAACTGTAATTCCATCCTCACTCTCAACAATCCATCCTTTAATTTCTTCGCCAACAATTTCAACATCTTGAGGAGTAATTTCTATATTTTCTCCATTAATTTGAATGGAAATATTTTTACCACTCTCAATGAGTTTTATTTGCTCTGGATTTAAATTTCGAATTTCATTGGCAACGAGATTTACTTTCTTACCAAATTTTGGACCGATTGACTTGAAATTCGGTTTTGCTTTCTTAACTACAATGTCAGAATCGGTATCAAGCAATTCAAGCTGCTTTACATTGACTTCTTCAAGTATAACCTGCTCCATTTCCTTAACAGAGGCTTGATCTTCTTTCTTTACTACAACAAGCATTTTTTGAAGTGGCTGTCGGACCTTAAGATTATTTTTCGACCTGATTGATCGTACAATTGAAACAATCTTCAATGCAATTTCCATTTTATGAAGCAATTGCTCATCAATTGGACCAGCTTCGGGATAATAGGAGAGATGAACTGATTCAAATGGCTCTTTATTTGTTACAGTGTTTAAGCAGCGATAAATCTCCTCAGAAATAAATGGTGCAATTGGTGAACTTAACTTTGCGATTGTTACAAGACACTGATAGAGAGTTTGATATGCTGAAATTTTATCAGCATTCATTTCACTTTTCCAGAAGCGGCGGCGATTTCTTCTAACATACCAATTTGAAAGTTGTTCAATTGTAAAGTAAGAAATTGCACGAGCAGCTTTTGTGATATCGTAATCGTCAAAGTATTCTTTTACTTCTTTGATCAAAACATTTAATGCAGAAAGAATCCATTTATCAATTTCTGGTCTTTGTTCAAATGGAATTTCGGGTTCTTCGTATTTGAAACCATCAAGATTTGCATACAAAGCAAAGAAAGCATAAGTATTGATTAATGTTCCGAAAAATTTTCTTTGCATATCTGCTAAATCTTCTTCATCGAACAAAGTAACTTTCCATGGCGGACTGTTCGCAATCAAATACCATCTTGTTGCATCAGCTCCGTATTTCTCGACGATCTCGAAGGGATCAACAGTATTGCCCAGTGACTTGGACATCTTCTTCCCTTCTTTGTCCAGAATCAATTCATTAACAATAACATTTTTATAAGCAGGTTTTTTGAACAAGAATGTTCCAATTGCATGAAGCGAATAGAACCAGCCTCGAGTCTGATCAATTCCTTCGGCGATAAAATCAGCTGGATAGTTTGTTTCAAAAACTTCTTTGTTTTCAAATGGATAATGAAATTGCGCAAATGGCATTGAACCTGAATCGTACCAGACATCAATTAATTCAGGAGTACGGCGATAAACTTTTCCATTCTTCTCAAAAATAATTTTGTCCACATAAGGTTTATGAAGGTCAAGGTCTTTTAATTCACTGACTGGAATTTTTTTACCATCATCTGTAACAAAGAAACCCTGTTTTAATTCTTCAATACTTCCAACAGCAAACATATCACCATCATCACTGATCCAGATTGGAAGCGGAGTCCCCCAGAATCGATCTCTCGATAATGCCCAATCTTTGTTTTCCTCGAGCCAGTTGCCAAATCTTCCTTTCCCAACTTCTGGCGGAAACCAGTTAATTTGTTTGTTAAGTTCAATCATCAAGTCCACATAACGAGTCGTTGCGATATACCAGGATTCCCTTGCATAATAAAGCAACGGCGATTTACATCTCCAGCAATGAGGATAACTGTGCTCAATCGTTTCTTTTTTGAAAAGAAGTTTTCTTGATTTAAGATTTTGAATGATGTGCGGATCAGCTTCCTTCACATGCATCGATTTGAAGTCGGAAACAATCTCCAGGAATCTTCCGCTTTTATCAACAGGATTGATTAATGGAAGATCATACTTTTTACCAACTTGATAATCGTCTTCACCAAAAGCTGGAGCTATGTGAACAATTCCAGAACCATCTTCGGTCGTAACGAAATCACCTTCAATTACATAAAATGCTTTTTTATCGACCGGGATATAATCAAATAATCTTTCATATTCCCAGCCGAGTAAATCACTACCTTTGTATCTTTCAACAATTTCATAACCTTGAGGCAGGACAGAGATTCTCGGTTCTGCAAGAATTAAATAGTATGGATTTTTATTCTCATCAAGTAATTTTACTTTGACATAATCAACATCTTTATTTACAGCTAAAGCAACATTTGAAATTAATGTCCAGGGAGTTGTTGTCCATACCAGAAAGTAAGTATCAGGTTGATTTTTTATTTTGATTGCGACATAAATTGAAGGATCTTTTACATCCTGATATCCGAGTGAAAGTTCGTGTGAAGAAAGCGGAGTTTCACATCTTGTGCAGTAAGGTTGAATTTTGAATCCTTTGTAAATGTAACCTTCATCAAAGAATTTTTTGAGTGACCACCAGACTGATTCTATGTATTCATTTGTACAGGTAATGTAAGCATCGTCAAGATTTATCCAGTAACCAATTCTTCTTGTTAATTCATTCCAATCTTTGAGATAAGTGAAAACTGAATTTTTACAAGCTTGATTAAATTTCTCAACGCCGTAGACTACAATTTCATCTTTTGATTTAATACCTAACTCTTTTTCAACTTCGATTTCAACTGGTAAGCCGTGTGTATCCCAGCCAGCTTTACGATTAACTCTAAACCCTTGAAGAGTTTTATAACGGCAGACAATGTCTTTAATGGTTCTTGCCATCACATGGTGAATGCCGGGTTTACCATTTGCAGTTGGTGGTCCCTCGTAAAAAGTAAATGAATTTTTCGGATCTCTGGATTCAATGCTCTTCTCAAAAATCTTGTTCTTTTCCCAGAATTCAAGAATGTTCTTCTCAATCTCGGAATACTTAATTTTATCTGAATATTGTTTATACATATCCCTTTCACTCGATTAGTTCAACAACAATAAAATTTCCTCTAAAAAATTGACACTAAATTAATTCTTTTGAATAATTTTTAAAAGTTAAGGAAATTAAAGTTAATCTTTGCAAAGAACTGAAAATTGACGGTGTTTCTATTGTTGTCGAAGAAATTAGAGCTGTATCTCGCACAAACACCTGAACGTATATCGATTAAAATCATAAAAAACTTTTTATCCATATTTTTGTTAGCCGAATTAGGTAGAAATATTTATTCAAGACAATAAAAAGTAAATCTCAATAGGACTGATAAAAATGCCGTATTTTAGAATCAATAATCTGAAACTAAAATCATTTAATATAAAAGAGGAAGAGTTTGCTCAACGACTAAGAAGAATTATCCCCAACGAA